>NZ_CP035037.1:1200000-2400000 GCF_004028235.1 Leucobacter muris | reverse complement strand
TCAACCGTCCGCCAGGGGCCCTGCTGTCGGATCAGTTCGGTCTTGTAGAGGTTGTTGACCGCCTCAGCCATGGCATTGTCAAAACTGTCGCCGACCGTCCCGGTCGAGGGCACTGCTCCGAGTTCCGCAATGCGATCCGTATAGACCATGGCGGTGTAATTCGACCCGTGATCGGCGTGATGGATCAGGCCATCGAGCCTGCCGCCCGATTGCCACGCAGCCATATCGAGTGCCTGCATCGGCAGAACCTCAGATTTCAGCGTCGCAGCGACATTCCAGCCCACGATTCTGCGCGAGTACACGTCAGTGACGAACGCGACATAGGCGAACCCAGACCAGGTGGCGACGTAGGTCACGTCGCACACCCAGAGCTTGCGCGGCCCGTCAGCGGCGAATCTCCGGTTGACGAGATCGGCAGGCAGTGCCGCCGTTTTGTTAGGGCGTGTGGTGAACACGCGCTTTGATTTCCGTACCCCGCGCACGCCGGCGAGCCGCATCAGACGCTCGGTCTGGTCGCGGCCGATCTTCCACCCCTCACGCTTCAGCAGGGCATGCATCTTCCGGCGCCCGTACACGCCATAGTGCTTCGCGTGGAGCCGCCGGATCTCAGGGAGGAGCAACTCGTCGCGCAGCTGCCTGGCTGAGGCCGACCGGGCTTTCGCGGCCCGGTATCCGCGGGAGGTGAGGAACCCACGAACTGCCGCACGCAGCGTACGACAGAGGAACTCGACCCCGAAACGATCACGGTACTCGTCGATGAATCTGATCATTTCGTTCGTGGCCGGTCGAGTTCCTTCGCGAAAAACACGCTCGCGGCTTTGAGTACCTCGTTGGCCTTACGGAGCTCGCTCACCTCGCGGCGTAACCGCCGGTTCTCCTGGGCCATATCGATCGAGGTGCCAGGCTTCGCGCCGGTATCGATGTCGTAGCGGCGCTGCCACACGCGCAGCGTCTCCGGGCTCACTCCGAGGAGCCCACCGACGTGTCGGCAGGCCGCGGTCAGCGACTCGTGCTCGGGACGGGCTTCGGCGAGCATCCGAAGTGCGCGCTGGCGAAGTTCAGGGTCATATTTGCTTGGCATCGTAGTTCCATCCTTGTATAAAGATCGGAACTCAAACCAGGCCAATTCAGTCGCACTACGCGACGAACTTCCTCGGCGTTCCGTCGTGGCCGACATACACGAACGCCGGCGGCACCGGCCCGCACGCGGGCTGGGCCTGCAACGTCTGGCACCACTTCGACCGCTCCGGCCTCGGGCAGTGGTTCGAGAAGATCCCCGCCGGCCAACCCTTCCGCCCGGGCGACGTCGTGATCTGGGAGTACGGGTCGGTCTGGTACCCGCTCTCGCACATCGCGACCCTGCTCGAGGTGCTCGCGAACGGGATGCTGCGCTGCCTCACCCAGAACCCGGGCGCGGTGCAGATCGCGGATCTCATCCCGCGGGGTGTGCTCGGCGCGCTCCGCCCGAAGGCGCTCACCGTGGGCGCCTTCCACACCTCCAAGACGCCGGCGCTCGCCGCGTCTCAGAAGGCCGCGGCGCTCGCGCGTGCGCGACGACGAAAGGACGACCCCATGCATCTCATTGTTCTGACCACTGGCGCCCGGCAGGACGGCTCTCCCGCATACGCGATCTACCGCCCCGGCGTGAAGGGCTCCTGGGAGGAGTACGACAAGAACGGCGCCCGCAAGCAGTACGCGAACGCACTCGCGAGCCAGTTCGGACAGCCGATGGAAGTCACCGTGGAGCGCTGGCTCGAGCTCAAGGAGAAGTACGCGTGAGCCCGATCGCGACCGCGCTCGCCGCAGCTGGGTTCGCGCTGCTCGTGCTCGCGGCGAGCGCGGTCGCGATCGTGTGGGCGCGCGAGCACGGCGCACAGCCTGCCCGCGCCGTGGCGGGGTGGGTGCGGGCGCGCTGGCTGCGCCTCGTCCCCGAACCTCGCTACGCGTCCACGGTGTACGCCTGCGCTTACGCCCTGTTCGTCGCGACGGGGGTGGTGACGCTCGCGTGGCCGCCGCAATCGCTCGAGGGCGTGTTCGGGGCCGGCGGCATGACCGTCGTTGGCCTGATGTTCCTCGTCGGTGGTGCGCTCGGCATGCTCGCGGGCTGGCGGGAATGGTGGGAGCTCGAGCGGTGGGCGATCGTCGCGATGGTCGCCGGTCTCGCCGCGTACGCGTACATCGTGATCGTGCTCCACTTCCAGTCCACCGGGTCGCGACTCACCCAGGCCGGTGTGATCCTCATCGCCTCCTGCGTGCTCGCGCTCCGTCTCGGGATGATCTGGCGGTACCCGTTCAAGCCGAGGGGGTAGCCGGTGGGAATCATCGACAGCCCCGACAAGCTCTGGTACACCCTCGCGGGCGCCCTCCTCGTGTGGCTCGGCCGCATCCTCGCCAACCGCATCCAACAGTCCACCGAGCAGCGCCGCCAGCAAGTCGACGCGCACGCCGCGGCGCTCACTGAGAACCGCAAACTCAAGGAGAGCCTGCACGCGCACCGCGTCGAGATGCTCAAGACCGGCACCTGGACCCAAGACACCCTGCCCCCCTTCATGAAGGAGTAACCCCATGACCACCCAGACCAAGACCGATCGCAAGAACCAGGACCGGCGCACGATCATGGCCGCCCTGATCGCCGTGCTCGTCGCCCGCCTCGTCGCACAGATCCCCGCGCTGGCCGCCGCGCTCGCGTGGGTCGACGGCGTGATCGCGGAGGCCGGCATCGTGTCGGTGCCGGCACTCGCGTTGCTGCAGGCGCTCGTGATCGCGCTCGTGATCCTCGCTTACCAGAGGCTCGCGCAGTGGCTCGGCGATCGCTGGCCGGCCGTTGAACGCATCATGCTCGGATCCGATGCGCGCCCGCACTACGTGCCCCGCTACGCCGTCGACTGACGCTGGTTACGTTGGCTGTCATATTCTGCCAACCGCACCAGTTCTGTCAGAATATGACAGCAATTGAAACGCGACCCCGCTGCTCTTCGGAGCGGCGGGGTCGCGTTTCTGCGTTTCACGCAAGGCTGTGCCACAGCCTTGGAGTTGGAGGATTCCAGGAGGTGTGTAATACATTGTGATATTATCACTCGCATGGACACACCCTTGCATGAGCGGGTGCGACTGGCACTCGCACCCATCGCCGGAACCCTGGCCAAGATCAGCGAAGATGCTGTAACGACCGCCGAATCTGCCGCCTCAGTGCTTGAGATCCCTCACACCGACCATTATCAGCCGACTCGCGTGCATATGGCTCGTGCCCGCATGCACAAGCGCCTGTGCGGTGTGGATCTGGGGCCATGGGCGCTGGATCTAGGGCAGCGCAACAATACGCCGATCCACCTGCGCACCGAAGGCCTCGCGCTTCGATTCCTGCACACTTCGGGAGTCGTACCGGCCCCGGGTACGAACCTTGCGCGGCAGTACTGGTATTCGAATCAAGGCCTGTTCGATGATGAGGCACTGGTGGCTCGCAGTGTTGAGATGCTTCTCCTGCTCTGGACCGCGGACTTCGCGGCCGGTACGGCTTTCATGCGTGTTGTGCATCCAGTCGGGACCTGGAAGTACGGCGAAAAGGCCCAGACGGACCTCTCGATTCCGCTCAATGATCTCGAGTTCTTTGAGGATGGCGGGTTCGATACGCGCGATGACGAGGAGGATCTGGTTATGCCCAGTAAGCGTGAAGCGGCTGAGGAAACGCAGGAAGGGGCCGGCAGTGTTTCTGCCTGAGCGCCTCATTTCCGCTCGCGCACTCACCGGGGTGACTCAGACTGCGCTCGCGGAGACGGCTGGCGTAGCGCAATCGATGGTCTCGATGGTGGAGAAGCATCAGCGAGATTTCACGGAGCAGCTCGCGGTGGCATTCTCTTCGGCGTTGGCACTTCCGCTCGAGTACTTCACGGTAACTCCGCGTTCAATTCCCCGCGATAGCTTGCATTATCGCAAGCAGTCGGGCGCGCGGGTGTCTGATACGGCGCGCGTCCATGAGCTCTTCTCGGAGGCGTTCCGAGTCACAGAATCGCTGCTTGATGGCTCTGGTTATCCCCGCCAGCAGCTACTGGCAGTTCAGGATGATGCTGAACTGCTCGATGTAGCCCGCATCGATGAACTTGCGCAGCAGACTCGTGAGATTCTGGGAATCGCTGCAGACGCTCCGATCTCCAATGTCACACGTGCGCTTGAGCGTGCAGGGGTGGCGGTGGCGACTATGAATGGCCATGATGACGGCTTCGTCAAGCACTCTGGGGTCTCTTGGTCCGCAGGTCGCGGCGAGGCCGCCCTGATCGGTGTGATGCAGGTTCGAGGAGACCGCGATCGATTCACGCTTGCGCATGAACTCGGGCATCTCGTGTTGCACAGCTTCCGGCGTTCCTCAGACCCGGAGCGTGAAGCTAACCTGTTCGCTGGCGCGTTCCTGATCCCTGCCCCGCAGGTTCGAGAGCATGTCGCCCACGATGCGACGTTAGTAGATTTGCGCCGGGTGAAGGCCACTTGGGGGCTTTCGATTCAGGCGATCTTGATGCGAGCCCAGGCGGTCGAGCAAATTGACGCAGCCCGGTCGCAGACACTGTGGAAACAGCTTTCTGCGAGGGGTTGGCGAAAGAACGAGCCGGTCGAGGTGGGCGCGGAGTCACCCCGCTTGCTCTTCAGGCTTTTGCAGGAGCGCTATGGCCCATCACCTTACAGTGCGCCCGAGATCGAAAATGAGATGGCACTCCCTGTGATGATGCTTCGTTCGCTCGCACCGTCTCCATCGACGCGTAAGCCTTCCTCGAGCACGCCACGCCCAGTCGCCCAACTCCCCTGGGCGGGTCACGGCTAGCTCTTACTGAGTACGGTTGCCCGCCGACGCTGACTCTACGCACTGCGCCCCCGCTGCTCTTCGGAGCGGCGGGGGCATTATTGCTGTTCTAGTCAGGGGTGTCTGAGGCCGTGTTGCCCGTGCCAGAGATAGTCATGATTGGTGGCAATGTCTTGCTTGCCTTCACGGCAGATCCAGTCCAGAGCGTGCGCGGGACGACGGTGCTGGTGTGATGTCTGGCGGCCTTCGAAGCAATAGCCGCCAAGCGGTCGTACCCCATGCCGCTCAGTGCGGTGGGGAGGACCGTGATTTCATGCCCGGTCCCTTCTAGGATGACGCGAGAGGTCACAGCGAGATGTTCTCCGAAATCTGAATGCAGCTCCGATTTGATTGCTTCTGTCAGGTCGAGCAGGTGTGTAATCAACGCGGCCCGTTGCGCCGCGGTGGACGCGATTTCTGGAACCGTGAGGCGATAGGTCAGAGACCAGCCTGCATCCTCAGCTGCTTCTGATGAACGACGAATCTTCCTGGCTCGCTGGATCTTAGACCATATAGATCTCAGCATGGCGAGGGCGAGCGAAACCACTATCTCCGAGACGCCGCCGAGCTGAGGTCTTACGAATTTCACGCTGATTCCTCGCTTTGCAAGCACAGCTTTGATGGCACCTTCGGCAACTAGCTCTAGATCTTCGTGAGTTCCGAGAACGCTGCTTGGTAGAGACTCAATGGAAGCCGTAAGTTGGTGTTGCGTCATGCGGATAGGGTAACGGCACCGAAGAAGCCACTGACGTCATGAGAGGCTGTGCCTCTCGACTGGCTTGTGCCGCTGATCCCAGGATCGCCACGTCACCGCGGCCGCCATCTGCACGCTCGGGAAGTACCCGACGAGGGCGCGCTGGTCGGGGTTCTCGTCGCCGGTCACCGAGCGCCATAGCAGCGCAGACGGCCGCCCGATCCTCACGCGACGGATGATCGCGACCCGGATCGAGCCGTCGTACATCCACGCCTCTTCATCGTTGATGCGCGTCAGTGTCATCATCGGGCTCCACGGCATTCCTCCCATGCGGGCGAGAGTAGCCGCGACCCCGACATCAGACCCGACGCACGCTGAGCATCTGCCACCCCGCGGGCACCGCGGCCCGCAACTCGGCGTAGCTGGGGGCCTCGATCTCCTGTACCTCGTCGCGCCGTGCATAGGTGCCGGTCGCAGTGATCGCCGTCGACGCCTTCGCCATCGAGACGGGCGCCAGCGTCAGCACGAACCCATCCGGGCATTGCTCCCGGAGGTGCTGCTGGATCTCGCCGAGCGATTCCCCCTCGACGGTGACCTGGTGAGTTTCAGCGAGACGAATCGTGGCATGCAGCATGAGGCGAGCGTACCGTGCGCGCCGAGATCGGTGACCGCAGATGGCGTGCGAACGACCCAGGGGATCAGACCCGCACGAGGCGGCGCAGGGCGAGCTTCCGGCCCCGCGAGTAGACACGTTTCAGACACGATGGCGCTGATGGCTCGCGAGTCACCTGATATCGAAACTGGCCCATAATGGCATCATTTTGCCTGATCGGAGGCCAGAAAGCGGAGCGGGTGATATCTCGTGCGATTCGATGGAATTTGCGGCCGGCACACGACGGGGTCGCAGGTTCAAATCCTGTCATCCCGACGAAGAACCCCCGGTGAGGTCATGAATCTCACCGGGGGTTCCGTCGTATGGCCCTCATGAACGCCGATGGGTTCCCCGCGACCTCGCCGGTTGTGGCACGCGGCAGTGCGGATGACCCTCGGCGTCAGCCCGCGACGAGTGCGCGGGTTCCGGTGAGCGATGCGGCGGTTCTCAGGGTGACGCGCAGCGCCTCGGCCGGGTCGAGGCGCCCTGCCACCACGGGAATGGCGATACCGTCCTCGACCGCGAGAAGCGCGCGAGCGATGTCTCGCGAGCTCATGGACAGCTCCATCACGCCCGCCCGCGATCCCGCATCGAGGATCTCCTGGAAGAGGTCGAGTTGTTCCGCCTCGAACCTGCGGCCCGAAGCGGCGATGCGTTCCTGGCGGATCGCCAACGCCGAGAGCTCGATCAGCAGCACCGTCGCCGCGCGCGAACTCGAGTGCTCCTGGGGCACCCCGAGTGCGAGGCACTGGCTGAGCTGCTCGACGGGCTCGGAGATGCTCTGCACGCGCTCGCGGCGCCGCACGAGGTACTGCTCCACGGCGCTGGCGTACGTGTCCGCGTAGAGATCTGAAAGGTCGGGGTAGTAGTAGCTCACCGCGGCCGGCGTGACCCCTGCGGCCTCGGCGATGTCGATCAAGCGCGCCCCGCCCTGCCCGTGTCGCACGAGGAGCCCCGTGGCGACTGCCACGAGTTCTCGTTTGCGGCCTTCTTGGTTGCGGGGACGTGCCATGCAGCCATTGTTTCAGAGCCGTGCGGTCTCGTCGCGTTGACATCGTCGAATTAGTTATTTAAAGTATCATTAATTAATGAAAGGAAGGCTATGAGCCGATCACTCGGTGTTGCGCTGGTGCAGCACCCCGCAGCTTCTCTCCCGCAATTCGAGGCACAACTCAGAAGGGGGGTGGCTGCCCACCCCGAGATGCGACTCTGGGTGTTCCCCGAACTCCATCTCGATACCCCTGCCGGCACTATCGATGTCGAACAACTGGCGCGCCCGATCACCGACGATCGCTTCGCCGAGTTGGGCGCGATCGCGGCCGAACTCGGCATCTGGCTGGTGCCCGGCACGTTCGACGAGCGCGGAGTCGGCGGGCGAGTGCACAACACCGCCGTGGTGTTCGGCCCGGACGGCGCCGTTCGGGCGAGTTATCGAAAGATCTTCCCCTGGCGGCCCGCCGAGGTGTGCGCCCCCGGAGAGGCCTTCACCGTCTTCGAGATCCCGGGATACGGCAACGTGGGGCTCTCGATCTGCTACGACATCTGGTTCCCGGAACACACGCGGCAGCTGGCGTGGCAGGGCGCCGACGTGATCCTCAACCTGGTGCAGACCAACACGAGCGATCGTGAGCAGGAACAGGCGATCGTGCGCGGCAACGCCATCATGAACCAGGTGTGGATCGCCTCCGTCAACGCGTCCGCGCCGACCGGACGCGGACGCTCTCTCCTGGTCGACCCGGATGGCGCCGTGCGCATGTCGTCCGGTACATCGGGGGATGAGATCCTCACGACGGTCATCGACTTCGAGCAGGTGGACGCCGTGCGCCGATTCGGCACCGCCGGCGTCTCCCGACCGTGGGCGCAATTCAGGCGAGAAGACGAGCCCGTGGAACTGCCTCTCTACTCGGGGCGCATCACCCCGAGTGCCTGGGCCCCCCGCACGACGGAGGTCCGCGCATGAGCGCCGTCATGGAGACCACGAGTGCTCCCGCCACGAAGCTCCTCCCGCGCCTCGGACTGCTCGGGGTCGTGTTCTTCGGGCTCGCCTACATGTCGCCGAGCATCGTCACGTCGACCTTCGGCGTCGTCTCCGAGACGAGTCGCGGGGCTGCGCCGACCGCCTACCTCGTCGCCACCGCAGCAATGCTGCTCACCGCGGTCGCATATGCGGTGCTCGCCCGCGAGTATCCGACGGCTGGATCGGCCTACACCTATGTGGGGCGCACTCTCGGCCGGGTGGTGGGCTTCTTCGCCGGGTGGGTGATCCTGCTCGACTATCTGTTCCTGCCCATGGTGGCCTGGCTCATCCAATCCACCTATCTGCATGCGCAGTTCCCGGGGATCCCGCTGTGGGTGTGGCTGCTCATCAACGTCGGGGCGACGACGACCATCAATCTCCTCGGGATCGCGCTCGCCGACCGCGTCAACATCGTGCTCACGATCACGGCGATGGCCTCGGTCGCCGCGCTCGTCGTGGTGCTGCTCCTCTTTCCTCGGTCGTGAGGGCGGAGGGCCCGCCTCGAGCGCCATGTGGAACGAAGAGACGAATCTCGTCGCGGTGAGTTCGGCGGCGGCCGTCGCCGCCTACTCCTTCCTCGGCTTCGACGCGATCTCCACGCTGAGCGAGGAGACCAAGCAGCCTCGACGCGACATTCCGCGGGGCATCGTGCTCGCCGTACTGCTCGGCGGGTGCATCTTCGTCGGCGTCTCCTTCCTCATGCAGCTCGTGCACCCCGGCGGCGTGTTCGAGAACGCGGACACCGCGGGCTACACCCTCTCGATCTTCGCGGGAGGTGAGGCGTTCACCAACGTGAACAATCTGGTCAGCGTGATCGCGGGCTTCGGTTCCGGTCTCGCGATCCAGGCGACCTCGAGCCGGCTGCTGTACGTGATGGGGCGCGACGGCGTGCTGCCCAGGTCGGTCTTCGGTCGCCTCAGCTCGGTCTTCCGCGTGCCGTGGATCAACATCCTGCTGATCGGGCTCATCGGCATGCTCGGGATGCTGCTCGACATCGGGAAGGCGACCGCGTACATCAACTTCGGCGCATTTCTCGCGTTCGCGCTCGTGAACGTCGCATTCCTCGTGTGGATCTGGCGCAGCTTCCGTGCCCGCAGTAGCATGGCGCGCGCGGCTCTGCTCAGCCTGCTGCCGATCGCGGGTTTCGCGGTCGATCTGTACCTCTTCTCGAAGCTGCATCCCGAGGCGTACGCGATCGGGGGCGGCTGGCTGGTCCTCGGTCTCGTGATGCTCGGGATCGCCACCCGCGGATTCCGTCGTCCGGTGCCGGTGCTCTCCGAGCGCTAGACGCGTCGCTCGGCCGCGCTGCGAGCATGGTCGGGCGGCGAGGCGCGCCCCGGGGGCGCGGCAGTTGTCGGCCTCCGGGGCGGGCATCGACCGTCGGGGCGAGTACCCTGAGGGCATGGACGACGGCACCGATGCCCGGCCCGCGATTCAGGTCGCGGGGCTGACGGTGCGGCGCGGCCGGCGCACGGTGCTCGACGACGTTGGGTTCGAGATACCGCGCGGGCAGGTCACTGGTCTGCTCGGCCCCTCGGGCTGCGGCAAGAGCACGCTGATGCGCTCCGTGGTCGGGGTGCAGGGCGGGGTCGCGGGCGAACTGCGCGTGCTCGGCGAGCCGGCGGGATCGAAGCGGCTGCGTCGCCGGGTCTCCTACGCCACACAGGCCGCGTCGGTGTACGACGACCTCACCGTGCAGCAGAACCTGCGCTACTTCGCCCGCGTGCTCGGCGCACCCGGCGGCGATACCGAGCGCGTGATCGAGCTGGTCGGTCTGGGCGACCACGCGAAGCGACGAGTCGAGGCGCTGAGCGGCGGGCAGCGCAACCGGGTGTCGCTGGCCGCAGCGCTGCTCGGGTCGCCCGACGTGGTCGTGCTGGACGAGCCCACCGTCGGCCTCGACCCCGTGCTCCGGGTCGAGCTGTGGGATCTCTTCCGAGAGCTCGCGGCCACCGGCACCACCCTCCTCGTCAGCAGTCACGTGATGGACGAGGCGCTGCGCTGCGACCGCCTGCTGCTGATGCGCGAGGGCCGCATCATCGCCGACACCTCGCCCGCCGACCTGCTCGAGCGGACCGGCACGACCGACCCCGAGGCCGCGTTCCTCGCGATCGTCGCGACGCAGGGCGGCGCGCCCGCGCGGCCTCCGGCTGCGGCGTCCCACCACGGGAGGCACGAGGCCGCCGACCCCGCAGAGGCTTCGAAGGAGGGTACGCGATGACCCTCACCCGCACCCTTGCCACCGCCGGCCGCGTGCTGCGGCAGCTCGGTCACGACCCGCGATCCATCGCTCTGCTGCTGCTCATGCCGAGCCTGCTCGTCGGCCTCTTCGCGTGGCTGCTCGACGAACAGGAGGGGGCGTTCGAGCAGCTCGGCGGGCCGATCCTGGCTCTGTTCCCCTTCATCCTCATGTTCATCATCACGTCGGTGACCACCCTGCGGGAGCGCCGATCCGGCACGCTCGAACGGCTGATGACCACACCCCTCGGCAAGGGCGACTTCATCGCGGGCTACGCGCTTGCGTTCGGCCTCGCCGCCGCCGTGCAGGCGGTGATCACGGTCGGCTTCGCGGTGGTCGTGTGCGGGCTCGAGGTCGACGGTCCGATCTGGCAGCTGGGGCTCGTCGCCGTGCTCGACGCCCTGCTCGGCACCGGGCTCGGGCTGCTCGCCAGCGCCTTCGCCCGCACGGAGTTCCAGGCGGTGCAGTTCATGCCGGTGCTCGTCTTCCCGCAGATCCTGCTCGGCGGACTGCTGATGCCGCGAGATCGCATGCCCGACCCGCTGCACGCGGTCTCGGACTGGCTGCCCCTCAGCTACGCGATCGACGCGGTAAACGCGGTGACCCGCGGCGACGTGGGCTGGGAGCTGGGCGGGCCGCTGATCGTGATCGGCGCAGTGACGCTGGTCGCGCTCGGTCTGGCCGCGCTGACCCTGCGCCGACGCACGCCGTAGAGCGAGCGGCACTGCGGCACGGCGGCGCGGCCGCGCTGCAGCTGGGCGCCCCGGCGGACCGCCCAGCAGCGCCCTGCGCAGCCGGGTCCCCGAGGCGCCGGGTTACGACCCCGTGCTCCTCCGGTTCCAGAGCTGATGCGTGAGACCGCTCGAACTGCTGACCGACTCGAGGGCGAAGCGATCCTCGAAGCCCGTGACATCGTGCCACAGGCTCACCCCGCGCCCCAGTGTGATCGGCACGATCACCAGGTGCATGAAGTCGATGAGATCTGCGCGCAGGAACTGCCGCACGGTGGTCGGGCCGCCCCCGATGCGCACGTCGAGGCCGTCCGCGGCCTCCTTCGCCCGGCGCAGCACCTCTTCGGGGGTGTCGTCGACGAAGTGGAAGCTCGTGCCGTTCTCGAACACCATCTGCTCGCGCGGGTGGTGGGTGAGTACGAAGCAGGGCGTCTTGAAGGGCGGTTGCTCGCCCCACCAGCCGCGCCAGCCGTCGTCCGGCCATGGCCCCTGCTGCGGGCCGAACTTGCGGCGGCCCATGATCTCGGCGCCGATGCCCTGTCCCCACATGCTGAACAGCGCCCGGTCGAGGGTGACCGGCTCCTGCACCCGGTGCACCCCCTCGATGACGCGGCCGTCGAACCACCCGAAGAGACGGCTGGCGTCTCCGATCGGCTGATCGAACGTCACGTACTCTCCGGCCGAGTAGCCGTCGAGCGATACGAACTGATTGTGCACGCGAGTGCGGACCATGACCCCTCCAGAGGCTCGTGCGATCCCGAGCCGATCCCGGGTCGTGGGTGTCGGGCGGTTGCCGTCGCCAGGCGAATCCTCGAAGCCCGGTGCGAACCGGGGGTCGTGTGCTCGGGTGGCGCACTCGCAGGTTAGATGATCGTGCCCGGTCGCGCCACCCCTGGAAGGCCCGGCGCCGCGGGCGCAGTCTGGAGAGACGACGCATCATGAGGAGGAGGGCACCATGGACGAGCAGATGCCGCGCGCGGTCGAGGAGGGCGCCGAGCGCGCCGAGGAGGTCGTCGAGAAGACGAACACCGGATCGGACGCCGAGTCCGCGGCCGGGGCGGGCGGTGAGCCCGGTGGCGAGCCGTCCCAGGAGACGGGGCGGGGCGAGGTGGACGCCGCCCGCGACGTCACCGACGACGAGCGATGGCAGCAGCCGCAGGAGCCTCGGACCACCGTCGACTGACCGCCGCTGAACGACGAGGGCTCCGCGTCCGCTCGAAGAGAGCGGGCGCGGAGCCCTCGTTCGTGTGCCTCGCGCTTAGGCCGGACTGTTCTCCAGCTGCGCGGGGGTGGGATCGGAGGCCTGAATGGTCTGCGGCGTCTCGCCGGCTCCGCCGGTCATGACCTCCACCTTGCGCGGCTTCGCGCGCTCGCTGACCGGGATCGTGACGCACAGGACCCCGTTGTCGTAGCTGGCGCTGATGCGTTCGGTGTCGATGCCCTGGCCCAGGCTCAGCTGGCGCAGGAAGCTGCCGGCGGTGCGCTCGCGGGTGATCCACTTCACGTTCTCGGCGTCGGGCAGGGTGCGCTCGGCTCGGATCGTGAGGAGCTGCCCGTCCACGTCGATGTCGACGGAGCCGGGATCCATGCCGGGGAGGTCTGCCGTCAGCAGGTAGTGGTCGCCATCGCGATAGAGATCCATCGGCATCTGCCGGGGGCCGCGGAGCGGTTCGCTGAGCAGCACGTCGGCGAGGCGTTCCACGTCGCGGAGGGGGTTGTAGCTTGCCATGTTCGCACCTTTCTCTCATCTGGCGATACGGAGTTCGAAAGTTGAGTCGATGCGACTCAACCTGCTTGTAGATTAGCACTCTCGAGGTGGGAGTGCTAAGAGGCGTTCGCTGAGGGCAAACGAGCCGGCGGGTGAGGACGGATCCTCTCCCGGGTGCGTGGGCGCCTATCATCGCGCGATCCCGAGCCGCAATGGGCAGCGAACCGTGACCCGCGCTCGTTAGACTGCGAACACAGAGTCGCAGGGGGTGCCATGACCGAAATGCAGGACATGACGGGCGGTCGCGAGCTCGTCATGGTTTCCAATCGACTTCCCGTCGACCGCGTGGTCGCGAGCGACGGATCGACCTCCTGGCGCACCTCGCCCGGGGGGCTCGTCACCGCCGTCGCGCCCATCGTCGAGCAGCTCGGCTGCCTCTGGGTCGGGTGGGTCGGCGCCGCCGACGAGCAGCTCGAGCCCTTCGAGATCGGATCGATGCGCCTCGCCCCCGTCGAACTCAGCGAAGACGACATCGAGCTCTACTACGAGGGCTTCTCGAACGGCACGCTGTGGCCGCTCTACCACGACGTGATCGCGCGCCCCGACTTCCACCGCGTGTGGTGGGACCGCTACCGTCGGGTGAACCAGCGGTTCGCGGAGCGCGTCGCCGAGCAGGCCGCGCGGGGAGCGATCGTGTGGGTGCACGACTACCAGCTGCAGCTCGTGCCCGCCATGCTGCGCGAACTGCGCCCCGACCTCACGATCGCGTTCTTCCTGCACATCCCGTTCCCGCCGAGCCGCCTCTTCGCACAGCTGCCGTGGCGCAAGAGCGTCGTCGAGGGGCTGCTCGGCGCCGACGTGATCGGGTTCCAGCAGGTCACCGACGCGGTCGCCTTCCGCATGACCGCCGAGCGCTTCACCCGGGTGCCCGCCCTCGGCAATACGATCGTCGTACCCGGCACCGCCGACCATCCGTCGCGCACGGTGCTCGCCCAGGAGTTCCCGATCTCGATCGACGCCGCAGCCTTCGCCGAGGTCGCCGCCCGCCCCGAGATCCAGCAGCGCGCGCGGGAGATCCGCGCCGAGCTCGGCAACCCCAAGACGGTCATGCTGGGCGTCGACCGGCTCGACTACACGAAGGGCATCCGCCACCGCCTCAAGGCGTTCGACGAGCTGCTCGGCGACGGTGAGATCGACCCCGCCGACATCGTGTTCGTGCAGGTCGCGAGCCCGAGCCGCGAACGCGTCGACGCCTACCGGCAGCTGCGTGACGAGGTCGAGCTCACGGTGGGGCGCATCAACGGCGAGCACGGCTCGATCGGGCACGCGCCGCTCGTCTACCTGCACCGCGGACACACCCGCGACGAGATGGTGGCCCTCTACCTCGCGGCCGACGTGCTGCTCGTCACACCGCTGCGCGACGGCATGAACCTCGTGGCGAAGGAGTACGTGGCGTGCCGGGCCGACGAGCAGGGGGTGCTGGTGCTGAGCGAGTTCGCGGGCGCGGCCGACGAACTGCGCGACGCGCTGCTCGTCAACCCCCACGACATCGAGGGGCTCAAAGCCGCGATCGTGCGCGCCGCGCACATGCCGCGCGAGGAGCAGCGCCGACGGATGCGCTCGCTGCGGCGCACCGTCTACGACAACGACGTGGCGCACTGGGCGACGGGCTACCTGGGCGCGGTTCGCGCGGCCGCCGAGTCGCAGCGCCCCAGCCAGACCGGGCACCGCACCGAGCCGATCCAGGTCAGCACGGCGTTCGTGCCGCGCAGCATCGACGACCGGGTGCGGCGCCTCGCCGCGCTCCCGCAGCTCATCGTGGCGAGCGACTTCGACGGCACGCTCGCGCCCATCGTGCCCCGGCCGCAGGACGCGCGGATCCTGCCCCGGGCGCGTCAAGCGCTCGAGGTGCTGCGCAGTGCGCCCGACACCTACGTCGCGGTGCTGACGGGCCGCTCGCTCGAGGGGCTCGCCGAGACCGGACTGCAGAGCGAGGGCTGGATCGTGTCGGGCTCGCACGGCTCCGAGCTGACGGGGCTCGACGTCGGCGCCGTCGCCGGCGCCGGGGAGGCGCCGCCGCTCGGCAGCCCGCTCACCGATGAGGAGCACGAGCGCCTGCAGCGGATCGCGCGCCGCTTCGAGCGCGTGCTGGGCGGCGAGCCGGGGGTGCGTCTGGAGCGCAAGCCGTTCGGGATCGCGGTGCACACGCGCCAGGTGGCCGATTCCGAGCAGGCGGACGAGCTGATGGCCGCCGCCGTCGAGCTGGGGCTCGCGGCCGAGATGCACGTGCGCGAGGGCAAGCAGGTGCGTGAGTTCTCGGTGCGCGACTCGAACAAGGGATCGGTGCTGCGCAGCATCCGCGCGGCACTGCCGAACGCGCCCGTGCTGTTCCTCGGCGACGACGTCACCGACGAGGACGTGTTCACCTCGCTGGGCCACGACGACCTGGGCATCAAGGTGGGAGACGGCGCGACGGCCGCGGTGGAGCGCGTGCCGGATCCCGAGACCGCCACGGCGGTGCTCGCGCTGCTCGCCGAACTGCGCACCGGCATCATCATCGGCTCCGAGTAAGCCCGGCTTCGGGTCACGGCCGCCTATCGGTTGCCCGCCTGCGAAATCAACCCCGGTGACACCGCGCCCCGGACGCTCTACGCTCGAACTCCAAGCCGGGGCGCGCCGCGCCGGCTGAACGCGAAGGAGGGCCACATGGCAGCCGATGAGTTCCGCAGCTTCGGGGTCGAGGAAGAATACCTGCTGCTCGACGTCGAGCACGGCGCCCCGACCGACCTCGCCGCCGAGCTCGTGCGCTCGGCCCCGAACTCGGTGGCCCCCGCCGAGCGCGAATTCTTCTCGAGTCAGCTCGAGACCGCCACCCCGGTGTGCCGCACCGCCGAGGAAGCGCTCGACACGCTCACGGGCTTTCGCAGCGCGCTGTCGCGTGAGGCCGCGGATCGCGGCATCGTGCTGGCAGGCAGCGGCCTGCCGCCCGTCGGCGGCGACGCGGCCGGAACCGTCACGCCGAAGTCACGGTACCGCGAGCTCGACGCGCAGCTGAGGAACGCCGCGGCCTACCAGTACGTCACCGGCACGCACGTGCACGTCGAGATCCCGTCTCCCGACGCCGGGGTCGAGGTGCTCGCCCGGCTGGCGCCGTGGGCGCCGGCGCTGCTCGCGATGACCGCGAACTCCCCGCTCTGGTGCGGCGAGCCGACGGGCTTCGCGCGCTGGCGCCACATCATGAACATGTCGTGGCCGGTGGCCGGGTTCCCGCCCGACTTCGAGAGCGGCGACGACTACGCCCGTGCCGTCGAACAGCTCGTCGACAGCGGCGTGCTGCTCGACTCTGGGGTGGTGACCTGGCTGGCTCGGCTCTCCCAGAACTACCCGACGATGGAGCTGCGCATCGCCGATGCGCAGCTGGAGGCCGAGGACGCCGTCTGCTTCGCGGTGCTCGTGCGCGCCCTCGTGGAGCGCGCCCTGAGCGACGCCGAGGCGGGCACGCCGCGGCCGCGCGCGACCCCGGGGCTCGTGAACGGCGCGATCTGGATGGCGGCGCGCGACGGCCTCGGCGCCGACCTCATCGACCCGACCACCGCGCGCTCCGAGCCCGCCTTCGACACCCTCGAGCGCATGGTCTCGGGGGTGGAAGCCGAGCTGCGCCGCACCGACGACCTCGAGTGCGTGCGGGGCTACGTCGAGCGCCTGCGCCGCACCGGCGGCCCGGCCCGCCGCCAGCTCGAACGGTTCGAGGACGACGGCCTCGAGGGCCTCATCCGGCTCTACCGGGACAGCTCGCGCGTCGAGCCGGCCTGAGGGTCCGGGCACCCGCCCGCCCCTCTTCGAGATGCGGGGCGCTGAACCGCTGCTCGTCGAGATGATGAACCGGCAATCCGACGCTCCGCATCTCGGAAGCACGGGTCTCTAGTCGGCGGTCGCGCTCGCGATGAGCTCCCGCGTGAAGGGGTCGCCCGGATCCGCGAACACCCGCTCCGTCTCACCCGACTCGACCACGCGCCCGTCGCGCATGATGAGCACGCGGTCGCACACGGTGCGCACCGCCGCGAGATCGTGCGAGACGAACACGAGCGAGACGCCGCGCCGCTCCTGCAGATCCCGCAGCAGTCGCAGGATGCCGGCCTGCGTGGTCACGTCGAGCGCCGACACCGGTTCGTCGCAGACGAGCACGTCGGGTTCTGCGGCGAGGGCTCGCGCGATCGCGATGCGCTGTCGCTGACCGCCCGAGAGCGTCGCGGGTCGGCGATGCAGGTACTCGGGGCCGAGCCCGACCTGCGCGAGCAGTTCGACGGGCGAGCGGCCGGCGTCGCGCAGCGAGGCGGTGAGGATCCTGCCGACCCGCCAGCGCGGGTCGAACGTGGAAAGGGGGTCCTGTGGGATGAGCCGCACGCGGCACCCGGGATCGACGCGCTCGACCGCCCCCGCGTCCGGCTGCTCGGCGCCCACGAGGATGCGCGCGAGTGTGCTCTTGCCCGCTCCGGACTCGCCGACCACGCCGACAGCCTCACCGCGCCGCAGCACGAGGTCGACCCCGTGCAGACCCGTCGTGCCGCCGTCGGGAGCCGGGAAGCGGCGAGCGGCGCCGTGCAGCGCGAGCAGCGCGGGGGAGTCGGGGGAGCCGGGGGCTTCGGCGGTGGTTCGGCTCGCCGACCGGGGCTTCGGGCCGCGCGGGATCGCGTCGACGAGCGCGCGGGTGACGGGGTGGGCGGGCCGGCGCAGGATCTGCTCGGCGGCGCCCTGCTCGACGACGCGGCCCCGGTCGAGCACGGCGATCCGATCGGCGACGCGGGCGACGCTCGCGAGATCGTGGCTGATGAGCAGGATCGCCGTGCCCCGCCGCTTCACCTCGTCGAAGAGGCGCAGCACGCGGGTCGCCGTGGTGGGGTCGAGCGCGGTGGTCGGCTCGTCGGCGACGAGCAGCTCGGGCTCGTGCACGAGCGCCGATGCGATGAGCGCCCGCTGTCGCATGCCGCCCGACAGCTCGCCCGACCGTTGCCGCAGGCGGGATGCGGCGTCGGGGAGCCCGGCCCCCTCGAGCGCGCGGATCACGGCGGCGCGCCGCTCGCTGCGGCCGATCCCGCGCGCCGCGAGGGCCTCGCCGACCTCGGCCTCGATCGTGCGCAGCGGGTCGAGCGACTGCAGCGCGTCCTGCAGCACGAGCGACATGGAGCGCCCCCGCAGGCCGCGCCACTGGCGGGGCGTGAGCCTGCGGGCATCGCGGCCCGCCGCTTCGAAGGCGTCGGCGCGCACCGTCCAGCGGGGGTCCGCCTGGGTCAGCCCGAGCAGGGTGCGGGCGAGCACCGATTTGCCGGCGCCCGATTCGCCGACCACCGCCACGCACTCGCCGGGGCGCACCCGCAGATCGATGCCGTCGAGCACGGGCCGGTCGCCGGTCGGGCCTCCCGCATCGCGCGTGCCCCGGGCGCTCGCGCCGAAACCCGCCCGCGGGCCGCGCAGCGCCGCACTGAGCCCCTCGACCTCGAGCACGGCCGTCGCGCCGTCCCCGGTCGGAACCGACCTAGTCACGAGCATTCCCCAATCGTCGCCCCAGCACCGTGAGCGCCCCCGCGACCAGCACGATCGCGAGGCCCGGGCACACCGTCATCCACCAGGCCGTCGTGAGGTACACGCGCCCCGCGTTCAGCATCGCCCCCCACTCGGGCGAGGGAGACAGGGCCCCGAGACCGAGGAAGCCGAGCGCCGACACCCAGACGATGGCCTGGCCGATCCCGAGCGTCGCGGCCGAGGCCAGCGGCCACAGCGAGTTCGGCGCGATGTGCCGCACGAATACCCGCGCCGGGCCCACCTCGTCGAGTCGGGCCCACTCCACGTAGCCGCTGGCCGCGATGCCGCGCACACGAGCGCGCAGCATGCGCGCGTAGCCGGGGATCGTGGCGAGGCCGATCGCGAGGATCGACGCGGTGGGGCCGGATCCCATCACCGAGATGAACAGCAGCGCCATCACGAGCGTGGGCAGCGCGAACAGCACCTCGAAGACGCGGCCGAGCGAACCGTCGAGCCAGCGCGGGCCGAGCCCGGCGGCGAAGCCGAGCGCCGCCCCGACGCCGATGCCGATGCCGGTCGCCGCGAGGCCGATGCCCACCGACGCGGCGGCGCCGTGCACGACGCGGGTGAAGAGATCGCGGCCCGACTCGTCGGTGCCGAAGAGGTGCGCTGCCGAGGGCGGCTGGAAGCCGTCGGCCGGGTGCACCGCGAGCGGGTCGCCGGGGGCGAGCAATCGCGGTGCGCAGACCGCGACGAGGGCGAGCAGCAGGATCGCCGTGCTGATCCATCCCGACCATCCGAGGCGCAGGCCGAGCACGACCCCGCCCTCGCGTCCTCCGAATCGCCGAGCACTCATGCGGGGATCACCCCTCGGCGGCGCAGCCGCGGATCGACCAGGTGCTCGAGCAGATCCGAGAGCAGCATGATCGCCACGTACAGCAGTGCGATCACCACGACCGCCCCGATCACCACCGGCACGTCGCGCACCGTCGCCGCCTCGAGCAGCATGCGCCCGATGCCCTGCCGGGCGAAGAGCGCCTCCACCACTACGGCTCCGCTCAGCAGCGAGCCGTACGCCCACCCCGACAGCGCGAGCGCGGGCAGCGCGGCGTGGCGCAGCGTGTGGCTGAACAGCACCCGCGCCTCCGACGCCCCCCGCGAGCGGGCCGTCACGGCGAACGGGGCGTCATCGGCCTCGACGAGGGATCCCTGCAGCACGTGCGCGAGATAGCCCGCGATCGGCACGGCGAGCGTCACGACGGGCAGCACGAGGCCGGTGGGCGACGATCCGCTCGTCGCGGGCAGCAGGCCGAGGCCGCTCGCGAAGACGAGGATCAGCACGGCTCCCACGAAGAACTGCGGGGCGACCGAGGCCACCGTCTCGAGGCCGGCCAGCGCCGAACGGATCGCGCGGCCGACGCGGCCGCGGCCCGCGACCGCGACGACGAGCGCGCCGAGCACCACGAGCACCCAGGCGAGCAGCAGCGCGAGCGTCGCGATCACGAGCGTGGGCGGCAGGTTCGCGGCGAGTAGCTCGGCCACCGGCTGTTTCCGGGAGTAGGAGTCGCCGAACTGCAGCGTCGCCGTGTTCCACAGCTGCGCGAGGTACTGCACGACGAGGGGCCGGTCGAGCCCGTAGGCCTCTCTCGCCCGGTCCGTCGCCTCGGCACCGGCCTGCGATCCCGGTCCGCCCATGATCGCCTCGAGCGGGTCGCCCGAGAGTCGCAGCGCGAAGAACACGACGGTGGCGGTCAACCAGACCACGAGCAGGGCTGCACCGATCCGCGTCGCGAACGCGCGCGCGATCCCTCTGGCTCTCACGTGAACTGCTGCCCCTCGGTCGAAGCGGTGCGCGCGGCTCGCCCCCCCGGCGCGCCGATCCGCGGAGCGGCGTCCCGCGCCGGTCGGGCACGGGACGCCGCTGCGGGTCGGCCCATCGGGGCGAACGCCTCGCACTCGGATACGCCTATTCTGCCGGTCGCCGCTCAGGCGATCCGTGCGTTGACGAACGTGGGGGTGGCCACCGTGCCGAGGGTGGTCACGCCCTCGACGCCGTTCACCAGGAAGTGATTCTGCTGGTCGTAGAGCGGCAGCACGGTGTAGCTCTCGAGAATGCGCTGCTGCGCCTCGGCGTAGAGCTTCGTACGCTGCGCCTCGTCGAGGGTGGCCGAGGCCTGCTCGAGGATCGCGTCGAGCTCGGGATCCTTGAGCTGCGCGTTGTTGGCGAAGTAGCCCGACGGCGCCGGGATGGTGCCGTCGGAGTGGTACAGGACGCGCAGCACGTCGGGGCCGACCTTGGTGTAGGGGGCGCTGACGGCCTCGTACTCGTGCGCGGCGAGCGCGCCGTACCAGCTGCTGAGGTCGACCGGTTCGAGGATCACGTCGAAGCCGACGACCGCCGCGTTCGCCTGGATCTGCTCGAAGAGCGACTGCTCGGCGGCGGTCGACTGGTTGGTGCTGACCGGGAAGCGCACGTCGAGGCGCTCGCCGTTCTTCACGCGCACCCCGTCGTCGCCCTTCTCGGTCCAGCCCGCCTCGTCGAGCAGCGCGTTCGCGGCATCGGGGTCGGTCTCGAACAGCGACTCGTCGCCGGCCGCGGTCGGCTCGGTGCTCGAGAGCGGCGAGTACGAGCGCGTCGCGACGCCCCGGAACAGGGACTCGACCCCGGGGTTCGGATCGGCGACGCGGATGAACGCCTCGCGCACGCGGGCGTCGTCGAACGGCGCCTGACCCGAGTTCAGCTCGATGCGGTTGACGGCGCCCGGACGGGGGGCGTCGATGTGCTCGATGCCGTCGCCACCGTTCTCGGCCGCGACGATGTCGGCGGGAAGCGGGTTGTCGATGACGTGCACCTCACCCGAGGTGAGCGCCGCATTGCGGGTCGCCGCATCGGGGATGAAGCGCCACTCGATGCGCTCGAGGTGCGCGGGGCCCTCGTGGTCGGCCTCGGGACCGGGGGTGCGGTAGTCGTCGTTGCGCACCAGGTCGACCTGCTGCTGCGGCGTCCAGCCCTCGACGATGAACGGGCCGGTGCCGATCGGGGCCTGGCAGTTCTCCTCCATGCCGCGCTCGATGCCGGCGGGCGACTGGATCGCGGTCCACTGCTGGCTCAGCGACTCGAGCAGGGCCGAGTCGGGGGAGGAAAGGTGGAAGCGCACGTGCGTGTCGTCGACGACCTCGATCTCGGCGATCTTCTGCACGGCGAGGTAGCCGGTGGAGGACTGCGTGTCCGGATCCTGCAGGTGCTCGATGTTCGCCTTGACCGCGGCGGCGTCGAGCGGAGTGCCGTCGGTGAAGGTCACGCCCTCCTGCAGCGTGAAGTCCCAGGTGAGGCCGTCGTCGCTCGGCTGCCACTCGGTCGCGAGCCACGGCTGGATCTGGCCGCTCGCGTCGCGGCCTACCAAGGGCTCGAGGTACTGGGTCGAGATGAGGGCCTGCGGGTAGTTGCCGCCCACGTGGGGATCGAGGCAGGTCGGCTCGGCGTCGCCGGTCGCATAGATCAGCGTGCCGCCCTCCTGCGGGGCGGCGTCGCCGGCGTCGGCGCTGCACGAGCTGAGGGCGAGGGCGCCGGCCGCGGCGAGCGCGATCAGCGAGAGCGGGCGGGCGGAGTGTCGGGACATGGGTGCGTGAAGCTCCTCGGGTCGGGGCTGGAGAGGGGTCGGATTCGAATCCTCAGGATTTATTAGATCCGGTTCAACAAATCGATACTAGCGCACACCGCATGCACCGGGTCCCGTCTCACGCGCACGACGCGCGCTGCGTCCTGCCCCGCGGCCGAAGCGGGAGCCGGCCGGCTGAGTAGGGTATTGGCATGAGCTCTCCCACGCGCGGGCGCCCGCCCGCCTCCTCCCGCGAGGTGCTCGCCGACGCGGCGTGCGAGCTGTTCCTCGAACAGGGGTACGAGGCGACCTCCATCACCGAGATCGCCCGCAGGGCCGGGGTGAGTCGGTCGAGCTTCTTCAACTACTTCGCGGGCAAATCTGAGATCCTGTGGTTCGGCTTCGACCGCCGCGTCGACGCGCTGCTCGACGCACTCGCCGATCCCGCGCCGCCCCTCGCCGACGCCCTCGCGGTCTTCGCCCTCGGCGACACCCCCGACACGCTCGCCCTCGCCATCGTCGACGCCCGCACGATGGGGGTCGAGCCCGAACTCGAGGCCGGCCGCGCCGCGCGCCAGCTGCGCATCGGCACCGCGATTGCGGCTCGGCTCGAACGCGACGGCGTCGAAGCCGTGCGCGCCTGCGTGGCGGGAGCCGGGTACGCGGCCGCGCTCGTCTCCGCGGTGTGGCGCTGGGCCGACCGGGGTGCGGGGCGCAACCGCCTCGATCTCATGCTGCTCGACGCGCTCGCGACCGCGCGAGCCGTGCTCGAGCCTCGCGGCTGACGGCTCGCCCCGGCGCGATCGGAGGTGCGCTGGTAGGGGCTCCTGGCGGGACGCTGCTGGTGGGGTGGCGCTGGTGGGGTGACGCTGGTGGGGTGGCGCTGGTGGGGGTGACGCTGACGCTGACGCTGTCGAGTGGTCGATAAGTGCTGCCTCTCGCCGCTGCGGGCGCGCTTTTCGACCATTCGCGGCCGGGAAGCGGAAGGGGAAGGGAAGGGAGAAGCAAGAATGGGGGAAAGGGCCCGGGCTGCGGGCGCGGTGCGGGGGAGGCGCCCCGGGCGACGCGCCAGGGAGGCCTCGCCCTACAGCGCGGCGGCGACCCTGGTGCCCTGCGCGATCGCGCGCTTCGCGTCGAGCTCGCCCGCCATGTCGGCGCCCCCGATGAGGTGCGCGTCGATCCCGAGCCGCGCGAGTTCGCCGTGCAGCTCCCGCGCGGGCTCCTGCCCCGTGCACAGCACGATCGTGTCGACCGCGATCGTGCGCTCCTCGGCGGCCCCGCTCTCGGGCGCGCCCGGCGCGGCCTCGCCGTGGGGCACCCGCACCCGCAGGCCCGCGTCGTCGATGCCGAGGTACTCGGCGCCCGGCACCATGCGCACGCCGCGGCGGGCGAGTTCGGTGCGATGGATCCAGCCGGTGGTCTTGCCGAGGCCGGCCCCGAGCTTGCCGGCCTTGCGCTGCAGCATCACCACGCTGCGGGCGGGCCGCTCCTCGACCGGGGTCCGCAGACCGCCGGCTCGCGCGTAGTCGCGGTCGACGCCCCAGTGCTCGAGGAAGGCGTCGAGGGCGGCGGGATCCTGCGCCGCGGCGTCGCTCCAGCCCGGATCGTCGGCGGGCGCCGTCAGGTACTCGGCGACGTCGAAGCCGATGCCGCCGGCGCCGAGGATCGCGACGCGATCGCCCACGGGCGCCTTCTCGCGCAGCACGTCGAGATATCCGAGCACACTCGGGTGGTCGAGGCCCGGGATCTCGGGGCGGCGCGGCACGACCCCCGTGGCCACGACGACCTCGTCGAAGTCGTGCGCCGCGAGCTCCTCGGCGGTGACCCGGTGCCCGAGCCGCAGCTCGACCCCGGTCTCCTCGATGCGCACCCCGAAGTAGCGCAGCGTCTCGCGGAACTCGCTCTTGCCGGGCACCTGCAGCGCCACGTTCAGCTGCCCGCCGATGCGATCCGCGGCCTCGAACAGGGTGACCTCGTGGCCGCGCGACGCCGCCGTGGTCGCGCAGGCGAGCCCGGCCGGTCCCGCGCCGACGACCGCGATGCGCTTCCGGGTGATGGCGGGCGCGATGATCAGCTCGGTCTCGTTGCCGGCCCGCGGGTTCACGAGGCACGACGCCGGCCGGCCCGAGAAGGTGTGGTCGAGGCACGCCTGGTTGCAGGCGATGCAGGTGTTGATGCGCTCGGGCGCGCCCGCCGCGGCCTTGCTCACGAACTTGGGATCGGCGAGGAACGGGCGGGCGAGCGAGACCATGTCGGCGCCGCCCTCGGCCAACAGCCGCTCGGCCGTGCGAGGGCTGTTGATGCGGTTGGTGGTGATGAGCGGGATCGACACGGCGCTCGCGAAGCGCTGCGTCACCCAGGCGAAGGCCGCCCGCGGCACCGAGCTCGCGATCGTGGGCACTCGCGCCTCGTGCCAGCCGATGCCGGAGTTGATCATGGTCGCGCCCGCCGCCTCGACGCGTCTCGCCAGCTCCGTCGCCTCGTCGAGGGTGGCTCCTTCGGGCACGAGCTCGAGCATCGAGAGCCGGTAGATCACGATGAAGCGCTCGCCCACGGCCTCGCGCACCCGCCGCACGATCTCGACGGGGAACCGCAGGCGGTTGTCGAGGGAACCGCCCCAGCGGTCTTCGCGATGGTTGGTGCGCCGGGCCGTGAACTGGTTGATGAGGTAACTCTCGGAGCCCATGATCTCGACCCCGTCGTACCCGGCGAGCCGGGCCAGGCGGGCCGTGCGGGCGAAGTCGTCGATGGTGCGCTCGATCTCGGCGTCGTCGAGCTCGCGCGGGGTGAGCGGCGAGATGGGGGCCTGGATCGGGCTGGGGGCGACGATGTCGGGGTGCGCGCCGTAGCGGCCGGCGTGCAGGATCTGCAGCGCGATCCTGCCTCCCTCCTCGTGCACGGCGTCGGTGACGGTGCGGTGGTGGGGCAGCTGCTCCTCATGCTCGAGCGTCGCGGCGCCCGGGGTGAGCCGCCCCGCGGCATTGGGGGCGATGCCGCCCGTCACGATGAGTGCGGCCCCGCCGCGGGCTCGCTCACGGTAGAACGCGGCGAGGCGCTGGGCCCCGTCGGGCGCCTCCTCGAGGCCGAGGTGCATCGATCCCATGAGCACGCGGTTGGGCAGCGTGACGAAGCCCAGGTCGAGGGGCGCGAAGAGGTGCGGGTAGGTCGACGTTGACATGGATCCCCAGTTTCGATTCGGACGCGGTGCCCCGAATGTAGTGCGGCGTCCGAAGCACTGTCGAGCCGGGTGTGGCGAATGCACAAAAGGGGCGCCCGCGCCGGTTCGCTCCCGCGAGGCCCGCGCCAGGCGGAGCCGGTTCGGAGGATCCGCGCAGCCGGGCGGGCGCGCCGCGGGGCGATACTGGAGTCGTGACCGCGCGCGGCGAGCGAAGGAGACGCTGATGGGTGCACTGATCTACTCGATGATCGTGACGGCCGACGGCTACGTCGCCGATGCGCACGGCGCCTTCGACTGGGGAGTCGCGAGCGAGGAACTGCACGAGTTCGTCGCCGAGAGCACCCGGTCGGTCGGCACCTATCTCTACGGGCGGCGCATGTACGACACGATGGTCTACTGGGAGACCGCGGGTCTCGACGAGGAGCTGCCCGCGGGGATCGCCGACTATGCGCGACTGTGGCGGTCGTGCGACAAGATCGTCTTCTCCACGAGCCTCCACGAGCCCCGCAGCGCGCGCACGACGCTGCGCCGATCCTTCGATCCCGACGAGATCCGGGAACTGAAGCTGAACCTCGACCACGACCTCACGATCGACGGGCCGATGCTCGCCGCCCAGGCGCTGCGGGCGGGCCTCGTCGACGAGATCGGGCTGTTCGTGACCCCGGTCGTGGTGGGCGGAGGCAAGCGATTCTTCCCTGAGGGGGTTCGCTGCGAACTGCGGCTGCTCGAGCAGCGCGGCTTCGACAACGGCACGGTCTATCTGCGCTACCGGGTCGCGGACTGAATGCCGCGGCGGGTGGCGGGCTGAGCGCCGCGCGGGTGGCAGGTTGACGGGCGCGCCGGGCAGCGGGGTGTCGGATCCCGGGTTCGGGGTCGGCCGAAACAGCAGCGGGGGTGCGGGGCCGAAGCCCCGCACCCCCGCCGGGTGTCGCGCTGTGCTTAGAGCGCGCGGATGTTGCTCGCCTGCAGACCCTTGGGGCCCTGCTCGACGTCGAACTCGACGCGCTGGTTCTCGAAGAGGTCGCGACGGCCGTTGCCCTGGATCGCGCTGAAGTGCGCGAAGACGTCGGAAGCTCCGTCGTCGGGGGTGATGAAGCCGAAGCCCTTTTCGGAGTTGAACCATTTCACGGTGCCGATGGCCATAGTGTGTTTCCTTCGTGTGTTGCTGGCCGCGTGATGCGACCCGGGTGCCACGGCGACGGCGCCGACGTGGAGACTGGTGGTGCGTGCTGCGGCGGGCCGCAGCGATAAAACGTGTCTGGAGTGCTCCAACGTTCGGCATTACTGGTCTTGCGGCGAGCCTATCCCAGATACCGGCATTGCGACAGCTTCGTGACCTTCTTGTGTCCTGGGTGGGATTGCGCTGGGAGCGAATTGACTTATAGTCATTGTGACTATAAGTTGGCGGAACCGGGTGCGAACCCGCTGCCGCCCCGACGAGGAGAACCGTGCCGTACGAGAACGCGAGTGTGAGCGAGCGACGCACCCTGCCTCCGGCGGTGGCGGTCTCGACGGTCGCCTTCGCGCTGCGACCGCCGGAGGACGCCCTCATCGGCGATCAGCAGGGGCGCACCGGCGGGGCCGACGCCGCCATCACGCTCTGGCTGCCCCTCGTGCGCCGCACCCGGGCGCCGTTCCTGGGGTGCTGGGCGCTGCCCGGCGGCCCCACCCAGTGGGACGAGACCCTCTCGGACACCGCGCTGCGCACCCTGCGCGCGGCCGTGCTGCGGGATCCCGGGTATCTCGAGCAGCTCTACTCCTTCGGCGGCGTCGAGCGCTCCGCGGAAGCACAGCGGCTCGTCACCATCGCCTACTGGGCGCTGTACGGGGAGCGCGACCTGCTCGCGCCGACGGCTCCCGCATCCGGCGAGGCGGTCGACCCGCGCAGGGATCCCGAGCGCCCCCGGCGCTGGGACGACCCGGATCCAGGCGAGACGACGAGCGGCGCACCCGGTGCGGCCCCCGAGGCCGAGGCCGGGCGCACCGGCGAGGCCCGCACGGATCGGCGGACACCGCCCGGCGACCCCGACCCGAACGTGGTCTGGTTCTCGGCCGACCGGCTGCCCGAGCTGGCCTTCGACCACGCCGAGATCGTCGCCTACGCGCTCGCGCGCCTGCGCTCCAAGACCGAGTACGAGGCGGTCGCGCACCGATTCCTCGGGCCCGTCTTCACCCTCGGACGGCTGCGCGCCGTGACCGAGGCCGTGCTCGGCGAGACCGTCGACCCGGCGAACTTCAGGCGCCAGGCCCTCGCGCAGGGCAACCTCGTCGACACCGGCGAGGTCGAGACCGGCGCTCGGCACCGGCCCGCCCGCCTCTACCGCTTTCGGGACGAGCCGCTCACGGCGCCTCCCGGCCGCCCCGACCAGCCGACCCGTGCCGCAGCCCGGTCACGGGAGACGGCCGAACCCCAAGACCCGACACCGAGGAGCACACCATGACGAGCGTGCACGAACTCATCCGAGCGGCCGCCGAGCGCGAGAGCGCCGCGCGACCTCCGCAGAAGCCCGCGAGCGGCCCGGCGTCGCATCGTCGGCCCATCGCGCTGCGGGCGACCGGCGTCTCGAGCTGCGATTCCGGTCTCGCCAGCGACCCCTGGGCGATCGACCGCTCCGCGGGCTACGGTCCGGGCGCTTCGGCGCCGGACGCGATCCCGGGCGACGCCCCGCGCCAGGGCCCGCTGCCCTCGCGGTACACCGACGCCTCCGACGAGCAGCTGCACGACTGGATCGTCGCCGCCAAGCAGCGGCTCGGCGACCGCGTGCAGATCCTCGGCCACTTCTACCAGCGCGACGAGATCGTGCAGCACGCCGACTTCGTGGGCGACTCCTTCATGCTGGCGCAGGCCGCGAAGGCGCACCCCGAGGCCGAGGCCTTCGTGTTCTGCGGCGTGCACTTCATGGCCGAGACCGCCGACATCCTCTCCGGGCCGTCGCAGGCGGTCGTGCTGCCGAACCTCGCCGCGGGCTGCTCCATGGCCGACATGGCGACGATCGAGCAGGTCGAACGCTGCTGGGAGGAGCTGACGGGCGCGCTGCGCGCCGAGAGCGAGAACGGTCTGCACCCCGCAGGCGAAGACCGAGAAGACGCAGCGTTCGAATCTTCGACTGGTGCCGTCACAGCGTCAGCCCCCGGAGCGAAGCGAGGGGTGATCCCGGTGACCTACATGAACTCGTCGGCGGCGATCAAAGCGTTCTGCGGGCGCAACGGGGGCATCGTCTGCACCTCGTCGAACGCCCGAACGGTGCTGGAGTGGGCGTTCGAGCGCGGTCAGCGCGTCGTGTTCTTCCCGGATCAGCACCTCGGCCGCAACACCGCGAAGGCGATGGGCATCTCCGAAGAGCTGATGCCGCTGTGGCGGCCCCACCTCCCGCTCGGCGGCAACACGGTCGAGCAGTTGCGCGACGCTCGCGTGATCCTCTGGAACGGGTTCTGCTCGGTGCACAAGCGCTTCACCGTGCAGCAGATCGAGCGCGCGCGCCGAGTACCCGGGCGTGCGCGTGATCGTGCACCCGGAGTGCCCGGCCGCGGTCGTGGAGGCCGCGGACGGTGCGGGATCGACCGAGTACATCCGCAGGGAGATCGAGGCGGCGGCGCCCGGCGACGTGATCGCGGTCGGCACCGAGATCAACCTCGTCAATCGTCTGCAGGAGCAGCACCCCGAGCTCACGGTGTTCTGCCTCGACCCCGTCGTGTGCCCCTGCTCCACGATGTACCGCATCCACCCGGCATACCTCGCCTGGACGCTCGAGTCGCTGCTCGACGGCTCTGCGCCGAACCGCATCCGGGTCTCCGACGACGTGGCGGGCGACTCCCGGGTCGCCCTCGAGCGGATGCTCGCGGCCCGCCCGTGATCCTCGTCATCGGCTCGGGGGTCGCGGGGCTCTCGTGCGCACTCGCCGCGGCTCGGGCCGGGGCGGCGACGACGCTCGTGGTGCCCGGCCGCCTGGGCGGAGCCGACGAGGCCGAGCGCGCCGCGTCGGGCGGCAGCACCGCCCTCGCGCAGGGCGGGATCGCCGCGGCGATCGGTTTCGGCGATACGCCGGCGGCGCACTTCGCCGACACCGTCGCGGCGGGGGCGGGGCTGGTCGACGCCGAGGCGGCGGAGGTGCTGACCGGCGAGGGCGCCCGAGCGGTGCGAGCGCTGCTGCGGGGCGGTTTCGACGCGGACCGCGCCGAGTCGGGGGCGCCGCGCCTCGGGCTGGAGGGGGCGCACGGCCGTGCCCGCATCGTGCACGCCGGGGGCGATCGCACCGGCGCAGTGCTGCACGAGCATCTCGTGGCGCGCGTGCTGGTCGAGGCGGCTGCGGGGCGGATCGAGCTGCTGGAGGATCGTGTCGCCGTCGAGCTGCTGAGCGAGGCGGGTGCGGTGCGCGGCGCGGTGCTGCGGAGCACCGTCGGTGAGGCGCTGGAGGATCGTCGCGCGGATGCGGTGGTGCTCGCGACGGGCGGGTACGCCGCGCTCTACGAGCGCTCGACCAATCCGACCTCTTCGCGCGGCGAGGGAGTGGTGCTGGCGGCGCGGGCGGGCGCGGTGCTCGCCGACCTGGAGTTCGTGCAGTTCCATCCCACGGTGCTGCACGGCTCGGGCGTGCTCGTGTCCGAAGCGGTGCGCGGTGCGGGCGCAGTGCTGCGCGACGGCTCGGGGGCGCGCTTCATGGTGGGGCGGCATCCCCTCGCGGAGCTCGCGCCGCGCGATGTGGTGTCGCGCGAGATGCAGCGGGCGATGCTGGAGCGTGGGGAGTCGCGGCTGTGGCTCGACGCGAGGTGCGTCGAGCGCGAGGGGGGAGCCGGATCGCTCGCCCGCCGCTTCCCCGGGATCACCGCCGCGGTCGCCGAGCACGGCATCGACTGGAGCCGAGAGCTCGTGCCCGTCTCGCCCGCGGCTCACTACACGATGGGCGGCGTCGCCTCCGACCTGCGGGGCCGCACCTCGGTGCCGGGACTGTTCGTCGCGGGAGAGACGGCGGCGACCGGCGTGCACGGGGCGAATCGCCTCGCTTCGAACTCGCTGCTCGAGGGGCTGGTCTTCGGCCGCCGGGCGGGAGACGCCGCCGCGGGCTTCGCGAGGGCCCGCGGTTCGTGGGTGCTCGAGGGAGCCGGCATGCGCGCGCTCGTCGCCGAGGCACGGCCGGGGGCGATCGCGACCGGCGGCCCCGACACGAGCCTCCGTGCGATGATCGCGCTCGCTGCGGAGGCGCGAACCGAGTCGCGCGGCGCCCACCAGCGGCTCGACGCGCCGCGCACCGACCCGGCGCAGGCCCGCCGCCGGGCCTTCGCGTTCGCCTTCGCGAGCGCCCCCGAGTCTTCCCCGGATCCTGATCGGCAGAGGAGCCTTGTGCAGTGCTGACCCCACACATCATCGAATCCGTCGTACGTTCGGCGCTCGCAGAGGACGCGCCGTGGGGCGACCTGACCGTCGAGCTCGCGATCCCGGCGAGCGCCGAGATCGATGCGCGCCTCGTCGCCCGGGAGTCCGGCGTCTTCGCGGGCGGACCGCTGATCGTCGAGACCTTCCGGCAGCTCGACCCGCGCATCGAGGTGACGGCGCTCGCCGACGAGGGCGAGGCGTTCGCCGCCGGGCGGGCCCTCGCCCGCATCGCCGGCCCTGCCCGCGGGGTGCTCACCGGCGAGCGGGTCGCCTTGAACCTCTGCCAGCGGATGAGCGGCGTCGCGACACTCACCGCCCGGTACGCCGCCGCCGTCGCCCACACGCAGGCCCGCATCGCCGATACGCGGAAGACCACTCCGGGCCTGCGGGCGCTCGAGAAGCACGCGGTGCGGGCGGGCGGCGGATCGAACCACCGCTTCGGGCTCTCGGACGCGATCATGGTGAAGGACAACCACCTCGCCGCCCTCGGAGCCGTCGACGACGCGTCGATCACGAGCGCGCTGCGGCGACTGCGGGAGCGCGCCGGCCACACCACCTCGATCGTGGTGGAGGTCGACCGTCTCGAGCAGATCCCGCCCGTGCTCGACGCCGCGCCGACCGGCATCCTGCTCGACAACTTCTCGATCCCCGAGCTGGTCGAGGGCGTGCGTCTCATCGACGGCCGGGCGATCGCTGAGGCGAGCGGGGGCGTCGACCTCGACACCGTCGCGGGGATCGCCGAGACCGGCGTCGACGTCATCTCGGTGGGCCGGCTCACGCACGGCGCACGCGCGCTCGACCTGGGGCTGGACGCGCCGTGAGCCTGCCGAGCCCCGCGCAGCACGCTCAGCGCTATCTCGACGCGGCTGCGACGGCGCCGCTCAGGCCCGAGGCGCGGGCGGCCGTGGTCGCGGCACTTGACGGGGGGCCCGCCAACCCGTCGAGCGTGCACCAGGCGGGATACCGCGCGCAGCAGACCGTGGAGGCCGCGCGCGCCGCGATCGCCTCGGCGATCGGGGCGCGGCCAGGCGAACTCGTATTCACCGGCGGCGGCACCGAGGCCAACAACCTCGCGATCATCGGGCTCTCGCTCGCCGCGCCGCGCGGTCGGCACCTCGTGACCACTCCGATCGAGCACCCCTCGGTGCTCGAGAGCTGCCGCTTCCTCGAACGGGTGCACGGCTTCGAGCTGAGCCTGCTGCCCGTGGACCGGCACGGGCGCGTCGATCCTGCGGACGTCGCCGCGACGCTGCGCGACGACACGACGCTGGTCTCGGTCGGCCTCGCGAACGCCGAGGTCGGAACCGTGCAGCCGATGCCCGAGATCGCAGCCGAGGCCGGGTCGCGCGGGGCGCTCGTGCACACCGATGCCGTGCAGGCGGCGGCCTCGCTGCCCGTGTCGTTCGGCGGCCTCGGCGCGACCGCATGGCCAGGCTCCGGGGTCGACGCGATGACGGTGGCCTCGCACAAGTTCGGCGGCCCGCAGGGGGCCGGCGCCCTGCTCGTGCGCGCCCATCTGCCGCTCGAACCCCTGCTGCACGGCGGGGGCAGGAGGGCGGCCGGCGCTCGGGCACCGAGAACGTGGCGGCGATCGCCGGTTTCGCGGCGGCCGTCGCCGCCTCCGCCCGAGAGATCGGCACCCGCGCCCTCGCGCTCGCGCGCAGTCGCGACGAACTGGTCGAGCGTGTGCTCGCCGAGGTGCCGGGAGCGCGGCTCACGGGGCATCCGAGCGAGCGGCTGCCGGGGCACGCCTCCTTCGTCATGGCCTCGGCGAGCGGCGAGTCGCTGCTGGTGGCGCTCGACGCGGCGGGGTTCGCGGTCTCGTCGGGATCGGCCTGCGCCGCGGGGAAGGATGAGCCGTCGCCCGCGCTGCTCGCGATGGGGCTCGCGCCCGAGCTCGCGCAGACGGCCGTGCGCTTCACCCTCGCGAGCGCCATCGACAGCGCCGACATCGAGCGCGTGGTGAGCGTGCTGCGTGCTGAGATCCACTCGCGCTGACCGGCACTGCGACTGGCGCTGCGAGCCGCGGATCGACCCGTGCATCGACCCGCGCGTCGGCAGCTCCCGCGTGCCCGGTGTCGCGCCTCCCGCCATCATGCCGCGCTCGAGACGGGGCTCGGAAGGGGGCGGGCGACGGGTGACGCGGCGATGAGCCGCTCGGTCATGCGTGCGAGCTCGTGCTGCGGATCGATGGCGAGCGCCTCGCCCAGCTGCTGCGCGGCCACGGACTGGGAGCCGCTCAACCACCACAGCCAGGCGCTGAAGGCGAGCAGCGCCGGCCGCAACTCGTCGGGCGTAACCGATACCGCCTCGATCACGCGCTCGCGCAGCGGCGGCAGCCGCCGCTGGTCGGTGAACTCGGGAGAGAGGTGGGCGAGCAGCCGACGCAGCGTCCAGCCCGCCTGCCTGGACGGCCCCGACCCGGCGTCGAGGTCGACGGGCACCGCCACGAACTGCGCCGGCCCCAGATCTTCTGCGAGCTCGACGGGGAAGAGCGGCCGCGTGAGCACCCCGAGGGCGAGCAGCAGCCACCGGTCGGGCAGTTGCGCGCAGCGGATCAGGCGCGCCGTCATGGCGGGGGCGAGGGGCCGCTGTTCGTCGCGCAGCGCCTCGACGACCCGCGCGGTGTCGTGCATCCAGGCGTAGGCTTCGGGCGGCGCGGGGTGCGTGCACTGCTCGGCCGACACCGCGGCGAACTCCCGTCGGGCCGGCACGGGGGCGCGCCCGCCGCCCGACGAAGCCCCTGCCGTGCGGGAACGAAAGTGCGCCGGTTCGAACGGGGGCAGCTCGGCGAGTGCCGCGAGCACCGCGTCGCGACGCTCGGGGGCCGGTTCGGGGATCGCCCCGAGCTCGGCCAGATCGCGAGGAGCCTCGCCGTTCGCACCCGCTTCGAGCGCGATCGGGCTCTCTGCGATCTCGCTGAGCGGGCGCCCGCCCCTGGGAGCCGTCGGGTCGAGGTAGCTGATCCAGCCGTCGGGAGCTCGGCAGCAGAGCTCTCGCAGGCGGACGCCGTCTCGTTTCAGACGGCGCTCGATGCGTCGCGCGAGCGACCGCCACGGCGGCCCGTCGGACTCGGCGAAGGTTCGGGTGCAGGTGATGACGACGGCCGGCGGCGAGGCGCGCTCGCCGTCGAGCCCGCGCAACGTGCCGCTGATGAAGTCGAGCAGCGGAGCGGTGTGCCCGGGCGTCTCGTCGGGCGGCAGGTCGAGGCGCATCGCCTGGCCCGTTCGCGAACCGGAGAAGAACACGACGAAGATGCTGTCGTCGGCGGTGTAGCCGACGAGGTGGGGGAGAGCTGCGAGGAAGTCTGCGGTGCCGCGGCAGGTCAGTACGCGGCGCTGATCGTCGGGGGTGCTGGAGGGTGTCATGATCCGATCCTGCGCGGGGCGGGCGCGCGAATCGGGCTTATGCACAGGCAGCCGGCCGATTCGGGTGGAACTCACTCGAATCGGCCGGCTGTGAGCGAAGTGCGGTGATCCGGATCCCGAGCCCGGGCCCGGATCTCAGACCCGACCCCCGGTCCCGACCGGGGCCAGGACCGACCCCGGCCCGCGGAGGCCCGTGATCGGGCCGGGCTACTCGACCAGCTTGCCCTCGACCGAGTCGTCGGCGTCGGCGTAGGCGAGTGCGCGGAACGACTCGGGAACCTCGGGCAGCGGCTCGAACACCGCACCGGCAGACGGCGACCACACGAAGTTGCCGCGCAGCTCATCGCTCTGCTCGGGGAAGTCGGAGCGGTTGTGGCAGCCGCGGGTCTCGCGCCGCTCGACGGCGCACTCCAGGGTCGCTCGGGCCGCCAGCATCGATCCGAAGAGGTCGAAGGCGTGCGCGAGATCGTCGAATCCCGCGATGTCGGGGTGGGCGGTGACCTTCGCCACGCGCTCCTCGAGGGCGTCGAGCTTCTCGAGGCCCTCGCGCAGGCCCGCCTCGCTGCGCACCACACCCGCGTGCTCGGTCATGAGATCGCGCAGCGCCCGCTGCAGACGGCGCGGGCTCTCGGTGCCGTCGCCCGTGAGCAGCGCCCGCATCTCGGCGCGCGCCTCGGCGACGGCGGTCGGATCGCGCGTGATCTCGGTGAGGCCGGTGACGTACTCGGCGGCGTCGGTGCCGGTGATCCGCCCGTACACGAGCAGCTCGATGAGGGAGTTGCCGCCGAGGCGGTTGGCGCCGTGCAACCCGCTCGACGCCTCGCCGATGGCGTAGAGCCCGTCGACGCCGGTGCCGTGATCCTCGGGGCGCACCCACACGCCGCCCATGGAGTAGTGGGCGGTGGGCGCGATCTCGATGGGCTGCTCGGTGATGTCGAGCATCTGCAGGTCGATGAGGGTGCGGTACACCCGGGGCAGCTTGGAGAGGATCTGCTCGCGCGGCAGGTGCGAGACGTCGAGGAAGACGCCTCCGTTCGTCGTGCCGCGCCCCTCGGCGATCTCGGTGTAGCTCGCGAGCGCGACGCGGTCGCGGGTCGAGAGCTCCATGCGCTCGGGATCGTACTTCTCCATGTAGCGCTCGCTGAGCGCGTTGCGCAGAATGCCTCCCTCACCGCGGGCCGCCTCGGAGACGAGGGTGCCGGCGGCCTCCGCCGGCTCGAGGATGCCCGACGGGTGGAACTGCACGAGCTCGGCGTCGCGGATGCGCGCGCCGGCGAGGGCTGCGAGGCGGAACGAGTCGCCCGTGTTCTCGTCGCGACGCGACGAGGTGTTGCGCCAGATGCGGGTGTGACCGCCGGCGGCGAGGATCACCGCGTCGGCGTGGATGACGACGGGGGTGCCGTCGACGATGTCGAAGCCGTAGGCGCCGAAGATGCGCCCGTCGCTGACGAGCAGGCGGGTGATGTAGATCGTGTCGACGATGGGCACGCGCAGCTCGGCGGCGCGGCGCATGAGGGTGCGCTGGATCTCGAGACCGGTGTAGTCGCCGGCGTAGCAGGTGCGGCGGTACTTGTGCGCGCCGAAGAAGCGCTGGCTGATGCGGCCGTCGTCCTCGCGGGCGAAGGGCATGCCCCAGCGCTCGAGCTCCTCGATTCCCTGAGCCGCGCCGCGGGTGACGACCTCGACAATGGCGGGGTCGGCGAGGAAGTAGGATTCGCGCAGCGTGTCGGCGGCGTGCTGCTGCCAGCTGTCCTCGGGATCGACGGTGCCGAGGGCGGCGTTGATGCCGCCCGCGGCGAGCGTGGTGTGGGCGTCGTGGGCGCGGCGCTTGCCGACGGCGAGCACCTGCACGCCGCGCTCGGCGAGCTCGATGGACGCGCGCAGGCCCGCGCCGCCCGTGCCGATGACGAGCACGGAGGTCGAGAGGAGCCGCTCGGGGCGGGTGGATCCGGGAGTGTCGGTGGTGGCTGCGATGGTGTTCATGCGGACCACGCTAGGCACCCACCGATGATTACTCCAATGAATAGATTGGATCATTATGATGCGGATAGGCTATGAAGTGTGAATCTCGAACAGCTCCGCGGCTTCGCCGAGGTGGCCCGCACCGGGCACTTCACGCGCGCCGCCGAGCACCTCCACCTCGCTCAGCCCTCCCTCAGCCGTCAGATCGCGAGCCTCGAGACCGAGCTCGGCGTCGAGCTGTTCCACCGAGCGCGCGGCAACGTGGCCCTCACCGCTGCGGGCGAGCGTCTGCTGCCGTTCGCGCGGCGCATGCTCGCCGACGCCGAGACCGCACGCGGCGAGATGGCCGAGCTCGCCGGCCTCAGACGGGGCAGGATCCGGCTCGGGGCGACCCCCACGCTGTGCACGAGCCTCGTGGCCGACGTGCTCGCCGAGTTCCGGGGCAGGCACCCCGGCATCGACATCGAGATCCTCGAGCGCGGATCGCGCAGCCTCCTCGCAGCGCTCATGGAGGGCGGGCTCGACCTCGCGCTCATCGTGACGAGCGTCTCGTCGGGCGCGGCCCGAGCGGTGCTCGAACGGGAGCCGATCCTGAGCGAGCGCCTCGTCGCCGTCTCGGCGGCGAGCGAGCCCGACCCGTTCGCCGGCGCCGCGCCGGTGGGCCTCGGCGAGCTGAGCCGGGTGCCGCAGGTCGTGTTCCCCGAGAACTACGACCTGCGAGTCACGATGGACGCCGCATTCCGCAGCGCGGGCGCGGCCCCGCTCGTGGCGGTCGAGGGCGCCGAGATGGACGCCGCCCTGAGCTTCGCCGAGCGGGGCATCGGCATCGCGGTGATTCCCGCGATGGTGGCCGCGGATCGCCCCAAGCTGCGCGTCACGCCCCTCGCAGGCGACGGTCTCACCCGTACGATCAGCATCGCGCGGCGCTCCGATATGGCGCCCACGCACGCGGGCGCGGCGATGCAGGCGATCATCCGCGAGGTCGCGGATCGGTTCGCCGCGGCCGAGAGCGGCCTCGTCGCGAGGGTCTGACCGTCGGGATGCGCTCCGCCCGCGGCGCCGTCGCGGTCAGACCCCGCGGCGCGACACGAGCTCGGCGATCGCGAGCGGCGCGTACGGCGACGTGCAGCCGGGCGGCGTGGGGTAGTCCTTGAGCACTTCGAGGCGCTCGGCGATGTCGATCGCCCGTGCGCGGTACTGCTCGTGGCAGACGCCGATCTGCGTGAGGCACCAGTTCATCGACCACTGCAGGCGCGGCGGCGCATCGCGCATGCCCAGTTCGATCACGTCGAGCAGCATCTCGACGTCGACGCCCTCGGGCTGCTTCATGACACGCTCCGCGGTCAGTTCCCAGCCGGCGCTCGCCACCACGGGGTCGTCGTCGATGAGCCAGACGAGGCGCAGCGCCTCGGCGTGGGGGCTCTTCTTCACGATGTAGTTGACGAGCCAGCCGTGCACCTTGGGGATGTATGCCTCTCGCAGCATGGAGTCGAGCTGGGCCTGCGTGAACGCGCGCGGCCTGCCGATGAGCGTGGCCACGAGCCGGGCGGGCGTGTACCCGGTGGCCCACAGCTCGAGTGCCAGATCCTGGTTCTTCTTCAGCGGCTTCGCGACTTCGCGCAGCCGCGTGAGGTTGACGCCGTGATCGTCGCCGTGCCGCTCGTTGACGACGCGGGCCTTCGGATCCTCGAGCGCCTCGAGCACCGCGACGATCTCCGAGACCGTGCTGTCGACCGTGATGCCGGTGCTCATGCCCGCTGCCCCTCGACCTGGCGCAGATCGGCCTCGAGCGCGACCCACCCCAGCATGGCGCACTTGACCCGCATCACGAACTTCGCGACGCCCTGCAGCGCGACCGCGTCGCCGAGCAGCTCCTCGTCGGGCTCGCCCTCGCCGCGCGCCTGGATCATCTCTCGGAACGCCGCGATGCGCTGCTGCGCACCCTCGAGCGTGAGATGCTCATCGCGCACCAGCTGCGAAAGGATCGAGGCCGACGCCATCGAGATCGAGCAGCCCTGGCCGTTCCAGGCGAGGCTCTCGATGCGCCCGCTCTCGGGATCGACCGCGATGGAGAGGTCGATCTCGTCGCCGCAGCTCGGATTGAACTCGTGGTGCGACGCGGTGAGCGCGCCCTCCGGGGCGTCGAGCGCGCCCTTGCCCACCGGGCGCTTCGAATGATCGAGGATGAGCTCCTGGTACAGTCCGTCGAGCGCGCTCACGCCGCCGCCTCCACTCCGAAGTACCGCTGAGCGCCGCGGAGCGCGTCGAGGAAACGATCGATCTCGTCCTCGGTGGTGGTCAGGTGCACGCTCGCGCGGGTCGACGATGCGATGCCGAAGGCGCGGTGCAGCGGCTGCGCGCAGTGGTGGCCCACCCGCACGAGCACCCCCTGCTCGTCGAGGAACTGGCCGACGTCGTGAGCGTGCAGGCCGTCGACCGAGACCGCGGCGAGCGCCACGCGCTGCGCGGGATCGGAGGGGCCGAGCAGGCGCACGCCGGGCGTGGCCTCGACGCCGGCGACGAGGCGCTCCACGAGTTCGTGCTCGCGCGCTGCGGCACGCTCCACGCCGACGGCCGAGAGGAACTCGACCGCGGCGCCGAGGCCGACGGCCTGGGACACGGGCTGCGTGCCCGGCTCGAAACGCATGGGCGGCGGCATGAACTCGGCCGACTCCATGGTCACGCGGGTGATCGCCGAGCCGCCCGTGCGCGACGGCGGCAGCGCGGCGAGCAGCTCGGGGCGGCCGTAGAGCACGCCGATGCCGTTGGGGCCGAGCATCTTGTGGCCCGAGAACGCCGCGAAGTCGACGCCGAGCGCGTCGAGGTCGACGGGGATGTGCGGCACCGACTGGCACGCGTCGAGCACGGTGAGCGCACCGACGCCGCGAGCGAGCTCCGCGAGCTCGGCGACGGGGGCCACGTAGCCCGTGACGTTGGAGATGTGGGCGAAGGCGAACACCCGCGTGCGCTCGTTCAGGGCTTCGCGAGCGTCGTCGATCGTCCAGGTGCCGTCCTCGCGCACGGGGATGTAGCGGAAGGCGGCGCCGGTGCGGGCCGCGAGCCGCTGCCACGGGATGAGGTTGGCGTGGTGCTCGGCCTCGGTGACCAGGATCTCGTCGCCCGGGCCCAGCGCGAAGCGCTCGCTGCCGGGCACGCCAAGTGCCGGGTTCGCGCTCGCCTCGCCGATGCCGAGCGCCACGATGTTCAGCGCGTCGGTGGCGTTCTCGGCCCACACGATCTGCTCGGGAGCGGCCGCGCCGACGAAGCCGGCGACCGCCTCCCGCGCCCCCTCGAAGGCCTCGGTGGCGGCCCCCACGGCCCCGCTCGTGCCTCGGTGCACGGCGGCGTTGGCGGTTTCGAGGAACCGCCGTTCGGCGTCGAGCACGCTCGACGGCCGTTGCGAGGTTGCAGCGGCGTCGAGATAGGCGGGCGGCTGCGGGGCCTCGGCCTGCAGCGCGAAGTACGGGAAGGCCGCGCGCAGCTCGGCGACCTCCGCGGGGGTGAGGGCAGACATGGTCTCCATTCTTCCACCCGAGCTGGTGCCCGGGGAACCGCCCGGTACAACGCTCGCGCCCGCGCGCGTATTCCGGCGCGGCCCGGAGCGGTGCGGATCCGCGAAACCGCGTCAGGGCGAGACGCCGGATAGAATCGCCCCGTGGTGAGCACCGTCGTCTACGAGATCCTGCAGCTGTCGGGCATCCTCGCCTTCGCGATCTCCGGAGCGCTCGTCGGCGTGCGCCGCCGCCTCGACATCCTCGGCGTGGTGGTCGTGGGATCGTTCACCGGTGTCGGAGGCGGCATCGTGCGCGACATGCTGCTCGGTGTGCACCCGCCCGTCTCGTTCACGCACTGGCCGAACCTCGCGGTCGCCCTCGTGGGGTCGCTCGCGGTCTTCTTCGTCCATCCCGGGATCACGCGCATCCGCCACTTCGAGGTGGTGTTCGACGCCTTCGGCCTGGGGCTCTTCTCGGCGAACGGGGCCGCGACGGCGCTCGCCGCCGGGCAGACCCCGCTCACCGCGATTCTGGTGGGCACGATCACCGCGATCGGCGGAGGTGTGATCCGCGACGTGCTCGTCAACACGGTGCCGGGCGTGCTCACGCGCGAGCTCTACGCCGTATCGGCGCTCGTGGGCGCCGGGCTCGCCGTCGCGATCATGGCCCTCGGCGGCAGCGACGGCCTCGCGTCGCTCGTCGGCGGTGCTGCGGCGATCGTGCTGCGGCTCACCTCGGTCGCCCGCGGCTGGCACCTGCCGAAGCCGCGCATCGGCCGGGAGCCCGGATCTGCCGAGAGCTGAAGCGCGCCGAGGCCGATGGCGCTCGAGCCGACTCGCCGCCCGCACCTTCCGCGCGACCGGCTCAGTCGAGGTCGATCGGGCCCGTGGTGATGCCCGGCTCGCGCCCCGCCGGTGTGAGCGCCCAGTTGGCCGCACCGGCGAGTACCGCGAGGGCGGCCGAGACGAGCGGCAGCACGAGCGCCGCGCGCGTGCCCAGGTCGGTGGAGACCACACCCGTGATGGCCGCCGCGAGAGACTGGCCCACCATCAGACCCGAACCGAGCATCGTCATCACGGTCGCCGAGCGCCCCTCGGGGCTGCGCCGTGCGCCGAAGCTGTAGAGCGTGACGAGCAGCGGGCCGATCCCGATTCCCATCATCGCGAGGCTCAGCAGCATGCGCGGCAGGTCGTCCGCGGTCTGCAGCAGGGCCGTGCCGGCGAGGATCATGAGCGCGAACACCAGCCACCGGGACCGCAGCGTGAAGCGCGCGGGCAGCAGCGCCACCCCGATCGCGAAGATCGCGGATCCGATGCCCATCACGCCGTAGACGAGGCCGGCGCTCTCGGCATCGCCGCGGTCCTGCATGAACGAGGTGAGTGCGGTGAGCATCGAACCGAAGAACAGGCCGACGGTGAAGATACCGAAGACGGTGACGAGCAGGGCGGGCCGCCACAGCTCCGAGGCGGGGGCGAGGGTCGCGGCGCGCTCCTCCGCGGTCTTCGCCGGCGCGCTGGTGCGGTGCATCGCGAACGCGGTGACGAAGCAGAGGGTGAGGATCGCGGCGCCCGCGATCGGGGCCCACGCGCCGAGCGTGGTCGCGAGCGCGCCCACCGCGACGGGGCCGAACACGAAGATGACCTCGTCGGCGGCCGACTCGTAGGCGAGCACCGTCGAGAGCAGGCGGGGCCGACGCTGCCTCGGCAGCTCGTTCGAGATGATCGTGACGAGCCGCGAGCGCGACATCGGGGAGATCTGGGGTGCGGTGGCGCCGACCGCGAACGAGGTGAGGAACAGCACCCAGGTGGGCGCCGGGCTGAACGCCACCCAGGCGAGCGCCCCGAGCAGCACGCTGTTGGCGGCTCCCGCGAGCAGCAGCGTGGGGCGCTGCCCGAAGCGGTCGGCGGCCGCTCCGATGAGCGGTCCGACGCAGGCGATGCCGAGCCCGACCATCGCCGAGTTCAGGCCGCCGAGCTCGACGGAGCCGCGGGCCGAGACGACGAGGGTGAGCACGCCGATCACCATCATCGCGAACGGCAGCCGCGCCACGAGCGCCACCGGGTAGTAGAGCATCCCGGTGCGCGAGGTCAGGGTGGAGGAGGGCTGCTGGGCGCCGTGCCGGTCGGTCTCATGCATAGCCGACCGAGTCTAGCAGCGCGGTCGGGGCGCATTCCGCGGTCGGGGTGCCCCTCGGCCGGGTGCACCTCGAAGGGGCGCACCCCGGTCGGGGCGCCTCTCCGCCTGCACTCGCGGCCCGATGGGTTCGGGATCAGCCGAGCTCGACGCCCTGCTGCTCGAGGAACGCGCGGAAGGCGGCGCCGTCTCGCGGGTCGCCCGAGTAGGGCACCCCGTCGACCACGACGAGCGGGGTGCCGGTCACCTCGAGCGCGGGATCCTGAGCCCCGGGCACCGGCGTGCTGAACACCCAATCGTTGAGCGCCTGGGCGAAGGGCACGAAGCGCTCCTGCTCGATGCACGAGCGGGCCGCGTCGTTCAGCCCGCCGGTCGCGCGGTCGAGCTCGGAGAGGATCGCGGTGTTGTCGTGCCCGGCCGTGCCCTCGCCGGGCTGGAAGCTCTGATCGAGCAGGGCCTGGTGCCCCGCCCATGCCGCCTCGGGCTGCGTGTCGGCGAGGCACTCGATCGCGCCCGCCGTGCGGGAGGAGTAGTAGCCGTCGGCCGAGGCGCGGTCGAGGAAGGTGAGCGGGTGGATCTCGACGGCCGTGTCGCCGTTCAGCACCGCCTGCTCGAGGGTGTCGGCGCTGGCCTCCTCGAAGAACGCGCAGAAGGGGCAGCGGTAGTCGAGGTAGACGCGGATGTGGTGCTGCGCACCGATGCCGGCCGCGTCGACCGGCGCGGGCACCGCGTCGCCGACGGGGGCGTCGGAGGGCAGCACGCCGACCTCGCCGCCCTGCTCGACGAACACGATCCCGCCGGTCGCGAGGTTCTCGGGCCACTCGACCGACGACCCCGATCCGTTCTCTGCCCCGTCGTCGTCGGTCTGCTCCTCGACGGGTCCGGCGATCGGCCCGCCGGAGCCCGCCGCGCCGCCGCGCAGCTGCACCGTGGTGTACCAGACCATGAGTCCGGTGAAGAGCAGGGCCACAAGGGCGGCGGCGATCCAGATCATCGCCTTCTTCGGCGCCCGGTCGGCCTCGACCGCCTGCGGCGCGGTAAACGGGTTGGCCGGCGGGAGGGGGCGCTGGGGATCCTGAGGAGGCGTTTCGCTCATGGTCGACATTCTGGCAGTGCCCGCTGAGTCTCCTCCTCACGAGGGCGCGGGATCCGCGACGGGCGCGAGGGGCGAGGAATGCGCGACGGGCATACCATGGAGGCATGATCCTGCTCGCGGCCACCCCCATCGGCAATCTGGGGGACGCCTCGCCGCGCCTCCGCGAGACCCTCGAGGCTGCGACGGTGATCGCCGCGGAGGACACGCGGCACACCGCCCAGCTGCTGCGCCTGCTCGACATCGAGAACCGCCCCGAACTGCTCGCGCTGCACGACCACAACGAGCACGAGAAGGCGGCGTCGCTCGTCGAACGGGCCGCCCGCGAGGACGTGGTACTGGTGAGCGACGCCGGCATGCCGACGGTCTCCGACCCCGGGTTCCGGGTGGTGCAGCTCGCGGCCGAGCACGGCGTCGAGGTGAGCGCGATCCCCGGCCCGAGCGCCGTCATCACCGCGCTCGCCGTCGCGGGGCTGCCGACCGACCGCTTCGCGTTCGAGGGCTTCCTGCCGCGCAAGGCGGGAGAGCGATCCCGGGCGCTCTCGGCGCTCGCGGCCGAGCGCCGCACGCTCGTGTTCTTCGAGGCGCCGACCCGTCTCGCGGCCTCGCTCGCCGACCTCGCGGCGGCCTTCGGCCCCGGTCGGCCGGCCGCGGTCTGCCGCGAGCTCACCAAGCTGCACGAGGAGGTGCGCCGAGGCTCGCTCGCCGAGCTCGCCGACTGGGCCGCCGAGGGTGTGCGGGGCGAGATCGTGGTCGTGGTCGGGGGCGCCCCCGAGGTCGCGGTGTCGGCCGAGGCCGCGCTCGCAGAGGTGCAGCAGCGCGTCGTCGAGGGCGAACGACTCAAGGATGCGACCCGAGCGGTCGCCGAGGCCACCGGCCTCTCGGCGCGCGAGCTCTACGCCGCGGCGCTCGAGGCCCGAGCGGAAGGAGCATCGGCATGAGCCCCGACGCGGGCACGGAGGCGGCCGAGCGCCGCAGGATCTCGACCGAGCTGTGGCGGCTCGTGCTGCCCGTGCTGTGGTTCGGCATGGTCGCGGCCATCTCGTTCATCGAGGCTCCGCTGAAGTTCCAGGCCCCCGGCATCACGATCCCGCTCGGTCTCGGCATCGGCCGCCTCGTCTTCGCCGTGCTCAACCTCGTGGAGGCGGCCATCCTGCTCGTGTACACGCTGCTGTGCTTCTGGCCCGCGGCCACCCGCATCGCCGGCGCCCGGCTCTGGAGCTGGATGGCGCTGCTGCTCGTCTTCGTCTTCAAGCTCACCGTGGTGCGACCGCCGCTCAACGCGCGCACCGACCTCGTGCTGCAGGGGGCGGATCCGGGGCAGTCGCCGTGGCACTACGTGTACATCGTCTGCGACCTCGCCACCCTGGTGCTGCTCGTGGTGGTCGCGGTGAGCGCCGCCCGAGCGGTGCTGCCGGCGAAGTCGAGGCGCTGAGCCGCCTCTCCCAGGAGACGGGCAGCCGGGTGCGGAATACTCGGGGACGATCCGCGGCCGCTCGGCCCCGTCGCAAGTTCACGTGTAAGGAAGTCAGATACCAGTGAAAATCTCCTCCGTTCTCCTGCCCGCGGCCGTCGCCGGGGCACTGCTCATGACCGGCTGCACGGGGGGGGGCGGCGGAACCGGGAAGGACGCGTCGGGCGAGGCCTGCGTGCCCGCCGGCGAGGCCAGCAAGTCCATCGCGGTGAAGGGCGGGGTCGGCTCCGACCTCGAGATCACCTCGAAGACGCCCGTCTCGGCCGACGAGATGGAGCGCTCGGTGCTCGAGAACGGCGAGGGGGACGTCGTCAAGAGCGGGCAGACCATCGCGGTCGCGATGTCGATGTTCAACGGCTCCGACGGCGCCAGCCTGCAGCAGTTCCCCGAGAGCGCGGTGCCGTTCGTCGAGGAGCAGCTCATGCCTTGGGCTTACGAGGGCATCCGCTGCGCGACGCCAGGCGAGCAGGTCGCTCTCGTCGCGCCCTACGCCGACGTCTTCGGCGAGCTGAAGGCCGAGGAGAGCGGCATCGAGGGTCTCACCGAGAAGGACTCGATCGTCGTCGTCATGGAGTTCGGCGAGATCACCGAGGGCGAGGACGCGACCGCCGGCGAGCCCGGCACGCTCGAGCCCGATCAGCTGCTGAAGAAGGCCGAGGGCAAGGAGCAGCAGGCTCCCGCCGGCTTCCCGAGCGTGGTGCTCGCCGACGACGGCGCGCCCACCATCACCGTGCCCGAGGGTGCGGAGCCCCCGTCCGAGCTGTCGATCGCGACCCTCATCGAGGGCGACGGCGAAGAGGTGCAGGAGGGCGACCGCGTCTACGTCAACTACCGCGGCGTGATCTGGCGCACGGGCGAGGAGTTCGACTCGAGCTGGAGCCGCGGCGAGCCGATCGATTTCCTCGCGAAGGAGGGCCCCGGCGGCGTCATCGGCGGCTTCGCGCGCGCCCTCGTCGGCCAGAAGGTCGGATCGCAGATCATCTCGGTGGTGCCCGCAGAAGACGGCGGCTACGGCGCCGCGAGCCTCGAGCAGATGGGTCACCAGCCCGACGACACGATGATCTTCGTGCTCGACATCCTCGGCACGGTGCACGCCGACGCCGACAGCGAGTAGCCGCAACGCCGCAGCCGGCCCCTGTGACGCACTCAGGGGCCGGGCTTCGGCGTCGCCTCCCCGCTCGCGTCCATGATCGTCTCGATGGGCTCGGGCAACGGCGTGCTGACAGAATGGGTGCCATGAGGCGCATCGTCATTCTCGGGTCCACCGGTTCCATCGGCGAACAGGCGCTCGACGTCGTCCGCAAGAACCCCTCCAAGTTCCAGGTCGTCGGGCTCGTGGCCGGCAGCCAGGCCGAACGGGTGCGCGAGCAGGCCGAGGAGTTCAACGTCGAGCACACCGCGCTCGGCGCCGCCGATGCCGCGAAGCTGATCCGCGACGTGCCGGCCGATGTGGTGCTCAACGGCATCACCGGCTCCATCGGCCTCGGGCCGACGATCGCGGCGCTCGAGGCGGGCCGCACGCTCGCTCTCGCCAACAAGGAGTCGCTGATCGTGGGCGGCGACCTCGTCACGGGCCTCGCGAAGCCGGGACAGATCGTGCCGGTCGACTCCGAGCACTCGGCGATCGCGCAGGCGCTGCGCTCCGGCAGCAGCGATGAGGTGCGGCGGCTCGTGCTCACCGCCTCGGGCGGCCCGTTTCGCGGCCGCAGCCGCGAGCGCCTGCGCGACGTCACCCCCGAGCAGGCGCTCGCGCACCCCACCTGGAACATGGGGCGCGTGGTCACCACCAACTCGGCCACGCTCGTCAACAAGGGCCTCGAGGTGATCGAGGCGCATCTGCTCTTCGGGGTCTCCTACGGCGACATCGACGTGGTGGTGCACCCGCAGTCGATCGTGCACTCCATGGTCGAGTTCATCGACGGATCGACCATCGCGCAGGCGTCGCCGCCCGACATGCGCCTGCCGATCGCGCTCGGCCTCAGCTGGCCGAACCGCGTCGCCCACGCCGTGCCGCCGCTCGACTGGACCGCCGCGACCTCGTGGGAGTTCGAGCCGCTCGACTCCGAAGCGTTCCCCGCTGTCGACCTCGCGAAGGAGGTGGGGCGCGCCCGGCGCACCTTCCCAGCGGTCTACAACGCCGCCAACGAGGAGGCCGTCGAAGCCTTCCACGCCGGCCGCATCGGCTTCCTCGACATCGTCGACACGGTGCGCGACGTGCTCGAGGCCCACACGGCGCCCGACATCCTGACACTCGAATCGCTCGCCGAGGCCGAGCGGTGGGCGCGCGAGCGCGCGCAGAAGACGATCGCCGCCCGCGGTTCGCGCTGATCCGCTGCGCCGGGCTCTCCGAGAGTCCACAGCGCCGAGCAGTAGCCTGAGCGGGTGATTGAGGTGCTGCTCTACGTGCTCGGGATCCTGATCGTGGTCATCGGGCTCGCGGTCTCGATCGGCCTGCACGAGATCGGCCATCTGCTGCCCGCCAAGCTGTTCGGCGTGAAGGTGACGCAGTACATGGTCGGCTTCGGCAAGACGCTGTGGTCGCGTAAGAAGGGCGAGACCGAGTACGGCGTCAAAGTGATCCCGCTCGGCGGCTACGTCGCGATGATCGGCATGTACCCGCCCCAGAGGCCGGGGGAGGCGCCGCGGGAGTCGACCACGGGCTTCCTCAACACGGTCGTCGAGGAGCGGCCCGCGTCGGCCCACCGCTCGCGGGCGGGCGACGTGATCGCCGAGGTGGAGCGGATCGGCGATCCCGACCCCGCTGCGACCGAGTCGGGCGGACCCGGCTCCGCAGGCACCACCGCCGCGAGCGGTTCGCGATCCGCCGAGGCCCAGGCCGACGCCGAGAGCGGCGCCGAACCCGAGGGCACCGGCGCCGCCGAGGGCCGCGGCGGCATCGCGGGCATGGTCGAGGAGGCCCGGATCGCGAGCGCCGAGACGATCGAGGCGGGCGATGAGCACCGCACCTTCTACCGGCTGCCGGTCTGGAAGAAGATCGTGATCATGCTCGGCGGCCCGTTCATGAACCTCGTGCTCGCCTTCGTCTTCTTCGGCATCGTGCTCGTCGGCTTCGGGGTGCCGCAGAGCACCACCACGCTCGGCAGCGTCAGCGAGTGCCTGCTGCCCGCGGGCAGCACGGCGACCACCTGCGGCGAGGGCGATCCCGCCGCCCCCGCCGCGGCGGCGGGCATGTTGCCCGGGGACCGGATCGTGGCCGTGAACGGCGAGGAGATCGAGAGCTGGGAGCAGTTCCGCGGCATCGTCGCGGGCTCGCCCGGGCAGTCGCTGCGCGTGCTCGTCGAGCGCGACGGGGCCGAGCAGACGCTCACGATGACCCCCGAGCCGAACGCCCGAGCCGTGCTCGACGATGCCGGTCGACCCGTCACGAACGACGCGGGCGAACCCGTCACCGAGACCGTCGGCATGATCGGCGCGGTCTCGGCCTCCGAGACGGTGCCCCAGCCGGTCACCGCGGTGCCGGCGTTCGTGGGCGAGAACGTGCGGCAGGTCGCCGGTGTGATCGTGCGACTGCCGCAGCGCATGGTCGACACGTGGAACGCGGCCTTCGGCGCCGAGGAGCGCGACCCCAACGGCCCCATGAGCGTCGTGGGCGTCGGGCGGCTCGCCGGCGAGATCGTGAGCCTCGACGAGGCGCCCGTCGCGGCCCGCGCCCAGAGCGTGATCGGCCTGCTCGGCTCGCTCAACGTGGCGCTGTTCGTCTTCAACCTCGTGCCGCTCATGCCGCTCGACGGCGGCCACGTCGCGGGAGCCCTCTACGAGGGGGCGAAGCGCGGCATCGCGCGCGTCCGCCGCAAACCCGATCCCGGGCCGGTCGACACGGCGCGCATGGTGCCGGTCACGTTCGTGGTGGTGGTGGCGGTGGGTGCGATGTCGCTGCTGCTCATGTACGCCGACATCGTGAAGCCGGTGAGCCTGCTCGGCTGAGGTCGGGCTCGTGCTCGGGCTCGGTCGCTGCGCCGCCGCGGGCGCCGGTTCGATCCGCCGGGGGCCATCGGGCGGCGCACAGCGGGCGGCGGTACACTCGACTCCGTGGCAGCAGTGAATCTAGGAATGCCGAAGGTCCCCGAGATCCTCGCCCCCAGGCGCAAGACCCGGCAGATCAAGGTCGGTTCGGTGATGGTGGGCGGCAACGCCCCCGTCTCGGTGCAGTCGATGACCACGACGCCCACCACCGACATCAACGCGACCCTGCAGCAGATCGCCGAGCTCACGGCGTCGGGCTGCGACATCGTGCGTGTCGCGTGCCCGTCGCGCGACGACGCCGAGGCGCTGCCGATCATCGCGATGAAGAGCCAGATCCCGGTCATCGCCGACATCCACTTCCAGCCGAACTACGTCTACGCGGCGATCGACGCCGGCTGCGCGGCGGTGCGCGTGAACCCGGGCAACATCCGCAAGTTCGACGATCAGGTCGGCGAGATCGCGAAGCGGGCGAAGGCCGCTGGCGTCTCGATCCGCATCGGCGTGAACGCCGGATCGCTCGACCCCCGTCTGCTGCAGAAGTACGGCAAGGCGACACCCGAGGCGCTCGTCGAGAGCGCGGTCTGGGAGGCCTCGCTCTTCGAGGAGCACGACTTCCACGACTTCAAGATCTCGGTCAAGCACAACGATCCGATCGTCATGGTGAAGGCCTACCGCCAGCTCGCCGAGCGGGGCGACTGGCCGCTGCACCTGGGCGTCACCGAGGCCGGACCGGCGTTCCAGGGCACGATCAAGAGCGCGACCGCGTTCGGCATCCTGCTGTCGGAGGGCATCGGCGACACGATCCGCGTCTCGCTCTCGGCGCCCCCCGTCGAGGAGGTCAAGGTGGGCCTGCAGATCCTGCAGTCGCTCAACCTGCGCGAGCGCAAGCTCGAGATCGTCTCCTGCCCGTCGTGCGGCCGCGCTCAGGTCGACGTCTACACCCTCGCCGAGCAGGTCACGAAGGGTCTCGAGGGCATGAGCGTGCCGCTGCGCGTCGCCGTGATGGGCTGCGTCGTGAACGGCCCGGGCGAGGCCCGCGAGGCCGATCTGGGCGTGGCGAGCGGCAACGGCAAGGGGCAGATCTTCGTGAAGGGCGAGGTCATCAAGACCGTGCCCGAGAGCGAGATCGTGGCCACGCTCATCGAGGAGGCGAACCGCATCGCCGACGAGATGGGCCATACGGCGGGCACGGGCGCGCCCGAGGTCGTCACCGCCTGAGCCCGCGACCCACCGCGCCTCTCCGACGATGGCGCAACCCCGGTCGTGTGTTCGCCCGCCTCGTGGACTCGAGGCATGAGCGGTGAACGAGGAGCAGAGGATCGCGAAGAGCTGCGGGGGCGGATCGCCGAGCTGCTCGACGAGGCGGGGGTGCGGGGGCAGCGCAAGCTCGTCACGCAGCTCGTCGACACGAGCCTCGGCCTCGGCCGCGACGGCACGAGCCGCGCGAATCTGAAGCTCTCGTCGGCGGCGCTGACCGAGATGCGCAGCGCCTTCCGCATCTTCGCGGCGCACGAGGGCACGCCCAAGGTCACGATCTTCGGATCGGCTCGCATCCTCGCCGGCGACCCGCTGTGGGAGCAGGCCGAGGCCGTCGCGCAGGGGCTCGCCGCGCTCGGCTGGATGCTCGTCACGGGGGCGGGGCCGGGGATCATGGAGGCCGCGGCTCGCGGCGCGGGGCCTGACCGGTCGCTCGGCGTCTCGATCAGGCTGCCCTTCGAGGAGAAGCCGAACGACATGATCAGTCAGGACGGCAACCACGTCGCGATGAAGTACTTCTTCACCCGAAAGCTGATGCTGGTCAAGGAGTCGAGCGGTTTCGTGTGCCTGCCAGGCGGGTTCGGCACGCTCGACGAGACGTTCGAGCTGCTGACGCTGCAGCAGACCGGCAAAGCCGTGCCGACGCCGATCGTGCTGCTCGACCGGCCGGGGGCACGTTCTGGCGGGGCTTCGAGGCGTTCGTGCGCGAGCAGCTCGCCGACTACGGCATGGTGTCGCCCGGCGATCTCGATCGTGTGCTCATCACCGACTCGGTCGAGGCCGCCGTGGCTGAGATCGCGGGCTTCTGGAGCAACTACGACTCGCTGCGGTGGGTGCCGGATCGCGCCGGAGCCGATACGTGCGAGCCGCGGGTGCGGGTCGAGATCGAGCCGGATCCTTCGGAGGCGGGCGGGGCCCCCGCGTCGCCGGCCAGACCCGCCCCGGCGGCGGATCCGCCCGGGCAGGCCGGGCGGACCGTGCTGAGCGGGCAGACCGCCCCGGCCGTGCAGTACGACCGCCTCGTGCTGCGACTGCGGCGGGCGCCCGACGAGGCGCAGCTCGACGAGCTGAACGCGCGCTTCGCGCACATGCTGGCGAAGGGCCGCATCGAGCTCGCGGACGCCTCCCCGGAGGAGCTCGCCGATCGGGATCGGACGGAGCTGCCGCGCGTCACCCTGGTGCCCGAGCCGCGCGCGATCGGCAGCCTGCACCTGCTCATCAGGGCGCTCAACGCGCTCGTCGCGGACTAGGGCGGCACCGTCGCAGGCCCCTGCGACTCCCGTTTCCGATCGGGCACCCGCTACTGTGGTGCGCGTGAACGGAACGGCTGCGCCTGCGGGCATCGTGATCACCGAGCTGTCGGGGACCGAGACGGGGGACGGCGCGCTGCGGGGCCTGCGCCTCGCGGTGAAGGACAACATCGACGTCGCGGGCGCCCCGACGACGGGCGGATCCCGCATCTGCGGCCACGAACCCGCGCTCGCGACCGCCCCGACGGTCGCCGCGCTCGCGAGCGCGGGCGCGCGGCCTGTCGCAAAGGTGAACCTGCACGAGTTCGCGTACGGGGTGAGCAGCGACAACCCCTGGCACGGCCGGGTGCCGAACCCGCGGTTCCCGGATCGGATCCCGGGCGGATCCTCGGGCGGCAGCGCGGCGGCGGTCGCGGCGGGCATCGCCGAGCTCGCCCTCGGCACCGACACGGCGGGCTCGATCCGCATCCCCGCGGCCTGCACGGGCGTCGTCGGCCTCCGGCCCCGCAACGGGTCGCTCGACCTCGCAGGGGTGCAGCCGCTGTGCCCGTCGTTCGACACCGTCGGGCCGATGGCCGCGAGCGTCTCCCTCGTGGCCGAGGCCTGGCGCGCGCTCTCCGAGCGGGCGAGCAGCCCGGGCGGGCCGCTCGCGCGGGCGGGCGCGGCAGGCGGTCGACAGGACGACCCTGCGGGCGGCGGGAGCGGGGCGCCGCTCCGCGTGGGCGTCTGCGGCGATCCCGACCCCGCCGCGCTGCGCATCCTCGAGGGGCTCGGCGTGCAGACGGTGCGGGTGGAGTTGCCGCTCGACGAGATCGAGGCGGCGTTCTGGCCCGCCTTCCGCGCCGAGATCGCCCGTGCGCACCAGGCCACCTACCCGCGTCTGGCGGGCGACTACGATCCGAACGTGGCCGCGAAGCTCGCCGGCACGCAGGGGATCCCGCTCGAGCGCTATCGCGCGAGCCGCGAGCGGCTCGCCGCGCTGCGCGAGCGGCTGCTCGGCGAGTGGGGCCGGCTCGGGGCGGTCGCCGTCGTGAGCCCGGTGCTCGGCATCCCCCTGCCGCGCGTCGGCGAGCGCGAGGAGGACTACCGGGATCTGCTCGGCCTCTACGCCGTGCCCGCCTCGGCCCTCGACCTCGCGGCCCTCGCGGTCGGCGACCTGCAGATCATGGCCCGCTCCGAGCGCGAGGCGCTCGACCTCGGCCTCTCACTCGAGAGGGCCGGTCTCACTCCAGTGGCGCCCCGTCTCGGGTGATCGCCTCGCGCATCCGGCGCAGTAGACGCTGCACGGGCTGCTGGGGGGCGCGCCGGGAGACGAGCGCCCACACCCGTCGCGAGAGCGCGATCTCGGGCACGTCGAGCACGCGCACGCCGGCTGGCAGTTCGCCGAGCGCCACCTCCGGCATGAACGACGCCGCGTAGCCGCTGCCGATGAGCTTCAGCGACACCGAGAAGTCGTCGCAGCGGGCGACGACCCTCGGCCGCAGCTCGCGGGCCGAGAACGCGCCCTCGATCTCGGCGATGTCGCTCGATCCGGGATGGTGCAGCACCCACGGGCGGCCGACGAGCTGCGACGCGCTCACCGGGCCGTGCCGGTGCGGATCCCAGCTCTCGGGCACCACGACGCGGTAGCGATCCTCGCCGAGGTACTCGGGGTGCACCGAGTCCGGCCACGACAGCCCGCTGTCGCCGACCTGGTAGACGAGCGACACGTCGACCTCCTCGCCGTTGCGGAGCGCCTGGATGGCTGGGGAGGGATCGCGGATCGTGAGGCGCACCCCGAGCAGCGGCTCGTCGACGAGCTGCTCGGTCAGCAGATCGGGGAAGACCCGGTGCGCGAGGCTCGCGTAGATGCTCAGGCGCAGCTCCTCCCGCGTGTCGAGCCCGGCGCCGGCCGCGGCCTCCAGCAGGGCGTCGAGCTCGGCGAGCACGTTGACGGCGTGCTGCGCCATGATCTCGGCGGCCTGCGTGGGGCGGGCGCTGCGCGCGGTGCGCTCGAACAGCCGCACCCCGGAATCGTGCTCGAGCGCCGCCATCTGCTGGGAGACCGCCGAGGGCGTGTAGCCGAGGCGGTTCGCGGCGCCGGCGAAGGATCCGAGGCGCACGACCTCGAGCAGCGTGCGCAGGTGGACGGGGTTGAGCATGGCGACTCCCGGCATCGAGAAGCGGAAAAAGCGTAAGATCTGCTGATGCTCAGCGTAGCCGATTCGCGCAGCGGTGGAGTGGAAGGCGCGGGCCTGCGTGCCCTAGCCTGAGCTAGAACGGGCTTCGAGGATGATGCGAGAGGGTAAGTGATACTGATGGTTTCCACGCTGTTCCTGCACGGGGCGATCCGCTCGCTCGAGTCCGAGACCGCGGTGCACGAGGCGATGCTCGTGGAGGACGGTCGCATCGTCGCTCTCGGCTCCGAGGGCGAACTGCGCGGAATCGCGCCCGCCGGCACCGAGACCGTCGAACTCGACGGGGGCGTCGTGCTGCCGGGCTTCCACGACGCCCACTTCCACATCGGCAACCTCGCCCGAGAGCTCGAGGCGCCCGACCTCCGCGGCGCGGCCTCGCTCGGCGAGACCCTCGACCGGCTGCGAGCCTGGGCCGACGCCCACCCGGGCGACGGATGGGTGCTCGGCGGCCGCTGGGACCGCAATCTCTGGCCCGCCGGCGAGATGCCGACCCGCCAGGCGCTCGACGCGCTCTTCGGTTCCCGCCCCGTGTCCCTGCCGAGCGTCGACGGCCACGCGGTCTGGGCGAACACGGCCGGCCTGCGCGTCGCCGGCATCGACGCCGGCACCCCCGACCCGGTCGGCGGCCGCATCGAGCGCGAACCCGGCTCGCAGGAGCCGACCGGCCTGCTGCTCGAGGCCGCGGGCGACGACATCCGCGACCGCTCCGAGGCCGCGCTCGTCGGCGAGCTGCACCGCCTCCTCGCGCGGGCCCAGCAGACGCTCCTCGCCTGCGGCATCACCCAGATCACCAACTTCGAGGGCGAAGACGTGCGCGCCGGGCTCGAACGACTACGGGCCGACGGGTGCCTCGCGATCCGCGTGCACGTCGGGGTCGCGATGGGCGACCTCGACCTCGCGATCGCCGAGGGCCGGCGCACCGGCCGCGGCGACGACTGGCTCACCGACGGTCCAGTCAAACTCTTCTCGGACGGCGCGCTCGGATCCCACACCGCGCATCTGCACGAGGACTTCGCGGGAGAGCCCGGCAACCACGGCATCGAAGTCATCCCCTTCGACGAGCTCTGCGAACTCGTCGAGCGGGCCGTGAGCCACGGCATCGCCGTCGCCACCCACGCGATCGGCGACCGGGCCAACACCCTCGTGCTCGACGCCTACGAGCGCCACCGCGAACTCACGGCCGCCGCCGGCCTCACCAATCGCGTCGAGCACGCCCAGCACCTGCGCTGGCAGGACGTGCCCCGCTTCGCCGAGCTCGGCGTCGTCGCCTCCCAGCAGCCGATCCACTGCACGAGCGACTTCCCGCTGAGCGTCGAACTGCTCGGAGACCGCGACATCGCGCACTACCCGTGGCGATCGCTGCTCGACTCGGGCGCGCTCGTCGCCTTCGGCTCGGACGCCCCGGTCGAACCGGCGAACCCGCTCTACGGGGTGCACGCCGCGGTGACCCGCCAGAACCGCGAGGGCATGCCGCCCGGCGGGCGCGAGCCCGAACAGCGGATCGCGCTGCTCGACGCGCTGCGCGCCTTCACCGAGGGCGGCGCCCGCGCCGCCGGCCTCGCCGATCGTGTCGGTCGGCTCGCCCCGGGCCTCCTCGCCGACTTCGTCGTGCTCGACCGCGACATCTTCGCGGTCGAACCCCACGAGATCCCGGATCTCACCGTGCGCACCACCGTCGTCGGCGGCCGGGTCGTCTACCGGGCCGACTGAACGGCTGCACCGCACCAGGATCCACGCCGCGCACGGGGAAGTGCGCACCCCAACCCACGAATGGAGAACCAGATGAAGAACAGCACGCGAGCACTGCAGCTCTCGGGAGCGATCGTCGCGAGCTTCGCCCTGCTCGGGCTGACCGCCTGCGGCGGGCAGTCCCTCAGCGACACCGGCAGCGGCGACGCCGCGGGCGAGGTCGAGTTCATGGCAGTACCCGACGAGGAGAGGCCAAAGATGTGATCGAGGGCATCGAGCCCTCCGCGGAGGCCGCCGCGCTGCTGCCCGACGAGTTCAAGGGTAAGGGCCTGCGCTGGGTCACCTCGGTCGGCTACCCGCCCATGGAGGAGTGGGCGAGCGACGGCGAGGGCATCATCGGCGTCGACCCCGCCATCGGCCACGCGATCTCGCGCACCCTCGGCGTCTCCATGACGATCGAGGATCAGGAGTTCAACTCGATGATCCCGGGCCTCATCTCGAAGCGCTACGACGTGCTCGCCAGCTCGATGACCGACAACGCCGAGCGCCGCGAGACCACCACCTTCATCAACTACGTGAGCGCGGGCAATGCGTTCCTCGTCTCCACCGGCAACCCCGAGTCGATCGAGACGCCCTCCGATCTCTGCGGCAAGATCATCGCCGTGGTCGACTCCGGCTCGTCGGCGCTGCTCGCCGAGGAGTTCTCGGCCGAGTGCGAGGCCGACGGCAAGGCGCCCTACGAGATCCTCGCCTTCGGCGGCGATTCCGAGGCCAATCTCGCCGTGCAGAGCGGCCGCGCCGTCGCCACCATCGGTGACTACCCGGTCGCCGCGGCTCGCGCGGCCGACCCCGAGAACAAGATGGATGCCATCGAGATCGAGGGCGGCGAGAGCCTGTGGGGCCTCGGCGTCGACAACTCCAACGAGGAGCTCGCGAAGGCCATCCAGGCGGCGCTGCAGGAGCTCATCGACAACGGCACCTACCTCGAGATCCTCGAGGCCTGGAGCGTCGAGGGCATGGCCGTCGAAGAGGCCACCATCAACGGCGGCGCCTGAGCCCCGACGCGGACACCGCACACGAGAACGTAGCAACCGAGAGGAGCACCGCGATGAGCGGCACTCGAAAAGAACCCTTCCTGGGGCCGGGCGGCGCGGCCGTCGAGATCGCCCCCAGGCTGCACGTGAGCCGATGGGTGGTGGGGGCCGTCGCGGTCGCCGCCGTGCTCTGGGCCATGTCCATCGTCGTGTTCAACGAGAACATCCGGTGGAACCGCGTGTGGGAGTACCTCTTCTCCCCGAGGATCCTCGAGGGCGTGGTTGTCACCATCTGGGTGAGCATCGCGGCCACGATCCTCGGCCTCGTGCTCGGTGTGGTGCTCGCGGTGATGAAGCTGTCGAAGAACCCGGTGCTGCGGTGGATCGCGGAGGGCTACATCTGGTTCTTCCGCGGCACCCCGGTGCTCGTGCAGCTCATCTTCTGGTTCAACCTGGCGTTCCTGCTGCCCTACATCACCCTGCAGGTGCCGTTCACCCAGATCGGCATGCGCTGGGACACGAACCAGCTCATCAGCGGGTCGGTGGCGGCGCTGCTCGGCCTCGGTCTCAACCTCGCGGCATACTTCGCCGAGACGGTGCGCGCCGGCATCCAGGCCGTCGACCGCGGCCAGCGCGAGGCCGCGCTCGCGGGCGGCATGACGCAGCGCCAGACCATGCGGCTCATCGTGCTGCCGCAGGCGCTGCGCATCATCATCCCGCCGACGGGCAACGAGTTCATCTCGATGCTCAAGACCACCTCGCTGATCGTGGTCGTCGCGGGCAACGACCTCATGACCAACGCGAGCCGCATCTACAAGCAGAACAACCTCATCATCGAGCTGCTCATCGTGGCGAGCCTCTGGTACATGCTCATGACAGCGATCGCCACCTACCTGCAGTCGCTGCTCGAGAAGCGCTTCGGCGAGGATCGGGTGCGGCTCGTGCGCGGGCCGGGGTTCAGCCAGCAGCTGATCCGCGCGGCCACGGGAGCGATCACCCTGCCCAGGGGCAAGAAGGCGGAGAAGGAGGCGGCGCGATGAGCGAGCTGTTGGTGGATGCGCGCGGAGTGCGCAAGTCGTTCGGCGAGAACGAGGTGCTGCGGGGCGTCGACTTCGAGGTGCGGCCCGGCGAGGTCAGCTGCATCATCGGACCCTCGGGATCCGGTAAATCGACCTTCCTGCGCACGATCAACGCGCTGGAGACGATCGACTCCGGCAGCCTCGTGGTGCGGGGCGAGCAAGTCGGCTACGAGCTGCGCGGCGGCAAGTACCACGAGTGGTCCGACCCGCAGCTGGCGAAGTTCCGGTCCGGGATCGGCATGGTGTTCCAGCGCTTCAACCTGTACGGCCACTTCGACGCGATCGAGAACGTGGCCGCGAGCCTGATCCACGTGAAGCGGATGTCGAGGGCCGACGCCCACGCGCGCGCCGAGCAGGAGCTCACCGGCGTGGGGCTCGCGGATCACATGCACAAGAAGCCGCACCAGCTCTCGGGCGGACAGCAGCAGCGCGTCGCCATCGCCCGCGCGCTGGCGATGGACCCCGAGCTCATCCTCTTCGACGAGCCGACGAGCGCGCTCGACCCCGAGCTCGTCGACGAGGTGCTCGAGACCATGCGACAGCTCGCCGACGGCGGCATGACGATGATCGTGGTCACGCACGAGATCGGCTTCGCCCGGGAGGTGGGCGACACGCTCAGCTTCTTCGACGAGGGCAGGGTGCTCGAGCACGGCACCCCCGAGAGCGTGCTCTCCGGCAGCGACTCGCAGCGGATCCGGGGCTTCCTGGATCTGGTCCGATGAGCGAGCTGCGCGCCGACCAGCGCGCGGTGATCGGGGTGCTGGGCGGCATGGGGCCGGCCGCGACGGCCGACTTCTACGCGAAGATCGTGCAGGCCACACCGGCCCAGCGGGATCAGGACCACCCGCGCACGCTCATCTGGTCGGACCCGTCGATCCCGGACCGCACGGGGGCGCTCATCGGGAGTGGCCCCCACCCGGGCCCGCAGCTCGCGGCGGGCGCGCGCATGCTCGAGCGCTCGGGCGCCGCCGTGATCGCCGTGCCCTGCAACACCGCGCACGCCTTCCTGCCCGAGATCCGCGCCGCCGTCCAGGTGCCCGTGCTCGACATGGTGCTCGAGACGCGGGACCGGGTGCTCGAGATGCTCGCCCCGGGCGGGCGGGCGGGCCTGCTCGCCACCCACGGCACCATTCGGGCCAGACTCTACGAGCAGGCCTTCGCCCAGCGCGGCGAACCCCTGCTCGCGCCCTCGGGCGAGCAGCAGGAGCGGGTCATGGAGGCGATCCGGCAGGTGAAGGGCGACCCCGAGAGCGCGGCGGCGGCGCAGACGCTGTGCTCGGCGGTGGCCGACCTGGCCGAGCGCGGGGCCGGCGTCGTGATCGCGGGATGCACCGAGATACCGGTCGCGCTCGCGGGGGCGGTGGGGCTCGCGGTGCCGGTCGTCGACTCGACCGAGGTGCTCGCGCAGGCCGTGGTGCGGTGGGCCCTGAGCCACTCGGGCAGGGAACAGGACGAGGAGACCGAACGATGGAGCGCATGACCGCGCAGGAGAGACCCCGGCTCGACGAGCTCGGGATCGGCGCCGGCAAGTACGCCCGCGGGGCGATCAACGCCATCACCGACGTGCCCGGCGTGCGCGTGGGCCACGCGACGATCTCCGACGGGCACTACAACACGGGTGTCACCGCGATCGTGCCCGACCAGCTCACACCCGAGCGGCGCTCGTTGCCCGCGGCGCTCGCCGTGGGCAACGGCTACGGCAAGATCGTGGGCGCCACGCAGCTGCAGGAGCTCGGCGCGATCGAGACCCCCGTTCTGCTGACGAGCACGCTCTCGGCGTTCCGGGTGGCCGACGCGCTCGTGGCGCAGCTGCTCGCGCAACCGGGCCACGAGCAGACGACCACGATCAACCCGGTCGTCGGCGAGACGAACGACGGCGCGCTCTCGGCGATCCGGGATCGCCCGGTGGGGCCCGAGCAGGTCGCCGAGGCGCTCGCCTCGGCCGCCGGCGGCCCCGTCGCCGAAGGCTGCGTCGGCGCGGGCACCGGCACCACCGCGCTCGGCTTCAAGGGCGGCATCGGCACGTCGTCGCGGCTCGCCCCCGTGGCCGACGCCGAGTACACGGTCGGCGCGATCGTGCAGAGCAACTTCACGGGCCTGCTGCGGATCGCCGGCGTGCCGATGCCGGCGGCCGAGATGCTGCCCGAGCCGTCGGCCGAGACCATCGGCAACTCGTGCATGATCGTCGTCGCGACCGACGCGCCGCTCGATTCGCGGCAGCTCGCCCGCGTCGCCCGCCGGGCCGTCTACGCGATGCGCGGCGTCGGGGCCGACTTCGACCAGGGCAGCGGCGACTACGCGATCTCGTTCTCCACCGCCGAGCGCGGCGCGGCGCCCCGCGATGAGGATCTCTCACCGCTCTTCCACGCCACGATGCTCGCGGTCGAGGAGGCGCTCATCAACTCGGTGCTGCGGGCGACCACCCGACGCGGGCCCGAGGGTCGCGTCGGGCACGAGATCCCGGTCGACGAGGTGCGACGGCGGCTCGCGGCGGCGGGCACGAGCGAGCTCGAGTAGAGCCGTCGGCGCCGTGTCCCGGGCGAGGGGCGCTCCCGAATGCTCGGGAGCGCCCCTCGCGCTGAGCGCGCCTCCGAGCCCGGCGGCGACCGCGCCTCCCGCCCGCGAGTGTTCCCGGAATACGAGGTATCGGAGCCGGAGGAGAGCGGGTAGAGTCGCGGGTGACGCACCGCTTCGTCGGCCCCTCCCGATCCGCGCGGACGCCCGATGCGCGGCCGAGCGAAAGACGCGTTCATCTCCTAGAATGGAGATGTTATACACGTGTCTCAAAGGTGTGGAGGTGGGTACGATCAGCAGGGCGGAAGACCTGCTCGCGTGGGTGCGCGAGCGCAGCACGATGTACTCGGTGGCGACAGCCGCCCTCTGCGCCGTCTTCACGGTGCTGCTCTGCTCCGATCTGTTCCTCGAGGGCGGCCCGCGACTCGGTTACCCGATCATCGTCACGCTCATGATCCTCTCGGCCGTCGCGGCCCTCGGGTTCCTGGTGCTCGGCGATCGCTTCGGGTTCTGGCCCGCCCTCGTGATCGTCACCGCCAACGGCGTGATGATGGTGCTCGACTTCACGCTGCTGCGCGTGCCGACCAACACCATCGGATCGGTCATCCAGATGCCGGTGCTCGCGCTCTACCTCGGCATCTTCCTGCGCCCCGCCGCCGCGAGGATCATCGAGGCGGGCGTGCTGATCGCGGTGCTCACCGCCGCGGTGCTCGGGCACACGGGCACCGACGTCTTCTACGGCGGCAGAAACCTGATCAAGATCCTGCTCTTCGTCTGGCTCTGCCTCGAAGCCGGCATCTACGCCCAGAAACGCTTCAAACGCGAGACGCACGTCGACATCCTCACCGGGCTGCTGAACCGGCAGGGCCTCGTCGACCGCGCCTACGCCGAACGGGCGCGCGCCACCCGCGCCGAGCGGCCGACCAGCGTCGCGATGATCGACCTCGACCGCTTCAAGCAGGTCAACGACACCCGCGGGCACAGCGCCGGCGACCACGTGCTGCGCGATCTCGCGGGCCAGTGGCGCGCGCAGCTGCGCGAGAGCGACGTCATCGCCCGGCTCGGCGGCGACGAGTTCGTGCTCGTGCTGCCCGACACCGACGTCGAGACCGGGCAGCGGGTCATGGAACGGCTCAACAAGCACAGCTCGCACCCGTGGTCGTGGGGGCTCGTCGAGTGGCAACCCGACGAGAAGCTGTCCCACGTGGTGGCGAACGCCGACCGCGAGATGTACCGCGACAAGGCCACGCGCCGCGAACCCGCCGACCGCTAGGTGTAGTTCCTTGGGACGTTGTGAACGCGTAGCAGACTAAAGAAGACCTCCGGCAGGATGTGGGTTACCACACACACGTCCTCAACCGGAGGTCTTCATGCCCCACGCTAACGCACCCCTCACCCCTATCGGCAGACAACGTCTCGCAGTATTGATTGTCGATCAGGGATGGACCATCCGCCGTGCCGCGGAACGGTTCCAAGTGTCACCCGCGACCGCTGCAAAATGGGCTGCGAGATACCGGGCCGATGACACCCTCCAGGATCGTTCCTCACGCCCGCACACCTCACCCAATCGCCTCTCGAAACGACGCGAGCATCGCATCATCAGTCTGCGTTTCACCCGTCAGTGGGGGCCGCATCGCATTAGTTACCACCTCGGTATCCCGCGTTCCACGATCGAGCGGGTCTTGAACCGATATCGAATGCCGCATCTGGCCCATCTTGACCGCGCGACCGGTCTTCCCGTGAGGAAGCCTCGCATCATGAGGTACGAGAAACAGATCCCGGGAGAGCTCGTGCACGTTGATATCAAGAAACTCGGCCGTATTCCCACTGGGGGCGGATGGCGTGTGCACGGACGCGGATCCGCGCAAGATCGTCAAGCGGGCAGTGCTCGTGACCGTGCGGCACGTACTGGCGCAGCATCCTCGCGCGGCTACGCGTTCTTACATCACGCGGTCGATGATTACTCGCGATTGGCGTACTCCGAGATACTGAACGATGAAAAGAAAGAGACCGCGGCAGCGTTTTGGGATCGGGCGCGTAAGTTCTTCACCCAGGCTGGAATCGTGGTGACCGCTGTCATGACAGACAACGGGTCTTGTTACCGATCCCACGCGTTCGCGAGCGCGCTCGGCCCCGGAGTCAAGCATCATCGCACGCGCCCGTATCGGCCACAGACGAACGGGAAAGTCGAACGTTTCAACCGCACGCTCGCAGCAGAGTGGGCGTACGCCGGCATGTATGAGAGTGATGCAGCCAGGGCCGCAACATACGACGCTTGGCTGCATCACTACAATCATCACCGACCCCATACCGGGATCGGTGGTCTCACACCGTCAGATCGTGTTCACAACCTCACGAGGAACTACAGCTAGCGGGCTACCCCTCGCCGCGCTCCGTGGGCTGCCGCCGTGGGCGGCACGAGCCGCTGTGAGAACGCTGGCGCGTTCTCACGACGCGGCTACATACTGCGCGAGGTGCTCGCCGGTGAGGGTCGAGCGGGCGTCGACGAGGTCGCGGGGCGATCCCTCGAACACGATCGTGCCGCCCTGCTGACCCGCGCCCGGGCCGATATCGATGATCCAGTCGGCGTGGGCCATGACTGCCTGATGGTGCTCGATGACGATCACGCTCTTGCCGGCGTCGACCAGGCGGTCGAGCAACCCGAGCAGCTGCTCGACGTCTGCGAGGTGCAGGCCGGTCGTGGGCTCGTCGAGCACGTACACGTCGGCGTCCTCGATCATGTGGATCGCGAGCTTGAGCCGCTGCCGCTCGCCGCCCGACAGCGTCGAGAGGGCCTGACCGAGCTTGATGTAGCCGATCCCCACGTCGACGAGGCGCTCGAGGATCTTGGCCGCCTTCGGGATCTTCGACTCGGGCGACGAGAAGAACGCGAGCGCCTCGGCCATCGACAGATCGAGCACGTCGGCGATGCTCTTGCCGCCGAGCGTGTACTGCAGCACCTTGGCGTCGTAGCGCTTGCCGTCGCACACCTGGCACACGCTCTCCATCGTGGCCATCATGCCGAGGTCGGTGTAGATGATGCCCGCCCCCTTGCACTCGGGGCACGCCCCCTCGGAGTTCGCGCTGAAGAGCGCCGGCTTCACGCCGTTCGCCTTCGCGAACGCGGTGCGCACCGGATCGAGGAGGCCGGTGTACGTGGCGGGGTTCGAGCGGCGCGAGCCCTTGATAGCGCCCTGGTCGACCGCGACGACCCCCTCGCGGTTCGAGACGTAGCCGTGGATGAGCGAGCTCTTGCCCGAGCCCGCGACCCCCGTGATCGCGCACAGCACGCCGAGGGGCACGTCGACGTCGACTCCCCGCAGATTGTGCCGGTCGGCCCCGCGCACCTCGACGGAGCCCGCGGGACTGCGCACGCTCTGCTTGAGTCTCGCGCGGTCGTCGAGGTGCTTTCCGGTAAGGGTGCCGGAGGCCCGCAGGGCGTCGACGGTGCCCTCGAAGCAGATCTCGCCGCCGCTCGTGCCGGCCCGCGGGCCGAGGTCGACCACGTGGTCGGCGATCGCGATCATCTCGGGCTTGTGCTCGACCACGAGCACGGTGTTGCCCTTGTCGCGCAGCTTGAGCAGCAGCTGGTTCATGCGCTGGATGTCGTGCGGGTGCAGACCGACGGAGGGCTCGTCGAAGACGTAGGTGGCGTCGGTGATGGGGGAGCCGAGATGGCGGATCATCTTGGTGCGCTGCGACTCGCCACCGGAGAGGGTGCCCGTGGGGCGATCGAGGCTCAGGTAGCCGAGCCCGATCTGCACGAAGGAGTCGAGCGTGTCGCAGAGCTTCTCGACGAGAGGCGCCATGCCCTGATCTTCGATGCCCCGCACCCACTCGGCCAGGTCGGAGATCTGCATGGCGCAGACGTCGGCGATCGAGCGCCCGTCGATCTTCGACGAGCGGGCGGTCTCGTTGAGGCGGGTGCCGCCGCAGGCGGCGCAGGCGTGGAACACGATCGCGCGATCGACGAAGGCGCGGATGTGCGGCTGCATCGCCTCGCGATCCTTCGACAGCATCGACTTCTGGATGCGGGGGATCAGGCCCTCGTAGGTGAGGTTCGTGCCCTCGACCTTGATCTTCGTGGGCTCTTTGTAGAGCAGGTCGTCGAGCTGCTGCTCGGTGAAGTCGCGGATCGGCGTGTCCATCGGCAGCAGCGCCGAGAACAGGCGCCCGTACCAGCCGTCCATGCTGTACCCCGGCACCTTCAGCGCCCCGCCCGCCAGGGTCTCGTCGGCGTCGTAGAGCTCGGCGAGGTCGAAGTCGCTCACCGAGCCGCGGCCCTCGCAGGTGGCGCACATGCCGCCCAGGATCTCGAAGCTGCGGCGCTCCTTCACTTTCTTGCCGCCCTTCTCGAGCGTGACGGCGCCGGCGCCGCTCACCGAGGCGACGTTGAACGAGAACGCGTTGGGCGAGCCGATGCGCGGCTGCCCGAGGCGGGAGAAGACGATGCGCAGCATCGCGTTCACGTCGGTGGCCGTGCCGACCGTCGACCGCGGGTTCGCGCCCATGCGCTCCTGATCGACGATGATCGCCGTGGTCAGCCCCTCGAGCACGTCGACGTTGGGTCGCGACTGCGAGGGCATGAACCCCTGCACGAAGGCGCTGTAGGTCTCGTTGATCAAGCGCTGCGACTCCGCGGCGATGGTGCTGAAGACGAGCGAGCTCTTGCCCGAGCCCGAGACCCCGGTGAAGACGGTGAGTCTGCGCTTCGGCAGTTCGACGCTCACGTTCTTCAGATTGTGCTCGCGGGCTCCCCTCACCCGGATGCGGTCGTGGCTGTCTGCGGGGTGTGCCGCGGTCTGCTGGTCGCTCATGGGGACAGGGTAGCGCGCGCCTCGGACATCGGGCTTCTTCATTCCTGATCGGCGCCGGGCGAGGGCACGAGGCGGTAGAGCACCTCGGGTCTGCCGCGCCTGCCGTAGCGGTGCGCGAGGTCGATGGCGCCCTCGGCGACGAGGTGATCGAGATACCGTCGCGCGGTGGCCCGCGACACCGAGCACCGCTCCGAGAGCTCGGCCGCCGAGAGGGGTGCGATTGGGTCGAGCGCCTCCACGATGCGGGCGAGCGTCACCTCCGAGAGCCCCTTCGGCAGCCGTGACGGGTGCGGGGCGCTCCGCTCCGCTGCGGGCGCCGACGGGCGAGCGGCGGGGCGGGGCGCCGTGCCTGGCACGCGGATCCGGCCCGTCGAGAGCAGCCGGTCGATCTCCCCCTGGGCGAGGGGCCGATCCCGCTCGTTCCGCTCTCGCGCCCGCCGCTCGGCGCGGTACACGCGCAGCCGATCGCGCAGCGCCTCCTGCGTGAACGGCTTCACGAGGTAGCCGACCACGTGGGCGGCGAGTGCCTGCCGCACGGTGACCTGGTCGCGGGACGAGCTGATCACGAGCACGTCGGGGGAGCGCACGCCGAGCGTGCGCAGCCGGTGCAGCACCTCGACGCCGCTGATGTCGGGCAGCCGCATGTCCAGCAGGATCAGGTCGATGCCGCCGCGGCGGCCCCGCAGCACCGCGGCGTCGCCGGTGCCGGCGGTGCCGGCCAGAGAGAAGCCCGGGGTGCCCGATACGAAGCGGCCGTGCAGCGACCGCGCCCCCGGGTCGTCGTCCACCACCAGCACGCGGATCGTCTCGTCGGTCATCGCCCCATCTCCATCTCGAACGAGAAGCGCGCCCCGCCCCACCGCGACCGGCCGACCTCGATCGATCCGCCCCGGGCGACGACCGCGCGGCGCACGAGATCGAGCCCCACGCCGCGACCGACGCCCGCCGGGTCCGGCTTCGACGAGAAGCCCCGGCCGAAGATCCGCTCGGCCTCCCGGAAGTCGACGCCCGGCCCGTCGTCCTCCACCGCGCCCAGCAGACGGCCGCCGCGCTGCGCGAGCGCGCAGCGCACCCGCGACGCACCCGCCTCGCCCGAGTTGCGGCACAGGTTCGCGATCACGAGCAGCGCGTCGCGGTCGATCTCGTCGGTCACGTCGATCTGGGTCTCGAGGCGCGCCCCGAGGGCCCCGAGCTCGGCGCGCAGGGCCTCCGCCGTGGCGCGCAGCAGCGGCTGCCCCGGCAGCACCTCGTCGTCGGTGCCGCCCGCCAGCACGGGCGCGGCCCCCTCGATGTAGTCGAGCGCCTCCCGCGTGTCGCCGTGCGAGACGAGCCCGTGGATGACGTGCAGCCGCGTGTGGAACTCGTGCGTCTGCTCCCGCAGCGCCGCCGCCGTGCGGCTCACGCGCTCGTGCTCGCGCGCGGCCTCGTCGAGGCGGCGGAAGCGGCGCTCGAGCGCCGCGGCGAGCAGCGAGCTCGCGAGCGTGCCCAGCACGACCGCGCCGAGCGCCCACGGCAGCAGCAGCCCGAGCGCCTCGTCGCGCTCCGCCGAGATGTGCGACTCGAGTATGCCGACCGAGAGGGTGCCGGTCACGCCGCCGTCATCGTCGTGCACCGGCACCTTCGCGCGCAGCGTGGGGCCGAGCGTTCCGGTCTCGGTGCCGAGGAACTCCTCACCGGCGAGCACCGCCGAGTTGTCGGTGGAGACCCTCCTGCCGCGCTCGTCGGGGGTGGGGTGCGTGACGCGGATGCCCTCGGTATCGGTGATCACCACGTAGTCGACGCCCGCGGCGTGCTCGACGACGTCGGCGAGCGGCTGCAGCTCGGCTGCGGCGAGCGCGCGCAGCTCGGCGCTGCCCACGCCCGCCGTCGGCCGCAGCGCGTCGCGCACCTGGCTCAACCCGGCCAGGGTGGTCGCCACCTCCCGCACCCGCTCGCCCGTCGCGGTGCGCACGCTGCGCTCCTGCACGGAGATCGCGATCGAGGTCGTGAGGCCCACCGAGAGCAGCACGATGAGGCTCGGCAGCAGCAGGATCGCGAGGCGCATCGCGAGCGGTCTGATCCGGATCGCCACCGCTCCCCCCCTCCGCACGGCCACACTGCCGAGTCGTGAGCATCAAAGAGCACAAACCCCTGCCGCGAGGGTGCTCCGGCCTGCTTCTCTGTACATTCTAGTAATCGCGGTCAGAGACAACGGAGTCGCCACGAAGGAGTGAACAATGACGGCAGTATCGACGGAGCCCGAACGGCAACCGTCCTCGCGCAGACGGTCCGGGTGGATCGCGCGGCTGATCGGAGGGGCGATCGCGGTCGCCGCGATCGGCGTCGCCTCGTCCGGCTCGATCAGCTCGGCGGCGCTCGGATCCGACATCCGCAACTCGATGACGATCATCGCGCCCGCCGCCGCGGGCGGCGGATGGGACGGCGTCGCCCGCGAGATGCAGCAGGGCATGAAGGCCAACGGCATCGTCAACAATGTGCAGGTGGTCAACATGCCCGGCGCGGGCGGCACGATCGCGCTCGGCAACCTCTCGGTGCTCTCGGGACAGCCGAACAACATCCTCGTCGGCGGCACCGGCCTGCTCGCCGCGACCATCCAGTTCGACTCGGCCGCGACCCTCGACGACGTGACGCCGCTCGCCACGATCGTCGAGGAGTACGATGTGATCGTCGTGCCCGCCGACTCCCCGTACGAGACCCTCGACGACCTGGTCGAGGCCTGGCGCGACGATCCGAAGGCCCTCCCCTGGTCGGGCGGAGGTTCCTTCGACCAGCTCGTCGTCACCGACCTCGCGCTCGCCGCCGGCGTCCACCCGATCGACGTCACCTACATCCCCTCCGACGGCGGCGGCGAGGCCATCCAGGCCATGCTCAACGGCACCGTCTCGGCGGCGGCGGGCGGCTACCCCGACAACATCGATCAGATCGAGTCGGGTCGGCTGCGCGCACTCGCCCTCGTGGCGCCGGAGCGTGTGGACGGCATCGACATCCCGACCGCGGCCGAGCAGGGCTACGACATCAGCCTCACTAACTGGCGCTCCCTCTCGGCCCCCGCCGGGCTGAGCGGTGAGGATCGCGAGGCGCTCGTCGAACTGGTGCTCGAGACGCTCGACACCCCCGAGTGGGCCGACGCGATGACCCGCTACCACTGGACCGAGAAGGTGCTCACGGGCGACGAACTCGACGCGTTCCTCGTCGAGGAGCACGAGCGCATCGCGCAGCTGTACGAGGAGATGGACCAATGACGCATTCGAACAACCCCACCGCGGTCTCGGCGGTCGTGGGAGAGGAGCTCGAGCTCGGCAGGGCGAATCCCGACGCCGCGCTGCTCAAGCAGCTCATCATGCCGGCGATCCTGCTCGCCTTCGCCACCTACCTGCTCGTCGGCATCCTCACGATGCGCGTGCCCGAGGGCGTCGTCTTCCCCGGGCCGCAGTTCTTCCCGGCGATCATCGCGGGCGGCCTGTATCTGTTCGCGGTGCTGCTGATCGTACGCGCCCTGCGCGAGCGCGCCGAGGCCTTCGCCGGGCTCGAGCGCTCGGCCGCCGAGATCGAGCTGCTCACCGACGAGGAGATCGCGGCGCTCGACGACGGCGGGGCGAAGCGCGTGGGCGTCGACTGGGGGTCGCTCGCCTGGATCGTCGCCTCGTTCATCGGCTTCGCGCTGCTGCTGCCGGTGCTCGGCTGGGTCGTCGCTGCGGCCCTGCTCTTCTGGTGCGTCGCGTGGGCGTTCGGGTCGCGGCGCCCCGTCTTCAACCTCGTCGTCGGCCTGACGGCGAGCTCGATCGCCTACATCGCATTCGACATGCTGCTCGGCCTCACCCTGCCGTCCGGCGTTCTCGGCTGGGGGTTCTGACATGGATACGCTGCAACTGCTCGCCGAGGGCTTCGCCGGGGCCCTGACCTGGCAGAACCTGCTCTGGGTGGTCATCGGCTGCCTGCTCGGCACCGCCGTCGGAGTGATGCCCGGACTCGGTTCGTCGATGGCGGTCGCCCTGCTGCTGCCCGTCACCTTCGCGCTCGAACCGACCGCCGCCTTCATCATGTTCTCGGGCGTCTACTTCGGCGGCCTCTTCGGCGACTCCACCATGAGCATCCTCATGAACATGCCGGGTCAGGCCTCGGCCATCGCCTCCACGTTCGAGGGGCACAAGATGGCGCTCGACGGCAGAGCCGCCCAGGCGCTCGCCACGGCCGCGATCGGCGCGTTCACCGGCGGCTTCATCGCCTCCATCGTGGTCGTCTTCATGGCGCCCGCGCTCGCCGACTTCTCGACCCAGTTCGGGCCCGCCGAGTTCTTCGCGCTGGCGCTCTTCGCCTTCGTCGCGACCTCGTCGGTGGTCACCGACAACCCCGTGAAGGGTCTCTCGTCGCTGTTCATCGGGCTCGGGATCGCAGTGATCGGCGTCGACGGCATCTCGGGCGCGCCGCGCTTCACGATGGACTCGCCCAACCTGTTCGACGGCGTCTCGCTCGTCACGGTGACCGTCGCGATCCTCGCACTCGGCGAGGTCATCTACGTGGCGTGCCTCGAACGGCACATCGGCGGCGGCAAGCTCATCAAGCCCAAGGGCCGCCCCTGGCTCTCGGGCCGCGAGTTCCGCGAAGCGATGCCCGCCTGGCTGCGCGGCACCGCGATCGGCCTGCCGTTCGGCGTCGTGCCGGCCGGCGGATCCGAGATCCCCACCTTCCTCGCCTTCGGCCTCGAGAAGAAGCTCGACGCGCGCCGCAAGAACCCGCAGTTCGGCAAGGGAGCGATCCGCGGCCTCGCCGCCCCCGAGGCCGCCGGCAACTCCACGACCGGCATGGCGATGGGCGCCCTGCTCGCACTCGGCCTGCCGATCTCGGCGACCGCGGCGATCATGCTCGCCGCCTTCCGCCAGTACGGGCTGCAGCCCGGCCCGCTGCTCTTCGAGCGCTCGTCCGAGCTGGTGTGGGCGCTGCTCGCGAGCTTCTTCATCGCGATGATCGTGCTGCTGATCCTCAACCTGCCCTTCGCGATGGTCTGGGCGAAGCTGCTGCTGATCCCGAGGCCCTACCTGTACGCGGGCATCACGATGGTCTGCGCGCTCGGCATCTACGCCACCTCGGGCAAGACCTTCGACCTCATGCTGCTGCTCGCGGTCGGCCTCGTCGGATTCGTGATGCGGGCCGTCGACTTCCCGCTCGCGCCGCTCATCATCGGCATGGTGCTCGGCCCCCTCGCCGAGACCAGCCTGCGCGACGCTGCGATGAGCGCCAACGGAGACTTCTCGGTGCTCGTGCAGGGGGCGATCCCGATCACGCTCTACGCGCTGCTGCTGCTCGTGATCGCGTTCGCGGTGCGCGGCAAGGTGGTCGAGCGGCGGCGCGCGAAGGCGCTCGCCCGGGTGGGCTGAGGGCGCTAGTCTGAGTGGCATGCGAAGCGCGACGGTCGGAGCCGGGGTGAGACCCGGGCCGGCCGTCGCGGCCGTGCTGACGGTGCTCGCGGCGCCCGCCTTCTTCGTGGCCGAACTGCCGCTGCTCGGGATCGCGCTGCTCGCGGGCGGCCTGCTCGTCGCGTGGGCGGTGTCGCGGGGCGGGGCGGGGGCCGTGCCTGTGGCGGGGGCCGCGTCTCGGGCGGGAGTCGGAGCCGGGCCGGTGGCCGGTTCCGGGGCGACGGCCGCTCCTGCCGGGCCGGCGTTCCCCGCGGGCGACGGACGGGGATCCGGCTCCGCAGCCCGCCCGCCGAACCTGCTGCGCGATCTCTCGCTGATCGCGATCGGGCTCCTGATCGTGCGCACGATCCCGCTCGCCGCCGAGCTCGACGACTGGTCGATGGTGAAGTTCACCCTCGCGCTGGGCGGGGCGGTCGCGGTGCCGTACGCGATCTCGCGGTGGGTGTACCGGGACCGCGCCACGGCGTTCCCCTGGAGAGGCGGAGGGCGCTGGGGGCGGATCCACTGGAGCTGGCTGATCGCGGTGCTGGTGCTGGGCTGGCTGATCCTGCCCTGGTACTTCATCAGCTCGGGCGTCTACCTCAACTGGCCCGAGGTCGACGATGCCGATCTCATCGCCAGGCTCTTCATCGGCGTCGGGGCCGTGGGCATCTGGGACGAGCTCTTCTTCATCTGCACCGTGTTCACGGTGCTGCTGCGGCACTTCCCACCGTGGCTCGCGAACGTGCTGCAGGCGATCGTGTTCGTGTCGTTCCTGTGGGAGCTCGGGTACCGCTCGTGGGGGCCGGCGCTCACCGTGCCGTTCGCGCTGGTGCAGGGCTGGATCTACCTGCGCACGCACTCGCTCGCCTACGTGGTAACCGTGCACCTGCTGTTCGACGCGGTGGTGTTCGCGGTGCTCGTGCACGCCCACAACCCGCACCTGTTCGACGTGTTCGTGACGGTGCCGTAGCGGGTCGCGGGCGCCTCTCCCCGTCGAGCCGGCCTGTTCGTATCGAGTCGGCCTACGATTCACGCGAATTTCGGGCCGGCTCGATACGAACAGGCCGACTCGATCCCGCGTATGGGGCGGACGCGGATCAACCCGCGGTGAGCGCCGCCAGGCGGCGCACCGCGAACTCGTAGCCCTGCACCCCGCAGCCCACGATCACGCACTGCGCGACGCCCGAGATGTAGGAGTGGTTGCGGAACTCCTCGCGAGCGTGCACGTTCGAGATGTGCACCTCGGCGACCGGCAGCGCGACCGCCGACAGGGCGTCGCGCAGCGCCACCGACGTGTGCGTGAAGGCGCCGGGGTTGATGACGATCGCGGCGCAGTCCTCGCGGGCGGCGTGGATCGCGTCGATGAGCACACCCTCGTGGTTGCTCTGCAGCGCCCGCACTTCGAAACCGAAGTCGGAGGCCACGCGCGACACGAGCGCCTCGACGTCGGCGAGCGTCTCGTCGCCGTAGATCTCGGGCTCGCGCGTGCCGAGCAGGTTGAGGCTCGGGCCGTTCACCAGGAGAAGTCGTCTGGTCATGGTGCGTTCCCTCCGCGTCGACGTGTGCACCCATGGTACCGCCGGGGTGTTTCGAACGCGTGTCGATCCTCGCCCCCCCCGCGGCGCCTCGGCGCCTCCCGGGGGCGGTGGGCTACCGTAGACGGGTGAACGACCAGCAGCCCCTGCCTCACAAGAGCTTCGACCCCACCACCTTCCGCGACAAGCCCGTCTCGTTCGTGCGCCGCAGCGGCCGCATGACGCCGTCGCAGGTGCGCGCCTGGGACGAGCACCGCGCCAAGTACGTGCTCGACATCCCGCACGGCGCCGCGGCGACGAGCGTCGCCGACGGCGTGACGGGAGATCCCGAGCAGATCTTCGGGCGGCGGGCGCCGCTCGTGGTCGAGATCGGTTCGGGCCAGGGACACGCGATCCTGCACGCCGCCGAAACCCGTCGCGACACCGACTTCCTCGCGATCGAGGTGTTCCGCGCGGGCCTCGCTCGCACCATGATCCGCGCCGAGCTCGCCGCGCTCGACAACCTGCGCCTCGCCGAGGTCAACGCCCCCGAGCTGCTCGAGAAGTACCTGCCCGAGGGCTCGGTCGACGAGATCTGGGTGTTCTTCCCCGATCCCTGGAAGAAGGAGCGCCACAAGAAGCGGCGCCTCGTGAGCGCCGACTTCGCCCGCATCGCGCACCGGGCGCTGCGGCCGGGCGGGGTGCTGCGCCTCGCGACCGACTGGGAGGACTACGCCGAGCAGATGCGCGACGTGCTCGACGCGGCGCCGGGCTTCGAACGCGACTTCGCGGGGGAGTGGTCGGATCGCTTCGACGGGCGCGTGCTCACCGCCTTCGAGCAGAAGGGCGCCGAGAAGGGGCGCGAGATCCGCGATCTCGCCTATCGGCGCGCGTGAATGTCGGGGGTCGCCTCTAACATGTGAACCATGAGCGAATCAGGCCCCTCCCTCTCGCAGCGTCTCGACGCCCTGCCCTTCACCCGCAAGCACGGCCGCGTGCTCACGGGGTCCGGGCTCGGCTGGGCGCTCGACGCCATGGACGTGGGCCTCATCTCGTTCATCATCGCCGCACTCGTCGAGCACTGGGGCATCTCGAAGGGCGAGAGCGGGCTCATCGCCTCGGTCGGGTTCCTGGGCATGGCGATCGGCGCGAGCCTCGGCGGCCTGCTCGCCGACCGCCTCGGCCGCCGACAGGTGTTCGCGATCACGCTGCTCGTCTACGGCGCGGCGACGGGCGCCAGCGCCCTCGTGGGCGGCATCGCGCTGCTGCTCGTGCTGCGCTTCTTCGTGGGCCTCGGCCTCGGCGCCGAGCTGCCGGTCGCGTCGACCTACGTGAGCGAGTTCGCGCCCGCGCGCATTCGCGGCAGGCTGATCGTGATCCTCGAGGCGTTCTGGGCCGTGGGCTGGACCGCCGCGGCGCTGATCGGCTACTTCGTGGTGCCGGCGTCCGAGAACGGGTGGCGCTGGGCGTTCGCGCTGGGGGCGATCCCGGCCGCGTACGCGCTCGTGGTGCGCTGGGGGCTGCCCGAGTCGCCGAGGTGGCTGGCCGGGCGCGGGCGCACCGCCGAGGCCGAGCGCATCGTCGAGCAGTTCGAGGCCTCGGCGCGATCCGGGCGAGCGGCTCGCCCTGGGACGACGGATCCCGCGGAGCCGGCACCCCTCGCCGAGCCTGCGGCCGAGACGGAAGCGGCGGCCGAGACCGGTGCGGCGGCAGCGCCTTCGGTCGAGGCGGCTCGGGATCGCGCCTCGCTCGCCCAGCACGCCGATGTCCCCGATTCCACCGCCTCGAGCCCCGGCGCTGCGGGCCGCCTCGCGCCCGCGGCGGCGCAGCGGCTCGGCTTCGGCGCCCGGGTCGGCGCGCTCTGGTCGGCCGAGTTCCGGCTGCGCACCGCCTCGATCTGGCTGGTCTGGTTCTGCGTGAACTTCGCCTACTACGGAGCGTTCATCTGGATCCCGAGCATCCTCGTCGACGCCGGCTTCGACCTCGTGCGCTCGTTCGGCTTCACGCTGATCATCACGCTCGCGCAGCTGCCCGGCTACGCGGTCGCGGCGTGGCTCATCGAGGTGTGGGGGCGCAGGCTCACCCTGTCGCTGTTCCTGATGGGGTCGGCCGTGTCGGCGGTGATGTTCGGAACCGTGCACGCCGAGGGAGCGATCATCGCTTCGGGCATGGCGCTCTCGTTCTTCAACCTCGGGGCGTGGGGCGCGCTCTACGCCGTCACACCCGAGATCTACCCGACGTCGCTGCGCGGCACCGGCGCCGGGTGGGCGGCCGGGGTGGGGCGGATCGCCTCCATCGTCGCCCCGCTGCTCGTGCCGATCATGCTCGTCGCCGGGGGAGCGGGGCTCACCTTCGCGGTGTTCGCCGTGTTCTTCGTGGTCGCGGCGGGCGCGGCGTGGGGGCTCGTCGACCGGCGCGGTCAGGCGCTCGACGACCGCTAGGGCACCGAAGCTCCGTCGCCGGGTCGTCGAGCCGTCGGGTTGCTGGGCCGTCGGGTCGCTGGGTCGCCGAGCCGCCGGGCCGTCGCTCTGTTGGGCCGCGGAGTCGCCGGGTCGCGGGGCCGCCGGGCTGCCGAGCCGCCGGGCTGGGCTGCCGAGCCGCCGGTCATCAGGGGGTCGCCGGGGTCCTGATCCGGAGCCCCGCGCGCACGCAACAGCACCGATCGACGCTCGCGCACCCCGAATCGGAGAGTCGAGGTGCGCGAGCGTCGATCGGTGCTGGAGGAGCGGAGGCCGGGTGTCAGCGCGGGCAGCGGCAACGCTCGGCGGCGGGCACCCCGGCCAGAGCTTGCTCGACGTGCTCGCCGCAGCCCACCCAGGTCGGCTTCTCGCAGTTCTGGCAGCTCACTCGCTGGCACATGGCGGTTCTCCTTCGGTCGGGGCTCCGCGGTCGCGGATCGCAGCTTCCATTGTGGGGGCTGCCGCCGCGATGCGCTATTCGGCGACGATCGGCAGACCGGTCGCGGCCGAGGCCTGCTCGACCGAGCCGAGGTTCGTGACGCTCGTGAACCCGGCCCGTTCCAGCAGGGCGACGGCCTGGCCGGAGCGGTTGCCCGAGCGGCAGTAGACGAGGTACTCGGCGTCGGGGTCGAGGCTCGGGATCGCGGCCTGCACCTCGCCGCCGGCGAAGTCGATCAATCGGGCGCCGTCGAGGTGGCCGGTCGCGAATTCCTCGGGCGTGCGCACGTCGAGCAGCATAGTGTCGGCGCTGAGCTCGACGGGACCACCAGGCTCTGCGGCGGCCGGTGCGCACGCGGTCAGTCCGACGGTCAGGGCGGCGGCCGCGCAGGGCAGGGCGATGAGCGGCCGGGCGGCGCGCAGGGTGTGCAGGAGGGTGCTGCGGGACATGGGGTTCCTTTCGGCGGGTGGGCGGGCGGCAGATAGGCAGGTAGGCGGACAGGGGGCGGGATAGCGGTCGCGAACAGCCGAGCAGCGGTCGTGCGCAGCCGGAGGCGGAAGGCGGGGCGCCGCGTCGAGAACGGCGCCCGCCAAGGTTGGAGCCCCTCGGGCGTGTCTCGCAGCTCCTTGCCTACTGCGCGCGCCTGTTCGAGGCGCCTCGCTGCGTTGTCGTCGTCAGATCTACAACCCGGCAAACCGTCCTCCTCCGCCTTGCGAAGCACCCCGCCCAAGCGCTGCTCGCGACGGCAACGATCTGCGAGACACGCCCTAGGCGACGACGGGGTCGTTGCCCGGCACCGCGACCCAGCCGAGGTAGCTGCCGTCGAGCTCGACGACGTCGTAGCCCTCTCGACGCAGCGCACTCGCGGTCACGCTGCCCCGCACACCGCTCTGGCAGTAGGTGACGATCGGACCGGTGCCCCTCTCGGGGAGCCGATCCCGCTGCCACAGCACGCGGCCGCCCGAGAGCTGGGCCGCACCGGGCAGGTGGCCCGCCGCGTACTCGGTCTTGTTGCGCACGTCGAGCAGCATGGCTCGCTCGATGTCGTCGAGCTGCTCGGGCCGCACGAGGGGCGGTCGCACGAGCTCGAGGCCGTCGAGCGACGTGATGAAGCCGCGCACGGTGTCGATGCCCACGCGCACCAGGTGGTCGCGCATGATCTCGGCCTCGGTGCGCGAACCGCTCAGCAGCACGAGCGGGCGCTGCTCGGTCTCGGGGTCGTAGACCCAGGCGCCGTAGCTCGCCGCCTTCGCGATGCCGGGGATGTTGAGCGAGCGCGGCACCGTGCCCTCGTGCACGTCGTGGTGATGACGGGTATCGACGAGGATCGCTCGCTCGGCGGCGAGCTCGGCGGCGAGCCGGTCGGCCGCGTACTCGACGAGTTCCGGCGCCTCGCCGAGGATGGCGGGGCCGATCCTGTTCTGCATCTTCATGCGGCCGAAGTAGGCATGGGCGTCGGGCTGCCCGCGCAGCAGCTCGTCGACGAAGCCCTGTTCGTCGTCGGCGGCGAGGTAGGGCGCCCACCACGAGAAGTTGCGCTCGTAGCCGACGGTCGACGACGGGATCGAGCCGAGGGATCTGCCGCACGCCGAGCCCGAGCCGTGGGCGGGCAGCACCTGCACGTAGTCGGGCAGGGTGAGGAAGCGGTCGCGCAGGCTCGCGAAGAGATCCTTCGCGCCCTGGAAGCGGGTGTCGACGCCGCCGGCGGCCTCGTCGAGCAGGTCGGGTCGGCCGAGGTCGCCGACGAACACGAAGTCGCCCGTGAGCAGGAAACCGGGTTCGTCGGTCTGCGCGCCGTCGGTGACGAGGAACGACAGGTGCTCGGGCGTGTGGCCCGGGGTGTGCACGGCCTCGACGGTGATGTTGCCCAGCTCGATGCGGTGCCCGTGCTTCATGCGCACCGCGCCGTCGAAGTCGGGGCCGTAAATCCAGTCGGGTCCGCCCTCGTCGCTGACGTGCACCTGGGCGCCGGTGCGATCGGCGAGCTCGCGGGTGCCGGAGAGATAGTCGGCGTGGATGTGGGTCTCGGTGACGGCGGTGATCGTCATGCCGTTGGCGGCCGCGAGATCGAGATACACGTCGATGTCTCGGCGGGCGTCGACCACGACGGCCCTGCCTCTGGCCTGGCAGCCGATGAGATAGCTCGCCTGCGCGAGATCCTCGTCGTAGATGCGTTCGAGCAGCATGGTACCTCCTGGGGTCGTCGAGCGTGTCAGCCGCAGTGGCAGCGGTCGGTCTCGGGGACGCCGGCCAGGGCCTCCTCGATGTGGTTGCCGCAGCCGGCCCAGGTGGGCTTGCCGCAGTCGGGGCAGGTGGTGCGTGCGCACATGATCGGTGATCCTTTCGGGTGGTGCGGGGATTCGGGGTCGGTGCTGCGGATCAGCGGCCGAACAGGCGCGAGAGCAAGCCGCCGCGAGAGGCCTGCGCGGCCTCGGTCTCGGCCCTGCTGTGCGTGCCGCCGCACCAGTCGTTCCTGGGCACGGAGGCTTTGACAGCCGCGACGTGCTGGCCGCAGCCGGCCCAGGTGGTCTTGCCGCAGACGCGGCATCGGGTGGGGCGGCACATGGGGTGTCCTTTCGCGGAAGCTAATACCCCTGGGGGTATCCTGTGATAGAGAAAATATACCCCATGGGGTATCCTGGCTGTCAAGTCAGATTTCGAATGGGAGAGCGACATGAGTGATGCGAGCATCGAAGAGGGGGCCGTCTTCGGCCACGACCCTGAGGCCAAGCGCAAGGTCGTCAACCGGCTGCGCCGGGCGCAGGGGCAGCTCGCGGCGGTGGTCGACGCCGTCGAGGGAGACGCGCACTGCCGCGACGTGGTGCAGCAGCTCGCGGCGGTCTCGAAGGCGCTGGATCGTGCGGGCTTCCTGGTGATCTCGTCGTCGCTCAAGGAGTGCCTCGCCAACCCCGGCGCCGAGGGCGCCCCGCAGCCCGACGAACTCGAGCGACTGTTCCTGTCGCTCGCCTGAGGGGGTGGCACGGGCGGCCTTCCGAAGTGCGCTAGGCTAGTCGCGGCTGCCCGTGCTCGCCTCCGTAGCTCAGGGGATAGAGCGCCGGTTTCCGGTACCGTAGGTCGGGGGTTCGAATCCCTCCGGGGGCACGAAAGCAGCCGCAAGAAACACCAGAACCCCCTCAACATCCGCAGAAACAAGCGGATGTTGAGGGGGTTTTCTTGTGCCTGTGGGGCGCGTGGATGGGCTCGCTATTGGCGCCAGTAAACACGCAGTACACACGGCGCGCCGTGCAGCGCATTCTCTGGCGGGGGTCGAGGGCATGGGCGATAGCCTCGTCTCATGCTGTATGCCACGATTCGTCTCGCTGAAACCCACCAGGTCACCGTGGAAGGGGAGTCGCTCGGCGAGATCCAGCAGCATCTCCGGGAGCAGTGCCCGGATGGGTTCGTGCTGACGCTGGCGCCCGTCTCGATGGCGAAGGCGTCGATGGCGATCACTGCGACCGGCACCTATGAGCGGCGCGACAAGGTGCAGGAGATCGAGGCACCCAGCTATGCCGAGTTACGGGCTGCGGTGCCCGAGGGGTGGCAGATGCTCAGCGTGCGGCGGGTCTGATGTCGGGGGTCGCGGCTACTCTCGCCCGCATGGGTGGGATGCCGTGGAGTCCGATGATGACGCTGACGCGCGTCAGCGATGAAGAGGCGTGGATGTACGACGGCTCGATCCGGGTCGCGATCATCCGCCGGGTGCGAATCGGGCGCCCGTCCGCGCTGCTCTGGCGCTCGGTGACCGGCGACGAGGATCCCGACGTACGCGCCCTCGTCGGGTACTTCCCGAGCGTGCAGATGGCTGCCGCGGTGACGTGGCGATCCTGGGATCAGCGACACAAACCCGTCGAGGGGCGCAGCCTGTCGTGATCGGATCGGCCCCCGCCGCGTAACATCATGTTGCACAATTGTGCCACATGATGTTACACTAGAGACGTCGGGGAGATACCCCGACAGAGAGGGAGGGAAACATGGAGATCATCGGGTTCTTCACCGCACTGGTCAACCTCATCACCGCCCTCATCCTCTGGCAGACCGCGAAGCGCAACCGGCGCAACCGCGACTGACAGAGAAGGGCCCCGAGTAGCCGTTAGATACTCGGGGCCCTACCCCTCCATCCTACGTCCACCAGGAGCCCCTCATGCAGACCCTCACCCTCACCCTCATCATCTCCATCGCCGCCGCGGTGATTGCTGTGGCCGCGCTCATCTACGCGATCCGAGGCCGACGATGACCAACCACGCCCGCGCCCTCACAGCCGCCGCCGACCGCCTCGAGCAGGCCCACGCCGCCCGCGACGCCGCGATCCTCGACGCCCACGCCGCCAAGATCCCCCAGACAGCGATCGCCGCGGCCGTGCGCCTCTCCCGCATGCAGGTGAGCCGCATCATCGCGGCGGCGAGCGCTGCCGCGGATCAGGAGTCGCGCTCGGAGTAGCCCATCGCCCTCGTGGGGCGCGAGGGGGTGTCCGCGGGCGGCGCGGCGGCGTAGCCTGTGCGCATGTGCAACAGCTACGGACTTGGCGGCTACCTCCACGACGGGGAGGAACCGCGCAATCCGCTCCGCCCACTGGACCAGCGCGAGTCCGAGCGCGCGATCGCGGAGTGGGCACAGGGCCGCGACGGCAGGGCCGCGATCACCGGATCGAAGGCCCGCAACCTGAACCCCATCATCCGCGCGGCCGAGGACGGTGATCGTGAGCTCGTGTTCGGGTGGTGGTGGCTCTGGCTTGACGGCAGCGGGCCGGTGAAGTTCTCCGCGTTCAACTCTCGCGACGACCGGCTGTTGCGCTCGTGGAAGAAGCCGTTCCAGCGCCGCGCGCTGCTGCCGGCGAGCTGGTACGTCGAGAAGAAAGGGCGCTTCGCGCTGCCAGACGGCGAGCAGTTCGGGATCGCCGCGGTCACCTCCACCGTCACCACCGACGACGGTGAACTCACAACGTACTCGATGGTCACCCGCGACGCCCCCACCGGCAGCGAAGCGGCCGAGTACTGGCCGCGGATGCCGCTCGTTCTCCCACGCGACGAGCACGGCGACTGGCTTGATCCCGAGCAGCCCGGCGACGCTGCGCTGGTAGCGAAGGTGCAGCGCGCGTCAGAGGGGATCTCGCACGAGCTCACAACGGCCCCATTGGCAAGATGCCATCGCTCTTTTGGATAGTGGCGGATGTAGGCGCAGATCCGCGCTGACTGAGACTGGGCTAATGTGCCTGGAGTTGTGACATTGGGTTGGACAATTTGAACTAGCATTAGTAGTGTGACCCAATGGAGACAACGCATCGCGCATACGCTGATAGTCACCCTTGGTTAACATTTAAGTTCGACAATCGCGATCTTCCGCCGCTAATTTGGGCCCAACTTGGCGAGTGCTACTCCAAGTCAATGCACCTCATCGGCACGCCTCTCATGCCAGGCACAGCAGATCATCTATCAGTAATTTATCTGCGCCGTGGGGCCCTTGCCTCGGCACAGATCGAGGGAAACACTCTTACCCAAGAAGAAGTCGACAAGCTGCTCGAACGAGGCAAGACGCAGCCGCCGTCGCGCGAGTACTTGGAGCAGGAAGTTCTCAATGTCATGGCAGCTCTAGAATCAGTGAGAGAGACTGCTGCTTCGGTCGACGGCGATTTCCGCTTAACTCCAGAGTGGATCAAGAGTATCCACGCCATGCTCATGGCCGACATGGAACTTGAAGACCATGTAGTCCCGGGTGAATTTCGCGACGTGAACGTAGGGGTAGGGCTCTATAGAGGTGCGCCCACAGAAGATGTCGAGTTCCTTATGCAGAAGCTCTGTGACTGGCTTAACGCCATTCTCGATGACGCCGCTAAGCAGGAGCAGCCAGAGAACCGATTCTATTTTGTGTTCCTTGCCGCAGTTCTTGCGCATCTCTATGTCGCTTGGATCCACCCGTTCGGAGACGGCAATGGTAGGACCTCGCGGCTTATTGAGTGCGCTATTCTCGCTACCTCCGGATTGGTGCCGTGGGTGAGCGCAAACGTGCTTTCAGACTTCTACAACCGAACCAAGTCTCGTTACTACACCAGGCTCAGTGAAGCCTCAATCCATGGAGATGTGGTGGGATTCGTCGCATATAGCGCTCAGGGCTTTCGTGATGAACTCCGTGCGCAGGTAGAAGCCGTCCAGCATCAACAGCGCCTGGTGGCATGGGTCAACTATGTTCACGAACGCTTCCGGAACGAACCTCAGAACCGAATTGCTAAGCGGCGACGTGACTTGCTGCTTTCGATGGATGAGGATGTCGAGTACACGCGCGATCAGTTGGAGATCATTACAGCTTGGCACGCGCGCGAGTACGCCAAACAGCATCAGCGAACGCTTTCCCGCGACCTGGGCAAACTCAAAGAACTGGGGCTCGTCGAAGAAGTTCGAAAAGGAGTGTTCGAAGCGAAGGTTTGGCTGATGAGTGCCTTCATGCCAGTACCTCAGCTTGGCACCGTCATGCCTGTTCGAGCAGATGCTGGTTCACTAGTGGCTGAGGGGGGAACAACGGAGTAACGCTGAACATCGAAAGCGCCCCCGCACTCGAGCTCGTGAGAGCAAGGGTGCGGGGGCGCAGTGCGTAGAGTCAGCGTCGGCGGGCAACCGTACTCAGTAAGAGCTAGCCGTGACCCGCCCAGGGGAGTTGGGCGACTGGGCGTGGCGTGCTCGAGGAAGGCTTACGCGTCGATGGAGACGGTGCGAGCGAACGAAGCATCATCACAGGGAGTGCCATCTCATTTTCGATCTCGGGCGCACTGTAAGGTGATGGGCCATAGCGCTCCTGCAAAAGCCTGAAGAGCAAGCGGGGTGACTCCGCGCCCACCTCGACCGGCTCGTTCTTTCGCCAACCCCTCGCAGAAAGCTGTTTCCACAGTGTCTGCGACCGGGCTGCGTCAATTTGCTCGACCGCCTGGGCTCGCATCAAGATCGCCTGAATCGAAAGCCCCCAAGTGGCCTTCACCCGGCGCAAATCTACTAACGTCGCATCGTGGGCGACATGCTCTCGAACCTGCGGGGCAGGGATCAGGAACGCGCCAGCGAACAGGTTAGCTTCACGCTCCGGGTCTGAGGAACGCCGGAAGCTGTGCAACACGAGATGCCCGAGTTCATGCGCAAGCGTGAATCGATCGCGGTCTCCTCGAACCTGCATCACACCGATCAGGGCGGCCTCGCCGCGACCTGCGGACCAAGAGACCCCAGAGTGCTTGACGAAGCCGTCATCATGGCCATTCATAGTCGCCACCGCCACCCCTGCACGCTCAAGCGCACGTGTGACATTGGAGATCGGAGCGTCTGCAGCGATTCCCAGAATCTCACGAGTCTGCTGCGCAAGTTCATCGATGCGGGCTACATCGAGCAGTTCAGCATCATCCTGAACTGCCAGTAGCTGCTGGCGGGGATAACCAGAGCCATCAAGCAGCGATTCTGTGACTCGGAACGCCTCCGAGAAGAGCTCATGGACGCGCGCCGTATCAGACACCCGCGCGCCCGACTGCTTGCGATAATGCAAGCTATCGCGGGGAATTGAACGCGGAGTTACCGTGAAGTACTCGAGCGGAAGTGCCAACGCCGAAGAGAATGCCACCGCGAGCTGCTCCGTGAAATCTCGCTGATGCTTCTCCACCATCGAGACCATCGATTGCGCTACGCCAGCCGTCTCCGCGAGCGCAGTCTGAGTCACCCCGGTGAGTGCGCGAGCGGAAATGAGGCGCTCAGGCAGAAACACTGCCGGCCCCTTCCTGCGTTTCCTCAGCCGCTTCACGCTTACTGGGCATAACCAGATCCTCCTCGTCGTCGCGCGTATCGAACCCGCCATCCTCAAAGAACTCGAGATCATTGAGCGGAATCGAGAGGTCCGTCTGGGCCTTTTCGCCGTACTTCCAGGTCCCGACTGGATGCACAACACGCATGAAAGCCGTACCGGCCGCGAAGTCCGCGGTCCAGAGCAGGAGAAGCATCTCAACACTGCGAGCCACCAGTGCCTCATCATCGAACAGGCCTTGATTCGAATACCAGTACTGCCGCGCAAGGTTCGTACCCGGGGCCGGTACGACTCCCGAAGTGTGCAGGAATCGAAGCGCGAGGCCTTCGGTGCGCAGGTGGATCGGCGTATTGTTGCGCTGCCCTAGATCCAGCGCCCATGGCCCCAGATCCACACCGCACAGGCGCTTGTGCATGCGGGCACGAGCCATATGCACGCGAGTCGGCTGATAATGGTCGGTGTGAGGGATCTCAAGCACTGAGGCGGCAGATTCGGCGGTCGTTACAGCATCTTCGCTGATCTTGGCCAGGGTTCCGGCGATGGGTGCGAGTGCCAGTCGCACCCGCTCATGCAAGGGTGTGTCCATGCGAGTGATAATATCACAATGTATTACACACCTCCTGGAATCCTCCAACTCCAAGGCTGTGGCACAGCCTTGCGTGAAACGCAGAAACGCGACCCCGCCGCTCCGAAGAGCAGCGGGGTCGCGTTTCAATTGCTGTCATATTCTGACAGAACTGGTGCGGTTGGCAGAATATGACAGCCAACGTAACCAGCGTCAGTCGACGGCGTAGCGGGGCACGTAGTGCGGGCGCGCATCGGATCCGAGCATGATGCGTTCAACGGCCGGCCAGCGATCGCCGAGCCACTGCGCGAGCCTCTGGTAAGCGAGGATCACGAGCGCGATCACGAGCGCCTGCAGCAGCGCGAGTGCCGGCACCGACACGATGCCGGCCTCCGCGATCACGCCGTCGACCCACGCGAGCGCGGCGGCCAGCGCGGGGATCTGTGCGACGAGGCGGGCGACGAGCACGGCGATCAGGGCGGCCATGATCGTGCGCCGGTCCTGGTTCTTGCGATCGGTCTTGGTCTGGGTGGTCATGGGGTTACTCCTTCATGAAGGGGGGCAGGGTGTCTTGGGTCCAGGTGCCGGTCTTGAGCATCTCGACGCGGTGCGCGTGCAGGCTCTCCTTGAGTTTGCGGTTCTCAGTGAGCGCCGCGGCGTGCGCGTCGACTTGCTGGCGGCGCTGCTCGGTGGACTGTTGGATGCGGTTGGCGAGGATGCGGCCGAGCCACACGAGGAGGGCGCCCGCGAGGGTGTACCAGAGCTTGTCGGGGCTGTCGATGATTCCCACCGGCTACCCCCTCGGCTTGAACGGGTACCGCCAGATCATCCCGAGACGGAGCGCGAGCACGCAGGAGGCGATGAGGATCACACCGGCCTGGGTGAGTCGCGACCCGGTGGACTGGAAGTGGAGCACGATCACGATGTACGCGTACGCGGCGAGACCGGCGACCATCGCGACGATCGCCCACCGCTCGAGCTCCCACCATTCCCGCCAGCCCGCGAGCATGCCGAGCGCACCACCGACGAGGAACATCAGGCCAACGACGGTCATGCCGCCGGCCCCGAACACGCCCTCGAGCGATTGCGGCGGCCACGCGAGCGTCACCACCCCCGTCGCGACGAACAGGGCGTAAGCGCAGGCGTACACCGTGGACGCGTAGCGAGGTTCGGGGACGAGGCGCAGCCAGCGCGCCCGCACCCACCCCGCCACGGCGCGGGCAGGCTGTGCGCCGTGCTCGCGCGCCCACACGATCGCAGTGAGCGCCGCGAGCACGAGCAGCGCGAACCCAGCTGCGGCGAGCGCGGTCGCGATCGGGCTCACGCGTACTTCTCCTTGAGCTCGAGCCAGCGCTCCACGGTGACTTCCATCGGCTGTCCGAACTGGCTCGCGAGTGCGTTCGCGTACTGCTTGCGGGCGCCGTTCTTGTCGTACTCCTCCCAGGAGCCCTTCACGCCGGGGCGGTAGATCGCGTATGCGGGAGAGCCGTCCTGCCGGGCGCCAGTGGTCAGAACAATGAGATGCATGGGGTCGTCCTTTCGTCGTCGCGCACGCGCGAGCGCCGCGGCCTTCTGAGACGCGGCGAGCGCCGGCGTCTTGGAGGTGTGGAAGGCGCCCACGGTGAGCGCCTTCGGGCGGAGCGCGCCGAGCACACCCCGCGGGATGAGGTCTGCGATCTGCACCGCGCCCGGGTTCTGGGTGAGGCAGCGCAGCATCCCGTTCGCGAGCACCTCGAGCAGGGTCGCGATGTGCGAGAGCGGGTACCAGACCGACCCGAGCTCCCAGATCACGACGTCGCCCGGGCGGAAGGGTTGGCCGGCGGGGATCTTCTCGAACCACTGCCCGAGGCCGGAGCGGTCGAAGTGGTGCCAGACGTTGCAGGCCCAGCCCGCGTGCGGGCCGGTGCCGCCGGCGTTCGTGTATGTCGGCCACGACGGAACGCCGAGGAAGTTCGTCGCGTAGTGCGACCACTGGTCCCAGCACTGCGCGCCGAACACCCGGTCGACGTCGATCCACTGGTAGCGGACGCGCTGCACGTAGGCCGCCAGATCTGTTGCGGTTGCCATACGGTTCCTTCCTCGAATGCGAAGAGCCCCGCTACTCAGCGGGGCTCTCGATGGGATCGGGTAGTGCCGCGTGAAGTTCACCTACCGGTTGAGGGGCACTACGCGCCACAGGATCGTGACCGCCCGTTCAACGGCTGACCCGATCTGCATGTAGCGGCCGTTGACCCGAGTCGTTCCGCCTGACGAAGCTGCGATCGAGGCCACGCTGAAGAACCCATATCCATTGCCCGTGTTGAGGGGTGTGACCTGCAGTTTTTCGCGGGTGGGGTCGATCTCAACCGGCACGTCGTAGTTCACGACGCGCAGCCTGATCTCACCGAAGGTCGCATTCCACGCTGCCGCCGGATTCGTCATGATGCCAGCGCGAGAGAGCGGCCCCTGTTCGGCTGCGTCCCAGAAGGCCCAGGGGCCGGGGATCACGCCAGCGGGCTTCGCGCTCATCTGCCAGAGTTGCAGCTCGGTCGTCCCGGATCGGGCGTACACCCAGGCCACCGGCTCGTCATCGACGACACCGACCGAGCGATTCCGGCCGGCGGGCAATGTCGAGGGCGGGGCGGTCTGCGCTGAGTTCGGGCCGGTCGCGCCCGGGATCAGCAGGTACTGCGCCGACCGTGCTGCGCCCCAGGTGCGGCGCAGCACCAGCAGATGCCACTGCCCCGTCGTAGGTGCCGGGACCGCGACCGAGGTGATGGTGTCGGTCGCGACCAGTACCCCGGCCCCGACCGATGCTCGGGGGTCGATGAGCAGGGTCCGCCCGGACGAGCGCACCGGATCCCCGGAGGTGAGCACGTACTTCTGGGCCACGGCGGTCATGATCTGCGCCCACTGCGTCTCCGAGACGGTGCCTTGGAAGCCCGCGATTGTCATAGCCATCTGGCTCTCCTATCTGCTTGAGTTGTCTCTGCGCTGGCGATCGGCGACCGCCCGCAGTGCGCGCGCCTGCACTTCATCCGAGGACGCCACCTCGGACCCGACCTGCGGGGTGACCGTGAGACCCGAATCGCGGGAGAGAGCAATGGTGACCTTCTCGACGCGCTTGCGCAGCACCATCCACCCCAAGTCGATCGAGACGATCTGACCCAGGACATAGCCGGACTCGCCGCCGTAGTAGATCTCGCTCGTCTCCTGCAGCTCGACCGACACCTCGGTCTCCGGCGCCGCCTCAGCGAGATACCGGGCACCCTGCTGATCGAAGTACGCCCTGGCGCGGTTCTTGTACCCCTGCGGGACGGCAGGGTCCACGAAGTAGAACCGAGGGAAATCCTCGTAGCCTTCCTGGTTGAGGGCCAGAAGCTTGGCTCCGGTGGCGTCCTTGAAGACCTCGATGACGCGGCCGTGCTGCTCTCTGTCGAGCTGCTGGCGCTCTTGGAAGAGCCGCGCTTCCTGCTCGCCAGGACCACCGAGGATGACTCGCGACGCAGTGTGCTCGGCCATCGACCAGGCGCCGTCGATGACGGTTCCAGCTGCGACGGACAGCGGCACCGGGTACGGGTCGGGGCAAGCTTCGTAGCCGACGCGCACGTTGTAGGCGCCGCCCCCGATCTCCCCGGATGCGACCACGTTGAAACTATTGTTGTGCTGGTCCGCCCACGTCTGAAAAGCCGCCATCACCTCGCGCAGCGTCTGGAAACGTGGCGAGAACCCATCGAACCCGAACGCCCACGGTACGGCCTCTGTTGGGGAGCCCCACCGTGCGGCGTCGACGACCTGATACGGCGCTCCGAAGGCGCTCGGCAGGTAGATGCCCGCACCTTCGATCAGGCCATCCCCTGCCGGGGTCGAGGGATGCACGCTCCACAACGTGCCGCGCCGGTAGCCGACCCGCTTCAGATTCGACACGAGCATCGGGGCGATCAGCTCACCCACGACCGCCGGCTTGCGGCGGAACGTCCAAGTCGTCGAGTCCGTGTAGGGCCACACCCACATGTAGTGACCGGGGTCCATGAACGGATCCGGGAACGACTGGGCCGTGTCCTTCTCGGCCTCCGCCTCGATCTTCGACGAGGAGTACAGGCCGGCCCAGGATCCCGAGAAGACCGCCGGCGTCGGCATCACCCACGCGAGCGTCTGATCGAATACCTCGTCCTCGCTGCGCGCGTACACCGTGATCGGGGCGTCGGGCCGGACCCCTCCGGCACGCCGGTACACGTGCCCGATGAACTCGCACCGGCCACGGAACCGCACGACGACGCCGCACATCTCCCGCATCAGCAGCTCGCGCTGCGGCGAGTCCGCATCCACCCCGATCTCCAGCACGTCAGCCGACGAGCGGATCTTCGTGAGCACCACATGCATCGGGTCACCGAGCACACCCCAGTCCTCCTGATAGTCGGGAGAGCACAGCCGGATCTCCAAGCTGTCGTTGAGCAGTGCCATCAGATCGCCCTCCAGTACTTCGGCCGGTACGTCAGTCGCGCCTCGCCCGCGCCTGCCAGTGTGAGCAGCACCACCTGCACGTCAGGCTCGAACGTCGGCGCGATCGGGAAGAACGCGCGCCCGGTCAGCTGCGCGGTCACGTTGGTGCCGCCGCTCGTCGCACCCTTCGCGCGCAGCATCGCCGCCTGCGCGGTCGGATCGAAGTCGATCACGAGCTGCTCCGACCCCGACACCGGGATCTCGGCCGACACAGCCGACTCCACGAACAGCGGCTGCGTGCTGAAAGCGCTCGCGGGACCCAGGATCGTGAGCGTCGGCCACGCCTCCACATCACCGGCCACCGTCAGCCCGGTAGAACCGTCCTGAGCACCCGGCACGATGTAGAACGGGGGTGCGGCATTCGACGTGCCGAAGAACGGTTCGACGGACGGCTGCACGGCCATCACCGCGAGTTGCTCCGGGCCCAACCAGAATGGGTTGTCGGCGGTGAGCGCTACGCCGACAACCTGTCGGATCTGCGTCGGATCGTGAGCGTAGACCGTAGCGTTCTCGTCTAGGAAGACGAGCAGCTCACGCCACGAACCATCGGGCGCGTACACCCGCCACGCCGACTCCCGGTCCGGGGAAAGGCAGGACCAGAACAGGCGCTGCACGGCAACCCAGTCCTGGCCCGCTTGGCTGAACGCGACGGGAAGGAACGCCGAACGGGCGGTGGGACGGGTGCCGGTACGCACCCGCCCAGCCCCGCGAGGCGTCTCACGCGCGAAAACGTCGATCCCTGGCCCGCCCATGCCTTCGATGCCGGTGGCAACGCGAGGCCCGACACCGGAGGAGACGACGGCACCAGCCGCGGTCTCGATCCGATATCGGGCCTCTGTGAGATCCCACACGACGAACCGTGCCGCCTGGGTGGGGTGTGGCATTCTCAGCTCGTGACGGATCATCGGATACCTCCCACCCCATAGACAGCGTCCGCCCGGCGACGCTTCTTATCGATCTCCTCGGCCACGTGCTCGGGGTTGCCGTACACGGGGCCGGTGATCTGCACTACCGTGGACGCACCACCGGCACCCCCGGCCGCCGGGACCCCTCCCGCTGCCGCGAGGCGGGTGCCGCCGAGCGCAAGATCCATCACGGCCGACACTCTCGTCTGCAGTGAGCTCCCGCTTCCGCCGGAGAAGGCGTCAGCAAGCGTGGACGCGAGCCCCTCGCTCGACGCTTCAACCTTCGATCGCTGGCTGTCGAGCCCGATTGCGAGGCCTTCGCCAGTCCACACGCCGAGCTGCTTGAACACCTTCGACGGGGAGGCGATACCGAGGAACGACTTCACCTTGCTCACCATGGAGCTGCCGAGATTGGTGACAGCGCGCACGGCGTTTGAGACCATGTCGTTCACGCCGTTGATCAAGCCTTGCACCATATCCCGACCCACCGAGACGAGCCACGATCCAGCACCGCTCAGAGCGGAGACGATCCGGCCGGGGAGACCGGTCACGAAGCTCACCGCCGACTCGACCCCGGACCGGAAGGCGCCAGAGACGTTCTGCCAGATGCTCCGGGCTGCGCCGAGGAATTGGTCGAGCCCCTGCTTGGCTAGATCCATGTTGCCGGTGATCAGGCCGACGATGAACTTGAGAGCGCCGCCGAGGGCGAGGCCGATCTGTTGCCAGATATCAGCGAAGAACTGCCGGACTGATTCGAGTCCGGACTTCACTTCGGTCCACTTCTCCGACAGCCACGCGATCACGGGGCCGACGGTCTCCGCCACGACGACCGAGAAATCGTTGAACCAGATGATCAGATCGGAGATCGCATCGAGCACCGATTCCGATGAGCCCGCGATCCCGCCGAGCTTCTCAGCAGTCTCAGACAGGCTCGAGTCGCCCGACAGCCAGCCCAGCAGAGCACTGATCTGCTCACCCCAGACGCCCCACGCGTTCGCGACATCCACGAGGATCGGAGTGATTGTTTCGAGGGCATCGACGATGACCGGTAGCGCATCGGTTCCGAGCTCGATCCACTTCGGGAGGTTCTCGGCGACCGCGTTCGCAAGCTCGATCAGGGAAGGCGCCGCCTCCTTGACTGCGGCTCCGAGCTCGGGGCCTACCTGATCGATGACATCGTTCAGGACGGGCACGAGCTCGTCGTTCGCGATCTTCGCGAGTTCCGTCAGCGTCGGCATGAGCGATGTGCCGAGCTTCGCCTGCGCGTTCTCCCACTCAGCGGTGAGACGCTGCTGCTGGCCGGCGAGCGTGTCTGATTCGCGGGCGAAAGTGCCCGAGGCATCCGCGGTCTGCTCATAGATCATCGCGAGCGTCTCGTTGGCCTCTGCAGCCTTGAGAGCGTCGCCTTCGAGTTCGTTCAGGCCTTTCGCGGCGAGGCGAGCGTTGATGTCGGCCTGCTTGATCGCAACGCCATAGCGCTCGATTGGATCTCGCTCTCCACGAAGCGCGGACGACAGAGCATCCACAGCATCCGAAGTCGGTCCGCCGAATTGGGCGGAGAGATCGGCGCCGAGGGAGATGAGGTTGCCGGTCTGCGATATCACGTCGCCCATGGGGAGACCCATGTTCTTGAGCTGCGCGCCAACGACGGTCGCGAACTCCTGATACTTGACCTGCGAGAGGCCGACAGATTGGGCAGACTCTGCAGACCACGTCTTGATGGTCTCCGCGTTCTCCTTGAAGATCGCGTCGACTGCGCCCATCGACTGCTCGAGGCTCGACGCGGCGCTGACCGAATCCTTCACATAGGTGATGACCGACGACACTGCGGTGTCGATCGCGTTGCTCACCATCGACCCGATGCCGAGCGCCGCGACGGCTGCGAGGATGACGGGAGCGGCCTTACCGATTCCGGCCGCGATACCGCCCGAGAACTTCTTGCCGCCAGAATCGCCCACAGAGCCGAGTTCGGTGCCGGCTCGATCCGCGGAGCGGGAGAGGTCTCCGAAGCCGTCCTGAGCACCGTCTGCGGCGTCCTCGACCTGCTTCAACTCCCGTTCGGCCTTATCGGTCGCATCCGCGAGCCGAGTCTGTGCCGTGCTGAGCTTGTCGGTTGCCGACTTCGTATCGTCTTGCCTGGCGGCGAGGGTGCGCTGCGCAGCCTGCAGCCGCTCCTCCGCGCGGACCACCTGAGAGGAATCCGCGGCGTACTTCTTGCCGGTCTCCGCAAGCTGAGCCTCCGCAACACGGACCTTGCCCGCGGCGTCCTGCTCCTTGAGCCGTGCCTGCGACACTTCGCGTGCGGCCTTCGCGACATCGGCGCGCATGCTCTTCGTGAGCTGCTCGACGGTCTTCTTCGTCTCCCCACCGAATGCAGAGTGGAAGCCCTTGCCCGAGTCAGTGCCCGCCTTGGTGCCGGCCGAGGCGAATCCCTTCTCGAAGGCGCCCTTGGCTTCCTTCGTGGTGGCATCCACCTCGGCGCCCACCGCGCGGCGGAACCCCTTGATCGTCGGGACGATCGCAACCTCGCCGACACCTACCTGAGTCGCCACAGTCGGCCTCCTCTCAGTCGTCGAGCGAGAACGGTGCAGTGGCGCGTGCGTACTCCACGAGTTCGTCGCGCTCCTCCGGGGTGACGTCAGCCTCAGGCGAGGCACGCTCAGGGAACGGGCCCGGCAACTGCACCGGCTCCGCCCCGTCCGGTCGGTAGAGGTTGATCATTCGCGTCGCGTGGAGGATCGATGCGATCTCGCCGTACGTCGTCGGCGATGCCATGCCGTTCAGGGCCGACCAGTAGTGCGAGCCCGGGTGGTTTCCGAGCTCATCGATCAGGTCGATCGCTTCCGGCCACGGGATGCCCTCACCGATATCAGAGAGGGGCACCCCGAACTCGTGCCGGAAGTCGAAGGCAAGCTCGGCGCGATAGGTCTTTACCGTCGCGGCGAGCGCCGCAATTTTCCCAGCGACACCTGCGTCCGCTGCTTCCACGCGCGGAAGAACAGCAGCGAGACCGCAATCGCGTCGGCCATGTCGATGCCCTTCAACGTCTCGACCATCTCCTCGTCGCCGATGATCTCGAGCAGCACGAGGAGCTGGTCAAGCTCATCGGCATCGGACTGCGTTCGCGACTTCAGGTCCTGGATCTGGTTGTACGAGAGCTTGAGGGGGAGCCGGAGCTCGCCGGGATCGTCGAGGCGCACGATCAGCGTCGACCCGGCGATGAAGCAGGGGAAGCGATCGTCGCTGTCGTCCTCGACGACGGGGATCTCGTACTCGTCGACGTTGAGCAGTTCTTCCTCGAGTGCCTCGGGAGTCTCGTCGATGGCCTCGGGGGTGGAGTTCTCGGTCATGATGGGTTCCTTCGTGTGGTGGGTGGATGGTGGGTAGGGGAGTAGCCGGGGCAGCGCACCCACCGAGCGCTGCCCCGGGGCCTGTTACGGGGTGACCGGCGCCGGCGGGATGATCCACTGCCGGTAGTGGCGGTTACCCACCACCCCCGATCGGTCGACCTTGAACGTGACAGCCTGGCCCTGCACGCTGCCGCGCTCGGACTTGTCGAGCTTCACAAGCTGCACGCCGACGTTCGGCATCGCCCGGCGACGGATCCAGCCGCTCTTGAACACCTCATGCGAGAACAGAACGACTCGCTTGTCGTTCGACGCCTCTTCGATGTCGGCGGCACCGTCGGCGTCCGGAGCCTCGCCATAGAGGAGTTCCTGGTTCTTCGCCTTGTGCTCGGCGAGAGTCGCGGCGATGGTGACGTTCGCGAGGCCGGTGGGGACCGAGTAGCCCTCCTGCCAGAACTCGATCGCGTCGCCGGACGCCTCACCGGTCCAGTCGAAGCCGCCGTCCTGCTTGATCAGGCCGACCTTCGCGAACGCGGCGGCGAGCTCGAGGTCGAGCTCCGCACCCTCCGACTTCGCCGGGATTGCGGTACCGATCGGCGCCCATGCGAGAAACCCCGTGATGGGGATCCCGACGAGACCGATGTCGTTGCCTTCGGCATCTGCTGCCATGGTTCTTCTCCTTCAATGAGAAAGCCCCCGGCAGCGCCAGGGGCAAATGGATGTTGATCGGTGGGTCTAGAGCGGTGTCGATACCACCGCGAGCGAGCACGTCATGTAGCGCTGCTCGTACTGCGAGTCCTCCGGCACCGGGTAGGGGCCATGGAACTCGAGGACCGCGGCTACAGGGGACGACGGTCCAGGACGCGGCGAGGCCTTGACGATCGCTTTCACGAGCTTCGCGAGCCGGATCGCCGGGCCCGGGTTGTCCTGAGAGCCTGCGAGGCACACGATTCCCACGCCCGCGTCACCGAGCGAAATGTCGACGTCGTTGATGCCGTCGTCACGGACGATCACCTGCCACGCCGGTGGCGGTGTGGCAGGTGCGGCAGCGGGTGGCGTCCAGCGCCGATTCGACACGTGCCCTTTCGCTGCGGGGAACTCGGCGCCAGCAAGTGCCGCAAGGCGGGTGCGGATCTCTCCCGTGAGGAAGCGTTCGATGTCTGGGTCGAGGAGTTCACCGGCCACGGCCTGAGCTCCTCACCGCGCGCGCCAGATTCCCGGTGCGGGCCTCGACCTTCATGGAATGCCGTGCGCTCGCCGTCACAACGCCGACGTAACGCTTCTGCATCTTGCCGCCGGTCGCGATCTTGCGCTTGTAGTCGCCGCCGTCCTCAGGAGCGGTCGACCGTGCTTTCGCGGCGACTCTCTCGGTAGCCTCGTCGACGACCGCGCGGACTGGCGCCGATCGCAGCAGGGACTCGAAGTAGCCGTTCTGGAACTCCATCACCCCACCACCCTCGTCAATGGGATCTCCCGGATCGGCTGCCAGCCCGTCCACGGATTCACATCAGCGGAGGGCATGCCGTCGATCGAATAGGTCACGCCCTGAGCGCGGACCCGATCCTGTGCTTGCACATCCGCGTCAGGGCTGCCCAGATACAGGCTCTTCTCTTCGAGCAGTTCGTTCCGGGCCGCATCTCGCCGAGCGGACGTCGACGACGATGCAACGTACGCGCCTTCGAGCGGCAACTCGTCGGGGGTGTCCCAGGCGCCGAGGGTCACCGTGCCGGAGTAGTCGTCTAGGAGTTCGCGGCGCCGGAGGCGCACGACCTGCTCACCAGTTGGGAAGCTCATCGGGCACCTCCGGGCGGTAGCGATTGCCGAAGCGTTGCTCGTCCGGCGCGGGCGTGCGGTGCGAACGGATCACACCCGCACCTGTGCCTACGAGGTCATCGAGCTGCGCGAGCTCCTCAGGCAGGAACCACGCTGCGAGCAGGAAGCGCGCATCACGGTCGATAGATGCGGGTCCGACACGCTCTCGCAGCGCCCCCGAACGGGGACGTTCAAGGCGCCGAATGACCGCATCTGCTGCCGCCGACACGAACACCGGCTCCAGATCTGTCGTGATCGCTTCCCCGTACCTCTGGTTGAGCAGTGGCCCGAGAACGGTGATCCACGCGTTCACCTTCGTGGACTGGGCGGTGGAGAGCGTCGGGAGGAACGGGTCCAGCTTCGCTCTTGTGAGGTCCATGTCTCCGCCCCTCCCGCCTGCTACTCGTCCTCAGCGATGGTCGGCTCCGAGACGTCGGCCGAACCGGACACCTCGTCACCGTTCCCGCTGGTCTCGTGCGCCTCGATCGCGGCGAGGATGTCGTCCTTCTTGGCCGCCGACCCGAGGTCGATGCCGTGGTCGGCGGCGTACGCCTTGAGCGCGTCAACCTTCCACGACTTCGACGGTTCGGTCGGATCCGCGGCGTCGACCGAACCGGACACCTTCTCCCAGCCGAGCGCGATGTAGCCCTCAGCCAGGTTCTCGGGCACATCCACGATGCGACCCTGTGCGTGCTTGAGCTTCATGGGTCAGCCCTCCCCACCGGCCGCAGCCGGGGTCACGGCGCCCGCCGGCTGCGCGGAGGTGCCATTGGCGGTGATGGTGTTGCCGAGCGCGTAGGCGTAGCGCGCCTTGAAGCGCAGCGCCACCATGTCGCGCTCGGCGAGGTTGATCTGGTTCGCCCCGGTACCGAGGGTGGCCTGATCAAGGAACTTCACGGTGATGTCCTGGCGCTGACCGATCTTCACACGCGACTTGTCGGCGACGAGCGCAGTCGCCTGCGCCGGATCCCAGGCCCCGTTCTTCACGAACGCGGCATCGAGGCCCGCGATCGAGTCGGAGAACGAGCCCGCGTCTCCCATCGTGCGGGAGAGGATCGCGGTGCCGTCCGAGGCGCGGAGGTTCGCGAGTCGGAACCGGAGGCCCGACGAGGAGAAGATCGTCGTCGGATCGGCGCCCGAGTCCGCGACCGCGCCGGCCGCCTGGAAGATCGACCCCGCGAGGTCGTCGGCGCCCGGCGTGTTCGAGATCTGGAACACGTTGCCGCCCGCGATCGCCGCCGCGAGCAGCGCCGGATCGGTCCAGGTCGTCGGCTTCTGCGTACCGAAGAGAACCGCCTGGTCCAGCTTCTTACCGATCGCCTGACCGCCCAGCTTCGAGAGCTCCTCGAGACCGTCCTCGGTCATGTCCTCCAGCACATCCTCATGCACCGGGATGATGACCGCGATCTCTTCGACCACGAACCGCTTGTTGCCCCAGGTCGCCTCGCTGGTCGGCTTCACACCCTCGGACGCGGTAGCCGACTCCGACACCCAGTAGGCGTCGGGCAGGGTCGTGAGCACGGGCGCGTTCGTGATCTTCGTGCCCAGCGGCACGGTACCGAACGCCTGGATCGCCGCGGAGCCCTCCGAGCTCGCCGCGGCGTCGAGGAACACGTTCGAGTATTCCTCCTGGATGAGAGTCGCAACGTCGTTGCGAGAGATGTCAGCCATGAATGGCCCCTTTCAATGCGAAAGGCCGCCCGAGAGGACGGCCTGAATGGTGTTGATGATGTGGGTCAGGAGGACTTCCTGGATGCCCCGAGCTGACGCAGCGCAGCCGCAGCGCGACCCTTCGCGGGGCCCGACTCCTGCCGCTCACCCTGCTTCGGACGCGGGCGCGTCGCGGGACGAGCGCTCCCCGCCTTCACGAGGTACGGCTTGTCGGTCGCGAGCTTCTCGACCGCGGCCTTGATCGCCTCGGTGTCGGGCTCGTCGTCCTTCACGGGCAGCTTCTCCGCGTCGATGACAGCGAGCGCATCCGACGGGTCGTTGAACCCCAGCGCCGACGCGATCGCCTTCACCTCCGAGGAGACGAGCTTCGAGAGGTATCGCTGTGCGACCGCGCTCTCGGTGTCGGCCTTCGTCTGGTCGAGCGCCTTCTGGTGCTCGTCTTTCTGCGAATCGAGGTACGCGTCGTGGTCGGCTGCCTTCTTCTTGAGGGCGTCGTAGTCGGCGTACTTCGACCGTTCGCGTGCGAGACGCGATTCGACGATGCGGTCGAGTTCTTCCTGCGATGCCGGGGGCGTGTATTCCGGCTTGCCGCCGCCTGTCGGCTCGTCGCCGGCCGGGTTCTCATTCGCAGGCTGGTTCTCGGTGGACATGATGGGTGGTTCTCCTTCGCCGGCATGTTCGAGCAGGTGCCGTATCCTGCATCCCCACGAGCGTGGGTAGGTTCATTCGGGGAGCCGCAGCGCGACCGGGGTCGCCCCGGTGAACTGCAGCCCAGTGAGACCGACACGGCGTGCTGCATCCTCCGGTGCGACACCGGCACGGATGAGCGAGCCGAGGGCGTCAGCCTGGTCCTTGGTGGCGCCGCTCAGCTCAGCGCCTGGCTGGCTGGCTGGCTGGACGAGGATGCCGCAATCCTGAGCATCTTCTTGTCCTTGGCGCTCCCGGCGGACTCAAGAGCGTCCTGCCTCGACCAACCCGGCAGCATCTGGAACAGCCGCCCCAGATCTGCGCCGACGACGTCGAGCTTCGAGATCGCATCCGACACCTGCGCCAGCGACCACGACTGCACATTCGCCCAGGACACCTGATCGGTCAGAGCGCTCGCCGCAGCCGACTCGCCAAGAATCCGTGCCCCGGTTCGCAGCGCGAGCTCGTACCCTTCGCCGAGCGCGTCGCGCCGGTCACCGATGTTCCGGTGATAGCCCGACTCCGCAGCCGCGATGCCCTCAGCGCTCATGTTCACCACGGCGCCCAGCAGGTAGTGCGGAGGCACCTGCAGCACAGCCGCGAGATGCTTCACATGCGCTTCGAGCGCGGCGACCATCTTCGTAGGGTCTGCCGCCTCGAACGTGCCGAACCGGACCGTCTCACCGGCCTCACCAGGAGCGTGGATCAGAGAGTCGATCGCGACCCGCACTTCGCCGAGCGTCCCACCGGCACCCCACTTCTGAGGGAACGCGCCGTATCTCTGGATCATCTGCAGCGCGAAGGTCGCGTCGACGATGCGCTTGTAGATCGGGATCCCCGGCTCCACGCTCGACTGCGGTTCGCCCTCCGACGCGAGCGAGTTCGAGATCCGAACCACTGGTGCGAAGTCGAGACCATGCGGGGTAGGGCGGAGATTCTGCGGCGTCGACGGCGACCCGTCGAACCGGTAGCTGCCTTCGCTGTCGAAGGCATACCACTGCGAGTTCCAGAACGTCGGACCCTGCTTCGTAGCACCCACGCGGTAGAGCACGAACTCGGGGAAATCGTCCCACGGGTCTGCGTACACGGCGAAGGTGTTGTGCGCCGACATCGGGCGCATCACGACACCCTGATCACCATCAGCGGGCAGCAGCATCAGGAAGCTCTTGCCGAGCCCCACCGCTTCCTTCGTGGACACGCCCTGCCGGCCATCCATCCCGTTGGCCCGCCACACGCGATTCCAGATGTCCTCGTTCGCGTAGCCGTTGATTCGGCAGCCCTGCGCGATCGCGTCGCGCGAGAACCCAAGCCACGGACCGCCTGACTTGTCCAGCAGATCCTTGTACTCCGCGTCCGCGCCGTCCGGCATCCACGTCCTGAGCACCTTCCCGTCGATGTGCCGCTGCAGGTTTCGAAGGCGCATCCACTCCTGGCGTGCATCCTTCATCACCGCGGCGCAACGCTCACCGAGCTCAGTCTCATCGAGCATCAGGCATACCCCCTCACCACTGCTGGCTTGAATTGGCCTGGTTTGAGTTCCGATCTTTATACAAGGATGGAACTACGATGCCAAGCAAATATGACCCTGAACTTCGCCAGCGCGCACTTCGGATGCTCGCCGAAGCCCGTCCCGAGCACGAGTCGCTGACCGCGGCCTGCCGACACGTCGGTGGGCTCCTCGGAGTGAGCCCGGAGACGCTGCGCGTGTGGCAGCGCCGCTACGACATCGATACCGGCGCGAAGCCTGGCACCTCGATCGATATGGCCCAGGAGAACCGGCGGTTACGCCGCGAGGTGAGCGAGCTCCGTAAGGCCAACGAGGTACTCAAAGCCGCGAGCGTGTTTTTCGCGAAGGAACTCGACCGGCCACGAACGAAATGATCAGATTCATCGACGAGTACCGTGATCGTTTCGGGGTCGAGTTCCTCTGTCGTACGCTGCGTGCGGCAGTTCGTGGGTTCCTCACCTCCCGCGGATACCGGGCCGCGAAAGCCCGGTCGGCCTCAGCCAGGCAGCTGCGCGACGAGTTGCTCCTCCCTGAGATCCGGCGGCTCCACGCGAAGCACTATGGCGTGTACGGGCGCCGGAAGATGCATGCCCTGCTGAAGCGTGAGGGGTGGAAGATCGGCCGCGACCAGACCGAGCGTCTGATGCGGCTCGCCGGCGTGCGCGGGGTACGGAAATCAAAGCGCGTGTTCACCACACGCCCTAACAAAACGGCGGCACTGCCTGCCGATCTCGTCAACCGGAGATTCGCCGCTGACGGGCCGCGCAAGCTCTGGGTGTGCGACGTGACCTACGTCGCCACCTGGTCTGGGTTCGCCTATGTCGCGTTCGTCACTGACGTGTACTCGCGCAGAATCGTGGGCTGGAATGTCGCTGCGACGCTGAAATCTGAGGTTCTGCCGATGCAGGCACTCGATATGGCTGCGTGGCAATCGGGCGGCAGGCTCGATGGCCTGATCCATCACGCCGATCACGGGTCGAATTACACCGCCATGGTCTATACGGATCGCATTGCGGAACTCGGAGCAGTGCCCTCGACCGGGACGGTCGGCGACAGTTTTGACAATGCCATGGCTGAGGCGGTCAACAACCTCTACAAGACCGAACTGATCCGACAGCAGGGCCCCTGGCGGACGGTTGAGCAGGTCGAACTCGCGACCCTCGAATACGTGTGGTGGTGGAACCATGAGCGCCTTCACGGGGAGCTCGATATGCGTACCCCGATCGAGGTCGAGCAGGCCTACTATACTGAGGCCGAGGAACTTCTGTCACCGACAGGTTGACAGGAAAACCGGTCGGAACTCAAACCAGGCCAATTCAGTAATATTTATGAACGCTGTAGTTCGGTTGGTGGCGTGTTATGGCGTCAGGGGCTTTGGGTCTCCTGCGGCTACGAAAGGAGACGTTCGGGTGGCTGAACGGAAAACGATGCGGCGCGTTGCCGCGATGGTCGGGGCTGTCGGTATGACGGCCATGGTGGGCGCGAGTTCTGCCGCGTTTGCTGCGCCGCAGAACTACGGTAACATCGGCTTTGGCCGGGAAGGCTCGTTGACGGTGCATAAGTACCTGCATCAGGTCAACGGCTCTGACGGTGATATTAGTGAGGCTCCTGCTGCGGGTGATTTCACGGATCCCGTTGAGGGTGTGGTGTTCACGGTGTACCCGCTGCTGAAGGATGGGCAGCCAGTTGACCTGTCTGTGCCGGCGAATTGGGACGCCTTGGGAGACCTTACGCCCGGTGATGGGTGCACGGCACCTGCCGGGTACACGCTTGGTGCCGGGCAGGCGATGCCGACTGCTGATGCGAATGGTGCAGCGAACGTTGCCCTTCCGATCGGCGTGTACCAGGTGTGCGAGACGTCGGCTCCCGCACAGATCATCGATTCCGCGTCTCCGTTCATCGTGACTATTCCGATGCCGCACGAGAACGGCTGGGTGTACGACGTGCACGCCTACCCGAAGAACGGTGAAGGAACGATCGAGAAGACGATCGAGGAGCAGCAGGACACTGGTCTCGGGTCGGTTGTGAAGTTCCCTGTGACGGTTCCGATCCCGACCACTGGTGAGGATTGGACCGGGTTCGCGATTCGCGACACCCTGGATAGTCGTCTTACGCCGGTAGCGCCGGCGGATATGACTGTCACGGTGGACGGTAGCCCGCTTGATGCGAGCTACTACACGCTCACTGTTGATGGTCAGCAGATCACGATGAACTTCACCGCTGCGGGGCTCGCTTGGCTGAATCAGAGCCCGAACGCTCAGGCTGGGAAGAAAATCCAGGTCGTGTTCGCGGGTACGGTGACGACGCTTGGGAACGGTACGATCACCAACGAGGCTGAACTGCGGCCGAACAACCCGGGCTTTGACCCGAGCACGAACCCTCCGGTTCTGTCGAATGAGGTCGAAACGCACTGGGGCAGCCTTGAGGTGCAGAAGCGTGCCGCTGGCACCTCGGGTAACGAGGGCCGCCTGAATGGTGCGGTGTTCGAGGTGTACAACGCTGTTGACCCGTACGCTGCCGACTGCTCGGCAGCGGAAGCTGCCGGCGACCCGGTTGTTGCCAATGGTGAGACGCAGTTCACTTCCGCGGGGACTGGTATTATCTCGATTCCTGGCCTGTTCGTGAGCGATAGCGTGAACCCGGTCATTGATGCGCAGCAGCGCTGCTATGTCCTCAAGGAAGTAGCGGCTCCTGCAGGCTACGTGCTGCCGGCTGACCCGTTCACTGCGGTGACGGTGAAGATTGGTGAGACGACGGTCTCGGACAATGTTGACATCGTGAACACGCAGCAGGGTGTGCCCGAGCTGCCGCTGACGGGTGCCGCGGGTCAGGTCATGCTCATCGCAGCTGGTGTTGCCGCGGTGGCTGTTGCTGCGGGGTTCGTACTAATGAACCGACGTCGACAGAACCAGGACGCCTAAGTTGCAGGGTGTTGTGGTGTGGGCCATGCGAAGGCTCCATGGTCCACGCCACAACACCTTCAGTTCCGGAGCATGGCGACAGTTCCCAACCATCCCTCACCGTGAAGCGCCCGTTAGGGATTACAGGAGGTAAGCGTGCATAGTAATAGTTCTCGAGCTTCGAAAGAATTACCTTGAAAGATAACTTCATAACTCGGATGAATGTCCGCCACAGAGCGAAGAGACTGTGCGCTGCGGTACTGGCCTGCACCGCAGTAGTCAGCTTTGCCGGGCTTCAGAAGACCGATGCTACTCACGCCGTCACCCCCGTCTATGGGCTCGAAGGAAGCTGGGCTGCAGGTACTCCGAATCCGCTGCAGCGTGGTACTGAACTCACCGCTGTCTGGCGTTACAACGTTAATGATGCAGACCCTGCACCTGAGAACCATTCGCAGGAGAACGTGGTTGTAACTTTCACGGCGCAAAACGCTGTATTTACTGAGTTACCGTTCGAGTGTCTTACGGACGGGGTAGACCCGTCGTCTGAGATTCAAGGCGATGGGGCCAGGCTCGTGTGCAATCTCGGCACTCGGAATCTCGGTACCGCCGAGCTATTCCTCACGGGCGTCGAGGCGAGAGGTGTGGCCGGTGCTCAAGTGGGCCTCTCAGCGAACGTAGGCGAGCTGGGCGTAAATGAGGTGTCGACCTCGCTGCCGGAGCTGGACATCGTGGCCCCGTTCCGGATGGACATGAAATTCGATGGAGGAAATCCCTTGAATTCACGTGATGGGGACCAGAATGTTCTTAAGTTCCCATGGTCTCTCAGGCACGCTCCGGGTTCGAATGCGGGTCCCGGTACCGTGAGTTACGACCTCACGTTCACTGCGACCGGTGGCGAATCCGTCATGCCATCCGTCGATGGCTGCACGACTCTGGGTTATAAGATTCCGGGGCACCCGTACTCGGGAAAAGGTTTTGATGCAGCCCAGACCGCGCCATTCCCGGCAACGTGTACGTTGGTTCAGCTGGGTTCGAATCAGATGCGTCTGACGCTGACCGGGATCGACTATTCGAAGATGCTTGACCCAACCACGGACTCGAATGGTGTTGCGTTGCCAGCTGAGTGGGACGTGGTCGCTTCCGGTTTGATTTCTGTGCGGTTCACGTATGTAGCTGGCACGGCCATCTCTTTCACGTCAACCGCGCCGACATACACGTCGACCGCGCTTGAAACTAGTTCAGACGACCCGGCGAACAATCAGAATAGGCGGGCGTCGGTTCGCGGAACCTGGTCCGGAGGATGGGATCTCAGGAACATGGCTCCCCCCGTGCAGGGGCGTCTATGGAAGGACACTTACCGCAGCATGGCCGGACAGCCCGTTCTCGCGCAGTCCGGTGTTCGACCCCCCTCCGGTAGCGAGACGCGGACGCAGGTCTGCACGATCCTTGATACAAAGTATGTGACGTTCAATAGCTCTGCGGCGGGTCCGATCTCAGGCGGAGTCGTGACCCCGTATCCGGGGGTTACATATGAGTACTTCACGGGGACGGGCACTGGGGGGATCCTAAACCCCTCGAACTCTGCCTACGATCCGAACAGTTTCCAGTGCGATGGTTCCACGGGGACAGAGTGGCAGGCGACGCTTCCGTCTGATTTGTCGAAGGTGAAGGCGGTCCGCGCCACTTTCCCAGCCTCGGCGAACATTCGTGACGCTGTTGCGTACCTTCGTACGTACTCGACGGTGAAGCCGAACGTTGCTGTCGGGCAAGACATTTGGACCTGGACCAGCTACCGGACGGGATCCAACGCCTGGGTTAACTCCCATCGCACGTCGAACGCGAGTGATGTGCCGGTGCAGGGCACCGTTACTCCTGGTTCGCGGTATGCCTACGCGGGTAGCGGTCGCGATGTTCTGCGGATTGTGACGGGCCGCCCGCTAGTGAAGAAGACGGTTGACCAGTCAATAACGATGCCCGGTGCGACGGTGAACTTCACGATCACGTATCGGGTTAAAGCGCCGGGTGACATAGTGGTGGATAATCTCGATCTGAGGGACGTGCTGCCGGCGGGACTGACATACGTCCCGGGCAGCGCGAGTGTCGCCCCGACGTCAGTGAGCGGGCAGATCTTGTCGTGGAGCATCGGTAGCGTTTCTACGAATACGGATTACACGATTCTGCTGAGCGCGACGGTGGACTCGAATGCGGATCCAGGAGAAGTGTTCAGTACCCGTGTCAAAGCGGTGTTGGCTGGTGCAACTGACGAGGACACGGCATCGACGCGAGTGCGCGACGGGGGTTACACTTTCCTCACGAAAACGGCAGACGCCCAGCAGGTCCCTCATGTGAGTGGTGCCGCGCAGGACGGCTGGACTGTGCGCCTCACCTCTGCGGATTCTGTGGCACAGAGTTTCACCGACACAATCGATGTTCTTCCGTACAACGGTGATGGGCGGGGGACAAGCTTCTCCGGCACCTATCAGCTGTCCGGACCGGTGACTGCAGTTTCTGGCTCGACCGTCTATTACACAACGGCGGATCCGGCGACGTTGGTCGACGATCCGGCGGACCCGACAAACGGTGCAGCGGGTGATCCTTCGGGGAACACGGTGGGTTGGTCGACGACGTTCACGCCCGACGCGACTGGTGTGCGAGTCATTGGCCCTTCTCTGCCTGCGGCGGCATCTCAGGAATTCAAGATTGACATCACCACGACCGGTGCCACTTTCGAAGACATCTACGTGAATCGTGCCGAATCCCGTGCAGCGCGTACGCAACTTAAGATGCGGACTTCGAGCTGGTTCCAGATCGCGGCTGTGAACTCGATCTCGATCAAGAAGTACGTGCAAGATTCCGACGGCGGCTGGCATGACGCGCAGAACGTGGACGACTATCCGACACGATACGCGGGTGACACCGTCCCCTACCGGCTGGTCGTAACCAACACCGGTGACGAGACGCTGACCGATGTGCAAATCACGGATGACCGGGTCGCTCTCGCCTCACTGGACCCGCTGCCGGACGGCCTCGAAGCTGGGGCGATCATCCCCGAACTGCTCCCGGGAGAAGACAACGCGGTCACGATCGACTACTCGATCAAGCTGGGAGACGAGGCCGCAGGCGGGACCCTGGTCAATAACGCGTGTGCGGTTCCTACTGATACAGAGGTCGATGAGCCCTGCGATCCCGCGGGCATCATTGTAGAGACCTCGACGCTCGCGTGGTATTTATCGAACTCAGGAGACGAGGGCAGGTATCTCGCCGGTTCGGAGTGGTCGTTGGTGCGCGTCGATAAGAACGGCGAGCCGATCGGTGCGGCTGTCGAAGTCACGGATTGCGTCGCAGAGACCGGTGCTAATTGCAGTGGTTCTGACGTGAACCCGGAACTAGGAAAAATCAGGATTTCCGGGCTCACTGCGGGCGACTATGTTCTGACACAGACGCGTGCCCCCGCAGGGTATGTTCTTGATGACACCCCGCGTGAGATCACCGTGCGTGGTTATACCGCGTTCCAAAAGTCTTTCAGGAATACGCAGTCGGATGTTCCGCAGTTGCCGCTCACTGGTGGGATGGGAACGTTTGCGATATTCCTCGGGGCCGGCAGTGCTGGTCTTCTGGTCGCGTTCGCGCTGTGGATGCAGCGGCGTCGCTCTCGGGAAGCTATGAGCTAAGAAGACCGGCGGACCTCTGATGGAGGGGGGCGAGTTTCAAAAACGAAACAGGCCCCACCCCCTCTGCCGTGCTTAGCGGAGGGGGTAGGGCCTGGGAAATAAGAATTGAATTGGCCTGGTTTGAGTTCCGATCTTTATACAAGGATGGAACTACGATGCCAAGCAAATATGACCCTGAACTTCGCCAGCGCGCACTTCGGATGCTCGCCGAAGCCCGTCCCGAGCACGAGTCGCTGACCGCGGCCTGCCGACACGTCGGTGGGCTCCTCGGAGTGAGCCCGGAGACGCTGCGCGTGTGGCAGCGCCGCTACGACATCGATACCGGCGCGAAGCCTGGCACCTCGATCGATATGGCCCAGGAGAACCGGCGGTTACGCCGCGAGGTGAGCGAGCTCCGTAAGGCCAACGAGGTACTCAAAGCCGCGAGCGTGTTTTTCGCGAAGGAACTCGACCGGCCACGAACGAAATGATCAGATTCATCGACGAGTACCGTGATCGTTTCGGGGTCGAGTTCCTCTGTCGTACGCTGCGTGCGGCAGTTCGTGGGTTCCTCACCTCCCGCGGATACCGGGCCGCGAAAGCCCGGTCGGCCTCAGCCAGGCAGCTGCGCGACGAGTTGCTCCTCCCTGAGATCCGGCGGCTCCACGCGAAGCACTATGGCGTGTACGGGCGCCGGAAGATGCATGCCCTGCTGAAGCGTGAGGGGTGGAAGATCGGCCGCGACCAGACCGAGCGTCTGATGCGGCTCGCCGGCGTGCGCGGGGTACGGAAATCAAAGCGCGTGTTCACCACACGCCCTAACAAAACGGCGGCACTGCCTGCCGATCTCGTCAACCGGAGATTCGCCGCTGACGGGCCGCGCAAGCTCTGGGTGTGCGACGTGACCTACGTCGCCACCTGGTCTGGGTTCGCCTATGTCGCGTTCGTCACTGACGTGTACTCGCGCAGAATCGTGGGCTGGAATGTCGCTGCGACGCTGAAATCTGAGGTTCTGCCGATGCAGGCACTCGATATGGCTGCGTGGCAATCGGGCGGCAGGCTCGATGGCCTGATCCATCACGCCGATCACGGGTCGAATTACACCGCCATGGTCTATACGGATCGCATTGCGGAACTCGGAGCAGTGCCCTCGACCGGGACGGTCGGCGACAGTTTTGACAATGCCATGGCTGAGGCGGTCAACAACCTCTACAAGACCGAACTGATCCGACAGCAGGGCCCCTGGCGGACGGTTGAGCAGGTCGAACTCGCGACCCTCGAATACGTGTGGTGGTGGAACCATGAGCGCCTTCACGGGGAGCTCGATATGCGTACCCCGATCGAGGTCGAGCAGGCCTACTATACTGAGGCCGAGGAACTTCTGTCACCGACAGGTTGACAGGAAAACCGGTCGGAACTCAAACCAGGCCAATTCAGGCTCCCGCTTCGGGGAAGCTTCGGACTTGATCACGCCCCACACCGCCCAAGTCACGGACTGGGCGTGCGAGATCGGCTTCGTCGGGTCAGACGGCTCCCATGTGAAGCCGGCGCGGCCGATCGCTCGAGTCGTCGCGAGCTCGAGCGACTTCGTCACCTCGGCCTGATCCCGGTGCAGCACGAGGCCGTCGTTCGACATCTCGATGAAGATCGAGTGCGCGGCGGCGAGCTCGTCAATGCTCATCGGCAGGTACTTCACGCCGACACGGTCGAGATCCGCAAGGATCATCGCCGCGTTCTTCGGGTCGACCACCACGAGAGCGTTCCCAAGCTCAGCCTTGAGTGCTTTCACGTCGTCGGCGACCCAGCGCACCTTGCGGTCGGTCTTGTGGTGCTCGACCGCGATGTGCTCGTCGTCGACGCGGATCGCTTTCGAGATCGTCGCGTACCCGCCACCACGGCCGACGGCGATCGCGATCACGCCCCCGTCGCCCTTCACCGGGTGGTCGCCCGCGACGCGCTTCCACACCGCGATGTCGAGCTCGGAGAGCTGCTCCGCTTCCTCTTCGCGTCGGTTCGGCCAGATCGAGAACCGCAGCCGCTTCACCGATTCCGGGTCGAGACGCGAAATCTCATCCTCGATGGTCGCCCGAGTCAGGCCCGGCCGGTAGCCCAGGCCGGGATTCCCGGCCCGCCACACCTCAGGATCTCGAATGTCGATCTTCGCCGCGACGTCTGGGTCGTGCGACCCCTTCGGGTTGAACTCCGCCCACCCGGTGCGCGGGTCAGTTCCTGCCCGGCCACGGTCGCGCACTCCTTCGAAGTACTCCGAGTTGTTCAGTTCGTCAGGGACGGTGCCGGTGAAGAGTGCCTGCGTGTTGTCCACCGCTGACATGGTCGGCAGCAGCGCATCCATAGCGGGCTGCGGGGTCTCCTGCGCCTCGTCCACGACAAGGACATCGACGGTGAAGCCGACGCCCGCGTTTCGCGACCTGGCCATGAAGATGAGCCGGTTGCCGTTCGCGAGCTCGAAGCCGCGCCACTGGTTGTTGTCCTTGATGCCACGCTCACCGCCCAGCAGCTCGCCCATGAGTAGTGGTGACGAGGTGATGACCCGCTTCAGGCGCCGGAAGGCCTCGATGGCGGTCTTCACCTCGTGCGCGGAGTGCAGGATCGTCTTCGGCTCCCCGTCAGCCTTCGGCCACAGGAACAGGTGCGCGAGCTCGAACGGCAAGATGATGTTGCCCTTGCCGTTCTGCCGGCTCACGAGCACACCGAACTCCGTGCACACCCACCGATCTGAGGCGTCGATCGAGAGAATCGCGTCGAGCGTGAGTTCCTGCCACGGATCCTCCCGCAAGCCGGCGACCGCAGCGAGGTCGAGGGCCTCGCCCACCCGGGATCCGGCCCGGTCTGGGATGCGGAGGAGGCTAGGCTCCTGCAGCCCGAGCAGCTTCTCGCTGCTCCCGCTCTGCCCTGGCAGCAGCAAGCTGGTCTTCAAGGGTGACCCCCTTCGTCGACTGGCCATTGCCCTGAATCTCGGAGATCTCCCGCAGGATCTCCCGCTGCTCCCGCAACGCGAGGTACGCGCGCGTCGGATCGGTCGTCGTCAATGCGGCAACCACCGAACGCGACTGCTCGAGCATCTCCCGCAGCGTCTCCAGTCGGGAAACGTGCCCCTCAGGCGTCGTCGGCGCCGGCTCAACCTGAACCGCCGCCTTCTCGGCTTCGCGAGCGACCTGCTTCTCCCGCCGAACCTCAGCCGAGTTAGAACGCTCACGCGAATTCGCGCGCTTCGCATCCCTACACGCATCACACACCGGGGACTTCTCCCGCAGATGAGGGACTGTCTGAATAATGGTGTGTGAGGGTCCGGCCTGATCCGAAAGGAGATGGCCGTGGCTGACACGACCACTGTCGTTGTTGACGACGAGATGATTGATCCCGTGACCGGGGAGATCATCGATCAGAAAGAACTCGCAGAACGCTTGCTCGCGCAGGCGAAGGAGCAGGGCGTGAGCCTGACGGGGCCGGGCGGCCTGCTCAGCCAGCTCACGAAGAACGTCCTCGAGACCGCGCTGAATGCCGAGTTGACCGAGCACCTCGGCCACGAGCACGGCGGGACCCCAATCGGCGAGAACATGCGTAACGGGACGCGGGTCAAGACGGTGCTGACAGAGATCGGCCCCGTCGAGATCGAAGTCCCGCGAGATCGAGACGGGTCGTTCGAGCCGGTGATCGTCCCCAAGCGGAAACGCCGACTGGACGGCATCGATCAGATCGTTCTGTCCCTTTCCGCTCGGGGGTTGACGACCGGTGAGATCGCTGCGCATTTCGACGAGGTCTATGGGGCGAAGGTCTCCAAGGACACGATCAGCCGGATCACCGAGAAGGTCGCCGGGGAACTCGCCGAATGGTCGAGCAGGCCGTTGGATGCGCTCTACCCGGTGATCTTCGTCGACGCGATCGTGGTGAAGGTCCGTGACGGGCAGGTGAGGAACACCCCGTTCTATGTCGTGATGGGCGTCACCGTGAACGGGGAACGCGACATCCTCGGCATCTGGGCCGGTGACGGTCAGGAGGGTGCGAGGTTCTGGCTGCAGGTGTTCACCGAGCTGAAGAACCGGGGTGTCGAGGACGTGCTCATCGCGGTCTGCGACGGGCTGAAGGGTCTCCCGGAGGCGATCAACACCACTTGGGAGCAAACGGTCGTCCAGCAGTGCATCGTCCATCTGATCCGCAACAGCTTCCGCTACGCCGGGCGGCAACACCGCGACGCGATCGTCCGTTCCCTCAAACCCGTCTACACGGCCCCGTCGGAGCAGGCGGCGAAGGATCGGTTCGAGGAGTTCGCCGCCGAGTGGGGCGGACGGTATCCGGCGATCGTGCAGCTCTGGAAGAACAGCTGGGCGGAGTTCGTGCCGTTCCTCGAGTATGACGTCGAGATCCGGCGGGTGATCTGCACGACCAACGCGATCGAGTCAATCAACGCTCGCTATCGGCGCGCCGTGAGAGCTCGGGGGCACTTTCCCAACGAGGCCGCCGCGCTGAAATGTCTCTACCTCGTGACGCGGTCGCTTGACCCGACTGGCGGCGGAAGGGCACGCTGGGTGATGAGGTGGAAGCCCGCGCTGAACGCGTTCGCGATCACCTTCGCCGGACGGTTCGAGAAAACCACTCACGAATGAAAACCGCCGGATCCCACACACCGTTTATCGGACAGACCCGTATCCGCAGCGGCAACCTCTACTCTCGTTTGGGTGACCTCACGGGGTCGACGGTCGGGGAGCTTGCCAACGCGGTCGGTTCGCCAGCTGGATGGGTCCGGCGCGAGCTCAAACGGCTGGTGCAGCATGGGCTTGTACGACGGACAGGAGATCTGTGGGTGCGGGCTGCTGCTGAACGTAGAGATGACCTTGCCGAATGGCTGGGCGTAGCAGGGCGTCTGCGCGCCCGGGAGGATCGGTACGTTCTCGAACGGGTCGAGTGGGCCTGGTGGAGGCTGGAGTACGAGAGGATGACGACCCCGGGCAGACAACGATCGAAACGACGGCAACTGCCTGAGCAGCAGGCGTTCAGCTTCGGAAGGCCCTGGGATGCGTTCCCCGAGTATCCGCGCTCGAGCGGTAGAGCAGACGGGAGGGCGGCGCGAGCCGCCATCATGTCGGGCTTGCTGCCCCAGTTCTACCCTGTCGCAGCGTAATGGCTGAGATAGGCTGACGAGTGGACTGACCACCGTCAGAGAGCATCGAGATAGAGCGAGGAAACCAGTTGCAGCGTCTGATTGATCCTTCCAGCATCGGTGTATTCGTCCTCTCCGCCACGTTCGTTGTCAGAGCTCGTCACGCTATTCGAGTCCCCGCTGCCAGGCCCTCGTGGCTTGCGGCCGGCGTCGGGGCGCTGAGCCTGTTCTGCTGCGGAACACTCGTGCCCATCACGGTCCTCGACAGCTTGATCGGGGGCACGAACGCCATTAGCCTGCTCCAGAACATCTGCGCTGCCATCGCGCTTTGGCTCGTCATGCAAGCCGTAGTCACGGAGGGGAATTACCCTCTCCGCAACATCTTGAAGAGCCCCCCTGCTGGTTGGGATCATCGCCTTCACGATCCCCTTCTTCTTCGTCGACCGCGGGCCGACCGCGAAAGACTTCATGTTCGATCGAGCAGACCAAGTACCCACGTTCCTGTACTCGGCTATCTACCTCACGCTCATCGGCGGGATCTGCCTCTACCTCGGAGCGAAGGTATGGACGAGCGGATCCCGCTCGTACTCAGCACTGATCATCGGCGCCGGCATCGTCGCAGTCGGCTGCTTCTTCCAGTTCGGAGCCCTTGGCTCCATCGCTTTCTCCTGGCTACCGACCGAAACCAGCGATGCCCTGTATGCGATTGGGCTGGCAGGCCTCACCGGGGGAGTGGTGTGCATGGCCGCGAACGTGGCGGCAGTTGCCTTCCGACGCGTTCGTAGCACCCGGCAAGTGGCAAGATCGATTGCGTCGATGGAAGAGCTCATGCACCGAAAGGGATTGCTGGCCGATGTGCGTGCGACTCCTGCAGAGAATGATCTGGCCCGACTCTACGAGGAAGTGATTGCTGTGAACGACCACATTCACACTGAGGGGAACGCGTTGAGCGATGAAGAGATGAAGCAGGTGTCTGCAGCATCGGATCTCGTCGCGCGGAAGATGTTCGAGGACGCTCCTCGCCCCGTCAGATACCCTCGCCCGCTACGTGCGATCGTCAACTGGGCGGTCAAAGGCAAAGCTTCACAGCCGGCGGCCGCGGATCATTCGAACACGGCCCTGATTCCGACTGCGGAGCCTGCGATGACGAGCCGAGAGAGCGCGTAGGCGATCTCTTCGGCAAGGGTTTCGTCCTCGTCTTGGTTGAAGCCTCGGGCCCTGGCTCGCTGGATCTGGCCGCCGAGCGGTGCGGTGCCGAGCAACGTGTTATCGATGAAGCTCAGTACGCCGCAGGTGCTGTGATCAGCGATGATGTGACCGAACTCGTGGAAGATCGAGTGCGTCTGGTACAGCTTCGGATCGTCGTTGCGGAAGAACACGTGACTGGTGAGTTCCGTCTCAACCCATAGCCCTGTGATGTTGCGCAGCTCGACGTCGTCGACCGGGTGCAGAGCGATCTCTTTCTGATGGAAGAGCGCGACGCGTTCCTGGATATCTTCGAGACTCGAGCCGGGCCGGCATCCGAGATTCGCAACGAGTTCTTCCGCCATCTGTCGAGCGGGCATGCTGCTGGTCACCTCCTGAGTGTAAAACGGGGGCGGTTACAACGTCACTTCGGGATGTAGCGATTCACGAGGTTCGCGATTTCGCGCAGTGATTCTGCGGAGAGGTGAGCTCCTCGAGCTGCGATGTTGGTGACGCCGGCCTCGGCCGCGACGCGAGCAAGTTCCGCTTCTGCCTCGGCGCGCTCGGTAATGTCGTCGTCCTCGGCGATGAGGTAGTCAGCGGGCGCTCCGAGCGCTTCAGCAATCTCTGCGAGGACAGAGGCATCGGGTACTGCTATGCCCTTCAAAGCATCATCCCAGGTGCGGCGATCCAACGTGATGCCGTGGGATAGGGCAGCCGCAGCGGCCGTATCGAAACCCGATTGGCCGTCGAGACCCTTCAGCTCGAGCATCGCGCGCAGCCGACGACTTACCTCCCCGGGAGACAGCGAAGCTCGCGAAGAGAGAGCGGTCGTGGACCCACTGTTCTGGAGCGAGATCTCGTCTGGGTCCTCGGGGTACCGGTCGATCCGTGCCTCGGCGCGGTCGACAAGATCCTCAACAGGGAAGCCGAGAGCTTGGCAGACGTTGTAAGCGAAGTGAACAGGAAGTACCTTCTTGCCATTTAGCCACTCTCCTGCGATCGAGGGCGCTTTCCCGAGAGTAAGAGCTATCTGCCGGGTAGAGAGCTCGCGGAGGCTGAGCTGTGTCCGAAGCTCAGCAGCGATGCATTGAACGAACCGCTCGCTACGCGCCCCCAACTCTTCGGGTGAAAGCTGGGAAGGATCGCGACGATCTGGGTTTCCAGTAACGAGCAATGGACTTTCGGTTTGGTATCGCTGCTCAGCGAGCTTGAAAAGACTGCCGGGTCGCGCTCCCATCACGAGAGAAGCCGAATACACAAAGGTGAAGGGAATCTTGTTCCGGCCGTTGAGCCACTGACTGATCGTTCTTTGCCCGATCTGGAGCATCCCGCCAAGCGCCGAGCCAGAGATGTTGCGCTGCTTAAGCTGCCACTTCAGCTCTGCCGCTAGGGCTTCTGCATAGCCCACCCCTGGTTCGTCGACGTTCACATCGGAAGATTAATTGACGTCATTCGATGTATATATATATTGTTCTAGTGGCCGTTCCAAATGGAACGTGTTGAAGAGAAAGTAGCGAGGATGACGACTACTGTCACGGCAGATCACGTTTCTGCCGAAGTCGCGTCGAAGGTGCTCAGCGCCATTGATTGCCGGGGTAGCTCGATGAGGGTTGTTGCTGACGCAATCCACCGACCACTGACAACTTTTCACAGAAAGACAAAGGGCGAGGAGAAGTATGAATTCAGCCTCACCGAGCTGCTGCGCATCGCTGACGCGCTGGACGTAGAGCCCCGGTCGCTGCTGCCCGAGGCGTTCTCGCCCGACTGCAGCTGCGGCTGCTGCAAATGCGGCTCCTGACCAAGAGAACTGGCCCCTGGTGCTGGAACACCAGAGGCCAGTGAGGCCCTCGAAAGGACATCAGTTCGTGTCTCACAATATTGACACATGCCCCCGCGCAGTGGAACAGCTTGCCAACACCTCCACAGCGAAAAGACCACTCAATCCTTGCATCGGCGCTTCGCAACAGAACGGGGCGAGCCGATGTGAATTGGCCTGGTTTGAGTTCCGACCGGTTTTCCTGTCAACCTGTCGGTGACAGAAGTTCCTCGGCCTCAGCATAGTAGGCCTGCTCGACCTCGATCGGGGTACGCATATCGAGCTCCCCGTGAAGGCGCTCATGGTTCCACCACCACACGTATTCGAGGGTCGCGAGTTCGACCTGCTCAACCGTCCGCCAGGGGCCCTGCTGTCGGATCAGTTCGGTCTTGTAGAGGTTGTTGACCGCCTCAGCCATGGCATTGTCAAAACTGTCGCCGACCGTCCCGGTCGAGGGCACTGCTCCGAGTTCCGCAATGCGATCCGTATAGACCATGGCGGTGTAATTCGACCCGTGATCGGCGTGATGGATCAGGCCATCGAGCCTGCCGCCCGATTGCCACGCAGCCATATCGAGTGCCTGCATCGGCAGAACCTCAGATTTCAGCGTCGCAGCGACATTCCAGCCCACGATTCTGCGCGAGTACACGTCAGTGACGAACGCGACATAGGCGAACCCAGACCAGGTGGCGACGTAGGTCACGTCGCACACCCAGAGCTTGCGCGGCCCGTCAGCGGCGAATCTCCGGTTGACGAGATCGGCAGGCAGTGCCGCCGTTTTGTTAGGGCGTGTGGTGAACACGCGCTTTGATTTCCGTACCCCGCGCACGCCGGCGAGCCGCATCAGACGCTCGGTCTGGTCGCGGCCGATCTTCCACCCCTCACGCTTCAGCAGGGCATGCATCTTCCGGCGCCCGTACACGCCATAGTGCTTCGCGTGGAGCCGCCGGATCTCAGGGAGGAGCAACTCGTCGCGCAGCTGCCTGGCTGAGGCCGACCGGGCTTTCGCGGCCCGGTATCCGCGGGAGGTGAGGAACCCACGAACTGCCGCACGCAGCGTACGACAGAGGAACTCGACCCCGAAACGATCACGGTACTCGTCGATGAATCTGATCATTTCGTTCGTGGCCGGTCGAGTTCCTTCGCGAAAAACACGCTCGCGGCTTTGAGTACCTCGTTGGCCTTACGGAGCTCGCTCACCTCGCGGCGTAACCGCCGGTTCTCCTGGGCCATATCGATCGAGGTGCCAGGCTTCGCGCCGGTATCGATGTCGTAGCGGCGCTGCCACACGCGCAGCGTCTCCGGGCTCACTCCGAGGAGCCCACCGACGTGTCGGCAGGCCGCGGTCAGCGACTCGTGCTCGGGACGGGCTTCGGCGAGCATCCGAAGTGCGCGCTGGCGAAGTTCAGGGTCATATTTGCTTGGCATCGTAGTTCCATCCTTGTATAAAGATCGGAACTCAAACCAGGCCAATTCACCTCGCTCGTGGTGGTGGCGCTCATCGCACTCATCGTGATGCCGGTCGACTTCGCCCCGGCCGGCGAGATGCTGCGGGATCGGCGGCTGCCGAGGCGTCTCCGCCAGAGCCTCGTTGTCGAGAGCGGATATGCTGACGCGATCCGATCGCCCCTCTTCGCCGTGGCACTGATCGCCGCCCAGGCGCCGGCGCAGGACGGGTCGCTGCTCGACGTGGTGGAGCACGCCGTGCCGGAGATCGGCTTCGCGCTGCTCATCGGCGTGGGTGCCGGCTTGCTGGCCGGTTGGCTCGCGCGAGCGGCCGTCGCGCGGGGGTGGGCCTCGGCGCACGGCATCCGTCTCGGCACGGTGCTGCTGCCGATCATCGTGTACGCGGGCGCCACGGTGGTGCACGGCAACGGTTTTCTCGCCGCGTTCCTCGCCGGCATCGCCTATAAGAGCGTGCGGGTGCGGCGGGAGCCTTCCGGCGACGAGGTGCTGCGCGACGAGGTGTCGCTGCTCGACGAGATCGGTGTGTTGTCGTCGCTCATCATGTGGTTCGTGTTCGGCGCGGCGGCGGCGCTCGTGTTCCTCGCCCCCATCGAGTGGGCGTACCTGCTCTACGGTCTGCTCGCGCTCACGCTGCTGCGGGCTCTGCCGGTGCTCGCCGCCTTCCTCGGCAGTCGCGCGAGTCGCCGGGAGCGTCTGACGCTCGGGGTGCTCGGGCCCCGAGGCACCTCGACGATCATGTTCGGTCTGCTCGCGTTCAATGCGCTCGACGGCGCGGCGGCGAACACGGCGCTGTACGTGATGGTGGTCACGGTGCTCGGCAGCGTGCTGCTGCACGGCCTCCTCGGGGTGCGGCTCGTGGGAGCGCTCGGGTGGGGCGATCGCCCGGAGGTCGCCGTGCGGAAGGAGCATTCGCGATGACGCGCGGCACCGATGAGCCTGCGTCCCGGACGGTCGACGCGGTCTTCGAGAACGGCTGGATCCACACCGGCCTCGGCGATGGGCCGCGCGCGGGCGGGATCGCGGTGGGCGGCGGGCGCATCCTCAGCTGCGACGCCGAGGAGGTGGCGCGCCTCGCCCCTCGCGCCGCGCAGCGCATCGACCTCGACGGGCGGCTGCTGATCCCCGGCTTCCAGGACGCGCACGCGCATCCGGTGATCGCCGGTACGGAGCTGCTCGGGTGCGACCTGTCCGACTGCCCCGACGCCGAGGCCGTGCTTGCCGCCATTCGCCGCTACGCCGAGGCGCACCCCGAGCGGTCGTGGATCATCGGTGCGGGATGGTCGATGGACGCGTTCCCCGGCGGCACTCCCACGCGGGATCTGCTCGACGCCGTCGTGCCGGATCGTCCCGTGCTGCTCGAGAACCGCGACCATCACAGCGCCTGGGCGAACAGGCGCGCGTTCCTCGCGGCGGGCATCGACGAGACGACGCCCGACCCGCGCGACGGGCGCTTCGAGCGGGAACCGGACGGCACGCCCGCGGGCACGGTCCACGACGGCGCGATGTTCCTCTTCGACGCGGTGCGGGCGATGCCGACCGAGGAGGACGCGTACGTCGGCCTGCTCGAGGCCCAGCGGCGCATGCTGGCGTTCGGGGTGACGGCGTGGCAGGACGCGGCGGTGGGCAGCCTCATGGGCCGGCCCGACACGCTGCCGGTCTACCTGCGGGCCCTCGAGCGGGGCGCCCTGCTCGCCCGGGTGCGCGGGGCGCAGTGGTGGGATCGCACCTCCGGCGTCGCGCAGCTCGCAGGGCTGATCGAGCGCCGCGACGCGGTGGCGGCGCTGCACCCGGCCGAGCGGTTCTCGCTCGGCACCGTGAAGATCATGGTCGACGGCGTCGCCGAGAGCCGCACCGCCGCCATGCACGGCCACTACCGCGACCACGCGGGAGCCCGGACCGACAGCACGGGCATCGCGTTCTTCCCGCCGGCGCAGCTCGCCGAGTTCGTCGCCGCGATCGACGCGAGCGGCATGCAGGTGCACTTCCACGCCCTCGGCGACCGCGCGGTCACGGACGCGCTGGACGCGCTCGAACACGCTGCGCGTATCAACGGCGATCGGGGCCTGCGCCACCACCTGGCCCACCTCGAGACGGTGGCGCAGCCCGACCTCGCGCGCTTCGCGGAGCTGGGGGCGACGGCGAACCTGCAGCCGCTGTGGGCGGCGCACGACCCGCAGCTCGACGAGCTGGTGATCCCGTTCCTCCCCGACGGCGTCGAGCAGACGCTCTACCCGTTCGCGGCCCTCGCCGGTGCCGGTGCTCCGCTCGCCGCGGGCAGCGACTGGCCCGTGTCGTCGCCCGATCCGATCCAGGCGATCCACGTCGCCGTGAACCGCAGGCGGCCGGGGTCGGCCTCGGCGGCGCTGGGCGAGGCGCAGGCGCTCACCGTGGGGCAGGCCGTCAACGCGTACACCTCGGGCACGGCGCGGGTGAACCACCTCGACCACGTCACCGGCCGGCTGCGGGCCGGCCGCCTCGCAGATCTCGCGGTGCTCGATCGCAACCTCTTCGCGATCAACCCCGAGGAACTGCACACCGCGGTGGTCGACGAGACCTGGATCGACGGGCGCCGGGTGTACTCCCGTCAGCGGGGCTGAGCGCCGGGCCCGCCCCGGCGGAGCCATCGGTCGCGGCCGACTAGACTGGACGCTTGTGACGCCACAAGAACTCGCCAGCGCCCTCGCCCGCATCCTGACCGATATCGTCGCCGCCCGCGGCGCCGACATCGAGGTCACCGAGCAGGACACGCAGGTGGAGCGGCCCAAGAACCGCGAGCACGGCGACTGGGCGTCGAACGCCGCCATGAAGTTCGCGAAGCGGATCGGCGCGAACCCGCGCGAGCTCGCCGAGGAGATCTCGGCGCGCGCCGCCGAGATCGACGGCGTGGCGAAGGCCGAGATCGCCGGCCCCGGCTTCATCAACATCACCCTCGACGCCGCCAGCGCGGGTGAGACCGCGCGCCGCGTGGTCGAGCAGGGCGAGGCCTACGGCCGCGGCGACGCGCTCGCCGGTCAGAAGATCAACCTCGAGTTCGTGAGCGCCAACCCCACCGGACCGCTGCACATGGGTCACACCCGCTGGGCGGCGCTCGGCGATTCGACGGCGCGCGTGCTGCGCGCGGCCGGTGCCGAGGTGACGAGCGAGTACTACATCAACGATGCGGGCGCGCAGATGAACAAGTTCGGGCGCTCGGTGCTGGCCGCCGCGCTCGGCGAGGAGGCTCCCGAGGACGCCTACCCGGGCGAGTACATCCAGTCGCTCGGCGCCCGCGTGCGCGAGCAGCTCCCGGGGCTCGCCGAGCTCGCCGCGAGCGACCGCGACGCGGCACTCGAGCAGGCGCAGGAGCTCGGCTACCAGCTGCAGCTCGCCGAGATCAAGGATTCGCTCGAGCGCTTCAACGTGCACTTCGACGTGTTCTTCTCGGAGCGCACTCTGCACGCGCCCGCCGAGGGCGGCGGTAAGAGCCCCATCGAGTCGGCGATCGACCGCCTGCGCGAGCAGGGCCACGTGTACGACGAGGACGACGCGGTGTGGGTGCGCACGACCGCCTTCGGCGACGATAAGGATCGCGTCTTCACGCGCGGCAACGGCGTCTTCACCTACTTCGCGGCCGACGCCGCCTACTACCTGTCGAAGATGGATCGCGGCTTCGGCGAGAAGATCTACCTGCTGGGCGCCGACCACCACGGCTACATCGGCCGCCTCACCGCCATCGCCGGTGCCGCGGGCGACGACATCGAGACCGACATCACCGTGCTCATCGGGCAGCTCGTCAACCTCAACGGTGCGCGCCTGTCGAAGCGAGCGGGCAACATCATCGAGCTCGACGACCTGCTCGAGTGGCTCGGCAGCGACGCGCTGCGCTACTGGCTGGCCCGCTACCCGGCCGACTCGCCGCTCGCCCTCGACGGCGAGAAGCTGCGCAGCCGCACGAACGACAACCCGGTGTTCTACGTGCAGTACGCGCACGCCCGTACCTGCGCGGTCGACCGCAACGCAGCCGCCGCGGGTGTCGACCGCAGCGCGTTCGCGCCCGAGCTGCTCACGCATCAGACGGAGGCCGAGCTGCTCGGCAAGCTGCAGCAGTACCCCGGCATCGTGGCGGGCGCGGCCGAGCTGCGCGAGCCGCACCGCATCGCCCGCTTCCTCGAGGAGCTCGCCGCGGCCTACCACCGCTGGTACGACAACTGCCGTGTGATCCCGATGGGTGAGGAGCCCGTCGAGGATCTGCATCGCACACGGCTGTGGCTGAACGACGCCGCCGGCCAGGTGCTGCGCAACGGCCTCGACCTGCTCGGCGTCTCGGCCCCCGAGCGGCTCTGACGCCGGCACGGATCGGAGCCGCGAGGATGAGCGAGCGGGAATCGCGCTGGTGGCCGAGGCTGCTGGGCGTGGTGGTGGCGGTCGTGCTGCTGGGCGGTGCGGCCGAGGTCGCGCTGCGGCTGATCGTGCCCGACACGATTCGCGGCGCGGCTCGCGTCGGCCTCAGGCTGACGGTCGATCACCCCGTCGAGGTCTCGATGGGCGGATCGGCGTTGCTGAACGCGTTCCGCGGCGGGGTGGGCGATGTCACGGTCACGGTGCCGGATGCGCCGCTCATCGAGGGCGTCAAGGCCGACGCGACGGTGCACGCCTCGCTCGTGCCGTTCAACCCCATGGTCGGTGAGATCCGCGATGCGTCGGTGTCGCTCAGGGTCGACCGGGATCAGCTCGGTCCCGTGGTGAATCTCGTGACCCAGGGCGTCGCGCAGACCGGCGAGGTGCGGGACGGCTCGCTCGTGGTGGGGCGCTCGATCGAGATCTTCGGTCAGGAGGTGCCGCTCTCGGCGTCGCTGGGGGTCGCGGTGGCCGGCGCGGGTGAGATCGAGATCGAACCGCGCGGCGTCACCGCGGCCGGGCTCGATCTCAGCACCGAGCAGCTGGCGCAGGCCGCAGGCGGGCTGCTCGACCCGCTGCTGCAACCGCAGGTGCTGTGCGTGCGCGATCAGCTGCCCCGGGGCGTCGCGCTCACGGGTATCACGCTGTCGAGCACGGGATCGGCCACGATCAGCGCCGACCTGGCGCCCGGCATCGTCTCGGACGAGCGCGAGCGCCTGAACGGCAGCTGCAGCGAGGAGTAGGCGTGACGGCGTTCACCGGTGCCGCTGAGCGGTCGCTCGAGGCGGCCTTCGAAGCGCACGATCTCGGGCTCGCGCCTGCCGCGGTCGCGGCGGTGTTCGACCGGGACGGGGTGGTCGCCTGGAAAGCCGCGGGTGCTCCGAGCGGCCCGGCCAGCACGGCCGACCGCGGCACCGTCTTCCGCGTCGCCTCGATGTCGACGAGCTTTCTCGCCGCGGCGGCCCTGAGCCTGCGCGACGAGGGACTGCTCGACTTCGACGCCCCGCTCGATGCCTGCGTTCCGGGCGTCCGCCTGCTGCTCGACGGCGAGGAGCGGCGCGTCACGATCCGGCAGCTGCTCACGAACTGCTCGGGCCTGCCCGAGGACAACGCGTGGGGCGACCGTCGGCTCGGCGACTCCCGGCAGGCGATCGCGGGCCTCGGCCGCGCAGGCCTGCGGCTCACCGCGGAGCCGGGGGAGACGTACCAGTATTCGAACCTCGGCATGTCGTTCGTCGGGCGCGCCGTCGAGGCGGTCACGGGCGAGACGGTGGAAGCGGTCGTCGCTGAGCGCCTGCTGCGCCCGCTCGGGCTCGACCGGACGCGATACGTCGCCCAGGAGTACGGCGCGGGATCGGCCCTCGCGCTCGGCTACCGCACCTTCGACGACGGGCGGAGCTTCCAGGAGGAGCCCTACGTCGGCCACGGCGCGCTCGCCTGCATCGGCGGGCTCTTCAGCACGGTCGACGACATCGCGACCTGGGCGGCGTTCCTCGCCTCCGGTTTCTCGGCCGAGCCGCTTCGCCCCGAGGTGCTCGCGGCGGCGACGCGGCGCGAGATGCAGCGCATCCACACGCCGTTCGGGATCGGCGAGGCCCGCCCGCACCGCGATCTCGAGGCGATCGGCTACGGCGTGGGGCTCACCGTCGAGCACGATCGCCGCTTCGGCAGGGTCGTGCAGCACTCCGGCAGCCTGCCCGGCTTCTGCTCGCACATGCGGTGGCACCGGGCCAGCGGGATCGGCGCGGTGGTCTTCGCCAACTCCGAGGGTTTGGGCGCCGAGTCGCTCGCCGCGCGCGTGCTCTCCGAGGTGCTGGCAGGGCACGAGGCCTCGCCACCGCTCGAGACGGTGTGGCCGGAGACCGCCGCCGCTGCCGAGCGCGTCGACGCCGCGTTGCGGGCGGGGCTGCCGGTCGAGAGGATCGCCGACGTGCTCGCCGAGAACGTGCTGCAGGACGAGCCCGCTGCGGTGCGCCGCCGCAGACTCGGCGAGGCGCTCGAGCGCACGGGACCGGTGCGCGTCGAGCAGGCCCCCTTGAGCGGGAGGGCGGTCTCATCGGCAGACCCCGCCGAACTGCGCTGGGCGGTCGAGTGCGAGCGGGGCCGGCTCGTGTGCGACGTGCGCCTCATCGGCCTGCACGAGCCCCTCGTGCAGCAGCTCGCCGTCGCGGTCGAGGATCCGCGAGGCTGAACCGGCGCCCGGGTCCGGCGCGAGCGGCCGGCCGCGGAACGAGGCTAGAGCCCCGCGGCTCGCAGGGCGAGCCAGGCGGCGGTGCGGTCGTCGGCGCGATCCATCGACAGGCCTGTGAGCCCCTCGATGCGGCGGATGCGCGACGCGAGCGTCTGGCGGTGGATGCCCAGCCGTCGCGCCGAGGACCGGTGGCCCCCGTGCTCCGAGAGGAAGACCCGGAGTGTGCGCCCGAGCTCCCCGTGCGCTCCCGACGCGTCCCGCAGCGGGTCGAGGAGGCTCGTGAGGGCGTCGCTCGGGGTGCCGGTGAGCGACGACAGCACGAGGTCGACGGTCGGCAGCCGCGTGTACCGGTGCACGGTCTCGCCGTCCTCGAGCGCGGTGTCGAGCGCCTGCCTCGCCTGGACGGCGCTCTGCGCGAGGGTCTCCGCGGGGGCCGGGGCGCCGAGACCGAGGTGCACCCGTGCCCCTCCCATCGGACGCAGGGCCTCGGCGAGTTCCGCGAGCTCCTCCGCGAGCTCGTTCCGAACGAAGCCGCGTACCGGGCCGGAGCCCGAGGCGAAGATGTGCTCCGCGCCGAGTTCGTCGAGCCAGCGGCGCAGCAGGCGTTCGAGATCCACGGTGCGCGTCTTCGCGCCGAGTGCGAACGCGGTGAGACTCGGTTCGTGCACCTCCCAGCGGCGCAGCAGGTCGCGCGCAGGCGGCCCGCCCGCGTCGAGCGTCGCGATCAGCGCCTCGCGACCCAGATGCTCGGTGAGCGAGGGGTCGTGGGTGCGCAGCAGCAGGTCGAGGAGGGCGGCCGATTGCGCGGCGAGGTCGCGGGAGTGGGTGCGGGATCGCGATCGGGTCGCGACGACCAGGTACCCGGCGAGGTCGCTGTCGGAACCGACGTGGTGCAGTTGCAGCCCGACGTGCCGCACGCGCACCGGCCGGCCGAGAGCGACGGCGACCGCATCGGACACGTGGAGCCGGCCCGCGCCGGCGCTGCCGATGAGCTGCCCCTGCGCGTCGAGCAGCACGGCCCAGCCGTCGAGGCGGTGCGCGAGCTCGGCGATGACGGCGGTGACGCCGCCGCGGCGCGCGACCTGGGTGAGCACGTTGATGCCGGCGGTGACGAGCCGGTCTGCGGCGGCCCGGTCGTCGGCGATGAGGGCGGAGAGCGTGGCGTGCAGGGCGGCGCCGCCGAGGCGCGCGCCGAGGATCGCGGTCATGCCGCGCCGTTCGAGCGCGGCGCGCAGAGCGGGGGTGTCGGCGTCGCTCACGAACACGGCGCCGAGCAACGGATCCCCGTCGTCCTCGTTCCTGTCGTCGCCCGTGTCTCCGGCGTCATCGGGGCTCGAGCCGCCTGCCCGCGCCGCTGCGAGCCGGCGCATCAGCTCCTCTTCATCGCCCGTGACGAGGGTGGCGTACTCGGGATTGCCTACGACGACGAAGGCCTCGAGCGGCGAGACGCCGTCGACGGGCGTGCGCTCGCCCAGGCGTCGGGGAACGCAGGTTCCGTCGATCGCCCGCGAGATCGCCTGCAGGTCCAAAGCCACGCGCTGAGTGTACCAAGTGCACATGAAGCGTGCAGAGTTTCGACACCTGGCGCAGTGACAGTGCGCCGACCCGCTCCGTAGCATCGCTTCAGTCGCTGCGAGTCGCGGCCTCGGCGGGTGAGCAGCCCGGTGAGCGCCCACCGCACGAAGCAATGGATGAGACAAAGGAGTTCTGCATGAAGGCCGTCGTGTTCCGCGATCCCGCCACCCGCGCCGAGGTGGCGGATGTCACCCTCGCCGCACCCCGGGCCGGAGAGGTGCGGGTGAAGATCGCCGCGGCAGGTGTCTGCCACTCCGACCTGCACGTCAAACGAGGGGAGTGGGACGCTCCGGCGCCCATGGTCATGGGGCACGAGGGCTCCGGAGTCGTCGTCGAGCTCGGCGAGGGCGTCACCTCCCTCGCCGTCGGCGACCACGTCGTGCTGAGCTGGGTGCCGCCCTGCGGCGAGTGCCGCTACTGCCTGCAGGGTCATGAGGCCCGCTGCCAGAAGGTGGCCACCGTCGTCGCACCGCAGGGAGTGCTGTTCGACGGCACCTCGCGTCTCAGCCTCGGCGACGAGCCGATCCACCACTACCTCGGCGTCTCGTCGTTCGCGGAGGAGGCGATCGTACCCGCCTCGGGCGCCATCAAGGTGCGCGACGACGCCCCGCTCGACGTGATCGCCGTGGTCGGCTGCGCCGTGGCCACCGGCGTGGGCGCCGTGCTCAACACCGCCGCCGTCGAGCCCGGCGCGACCGTGGCCGTGATCGGCTGCGGAGGCGTCGGCCTCAACGTGGTGCAGGGTGCGAAGCTCGCGGGCGCCGAGCGCATCATCGCGATCGACATCGTGCCCGAGAAGACGCGCATGGCCCTGCAGTTCGGGGCGACCGATCGTATCGACGCCTCCGAGCGCGACGCGGTGGAGCAGCTGTTCGAGCTCGTGCCCGACGGCGTGGACTACGCCTTCGACGCGATCGGACGCACCTCCACCACCGAGCAGTCCATCCGCATGCTCGGCCTCGGCGGTGCCGCCGTCATCGTGGGGCTGCCGCCCACCGGCGCCCGGGCCTCGTTCGAGCCGCTCGTGCTCGCCGAGGCCGACCAGCGCATCCTCGGATCCAACTACGGCTCCGTGCGCCCCTCCATCGACATTCCCGCGCTCGTCGACCGCTACATGGACGGGCAGCTGAAGCTCGATCCGCTGATCTCCGGCCGGCGCCCGCTCGACGAGGCCGCCGCAGCGCTCGACGACCTCGAAGCCGGCGGCGTGCTGCGCACGCTGCTCATCCCGTAGACGCACCACCCTCGATCAACTCACAGGAGAGAATGATGACCCAGACCACAGAACGGAAGGTCGACGCCGGCCTGCGCGAAGGGGTGATGTCCGGTCCCGAGCTCGCGGCCCAGGCCATCGCCAGCATCGCGCCGAGCGCCGTCATCGCCTTCACCGCCGCCTCCATCTTCCTCGGCGCGGGCAACGGCACCATGATGGCGTTCGCGCTCGCGACGATCGTGATCCTCTGCGTCGGCTACATCGTCACCGTATTCGCGCGGCGCCACGCCTCCGCGGGATCCCTCTACACCTACGTCTCCAAGGGGCTCGGCCCGAGCGGCGCCTTCGCCGCGGGCGTCGCCCTGCTCATCGGATCGTGGGGCATCGCGGCGGGATCGCTCGGCGGCGCCGTGTCGTACGCCTCCGACCTGCTGCAGCTGTTCGGCGTGCCGGCCACCGGCACCGTCTGGCTGATCGTGCTGACGGTGCTCATCGGCGGCCTCGCCACCTTCTTCACGATCCGCGGCATCCGCATCTCGGCGCGCGTCTCCCTCGTGCTCGAGCTCGTGTCGGTCTTCATCATCGTCGTGCTGCTCGTCGCCGCCCTCGCCTGGCTCGGCCCCGACGCGTGGGATCCCGCGCAGTTCTCGTTCGAGGGCGTGCCCTTCCAGGGCGTCGCCGCCGGCATGGTGCTCGGCATCCTCGGCTTCGTCGGATTCTCGTCGGCCGACGCCCTCGGCCGCGAGGCGCGCAACCCGCACACCGCGATCCCGCGCGCGATCATGTGGAGCGCCGTGGTCGTGGGCGTGCTCTACGTCTTCGCCGCCTACACGCAGATCGCCGTGCTCGGCGACGAGCTCGGCGAGGTCGCGAGCCCGCTGCAGGCCATCAACGACCGCATCGGGATGCCCGTCTGGTTCGCCCCGGTGCTCGTCTTCGGCGTCGCCGCGTCGTTCTTCGCCGTCGTCGTCGCGCCCCTCAACGTGGTCGGTCGCATCGTCTAGGTGATGGGCAAGGAGGGCATCGTGCCCGAGCGCTTCGGCCGCACCCACGAGACCCACCTCACCCCGCATCGGGTGCTGCTCATCGCCGGCCCCGCCGCCATCGTGCTCGACGTGATCCTGCTGCTCGCCGGCACGCACCCCATGGACATCGTCGTGTGGGTCGACACCTACGGCACCTACGGCTACATGGTCGCCTACGCGCTCGTCGCGATCGCGGGCATCGTCTACACGAAGCGCGCCGGGATCCCGAACCGTCTCGTGTGGGTGTGCGCCGTCGTCGCAGTCGTCGCCATGGCCTACGTCTTCTTCGCGAACGTGTGGCCCGTGCCGGCCTTCCCGATCAACGTCATCCCGTACATCTTCGTCGCCACGATGCTGCTCGCCTTCGCCCGCTTCTGGTGGATCAGGGCGAACCGACCCGAGGTGCTGAAGAACGTGGGCAACACCCACACCGAGATGCTCGAGGGCGTGGGCTAGCGGCCCGCCGCCGAGTCGGATCGGACACCCCGGATCGGACGGCGCCCGCCTCGCGCGGGTGCCGTCCGATCGGCGTTTCCGCGGCCTTCTCTCGCTGCAGAGGGCCGCGCGCACCGATCCGGGAATGCCGGCACGGTAAGCTGGACGGGTCCGTTCCGAGGGAGACCTCCGTTCGCACGGCTTCAGGGGCCAATCCGGGTCCGCTCGCCAGAGGTGCACGCCTTCGCGAGCGTTCGCACGACACCGAATCTGACAGCCGAGGAAACACAGATGCCCGAGCCGCAGCAGCGCGACGAAACCGCCACGGTCGACGCCCGCATCGACGCGAACGCCATCGACCGCCGGGTCTTCCCGCCGTCGTCCCGCCGCGGCAGCAGCTGCGAGCAGCTCAAGATCGCCGAGGTGCGCGCCACCGAGCTCACCGCGAAGCACGGCTCGCCGCTCTACGTGATCGACGAGGGGGCCGCGCGCGAGCGCGCCCGCGAGGTGCGCGAGGCGCTGCAGCGCGAGGCCAGGCGCATCGGCACCGAGGCCACCGTCTACTACGCGGGCAAGGCGTTCCTCTGCGTCGAGGTCGCCCGCTGGATGGACGAGGAGGGGCTCGCCGTCGACGTCGCGAGCGGCGGAGAGCTGGCCGTCGCGCTCGCCGCGGGCGTCGACCCCGCGTGCATCGGCTTCCACGGCAACAACAAGTCCGAGCGCGAGATCGCGCGGGCCGTCGAGGCCGGCGTCGGCACGATCATCATCGACAGCGAGATCGAGACGGAGCGCATCGCGTCCGCCGCGAGGGCCGCGGGCCGCCGGCAACGCGTCCGCCTGCGCGTGAACAGCGGCGTGCACGCCTCCACCCACGACTTCCTCGCGACCTCGCACGAGGATCAGAAGTTCGGCCAGCCCCTCGACGAGGCGCCCCGCCTGGTCGAGGCGATCCTCGCCCACGAGAGTCTCGAGTTCGTGGGCCTCCACTGCCACATCGGCTCACAGATCTTCGCCACCGATGGCTTCCGCGAGTCGGCCCGCCGCCTGCTCGGCGCCTACCCCGAGCTGCAGCGCATCGCGGGCGCGCCCATTCCCGAGCTCAATCTCGGGGGCGGCTTCGGCATCGCGTACACCAGCGCCCAGGCCGACGAGGCGCCGGCCGTCGCCGACATCGCTCGCGAGCTCGCCGACATCGTGGCCGAGAGCGCGCGCGAGTTCGGCGTCGCCGTGCCGAAGCTGGCGTTCGAACCCGGGCGCTCGATCATCGGCCAGGCGGGGGTGACGCTCTACACCGTCGGCACCACGAAGTCCGTCGCGCTCGCCGGCTCCGACGCGGCGGCCGACCCCGACGACCTCGGCCGCGCGGCCCGGCTCTACGTGAGCGTCGACGGCGGCATGAGCGACAACGCGCGCCCCGCGCTCTACGGCGCCGACTACCAGGTGCGCATCGCCAACCGCGCGAGCGACGCCGAACCGGCGCTCGTGCGAGTGGTGGGCAAGCACTGCGAGTCGGGTGACATCGTCGTGCAGCGCGACCTGCTGCCGGGCGACGTGCGGCCCGGCGACACCCTCGCGGTGGCTGCGACGGGCGCCTACTGCTGGTCGCTCGCGAGCAACTACAACTACGTGCCGAGACCCCCGGTGGTCGCGGTGCGCGACGGGGCCTCTCGGGTCATCGTTCGGGGCGAGACCGAGGACGAACTGCTCGCCAAGAGCGTAATCCCGACCCCCGCACCCTGAACGTCGAGGCCCGCCCCGCACCTCTTCGACGGGCGGCCCCCGGTGACAGCTGAACAGACAGATCTCGAACGAAACGGAGAAACCAAGTGAACGAGTACCGTGATCTGCGGGTCGCGCTGCTGGGCTGCGGCTCGGTCGGCGCACAGGTGGCCCGGCTCATCCTCGAGCACGCCGACGAGCTGGCGGCGCGCATCGGCGCGCGCCTCACGCTGGCGGGGATCGCGGTGCGCAACATCGACTCGAAGCGCGACGTCGAGCTGCCGGCGGAGCTCTTCACGACCGACGCCGAGCGCCTCGTGCAGGGCGCCGACATCGTCGTCGAGCTGATGGGGGGCATCGAGCCCGCCCGAACGCTCATCCTGCAGGCCCTGCAGGGCGGCGCCGACGTGGTCACCGCCAACAAGGCGCTGATCGCCGCGCACGGCCCCGAGCTCTCCGACGCGGCCGATCAGGTCGGCGCGCAGCTCTCGTACGAGGCCGCAGTGGCCGGGGCGATCCCGATCATCCGCCCGCTTCGGTGGAGCCTCGCGGGCGACCACGTGACCCGCGTCATGGGCATCGTGAACGGTTCGACCAACTACATCCTCGACCGCATGGACCGCTTCGGCGACAGCGCCGAAGACGCGATGCGGGTGGCGAGCGAGCTCGGCTTCCTCGAAGCCGACCCCACGCTCGATGTCGAGGGCTACGACGCCGCTCAGAAGGCCACCATCCTCGCCAGCATCGCCTTCCACACCGACGTGCCCGTCGACGCGGTCTACCGCGAGGGCATCACCTCGGTCACGGCCGAGCAGATCGAGGCCGCGAAGCACGCGGGCTACGTCATCAAACTGCTCGCGATCGCCGAGCGGATCACCGCCGCCGACGGCACCGACGGCGTGTCGGCGCGCGTCTACCCCGCCCTCATCAGTCGCGAGCACCCCCTCGCCGCGGTGCACGAGGGCAAGAACGCCGTGTTCGTCGAGGCGGAGGCGGCGGGGGAGCTCATGTTCTACGGCGCGGGCGCCGGCGGCGTCGAGACCGCCTCGGCCGTGCTCGGCGACCTGGTGTCGGCGGCCCGCCGCCACGTCGCGGGCGGCCCCGGCATCCCCGGCACCCAGCACGCCGACCTGCCGATCCTGCCGGTCGGCGAGGTCAACACCGCCTATCAGGTGATGCTCGAGGTGCGCGACCAGCCGGGCGTGCTCGCCGCGATCGCCGGCATTCTCGCGCAGCACGGCGTCTCGGCCGCGAGCGTCGAGCAGACGGCCGCGCAGAGCACCGCCGGCGAGCCCCCTCGCGCCGCGCTCGTCATCGGCACCCACACGGCGCGCGAGGCCGACCTCGCCGCGACGGTCGAGGCGCTGCGCTCGGCCGACATGGTGATCGAGGTCACCAGCGTGCTGCGACTCGAGGGCAACGCGTGAGCGGCGCCGCGGGCGGCGCGCCCGCGGCGGGCGTCGGGCGCAGCGTGCGCGTGCGTGTGCCGGCGACCAGCGCCAATCTCGGTCCGGGCTTCGACACCCTCGGCATCGCCCTCGCCTACGGCGACGAGCTGACCGCGGTCGTGCGCGACGAGCCCGGAGCCGTCGTGCACGTCACCGGCGTGGGAGAGGGCGAGGTGCCCGCCGACGCATCGAACCTGGTCGTGCGCTCGGCGGCGCACGTCTTCGAGCGGCTCGGCCGCCCCGTGCCGGGCCTCGAGGTGAACGCCCACAACCGCATCCCGCACGGCCGCGGCATGGGATCGTCGGGGTCGGCGATCGTCGCGGGCGTCATGATCGCCGCCGGGCTGCTGCAGAGCGACCCCCTCGATCCGATCGAGCTGAGCGAGGATCAGCTGCTCGCCTTCGCGACCGAGCTCGAGGGGCACCCCGACAACGTCGCGCCCGCGCTCTTCGGCGGCCTCACGATCGCCTGGACCACCCCCGACGGGCCCCGCTTCAAGCGCCTCATGGTGCACCGCGGCGTCGCTCCGCTCGTGCTCGTGCCCAGCTTCACGATGTCCACCGAGCTCGCCCGCAGCCTGCAGCCGAAGCACGTGCCCCACGAGGATGCGGTGTTCAACGTGTCTCGATCCGCGCTGCTCATCGCGGCCCTCACCCAGAGCCCCGAGCTGCTGCTCGAAGCGACCGAGGATCGGCTGCACCAGAACTACCGCGGCGACGCGATGCCGGCCACCCGCGATCTGATCCGCGAGCTGCGCGATGCCGGCCACCCGGCGGTCGTCTCGGGGGCGGGCCCCTCGATCCTGGTGCTCTCGAACGGGCCCGCCGACCGGCTGCGAGCGGTCGACCTCGTCGAGGCCGAGCACGCCGAGTGGCGTGCGCTCATCCTGGCCGTCGACACGAAGGGTGCTACAGTGGAGGCGATCCCCGCCTCGTGACGGGCCGGGCAGCGGACGGTGCATCTCCGTCACCAGCTGCTCAGCCACGGCCGGTGGATCTTTCCCTCGCCGAGACGACAGGTCCGGTGATCCCCGAAGCACAGTCTGTGCATCACCGCGGGAGGGCGGCGCCGAATGCGCCAGTCTGCCCCGCGGCGTTCCGAAAGGAAGAACGATGGAATCGAACGTCGAAGAGACGAACAATGCTCCGGTCGCCGAGGAGGCCGCACCCGTGCGTCGCCGCGCCTCGCGCCGTGTGACCGCCGCGGCTGGCACCACGAGCGAGCCCGCCGCGACCCAGGTCTCGGAGGCCGCGGCGCCCGAGGCTCCCGCAGCGGTCGAGGCTCCCGCAGCGGTCGAGGCTCCCGCCGCCGGTGCGGCCGAGACTCCGGCTGAGGCGCCGAAGAAGCGGGCCACCCGCAGCCGCAAGAAGGTCGCCGACGAGGCCCCCGCCGAGGCGCCGGCCTCCGATGCCGCCGCCGCTCCCGCAGTGGCCGAGGCTCCCGCCGCCGAAGCGGCCGAGGCTCCGGCTGAGGCGCCGAAGAAGCGGGCCACCCGCAGCCGCAAGAAGGTCGCCGACGAGGCCCCCGCCGAAGCGTCCGCCGCCGAGGCCGAGACCCCCGCCGCTCCCGCGACCGAGCCCCAGGCCGAGAACGCCGACGCCGCTCCTGCGAAGCGCAGCCGCTCGCGCCGAGCGCAGGCCGACGCCACCCCGCAGGGCGACGCCGCCACTGAGCAGCCCGCTGAGAACAGCGCCGAGCAGGCAGAGGGCGGCCCGAACGCGAAGGGCAAGGCCAAGCCCGCCCAGGGCGACGCGTCGCAGGGCGAGGCCCAGGCCGACGCCGCGAAGACCGACGCCGAGGGCGACGGCGAGCGGGGCGGCCGCGGCCGCAACCGTCGAGGCCGGGGCCAGAAGAACGAGAACGGCGAGGGCGCCGAGTCGTCCGAGCAGGCCGAGGAGGCCAAGGGCCGCGGTCAGGGCCAGGGCGGCGACAAGGGCCAGGGCGGCGACAAGAACGGTCAGAACGGTCAGAGCAGGGGCGACAACGCGTCGCGCTCGACCCGCACCCGCCAGCGCGACCGCAAGCGTCGCGGCCAGAACGACGACCTCGAGCCCGAGATCACCGAGGACGACGTGCTGCTGCCCGTCGCGGGCATCCTCGACGTGCTCGACAACTACGCCTTCGTGCGCACGAGCGGCTACCTGCCCGGCACCAGCGACGTCTACGTCTCGCTCGGCCAGGTCAAGAAGTACGGCCTGCGCCGCGGCGACGCCGTCGTGGGCGCGATCCGCCAGCCCCGCGAGGGCGAGGCCGGCGGTCGACAGAAGTACAACGCGATCGTCAAGGTCGACGCCGTCAACGGACGCCCCGTCGAAGAGAACGAGACCCGCGTCGACATCGCCGACCTCACCCCCGTGTTCCCGCAGGAGCGCCTGCGGCTCGAGACCGAGCAGGACCGCCTGCTCGGCCGCGCCATCGACATCGCGGCGCCCATCGGCCTCGGCCAGCGCGGCCTGCTCGTGCTGCCGGCCTCGGTGCACGGCACCCCCGTGCTCGTCGAGCTCGCGCAGGCCGTGAGCGCGAACAAGCCGGACGCCCACCTCATGGTGGTGCTCGCCAACGCGCAGCCCGAGGAGATCACCCACCTGCAGCGCACGATCGCCGGCGAGGTCGTCGCGGCCAGCTTCGACCGCCCCGCCGAGGATCAGGCCACCGTCGCCGAACTCGCGGTCGACCGCGCCAAGCGCCTCGTCGAGCTCGGGCACGACGTGGTCGTGCTCGTCGACTCGCTGAACCGCTTCGCCCGCGCCTACGCGCAGGCCCAGCACGCCTCGGCCCGGCCCGCGCTCGACGACATCGACGAGTTCGCGCTCGGCCAGATCAAGCGCCTGCTCGCCTCGGCCCGCAACGTCGAGAACGGCGGCTCGCTCACCGTGCTCGCCACCGTGCAGACGAAGACCGGCATCGAGTCCGACAAGATGCTGCTGCGCGAGGTGCGCGCCGTCGCCAACAGCGAGATCCGCTTCGAGAAGGGCGTGCCCGGGGCGATCCCCGCGGTCGACATCGAGTCGTCGCTCACCCGCAACGCCGACGCGATGCTGGGCGCCGAGGAGGCGGCGGTGCTCGCGGGGCTCCGCTCCCGCATCGCCGCCGATGACGACGCTGCCGACGAGATTTCCGCCCGCCTGCGTGCGACCGCGTCGAACGCCGCGCTGCTCGCCGAACTCCAGCGGAGCCGCGCCTGATGTTCGAACAGGTCGAGGGGCTGCTCGCCGAGCACGCCCGGCTGCAGGACGAGCTCGCGGATCCCGCGCTGCACGCCGACGCGGCCCGCGCCAAGCGCGTCAACCGGCGCTACGCCGAGCTCAGCAAGATCAAGGCGGCCCACGAGCAGTGGCAGCAGCTCGGCGACGACCTCGAGGCCGCGCGTGAGCTCGCCAAGGAGGACGAGGCCTTCGCCGAGGAGATCCCCGCCCTCGAGCAGGGCCTCGCCGAGGCGCAGGAGAAGGTTCGCCGTCTGCTGATCCCCCGCGACCCCGACGACGCCCGCGACGTGATCCTCGAGATCAAGGGCGGCGAGGGCGGCGCCGAGTCGGCGCTCTTCGGCGCCGACCTGCTGCGCATGTACATGCACTACGCGGAGTCGAAGGGCTGGAAGACCGAGATCCTCGAGAAGGACGAGAGCGACCTCGGCGGCTACAAGAACGTGCAGGTCGCGATCAAGTCGAACGCCGGCGACCCCTCGCAGGGCGTGTGGGCGCACCTCAAGTACGAGGGGGGCGTGCATCGCGTGCAGCGCGTGCCGGTCACCGAGTCGCAGGGGCGCATCCACACCTCCACGACCGGCGTGCTCGTCTACCCCGAGGTCGACGAGCCCGAAGAGGTCGAGATCAATCAGAACGACCTCAAGATCGACGTCTACCGCTCGTCGGGGCCCGGCGGCCAGTCGGTCAACACCACCGACTCGGCGGTGCGCATCACCCACCTGCCCACGGGCATCGTGGTCGCCATGCAGAATGAGAAGTCGCAGCTGCAGAACCGCGACGCCGCCATGCGCGTGCTGCGCGCCCGACTGCTCGCCAAGCAGCAGGAGGAAGCGGCCGCCGAGGCGAGCGCGCACCGCTCGAGCCAGATCCGCACCATGGACCGCTCGGAGCGCATCCGCACGTACAACTTCCCCGAGAACCGCATCGCGGATCACCGCACGGGCTACAAGTCGTACAACCTCGACCAGGTGATGAACGGCGCGCTCGATCCGGTCATCGAGTCGTGCATCCGCACGGACGAGGAGGACCGCCTGCAGGCGCTCGGGCAGTAGCCTCTCGACGTCCACCCTTGTCGAGCCGGCCTGTTCGTATCGAGTCGGCCTATGATTCGCGTGAATGATGGGTGGACTCGGTGAGAATGGGCCGACTCGACGTGCGGGGTCGGGGGCGACCGCCCCCGACCCCGCTACGCTGAGAGCATGACAGCCTCGCAACCGCTCGCCGCGCCCGTCACCGGCCCCCTCGTCACCCTGCGCGCCCCGCGCGACGCCGACGCCGAGCCGCTGCTCGCCATCCTGAGCGAGCCCGAGGTCGCGGAGTGGTGGGTCGGCTACACGCCGGAGCGCGTGCGCGACGAGTTCATCGCCGCACCCGACGTGACCCGCATCATCGAGGTCGAGGGGGAGTGCGCCGGGGCGATGTTCGTGCTGCGCGGCGACGACCCCGAGTACCCGACCACCGTCATGCACCTCTTCATCGGCACGCGCTTCCGCGGCCGCCGCGTCGGCGAGGAGGCGCTCGCGCTCGCGATCCGCGAGGAGTTCGCCGCCGGCATCGCGCGCGTCACGCTCGACCCGAACGTGCACAACGAGGGTGCGATCCGCAGCTACGAGCGACTCGGCTTCCGCCGCATCGGCGTGCTGCGCGACTACCAGGTGCGGCCCGGCGGCCACCTCGAGGACGCGCTCTTCCTCGACCTCACCCGCAGCGACTTCCCCGACGGGCCGCCGCTGCCGCAGCGCGGCTGACGCGCGCCGTCACACGCGGAAGGGCGGCTGCCGAAGGAGAGTACAGTTGAGCGTATGCGCACGGCACGGCCACTCCTACCATGGGTCGTGTGGGGCGTAGCCGCGCTCTCCTACGCGGTCGCGGTGATCAACCGGTCCTCGCTCGCCGCGCTCGGCCCCGCCACGCAGCAGCACTTCGACATCGACGCGACCACGCTGTCGATGTTCGCGATGATCCAGCTCGTCGTCTACGCGGGTCTGCAGATCCCGGTCGGCACGCTGCTCGACCGCTTCGGCGCGACCACGATGATCCTCACCGGCGGCCTGTTCATGGCGGCCGGGCAGACCATCATGGCGACCGTCGCCGACGTGTGGCTCGCGATCCTTGCGCGCGTGCTCGTGGGGGCGGGCGACGCCTGCACCTTCATCAGCGTGATGCGCTTGCTGCCCGAGTGGTTCTCGGTGCGGCAGCTGCCCGTGGTGAGCCAGCTCACGGGCCTCATCGGGCAGGCGGGGCAGCTGGTCTCGGTGACGCCGCTCGCGCTCGTGGTCGCGGGCTTCGGCTGGACGAGCGGCTTCCTCGGCGTCGCCGCCATCGGGGTGCTCGTGATGATCCTCGGCGGATTCGTGCTGCGCAATGCGCCGGGCGACGGCACCCTCGCCGAGCGCCTCACGGGCCGCGTGGGGCGGCTCAGCCGCGAGGCGCGCTCGCTCGGGGCGGGCGAGGCCACGGGGGCCTTCGCGATGCCGCCGCCCGAGACGGGCATGATGCCGGTGATCACGAAGCGGCGCATGCCCGGGCTCGGCTTCTGGGACAAGCTGCGGCGCCTGGTCGCGCTGCCCGGCGTGCGGCTGGCGTTCTGGGTGCACTTCACCTCGCCGTTCGCGCTGAACGTGTTCATCCTGCTCTGGGGCACTCCGTTCCTCACCGGAGGCGTGGGCCTCGATAGCGCGACCGCGAGCGGCCTGCTCAACATCGTGGTGGTCTCGTCGATGACGGCCGGCCTGCTGCTCGGCCCGCTGAGCTCGCGCTTCGTGGAGCGCCGCGTGTTCATGAACATGGGGATCACGACCGCGGTGATGCTGGTGTGGCTGGCGGTGCTGCTCTGGGCGGGCCCGCCGCCCATGTGGCTGCTGATCGTGCTGATGATCGTGATGCCGTTCGGCGGCCCCGCGTCGATGATCGCCTTCGAGGTGGCCCGATCGCACACTCCGCGCAGCTTCGCGGGCTTCGGCACGGGGTTCGTGAACATGGGCGGCTTCATCGCGTCGCTGCTCGTGATCGTGCTCATCGGCTTCGTGCTCGATCTGCAGGGCGCCGGATCGCCTGACCACTACTCGCTGACGGCGTTCAAGGTGGCGTTCGCGGTGCAGATCCCGTTCTGGCTCTGCGGTCTCACGATGATCTTCGTCGAGCAGCGGCGCACGAAGCGCTGGATGCAGGAGCACGGGCGCCGGCTGCGCTGAGCTGAACCTGACGGTTGCGCCGACCCGCAGGCAGCGCCGACCTACCGGCTGCGCTGAGCCGCCGGCTGCGACGAGCCGCCGGCTGCGCCCAGCGCGCCCGAGAACCCGCGCCCGCCGCGCTCAGATCACGTAGAAGTCGGCGAGGTCGGGCGTCTCGGCGACCGGTGCGCCGCGGCGGGGCCGGCCCTGCGCTGGGATGCCCGTGAGGGTGGTCCACGGCGCTGCCGAGCGCACGACGACCGCGTTCGAGCCGACGGCGCTGTCGTGGCCGAGTTCGATGTCGCCGAGCACCTTGGCGCCCGCGCCGATGACGACCCGGTCGCCGATCGTGGGGTGCCGCTTGCCGCGGCTGTGACCGGTGCCGCCGAGCGTGACGCCGTGGTAGATGAGCACGTCGTCGCCGACGACGGCGGTCTCGCCGATCACGACGCCCATGCCGTGGTCGATGAAGAGGCGGCGGCCGATCGTGGCGCCGGGGTGGATCTCGATGCCGGTGAAGAATCGCACGAGCTGCGAGACGGCGCGGGGCAGGAAGCGCATGCCGCGCAGCCACAGCGCGTGGGAGAGGCGGTGCCACCACACGGCGTGCAGGCCCGAGTAGACGAGGAGCACGGAGACGCCGCCTCTCGCGGCCGGGTCGCCGGCCTTCGCGGCGCGGATGTCCTCGCGGATGCGGCTGAAGATGCTCACGGTGTCCCTTCCGGTCTCGCGCCGCGCGGGATCCGGGGATCCGCGCGGGGTGGCGGTGCTGCGGGCGGATCGGCGCGACGGGCGCGCGGCGCCCGCGGCCGATGCCCGATACAACACCGGGCTCGCGCGGGGGATTCCCGCGCGAGCCCGGTGCGTGCGATCAGACGTTCAGATCCTCGAACAGCACGGTCGAGAAGTAGCGCTCGCCGAAGTCCGGCACGACGACCACGATCTTCTTGCCGGCGTTCTCGGGGCGCTGCGCGACCTGGGCTGCGGCCCACACGGCTGCGCCGCCGGAGATGCCCGCGAGGATGCCCTCGTCGGTGCCGAGCGCGCGCGCCTTCGCGATCGAGTCGGGCAGCGCGACGTCGATGACCTCGTCGTAGATCTCGCGGTCGAGGATCTCGGGCACGAAGTTGGCGCCGAGGCCCTGGATCTTGTGGGGGCCTGCGGTGCCCTCGGTGAGCAGCGGCGAGTCGATCGGCTCGACGGCGATCACCTTGATGTCGGGGTTCTGCTCCTTGAGGTAGCCGCCCGCGCCGGTGATGGTGCCGCCCGTGCCGATGCCGGCCACGAAGATGTCGACCTGGCCGTCGGTGTCGTTCCAGATCTCGGGGCCGGTGGTGGAGCGGTGGATCGCGGGGTTCGCGGGGTTCGCGAACTGCTGGGCGAGCACGGCGCCGGGGGTGTTCGCGGCGATCTCCTCGGCCTTGGCGACGGCGCCCTTCATGCCGAGGGGGCCCTCGGTGAGCACGATCTCGGCGCCGTAGGCGGCGAGCAGCTTGCGGCGCTCGATGCTCATGGTCTCGGGCATGGTGAGGATGACGCGGTAGCCGCGCGCCGCGCCGACGAAGGCGAGCGCGATGCCGGTGTTGCCGCTCGTGCCCTCGACGATCGTGCCGCCGGGCTGCAGCGCGCCCGACTCCTCGGCGGCGTCGATGATCGCGATGCCGATGCGGTCCTTGACGCTGCCCGCGGGGTTGTAGAACTCGAGCTTGGCGTACACCTCGGCGTCGCCCTCGGTGACGCGGTTGAGGCGTACGAGGGGGGTGTTGCCGAAGGCCTGGGTGATGTTGTCGTAGGTGCGTGCCATGAGTGTGATCTCCTCCAGAGATTCGGGGGACGAAGCCACCCAAAACTATAGCGTGCTGTTATTCGAGAATTTGGTGTTTGTTATGCGTGCGACGTTCTGTTACGCGGGCGCCGGCAGGCTGCTCGGTAGGGTGGGGGAGTGAGCGACATGACGGAGGGGGCGCCGGGGGTCCGGGCCGTGCTGGGCGAGCTGCGCGAGCGGCTCGGGGCGGCGGGGATCGGCGATCCCGCGGCCGACGCCGAGCTGATCGTGGGCCACGTGCTCGGCGTCTCGCGGGGCCGGGTGCAGGCGCTCGCGGTGATGGGTCGGGATCTCGAGCCGGATCAGCTGGAGGCCGTGCGCGGGCTGTCGGAGGAGCGCGCCCGACGGGTGCCGCTGCAGCATCTGACCGGGCGCGCGCCGTTCCGTCGACTCGAGCTGTCGGTGGGGCCGGGGGTCTTCGTGCCGCGACCCGAGACCGAGGGGGTCGCGCAGCTCGCGATCGACGAGCTCTCGGGGCTCGAGGGCGTCGAGCCGCTCGCCGTCGACCTGTGCACCGGCAGCGGCGCGATCGCGCTGGCGATCGCGCACGAGGTGCCGGCCGCGCGGGTGCTGGCGGTCGAGATGAGCGTCGAGGCGCACGCGTGGGCCGAGCGCAACGTTCGGGAGTGGGGTGCGGATCGCGTCGAGCTGCTGCGCGGCGACGTGACGGAGCTCGATCCGCTCGGCGGGGCGGGCGCCGAGGGCGCGACCGGGCTCGCGGCGGCCTTCGCGCCGCTGCGGGGTCGGGTCGCGGTGCTCGTCTCCAACCCGCCGTACGTGCCGCGGGGCATGGTGCCGCGCGATCCCGAGGTGCGAGACCACGACCCCGAGCTCGCCCTCTACAGCGGCGCCGACGGTCTCGACCTGATCCGGGTGATCAGCCGCGTCGGTCTCGCGCTGGTGCGGCCGGGGGGCCTGCTCGTGCTCGAGCACGCGGAGACGCAGGGCGCGGCGATCCGCGGGCTGCTCGCCGCCGACGGCTGGGAGGGCGCCGAGACCCGCCCGGACCTCACGGGCAGGGACCGCGCGACGCTCGCGCGCCGCTGATCACCGCGGCCGGAGTAAGATGGGACGTTATGGCCGAGGTGTTCGATTGCTCCGATAGCTCCCAGCTGCTCACCGGCATGCGCACCGCGCGCCGGGCGATCGGCAGCGGGCAGCTCGTCGTCCTGCCCACCGACACCGTCTACGGCGTCGGGGCCGACGCGTTCACGCCGGAGGCCGTGCAGCGGCTGCTCGACGCGAAGGGCCGCGGCCGGCAGTCGCCGCCTCCCGTGCTGATTCCGAACACGAGCACGCTCGCCGCGCTCGCCGCCGAGGTCGCCTCGCCCCTGACGGCGCTCGCCGAGGCGTTCTGGCCGGGGCCGCTCACCATCATCACCCGTGCGAACCCCTCGCTGAGCTGGGATCTCGGAGACACCGGCGGCACGGTCGCGCTGCGAATTCCGGATCAGCCGCTCGCGCTCGAGCTGCTGCAGGAGACGGGCCCGCTCGCGGTGTCGTCGGCCAATCTCACCGGGCAGCCCGCGGCGCGCACCGCGGCCGCCGCGCACGAGATGCTCGGCGACTCGGTCGAGGTCTACCTGGAGGCCGGGGAGGCGCCGGGCGACGGCGTGGCCTCGACGATCATCGACGCGACCGGCCTCACCGAGGAGGGCGGCGAGCTGCGCATCCTGCGCCAGGGCGGCGTGAGCCGGGAGGCCCTCGCCGAGGTGCTGCCGCAGGCGACCTTCGCGGACTGATCGGGGACCGGGGGATCGAGATGGCGCCCTACCTGGTGGTCGCGGCGGTCGCAGTGCTCGTGACCGCCGTCGCGTCGTACGCGGTGCTGCAGCTGAGCCGCCGCTACCGGCTCGCCCCCGCGGTGCGCGACCGCGACGTGCACCGCACGCCGACGCCGCGGCTCGGCGGCATCGCCATGTTCGCGGGGGTGCTCGCGGCGTTCGCGGTGGCGGGCGCGCAGCCGGAGTTCTCGCCGCTGTTCGCGCGCGGCCCCGAGATGTGGGCGCTGCTCGGGGCGTGCGCCATGATCGCGGTGGTCGGGATCCTCGACGACCTGCTCGACCTCGACTGGATGGTGAAGCTCGCCGCGCAGCTCGCGGCGGCGGGCCTGCTCGCGTGGAACGGGGTGCAGATCGTCTCGCTGCCGTTCGGCGACACCCTGATCGTCGGCTCGCCCGCGGTCAACTTCGTGATCACGGTGTTCCTCATCACGCTCGTGATGAACGCGGTCAACTTCGTCGACGGCCTCGACGGCCTCGTCGCGGGCGTCGCGATCATCGCGAACTCGCTCTTCTTCATCTACACCCGCCTGCTGAACGAGCAGATCGGCCGGGTCGACTCGGTCGTGTTCGCGAGCTTCATCGGCATCGTGGTCGTGGGGATCTGCGTCGGCTTCCTGCCCTTCAACTGGCATCGAGCCCGCATGTTTATGGGCGACACGGGCGCGCTGCTGGTGGGGCTGCTCATGGCGACTTCGACGGTCTCGGTCACGGGTCAGCTCAACCCGGCCGCGCTCGACCAGAAGCTGGTGCTCGCGAGCTACATCCCGATCATCCTGCCCATCGCGGTGCTCGCTCTGCCGCTCGCGGACTTCTCGCTGGCGGTGGTGCGGCGGCTGAAGGCGGGCAAGAGCCCATTCACGGCGGATCGCCAGCACCTGCATCACCGCCTGCTCGACATGGGCCACTCGCCGCTGCAGGCGGTGCTCATCTTCTACCTCGGCACCGCGGTGCTGTCGGTGGCGGTGCTGCTCGTCTTCACGATGCAGAGCTGGGTGCTGCCGGTCGTGGTGCTCGTGGCGGGCGGGGCGGCCTGCGTGCTGCTGCTGCTCTTCCCCGCGGTGCGCGTGCGCGCACGCTTCGCCCAGCGGGGGTTGGTACCGTTGACGAGGCGGGGATCACCCGTCGACGCCCCGAGCGCCGAGCGCACGGCCGGGAGCGAATCGAATGAAAGGATCCCCGAGTGAGCGACGCAACCCAGCCAGAGCCGCAGGAGACGCCCGATCAGGGCCCCCGGCCCATGCCTGCGTCGCAGCCGGTGCTGCTTCGCGCGCTGCGGTGGGGGATCATCGCGACGGTCGTGCTCATGGCCGCGTTCGCTGGCATCGGCTGGCTGGTGTCGGGCGCCGAGGGCGTCGTCGGCGGCCTCATCGGCACCGCCATGGGCGGCTTCTTCCTGCTGCTCACGGTCGGCAGCATCGCCTTCGCGAACCGCTTCGTCGAGAGCCCCTCGTACATCGGCGTCTTCTTCGGCATCGTGCTCGGCTGCTGGCTGCTGAAGTTCGTGGCGTTCATCGTCTCGGTCGTGCTGCTGCGCGGCCAGCCGTGGCTCGACACCCAGATCCTGTTCTTCGGGCTGATGGCGAGCATCCTCGTCTCGCTCGTGCTCGACGTGATCGTGGTGACGCGGTCGCGCATCCCGATCATCTCCGGCTCGGTGTGATCCGAGACCCCGCCCGCTCCGTTCGGTTTCATCTGAGTAGAAAACCTTGCTAGGATTGAAGAGTTCCCAGCCGGGACGCGCTATGCGTATGCCTGTGAGCACTGGGGGCACGACCATCGTTCGCCGTTGTGCAGTTCTGACCTGCACCCCGAATCAGGAGAATGGCGCTGTTCGCTAACGCTGTGCAACTCGTGGCCCCTATTGTCTTTACCGCGGAAGAGGGTGAATTCCACCCGCCGTCGATCGCGGAGTTCTTCCCCGATGCCGTGCTGTTCGAAGGCACCCCCTTCGAGATGAACCGCATCATGATCATCCGCGTGGTGATGGCGCTTCTCGTGCTGCTGCTCTTCTGGCTCGGCACCCGCAAGATGCGCGTGATCCCGACCCGCGGCCAGTCCCTCACCGAGATGGCGCTCGACTTCGTGCGCGTCAACATCGCCGAGGATCTGCTCGGCAAGGTCGACGGACGTCGCTTCCTGCCGATCCTGAGCGCGATGTTCTTCATGATCCTGGCGTTCAACGTCACGGGCATCGTGCCCGGCCTCAACGTCGCCGGCACCGCGGTGATCGGCACGCCGCTCGTGCTCGCCGTGGTCTCGTACTTCACCTTCATCTACGCGGGCATCAAGAAGAGCCCGAAGAACTTCTTCAAGAACTCGCTCTTCCCGGCCGGCGTGCCCAAGCCGATCTACATCATCGTCACGCCCATCGAGTTCATCTCGACCTTCGTGATCCGGCCCGTCACGCTCACGCTCCGTCTGCTGATGAACATGATGGTCGGCCACATGCTGCTCGTGCTCTTCTTCGCGGCGACCAACTTCTTCATCCTGTACGCCGGCGGGTTCTTCCCGGTGCTCGGCGTCTTTACCTTCGGCTTCGGCTTCGCCTTCACGCTCTTCGAGATCCTCGTCGCCGTGCTGCAGGCCTACGTCTTCACGCTTCTCACCGCTGTCTACATCCAGCTCGCGCTGGCTGAAGAGCACTAAACCAACCCGGGTTCGGCAACCGCCGCACTCAACACACGGAAGGAAACACATACTGTGTCTGTTCTCGCTCAAGTTTCGGGTAGCATCGCCACCGTCGGTTACGGTCTCGCCGCCATCGGCCCCGCCATCGGCGTGGGCATCGTCGTCGGCAAGACGATCGAGGGCGTCGCTCGTCAGCCCGAGCTCGCCGGTCGTCTGCAGGTGCTGATGTGGATCGGTATCGCCTTCACCGAGGCCCTCGCGTTCGTGGGCATCGGTACCGCCTACATGTTCGGCTACTAAGAAACGTTCCCCTTACACAACGTTTCGTAACCTGACATGAGAGGAGGCAGCGATGATCAACACAATCGTTGTTGCTGCTGAGACCGCGGACCACAACCCGCTGCTCCCCGCGACGTACGACATCGTATGGTCGGCAGTCATCTTCGTCATCCTGCTCATCGCATTCTGGAAGGTCTTCCTTCCCAAGATGCAGGCGATGCTCGACGCTCGCGCCGAGGCCATCGAAGGCAACATCGCCAAGGCCGACGAGGCTCAGGCGAAGGCGGAGGCCGCGCTGCAGGAGTACACCGCGCAGCTCGCCAGCGCTCGCGAAGAGGCCGGCGTGATCCGCGAGGACGCCCGCGCCGACGGTGACAAGATCCGCGCGAAGGCCCGCGAAGAGGCTCACGCCGAGCAGGCCCGCATCGCGCAGGCCGCCCAGGCGCAGATCGAGGCCGAGCGCCAGAGCGCCGTGGTCTCGCTGCGCAAGGACGTCGGCTCGCTGGCCCTCGGCCTCGCTTCGAGCGTGGTCGGTGAGACCCTCACCGACGACCAGAAGGCGTCGGCGCTCGTCGATCGCTTCCTCGCCGATCTCGAGGCATCCGAGAAGGCGGCGAACTGATGGGAAGCGCGTCACGCGAAGCACTGGCCCAGGCGCGCACCGCGCTGCGGGCGGGAATCGACCCGGCGACCGGCGGCGAACTGCTGCAGGTCGCGGATCGGATCGCCGAGAGCCCCGCGCTTGCCTCGGCACTCGGCGACGCCTCGGCGAGCGCTGAGGCGAAGGGGCAGGTCGTGGCACGGCTCTTCGGCGGGCTCACCGCTGACGCGCGCTCCGTGCTCACCGCCGCCGTCGAGGCGCGCTGGTCGAACGTCGACGAGTTCGTCGCCGGTGTCGAGGAGCTCGGCCTGCGAGCCGAGGGCCTCGCCAACCCGGCGCTCTCCGACGATCTGCTCGCGGTCGCCGATCTGGTCGACCGCAACCACGAGCTCCAGCTCAGCCTCGGCAGCAAGCTCGCCGATCCGGCCGGCAAGGTTCGGCTCGTGCAGCGCCTGCTCGAGGGCAAGGCCTCGGCCTCCACGGTCGCGGTCGTGAGCCACCTCGTCGCGAACCCGCGCGGCCGCAGGCTCGACGCCTCGCTCCGCAGCGCCGCTCGTATCGCCGCCGACCAGAACGGCAGCGATCTCGCGACCGTCACGGTGGCGGCCCCGCTCTCGGCGGCTCAGCAGGAGCGGCTCGCCCGCGCGCTCGAGCAGTCGGCAGGCCGTCCGGTGAAGATCACGACGGTCATCGACCCCGAGCTCATCGGCGGCGTGCGCATCCAGATCGCCGACGACGTGATCGACGGCAGCGTTCGCGCCCGCCTCGATGACCTCCGACAGCAGCTCGCAGTATAGGGCACAACTTTTCACCCCGGGGGCGGCGCTTCCGGATCAGACAGAGGAAACGAAATGGCAGAACTCTCAATCAGCCCGGACGAGATCCGCGACGCGCTGAATGACTTCGCAGCGTCGTACGAGCCGGCCCAGGCGGAGAAGACCGAGGTCGGCACCGTGGTCGACGCCGCTGACGGCATCGCCCACGTCGAGGGCCTCCCCGGCGTGATGGCGAACGAGCTGGTGCGCTTCGCGGACGGCACCCTCGGCCTCGCGCAGAACCTCGAGGAGAACGAGATCGGTGTCGTCGTGCTCGGCGAGTTCACCGGCATCGAGGAAGGCCAGCAGGTCACCCGCACCGGCGAGGTGCTCTCGGTGCCCGTGGGCGAGGGCTACCTCGGCCGCGTGGTCGATCCCCTCGGCAACCCGATCGACGGCCTCGGCGAAATCGCCGGCGTCGAGGGCCGTCGCGCCCTCGAGCTGCAGGCCCCCGGCGTCATGCAGCGCAAGTCGGTGCACGAGCCGCTGCAGACCGGCATCAAGGCGATCGACGCGATGATCCCCGTCGGCCGCGGCCAGCGCCAGCTCATCATCGGCGACCGCCAGACCGGCAAGACCGCGATCGCGATCGACACGATCATCAACCAGAAGGCCAACTGGGAGTCGGGCGACACCACGAAGCAGGTGCGTTGCATCTACGTCGCCATCGGTCAGAAGGGCTCGACCATCGCCTCGGTGAAGGGCGCGCTCGAGGACGCCGGCGCGATGGAGTACACCACCATCGTCGCCTCGCCCGCCTCGGATCCCGCCGGCTTCAAGTACCTGGCGCCCTACACCGGCTCGGCCATCGGCCAGCACTGGATGTACGCCGGCAAGCACGTGCTCATCATCTTCGACGACCTGTCGAAGCAGGCCGAGGCCTACCGCGCCGTGTCGCTGCTGCTGCGCCGCCCGCCGGGGCGCGAGGCCTACCCGGGCGACGTGTTCTACCTGCACTCCCGCCTGCTCGAGCGCTGCGCGAAGCTCTCGGACGAGCTGGGCGCCGGCTCGATGACCGGCCTGCCGATCATCGAGACCAAGGCGAACGACGTGTCGGCCTACATCCCGACCAACGTGATCTCGATCACCGACGGCCAGATCTTCCTGCAGTCCGACCTCTTCAACGCCAACCAGCGCCCCGCGGTCGACGTGGGCATCTCGGTCTCGCGAGTCGGCGGCGACGCGCAGGTGAAGTCGATCAAGAAGGTCTCCGGCACCCTCAAGCTCGAGCTCGCCCAGTACCGTGCTCTCGAAGCGTTCGCGATGTTCGCCTCGGATCTCGACGCAGCCAGCCGCAAGCAGCTCGAGCGCGGTGCACGCCTCACCGAGCTGCTCAAGCAGCCGCAGTACACGCCGTACCCCGTCGAGGAGCAGACCGTCTCCATCTGGGCCGGTACCAACGGCTTCCTCGATGAGGTGCCGGTCGAGGACATCCTCCGCTTCGAGCGCGAGTTCCTCGACTACCTCGGCCGCAACTCCGAGGCGCTGAACACGCTCCGCTCGACCAACGTGCTCGACGACGACACCGTCGCCGAGATCACCGCGCAGATCGAGAAGTTCAAGAGCGAGTTCCGCACCTCGTCCGGCAAGAGCTTGAACGAGCAGTTCGACGCGCTCGACGAGGCAGAGATCAAGCAGGAGCAGCTGGTCGTCAAGAAGTAGTGACGGATCCCGGCGGGGGCGCGAGCCCCCGCCGATCCCGAACCACCTCGACCAGCCAGCCCCGACCAGTACAGGAGAGACATGGGAGCGCAACTTCGGGTCTACCGGCAGAAGATTCGTTCTGCCCAGACGACCAAGAAGATCACCCGTGCGATGGAGCTGATCGCAGCCTCTCGCATTCAGAAGGCTAAGGCCCGCGTCGCAGCGTCGACGCCGTACGCCACCGCGATCACCCGCGCGGTGTCCGCAGTCGCCACGCACTCGAACAACGCACACCCGCTGCTCGTCGAGGCCGACAAGGTCGAGCGGGCGGCAGTGGTGATCTTCACCTCCGACCGCGGCCTCGCGGGCGCCTTCAACTCGCAGGTGCTGCGCGAAGCGGAGGAGCTCAGCGAGCTGCTCCACGACGAGGGCAAGGAAATCGTGTACTACCTGATCGGCCGTAAGGCCCAGGGGTACTTCTCCTTCCGCCGTCGGGCCTCGGAGCGCGTGTGGACCGGTGACACCGAGAACCCCGCCTTCGAGACGGCGAAGGAGGTCGCCGAGGCTCTGCTCGAGATCTTCGGCCGCCCCGCCGCCGAGGGCGGTGCGCAGGAGATCCACCTCGTCTACAACCGCCTCATCAGCATGGTGAGCCAGGTTCCCGAGGTGCACCGCCTGCTCCCGCTGCAGGTCGTCGAGGGCGTCGCCGAGGCGACCCAGGCCCCCGAGGCGCTGTACGAGTTCGAGCCCGACGCCGACACGGTGCTCGACCAGCTGCTGCCGGCCTACATCGAGTCGCGCATCTTCAACGCCATGCTGGAGTCGGCCGCGGCGAAGCATGCCGCGACGCAGAAGGCGATGAAGTCGGCGAGCGACAACGCCGACGCGCTGATCCGCGACTACACGCGCCTCGCGAACAACGCTCGCCAGGCCGAGATCACCCAGCAGATTTCCGAGATCGTAGGCGGCGCCGACGCGCTGTCGAGCTAGAAAGCACGAAGAGAGAGAAACATGACCGAAACCGCCGCAGTGGCGACTGAGGCCGCAACGAAGGTTGTCGGGCGGATCGCTCGAGTGACCGGCCCCGTCGTCGACATCGAGTTCCCGCACGACGCGATCCCCGGCGTCTACAATGCTCTCGAGACCACCGTCGACATGGGCGAGGGCGCCGAGCCCTTCAAGCTCGTGCTCGAGGTCGCGCAGCACCTCGGCGACAACCTCGTCCGCGCCATCGCACTGAAGCCCACCGACGGCCTCGTGCGCGGCCAGGAGGTCGTCGACACCGGTGACTCGATCACCGTCCCCGTTGGCGACGTCACCAAGGGCAAGGTGTTCGACGTCGCGGGCAACGTGCTCAACCTCCCCGAGGGCGAGACCATCGAGGTGAGCGAGCGCTGGAGCATCCACCGCACCCCCCCGGCCTTCGACCAGCTCGAGTCGAAGACCCAGCTCTTCGAGACCGGCATCAAGTCGATCGACCTCCTCACCCCCTACGTGCAGGGCGGCAAGATCGGCCTGTTCGGCGGCGCCGGCGTGGGCAAGACCGTTCTGATCCAGGAGATGATCCAGCGCGTGGCCCAGGACCACGGCGGCGTCTCGGTGTTCGCCGGCGTCGGCGAGCGTACCCGTGAGGGCAACGACCTCATCCACGAGATGGACGAGGCCGGCGTCTTCGACAAGACCGCTCTCGTGTTCGGCCAGATGGACGAGCCCCCGGGGACCCGTCTGCGCGTCGCCCTGTCGGCCCTGACCATGGCGGAGTACTTCCGCGATGTGCAGAAGCAGGACGTGCTGCTCTTCATCGACAACATCTTCCGCTTCACGCAGGCGGGCTCCGAGGTGTCGACGCTGCTCGGCCGCATGCCCTCCGCAGTGGGCTACCAGCCGAACCTCGCCGACGAGATGGGTGTGCTCCAGGAGCGCATCACCTCGACCCGCGGTCACTCGATCACCTCGCTGCAGGCCATCTACGTGCCCGCCGACGACTACACCGACCCGGCCCCGGCGACCACCTTCGCGCACCTCGACGCGACCACCGAGCTCTCGCGCGAGATCGCATCGAAGGGTCTCTACCCCGCGATCGATCCGCTGACCTCGACCAGCCGCATCATGGATCCCCGTTACTTGGGCGAGGACCACTACCGCGTGGCGACCACCGTCAAGCAGATCCTGCAGAAGAACAAGGAGCTGCAGGAGATCATCGCGATCCTCGGCGTCGACGAGCTCTCCGAAGAGGACAAGATCACCGTCGCCCGCGCGCGCCGCATCCAGCAGTTCCTCTCGCAGAACACCTACATGGCGAAGAAGTTCACCGGTGTCGAGGGCTCCACGGTTCCCCTCGCGGAGACCATCGAGTCGTTCGATGCGATCTGCAAGGGCGAGTTCGACCACGTCGCAGAGCAGGCCTTCTTCAACGTCGGCGGCATCTCGGACGTTGAGGAGAACTGGGCCAAGATGCAGAAGGATCTGGCCTAAGCCATGGCGCTCAACGTGAGTGTCGTCTCGGCCGACCGCGAGGTCTGGACGGGTGAGGCCGCTCAGGTCGTCGCGAAGACGGTCGAGGGCGAGATCGGCATTCTCAGTGGTCACGAGCCGCTGCTCGCCCTGCTCGCGCAGGGCGAGGTGCGCGTGACCACCGCCGGCGGCGAGAAGGTGGCGGTCGACGCCGAGGGGGGCTTCCTCTCGGTCGACCACGACACGGTGACGATCGTCGCCGGTCGCGCGAGCATCGCGGCCTGAGGCTCGTCAGTCGGCTCCCGACCTCGGGGCCCGGAACACCTTTGGTGGTCCGGGCCCCGAGGTCTTTCCATTGCCGGGCGTACTAGGCTGGAGGCACCATGCTGATCCTGCTGCCGCCCTCCGAGACCAAACGCACCGGCGGTGACGGAACGCTGCAGCCGGCCGAGCTGCGCGGGCACGAGCAGCTGCACGATGCCCGCGGCCGCGTACGGGCCGCCCTCGAGCAGCTGAGCGCGGGCGATGAAGAGGCCGCCGCGAAGGCGCTGAAGCTCGGGGTCAAGAATCGCGGCGAGCTGCAACACAACCTGCGACTCGGAGACAGCGGCGTGCTGCCCGCGATCGAGCGGTACACGGGTGTGCTCTACGACGCCCTCGACGTGGTGTCGCTCGGCGCCCCCGAGCGGGCCTGGCTCGCCGACCACGTGCTCGTGCAGTCGGCGCTGCTCGGGCTCGTCGGCGCGGGCGACCGCATCCCCGCCTACCGGCTCTCAGCAGGCTCTCGCCTGCCGAGCCTCGGCTCCCCGCTCAAGCGCGTCTGGAGTGAAGCGCACGCCGCGCTCGACTGGTCGCAGGCCGGCCTCGTGCTCGATCTGCGCTCCAAGGACTACGGCGCGCTCGCCCCGCTGCCCTCGGGCGTCGGCTACTTCCTGCACGTCGCCCAGCGCGGCGACGACGGCGAGGTGCGAGCGCTCAACCACTTCAACAAGGCCGCGAAGGGCGACCTGGTGCGTCGTCTGGCCCGATCCGGCACCCGCGTCGACAGCCCCCGCCAGCTGCTCGACTGGGCCGCGCGCGAGGGCCTCGAGCTGAGCCTCGACGACGGCGAGCGCACCGTCACCCTCGTCACCGAGCTGGGTGCGCCGGCCGCCGAATCGGCGGCGCGCACCGCGGCGCGGTAGGATACTCGGGTGTCTCGGAGGTGGAAGCAGTGACCGCGCGCGGTGAGAACGCGTCGCGGCGACGTCTGCGCTACCGCAAAGACTCCGACCTCGAGATCGAGCTCTCATGGTTCGGGCTGACCGACGTCGGGCGGCGACGCGACACCAACCAGGACAGCTACGTCACGATCCCCCCGATCTTCGCGGTCGCCGACGGCATGGGCGGCCATTCGGCCGGCGAGATCGCATCGGCTGCCGTCGTGCGCCGGCTCGCCGAACTGGGCGGCACCGAGAACGTGACCGAGCGCGACATCGACGAGCTGCTCGGCGACGCCGTCGACGACATCGAGCTCGACGCGGGGGAGACCGAGCTCGGCGCCGGCACCACTGTCACGGGCGTGTGCCTGACCGCCGAGGACGAGCCCACGTGGCGCGTCTTCAATATCGGGGACTCCCGCGTCTACCAGTACTTCAAGGGAGCGCTCAGCCAGATCACCGTCGACCACTCCGTGGTGCAGCACCTCATCGACACCGGTGCCATCAGCGAGGAGGAAGCCGAGGTGCACCCCCACGCCAACGTAATCACACGCGCGGTCGGGTTCAACGAGGCGCCCATCCCCGACTACACGTCGCTCGCCCTCATCCCAGGCCAGCGCCTGCTCATCTGCTCCGACGGGCTCACGAAGGAGCTCACCGACATCGGCATCCAGCACTACCTGGCCTCGCAGCCGACCGCCGAGGAGGCGGCGCGCACGCTCGTGCAGCAGGCGCTCGACAACGCCGGCCGCGACAACGTGACCGTCATCGTGATCGACGTGCACGCCGTCGGAGACGTGGTCGACACCGGCAGCTTCGAGGCGTCGGGCCTCGAGATCACCGGCTAGGCCGCGCTTCGCGCCTGCGGCGCGCCCGCGCTTGGCTCGCGCTTCGCCCGCCATTCTCGATGGCCTCGAAAGGCGGGTATCGCACCCGAGACGGGGCGGATCCATGCGAAATCCGCCTTTCGCCACGCTTGGGATGCGCGGGCGAGGGCACGGTACGGGGTGCGGAGCACGCGGGGGCGCCGTCTCGCGGGATTGAAACGCGGAACCCCGCCGCCTCGCGATGAGGCGGCGGGGTTCGATGCGCTCGGCGGCGCAGCGGGACGCGGCGCTACGGGATGCGGCGCTACGGGAAGCCACGCGACGAGACGGGGCGCGCGGCGATCCGGCTACGCGGCCGCGAAGGCCTCGTCGAGCACGCCGATGACGTCGTCGATGAGCTCGTCGCTCATCTTGAGCGACGGCAGGAAGCGGATGCCCTGGTTGTGGATGCCGGTGCTCAGCAGCACCACGCCCTGCGAGGCCGCGAAGTCGATCACCTGCGCCACGAGCTTCGAATCAGGCTCGAGCGTGCCCGGCTTGACCACCTCGATGGCGAGCATCGCGCCGCGGCCGCGCACCTCGGCGATGCTGTCGTACTTCTCGGCGAGGCGGTTCAGGCCGGCCGTGAAGGAGGCCTCGATGCGCTTCGCCTCGCCCAGCAGGTTCTCGCGCTCGATCTGCTCGAAGACGGCGACGGCGGCGGCGCACGACACCGGGTTGCCCCCGAAGGTGCCGCCGAGGCCGCCGGGCTGCGAGCCGTCCATGATCTCGGCACGGCCGGTGATGCCCGCGAGGGGCAGGCCTCCCGCGATGCCCTTGGCCGAGAGCACGATGTCGGGCTCGACGCCGAACTGCTCGATCGAGAAGACGGTACCGGTGCGCGCCATGCCCGCCTGCACCTCGTCGGCGATGAACACGATGCCGTTCGCCCGGCACCTCTCGGCGAGCGCCGGGAGGTAGCCGTCGGCGGGAACGATGAAGCCGCCCTCGCCCTGGATCGGCTCGACGACGAGGCAGGCGAGATCCTCGGCCCCGGCCACCTTCTCGAGGTGGGCGATCGTGCGCGCCGCGGCCTCGGCGCCGCTCAGCCCGTCGTGCAGCGGGTACGAGTTGGGGGCCTTGTAGATGTCGCCCGCGCGCGGACCGTAGCCGAGCGCGTAGGGCGCCGCCTTGTGGTTCATGCTGCTCGTGAGCATGGTGCGGCCGTGGTAGGCGTGCTCGAGCACGGCGATGCCCGGGCGGCCGGTGTGCTTGCGGGCGATCTTGACGCCGTTCTCGACGGCCTCCGCGCCCGAGTTCATGAGCAGAGTCTTGTAGGGGTTCTCGGGGGTGGAGCCGGGCACGTGCTTGGCGAGGTGCTCGGCGACCTGCACGTACGGCTCGTAGGGGGTCATGGTGAAGAGGGTGTGGGTGACCTTGTTCAGCTGCTCGGTGGCGGCCGCGACGACGGCCCCGTCGGTGTGGCCGATGGTGGTCACGCCGATGCCGCCGCAGACGTCGACGAGGTGGTTGCCGTCGACGTCGACCAGGATCGAGTCGTGCGAGCGCTCGATGTAGACGGGCAGCACGCTGTGCACGCCGGGCGGCACGACCGCGCGGCGGCGCTCGTGGATCTCTCGTGAGCGGGGACCCGGGATCTCGGTGACGACGAGACGCTTCTGGGGGACGGACGATTCGATGACGGTCGCTTCTTCGCTCATGCACACGATCTTACTCTCGCCGGCCTGGGACGGCCGCGCGCCGTGGCGGCCGTGGCGGCCGGAGCGGTCGGAGCGGCCGGGAGTCGCCGGAAGGGGCCGGAAGGGGGGGGCGACGGGGAGCGTCCTGAGGCTGCCAGACGGGGCGGCGGGGGAGCCGGCGCGGGGTTAGGGTGAGGGTGTGAAGGATCTGCACGAGTACCGGGTCGAGATCGAGTGGACGGGCAACCGGGGCGCGGGCACGAGCGGCTACCGCGAGTACGGCAGGCAGCTGCTGATCCGGGCCGAGGGCAAGGCCGAGCTCGAGGGGTCGGCGGATCGCACCTTCCACGGCGACGCCGACCGGTGGAACCCCCGAGGAGCTGCTCGTCACCGCGCTCGCGCAGTGCCACATGCTGTCGTACCTGCACATGGCGGTGCGCGCGGGCGTGGTGGTCACCGCCTACACCGACGACGCGGTGGGCACGATGCGGCAGGAGGGGCTGGGAGGCGCCTTCACCGAGGTGCTGCTGAGGCCGCGGGTCACGGTCGCCGACGCCTCGATGGTCGAGGCGGCCCGCGCGGCCCACGCCGAGGCCCGGAAGGTCTGCTTCATCGCGAACTCGGTGAACTTCCCGGTGCGGCACGAGCCCGAGACCCTGGTGGCGGCGCGGGTGTAACACGGACGAGCGCGTCTGCGGTTCCCAATAGAATGGAACCCATGGCACTCGACCAGCAGGCACAGCCCTCCTCGTTCTCCATCACCACCCCCATCTTCTACGTGAACGACGCGCCCCACATCGGGCACGCGTACACCGAGGTGGCGGCTGACGTGCTGGCGCGGTGGCACCGGCAGGCGGGCGACGACACCTGGTTCCTCACGGGCACCGACGAGCACGGTCAGAAGATCCTGCGCACCGCCACCGCGAACGGCGTCGCGCCGAAGGAGTGGGCGGATCGCCTGGTCGAGTCGGCGTGGAAGCCCCTGCTCGGCACGATCGACCTCTCGAACGACGACTTCATCCGCACCACCGACGCCCGGCACGAGGAGGGCGTCGCGAAGTTCCTGCAGAAGCTGCACGACGACGGCCACGTCTACGCCGGCGAGTTCGAGGCGCTGTACTGCGTGGGCTGCGAGGAGTTCAAGCCGAAGAGCGAGATCGTCGACGGCGAGGGCGCCTTCGAAGGCGAGAAGGTGTGCGCGATCCACTCGAAGCCGCTCGAGCTGCTGCAGGAGAAGAACTACTTCTTCAAGATGAGCGCCTTCCAGGAGCGCCTGCTCGCGCTCTACGAGGAGCGCCCCGACTTCGTGCAGCCCGCGAGCGCGCGCAACGAGGTCATCGCCTTCGTCCAGCAGGGCCTCGAAGACCTGTCGATCTCGCGCACCTCGTTCGACTGGGGCATCCCCATCCCGTGGGACTCGTCGCACGTCACTTACGTGTGGTTCGACGCGCTGCTCAACTACGTCACCGCCACGGGTTACGGATCCGATCCCGAGCAGTTCGAGCGACGCTGGCCCGCGACCCACATCGTGGGCAAGGACATCCTGCGCTTCCACGCGGTGATCTGGCCCGCCATGCTGATGGCGGCGGGGCTCGAGGTGCCGCGCAACGTGTTCGCGCACGGCTGGCTGCTGGTGGGCGGCGAGAAGATGTCGAAGTCGAAGCTCACCGGCATCGCGCCCAACGAGATCACCGACACCTTCGGCTCCGACGCGTTCCGCTACTACTTCATGCGCGCGATCTCGTTCGGCCACGACGGCTCCTTCAGCTGGGAAGACCTGTCGGCCCGCTATCAGGCAGAGCTCGCCAATGGTTTCGGCAACCTCGCCAGCCGCGTGCTCGCGATGAACAAGAAGTACTTCGCGGGCCGCGTGCCGGCCGCGGCGGTCTCGGCCGACGAGCAGCCCGCCGACGCCGCGATCCGCGAGCTCGCCGCCGACGTGACCGCCCGCGCCGACGAGCGCATCTCCGCCTTCGCGATCCACGAGGCGATCGCGGCGGTCTGGGAGCTGGTCGACGCCCTCAACGGCTACATCACCGAGCAGGAGCCGTGGGCTCTGGCGAAGGATCCCGAGCAGCGCGACCGCCTCGCCGCCGTGCTCTACACGACCACCGAGGGGCTGCGCGTGCTGGCCGAGCTGCTCGCCCCGGTCATTCCGCAGGCCGCCGCGAAGCTGTGGACCGCACTGGGCGCCGAGCAGCAGTTGGGCGCGCTCGCCGAGCAGCCGATCCGCGAGGCCGGCCGCTGGGGTCGGCTCGCCGCGGGCACCGAGCAGCAGGCGCTCGCCGCCCTGTTCCCGCGCATCGAGACGGAGGGCGAGGGCAAGTGACCGGCGCCGAGGTGCCGGCGGGCGGCCTGCGCAAGCGGGCGGCGCCCCAGGCGACCGGGGGCACTGGGAAGGGATCGCAGACGCGCGACCTGACCCGCCCCGCGACCCCCGAGCCGCTGCCGATCCCGGTCTACGACAACCACGCCCACCTCGAGTTCGAAGACGGGGTCGACCAGCTCGATCCGCTCGACTCGCTGGCGCGGGCGGTGTCGGCGGGCGTGCGCGGCATCGTGCAGGTCGGCACCGATCTCGAGACGAGCCGCTGGAGCGCGCAGCTCGCGGCGAGCGACCCTCGTGTGCTCGCCGCGGTCGCGCTGCACCCCAACGAGGCGCCCCGCCTCTTCGCCGAGGGACTGCTGAGCTCGCACCTCTCGGAGATCGCGCGTCTCGCCGCGCAGCCCCGGGTGCGGGCGGTCGGTGAGACCGGCCTCGACTTCTTCCGCACCGGCGAGGACGGCCGCGCGGCGCAGATCGAGTCGTTCGAGACGCACATCGAGATCGCGAAGGCCAACGGCATCGCCCTGCAGATCCACGATCGCGACGCGCACGACGAGGTCGTGGCGACGCTGCTGCGGGTGGGTGCGCCCGAGCGCACGGTGTTCCACTGCTTCTCGGGCGACGCGCGGCTCGCGCGCGTCTGCAACGAGCACGGATGGTACATGTCGTTCTCGGGCACCTCGACCTTCAAGAACGCGCCGGCGCTGCGCGAGGCGCTCACGGTGGCGCGGCCCGAGCTCGTGCTCGCCGAGACCGACGCCCCGTTCCTCACCCCCGAGCCGTTCCGCGGGCGGCCCAACGCGCCCTACCTGCTGCCGCACACGGTGCGCCGCATGGCCGAGACGCTCGATGAGCCCCTCGACGACGTCTGCGCGCGCCTCGCGGTGAACACCGAGCGCGTGTACGGCGCGTGGGACGCCGGCGACGATGACTGAGCCGCCGCTGCCCTCGGAGCAGAACGCGGGCGCCGCGCGCCTGCTCGGGCCGAACGAGGTGCGCGACCTCGCCGAGCGCTTCGGCGTCTCGCCCACCAAGAAGCTGGGGCAGAACTTCGTCATCGACCCCAACACGGTGCGCAAGATCGTGCGCCTCGCCGGCGTCGAGGCGGGCGACCGCGTCATCGAGATCGGGCCTGGACTCGGATCGCTCACCCTCGGTCTCACCGAGGCGGGCGCCGACGTCACGGCGATCGAGATCGATCGTCGTCTCGCGGTCGAGCTGCTGAACACGGCCCGGCAGATGCAGCCGGAGGTCTTCGCGGGCGCCGCGGCCCCGCGCCTGCGCGTCATCCACACCGATGCTCTCGAGCTGAGCGCCGAGATGCTCGGGGCCGCCCCGGCGCCCCCCGAGGTGCTGGTCGCGAATCTGCCCTACAACGTGTCGGTGCCGATCCTCATGCATCTGCTCGAGCTGGTGCCGGGCCTGCGCCGGGGCCTCGTGATGGTGCAGGCCGAGGTGGGGTACCGCATCGCGGCGGGCCCCGGTTCGAAGGAGTACGGCGCCCCGAGCGCGAAGGCCGCCTGGTACGGGGAGTGGCGGATCGCGGGCACCGTGAGCCGCCGCATCTTCTGGCCGGTGCCGGGCGTCGACTCGGTGCTCGTCGGGTACGAGCGCTTCGCCGAGCCGCGGGGCGACGAGGGGGAGCGCGGTCGCACCTTCGAGCTGGTGAACGCGGCGTTCGCGCAGCGGCGCAAGATGCTGCGCCAGGCGCTGCAGCCCGTGCTCGGCCCGCTCGACGTCGCGGTCGAGACGATCGAGGCGGCGGGGGTGGCCCCGACCGCCCGCGCCGAGCAGCTCCGCATCGACGAGTTCCTCGCGATCGCCCGCGTGCATCTGGGGCGCTCCGGGGTGCGCTAGCGTGTAACCATGAGCGCGATTCGGGGGCGATCGATCACGGTGCGGGCGCCGGGCAAGATCAACGTGTTCTTCCGCGTGGGCGCGCTGCAGAGCGACGGATACCACGACGTGGCGTCGCTGTATCAGGCGGTGTCGCTGTTCGAGGAGGTGACGGCTGCGCCGTCCGACGGCTTCTCGGTGCGATTCACCGGTCCGATCGACGGCGGCGCGCTGCCGACCGACGACACGAACCTCGCGATCCGCGCTGCACGGCTGCTGGCCGAGCGCACGGGATACGCGGGCGGCGTCGACCTGACGGTGTTCAAATGGGTGCCGATCGCCGGCGGCATGGGCGGCGGGTCGGCCGACGCCGCAGCGACGCTCGTGGCCTGCGACGAGCTGTGGGGCACCGAGCTCGGCCGCTCGGGCCTGCTGCCGCTCGCCGCAGAGCTCGGCGCCGACGTGCCGTTCGCGCTCGAGGGCGGCACCGCGGTGGGCACGGGGAGGGGCGATGAGCTCAGCCCCGCGCTCGCGAAGGGCACATTCCACTGGGTGCTCGCGCTCTCGGAGGCCGGTCTCAGCACGCCGGTGGTGTACCGGGCGCTCGATCGCCATCGCGACGCGCACCTGCGAGATCTCGGCCGGCAGCCCGATCAGGTGAAGGTCGACACGGCCGTGCTGCAGGCGGTGCGGGTGGGCGACGCCGACTCGCTGGCCGAAGCGATGCACAACGATCTGCAGGTCGCGGCCCTCAAACTCGCTCCCGAGTTGACCGAGCTGCTGGAGCTGGGGGAGTCGCGGGGCGCACGCGCGGGAATCGTGTCCGGGTCGGGGCCGACCGTGGCGTTCCTGGTCGGCGACGCGCAGGAGGCGGCCGAGTTGCGCAGCGTGCTGAGCCGCGCGGGGGTGCGCGCGCTCACGGTGACCGGGCCGGTGGCGGGGGCGCGGATCCTCTGATCCGATCGCGCACCCCGCCTGTCTCCCGGGAATCGGGCCGCCGCGGAATAGTGCGGGCCGCGCCGCGGTTGCACCGACCATGACGGGAACCATCAAGGTCGACATCTGGTCCGACATCGCCTGCCCCTGGTGCTACATCGGCAAGCGCCGCTTCGAGGCGGGCGTCGCAGCGTTCCGCGAGCAGAGGCCCGACGTCGACTTCGAGGTCGAGAGCCACAGCTTCGAGCTGGCGCCCGACACTCCGCTCGACTTCTCGGGCAGCGAGGTCGATTTCCTCGTGCGCCACAAGGGGATGCCGGCCGCGCAGGTGGAGCAGATGCTCGCGCAGATGACGGAGCTGGCGGCGGCAGACGGCATCGAGTTCGACTTCTCGAGGGTGAAGCACGCGAACACCGCTCGCGCGCACCGGATCCTGCACCTCGCCGCCGAGTCGGGTGCGCAGTCGGCGATGCAGGACCGGCTCTTCCGGGCCTACTTCTCGGAGGGGGAGGACATGTCCGATCCGCACACCCTGGCGCGCCTCGGGGCGGAGGTCGGTCTCGATCCCGACGCCGTGCTCGCCGCGCTCGACGACGACGGCTACGGCGAAGCGGTGCAGCGGGACATCACCCGTGCGCGTATGCTCGGGGTGAACGGCGTGCCGTTCTTCCTGCTGGACCAGAAGTACGGCATCTCGGGCGCGCAGAGCGCCGAAGCCTTCGCGGGGGCGTTCGAGCAGGTGCTCGGCTTCCGCGCCGGCGACGGCGGCGCGGCGGGCGCCGACGAGAACGACCACGAGCACGGCGACCGGGCCTGAGAGGAATGAAGATGAGCGAGAATCGGGAAGCGGCGTCGGTCGCGGCGGAGGCCGTGGAGGCCGAGATCCGAGCGGGGCTCGACCCGAACGCCGGCCTGCAGGGCGCGGCGGGCTTCGCCGACGCGGAGACGCGCGAGATCCTCAATCTGCTGGGCGACGGCGAAGCGGGCGGGGCCTGCTGCGGCGGGAGCTGCTGCGCCTGATCTCTGTCTCTGATCTCCGGTCTCCGGTCTCTGATATCTCACTTCCGGTTTCTGATCTCCGGTCTCCGGTCTCCGGTCCTCAGCCGCGCATGAGGAGAAGGCGACGCGCCCGCGAAGGAGCTTCGAGCGATGCGTCGGACCGCCGAAGACCCCGCGGCTCATGTGCGGACTGCGTTCAGCGAGGCTGGGACTCGTCTCCGTCCCAGGCTCGTGCGTCGTTGATGAAGTCGTACGGGCTGATCCCGAAGAGTTGGGCGACGATCGCGATGTCGTTGGTGGTCATGGCCTGCCGAAGCTTCAGGATCTTGTCCCAGTAGCCGTTCGAGCGGTCGGTTCGCGCGGCGAGCCAGCGGCCCGACTGGTCGCCTCCCGCTCCGGCGACCAAGTGACTCAGATACGCGCCCAGGTGGCGTGCGAACGGCGTCGGCACGAGCGTTGAGCGGCGTTTCCCGGGTTCTGACATGCATCAAGAGTAGTCAGCGCCGCGGGATGCGGCACGGCCTCATACCGATCGCACTGCATTCTCCGCACGAGGCCTGCCGGTCTCTGAAGGAAACTGATTGCTTCGCGATTGAATTGAACACAAATGTGTGCAATCATCGATCTGTGCACACAAATGTGAACAGTAAGGAGTGGGAGAAAGCGGTCGCTGCAGCGGTCCGAATCGAACTTGCGCGCCACCGGGTGCAACCGACGGCGGTGGCGGCCCTGCTCGGACTGCACGTCGAGACGGTGCTGCACCGCCTCGACGCCTCGATCGCTTTCAACGTCTCGGAACTGGAACTGATCGCACGGATGCTGCATCTCGACGTGCAGATCTTCTTCGATCAGGCCGAGCGCATCCGGAAGCCGGTCTGAATCCCGGCTGTCTCCCACTCCGCCGATGAACCCGGGGCGGGCAGCGCACTCGCGCATGCCTGCCTCGCACCCGAGGAATGGAAGGCGAGAATGACAAGGAAACATCACTCGCGAAGGCGAACGAGCGCGGTAGCCGCGCTCGCGCTCTCGCTCGCGGTCGTAGGAGGCGGGCTGACGCCGCTGCTCGAAGCCGCACCATCGCACGCCTCACTCGACGGCATGTGCGAGCCGGACACCTTCTACACGCTCGATCGATCATCCGGAGCCGACGCCACCGAGCTCTCGATCAAGAAGGCCACCTTCGGCGCCGACGGAACCATCAACCCCGCCCTGACCCCGATCGACGCGGACCAGCCGCTGAGCGTATCGGGCCTCGGCAGCACGCAGAAGAACACCTACGACGGGAGCACCGGCGGAGCGGTTCCGTCGACCCACTACCTGAACGCTCTCGGCACGGCGCAGAACGGCGACGTCTGGTTCATCGACCAGCGCGGCGTGTACGGGCAAGCCGGGGTGACCGAGCCGGTGGTGGACGTCTACCACTACTCCGATCCCCACGACGGCTTCCCCAAGCTGCACCTCGCCTATCCGGCGATGTCGTTGAACAGCCCCGTCGCCGGATACGTGGTGGGCGGTGCCGTCGACCAGCTCTCGGGTCACTACTACTTCGCCTACTTCTCCCAGGCGCCGCTCGAGAACGGCGGCAGCGACCCCGAGAAGCGCCGATTCCATCTCTACCGGGCCGTCTCCACCACCGATGGCGCGATGGAGCCCTCGGCGGGCGAGGTCGCCCACGTCGACTTCCCCGTTCCGGCCGCGCTCTCGAATGTCGCCAACGATCTGAACGGCGACTTCGCCTTCGACGCTGACGGCAATCTGCAGGCCGTTGTCACCGACAGCGAGGGAGACTCCGTCCGAGTGCAGCTGAACCGCGCGGAGTTCGAGGGCTTGGCCGGGCGCCAGTCCGGTCGGCCGGGTGACGGCGTCCGAGGCGATGAGAGCGACCCGCTGAAGGTGCCGACGATCCAGGTGCCAGAACATCTGACGCTCGTGTCTCCCGTGCTCGTGCCCCGGGTCAACGGTGTCGCCTTCACCGAGGGCGGGGCGATGATCACCCAGGCCGGCAACCGGAACGTGATGCGGGACTCCGTCACCTTCGCACCCACCGGTTCGCTCGTGGACATGACGGGTGTCGACGGCGATCTCGTAGACCTCGCCTCATGCGCCGCCCCGGACATCGCGCTGCCCGATCCCGGTTTCGAGCTGACGAAGCACTCGGACCCCGCCTCGGGCGTCTCGGTGCAGCCCGGCGCCGCGATCGCCTACACGGTGACCGGTATCAACACCGGCGACACCGTGCTCGATCCTGTCGTGATCAGCGACGACCTGTCGCGGGTCTTCGCATTCGCCGAGTATCCGAACGATCTGCGCACCGTCGTCGCGAACCCCGACGGCACCCCGGTGCCGGGCGCTCCCGATGCCGTTATCGGGAGCGAGAGCCTGGGCTGGACGGGTGTGCTGCAGGTCGGCCAGCGGGTGACGATCACCTACTCCGTGATCGTGAACGAGGGCGTCGAGGGCGAGACTCTCGAGAACAGGGTCACCGGGTCGGGCACGCCTCCCGGCTCTCCCGGCGAGCCGCCCAGTCCCATCGAGCCTCCCGCGGTGACGACTCACCACCCCGTGCCCGGTTTCGAGATCTCGAAGGGAGCGGATCCGGCGTCGGGAACCGAGGTGGATCCCGGGGAGACTATCACCTACACCCTGACCGGCACGAACATCGGGGCGACTCTGCTCGACCCCGCGACCCTGACCGATGACCTCTCCGGGGTCGTCGTGCACGCGCACTTCAACGACGACGCCATCGCAGAGATCGACGGAACGCCTGTCGTCGCTCCGACCCGCACGGGCGATACGCTCGCCTGGGCCGGGGCGCTGCGACCGGGCGAGACCGTCACGGTCACGTATTCGGTGACGGTGCACCCCGATGCTGCGAACGTCAGCCTGCACAACCTGCTCACCGGCGCTGCGACCCCGCAGGTTCCCGATCCGGGGAATCCGACCGGTCCGCCGATCCCCGGCGAACCCCTCGTCCCCCCGGAGGAGGAAACCGAGCATCCGCTGACTTCGCGCACGCCGGCCGATCCCGGAGCGGGCCCCTCGGGCGGCAGCCCCGCGAAACCGCTCGCCTCCACGGGCGACCCGCTGGTACCGTTCCTGGGTGCGCTGGGCGGAGCGCTTCTCCTGGCGGGCGCGACTCTTCTCGGAGTCCGCCGGTTCACGCGGGTCTAGCGCCCCGCTGCGTTCTCCCGGAGGGAACCATGACGGGCGGGTCCGGTTCGTGCGCTCGGCGCGCGAACCGGACCCGTCGGTTCCCGGCGCCGTCTCGTGAGCCGACGACGCGATGACGAGCCCGCGAGATCACCCCGGCAGGTCGTCGCAGTTGGGGGTGGCGGGGGCGCCGTTCCAGCGGTCGAGCGTCCACTGCACGATCTGCGGGGTGAGCGGCGAGTCGGCGGCGACGAGCGTGTTGTGGCTGAGCCCGGGGAAGGTGCGGTAGTCGATCTGCTCGCCCGCCCCGCAGCGCGCGGCGACCCAGTCGTGCTGCATGTCGGGCTTGACGAGCGGATCGGCGAGCCCCTGCGCGACCATGACGGGCGCGGGGAAGGGACCCGTGGGATCCTGCGCCTTGAGCCGGTCGCCGAACTCGCCGGCGAGGACGCTGTCGGGGAAGATCTGGTTCGGCACCTGCGAGCCCCGCAGGATGGCGGCGAGCACGTCGTCGCCGTTGAAGCAGAGATCCTCGATCTTCTCGACACCGCCGGCCGACCCGGGGGGGGGGGAGGGGGGAGGTGCCGCTCGAGCTCGAGCTCGGGGTAGATGCGGTCCCAGGTGGCCGCGATGTAGGCGGACACGGTCTTGCCCGCCGCGTCGGTCTTGTCGGCCTCGGCGAGGCCGTAGAGGTCGGCGGCCGGCGCGAACGCGGCAACGCCCTTCACGGTGAGCTCGGGGGCGTAGTCGCCCGCGATCTGGCCCGTCCACAGCGCGCCCTGCCCGCCCTGCGAGTGGCCCCAGACCACCGTGTCGGTGGTGGTCTCGAGCTGATCGAGCTGCTGCACGGCGCGCGACGCGTCGAGCACGTTGCGGGCCTCTGCGTCGCCGATCAGGTAGGGGTGGGTGCCCTGGGTGCCGAGCCCGATGTAGTCGGAGGTGACGGCGGCCCAGCCGTGCTGCGTGACCATTTCGGCGAGCGCGGTGCCCGCGCCGTCGGCGAAGGGGGCGGCGCTCAGCGAGGGTGCGCACTTCGGCACGACGCCGGTGGTGCCGTGCGCGACGGTGAGCAGGGGGAGCGGCTCGTCGCCGAGCTGCTTCGGGGCGATGACGGTGCCGCTCGACACGGCCGGCGACCCGTCCGGGTGGGTGGTCGTGTAGAGGATCCGCCACGCCTGTGCTCCCGCGGGCACCCCGGTGGTGAGGGGTTCCGCGCGCAGCAGCCGGCCGGGCTCGCTCGGGACCTCGGCGGGCGCGGCGTAGAAACGACCGGGCTCCGGGAGCGGGGCGCCGCCGAGGATCGTGCCGCTGCCGTAGGCGAGGAGGAGCGCGAGCGCGAGCGCCGCCACCGAGCCGAGGGCGCGCGTCCAGCGCCGTGCCCGCGACGGGCGCACGGCGCCGCCCCCGGTGTCGGTCTCGCGATCCGCCGCATCACCGCGACGGGAGCGCCGGCGGGGGATCAGCTCGATCAGCGTGCGCAGCCCGAAGAACACGAACCAGGCGCCCACCCCGTAGCGGAACACCGCGAGGGTGAGCACCGGCCAGGTGAAGGTGAGCGCGCCGAACGCGGCCGTCGCGACCGCCGCGATGAGGTCGGAGGCGCGGTCGGGGGCGTCCGAGCGGAGCGCCCGCACCGCCGAGAACAGCCCGTGCGCGACGAGCGCGGCGCCGATGAGGAACGCGAGGCCCGGAGCGCCGCCCGCGGGCCAGATCGCGATGACGGCCCCGAGGAGCATGACGAGGACCGCGAGCGCTAGACCCGTGCGCGAGATCCGGCCCGAGCCGGTCGCGCGGTCGCGGCGGGTGCGCAGCAGCAGCACGACACCCGTGAGCAGCAGCGCCGCGCCGGTGACGACCGCGATGGCCTGCGGCGACAGCGGCGCGAGGAACAGGGCGGTGCCCGCGAGCACCGAACCGAGGCCGAGCATGATGCGCAGCGGCGTGCCCGCGTGCGACGCTGAGGAGGTCATGGACCTACTCTGGCACAGCCGTCGCCGTCGCGGGAGAAGCGGATCACGCTCCGGTGGCGCGGGTCTCGAGCGCGGTGAGCGGGTCGTCGGCCAGCAGGCGCTGCGCCACCCCGGACTCCCGGCTCAGCGACTTCAGCAGGCTCGCCCGGGAAGCGTAGCCGGCGTAGTGCGCGGCGGCCGGCACGCTGTCGCCCGCGCGCAGTCTGCTGATGGCGACGTTGAGCTTGGCCCGCGCCCGCCAGTTCGTGAACGGCAGATCGGTCTCGTCCCGGAACAGGCGCTGCACGTGGCGCACGCTCGTGCGCCGCCTCGCGGCGAGACGCTCGAGCGTCAGATCGCTCGCGACGGCCGCGCGGGCCACCTCGCGGGCGACGGGGTGGGTGGGCATGCGCAGCGCGAAGTAGGGGGCGTCGAGGTCGAGCAGCACCTCGTCGAGCGCCTCGCGGAAGACGCGGATCTGGGCGTCGGTGCGGGGGGAGGCCCCGAGGATCATGCGTGCGATCTCGGTGAGCCGCGGCACCACGCCGAGCACGCGCATCGGCACCGGCGGCGTCGTGCCGGGGGAGAGGAATGGGCCGAGCACCACGCTGTCGGGGGCGTACTGCGCGGAGTGGGGTACGTCGGCCGCGAGCCAGAGGTTCTCCTTCGCATCGAGGTGCACGGGGGCGCCGTCGACGACGAGGTCGGCGGTGCCGCTCACGACGTGGATGAGGTGCGGCACCGGGTGCGTGTGGGTGTCGTGGCCGAGGAAGCGCACGGAGTTCTCGGGCACCACGTCGAAGAGTCGGGTGTGCGGCATGCGATCCCCCTCGGTCTTCCGGTCATCCATGTCGTCTCGGTGCGGCTGCGGTGTCGGGTTGGTGCTCGTCGTTCGGCGGGCTCCCCAATAGTCTGATTAAGGTAAGTGTTGCCTTACCAAGCCAGAATTTTACCGTACATCGGATCTTCGCCGCGATCGTCGCGGCGAAGAATCCCCGCCCTTTGAAGAGAGCCTCCATGCCACTGCGGTCACGAACCTCCGCCTCCCTCTCCGCCCTCGCCGCGCTCTTCATCGGCGCCTCGCTGGTGCTCACCGGCTGCTCGTCGGGAACGGCGGAGGCGCCCTCCGCAGCCGCCTCCGAGGAGCAGAGCGCGCAAGAGCGGGTAGTGCAGACCGAGCAGGGCGAAATCACCGTGCCGGCAGAGCCCCAGCGGGTCGTCGTGCTCAACTACGCCCTCGCGGGCTACCTCTACGACCTCGACGTGCCCGTCGTCGCGACCACCTCCGAAGACTTCGACTACGATCCGGCGTTCTCCGAACTCTGGGGCGACGCCCCCGAGCAGCACGGCACCGAGTTCATCACCTGGGGCATGGACGGCTTCGACCTCGAGGCGATTCTCGAACTGGAACCCGACCTCATCCTCGCCGGCGGGCTCGGCCTGCCGAACGGCCTCGCGACGAAGGCCTACGACCAGCTCTCGCAGATCGCGCCCACCGTCATCGTCGGCAAAGACCTCGACACCTGGCAGCAGCAGTACTCGTTCATCGCGGGCGACGTGCTCGGCCGCGACGACGACTACGACCGCGCCGTCGCGGAGTACGACAAGCGCGTCGCCGAGGTGAAGGACGCCATCACTGTTCCCGCCGTCCCCGTCGCGGTGCTCACCGTCACGGCCGAGGGCACGCCCTACCTGCTCTTCGAAGACAGCGGTCTGCCCCACACCCTCGGCGAGCTGGGCTTCACCCCGGCACCGCTCGTCGAGCAGCACAGCCTCGAACCGTACAACCCCGGAGGCGACATGGCCGAGCTCTCGACCGAGCAGGCCGGGCAGATCCTCGCCGACGTGCCCGCGCTCTTCATCACCGGCTTCAACTCCGACACCACCGACGTCGCCACGCTGCAGCAGCAGCCGATCTGGGCCGGCACCACGGCGTTCTCGACCGGCAACGCCTACGACCTGCCGTACTGGACGGTGCGCGGCGACTACGACGAGGCCATGGCCCTGCTCGACATCATCGAGCAGCAGTTCTCCTGCTCCGAGGCTCCCGATAGCACACCACACCCTGGTGGTCCACCCGCTCGTCCTGCGCCAGGCGTGGGTCGAGCGGGTGGTCGACGTCACCCCGCGCATGCGCCGCGTCACTCTGACCGGCGAGCAGCTCGGCGCCTTCACGACCGGAGGCGTCGAACTGCCCGCGTTCGCGAGCCCGGCGTTCGACGACCACGTCAAACTGATCTTCGCGTCCGACGGCGACGTGGGCTCCGTGCTGCCGTTGCAGCTGCCCCACGGCATCGAGTGGGAGCCCTCGGAGACGCGGCAGGGGCGCGACTACACGCCCCGGCGCTACGACCCCGGAGCCCGTGAGCTCGACCTCGACTTCGTGCTGCACGGCGAGGGGCCGGCCGCCTCCTGGGCGCGCGACGCCCGGCCCGGCGACGAGCTCTGGTTCGCCGGGCCGAAATCGTCGACGGTCGTTCCCGCAGACGTCGACTGGGTGCTGCTGGCGGGCGACGAGACCGCGCTGCCGGCGATCGCCCGCTTCTTCGAGGAGCGCCCGGTCGCCGCGCCCGTGCGCGCCGTCGTCGTGTTGAGCGACGCCGAGGCCAGGCAGGAGCTCGCAGTCGGCCAGGCGGACGCGGTGGAGTGGGTGGTCGCGGACGCGGGCGACGAGACCGCGCTCGCCGCGGCCGTCGAGCGGGTCGAGCCGCTGCCCGGCACCCCCTACGTCTGGGCCGCCGCCGAGAGCCGGTCGCTGCTCGCCGTGCGCCGCCGCGCGCGGGCGCTCGGGGCCCCGAAGAGCCACGTCAACATCACCGGGTACTGGCACCTGCGCGATGAGGAGGACCGCAGCGGCGACGCCGCGCCCGGAGGCGCCGCCGCGGGTGCGCCCGGCGTCTCCGTCGGGCTGCCCTCGCCGCCCGTCGAGTGGTTCGCCGTGCGCGCCGCGCTGCGCCTCGGGCTCCTCGACGCGGTCGCCGACGGCGCGCTCGGGATCGGCGCGCTCGCCGCCCGGCTCGGCGTCGGGGCCGCATCGCTGCGAGTGCTCGCCGACGCGCTGACCGCCGGCGGGATCCTCGCGATCGAGGGCGGAGAGGGAACCGCGGGCGGGTCCGAAGACGGTGAAGCGGCCGGTGCGGCCCGCGCCGGCGAGGACGCGAGGATCGGTCTCGGCCGGCTCGGGGAGGAGCTCGTGGAGGACGAGCACGCGCGCGAGCGGTTCGACGGGATGGCCGCGGATCAGGTACTCGCGCTCGCCGCGCTGCCCGAGGCCATGACCGGGGGCGGCCCCGCCTGGCGGATCGCGCACCGCAGCACTCTGCGGCAGACGGTGGTGGCCGACGCCGACGAGTATGCGGAGCTCGTCGAGCACGCCGAGGGCGCGGCGTCGGTGTTCACCGGTCTGCCCGCTTCGCCGGTGTGGCGCGGGCACCGACGCATCGCCGTGACCGGCCCGGGCGCGCTCGCGGTCGCCGAGGCGCTGCGAGCGACCGTCGACGCCCCGCTCACCGTGGTCGAGGAGCCTGGCCCGCTCGGGGTGCTGCGGGAGGCCGCGGGCGAGGATCCCGACGTGACCTTCTCCGCGAACTGGGACGGGCACGAGCTGGCCGTCGCCGCGCTCGCGCTCGCCCACCGCACCGACGGAGAGGCGCGCGAGCTGCTCGCACAGCTGCGCGAGGCGGCGCCCGCGGCCGTGCTCGTCGAGCAGCTCACGCCCGACGGCCTCAGCCCCGCGAGCCGCGCCCACGGCGCCCTGGTCGATCTCGGCACGCTCGGCGACCCGCCCCGCACGGCCGAGACGGTGCTGAGCCTCGCAGCCGAGGCCGGCTGGCGCGTCGCCGCCCGCCGCAAGCTCGGCTGGGGCGTCGAAGCCGTCGAACTCGTCGGAACGGAGCCGTCGCCCGCCTGTGGCGGAGCCGAGCCCGCGCGGGGCGCCGATCCCGAGCGCGCCGTCGGCCCCGCCCCCGAGTCGTGACCCGCGCGCTCGCACCCGCGCCGCTCGTGTGCGGCGCCGCTCCGGCCCGGCGCCGCAGCCGCCCCCTGTGGCTCGCGGCGTCGCTGCTGCTGCTCGCGGCGACCTGCATCGCGAGCCTCGCCGTCGGCTCGGCGCAGCTCTCGCCCGCCACGGTGTGGGAGGCGCTCACGGCTCCCGACGGCAGCATCGACCACGTCACGATCGTGACGCTGCGGGTGCCCCGCACGGTGCTGGGCGTGCTCGTCGGCGCGGCGCTCGCGGTCTCGGGCGCGCTCATCCAGGGGCTCACCCGCAACCCGCTCGCCGATCCCGGCATCCTCGGCGTCAACGCGGGGGCCGGGTTCGCGATCTCGGTGGGCGTGGCCGTGCTCGGGGTCACGCGCATCCAGGACTACCTCTGGCTCGGGTTCGTCGGCGCCGTCGTCGCCGCCGCCCTCGTCTACGGCATCGCCTCGCGCGGCGCCGGGGGAGCGACCCCCGTCAGGCTCACGCTCGTCGGCATCGCGCTGGGGGCCGTCTTCATGGGGGTGTCGCAGACGCTCGCGCTGCTCAGCACGCAGACCTTCGACCGGATGCGGTTCTGGGGCGCCGGCACCATCGCCGACCGGCCCGCGGGCACCATCGAGACGATCTGGCCGGTGATCGTGATCGGCCTGCTGCTCGCCTGCACCACCGCGCGCGGCATGAACGCGCTCGCCCTCGGCGACGACCTCGCGCGCTCCGTCGGCACCCGCATCGAGGTCACGCGGGGCGCCGGGCTCGTGGCCATCACCCTGCTCTGCGGCGCGGCGACCGCGGCGGCCGGCCCCATCGGCTTCGTGGGGCTCATGATCCCGCACGCCGTGCGCTTCGTCACCGGCCCCGACCAGCGGTGGATCCTGCCCTTCTCCCTGACGCTCGGGCCCGTCCTCGTGCTCGCCTCCGACATCCTCGGCCGCCTCATCGTCTGGCCCGCCGAGCTGCAGGTCGGGGTGGTCACCGCCTTCATCGGCGCTCCGGTGCTGATCGCGCTCGTGCGCCGCACCCGGGTGGGCGCGCTGTGAACCGCGAGCTGGTGCTGCGCGCCGGGCCCCTCACGCGGCGCACCACGGCCCGCGCCATCGCCGTGCGAGCCCTGCTCCTCGCGCTCGTGATCGCCTGCGGGCTCACCGCGCTCGCCGTCGGATCCCGGCCCCTCGACCTGGGCCAGGTGCTCGCCGCCCTCGCTCCCGGCGCCGAGGGCCTCGACCGCATGGTGGTCGTCGAGTGGCGCGCCCCGCGCGCGGCCGCGGCGATGCTCTTCGGCGCGTGCCTCGGGCTCAGCGGCGCGATCTTCCAGTCGCTCACCCGCAACCCGCTCGGCAGCCCCGACATCGTCGGTCTCAACACGGGCGCCTACACCGGCGTCGTCGCCGTGCTCATGCTCGGCGGCACGGGCTTCGCGGCGCAGGCGGGCGGCGCGCTTCTCGGGGGGGGGGGGGGGGGGGCTCGGCGCGGCCGCGATCATCTACCTGCTCGCCTTCAGGCGCGGTCTGAGCGGGTTCCGGCTCATCATCGTGGGCATCGCGGTGTCGGCGATCCTGTCGTCGGTGAACACCTGGTTCAGCGTGAAGGCCGAACTGGGCCTCGCCGTGCAGGTCGCGGTGTGGGGCGCGGGCAGCCTGGCCGGCGTCGAGTGGCCGGTCGTCGTGGCGGCGCTCGCGGTCGCGGTGCCGCTGCTGCTGCTCATGCCGACGGTCGGCCGACGCCTGCGCCAGCTCGAACTCGGCGACGACGCGGCGGCCTCGCTCGGTCTCGCGGTCGAGCGCAGCAAGGTGCTCGTGGTGGTCGCGGGCGTGGCCCTGACCGCGGTCGTCACGGCGGTGGCGGGACCCGTCGCGTTCATCGCCCTCGCGGCGCCCCCGATCGCCGCGCGGCTCACCGGCCGCACCGGCTCCTCGGACCTGCTCGGCGCCGCGCTCGTCGGCTCGCTGCTGCTCGCCGGCGCCGACCTCATCGCCCAGCACGCGGTGCCGGGCGCCACCCTGCCGGTGGGGGCCGTCACCGTCTGCATCGGCGGCGGCTACCTCGTCTGGCTCCTCTTTCGCGAAAGCGGTCGTTCATGAACCCATCACCCTCCCCGCTCGTCGCGTCGGGCGTGCGCGGCGGCTACGACCGCCGGATCGTGCTCGACGGCGTCGACGTCGAGATCCCCGACGGATCGTTCACCGCCATCATCGGGCCCAACGCCTGCGGCAAGTCGACGCTGCTGCGCGTGCTGGCGCGGTTGCTGAAGCCCAGGGACGGAGCGGTGCTGCTCGACGGCGCCGACATCCGCGACCTCTCGGCGAAGCAGCTCGCCCGCCGGCTCGGGCTGCTGCCGCAGACGCCGATCGCTCCCGACGGCATCACCGTCGCCGACCTCGTCGGGCGCGGGCGGCACCCGCACCAGAGCCTGCTCTCGCAGTGGAGCCGCGGCGACGAGGAGGCCGTCGCGCGGGCGATGGCGGCCACCCGGGTGAGCGAACTCGCCGAGCGGCAGATCAGCGAGCTCTCGGGCGGGCAGCGCCAGCGGGTCTGGATCGCGATGGCGCTCGCCCAGCAGACGGGCCTGCTGCTGCTCGACGAGCCGACCACCTACCTCGACATCACCTACCAGCTCGAGGTGCTCGAACTGCTCGAGCGGTTGCGGGGCGAGGGGCGCACGATCGTCGCCGTGCTGCACGACCTCAACCAGGCCGCGCGCTACGCCGACCATCTCATCGCGATGCGGGACGGAGCGATCCTCGCGCAGGGCGCGCCGGGCGAGCTGCTGACGGTCGAGACCGTCGAGCGCGTGTTCGGGCTGCGGTCGCGCATCATCGCGGATCCCGACACGGGGTCGCCGATCGTGCTGCCGCGGTCCGCGGTGTAGGGGAGGCGGCGGGCGGCGCCCGGGGCGATCCGGCCCGCCGGCGCGGCAGCTATCGGGACATCTCGCCCGACCACAGCTGGTCGACCTCGGCTTCGACGCGGCGCCAGAAGCTGCGCATGACGGAGCTGGAGCGCGCGCCCATCCAGAGCATGAAGTGCCAGGAGTGCGGATCGGCGCGGATCCACTCGGAGAGCCACGCGTCGACGGCGTCGGCGAGGGTCTGACCCCGGGGCACGCCGATGCCGGGTCGGGTGCTCGGGCGGCGCTCCTCGCGGCACAGCCACGTCACCCCGACGTGGTGCGGCGTATCGAGCGGTTGGATCTGGAACGGTGTGAAGACCTCGATGAAGATCTGGCCGTAGTTGTGGCGGGGCAGGGAGGCGCACCAGGCCCGCAGCTCCGGCAGGTCGCTGATGTCGCCCGCTGCGAGCACGCAGTCGATGTGGCCGTGATCGTGATCGGCGTGCGTGCGGGGGTCGGTCGTCGCGGAGTCGTCGGGGTCCATGCCTGCAATATTAGGCAACACTTCTCTTCATCTGATGAATGTGGAGCGGATCCTCAGGTGCTGCCGCGACGGCGTCCCAGCTCCGAGTTCCCAGCGCACAGCCCCGGCGACGAGGCGCTCACTAGACTGGACGGGTTATGGCTCATCTGCTGGGGGCCGAGGCCCTGCACCTCGAAGTTCCGACCAAGACCGTGTTCGACTCGGTGACGCTCGGCGTCGCCGAGGGCGACCGCATCGGCATCGTCGGCCGAAACGGAGACGGCAAATCGAGCCTGCTCATGATGCTGGCCGGGCGCCGCGAGCCCGACGGCGGCCAGGTGACCGTGCGCAGCGGCACCACCATCGGCGTGCTCGACCAGGCCGACGTCTTCGACGCGGGCGAGACGGTCGGTCACGCGATCGTGGGGGAGCGGCCCGAATACGAGTGGGCCGGCGACCCGCGAACGCGCGACGTGATCGCGGGGCTCGTGGGCGACCTCGACTGGGAAGCGCCGCTCGACGCGCTCTCGGGCGGCCAGCGCCGCCGCGTCGCCCTGGCACGGCTGCTGGTCGGCGACTACGAGATCCTCTTCCTCGACGAGCCCACCAACCACCTCGACGTCGAGGGCATCGCCTGGCTCGCCGATCACCTGAAGCGCCGATGGCCCAGAGACCAGGGCGCGCTGCTCGTCGTCACCCACGACCGCTGGTTCCTCGACGAGGTGTGCACCGCCACCTGGGAGGTGCACGACCGCATCGTCGAACCGTTCGAGGGCGGGTACGCCGCGTACATCCTGCAGCGGGTGGAGCGGGATCGCCAGGCCGCGGCCATCGAGCAGAAACGGCAGAACCTCGCCCGCAAGGAGCTGGCGTGGCTGCGCCGGGGCGCTCCCGCGCGCACCTCGAAGCCGAAGTTCCGCATCGACGCCGCGAACGAACTCATCGCCGACGTGCCCGAGATCCGCGACCGCGTCTCGCTGCAGTCGATGGCCGTGCAGCGCCTCGGCAAGGAGGTCGTGAACCTGCACGACGCGGGCGTCTCCTACGGCGACCGCATGATCCTCGAAGACGTCGAGTGGCTGCTCGCCCCCGGCGAGCGCACGGGCATCCTGGGCGTCAACGGCGCGGGCAAGTCGACGCTGCTCGGGCTCATCTCGGGCGACGTCGAGCCCACCTCCGGTCGGGTGAAGCGCGGCAAGACCGTGAAGGTCGCCACCCTCACCCAGCGCCTCGACGAACTCGAGGAGCACCTGAACGAGCCGGTGCGGGTGGTCATCGCCCGTCTGCGCACGAGCTTCACCGTGGGCAGCGGGTCGAAGGCCCAGGAGCTCACGCCGGGTCAGATGCTCGAGCGCATGGGCTTCACGAGCGCGCAGCTGTCGACCCCGGTGAAGGATCTGTCGGGCGGGCAGAAGCGGCGGCTGCAGCTGCTGCTGATCCTGCTCGACCAGCCGAACGTGCTGATCCTCGACGAGCCGACCAACGACCTCGACACCGACATGCTCGCGGCGATGGAGGATCTGCTCGACTCGTGGCCCGGCACGCTCATCGTGGTGTCGCACGACCGGTACTTCCTGGAGCGCGTCACCGACCAGCAGTACGCGATTCTCGACCGGCGGCTGCGGCACCTGCCCGGCGGGGTGGATCAGTACCTCGAGCTGCGTGCAGCGCAGGATCGCGCGAGATCCTCGGCTCCGACGAGCTCGGCCGGCGGCGCTTCGCCCCCTGAGCCCGTTCGCGGGCAGGAGGCGCCCGCCCTCTCGGGCGCCGAGCGCCGCGCCGCCGAGAAGGAGCTGTCGGCGGTCGAGCGCAAGATGGAGCGGCTGCAGGCCGACATCGCGAAGTCGCGCGACGGTCTCGCCGACCTCGACCAGACCGACTACCAGCTGCTCAACGTCGAGATGGCGAAGATCACCGCGTTCGAGGACGAGGTCGCGCAGCTCGAGGAGCGCTGGCTCGAACTCGGCGAGCAGCTCGACTCCTAGCCGCGTCGCCGACCGGTCGGACGGTCCGCGCTCGCCGGATCCGCCGGTGTCGCCGAATCGCTCGGATCAGCGATGCGGCAGCGGGCGCTGATGCACCGGGGCGAGGCCTCGGGCCACGATGACCGCGGTGATGGCGCCCGCCGCCAGGATCCCGGCGAGCACGACGATCTGGAAGCGGCCCGCGTCGATCGGGTCGAGGCCCCCGAAGATCGCCCCGATGAAGGCGCCGGGCAGCGCGACGAGCCCCGTCGTTCTGGTCTGGTCGGTCGAGGGCACGAGTGCCTCGCCGATGGCCCGCCTCGCGAACCCGGCGGTCGCCTGCCGCGGTGCGGCGCCGAGCGCGAACCATCCCTCGACCTCGTCCCAGTGCTGGTCGATGCGCTCGTGCACATGACGCGCCGCGAGGGTCGCCACCGTCATCGCGTTGCCGATCAGAATGCCGCCCAGCGCGAGGAGGTAGCGCGGCGCGAGTTCGACCGCGCCCGTCGCGAAGATGACGGCCAGCGTCATCGACACGCCCGCGAGCATGCCCGAGGCGATGATCCCGAAGCTGCGCCACGTCCACGCGACGCGACGGGCGCTCGTCACCGACGCGACGGTGAACATCACCGCGAGCGCGACCGTTACCCAGAGCGGATCGCCGATCGCACCCGTCAGCACGATGCTCAGCGCGGCGAGCTGCAGGCCGCCGCGCAGCACCGCGACCGCCGGAGCCCACCAGCCGGTCACTCCCGCGGTGCGCAGCACGACGGCGCCGAGTGCGACGAGCACCGCGATCCCGGCGATCGTCGGGATCAGGGCGTCGGGGTCAGGCATCGGCGGGGGAGCGGATCGCGGACGGTCACACGCCCATCGAAGGCGGGATGCGGCACTCCTCCCACCGAGAGTATGCCTCCGCGGCGAGACCACCCCGTGCGGGCGGTGCCGCGCCCGTCCTCTGGTCGCGGAGGCCTCCTCTCGGGCCGGCCGCTTCTGCGGCATCCTTCCGGCGGCCTTTACGGAGTGTGACGGGGGCCGTTCCGGTCGCCTCGCGTCTGTGGTGGACTCTGCTCAGGGCCCGGCCGGGCCCTCCGATCCGGCGCACCCCGCGAGCGCACCCGCGAGCGCAGCCCGAGGCCGGAACGACCCGAGCATCGGAAGGCACCCCATGAGCATCCCTCGACTGCTGGACCACGTCGTCATCGCCGGCCCCGACCTCGCCTCGCTCGTCTCCTGGTTCGCCGAGCGCACCGGCGTCGTGGCAGTGCGGGGAGGGGCCCACCCCACGGGCACGGCCAACGCGCTCGTCGCGCTGACGATCGGCGGAGCGCGCGGCCCGCAGTACCTCGAGCTCATCGGCCCCGACCCGGTGCGCGCGGGGGAGGCACCGCCCGCGACGTTCGGGATCGACGCCCTGCAGAGCCCGAGCGTGCGCGCCTACTCGGTGCACCCCGACGACATCGACGCGACGGTCGCCGCCGCGCGCGACCGGGGCTACGACCCCGGAGACGTTCGGGATCTCTCCCGGCGCACCCCGGGCGGCGAACTGCTGGAGTGGCGACTCACGGGTACCGGGGAGGATCGACTCGACACGCCCTTCCTCATCGATTGGGGATCGACGCCGCAGCCGGGACTGGGGGACATCCCGTCGATCGAGCTGGTCTCGCTGGTGCGGGTCGAGCCCGATCCCGAGCCCCTGCGCGAGTTAACGGCCGCACTCGGCCTCGGCGACGGCGCGGCGCAGATCGTCGCGGGCGATCGGCCGGGCTATCGGCTGGAGCTGCGCCGAGCGGACGGCGCGGTCGTCACCCTCTTCTGAGGCGCGGACCGGCCTGCCGGAGCCTCGGCGGATCCCCGCCCCGGCCCCCGTGGCGGGAGGCCGGTCGTGTCGGTCGCCCGAGCCCCGAGGCGCCGGCGCGCCCGACTCAGCGGCTCTCGCGACCGAGCTGCGCGGCGACCGCGCCCAGCACGGCGTCGGCCGATCCGGAGGCGTCGTAGACCGCGACCAGCACCCGCTGCCGATCTCCCTCGTCCGAGAGCCAGCGCTCGTAGAGCGCCACGAGCCGGTGCAGATCCCGGGTGACGGCCCGCGGGGCGTCGGCGATCCGATCCCGAAGCCAGTCGCGCAGCGTCGCGTTGTGCACCGCCACGAGCGACGCGGCCAGGGCCGGCGCCACCCAGCCGGGCGTCGCGGGCTGCTGCACTCGGCGGATGTAGCGCGCGAAGACGCGCTCGTAGCGGTGCGTGATCACTAGCTCGCGGTCGCGCAGCGCCGGGGTGTCGTGCATCAGCTCGAAGCGCAGCCGGGCGGCCTCGGGGTCGCGCACCAGCAGGCGCAGCACGTCGGCCGTGCCCTCGACCAGGGCCTCGCCCGGGTCGAGGTCGGTGGCGCCGAGGAACCCCTCGAGCTGGGCGAGCGCGTGGTCGTGGTCGGCGAAGATCACGTCGTCCTTGCTGCCGAAGCGGCGGAAGAACGTGCTGCGACTCATGCCGACCGCGTCGGCCAGGTCGCCGGCCGTCGTCGCCTCGTAGCCCTGCTCGGCGAGACGGCGGATGGCGGCGACCGAGCTCTGCTGATCGGCTGGCGCGGGCGGGGGCTTCGCTGGCATACGCCGACGGTATCACGTTTTCGCCGAGCTGGTACTGGGTTTCATTCGTTGGATCTGATAGCCGGCGCCAGTGCGCAGGCCTCTATCGAGCGAATGGGATCTTGACATGAGACGGAGTCTCAGACATGCTCGAATCACGCGCCGTACCGTCGCCTCCTCCGCAGCGACCCCCAACCCCGGCGGCGCAGGGAGGACCCGCAATGTCGCAGAACAGCACGTCGCCCGTGGCGCTCGGAACGCAGGAGCCCGAGTACGACCTCTGGCAGCCGCTCGATCCCGATGTCGCCGGAGTGTTCCGCGGCATCTCGGCCGAAGACCTCGCCTACCGCGACCGTGCGCGCGAATTCGTGCAGAACGAGGTGCGCCCGGTGATCGCCGGCATCTGGGACCGCGCCGAGTACCCGCTCGACCTCGCGAAACGTCTCGGAGACCTCGACCTGCTGCGCGACGGAGTCGACGTCGCGGGCTTCCCCGAGCAGAGCCTGCTCGCCGCGAGCCTCACCACCATGGAGCTGTCGCGCGGCGACGGGTCGATCGCCACGATCGTGGGGGTGCAGGGCGGTCTCGCGATGCGCTCCATCGCGGAGTGCGGCTCCGATGAGCAGCGGCGGCACTGGCTCGAGCCCATGGCCCGCGGCCTCGAACTCGGAGCCTTCGCGCTGACGGAGCCCACGCACGGATCCGACTCCGTGAGCCTCGAGACCCGCGCCGAGTCGAGTGACGACGGCTACGTCATCACGGGCCACAAGAAGTGGATCGGCTCGGGCAGCGTGGGGCGCATCGCCGTCGTGTGGGCGCGCGGCGATGACGGCCAGGTGCAGGGCTTCATCGTGCCGCAGGACGCCCCCGGCTACCGCGCCACCACCATCGAGGGCAAGATGTCGCTGCGCGCCATCTGGCAGGCGCACATCGAGCTCGACGGCGTGCGCGTGCCCGCCGGGGCGAAGCTGCCCGGCGCGCGCAGCTTCAAGGACACGGCCCGCGTGCTGCAGGCCACCCGTCTCGGCGTCGCCTGGGGTGCGCTCGGCCAGGCGACGGCGGTCTACGAGACCGCCGTGCACTACGCGAAGCAGCGCGTGCAGTTCGGGCGTCCCCTCGCAGCCTCGCAGATCGTGCAGTCGCGCCTCGCCCAGATGCTCTCGCAGCTCACCGGGCTGCAGACGCTGCTCATGTCGCTGACCCGTGCGGAGGAGCGGGGCGAGCTGTCGGGGCCCGGCGCGTCGCTCGGCAAGTACACCGCCACCCGCACCGCCCGCGAGATGGTCGCGAACGCGCGCGACCTGCTGGGCGGCAACGGCATCCTGCTCGAGAACCGCGCGGGCCGGCACTTCGCCGACATCGAGGCGCTGCACACCTACGAGGGCACCGAGACCGTGCAGGCGCTCATCATCGGCCGCGACATCACGGGCGTCTCGGCCTTCGCCTGATCCTCGGCGCGGATCGGCGACCGCGCTCAGCCTCCGTGCCGGGCGCCGTCGCCGAGCTCGGGCAGTTCGACGGGGGCGGTGAGCGGACGGCCCTCCCGGATCAGGCGGCGCTTCGTCACGCTCCACATCGCGCCGAGCACGATGAACCAGATCGGGGTGAACAGCAGCGGCAGACGCGTGTCCTCGGCGAGCGCCAGCGTGACGAGGATGAACGCGAAGAAGACGAGCACCGCCCACGGCACGATCCGGGGCAGCGGCGTCTTGAACGACGACCCCGCGTGCCGCTCGGGGTGCTTGCGCAGGTACTGGATGAAACTGATGGCGATCATGCTCCAGATGAAGAGGATGAACGTCGATGCGACCGAGGTGACGAAGGTGAACGCCTCGATCACGCTCTCGCCGAGCAGCAGGATCGGCACCGCCGAGAACACGAACACCGCCGAGAAGAAGACCGCGCGCCGCGGCACGCCCCGGCTGTCGGTGAGGGCGAAGCGCGACGGCGCGTGCCCGTCGTGGGCGAGGGCGTGCATCATGCGGGTGCCCGAGTAGAAGCCGGAGTTCGCGCTCGACGCGGCCGAGGTGAGCACCACGAGGTTGATCGCGAAGGCCGCCGCGCCGAAGCCCGCGTAGGCGAACGTCGTCACGAAGGGGCTGCGGTCGGGGTCGAGCTTGTCCCAGGGGGTGATCGCCATGATCACGGTGAGTGCGCCGATGTAGAAGATGAGCACGCGCACCACGATGGAGTTGATCGCGCGCGGCAGGTTGCGGTGGGGATCCTTCGTCTCGGCCGCGGCCGTTCCGACGAGCTCGACGCCGATGAACGAGAAGATGCCGAGCTGGAAGCCGAGCAGGAAGCTGCTCGCCCCGAAGGGGAAGAGGCCGCCGTGGTCCCAGAGGTGGGCGAGCGACGAGCGGGTGCCGGTGTCGGGGTTCTCGAAGCCGGTGACGAGCAGCACGATGCCCGTCGCGATGAGCGCGAGGATCGCCACGATCTTGATGATCGAGAACCAGAACTCGAACTCGCCGAAGAACCTCACGGGCTGCAGGTTGAGCACGGTGAGCACGGCGGCGGTGATGAGCGCCGGCACCCAGGCCGGAATGGAGGCGTTGATGTAGGAGACGTAGCTGGTGATGGCGATGATGTCGGCCACGCAGATGACCACCCAGGTGAGCCAGTAGGTCCACGAGACGAAGTAGCCGGCCCACGGCCCGATGAGATCCTTCGCGATGTCGCCGAAGGTCTTGTAGTTCAGGTTCGACAGCAGCAGCTCGCCGAGGGCGCGCATGAGGAAGAACATCATGCAGCCGATCACCGCGTAGATGAAGAGCACCGAGGGCCCGGTGAGGCTGATGACCTTGCCCGACCCGAGGAACAGCCCGGTGCCGATGGCTCCGCCGATCGCGATGAGCTGGAGATGCCGGTTCGAGAGGCCTCGTTGGAGCTCTTCGTGCGGCGCCTGGGCGGCGGTCTCGGTCATGTCGTCCTTTCATCGGGCGGGTTCGCCCGACCGAGTCTAACCCCGGCCGGGGCCGGTCGCGGGCGGGACGGGGTCGGCGGCGGCGGAGGCCGCGGAGCCGGTTTCGGCGCCGGGCGGGGCGCCAGCCGCGATGAGCGGCCGCAGCGCCGCCCGGACGGCTCGCTGGGCCTCCTCGGCCGTGAGCTGGCCCGTGAGCCAGCGGCCGGAGAGCCCCTCGACGAGGGAGGTCAGGATCAGCGCGGCCTCGTCGGGGTCGGTGCGCGGCGCCGCCTCGGCGAGCAGCCGCCGCACGGCGCGCTGCCAGTCCGAGGTGGATCGGGCGACGGCCGCGGCCCGCGCCTCGTCGAAGACGGCTGCGGCCCGCAGCTCGTTCCACGCCGTCGATCCGGCGCGCACCTGCGGCTCATCGCCGAACTCCGAGCACAGCAGTGCCGCGAGGCGATCCTCCGCGCTGCTCGCATCCCCCTCGGGGAGCGCGCCCGCCCCGGCGGTCGCGGCTCCGCCCGCCCCCGCGGCCGCGCGCCGCGCCGCGCTCTCGTTCACGTGATCGAGGGCGGCCTGCAGCAGCCCGTCGCGGTCGCCGAAGTGGTACGAGAGCAGCCCGATCGAGACCCCGGCCTCGCGCGCGACGTCGCCCATGCGGAAGCCGCGCAGCCCGCCCCGCGCGATCACGCGCTCGCACGCCTCGATGATGCGCTCGCGGGCGTCGTTCCCCATGCCGCCCCCTTTTCGCCGCGCGGGCGGACGGGGTCACTTGACACCCGGCCGCTCAGAACTGAAACTATTTTCAGGATACGGCGCACCGCCGACCGTGGCAATGCCCCCTTTCGGGGCAGCAGCAGAGAGACGAGGATCCATGAGCGACCGCACCGAAGCGTTCGAGCTGATCGAGGCGAGCATCGACGACGTGCTCGGAGCGCTGCGCCGCGGCGAGATCACGAGCACCTGGCTCACCGGGCGGTACCTCGCCCGCATCGAGGCCTACGACCGGGGCGAGGACGGCCTGAACGCGATCGTCGTGCCCAACCCCGAGGCGCTGCAGCAGGCCGCCGAGTCGGACCGCCGGTACGCCGCGGGCGAGGCGCGCCCGCTCGAGGGCGTGCCGTTCACCGTGAAAGACTCGTACATGGTCGAGGGCCTCACCGTCGCCTCGGGGTCGCCGGCGTTCGAACACCTCGTCGCGCAGTGGGACGCGTTCTCGGTCGCGAAGCTGCGCGAGGCCGGGGCGGTGCTGATCGGCAAGACGAACATGCCCCCGATGGCCGACGGCGGCATGCAGCGCGGGGTCTACGGCCGCGCCGAGAGCCCCTACAACCGCGACTATCTCGCCGCGGCCTACGCCTCGGGCTCCTCGAACGGGTCGGGCGTCTCCACCGCAGCCAACCTCGCCGTGTTCGGCATGGGAGAGGAGACGGTGTCGAGCGGCCGCAGCCCCGCCTCGAACAACGGACTGTGCGCCTACACGCCGAGCTGGGGCCTGCTCTCGATCCGGGGCAACTGGCCTCTGTTCCCCGCCCGCGACGTGGTGGTGCCGCACACCCGCTCGATGCCCGACATGCTGCGCGTGCTCGACGTGCTCGTGCAGGACGACCCCGTCACCCGGGGCGACTTCTGGCGCAACCAGAGCGTCGTCGCCCTGCCGAAGCCGAGCGAGCACCGCCCCGCCTCGTACCTCGACATCGCCGACCCCGCAGCACTCGCGGGCAAGCGCTTCGCGGTGCCGAAGATGTACCTCGGCGAGGATCCGGACTTCCCGATCGCGGTGCGCCCCGCCGTGCTCGAGCTCTTCGACCGGGCGAGGGCCCGCCTCGAGTCGCTCGGAGCCGAGCTCGTGGAGACCGGCTTCCCGCTCATCGAGCAGTACGAGGGCGATCGCCCCGGGCAGGAGAATGTCGGCGCGCTCGGCGTGCTGCCCGAGGGATGGATGGACACCGAGTTCACCGACTTCCTCGCCTTCGGGTGGGACGACTTCCTGAAGGCGAACGGCGACGCTGCGATCCCCGAGCTCGCGGTGGTGGATCCGGACCGGATCTTCCCGCAGCCCCCCGGCACGCTGCCCGACCGCTACGAAGAGGTCGAGGACTACGAGAACCGCTACCGCGAGACCGTGGCCTACGCGAAGCGCGGCATCCCGGATCCGCGCGAGCGCGCCGACTTCGCCGGCGGGCTGCGCGCTCTCGTGCAGCTGCGCGAGGATCTCTTCGAGCGCTGGCTCGACGAGAACGGCTTCGACGGAGTGGTCTTCCCGGCGAACGCCGACGTCGCCCGCGAGAACGCCGAGCGCGACATGGAGGCCGCCGACCACGCCTGGTCGAACGGCGTGTTCTTCTCGAACGGCAACTACGCGCTGCGCCACCTCGGCATCCCGAGCGTGACCGTCGCGATGGGCGTGATGAGCGACATCGGTATGCCGGTCGGCCTCACCTTCGCCGGAGCCGCCTACAGCGATCCCGCTCTGCTCGGTTACGCCGCCGCGTTCGAGGGCGGAGAATCCGGCACCCTGCGCCGGCCCCCAGCATCGACGCCGGCGCTGCCCGAGGATCGGGTGCTGCCCGGCGCCTGAGCCCGCCTGCTGAGCCCGCGACGCTCCGACTCCGCCGAGCCCCGAGTCGGCGGCCCCGAGGCCGCCGACGGGCGGGCGCAGCGCCGTGCTGTTCGGCGGGGCCGGGGGCGAACGGATCGCGCGAGCGATCCGACTAGTCGGTCTGGGGGAGCGTGATCGGCCCGGTCACGGGTTCGAAACGGTCGACGCTGAGTGCGAGTCTGCGCAGCAGCACCGACAGCCGCTCGCGCTCCGAGCGGGCGAGGCCGCCGAGCAGGCGCTCCTCGGCGTCGCTGAGCCGGGTCATGGCCGCATCGACGAGCGTGAGCCCGTGGGGCGTCATCTCGACGAGCACGCCGCGGCCGTCGTTCGGGTCGGTGAGCCGGCGCACGAGGTCGCGCTCGACCATGCGGTCGATGCGGTTCGTCATCGTGCCGCTCGACACCATCGTCTGCTGCACGAGCACCTTGGGGCTCTGCTTGAAGGGCTCGCCGCCCCGGCGCAGCACGGCGAGCACGTCGAACTCCCACGAGGCCAGCCCCGACCGCTCGAAGGCGTGCGCGCGGGCCCGGTCGAGGTGCTTCGTGACGCGCCACAGCCGGGAGAAGATCGCGAGCGGCGCGAGATCGAGATCCGGCCGCGCGCGGGTCCAGTCTGCGATGATGCGGTCGACCTCGTCCTCGTGCTTCATCTCTCCATTATCCGGGTTCGGGCGCCGAGCTTCGAGATCGGGGTCGCTTTTGGTCGCGTGTCTCCGGGTCGCGCGACGAGAAGCGACCCCGATCCGGAATGCGGGGCGGGCGCGGGAGCCCCGGCGATCTGGCAGACTTGTACGGTGCCGTTCGCGGCGCGGTCCGCCTTGGTGTAATGGCAGCACGACAGCCTTTGGAGCTGTGAGGTCTAGGTTCGAACCCTAGGGGCGGAGCGGGGTTTCGATGCGTAGCATTGAAACGCCGCTCCGCCCTGCGCTCACAAGCGCAGGCAGGGATGCAGTGAAGCGAAGCTTCTCTGTGTGTCGGGAGCGGGGTTTCGATGCGTAGCATCGAATGCCCGCTCCGCCTGCGCTCACCGGTGCAGGCGGAGATGAGTGAAGCGAAGCTTCTCCGTGCGGGGAGCGGGCCCACTCGGAAACCGCGCCGAAGGGTGCTGATCCGGGACCAGTTCGACACCGGGTAGGAAACCATCACATGTCAGACCGTCACATAGCCGTCGTCATCCTCGCCGCGGGGCAGGGCACGCGCATGAAGTCGTCGCTGCCGAAGGTGCTGCACCGCATCGGTGGCCGCTCGCTCATCGCGCACGTGCTCGACACCGCGGCCGGCCTGTCGCCGCAGCGGGTGCTCGCCGTGGTGCGGCACGACCGGGACCGGGTGGCTGAGGCGATCCTCGATCACGCGCCCGACACCGTGATCGTGGATCAGGACGCGATCCCGGGAACGGGGCGCGCCGTCGAGCAGGCGCTCGCCGCCCTGCCCGACGACTTCGAGGGCTCGGTCGTGGTGCTGTCCGGCGACGTGCCCCTCATCGACACGGCCACGCTCGACCGCCTCGTGCGCGGGCACCTCGAGGGCGGCCGTGCGATGACGATGCTCTCGGCGATCTTCGACAATCCGACGGGTCTCGGCCGCATCCTGCGCGACGCGGGCGGCTCGGTGACGGGCATCGTCGAGGAGAAGGACGCGAGCGAGTCGCAGCGCCGCATCACGGAGATCAACGGCGGCATCTACGTGTTCGCGCGTCGCGCGCTCGAGTCGGCGCTCGCGCAGATCGACACGAACAACGCGCAGGGCGAGAAGTACCTCACCGACGCCGCGGCCCGCATCCTGTCGGGCGGCGGAGCGGTCGAGGCGGTCGCCACCGACGACCCGTGGATCATCGCCGGCGTCAACGACCGCGCGCAGCTCTCCGATGCCGGCCGCGAGCTCAACCGCCGCATCGTGCGCGATCACCAGCGCAACGGGGTCACGATCCAGGATCCGGCCACCACCTGGATCGACGCCGATGTCTCGATCGAGGCCGACGCCGAGATCCTGCCGGGCACCTTCCTGCACGGGGCCACGACGATCTCGACGGGCGCCGTGATCGGCCCCGATACCACCCTCGTCGACTGCGAGGTGGGCGAGGGCGCGCGGATCCGCCGCAGCGAGGCCACGCTGGCGGTGTTCGGGCCCGCGGTGAGCGTGGGGCCGTTCTCGTACATCCGTCCCGGCACCGAGCTGGGCGCGGGCGGTAAGCTCGGCGCGTTCGTCGAGACCAAGAACGCGAGGATCGGCGACGGCAGCAAGGTGCCGCACCTCAGCTACGTGGGCGACGCCGTGATCGGCGACGACAGCAACGTGGGGGCGGGCACGATCTTCGCGAACTACGACGGCGTGCAGAAGCACCAGTCGGTCGTGGGCGACGGGGTGCGCATCGGCTCGAAGAACGTGCTGATCGCGCCCGTTACGATTGAGGATGGCACGTACACGGCTGCTGGCACGGTCGTGCGGAAGAACGTCCCCTCGGGGTCGCTGGCGCTCAGCGTGGCGCCGCAGCGCAACATCGAGGGGTGGGTAGCCGAGCATCGGCCCGGCACGAGCACCGCCCGAGCGGCGGAGCTCGCACAGGAATCGAAACGAGCAAAGGACAGCGGGAAGTAGCACCCATGAGCAAGATCGAGATGGCGGGGCAGAAGAAGCTCGTCCTCATCACGGGCCGGGCATACCCCGAGCTCGCCGAGCAGGTGGCCGCCGAGCTCGGCGCCGAGCTCGTTCCGACCGACGCGCGCACCTTCGCCAACGGCGAGCTGTACGCCCGATTCGACGAGAGCGTGCGCGGCGCCGACGCGTTCGTCATCCAGTCGCACACCAACCCCATCAACGAGTGGCTCATGGAGCAGCTCATCATGGTGGACGCGCTGAAGCGGGCCTCCGCGAAGCGCATCACCGTGGTGGCGCCCTTCTACCCCTACTCGCGCCAGGATAAGAAGGGCCGCGGCCGCGAACCCATCTCGGCGCGTCTCGTCGCCGACCTGTTCAAGGCCGCGGGCGCTGACCGCATCATGTCGGTCGATCTGCACGCACCGCAGATCCAGGGCTTCTTCGACGGCCCGGTGGATCACCTGTTCGCGATGCCGGTGCTGCTCGACCACTTCAAGCGCACGATCGACCGCGACGACCTCACGGTCGTGTCGCCCGATATGGGCCGCGTGCGCGTCGCCGACGTGTGGAGCGACAAGCTCGACGCGCCGCTCGCCATCATCCACAAGCGCCGCGATCCGATGGTGCCGAACCAGGTCTCGGTGCACGAGATCGTGGGCGAGGTGAAGGATCGCTGGTGCGTGGTGGTCGACGACATGATCGACACGGGCGGCACGATCGCGAAGGCGGCCGAGGCGCTGAAGGCGAACGGTGCGAAGGGTGTCACGATCGCCTGCACGCACGCGATCTTCTCGGGTCGCGCGACCGAGCACCTCTCGCAGGATTTCATCGACCAGGTGGTCGTGACCGACACGCTGCCCGTCGGCCCCGACAAGCAGTTCGACAAGCTGACCGTGCTGCCGATCGCCCCGCTCCTCGCGAAGGCGATCCACGAGGTCTTCGAGGACGGCTCGGTCACGAGCATGTTCGAGGGCGCGGCCTGAAGCACAACGCGCCAGCGTTTTGCCGGGCTGCGGTGCCGCCCACGGCGGCAGCCCACGGAGCGAAACGGGTGAGGGCCCGGGAGCGATGCTCCCGGGCCCTCACCCGTTTCGCGACTGCGGTCAGCTCTCGTCGACCACCTCGAGCACCTCGGTGCCGTAGGCGCCGGGCTCGGTGCCGTGGCCGATGCGCCGGTACACTTCGGGCTTGCTGGAGCGCAGCACGAGGCCCCACACGATGCCGATGATGCCGGCGGCGAAGATGAGGCCGGGCAGGATGAAGGTGGTGGCGTCGGGCTGCTCCTGGTCGAGCATCAGCTGGAAGTTGGCGAGGATCATCACGAACACCCAGAGCAGGGCGAGGCCGGAGACGACCGGTGCAATGACGGTCGTCCAGAGGCTCAGGCCTCGGCGATCCTTCCGGAAGAAGCCGATGACGGCGGCGGCGATGATCGCCATGAGCAGCACGAGCGCGGCGGCGCCCGTGTTGGTCAGCCAGGTGAACATGGTGAGCACCGGGTAGAGGAACGCCATCTCGCCGAACATGGACTCGGCGGCGCCGAACGCGTCGCCGACGAGCGCGAAGCCGGCCACCACGACGACCGCGATGACGGTCTGCGCGACGGAGCCGGCCCACGGGGCGCCGTGCTTGCTGGTGTGCGCGAACCACGCGGGCAGCACGCCCTCGCGACCGAGGGAGAAGAAGTAGCGCGCGACGGCGTTGTGGAACGACTGCAGCGCTGCGAAGAGGCTCGTGATGAACAGCAGGGTCATGATGTCGGCGAAGATGACGCTCGTGTGCTCTCCCATGAAGACGAACATGAGGTCGGGGCCGAAGGTCTGCGACTGCTCGACGACCTGCGAGGGCCCGATGCCCACGGAGAACGCCCACGCGCTGAGGGCGTAGAAGACGCCGATGATGGCGACGGCCGCGTAGGTGGCGCGGGGGACGGTGCGCTTCGGATCCTTCGCCTCTTCGCCGTAGATGGCGGCTCCCTCGAAGCCCATGAACGCGGCGACGCCGAAGACGAGGATGATGCCGAGCGCGGGGCCGAAGAGCTGGGAGGGGTCGAGGGTCGCGGTGGAGACGCCCTCGGGCGCGACGTTCAGCGAGACGATGTCGAAGACGATGACGACGAGGAACTCGAGGCCCACGAGCACGCCGAGCACCTTCGCGGAGAGGTCGACGCGGTTGACGCCGAGCACGCCGACGACGACGATGCAGAGCAGGATCCAGAGCCACCAGGGGGAGGCGAATCCGAACTTGGCCTCGAGGAACATGGAGAGCTGGAAGCCGAACAGGCCGTAGATGCCGACCTGCATGGCGTTGTAGGCGACGAGCGCGATGAGCGAGGCGCCCACGCCGAGGGGTCGGCCGAGGCCGCGCGAGATGTAGGCGTAGAAGGCGCCGGCGTTGGTGATGAAGCGCCCCATCGCGGTGTAGCCGACGGCGAAGACCGCCAGGATGACGGCGATGAGCACGAAGCCGAGGGGCACGCCGAGCGAGCCGGTCACGGCGAAGGATGTGGTGACGCCGCCTGCGACGACGGTGAGCGGTGCGGAGGCCGCGATGATCATGAAGGTGATGGCTGGAACGCCGAGCGTGCGGCGGCTGAGCCCCGCGTCCTGCGGGACTTCGGTGGGTGCTGCTGGGGCGGTCATGGGGTTTCCTCTCGGTGTGGCTGCGTTGCCGGTGCGCCGACGGTGGCGCCGGAGGCATGCTCGTGTTGAGTCTATGAATGGGCCGGGAGAGAGCGAAGGGCAAGGCTGTGCGGTGGGCGCACGGGGCTTGACGATGCGCGCAGGACTGTCCAAATGGATAGTGTCGGATCCCGCCGATTCCGGTCCAGCGGCATGTGCGGCAGCGCGGATCATCGCCGTTTTCTTGACTGTGAGCGCGAACCGGGCCCCGAGATCCCCGTGGAGGGGCGAGCCGTGTTATGAAGAGGGCACGGAAGCCCGCGGCGCGGTCGAGGAGGATCGCGCCGCCGGCTCCGCGGATCGCGGGCGATTCCGCGCCGCGCATCCGACGACGCACGAGAACCCCACCGAACACAGGCTCTCCCCGAGCGCGGACACAAGGAAGTCTCCCATGAACCACACCTCTCAGAATCAACTCGCGAGGAACAAGCTCGGCGTCTCGTCGATCGTGTTCCTCGTGCTCGCCGCGGTCGCCCCCGTCACGGTCGCGATCGTCGTGCTGCCGCTCGCGATCTCGTTCGGCAACGGCGGCGGCACCCCCATCGCGGTGGTCATCGTCGCGATCGCGCTGCTGCTCTTCGCGGTCGGCTACGCGCAGATGACGAAGGAGCTCACGAACGCGGGCGGCTTCTACGCCATCGCGGTCAAAGGCCTCGGCAGGGCCGCCGGCCTCACCACCGGCATCATCGCGACGATCGGCTACAACGTCTTCGTGGCCGGTGCGCTCGGCACGATCGGCTTCTTCACCGGTGCGGTGGCCCTGCCGATGATCTTCGGGATCGAGCTGCACTGGTACCTGTGCGGCTTCGTGCTGTGCGTCGTGGTCTTCCTGCTCGCGCGCTCCGGCATCCACGTCAGCGCCCTCGTGCTGGGCGTCGCGCTCGTGCTCGAGATTCTGCTCATCCTCGCCTTCGCGTTCTCGGTGCTCTTCACGACGGGCTTCGACATCCAGGCGATCACACTCGCGTTCAGCCCCGAGATCCTGGTGGGCGGCTCCGTCTGGATCGCGCTGCTGCTCGTCGCCACGGCCTTCATCGGGTTCGAGGCCACGGCGCTGTTCGGTGAGGAGGCGCGCGAGCCGCGCAAGACGATCCCGCGCGCGACCTACGTCGCGATCGTCCTCATCGGCGGGCTCCACGCGTTCGGCGCGTGGGCGATCGTGAGCGCGCTCGGCGTGTTCGACGCGCAGCAGACGGCGCTCGACCACCTCGACGGCGGCGACCTGACGCTCATGCTCATGGACCAGTACCTCGGCCCGGTGATGGGGATCGTCGCCATCGTGCTGCTCGTGGTCAGCCTGTTCGCGGCGCAGCTCGCGTTCCACAACTCGGCCGCCCGCTACCTCTACGCGCTCGGCAGAGCCCGTGTGCTGCCCCACTGGCTGGCGCAGACCAACGCGAAGGGTGCGCCCCAGCGCGGTCTCGCGGTGAACCTGGTCTTCGCGCTCGTGATCGCCGGCGTCTTCGCGATCTTCGTGGAGACCGACCCCGAGGGCAACCCGCTGCCCCCGGTGGCGACCCTGGTGCCGGTGGGTCTCGGCTTCGGCACGCTCTCGATCATGATCGTGCAGGCGATCGCCGCGCTCGCCGTGGTGGTGTACTTCCGGCGCAACCGCGATCCGCGCATCTGGAGCACCCTGATCGCCCCCGGCCTGGGCTTCCTCGCGCTGCTGCTCTTCAGCATCATGGCGATCGCGAACTTCGACCTCGTGGCGGGATCGAGCGCGCTGTACGTGCTCATGCTGCCGTGGGTGCTGGTGCTCGCGGTGGTGGGCGGCGTGCTCTACGCCGGGTACCTGAAGTCGAAGCGTCCCGAGACCTATGAGAGCCTCTCGCAGGATCTCGAGAACTTCGAGGAGCTGGAGGAGGCGGGTGCGCCCGAGTGAGGCGGTCGGGCCCGGCTCGACCCGAGCCCGCTCACCGGGTGCTCACTCCGCGGAGAATGCGGCCCGCACCTCGTCGTGGGGCAGCGCGAAGCTCTCGTGCCCCTCGCGGCCGACCGTGTCGCGGGCTGCGACGAGCGCGTTCAGCACCGCCTCCTCGGTCGCTTCGACGACACCGGTGAAGAGGGCGTCGATGCGTCCCCACGCGACGTGCGCGAATTGCTCGACCACCGGCCCCGTCGTGCCCATCCGCGATCCGAGGGAGCCCTCATTGGCAGTCGAGAGCGCGAGGAAGATGTCGCCCGAGAAGTGGCTGCCGGTGGTGCCGGTGCGCGCGAGGCCGAGCGGTACGCGGCGGGCGAGCGCCTCGCACTGGTCGGGCAGCAGGGGCGCGTCGGTCACGACGACCACGATGACGCTGCCGGCGCCGGGAACGGCGCGGGCTCCCGAGAGCTCTCGGTCGAACCATTCGCTCGTCTCCATCGGGTTGGGCGCCCGCGACTCGCGGCCGAGGGGTCGGCCCGCGATCTTGAGCTCCTCGCGGGATCCGAAGTTCGCCTGCAGCAGCACGCCGACCGTGTACGACTCGTCGCCGATGCGCACGGTGCGCGAGGCCGTGCCGGTGCCGCCCTTGAAGCCGTAGCAGTTCATGCCGGTGCCGCCGCCGACGCTGCCCTCGGCGAGCGGGCCGCCCGAGGCCGCGTCGAGGGCCTGCTCGGCGTGCTCGGGGCGCACCGTGTCGGCGTTGATCGAGTTGAGGTAGCCGTCCCAGGTCTCGCCGACCACGGGCAGCATCCACGCGGCCGCGCTGTCGGAGTGGTGCGCAGCCATCCAGCGGTCGACGCCGCGGTGCACCGAGCCGACGGCGTGCGAGTTGGTGATGGCGATGGGCGCCTGCAGCTGCCCGGACTCCTCGATCCAGCTGCGACCGGTGAGCTCGCCATTGCCGTTGAGCACTGCGACGCCGGCGGCGCAGGGAAGGCCCGCGCGGTCGCGCCCGCGCGGAAGGATGGCGGTGACGCCGGTGCGCGCGACGACGGGCGCGTCGTCGGTGATCGTGACGAAGCCGACCTCGAGGCCCGGCACGTCGGTGATGGCGTTGAGCGGGCCGGGCGTGCCGTCGAGGGGCACGCCGAGGTCGCGGGCGCGAGGGGCGGCCCCGGCCCCCTGGTCACCCAGCGGGGGTGTCGACTCCGAAGTATTGAACATTGTTTAATCCTTCCGTTTGTGATTACACTACATTTTCGAGGCCCTAAGCGCGATCATTCGATCCGTGTTTGAAGAATGCCACGCGTCCCGATGACGAAGGAGTCGACATGTCAGCACCGTCCACCACAGTAACGGCGACGAAGGGCGGTGAGCTCGCGGCCGGGCGACTCGGCACCTGGGACATCGTCTTCTTCGTCATCTCGGCCGCGGCGCCCCTCACCGTGATCGTCAGCGGCGCGATCACCTCGTTCCGCATGGGCGGCATCGGCGCGCCCGGCGCGATCCTCTTCTCGGGCGCCGTGCTCATCTGCTTCGCGTTCGGCTTCACGGCGATGTCCCAGAGCGTGCGCAACGCCGGCGCCTTCTACGCGTACGTCTCGCGCGGCCTCGGCAAACCGGCGGGCCTCGCGGTCTCGTCGGTCACGGTGTTCGCCTATGTGGCGCTCGTCGTCTGCTTCTACGGCTTCATCGGCTTCTTCGCCGAGTTCACCTTCGCCGAGCTCTTCGGCGTCGAGCTGCACTGGGGCGTCTACTCGGTCGCGGCGGTGCTCATCGTGGGGCTGCTCGGCTACAACAAGGTCGACGTCGGCGCGAAGGTGCTCGCGGTGCTGCTCACCCTCGAGGTCGCGATCCTGCTCGTGCTCGCCGTCGCCGTGCTCGTCGACGGCGGCCCCGAGCCCGCGAGCCTCGCCTCCTTCGACCCGCAGAACGTGTTCTTCGCACCCGGGCGGGGGCGCTCTTCGTCATCGGCTTCGGCGCCTACCTCGGCTTCGAGAGCACCGCGATCTACGCCGAGGAGGCGAAGCGCCCGGAGCGCACCGTGCCCCGCGCCACCATCATCGCGATCGCGTTCCTCGGCGTCTTCTACGCCTTCACCTTCTGGATCCTCACCCTCGCGTTCGGAGCCGACGGCCTCATCGAGCTCGCCCGCAGCGACGCCTTCGAGACGCTCGTCATCGAGGGCACGGGCGAGTACGCCGGAGCCTGGGCGGCGTTCGTCATGAAGATACTCATCGTGACGAGCTTCTTCGCCTGCGTGCTCGCCTTCCACAACGCCTGCACCCGCTACCTCTTCTCGCTCGGCCGCGAGGGGCTGCTGCCCCGCGCCCTCGGGCGGTCGAGCGCGCGCAGCCAGTCGCCCGCCGTCGCGAGCATCACCCTCTCGGCGATCTCGCTGCTCGCGGTCGTGGTCGCCCTGCTGCTGCGGGCCGACCCGTTCCTCGGGCTCGCGATCTGGACCTACGCCACGGGCGTGCAGGGGCTCGTCTTCGCCCAAGCGGTCACCGCGGTGGCCGTGGTCTGGTACTTCGTGAGGGATCGCCGCGGCCACAGCGTCTGGCGCGTCGTCGTGGCTCCCGCCATCGGGGCGATCGGACTGATCATCGGCTACTTCCTCATCGTCACGAACTTCGAGGTCGTCACGGGGCTCGAGGGGCCGATTAATCAGGTGCTGCTGCTGCCGACCCCGATCCTCTTCATCGGCGGCATCGTCGTGGGCCTCGTGCTCAAGAAGCGCAAGCCCGCCTACTACGCGAGCCTCACCGAATCGGTGAAGGTCATGCCCCGGGGCGCCGAATAGGGCGCGGGATCGCCGGCCCGTCGCCCCGCGCGGGGCGACGGGCCGGCGCGGACTCCGACGCTGCGAGCGCCGTGCTCCGGGGGTCGCGCGCTCATCTCCCGCTAGGCTGACACCATGAACGCGACCGCGCGCCGACGCCACGAACGCCGCGAAGACATCATCCGCGCGTTCTGGCGGGTCGCCCGCTCCCGCCCGCGCAAGCCGATCAACGTGCGCGCCGTCGCGGCCGAGGCCGAGATGAGCCCGGCCAACGTGCTGCACTACTTCTCCAGCCTCAACGAGCTGCAGATCACGGCGCTCGCGGGGGCGATGGAGCAGTTCAGCGAGCAGCGGCGGCGCATCATCGACCGACCCGAGAGCGCCACCGAGCGCATCTACGCCCTCATCGACGCGGGTGTGCCCGACGAGATCAGCGACGAGCTGCGCTACGTCTACGAGAGCGTGCCGATCCTCGCCGAGCACCCCGAGTACCTGCCCGCGCATCGCGCCCTCACCGAGCGCCAGATCATGCTCTACCGCACCCTCATCGAGATCGGCGCGGGCACGGGGGAGTTCGCGCTCGCGTCGCCGCCCGGCATCATCGCCCGCAACCTCGTCGCGCTCGAGGACGCCTACGACCTCTATCCGCTCGTGGGCGATCGCACGCCGCGGGAGGAGTGCCGCGCGGCCGTGCGCAGCTACGCCGAGCTCGCGCTCGGGATCGCGCCGCGGTAACCGGGGCCCTCGCACCCTCGGGCCGGCCCACGCGCGCCGTGCGGGCGACCGGGATCCGGATCCTCCCTCGCACGCAGAAAGGCCCGGGCGCGCAGTGCGCCCGGGCCCTTCGAACCGCTCCTTAGAGGGTCTCGCCGAGCTTGAAGCCCTTCACGTCGTCGCCCTCGCGGGTGTACGAGAAGCCGTCGGCGCCGATGGTCACGGCCATCTCGCTGTTGTCGGTGCGAGCCACGACGGGCTGCGGGTTGCCGTCGAGGTCGAGCACGAGCGAGGCGTCGGTGTACCACGAGGGCACGACGGGGTTGCCCCACCAGTCGCGGCGCTGGTTGTCGTGCACGTCCCAGGTGACGACCGGGTTGTCGGGGTCGCCGGTGTAGTAGTCCTGGGTGTAGATCTCGACGCGGTGGCCGTCGGGATCGCGCAGGTAGAGGTAGAACGCGTTCGAGACGCCGTGACGACCCGGGCCGCGCTCGATGTGGTCGCTGAGGCGCAGCGCACCGAGCTTGTCGCAGATCGCGAGGATGTTGTGCTTCTCGTGGGTGGCGAAGGCGACGTGGTGCATGCGGGGGCCGTCGCCACCCGTGGCGGCGGTGTCGTGCACGGTCGGCTTGCGGCGCAGCCAGGCGGCGTAGACGGTGCCCTCGTTGTCCTGGATGTCCTCGGTCACGCGGAAGCCGAGATCCTGGTAGTGGCGCACCGCGCGGGGCACATCGGGGGTGACCTGGTTGAAGTGGTCGAGGCGAACGAGCTCGCCCGGCTTCTGCAGGTCGTAGCGCCACGAGAGACGCTCGACGTGCTCGGTCTGGTAGAAGAACTCGTAGGGGAAGCCGAGCGGATCGACCACGCGCACCGAGTCGCCGATGCCCTTCACGAAGCCGTTCTCGTTGCGGCGCACGTCGCAGCCGAGCTCCTCGTAGAAGGCGACGGCCTTGTCGAGATCCTCGGGGGTGCGCACGCGGTACGAGAACGCGGCGACGGCCGCGACCGGGCCCTTGCGCAGCACGAGGTTGTGGTGGATGAACTCCTCGGTGGAGCGGAGGTAGATGACCTCGTCGTCCTCGTCGGTCACGTACAGGCCGAGCACGTCGACGTAGAACTTGCGCGATGCGGCGAGGTCGGTGACGACGAGCTCCATGTAGGCGCAGCGCAGGATGTCGGGAGCCTCGGCCTGGGGTGTGGTGATCGGGTTGTCGCTCTCGATCGGGGCCTCCTGGGTGACCCAGAAACCCGAGGAGGTCTTGTCGCTTTCGTTGAGTTTTGCCATGAGTGAGCGTCCTTGCTGTGTGGGGGAGGGGGAGGGGCGGGATCCGGGCCCCGCACGGGGAGGGACCCGGATCCCAGGGGGGTTACTTGCCGGCGCCGAACCTGGGGCTGTGCGCCTCGTTGAGGGTGATGTGCACGGCCTGCTGATCGGTGTAGAAGTCGATCGAGCGGTAGCCGCCCTCGTGGCCGAGGCCCGAGGCCTTCACGCCGCCGAACGGGGTGCGCAGGTCGCGCACGTTGTTCGAGTTGAGCCACACCATGCCCGCCTCGACCGCCTGCGCGAAGTTGTGGGCGCGCTTCAGGTTCGAGGTCCAGATGTAGGCCGCGAGACCGTACTTGGTGTTGTTGGCGAGCTCGAGCGCCTCTTCGTCGGTGTCGAAGGGCGTGATCGCGACGACGGGGCCGAAGATCTCCTCCTGGAAGATGCGGGCGTCGGGCTTCACGTCGGCGAACACGGTCGGGGCGACGTAGTTGCCCGTGGGGAAGCCCTCGGGGCGGCCGCCGCCGGCGACGAGGCGGCCCTCGCCCTTGCCGATCTCGACGTAGCTCATGACCTTCTCGTAGTGCTCGGGGTGCACGAGCGCGCCGACCTCGGTCTTGGGGTCGCTCGGCAGGCCCACGACCACGTTCTTCGCGCGCTCGGCGTAGCGCTCCACGAACTCGTCGTAGACGTCGCGCTGCACGAGGATGCGCGAGCCCGCGGTGCAGCGCTCGCCGTTCAGGCTGAACACGCCGAACACGGTGGCGTCGAGGGCGGCCTCGAGATCCGCGTCGGCGAACACGACCGCGGGGCTCTTGCCGCCGAGCTCCATCGAGAGGCCCTTGAGGTAGGGCGCGGCATTGCCGAAGATGATCTGGCCGGTGCGGCTCTCGCCGGTGAACGAGATGAGCGGCACGTCGGGGTGCTTGACGAGCGAGTCGCCGGCGCTCTCTCCGAAGCCCCCGACGAGGTTGAACACGCCGTCGGGCACGCCGGCCTCGCGGAAGATCTCGCCCCACAGCGACGCCGAGAGCGGGGTGAACTCGGCGGGCTTCAGCACGACCGTGTTGCCGGTCGCGAGCGCGGGGCCGAGCTTCCACGACTCGAGCATGAAGGGCGTGTTCCACGGGGTGATGAGACCGGCGACGCCGATCGGCTTGCGGTTCACGTAGTTGATCTGGCGGCCTGGCACCTTGAAGGTGTCGTCGTGCTGCGCCACGATGAGGTCGGCGAAGAAGCGGAAGTTCTCCGCCGCGCGACGGGCCTGGCCCTTCGCCTGGGTGATGGGCAGGCCCGAGTCGAAGCTCTCGAAGCGCGCGAGCTGCTCGTCGCGCGACTCCACGATGTCGGCGACCTTGTGCAGGATGCGCGAGCGCTCGCGGGGCAGCATCTTGGGCCAGGGGCCCTCATCGAACGCGCGCTTCGCTGCGGCGACCGCGAGGTCGATGTCGGCCTTCTGGCCCGAAGCGGCCATGATGTAGGTCTCGTTGGTGACGGGGTCGAGAACCTCGAACTCCTCGCCGCCGACCGAGTCGACGTGCTTGCCGTCGATGAAGTGGCGGATCTTGTCTGGCAGCCCTGCGGGCTTCTCCTGGGTCATGTTTTCGCCTCCGGTGGTGGGGTTGGGTGGGTCTGTCGGGGTGGGTCAGGCGGCCGGGGTCGGCTGCCGGTCTGGGGCGTGCTTGTGCTCTTCGGAGTGGGCGAGCACGGCTTCGAGGGTGGCGGTGCGGTGGGCCCGCGCCGTCATCTCGATGTCGAGCGCGTCGGCCTTGCTCTCGATGAGCCGCAGCAGGCGCTCGTGCTCCTCGACCGACTCCTGCGCGCGCCCCGGCACGAAGCTGAAGGACGAGTTGCGCAGCACCTTCATGCGGTTCCAGCCGCGGTGCACGAGGTCGAGGATGTGCGGGTTGGGGCAGGTCTCGAACAGCACGCTGTGGAACTCGAGGTTGAGCTCGGTGAAGCGCAGCGGGTCGAACGAGCTGAGCGACTCGCGCATCGTCTGGTTGACGGCTCGGGCGCGGGTGATCTGGTCGGCGGTGATGTGCGGTGCGGCGAGCCCCGTGGCCGCGCCCTCGACGAGCGCGAGCGTCTGCATCGTGTGCAGGTACTCGGTCTCCTTGACGAGCGAGACCTGGGCGCCGACGTTGCGCTCGAAGGTGACGAGCTGCTCGGCCTCGAGGCGGCGGATCGCCTCGCGCACCGGCACCACCGACATGTCGAGCTCGTTCGCGATGGTCGCGAGTACGAGGCGGTAGCCGGGCACGTACTGGCCGCTGTCGATCCTGCTGCGGATCAGGCGGTACGCCCGCTCGGACTTGGACTCTGCTGACACGGTTACGCCCGCGCTTCCTGCTCGGCCTCGTACTTCGCCTTCCATTCGGCGTTCATCGGGAAGAGCCCGTCGACGGGCGCGCCCTGCGCGACCTGCTCGGCGACCCATGCGTCGGCCCGCTCCTGGGCGGCGGCCTCGCGGGCCACCTCGTCGAGCAGGAACGGCGGGATCACGATGACGCCGTCGCGGTCGCCCATGACGATGTCGCCCGGCTGCACCGCGGCGCCTCCGCACGCGATGGTCACGTCGGTCTCCCACGGCACGTGCCGGCGGCCCAGCACGCTGGGGTGGGCGCCCTGCGAGAAGACGGGGATGTCGAACTCCTGCACGGCCGCGAAGTCGCGCACGCCGCCGTCGGTGACGATGCCGGCCGCGCCGCGCACCTGGGCGCGCAGGGCGAGCACGTCGCCCACAGTGCCGGTGGAGGGGATGCCGCGGGCCTCGACCACGAGCACCTCGCCCTCGTTCACGGTGTCGAAGGCGCGCTTCTGCGCGTTGAAGCCGCCGCCGTACTGCTTGAACAGGTCGGGGCGGAAGGGGATGAAGCGCAGGGTCTTCGCGGTGCCGAGGATCGTGTCGCCCTCGTGGTTCGGGTGCACGCCGTCGATGAAGATGTCGACGTAGCCGCGCTTGCGCAGTGCCGCGGAGACCGTGGCGACGGCGACGCCGTCGAGCAGCTCGCGGATCTCGTCGGTGAGGGGGCCCGCCTCGGGCTGCTCGTCGAGCGGGGTGGCGCGGCCCGCGGCGACCGCGGCCGCGTGCTCCTGCTCGCTGCCCCACGCCTCGATGCGCTGCTTGTCGTCGACGGCCGGCTTGTTGCCGAAGTCGCCGAACTCGTGGTCGCCCTGGGCGACGGTGGTGACGAGGCGGCCGGTGCTGGGGGCGCCGGGCGCGGTCGGGGCGTCGACCTCGACCTCGACGACGTCGCCGGGGATCACGACCGAGGAGCCCGCGGGAGTGCCGGTGAGGATGACATCGCCGGTCTCGAGGGTCATGTGCTGCGAGAGGTCGGCGACGAGCTGGCCGAACGAGAACTTGAGCGTGTCGCTCGTGTCGTCCTGGGCGAGTTCTCCGTTGACCCAGGTGCGCACGCGCCACTGGTCCTGGCCGATGCCGTCGGTGGGGATGGCCTTCGGCCCGATGGGCGTGTAGCCGTCGCCGCCCTTGTTGCGCACGTTGGACCCCTTGTCTGCGGCGCGCAGGTCGTACAGGCCGAAGTCGTTGGCGGCCGTGACGAAGGCGACGTGCTTCCAGCCGTCCTCGGGGGAGACCCAGCGGGCGGGTTCGCCGATCACGAGGGCGACCTCGCCCTCGAAGGCGAGCAGCTCGGTGCCGGCGGGGCGCTCGATGGTGCTGCCGGTGGGGGCGAGCGACGAGGCGGGCTTGAAGAAGTAGGAGGGGAATGCGGGGGTGCGGCCGCGCTGCGCGATCCGCGACGGATAGTTGAGATGGACGGCGATGATCTTGCCGGGGGTCTCGATTCCGTACGTCATGGCTACCTCGCTCATCTGGCTCACGCCCGAGGGGGCGATCGCTCGTTGTATTTCTTATCGTATACGATCTGGATGGATTTGGGAAGCGGGGGCTCGATCCCCCGCTTCCGAGAACCCGGAGCCCCGAACCGCTGCCTCCTCGCCTCCGCGACCGGCAGTCCGGGACTCCGCGTTTCTGGGTGTTGAACTGTGCGACCCCGCGGTGCGGAAGGGCTAGTAGCTGGAGCGCTCCGCGGTGGCGGCGCCCGCGAAGCGATCCACGACGGCCTCGGTCTGGCGGGCGAGGATCGCCACGTCGGCGCCCACCGCCACGAACGAGGCGCCCGCCTCGATGTAGCGCTCGGCATCGGCCTCCACGAAGGCGTTGACGCCGACCGGCTTGCCCGCAGAGACACCCGCGGCGATCGCGCGCAGCACCGAGTCCACCACCTCGGGGTGGTTCTGCTGGCCGAGCAGCCCCATCGACGCCGCGAGGTCGGAGGGGCCGACGAAGATCGCGTCGATCCCGTCGACCGCCACGATCCGCTCGACGTCGGCGACCGCGGTCGCCGACTCGATCTGCACGGTGAGGCTGATCGTCTCCGAGGCGCGACCGAGGTAGCCCTCGACGCGGTTCCAGCGCGCGGAGCGCGCGAGCGCCGACCCCACGCCGCGCACGCCGCCGCCGGCCGAACCGTCGGGGTAGCGCACGGCGCGCACGACCTCGGCCGCCTGCTCGGCCGAGTCGACCATCGGGATCAACAGGTTCTGCGCTCCGAGGTCGAGGAACTGCTTGATGGTGACCGAGTCGCCGAAGGGCGGGCGCACGAGCGGCGCCACCGGGTAGGCCGACATCGCGTAGAGCTGCGCGAGCACCGACTCGAGTCCGTTGGGGGAGTGCTCGGCGTCGAGCAGCACCCAGTCGCAGCCGCTGCCGGCCACGATCTCGGCGGTGATCGGGCTGCCGGCGCACGCCCAGAGGCCGATGAGCGGTCGGTCGGCCGCGTCGAGTCGTTCGCGCAGTGTAGCGGGCAGCTCTAGACGAATCGGCATGTCACCGCCCCCAGCTCGTGGTAGTCGGCGTGCACGGTGTCGCCGCGCTCCACCCACATCGGCTTGGTGAAGGATCCCGCGAGGATGATCTCGCCGGCCTCGAGGGTCTGGCCGTGCTGGGCGAGCTTGTTCGCGAGCCAGGCCACGCCGAGGGCGGGGTGGCCGAGGACGGCGCCCGCCACGCCGGAGTCCTCGATGGTCTCGTTGCGGTAGAGCAGCGCCTTCGCCCAGGTGAGGTCGAGCTCATCGACCTTCACGGGGCGGCCGCCCAGCACTATCGCGCCCATCGCGGCGTTGTCGCTGATGGTGTCGACGATCGTGCGGCCCTCGAGCTCGAGGTGCGAGTTGAGCACCTCGAGCGCGGGCACCACGTAGGCGGTGGCGTCGAGCACGTCGAAGATCGTGGTGCCGGGGCCCGAGAGCGGCTTCGAGAGCACGAAGGCGAGCTCGACCTCGATGCGCACGTTCGAGAAGCGGTCGAATTCGAGCACCGAGCCCGACTCGTAGACCATGTCGTCGTGAATCACGCCGTAGTCGGGCTCGGAGATGCCGGTGGCGACCTGCATCACCTTCGAGGTGAGGCCGATCTTGTGGCCGACGAGGCGGGCCCCGTCGGCGATGCGCCGATCCGACCACACCTTCTGAATGGCGTACGAATCCTCGATCACCATGCCGGGGTAGCGGGCGGTGAGCTTGGGAAGGATCGTGCGATCCCTGTCCGCCTGCACCAGTTCATCCGCGATGGATTCGATCTGTGACTGCTCGAGCACGAGGCCTCCGTTTCTGCGTGTGCGCGGTGCTGCGCTCTGCCGCTCCGCATCGCCTGCCTGCGATCGTATACGATTCAGCTCGATCCGCGCCAGTGGGCGAGGTCGATTCGGCCGTGTTGAATTCGTAACATTCTCGGTGCCCCGCGCGACTTGTTTTTATTGTCAACGTGCGCAGAATGAAACGCGACGGCACGCCGAAGTGACGTCCATCGCATCTGGTGGGGACTCCATTCCCGGGCTGCGCGGTGGAGTTGCAACGGCGCCTCACCCTCACCCACATCTCCGAAGACCGAGAGAAGTAGACATGATGAAGAAAACCCTCACGGGCCTCGCAGCCGTCGCTGCGGCTGCGCTCGCGCTGACCTCCTGCTCGTCGGGCGGCTCCGGCGACGGCAGCGGGGGCGGAGGCGGCGAAGGCACCGTCGTGCCCCTCAACGTCGGCAACTTCCTTGACGTGACCTCCTGGGATCCTGCGCTCGCCGACATCGGCTTCGACGGCCCCTACCTCTCCGCCATCTACGATCCGCTGGTCGTCGACAACGGCAAGGGCGAGCCCGAGCCGGCGCTCGCGACCGAGTGGGAGGTCTCCGAAGACTTCAAGACCATCACCATGGATCTGCGCACCGACGCGGTCTTCTCGAACGGCGAGGAGTTCAACGCCGAGGCGGCCGTCAAGAGCCTCGAGTACCTCAAGGAGGGCGTGCGCTCGCAGGAGGCCTACACCAAGGTCGACAGCTTCGAGGTCGTCGACGAGGACACCATCGCGATCCACCTCACCCAGCGCGACGACACGATCCTCTACTTCATGGGCCTCGGCCGCAGCTACATGATGGCGCCCGCCGCCATCGACGACGGCAGCCTCGCCACCGCCCCCGTCGGATCCGGCCCCTACACGCTCTCCGACTCGAGCGTCGCGGGCTCCGAGTACCATTTCGACAAGGTCGCCGACCACTGGGCCGCCGCCGACTTCCCCTTCGACCCGCTCGTGATCTCGCCGCTGAGCGATCCGACCGCGATGCTCAACGGGCTCGAGGGCGGCCAGTTCAACGTGATCTACGGCGACCAGACCGCCATGGACATGGCCCCCGACTACGACTGGAACGTCAGCTCCGGCGTGGCCACCTGGGTGGGCCTGCAGTTCACCGACCGCACCGGCTCGACCGAGATGGGCAAGCCGCTCGGCGACCTCAAGGTGCGTCAGGCTCTGAACTACGCCTTCAACGGCGCTGAGATGCTGGGCGCGATCGGCCAGGGCGCCGGCGTCGACACCAACCAGGTGTTCCCCGACGGCACCGCGGGCAACCTGCCCGAACTCAACGACCTCTACGCACCCAACATCGACACCGCGAAGAAGCTGCTCGCCGAGGCCGGCTACGCAGACGGCTTCGAGGTGAAGATGCCGATGGCCCAGCCGTTCCAGGCGTGGCAGGCCACCGTCGAGCAGGTCTTCGGCGAGCTGAACATCACGGTGAGCTGGGACGAGTACCAGTTCATGGACTACATGGGCAACGCTCCCACCTACCCGATGTTCATCGGCGTGATCTCGATGGACGGCAACCCGGTCGCCACCGTCGAGCGTCAGATCGTCAACCCCCAGTGGTACAACCCCACCCCGGGAGTCGACGCCTTCCCCGAGATCCAGGCCCAGGCCGACAAGGTCTTCACCGCCGAGCCCGGCGATGCCCAGACGGCCGAGATCGAGAAGCTCAACGAGCTGGTCACCGACCAGGCCTTTTACTCGGTGTGGTACCAGGCCAACAACGCCTACATCTCCACGTCGGAGTTCACCGTCACGCCGGTCATCGGCATGATGTTCCCGACGCTCCGCCACATCAACCTCGAGGGCTGAGCCGCCGACCCCGGGCCTGTCGCCCCTCTCGCCGAGAGGGGCGACAGGCCCGGGGGCGGCGATCCCGCGCCACGACAGCCGCGGGGAGCGGGATCCGCCCCTCGACCGGGCCGCGGAGCGACACGCTCCCCGCCCGCTCCGACGACTTCCCCGAAATCCGATTCAGGAGATCCGATGCTCTCATTCACGCTCAAGAGGCTGCTCTCGGGGGTGATCCTGCTGTTCGCGGTCGCGACAGGCACATTCTTCCTCGCGCACGCCGCGATCCCGGATCCCACGCTCGGCCTGCTCGGCAGCGCCGCGACGCCCGAGGCGCAGGCCGCGCTCGCGCAGAAGATCGGCACCGATCGGCCGCTGCTCGTGCAGTTCGGCGACTGGATCGGCGGCATGCTGCGCGGCGACTTCGGAGACTCCTGGAAGAACTTCCAGCCCATCGGCAAGCAGATCGCCCTCAAGCTGCCCGTCACGCTCTCGGTCGTCACCGTCTCGATCCTGCTCTCCGCAGTGCTCGGCGGTGTGCTCGGCGTGATCGCCGGCCTGCGTCCCAACACCTGGATCGACCGCGCGGTGAAGGCCGGATCCGTGATCCTCTTCGCCCTGCCCGGCTTCTGGGTGGCGCTCGTGCTCGTGATGATCTTCGCGGTGCAGCTCAAGTGGTTCCCCGCCGTTGGCTACACGGCACCCTCGCAGTCGGTCGGGGAGTGGCTGCAGTCGATCACACTTCCGGCCATCGCGCTCGCGCTCGGCGCGATCGTGATGATCGCCGAGCAGCTGCGCAACGCCATCATGCAGGCCGACCGCCAGGACTACGTGCGCACGCTGCGCAGCCGCGGCCTGCCGCCCTGGCGCGTCGTGATCCACCTGCTGCGCAACGCGGCGCCCGCCTCGCTCACGATCCTCGCCCTCATGTTCGTCGGCCTGCTCTCGGGCGCCATCGTGGTCGAGCAGATCTTCGCGCTGCCCGGCATCGGCGCCATGACCCAGGGCGCCTCCCAGAACGGCGACATCCCGATGCTGCTCGGCATCACGGTCATCACCGTGATCTTCGTCGTCATCGTCAACTTCCTGCTCGACATCCTGCTCGGCTGGATCAACCCGAAGGCCCGTGTGAAATGACCGCCCCGATCACCGACACCGTCGCCGACGCCGTCGACTCGCGCGGCGGCAGCCGCGGCACGACGTTCGTCCGCTTCCTGCGCCGCCCAGCCGGCGCCGTCACCGCAGTCGTGCTGCTGCTCATCGTGCTCGTCGCGGTGTTCGCGCCCTGGCTCTCGCCCCACGACCCGAACGCGGTCGACCTCGGCCTGACCCGCGCTCTGCCGAGCGCCGAACACCCTCTGGGCGGCGACACGACCGGCCGCGACGTGCTCAGCCGCATCATCTGGGGCACCCAGATCACGCTGTGGGGCGCGCTCGTCGCGATCGTCACCTCCCTCGTGATCGGCGTCCCCTCGGGGCTCGCCGCCGGCTACTACGGTGGCGCGGTCGACCGCATCGGCACCTGGATCAGCGACGGCCTGCAGGCGATCCCCGGCATGATCATCCTGCTGATCGTCGCCGCCGCGTTCCGCAACGACTTCACCGTGCTCATGATCACGGTCGGCGTCTTCATGGCCCCCGGCTACTTCCGCCTCACCCGCTCCACCGTCATGGCGGTGCGCGGCGAGGCCTACGTCGACGCCGCGAAGGTGGCGGGGCTCTCGGACCTGCGCATCATGGGCCGCCACGTGATCCGCGCGGTCGTCGCCCCCATCGTGATCCAGTCGGCGCTCACCGCGGGCATGGCCATGGGCATGCAGGCCGGCCTGCAGTTCCTCGGCATCGGCGGCGGCACCACCCCCGGCTGGGGCGCCGCCATGAACGAGGGCTTCCGCGTGATGCGCACCGATCCGCTGCTGCTGCTCTGGCCCTCGCTCGCGCTCGGCATCACCATCGCCGCCCTCGCCGTCATGGGGTCGACCCTCGCCGACGTGATCAGCGTCAAGACGCCCACGCTCTCGCGCCGCGAGCGCAAGCGCATCGCGCGTCTCAACGCCGAGAAGACGCCCGCCGGCGCGACCGCCACCACCACCGGTTCGATCTCGGTCGCCGCCGTCGACTCGGCGGTGCGGCTCGAGAACCTGCGCGTCAACTACGAGACGACCGACGGCGAGGTCGAGGTGGTGCACGGCATCACCCTCGACGTGTCCCCCGGCGAGGTGCTCGGCATCGTGGGCGAGTCGGGATCGGGCAAGTCGCAGACGGTGTTCTCGATGCTCGACCTGCTGCCCAAGTCCGGCTACTACACGGCCGATGCGATCTGGATCGGCGGCGAGGACGTGACCACGCTCTCGAAGCGGGATCGGGCCCAGCTGCTCGGCCACGAGATCGGCTACATCCCGCAGGAGCCGATGTCGAACCTCGACCCCTCGTACACGATCGGCTACCAGTTGATCGAGCCGCTGCGCGCCGTGCACGGCATGAGCCGGTCCGAGGCGCGCGAGCGGGCCCTTGCGATGCTCGACCGGGTCGGCATCGTCGACCCCGCGCGCGTCATGAAGTCGTACCCGCACGAGCTCTCGGGCGGCATGGCCCAGCGCGTGCTCATCGCCGGCGCGATCGCGGGCAAGCCGTCGGTGCTCGTGGCCGACGAGCCCACCACGGCGCTCGACGTGACCGTGCAGGCCGAGGTGCTCGAGCTGCTGCGCGAGCTGCAGCAGGAGTACGACATGGCGCTCGTCATCGTCACCCACAACTTCGGCGTCGTCGCCGACCTCTGCGACCGCGTGGTCGTGATGCGGTCGGGATCGATCGTCGAGATCGACGACGTGGGCCCCATCTTCGAGAACCCCCAGAGCGACTACACGCGCGAGCTCATCGCGGCGTCGCTCGACGGCGCCGAGAGCCGCGTCGAGCTCGACACCGGTCTCGACGCGCACGCGCCCGCGGCGCCCGCCGCCCACGCCACGAAGGAGCAGAACGCATGAGCGAGACGATCCAGCCGCAGGGCGTGCAGGCGCCGCAGGCGCCGGCGGCGTCCCAGTCGGCGCACGGGGAGCCCCTGCTGCGGGCCGAGAACGTGGTCGTCGAGTACGGTTCCAAGCGCAAGCCCAACCGGGCGCTCCACGAGGTCTCGCTCGAGATCGGCGCGGGGGAGTGCGTGGGTCTCGTCGGCGAGTCGGGATCGGGCAAGTCGACGCTCGGCAAGGCGATCCTCGGCCTCGTGCCCGTCGCGGGCGGCAGGATCAGCTTCGACGGTCGCGACATCACGCACCTCAAGGGCCGCTCCCGGCGCGACCTCGCCTCCGACATCCAGGTGGTCTTCCAGGACCCCTACGGCTCGCTGAACCCGATGATGACGATCGGCGACATCCTCGCCGAGCCGCTCTCCACCGCGGGCACCTCCCGGGCCGAGGCCCGCAGGATCGTCGGGGAGATGCTCGAGCGGGTGAACCTGCCGGCGAGCGTGATCGACCGCTACCCGAGCGAGTTCTCGGGCGGGCAGCGGCAGCGCATCGCGATCGCCCGCGCGCTCGTGCGCAAGCCGAGGCTGATCATCTGCGACGAGCCGGTGAGCGCGCTCGACCTCACGACGCAGGCGACCGTGCTCGACCTGCTCATCGAGCTGCAGCGCGACACCGGCGTGTCGTACCTCTTCGTCTCGCACGATCTCGGCGTCGTGCGGCGCATCTGCCACCGCGTCGCCGTGATGTACCGCGGCAACCTGGTCGAGATCGGCGACGGCGAGCAGGTGACCCGGGATCCGCAGCACCCCTACAGCCAGCGGCTGCTCGCGGCCTCGCCCGTCGCCGACCCCGCCCTGCAGGCTCAGCGCCGCGCCGAGTGGCTCGCGCTGCGCGAGGCGCCCGCCGCGTAACGCGAGCCCCTGCGGGACCGGCACCGCGGGTCCGCTGCGCGGCAGCGATCCGGGGCGCCGATCCTGCACTGCAGCGGGGCGCGCGGTGCGGGCGGGCTGGGAGCTGAGCGCGGATCCGGGGACCGCGGCGCGGCGTCGCGCGATCCGCGGTAGGATTGTATGATGACCAATTCTGAAAACGTCGACGCAGGCGAGCCCATCGAGACCGCCACCGACGTAGCCTCCACCGAGGCTGCTGTACCGGCTGAACCCCAGCCCGAAGTTCCCGCGCAGGCCGACACCCGGGCCGATACCGCATCCGAGACCGATTCCGAGCCCGAGGCGCAGGCCGATTCCGCGCCCGAGGCTGCGGCTGCGGCTGCGGCCGACTCCGCACCCGAAGCTGAGGCTGCGACCAAACCCGTCGCCGAAGCCGCTTCCGCCGAGAAGCCCGCCAAGAACGCAGAGAAGGCGCGCACCACCTTCGCCGATCTCGGGCTCGATCCCGATGTGTTGCGGGCCATCACCGACGTGGGCTACGAGAACCCGTCGGCCATCCAGGCGGCGACCATCCCCGTGCTGCTCAGCGGCCGGGACGTCGTCGGCCTTGCACAGACCGGCACGGGCAAGACGGCGGCGTTCGCGCTGCCGATCCTCAGCCGCATCGAGCCCGGCCAGGGGGTGCCGCAGGCCCTCGTGCTCGCCCCCACGCGCGAACTCGCGCTGCAGGTGTGCGAGGCCTTCGAGAGCTACGCCTCGCACCTGCCCGAGGTGCGTCTGCTGCCCGTCTACGGCGGTCAGGCCTACGGCCAGCAGCTGAGCGCGCTGCGCCGCGGCGTCGACATCGTGGTGGGCACCCCCGGCCGCATCATGGATCACCTGAACCGCGGCTCGCTCGACCTGTCGCAGATCAAGTACCTCGTGCTCGACGAGGCCGACGAGATGCTCAAGATGGGCTTCGCCGAAGACGTCGAGACGATCCTCGCCGACACCCCCGAGACTAAGCAGGTCGCACTGTTCTCGGCGACCATGCCCGCGCAGATCCGCCGCATCTCGCAGCAGCACCTGAACGACCCGCGCGAGATCAAGATCGCGGGCAAGACGCAGACGAGCGCGAGCATCACCCAGCGCTACAACGTCGTCTCCTACACGCAGAAGCTCGATGCGCTCACGCGCATCCTCGAGGTCGAGGACTTCGACGGCATGATCGTCTTCACGCGCACCCGCGGCGACTCGGAGCAGGTGGCCGAGAAGCTGCGCGCACGCGGATACTCGGCCGCGGCCATCAACGGCGACATCCAGCAGGCGCAGCGCGAGCGCACCGTGCAGGCGCTCAAGGACGGCAAGCTCGACATCCTCGTCGCGACCGACGTCGCCGCGCGCGGCCTCGACGTGGAGCGCATCAGCCACGTCATCAACTACGACCTGCCCATCGACACCGAGTCGTATGTGCACCGCATCGGCCGCACCGGCCGTGCGGGCCGCACGGGTGACGCGATCAGCTTCGTCACGCCGCGCGAGCGCCGCCTGCTCGGCGCCATCGAGAAGGCCACCAAGCAGCCGCTCACCCAGATGCCGCTGCCGCGCGTCGACGAGGTCAACGCGACCCGCCTCTCCCGCTTCGACGACGCGATCACCGCCGCGCTCGAGGAGACGAAGCGGATCGAGGCCTTCCGCGACATCATCGACCACTACGTGCGCCACCACGACGTGCCCGAGGCCGACGTGGCCGCGGCGCTCGCCGTGGTCGCGCAGGGCGATACGCCGCTGCTGCTCTCCGAGGACGACGATCGCAAGTTCGAGCGCGACCGCGCCCAGGCCGCGCGGTTCCTCGAGGACGGCTCGAGGGATCGCGGTCGGGGCGAGCGTGCCGAGCGCGGCGAGCGTGCGGATCGCGGGCCGAGGGAGCGCCGCGACGACCTGGCCATGTATCGGCTCGAGGTGGGTCACCGCCAGAAGGTGAAGCCGGGCCAGATCGTCGGCGCGCTCGCGAACGAGGGCGGGCTGTCGCGCGACGACTTCGGACGCATCCAGATCCGCGACGACTTCACCCTCGTCGAGCTGCCCAAGAAGCTGCCGGCCGAGTCGCTCGACAAGCTCGCGCAGACCCGCATCAGCGGCAAGCTCATCGAGATGTCGCTCGACAGGGGCGGATCCTACGGTGGCGGCCGCGACCGCGGTGACCGCTTCGACCGCGGGGGCCGGGGCGACCGAGGTGATCGGGGAGACCGGGGCGACCGCTCGGGCGGATACCAGCGCCGCGACCGCGATGATCGGGGCGGCTACGGCCGCAACAGCGGCGGGTACGACCGTTCCGACCGCGGCGGGTACGACCGCGGCCAGGATCGCGGCTACGACCGCAACCGCGGCTCGCGCGACGATCGCGGCGGGGAGCGCGGCGGGTACGACCGGGATCGCGGCAACCGCGGCTGGGACCGCGATGATCGCCGGGGCGGCGGAGACCGCTGGGATCGTGGCGGCAATCGCGATGGCGGCAACCGCGACGGCGGCGGCAACCGAGCCGACGGCAAGCGCAAGCCGCGCTGGTAGTGCTTCGAGAAGCTGAGGTCTGCGGCCCGGATGCTCCCTTCGGGGAGCACCCGGTCCGCAGGCGTTCGAGGCCCGTGCACGCCGCGGTGCGAGGCCTGCGGCCGGTCATGGGGCGCCTCGGGGATCCTGCTTCGGTGGAAGATCCGGCCTCGGTGAGATGGAAACCCGGGATCCGGCGTCACCGAGTCCGGGTCCCTCACCGAGGCCGTGCGAGCGCTCAGACCGTGGTGAACACCTTGCTGGTGATGCGCCACGCGCCGTCGCGCTTGATGAGCCCGAAGTGGTTGCGGAAGTCGGCGCCCAGGAAGCCCCGCTCGTCGAGCACGGCGTGCGCGACGTCGCCGGTGACGGCGATCCCGTGGATCTCGAATGAGTACTCGGGGCCCGAGGGCTCGGCCGTCGCGACGACGTTCGCCGCGAACTCGGCGCCGGTCATCGTGACGTAGTCGGGGCCGAGGTAGCCCCACATCACGGAGTTCTCGTCGAACGCGTCGCGCACGGCGTCGGCGTCGGCGGCCTTGCACCCGTCGACGTACTGCTGCACCGCGGCCTCGACGGCTGCTGCTTCACTCATGATTCCTGCTTTCGTGGTGGGGATGCGCGAACGGGCGCGGCCGCGCTCGGAAGAGCAGCCGCGCCCGTCTCCGGGAAGGGGCGATCAGCGTCCGCTGATCACCTGGGGCTCGGCGACGGCCTTCAGGCCCTCGACGCCGAACTCGCGGCCGTAGCCCGACTTCTTCGCGCCGCCGAACGGCACCATCGGGTGCAGCCCGCCGTGCGAGTTGATCCAGGTGGTGCCGGCCTGCAGGCGGCCGGCGACCTCGAGCGCCTTCGCGCGATCCTGCGTCCACACCGAGGAGCCGAGGCCGAACTCGAGCTCGTTCGCGAGCTTGATGACCTCGTCGAGGTCGGTGTAGCGGATGATCGGCAGCGCCGGGCCGAACTGCTCCTCGACCACGAGGTCGTTGTGGGGGTCGATGTCGGCGACGATCGTGGTCGGGTAGAAGTTGCCGGGGGCGTCACGGTCCGGCTCTCCGCCGAGCACCACGCGGGCGCCCGAGGCCTTGGCGGCCTCGACGAGGCGGTCGACGGTGTCGAACTGGCCCCGGTTCTGCAGCGGACCGAGCACGTTGTTCTCGTCGAGGCCGACACCCATCGGCACGTTCGCCGCCACCTTCGCGAGCTCCTCGACGACCTGGTCGTAGACCGAGTCGTGCACGTAGAGGCGCTTGAGCGCGGCGCAGGTCTGGCCGGTGTTGATGAACGCGCCCCAGAAGAGGTCCTCGGCGATGGCCGCCGGGTCCACGTCGGGCAGCACGATGCCGGCGTCGTTGCCGCCGAGCTCGAGCGTGAGGCGGGTCACGTTGTTGGCCGAGGCCTCGATGATCTGCTGGCCGACGGGCGTCGAACCGGTGAACATGATCTTGCCGATCTTCGGGCTGCGGGTGAGGGCGTCGCCCACCGTGCGTCCGGGGCCGGTGACGACGTTGAGCACACCCTCGGGCAGCACCTGGTTCATGACGGCGACGAGCGCGCGCACCGACAGCGCGGTGGTGTCGGCGGGCTTGATCACGACGGTGTTGCCCATGCGCAGCGACGGCGCGATCTGCCAGATCGAGATCATCATGGGCCAGTTCCACGGCGAGATCGCACCGACCACGCCGATGGGGCGGTAGTGCATCTCGGCATAGCCCGACTCGTCGTCGACGAGCACCTCGACCGGCAGCGGGGTTTCGGCGGCGGTGCGGGTCCACGCCACGCAGCCGCCCACCTCGAAGCGGGCGTTCGGGCCGTTGAGCGGCTTGCCCTGCTCGCGCGAGAGCAGCTCGGCGAGCGCCTCGGCCGACGCCTCGATCTTGTCGGCGGCCTGGTGCAGGTAGGCGCGGCGCTCGTCGTCGCCGAGCGCGGCCCAGGCGGGCTGAGCGGCCTCGGCCTTGTCGATCGCGGCCTCCAGATCCTCGATCGACTGCTTCTGCACCTTGCCGATCACCTCGTCGGTGGCGGGGTTGACCGAGTCGCGGGTCTCGCCCTCGGTTGCGACGACTGCTGCGAGCAGGCTTTCGTAGGTTTCCATGGATCCTCCAGGTCGAATACCGCTAGATGTCATTCAGGGTAGCTTTTCAGGCCGGCCGGGGCTTGTCTCGGGCGGTGCCCCCGTTGTCTCTGAGGGAACAGTCGGCGCGGCGCCCGTGTCGTCGTCCGTCGCAGCACCCGTACCCGGATCCACCGACGCTTCGGCCACCGGTCCTGTCGCCGTGCCCGGAAGCGACGCCGCGTCGGCCTCGGCGCGGGCTCTCGCCGAGAGCGGCCGCCCGGCATCCGCCGGGGCGAGCCGCCGCACCGCGAGCCAGCCGATGAGGGCGGCCGCGGCCGATCCCGCCGCGACGCTCGTCGCCATGGTCGCGGCAGAGCTGCCGGCGAGCGCCGACACCACCGGAGCCGCCACCGCGCCTGCGGTGAACATCGCCATGCCGAGCAGCGCCGACGCGGTGCCCGCCCTCGAACCGTGCCCGCCGAGGGCGAGGGAGGTGCCGTTCGGGCCGCCGAGCCCGGCCGCGCCCAGGTAGAGGGCGAGCAGGGCGATGAAGACGGGCGCCGGGGCGCCGAGCAGGGTCACGACGAGCAGCGCGATGGCGGCCGCCGCGCCGGCCAGCTGGCCCGTGAGGTACATGCGCGCCGTGCCGAGCCGCCGCACGAACACCCGGCTGAGCTGGGCGCCCCCGAGCTGCGAGAGCGCGTTCATCGCGAAGACGAGGCTGAAGAGCTGCGGGGTGAGACCGAACTGGCCCTGCAGCACGAAGCTCGACATCGACAGGTACGAGAAGAAGGCCGCACCGCCCAGGCACGCCGCCAGCATGAGCGCCACGAACAGCGGGTCGCGCAGCACGACCGACGCGTGCGTCACCGTCGTGCCGAGCACGCTGCCCGAGTGGTGGCCGGTCTCGGGCAGCGACTCGCGCAGCCCGAACACGGCCACGAACACGAGCGCGACGCCGATCCCGGCGAGCACGAAGAAGATGCCGCGCCAGTCCATCACCCGTGCCAGCTGGCCCCCGATCACCGGAGCGATGATCGGGGTGAGCGAGGTGACGAGCGCGAGCAGCGACAGCATCCGCGAGAGCTCGATCCCGTGGAACAGGTCGCGCGCGACCGCCATGCTGATCACCACTCCGGCCGATCCCGCGAGCCCCTGCATCAGACGCGCCGCGAGCAGCACCTCGATCGTGGGCGCCACGGCGCACACCGCCGAGAGCACCGCGAAGAGCACCACCCCCACCACGAGGGGGCGCTTGCGCCCGAAGCGGTCCGAGAGCGGGCCGGCGATGAGCTGCCCGATCCCGAGCCCGATCATGCACACCGACATGGTCGCCTGGGCGAGCGCGTCGGAGGTGTCGAGGGAGCGGGCGAGCTGCGGCAGCTGCGGCAGGTAGAGATCCATCGAGAGCGGCCCGAACGCCTCGAGCAGGCCGAGCACCAGCGTGATGCGCAGCAGCCCCATCGGCCGCGAGGGCGAGGCGCCCGCGCGCCGTCGTGCACGCGCGCTCATCGGGCGAGGATCCGGCGCCACCAGCTGTCGCGGGCGTCGTTCGCGGCGTGCGACACCACGGCGTCGGGGGAGAAGCCCGTGAAACCGTGATAGCCGCCCGACCAGACGTGCAGCTCGGCCTCGCCGCCGGCCGCCCAGATGCGGCTCGCGTAGTCGACGGACTCGTCGCGGAACACCTCGGCCGAGCCGACCTCGATGAACGCGGGCGGCAGCCCCGACAGATCGGTCGCCCGGGCGGGCGCCTGGTAGGGGTGCACGCGCTCGCCGCCGCGCTCGGCGCCGAGCGCGGCGTCCCAGCCGGTGTCGTTGTTGTTGCGATCCCAGGCGCCGATGCCGTCGTACTGCCAGGCCGACACCGTCGTGTTGCGGTCGTCGATCATGGGGCAGCCCACGAGCTGGCCGGCGATCGCGGGGCCGCCGCGATCCCGCGCGATGAGCGACACCGCGGCGGTGAGACCGCCGCCGGCGGACGCGCCCGACACCACGATGCGCGCGGGGTCGATGCCGAGCAGATCGGCGTTCTGCGCCATCCAGACGAGCGCGGCGTAGCAGTCCTCGGCCGCGGCCGGGGCGGGGTGCTCGGGGGCGAGACGGTACTCGACCGCGACGCCCACCGTGCCGAAGCGCTCGGCGAGGTCGATGAGCTCGCCCGTGCCGAAGAAGCGGGTGCCGAGCACGTAGCCCCCGCCGTGGATGCCGAGCACGCCGGGGCGCGGGGCGTCGTGCGCGCCTGCGCCGTCGTGCGCGGCGCCGGGCGCGCCGCTTCCCCGGGGCCGCACGATCGTCACCTCGATGCCGGACGATCCCGCGGGGCCCGGGATCGTGCGGTGCTCCCACTCGACCGTGCGGCCATCGGCCTGCACCTCCATCGAAGGGGTGATCGAGGCGAAGTGCGCGCGGTTCTCGAGGATGGTGTGGGCGCGCAGCGGGATGCGCTCCACGAGGTCGATGAAGAACGCGAGGCCGGCCTCGAGCTCGGGATCGTAGGGGACGCTGGCGGGACGCGCCTCGGGCTCGGCGGCCCGGTAGGGCTGCGGGGCGGTCATCGTGCGGCCCCCTGCTCGGCGGTGCCGACGGGATCCTGCGCGGTGGCTCCGGCCGCGAGCGGCTTCGGCGGGGGTGCCGCCACGGTGCCGAGCACGCGGGCGAGCCACGAGTCGCGCGACGCGAGCGCGGCGCGGGTGATCTCGGCCTCGGGCATGTACATGTCGAAGCCGTGGCAGCCGCCCGACCAGACGTGCAGCTCGGCGGGGCCGCCCGTCGCCCAGATGCGCCGGGTGTAGTCGACGTCCTCGTCGCGGAACATCTCGGCGGCGCCCACCTCGATGAACGCGGGCGGCAGCCCCGAGACGTCGTCGGCGCGCGCGGGCGCCGCGTACGCGGGCGCGCGGTCGGAGTAGGCGAGCTCCTCGCCGAGCACGCACTCCCACGCGAGCAGGTTCGCGTCGCGGGTCCAGGTGCCGATGCCGTCGTACTGCAGGCTCGACACGGTCGAGTTCGTGTTGTCGAGCATGGGGCACAGCAGCAGCTGGCCGGCGATCGCGGGGCCGCCGCGGTCGCGCGCCATGAGCGACACCGCGGCCGCGAAGGCGCCTCCGGCGCTGCCGCCCATCACGACGAGGCGGTCGGGATCGGCGCCCAGTTCGGCCGCGTGCTCGGCGACCCAGCGGGTCGCGGCGTAGTTGTCCTCGACGCCGGCGGGGTAGGGATGCTCGGGGGCGAGCCGGTACTCGACGTTCACCCCGACCACGCCGTGGCGCTCGACGAGATCGATCACACGACCGTGCTCCCAGGCGCGGTGGCCCACGATCATGCCGCCGCCGTGGAAGTTCACGAGCACGGGCAGGGGGTCGGGCCCGCGGTCGGCGGGTGCGAACACGGTGACCTCGAGCGCCGGGGCGCCTGCGGGCCCCGGGATCACGAGCTCCTCGGCGGTCACCGCGCGACCCGCGACGAGTTCGGCGCCGCTCGGGAATGCGGGGCCGAGGCCCGGCTCCCGCATCGCGGCGAGCGTCTCGCGGCTGAGACCGGGCTGCGGGGTCGCGGCCAGCGCCTCGAGCACGGGCACGATCTCGGGGTCGAAGGGCACGGGCGCGACGGTGGGCCGGCCGTGGGCGACGGGGCGGGGGGATCCCGATCCGGATTCCGCCGCCGATCCTGCTGCGACATCGGCGCTCATGGTCACGGTCCCTCCGGGTCGACGAGGCCGCGGTCGGCCCAGAACGGCTCGACGCGCGCGCGGATGGTCTCGGCGCCCACGCGGTCGAGCAGCTCGAGGCTGCCGAGGTTCGCCTCGAGCTGGGCGGTGCTCGACGTTCCGAAGAGCGTGGTCGCGGTCGCCGGGTGGGTGAGCGTGAACGCGATCGCCAGCTGGGCGGGGGTGCCGCCGAGCTCGTCGGCGAGCTCAACGAAGGCGGGCACGTCGTCGATGATGCGCTGGCGGATGCCGCCCGGATCGCGCCCCACCTCGCGGTCGGTCGCCACCTTGCCGGCGAGGTAGCCGCCCTCCATCACGTCGGAGGCCTGCATGGAGAGCCCCTGCTGCCACGGGCGCGCGAACGGTTCGCCGTCGGGGATCGAGCGGCGGGAGACGCTGTACTTGAGCTGCGCGATCTCGGGCGCGGCGATGCCCTCGGCGGTCGCGATGTCGAGCAGGGCCTGCACGTTCGACGCCGACCAGTTGTTGACGCCCCAGGCCCGGATCAGGCCCGCGCGCTGCAGTTCGTCGAGGCTGAGCGCGATGTCGCGCAGTTCGACGTCGTCGCGGCGCAGGTCGCCGAGGATCACGAGGTCGGCGTGGTCGTCGCCGACGCGGAAGAGCGCGTTCTCGAGCTGCGGTCGGAAGCCGCGGTCGGCGTCCCAGCCCTCGAGCCAGAGCTTCTCGGAGAGCAGGTACTCGTCGCGGGGCACGCCCACGGCGCGGATGATCGCCGAGAACAGCACGTCGGTGAAGGCCGGCGGCATGCCCGGGGCGCCGTAGACGCCCACGTCGAAGAGGTTGACGCCGCGGTCGACGGCGGTGCGCACCATCGCGACCGCGTCCTCGAAGTGCATGCGGTCGTAGATGTGCCACGATCCGAGCGCGAAGACGGAGGTCTCGAGTTCGCTGCGGCCGATGCGGCGGCGGGGGACTGGGGTGGTCATGGGGGTCCTTTCGATGGTGAGGGGCCGTGGGCCGCCGCGCGCTCGGCCGGGGCGCGAGCGCGTGCGGAGCGACGGGAGCGGGTGGGTCAGGCGGCGTCGATGCGCGGATCGATCACGGCCTTCACCTCGCCCAACCGGTGCATGTTGGCGATGCGGTCGGAGGCCTCGGCGAGGCCGCACGGCTGCGAGAACAGCTCGTCCCAGGGGAAGCGGTCCGCGAAGGTGCGGAAGAACTCGATGGATCGGAAGTAGTCGGAGACGTCGCCGTTGAGGGATCCTACGACCGTGAGCTCCTTGCCCATGATCGCCGAGAGCGGGAACGGATCGCCGGCGGGGCCGGTCGAGCCGACGATCGCGACCGTGCCGCGCTGAGCGGCCATGCCGACGGCCTCGGGACCGATGCTCGGCGCTCCGGCGAAGTCGAGCACGAGGTCGGCGCCCCGGCCCTCGGTGATTTCCAGCACGCGCGCGATGGTCGCCTCCGAGCCGCCCGCGATGTCGACGGTGTGGGTCGCGCCGAAGCGCTCCGCGAGGGCGAGGCGCGGCGCGGGGGCGCCCACCGTGACGACGGTGCCCGCCCCCGAGATGCTCGCGACCGCGGTGGCGAACAGGCCCAGTGCGCCCGAGCCCTGCACGACGACCCGGGATCCGGGTCGCACGCCGCCCGCGCGATCGAAGGCGCGCAGCACGGTCTTCGCGGCGCAGCCCGCCGCCGAGGCCCACGTGTCCTTGACCTCGGCGGGCAGTCGCAGCTTCTGCGCGCCGGGCGTCACGTACGCGTACTCCGAGAGGCCGGCGGTCGCGTAGGGGGCGACGTCGCTGCGCTGCAGGAACCCGTAGCCGCGCCGGGAGCACGCGACGGGCTGGCGCAGCACCGTGCAGCCGAAGCACTCGCCGCACACCGACTCTGACCAGCCGATGCGGTCTCCGACGGAGAGCGGCTCGCCGAGGGCGTCGACGGCGCCCTCGCCGACGGCGACGACCTCGCCCACCATCTCATGCCCGAGCACCATCGGCAGCATGCCGGGGAAGGTCATCTTGCCCGCCCAGATCTCGATATCGGTGCCGCAGAGTGTGGTGCAGGTGATGCGCACGAGCGCGGCGCCGGGTTCGACGCGGTCGGGGAGGGGCAGTTCCTGCATCTCGAGCGGCGAGCCGTGCTCGGTGAGCACGGCCGCGCGGGTGGATGTGGGAATCGTCATCGAAAGCTCCATTCCGTTGGATGTCGGCATGGCGTCGTTGCCCGGATGCCGAGGATGTGGTTTTATTCTACATACGTTGACCCAAACGGGAAGCCCCGATTCACCGATGAATCGCGGGACTCGCGATCGCGAGAGAATCCACTGAGACGGAGTGCATCCATGACACCCAAGCGGAGCGCATCATGACGCGGCGCAGCGCGGCATCACCGGGCGGCAGCGCCCCTGCGGGCCCGAGCGGCTCGGCCGACCTCGTGCTGCTCGGCGGCGCCGTGCTCACGATGGACGAGGCCGCGAACCGCGCCGAGGCCGTCGCCGTCTCCGACGGGCTCATCGTCGCCGTCGGCTCGACGGCCGACATCGGACCCCTCATCGGCGAGGGTACCCGCGTGATCGAGCTCGACGGCCGCGCGCTGCTGCCAGGCATCAACGACTCCCACCTGCACGCCACCTGGCTCGGCGCCCGCTGGCCGCACACCTTCTTCGGCGCCCCCGATCCCGAGGCCGCCGCCAGCGTCGGCGGCGTGCTCGCCCCCGACCGGGACGCCCGCCGCGCCGCGATCCTCGCCGCCGGACGGATGCTGTCCGAGCTCGGCATCACGAGCTACACCGAGCCGGGCATCGGGCCCGGAGAGGACGAGGGCGAGACCGGCTGCTTCCACAGCGAGGTGCTCGACGTCTACCGCGAACTCGCCGCCGCGGGCGCACTGCGTCAGCGCGTCACCATGCTCGCGCTCTACGGCGTGCTCGACGGCCCGAGCGACGTCGAGACGGTGCTCGCCGGCATCCGCGAGCGCGCCGTCGCCGCTCCCGAGCCCGACCCGGCCTGGCTCAACGTGCCGGGCGTCAAGATCTTCGGCGACCTCATCCCGCTCTCGCGCCAGGCCTGGACCGAGCGGCCCTACGACGACGGCACCCACGGCGACCTGCTCGTGCGCGGCGACGGCATCGAGCAGAAGGCCGAGCGGCTCGCCGAGATGATCCGCGCCGCCCACGGGGCCGGCCTGCAGATCGGCCTGCACGCCACCGGCGACCGCACCATCCAGCTCGCCCTCGACGCGATCGCCGAGGCAGCGGCGCAGCCCGGCGCCCCCTCCGCGCAGCAGCTCGGCCACGTCATCATCCACGGCGACCTCGCCACCGCCGAGCAGGTGCGGCGCATGGCCGAGCTCGGCGTCTGGCTCAACGCGCAGCCGGGCATCGCTTCGATCACCGGCGAGTGGCTCGCCGCCATGATGGGGCCCGAGACGGCCGCCGAGGCCTGGCAGTTCGCCGCCGCCCTCGACGCGGACGTGCTCGTGCTCTCGTCGGACGCGCCCGTGCTGCACTACGACTGGCGCCGCTGGATCGCCGCCGCCGACGAGCGCATCGTCGCGATGGGCGGAGGCACCTCGCCCGCCGCCGCGCGCGACCGGCTGCACCGGCTGCTGCGCGCGTACACCGCGGTGCCCGCCGAGCAGGACCGCGCCGACGCCTGGAAGGGCACGATCGAGGTCGGAAAGGCCGCGGATCTCGCCGTGCTCGCCTCCGACCCCTTCGAGACCGGTGCCGCCGGGCTGCCCGACGTGGCCGTCGACCTCACCGTGCTCGACGGGCGCGTGGTCTTCGAGCGCTAGGCGGGCGGGGCGGCGGAGCCGGACTCTGCGGTGCGAGGCCGGGCGGATCGGCGTGGCCGCCGATCCGCCCGGCCCTCGGGCTCAGGTGAGCAGCTGGCCGCCGTCGACGGCGAGGCTCACGCCGGTGATGTGCCCGGCGCTCCCGCTCGCCAGGAACACGACCGCCGGCGCGATGTCCGAGACCTGGGCGAGGTCGCCGAGCGGGATGCGGCTCGACCAGGCCTCACGGGCGGGTGATCCCTCGGGCATGCCCATCTCGAGCATCGGCGTGAGCACCGGCCCCGGGGCGACCGCATTCACGCGGATGCCGTGCGCGGCGAGCTCGATCGCCGCCCAACGCGTGACGGAGTCGACGGCCGCCTTGCTCGATTCGTAGGCGCCCATGCCGGGGGTGGGCTGGCGCCCGCCGATCGACGAGATGTTGACCACGGCGCCCCCGCCGCCCGCGACGATGCGATGCCTCGCGAACGCCTGGAGCATATTGAACGTGCCGATCACGTTGACCTCGAGGATCGAGCGGTAGGCATCGGGTTCCAGCTCGGTCACAGTGCCGTGCACCGAGAGGATGCCGGCGTTGTTGACGAGTGCGTCGACGCCTCCGCGCTCTGCGAGGCCGTGCAGCGCCTCGGCCGCGGAGGCCGCATCGGTGATGTCGAGGGCGAGCGGCTCCGCGCCGAGCGCCTCGGCGGCCGCGGCCACCGCGGCCGCGTCGCGATCGGCGAGGATCACGCGGTCGCCCGCCGCGGCGAAGGCGCGGGCGATGCCCTGGCCGATGCCGCCGGCGCCGCCGGTGATGAGGACGGTGCGGGATCCGGCGCTGCCGGGAGTGGGTGAGGTCACGGTGACTCCTTCGTCGTGCTGATGTGCGGGCGATCCCTGGCGTCCCACTGAATGGCACTGGATCGATCCTCGTTTATATTATACGATCGTAGAAAATAAAAGGGCAACGGGGTCGCGACGATCCGCGTCCCCGCCCGAGAACTGCGAGGAGGCGGTTGTGGAGTTCAGCGGAAAGGTCCCCACTCGGAAGCTCGGACCGGGCGGGCCGGAGGTGCCGGTGTTCGCGCTCGGCTCCTGGAACATCTGGGATCGCATGGAGGCGGAGGATCGCCTTGCCCTGATGCGCCGCGCCGTCGACGCGGGGTCGGCGTTCTTTGACGTCGCCTACTACAACATGGGCCCGCACGCCGAGGCCTCCCGCACCGACCTGCTGTTTGGCGAGGCGATCCGCGAGCTCGGGCTCGCCCGCTCCGACTACCAGCTCTGCGGCAAGCTGTGGCTGTGGGAGTATCCCCAGACGGGCTTCGCCGGCCAGATGGACGTGTCGCTCGAGCGCATCGGAGCCGGCGCGGGCGGGCCCGAGAGCTTCGACACGATCGTCGTGGGCGACTTCATGGGCGACATCGACATCGCCCAGGTGGTGCGCGACGTGCAGGCCGAGATCGACCGCGGCAGCTTCACGAGCTGGGGGGTCAACAACTGGCCGACGGAGTCGCTGCGGCTCGCGCTCGCCACCGCGGCGGCCGAGGGTCTCACCCCGCCGAGCTTCGCGCAGCTCAAGTACGGGCTCGTGCGGCGCAGCATGGCCGAGGGCGAGTTCTACGGCCGCTGGTTCGACGAGGGCACGCTCGCACTGCAGGCCTCCGACGCCTTCGAGGGCGGCATCCTCGTCGGCAAGCTCAGCCCGCAGCGCAAGATCGGCGCCGACGTGGGCGGCATCCGCGAGCGCATCGTCGCCGCGTATCCCGAGGTGCAGCGCATCGCGGCGTCGTTCGACGCGACCCCGGCGCAGCTCGGCATCGCGTTCTGCCTCGCCAACCCCGCCACCGCGAACGTGCTCTTCGGCGCCTCGAGCGTGCGGCAGTTCGACGACAACCTCGGTGCGATCCCGCTGCTCGAGCGGGTGGGCGCGCAGGGGATCCGCGAGGCCGCCGCCGAGCTGTGGCTCGACCGCGAGGTGCGCGCCGACGGGGTCTGGGCGCCACCCGTCGCGTAGCCCGGCCCGCCGCCCTGGTGCGCGCCGTCCTGGTGCGCGCCGCCCGTCGCGTGGCCCAACCCGATGAGTCGGCCCGTTCGTACCGAGTCGGCCTGGAATTCGCGCGAGCTCCGGGCCGACTCGATCATTCCGGGCCGACTCGATGATCCGTTCTACTGGGCGAGGAAGTGGATCGCGGCCTCGCGGAACTCGGGGCTGTCGAGCGCCGCCCGGTGGTCGCCCGGCACGTGGGTGAGCGAGGCCTGGGGCAGCGCATCGACGAGCTGCTCGACGCCCTGCGTCATCTGGTCGTCGCTGCCCGCGACGAAGAGCGTCGGCACCTCGGGGCCGCCGTTCTGCGGCGCGAAGGGCTCGCTCGCGAGGCCCGGGATCAGCTTCGCGAGCGACGCGGTGTCGCGGCCGGGGACCGAGATCATGCCGGCCATCATGCCGACGAGCGGGTCGGCGGGTTCGGCGCCGCCGAGCACGGCCTCGAGCTCGGCGGGGTCGACCGCGGCGAAGGGCTCGAACACACTGAGTCCGCCGAGCACGAGGCGGCGCACCCGCGGCGACGCGGCGGGCAGCTCCCACGCGAGGCGCGAGCCCAGCGAGTACGCGATGACGTCGAGGTCGCCCTCGGGGGCGGCGCTCGCGGCGGCATCGAGGATCGCGGCGACGACGGCCGAGGTCGAGGCGTCTGCGGCGGAGGCGACGGCCGGGCTCTCGCCGTGGCCCGGCAGGTCGATGGCGACGACGGTGCGACCCGCGGCGCGCAGCGAGTCGACCCAGCCGGTGGTCAGGAAGTCGTCGGCCGCGCTCGATGCGAAGCCGTGCAGCAGCACGACGGGAGGCTGCTGCGAACCCTCGGCGGGGAAACGGTGGACGGTGAGAGCCATGATCGACCTTTCGACGGTGAAGCGGTGCAACGGAGGGCGGGGTCAGGGGACGCGGTGCGATCGCCCCGGAGAGGCGAGTGAAGACCGGTTGCACCCGGGCTGCTCGCGGCTGCTCGAGTGCATCGGCACCCCTCCCCTGTTTTTCTGTGCTAGTAGAAAATAAACCGCAGCGCCGCTGGACTTTTTGTGTCTACGTATGTAGAGTTTCCGGCAGGCCACACCACGGACACCGTCGTCCCGATCGACCGGGGCGGCCCTGAATCGTAAGGAACGACTCGCATGACCGCAACCCCCGCACGCATCGTCGACATCGCCATCGGCTTCATGGGAGCGAAGCAGCTCGACAACGCCGCCCGCATCGGCATCTTCAAGGCCCTCGCCGACGGCCCCCGGAACCTCTCCGAGCTCGCCGCCGCCACCCAGCACTCCGAGCGTCAGGTGCGCACCCTCGCCGACGCCATGAACAGCCTCGGCCTGCTGCGCCGCGAGAACGGCGCCTACTCGCTCGAGGCCGACGCAGAGAAGTACCTCTCCGGCGCGGGCGAGATCGACCTCACCCCGTTCATCGCCTTCCTCGGCGACATCAGCTACAAGCAGTGGCTCGGCTACGAGAGGACCGTCGACACCGACGAGGCCGGCACCCTCGACCTCGACGAGGCCGGCTGGGGCGACTTCATGGCCGGCGTGATGACCTACAACGCGCTGCACGCCGAGCAGTTCGGCGAGGCCTTCGACTTCTCGCAGTACCGCAGCGCCCTCGACTTCGGCGGCCTCGCCGCCGGTTTCTCGGTCGTCGCGATGCAGCAGAACCCCGAGCTCACCACCCGCTTCGTCTACGCGCCCGGATTCACCGACGGCATCGCCGAGGCCGCCGAGCAGGCGGGCGTCTCCGACCGCGTCTCGCTCGAGGAGGGCCCCACCGAGTCGACGGAGCCCGGCGGCGAGCACGACCTCGTGCTGCTCACCCACGTGCTGCACCGCTTCGACGAGGCGCAGAACGTCGCCATCCTGCGCGCGTCCCGCGGCGCCGCGGCCGAGGGCGCCACGCTCATGCTGCTCGACTTCTTCCTCGACGAGGACGAGACCCAGCGCCCCATCGACGCCCTGCACGCCGGCGAGTACTTCAACATCGACGGCACCGTCGTCTACCCGATCGCCCAGGTCGAGGGCTGGCTGGCCGAGACCGGCTGGAAGGTCGACCGCCTGGTCGCGCTTCCCGGCAGCCCGCGCGTGCTCGTCGCGACCGCCGTCTGAGCCCACCGGCATGCCCACCGTCACCACCGTGCTGGGGCCCGTCGAGGCGGGCGCCCTCGACTCCGTGCTCGCCGCCGAGACGCTGCTCTGCGCGCCGCCCCAGCGGCTCGGCAACGCCGGCGTGCCGGCGAGCGAGGCCGAGTTCGAGCGCGTCGCGGTGGGCATGCCGATGCTCGGCAGACTGATGCTGGGCGCGGTCAACACCGATGACCGCACCATCGAGGCGGATGCCGCCGAGGCCGCGGTCGACGAGCTCGCGGCGGCCGCCGGCACCGAGACCGGGCGATCCGCCGCGCTCGTGGCGATCGCGGGCGAGGGCTCCACCGCCGAGCCCGCCGCACTCGCGTGCCTGAGCCGCGCGAGCGGCGTCGCGATCGTGCGCGGCACGGATGGCGGGATCGGATCCGGGTCCGGATCCCGGTCCGCGGGCTCGTCTCCGAGTGGTGCGCCGGGCGACGGAGCGAGCGATCCAGGGCCGCTCGACCCCGATGCGGTGGGGCGCAGGATCGCCGCCGAGCTGCGCGCGACCGAGCATCCCGCCGGCGTTGTGGGCGCGATCCCGCTGCCCCTCGACGCGCGCGCCGGAGGCGCCGCACGGCCGAGAAGCCCCGGAGCCTCCGCGAGCCCCGAGGCCGCCGAGCTCGCCGACGCGGATCGCGCCCTCGCCCTGCTCGTCGTCGCGGCCCGGGCGGCGAGCGCCGCCGGAGCCGCGCTCGTCCTCTCGCCGCGGCCCGACCCCTGGGAGGTGGCGCCCCCGCACGCCGCGGGCGACGCGACGCTGGCGGCGCTCGAGCGGGCGCTCGACGCGGTCGACGCGGCCGGTCTCGACCGCTCGCGCGTGGTCCTGCTGGGCGCCGCGGGTGTCATCGCCGACGCGGCGGGATCGGGAGTCGACCACGGCCGCCTCGACGCGCTGCTCGGCCTCGGCACCGCGATCTGCTTCGACCAGCTGGGGCGCATCCCGAACGTGCGCACCGTCATCTCCGACCACGACCTCGCCGCGGCGATCCTGCGCAGCGCGGCGGCGGGCGCGGCGCACCGGGTGCTGCTCAGCAGCGGCATCCGCAACAAGCACCGCCTCACCGCCTACGGGGGCAACGGTCTCGAGTTCGTCGCGACGCAGTTCCTGCCCTACCTGCGCATGCTGGGCGCCGACGACGAACTCGTCGCGGCGGTCGGCGGAAGCAACGCGGCGCGCGTGCTCGCGCGCGCGACGGACGAGGGAGCAGGGGAATGAGGGATCGCATCGCGCCGCCCGCATCCGCGCTCGACGGCCTCGAGATCCCGAACCTCGAGGGCCTCGTGCAGACCGTGCTCGGGCCCGTGCGCCCCGAGACGCTCGGACCGACGCTCATGCACGAGCACATCTTCCTCGACATCCGGAGACCCGCGCACACGCCGAACCCGCGCCCGGGCGAGTGGGACGCCGCGGCCCGGGATCCGCTCACCCTCGACACGCTCGCCGCCGTGCGCCGCGGCCGGCCCAACGCCGACAACGACGTGCTCGGAGACTTCGACACCGCACTCGACGAGGTGGGCGACTTCGTGCGGCAGGGCGGCGGCACGATGGTGGAGGTGACCCCGAACGGCGTGGGCCGCGACGCGCGGGCGCTCGCCCGACTCAGCCGCGCCTCGGGCCTCGACATCGTGATGGGGTGCGGCTGGTACCAGAAGGATCTGCTGCCCTCCGGCTTCGCCGAACGCAGCATCGAGGAACTCGCCGCCGAGATCGTGCGCGACATCGTCGTGGGCGCCGCGGGCGGGACGGACGGGGCCGTATGCGGGGCGGGCGGCGCCGGGATCCGATCCGGCATCATCGGCGAGGTCGGCGCCGAGGGCGATCCCGTCGACCCCCAGGAGATGCGCAGCGTGCGCGCCGCGGGGCGCGCCTCCGCGATCACCGGCGCGCCGATCACCCTGCACATGGGCGGCTTCGGCGAGGCGAAGCTGCGCGTGCTCGACGCGCTCGAGGAGGAGGGAGCCGACCCCCGCTCCGTCGTCTTCGGGCACGCGGGATCGATCGCCGACGACATGCCGCTCGCCCGGCGCCTGCTGGCCCGCGGCGCCACCGTCGAGGCCGACTTCCTCGGCACGACGGGCAGCCCGTGGGGCACGCTCTTCCCGTTCACCGATCGATCCGTGGCGCGCGGCTTCGCGGAACTCGTCGCCGACGGCTGGGGCTCGCAGCTCGTGCTGGGCGGCGACGTCTGCCAGCGCGTGCAGCTGCGGCGCTACGGCGGGCACGGCTACGGCTACGTGGTCGACCACTTCCTGCCCGTGCTCGCCGAGTTCGGCGTGACGCCCGAGGCGCTCGACCGCATGATAGTCGAGAATCCTGCGCGCGTGCTCGCCTTCCGCGCGCCCCGGATGAGCTGAGGCCGGCGGCCGGGCTCCTGCGGCGAACTCGGGGAGCGGGTGCCGGGCCGGCCGCTTCGGCAAGCTCGGCCCGGGGTGCGGCTTGCCGAGCGCCGCACGGTGCGCTGAGCTGCGCGAGTTGCCGAGCGCCGCGCGGCCCGGCGAGCGGCCTCGCCTCAGGCGCGGCGCAGGCGCGCGACGAAGTCGGTGACCTGCGCGTCGAGCACGGCGCTGTTGAGGTGCTCGGGGCTGACGACGCGGGTGACGGTCGCGCCGATGTTCATGAGCACGATCTCGCTGACCAGCTGCTCGTCGGGGGTCTCGGTGACCACGTCGCCGTCTTCGCGGCCCTCGCGCAGGTACTGCAGGTACCCGGCCTTCCAGTCGGTGAGGTGCTCGCCGTAGTCGTGGTCGATCTCGCTGCTGAACGCGCAGCGCTCCCAGAACGAGAGCAGCACGCGGGCGGCGGTGGCGTCTTCGTTGGTGGGCAGCGTGTAGCGCATCGACATCTCGAGGGCCTCGATGCCGCGCTTGCCCTCGACGTGCTTCTGCAGCCGATCGCGGATTCGGTTCAGCGAGCGCTCGTAGGCGCCCTCGATGATGGCGTCCTTGCCCGAGAAGTAGTGCTTGAGCGCGCCGTTCGCGAACCCGGCGCGCGACGCGATCTCGCGCATGGTGGCGGCCTCGATGCCGCCCTCCACGATGAGCTGCCAGGTGACGTCGACGATCTCCTTGCGTCGCTGGTCGTGGTCGATGATCTTCGGCATTGAGGCATCCTCCGGCGAGCGTTGGTTTTCTCCTCCAGTGTAGACGAAAACGGGGCCCGGACGCTCGGCGTCCGCGATCCGCCCGCTCCCGCGCCCGCCCGTCGAGAGGCGGAAAACGCATCACATCCCGGCCCCCGAGGCGCGTTTCTCGCCTTTCGGCGCCCGCCCTGCCCCGCCCGGCGTCGATTGACCGCAGCGGCAGGGCGCTTGCTCCTGCGAGCACGACTCCGCGGCCGCTCTCGACGCGGGGCGCGGGCGGTGGGAGGCTGAGCGGGGTGCGGCGAAGGAGCCGCACGCGAGAGGAGTTCTGATGTCGGAGCATTCTGGATCTGCGCGCGCCCCGAAGAGCGCGATCGTCGTCGGGGCCGGCTCGGCCGGTTCGGTGGTCGCACGCCGGCTCGCCGATGCCGGGGCCGAGGTGACCCTGCTCGAGGCGGGCGGGGAGGACACGAACCCCGCGATCCACGACCTCAGCCGCATGGGCGAGCTGTGGCACTCGCCCGACGACTGGGACTACTACACGGTGCCGCAGCCGGGCGCGAACGGTCACCGCCTGCACTGGCCGCGCGGCAAGGTGCTGGGCGGATCCCACTCGCTCAACGCGATGATCTGGGTGCGCTGCGTGCCGCAGGACTTCGACCACTGGGCCTCGCTCGGCAACGACGGCTGGGCGTGGGACGACGTGCTGCCCGTCTACCGCGCGATCGAGAACTACCGCGGCGGCGGGGAGCCGGCGCTGCACGGCGCCGAAGGCCTGCTCGACGTCACCGACGACTACGAGCTGTCGCCGATCCAGGAGTCGATCATCGAGGCCGCGGTCGAGGAGGGGCTGCCCCGCAACCCCGATTACAACGGCGCCTCGATCGAGGGGGTCTCGCAGCAGCAGATCACGGCGCGCGACGGCAAGCGGCTGAACACCTACATGGCGTACGTGAAGCCGGCTCGGGATCGCATCAGGGTCGAGGTCGGCTGCCACGTGCACGAGCTGATCTTCGACGACGAGGTCGAGGGGGAGCGCCCCCGCGTGGTGGGAGTGCGGTTCGCGCAGGGCGACGAGGTGCGTGAGCTGCGCGCCGACGAGGTGATCCTCGCGGCCGGCGCGATCGATTCGCCCCGGGTGCTGCTGCGCAGCGGGATCGGCCCCGCCGACGAGCTGCGCGAGGCGGGGATCGAGCCGCGCGTCGACCTTCCGGGCGTGGGCAAGAACCTGCACGACCACTACCTCGCCCCGGTGATCTTCGATACCGAGAAGCCCATCGACCCGCCGCGCGAGGGGGTGTCGGTGACGCAGTCGCACCTGTTCTGGAAGAGCAGGGAGGAGCTGGATCGCCCGGACACGCAGCCCATCAACTTCTCGGTGCCGATGTACGGCGACTTCCTCGAGCCCCGGGGCGCGAACGGCTTCTCGCTCATGGCGGGGCTCGTGACGCCGGAGTCGCGGGGCGAGATCCGGTTGTCGGGCCCGAACCCCGGCGATCCGCTGGTGATCGATCCGCAGGCGCTCACGGCCGAGCACGATGTGGAGTCGCTCGTCGCGTCGGTGCGGCAGTGCCGGCGCATCGGCAGCCAGGCGGCGCTCGCCGCGGCGCCCGACGAGGGCGGCTGGGGCGCGACCGAGGTGTACCCCGGTCCGTCAGTGGGCGACGGCGACGACCTGGTCGACTACGTGCGGGGCACGCTCGCGACCTACCATCACCAGGTCGGCACCTGCAAGATGGGCGTCGATGAGCTGGCCGTGGTGTCGCCGCGGCTCGCGGTGCACGGCGTCGACGGCCTGCGCGTGATCGACGCCTCGGTCATGCCGCGCGTCACGACGGGCAACACGAACGCCCCCGCGGTGCTGATCGGCGAGCAGGGCGCGAAGTTCGTGCTGGCCGGCGAGCGCTAGTGGCCTCCCGCCCGCTCGCGGCGCTCGCGCCGGGGCTGTTCGAGGGCCGTACCGTACTGGTCACGGGCTGCACTTCGGGGATCGGGCTGGCGACCGCCGAGGCGTTCGCCGGGCTCGGCGCCCGCGTGGTGGCGATCGGCCTCGGCGCCGCGCGGGCGGAGGTCTCGCCCGGGCTCGACGTCGAGCTGGTCGAGGTCGATGTCACCGACGACGACGCGCTGCGCGCGGTGGTCGCGGGGCTCGACCGGCTCGACGTGCTCGTTCCCGCCGCGGGCATCAGCCTGGGGGAGCGCGAGCTCGAGTGGGAGGCCTTCAACACGGTCGTCTCGATCCAGCTGGCCGCCGTGTACCGCATCGCCGAGCTGACCCGGCCGCTGCTCGCGGCGTCGGGCGGCTCGGCGATCACGATCGCGTCGATGTTCGCGTACTTCGGGGGCGGATCGCGCGTCGCCTATTCGGCTGCAAAGGGCGGCGTGGTGCAGCTGACGAAGTCGCTCGCGGAGGCCTGGGCGGGCGACCGCATCCGGGTGAACTGCGTGGCGCCCGGCTGGATCGAGACGCCGCTCGCGGACGGGCTGGATGCTCGGGCGAAGGAGCGGATCCTCTCGCGCACGCCGCTCGCCCGTTTCGGCGCGGCCTCCGAGATCGCCGCGGTGATCGTGTTCCTCGCGTCGGACGCCGCATCGTTCGTGACCGGCGCCGTGCTGCCGGTCGACGGCGGGTATCTCACCACGGCCGTATGAGTCGCGGGTTGGGCGCGGGATCGGCGCCCGACCCGATGCCCGGCCCCGGGCCCGCGGGGCGCGGCCGCCTCAGGCCGCGACCGTGCGAAACCCTGCGTTGCCCATCGTGGAGTCGGGGGTGTTGCTGGAGCGCGCCGAGTTGCGGTAGCGGTTGCAGTACGAGGGGTGGCAGAGGTAGCTGCCGCCCCGCAGCACGCGCCGCTCGTCGTCGCGCTCGCCGCCGAGCCCGTCGCCATCCTCCGGCCCGCGGGGGTTCACGAGCGGGGCGATGGCGTAGTAGCCGGGGTCGAAACGGTCGGCGCACCACTCCCAGACGTTGCCGACGGCTTGCCAGAGGCCGAAACCGTTCGGCGCGAAGGTTCGCACGGGTGCGGTGCCGACCCAGCCGTCGGCGGCCGTGTTGTGGGCGGGGAACGCGCCCTGCCACACGTTGGCCCGCCAGACGCCGTCGTTGCCGTCGATCGGGTCGTCGCCCCAGGGGTAGGTCGCCGATTCGAGGCCGCCGCGCGCGGCGCGTTCCCACTCCGCCTCGGTGGGCAGGCGCCGCCCGGCCCACGCGCAGTAGGCGAGCGCGTCGTGCCAGCTCACGTGCACGGCCGGGTGCTGGTCGAGCCCGGCGAGCGACGAGGCCCGCCCGCCCGGGTGCCGCCAGTCGGCTCCGCGCACGCCGATCCACCAGGGGGTGCCGACGATGGGGCCGGCGATGTCGGCGGTGGGGGCGTCGACGAGCAGGTGGAACACCGCGGAGGCGCCCGTGCGCTCGGCGTCGGTCACGTACCCGGTGGCGTCGGCGAAGCGGGCGAACTGCTCGTTGGTGACGGGGGTGGCGTCGATCTCGAAGGCGTCGAGCTCGACGGGGTGCAGCGGCAGTTCGCCGTCGACGGCGAGGCCGTCGCCCGAGGCGTCGCCCATGGTGAAGGCGCCGGCCGGGATGCGGCGCTGCTCGATCTCGTGCGCTCCGGAGGGTGCGAGGGCAGGGTCGGGGCCGCCGGCTGCAGGCCGGGTGGTGATGCGGATCGCGGATCCGGCGATCGTGCCGGCAGCGGCATCCCCTGCCGCCCTCGCGGCTCCCGCGGCAGTTGCCGCGCCGTCCCCGATGGGCGCGGCCGGGCCGCAGCAGTGCCCGGCGCCCGGCCCGCCGGCGCCCGGCCCGGTCACCGCCCGCCCCTGAGGTCGGCGATCGTGGAGTCGATGCTCGCGACGATGCTGGTGTCGGTCGCGGCCTCGGGTACGAGCACCGCCATCATCTGCCACCCCGCGTTGTGCGCCGAGACGCGGTTGACGGCGTCCTCGATGTCGATTCCGGGCCCGAGCTCGCCGTCTTCGCGCGCCTCGGTGAGGAAGCGTCGGATCAGGCCGCGCCGGCGGGTGATGTTCTCGTGGTGGATCTCCCAGAGCTCGCCGTCCTGAGCGGCGCGGTCCCAGAACGAGAGCACGACCCGGGATCGCTGGGGCCCGTCGGCCTCGAGGGGCATCAGCTCGAGGAACATCTGTCTGAGGGCCTCGAGGCCGCGCACGCCCTCGGTGCGGCGCAGGGTGTGCTCGTGGGATTTCTGGAAGACCTCGAGGAAGGCCGCCGTGAGCAGGCTCTTCTTGTCGGGGAAGTAGCGTGCGATGGCGCCGTGGGCGTAGCCGGCCTCGGCGGCGATCTCGCGCATGGTGACGCGGTCGAAGCCGTCTCTGATGATGATCTGCGTGACCGCCTCGACGATGTGCGCGCGGCGCTCGTCGTGGTCCACGATCTTCGGCATGTGTCTCCCTTCTCCCTTGAATTCTAGGGAGGTACTCCAGTCTGGGTCCGCCGGTGCCGTTTTCGTCACCGCTTGGTGATTAATCGTTACCGGAGTGTTATGGAAAGTGGACGCTTGGAGATTATTCCTTTAGTCACCGAATGGTGATTAACGGGATCGATGCGTGCCATCGCTTCCGGCCCGGCCGACGAAGGAGTCGAACACATGAAGAAGATCAACCGCCTGATGGGCGCGCTCGCGCTCATCCCGGCCGCCGCCCTGGCCCTCTCCGCCTGCTCGTCCGGGGGGGGGGCGATGCGCCCTCCGGTGACGGCGGCAGCGGCGAGCTCACCACCCTCAAGGTCGCCACGATCGGCCTCACCTCCGACGGCAGCCTGATCGGCGGCATCGAGCAGGGCTTCTTCGAGGAGGAGGGGCTGCAGATCGAGACCTCCATCGTCGCGAACCCGCCCGCCGGCCTCGCCGCCGTGCAGAGCGGGCAGGTCGACATCGCGTACTCTCCCAGCATCCCGTTGCTGAACGCCCTCAGCCAGGGCGTCGACATCAAGGTGATCGGCGCAGCGGACGGCTACCCCGCCGACCAGGCCGAGATCGACGATCCCGCCGACTTCGACGACACCGGCCTCTTCGCGGCGGTGGACGGCGACGTCCACTCCGTCGCCGACCTCGAGGGCAAGACGATCGCCGTTCCCGCGCGCAAGGCGCAGCTCGAGGTCGTCATCGCGGGCGAGCTCGAGAAGGAGGGGATCGACCCCGCCGCCGGCGTGAACTGGGTGGTGCTCGACTTCACCTCGGCCGTGGCCGGGCTGCAGAACGGCACGGTCGATGCAGCCGGGCTCGTGAGCCCCTTCACCACGGAGGCCGAGGAGGCCGGGGCCGACCAGCTCTCGGCGCCCTCGATCGGCTTCTTCGAGACCGGCGCGACCGGCCTCTGGACCGCGGGGGCGGGCACGGTCTCGCAGAAGGCGGACGCCATCGCGGCATTCCAGCGGGCGATCGTGAAGTCGAACGAGTGGGCCACCGAGCACCCGCAGGAGGCCATCCAGGCCGGCCTCGACTACACCGACTCGCAGCTCACCGTCGACCAGGTGAAGGTGCCGGTCTGGCCGACCGTCGTGAACGCCGAGGATCTCGAGCGGCCGAACGAGAAGATGGTGAGCCTGGGCTTCCTGGCCCAGCCCGTCGATCTCACCGGTGTGATCGTCTCGGAGTGACCCGTGGGAGACTCTCGACTGCTGAAGTGGGGGACTGGCGCCCTCGGCGCGCTGATCGCGCTCGGCGTCTGGCAGCTCGCGGCGGCGGGCCCCCTCGCGGGCTCGCCGCTGCCCACCGCGGGTGAGGCGATCGGTGAGCTGGCGCGGCTCGTCGTCACACCGGAGATGTGGGCCGCCACCTGGGACACCGTGGCGATGGCGCTGCTGGGGCTCGCGATCGCGACCGCGGCCGGCGTGCTGCTCGGGATCGGCGTCGGAGTCTCGCCGCTCGCGATGCACGCGACCCGCGTGCCGCTCGAGTTCCTGAAGCCGATCCCGCCGATCGTGATCCTGCCCGTCGTGGTGCTCGTGCTGGGTCCCACGGCGGGGATGGGCGTCTTCCTCGTGTTCATCGGGTGCTTCGTGTCGATCGTGGTGCAGGCCTCGGCGGGCGTGTTCGACACCGACCCCGTCGCGAAGGCCACCGGGCAGTCGTACGGGCTGAGCCGCGGGGAGATCCTCTGGAGCATCGTGCTGCCGAGCGCCCTGCCCTACATCGGCACCGCCGTGCGGGTGGCGGCCCCCACGGCGCTCATCGTCGCGGTGGTCGCCGGCCTCATCGGTGGCGGTCCGGGGCTCGGCCAGAGCCTCGTGCAGCCCCAGATCACCGGCAACCAGCCGAGGCTCTTCGCCTACGTGCTCGTGCTCGGCATCCTGGGCCTCGTCGTGCAGGGCCTCAGCCAGTGGGGCGAGCGCCGCCTGCTGCACTGGCACCCCCAGTACCGGAAGCAGGTGTCGTGATGACCGTGACCTCGACCGTGCTCATCCGCACGCGGGAAGCGCGGCGGCAGCAGCGCAGCGGACTCCCGAAGTGGGTGCTCATCGGGGCGGAGATCCTCGTCCCGATCCTGCTGCTGGCCGTGTGGTGGATCGTGTCGGCGAACTCCACCAACACGTTCTTCCCGCCGCTCGAGACGATCCTCGAGCGCATGGCGTCGCTCGCGGCCACCCCCGCGTTCTGGGGAGACGTCGGTTCGTCGGTCGGCAACCTGCTGCTCTCGTTCGCGCTCGCGAGCGCGCTCGGCGTGGGGCTCGGGATCGCGCTCGGCATGTCGCGCTGGCTGTCGTGGCTCGTCGAGCCGACGATCCACTTCTTCCGGGCCATCCCGCCGGTCGCGCTCGTACCGATCTTCGTCTCGCTGATCGGCTTCGGCAACGAGACACGCATCCTCTCGATCACGCTGTCGGCGGTGTTCCCCGTGCTGATCTCGACCATCGACGGCATCCACGCCGTCGACCCGGATCGCCGCGCCGTCGGCCGCATCTACCGACTGGGGGCGTGGGACCGCATCTTCTCGGTCGCGCTGCCGGAGGCGAGCCCGCGCATCCTCTCCGGCATGCAGGTGAGCCTCATCACGGCGTTCGTCGTGATGATCGCGAGCGAGATGCTGGGATCGTCGATCGGGCTCGGAGCCCGCACGCTGCTCGCGCAGCAGTCGTTCATGATCGCCGACATGTGGGTCGGCATCCTCGTGCTGGGCATCATCGGCTACGTCGTCACCGCCCTGCTCGCCATCTTCCGGCGCCGAGTGCTGCGCTGGTACATCGCCATCCGACAGCAGGAGAAGAACCTATGACCGCCACGACCGCCGCGGCCCAGCCCCGCCTCAGCGTGCAGGGCCTCGCGAAGACCTACGACACGAAGAAGGGGGCGGTGCCGGTCATCGCCGACCTCACCTTCGACGTGCACGCCGCCGAGATCGTCTGCATCGTGGGCCCGTCGGGCATCGGCAAGACGACGCTGCTGAAGTGTCTGACGGGGTTGCAGTCGATCACGTCGGGTTCGGCTCGGATCGACGGCAAGCAGATCGACGGCCCGCCCGAGGAGATGGCGCTCGTGTTCCAGGAGTACACGCGCTCGCTGATGCCGTGGCTCACCGTCGAGAAGAACGTGCGACTGCCGCTCAAGCACCTGCGCCTGCCCGCCGCCGAGCGGGAGGAGCGGATCAGCTCCGCGCTCGCCGCAGTGGGGCTCGCGGGGGCGGAGTCGAAGTACCCGTGGCAGCTGTCGGGCGGCATGCAGCAGCGCGTCGCGATCGCACGGGCCATCGCGTACCGGCCGGAGGTGCTCATCATGGACGAGCCCTTCGCGTCGGTCGACGCGCAGACCCGCTTCGAGCTCGAGGATCTCTGCCTGAAGATCCGCGACGAGTTCGGCATGACCATCGTCGTCGTGACGCACGACATCGACGAAGCCGTCTACCTCTCCGACCGCGTCGTGGTGCTCGGCGAGCGGCCGGCCCGAGTCACCCGCACCGTCGACATCGGGCTGCCGGCTCCCCGCGACCAGATCACGAGCCGCGCCGCTCACGAGTTCGCCGAGCTGCGCACCGAGATCTTCGAGCTCATCCGGAAGGCCGGGTAGCGTGCGGGGGGGGCGTCGCCGAGTTCGTCTCGGAGTCGACGCCGTGGTGGCCGCAGCGCGCGAGCGCTCCGGCCGGCGCGCCGAACGTCGTCGTGATGCTCGTCGACGACCTCGGCTTCAGCGATCTCGGACCGTTCGGCAGCGAGATCCCGACGCCGAGCATCGACCGCATCGCGGGCGAGGGGTGGGTGTTCACCAACTACCGCACGGCTCCGATGTGCTCGCCCGCCCGCGCCGCACTGCTCACCGGCCTCAACCCGCACCGGGCGGGATTCGGTTTCGTCGCGCACACCGACCCGGGCTACCCGGGCTTCACCTGCGAACTGCCGCAGGACGCGCCCACGCTCGCGGAGTCGCTGCGAGCCGGCGGGTACGCGACGTTCGCGGTCGGCAAGTGGCATCTGACGCTCGAGTCGCGCCTGCACGACGCCGCCGACAAGTCGTCGTGGCCCCTGCAGCGGGGCTTCGACCGATACTTCGGCAGCATGGACGGCTTCACGTCGCTGCATCACCCGCACCGGCTCGTGCGCGACAACTCGGTCGTCGACGTGCCCGAGTTCCCCGACGGCTACTTCCTCACCGACGAGCTCACCGGCGAGGCGCTCGCGATGATCGACGAGCTGCGGGTCAACGACGCGTCGAAGCCGTTCTTCCTCTACTACGCCCACACCTCGGTCCACGGACCGATCCAGGCGAAGCGCGCCGACATCGAGCGCCACCGCGGTCGCTACGAGGCTGGGTGGAACGCGCTTCGCGAGGCGCGGTTCGCGCGGCAGCGGGAGCTCGGGATCGTGCCGACCCACGCCGAGCTGCCCGAGGGCGCCCTCGCCGACGACGCTCGGATCCCGAGCTGGGACTCGTTGAGCGACGAGGAGCGGGCGCTCTTCGCCCGGCACATGGAGGTGTATGCGGCGGCGGTCGACGAGGTCGACCAGAGCGTCGGCCGGCTCCTGGACCGCCTCGAGCAGCTCGGCGAGCTCGAACGCACGATCATCGTGCTCGCGAGTGACAACGGCGGCACGGCGGAGGGCGGGCCGAGCGGCACGCGCAGCTACTTCGCCCAGTTCGGCCACTCGGCGCCGCTGCCCGAGAACTGGGTGCGCGACGTGCCGCGCGATCCCGCCGACATCGGCGGGCCGAGACTCTTCAGCCAGTACCCGACCGGTTGGGCCCGCGTCTCGAACACCCCGTTCCGGTCGTTCAAGTCGTCGACCTACGAGGGCGGGGTGCATGCACCCCTCATCGTGTCGTGGCCGGCGGCCGCGCGGGCAGAGGGCGGCTCCGATCCGGTCGAAGCCGGGGCTGCGGGGCTGCGAGGGCTGCGAGGGCTGCGGGATCAGTTCGTGTTCGTGTCGGATCTGGCCCCGACGATCCTCGAGCTGACCGGGGTGCCGCCGCTCGCCGAACTGCGCGGCAGGCCCGCGCAGCAGCCCGACGGGCGCAGCGTTGCGGCCGTGCTCGCCGACCCGACGGCGGAGGGGCGCGCGGCGCAGTACTTCGAGTGCGTGGGGCGGCGTGCCATGGTCGACGGCGAGTGGAAGGCGGTGTCGCCCGTGCCGCCCCGCCGCGAGGAGGGCGCCGCCGGTGGAACGTGGGAGCTGTACCATCTCGCCGATGATCCCACCGAGACCCTCGACCTCGCCGCCGCAGACCCGACGCGCGTGGCCGAGCTCGCCGAGCGCTGGCGCGACGAGGCGTGGCGCAACACCGTGTTCCCGCTCGACGACGACGGCACGCTCCACGCGAACCGGCCGGAGAGCGAGGCCGAGCTCGCCGCGCCGGTGGTGCTCGTGCCGTTCCGCCCCCCGCTCGAGCGGTTCCGCGCGGCCCAGCTGACGGTGCTGAAGTCGTTCTCGGTCGAGGCGTCGCTCGTGCTCGACGATGGCGCCGCCGGGGTGATCGTGGCCCACGGCGATCAGGGCGGGGGCTACCTGCTCGCGGTCGAGGGCGGCGCTCCGCTCATCTCCTACAACGCGTACGGCGACATGCACCGCTCGCGCGGGGCCGCCCTGGGGGCGGGGCCCCACGAGCTCCTGCTCCACGTCGACGAGTTGGAGGGGCTGCGCTGGCGGCTGCGGCTCGAGGTCGACGGCGAGCTCTCCGCCGAGATCGCCGCCGTGCCGATGCTGCTCGGCATGGCGCCCTTCACCGGCATCAGCGTCGGCTACGACTACGGCGGCCCGGTCGACTGGGAGCTGCACGAGCGGCATCGCACATTCCGCTTCTCGGGCGGGACCATCGAGCGGCTGCGCTACGTGCCCGGCGCGCGCTCCCGTCACGACCCCACGGTGCTGCGCCGCATCGGCGAGGCCGTCGCCCGGGTCGCGGACTGAGCGGATCGCCGAGGGGCTGCCGGCCCGCCCGAGCGATGCGCCGGCCCGGGAGCCGGGCAAGGCGTCGCGCAGCCGAGCGCGACGCGGCCGCATGGCCGGCCCCGAACCGGTTCTCAGGGGAGCGGCAGCGTCTGCACCTCGAAGGGGAACACGGTCGCGCCGCCGGTCGCGTAGTTCCGCACGTCGGCCTCGACCGCCCGGCCCTCCGGCGAGGCGAGCGCCGCGCCGAGCGCCGCCTCGTCGGCGAACGTCGCCTGGAAGACGCCGAAGTACGGCCCCGCTCCCGGCTCGCAGATGTCGAGGGCGTAGGTGATCTCCTGCACGCCGGGCAGCTGGGCGCAGAGCGGCAGGTGCGTGTTCAGGTAGTACTCGCGGAACGCGGCGCGGTCGGCGGGCTCGGGGTAGAGCACGGTGAGCTTGTGCATGGGGGTTCTCCGTTCTCGGCTCACTGCTCGTCGCGCGCGTAGACGCGGCGACCGGCGAACCAGGTCTCGTCGACGGTGGTCTGCACGAGCTGCCCGGCGGGGCGCTCGAAGGGGTCGCGATCCAGCAGCACGAAGTCGGCCGACTTGCCGGCTTCGAGCGAACCGGTCTCGTCCGAGATCCCGAGGGCGCTCGCGCCGCCGATGGTGAACGCGGCGATGGCCTCATCGAGGGTGATCGCCTGCTCGGGCCACAGCGTGCCGGGGTACTGCCCGCTCGGATCCTCGCGGGTGACGAGGCCGTGGATGCCCTCCCACGCGTTGGGCGAGACCGAGACCGGCCAGTCCGAGCCACCCGCCACGACGGCGCCCGCGTCGAGCAGGTCGCGGTTGGGCTGGATGCGGTCGGCGCGCTCGCGCGGCAGCACCTCGCGGATCGCGTCGACGATGGGACCGGGCACCCAGATGAAGGGCGAGATCTCGGCGACGACGCCCAGCTCGGCGAAGCGCGAGATGTCGTCGGGGTGGACGAACTGGCCGTGGGCGACGTGGTAGCGCGTGTCGGAGAAGCCCTCGCGGCGCAGCGTCTCGACCGAGTTCAGCACGGCGTGCACGGAGGCGTCGCCCGTGCAGTGGATCTTCGCCGAGATGCCCCGCTGGGCGACGCGGCGCAGCCAGTCGGTGAGCTCCTCGGGCTTCAGCAGGGTCTCACCGTGGTGGTGCGCGCCGTGCACGTCGTCGGGCAGGTAGGGCTCGATGAAGGCGCCCGTGCGGGTGGGCGGCACGCCGTCGAGGAAGATCTTCACGAAGTCGGGCCGGTGGTGCTCGGTGCGGTACCGCTCGCCGTCGAAGACGAGATCCTCGCCGATGGGGGTGTAGCCGAAGATGTCGTCGTTGATGAGCATCGACGAGACGACCCAGGCGTTGAGGTCGCCGCTCGCGTCGAGTGAGCGCAGCGCCTCGAGGGTGGGCGCCGATACCGCGGCGTCCTGGAACGCGGTCACACCGAACGAGTTGAGGATCTCGACGCCGCGCTGCGACGCCTGGCGGTCCTGCGCGGGGGTGAGCCCGCCCGCGGCGCGGTGCGCGCGGGCGACCGGGATCCCGGCGGCTTCGAACAGCACGCCCGTGAGGCGGCCGTCGGCGTCGACCACCACGCCGTCGTGCCCGGCCTCGACGCCCGCCAGTTCGAGTGCCCGCGAGTTGACCCAGCGGTTGTGGTGCGAGTCGTCGGAGAGCATGACGGGGCGCCCGCCGGCGGCCTCGTCGAGCTGCGCCAGGGCGTCGGCCGTGCTGATCTCGCCCAGGCGGTCGCTCGCCCACGGCCCGCCCACGATCCACGCGCCCTCGGGCAGGGCGGCGGCGTGCTCGCGCACGGCGGAAACGATGCCGTCGAGGTGCGCGCCGATCGGCAGGCGCAGCTGGAACAGCTCCTCCTCGCCGGCGATCGCGTGGTGGTTGTGCGCGTCGATGAGGCCGGGCATGACGAAGGCGCCGCCCAGCTGCCGCACCTCGGTGCCGGGGCGCGCGAGAGCGCCGACCTCGGCGGCCGATCCGACCGCGACGATGCGGCCCGAGGCGACCGCGATCGCCTCGGCCCAGGGGTTCGCGGGATCGACGGTGTAGATGCGTCCCCCGGTGAGGATCAGCTCGGGCTGAGTGGTCATCGTTGACTCCTTGGTGTGTGGGTGGGTGAGCGGTGGTGCCCCGAGCCCGTCGAGCAGAGGTGCGGGCGATGCTGCGCCTGCGACGGGCTCGGAGGCGCGGCCGTTACTTGCCGCAGGCGCAGTCGGCGCCGCCGCAGCGGCAGGCCTCGCCCGCGCAGCAGCCGCAGCCGGTTTGCGCGCAGCAGCCGCCCGCGGCGTCGGTGCCGCACGCGGCCCCGGCTCGCGCGTCCTCGGGAAGGTTCATGGCGGGGTTCTGGTCGAGGAAGCCGTGCGGCTTGAACCAGAAACCCGAGTAGTCGACCGGCATGATCGGCCAGTCCTCGGGGCGCGGGATGTGGGTGGGGCCGAAGACGTGCCACAGCACGAGGTCTTCGCCGTCGAGCGAGCGGTCGGCCCTCGTCCACTCGGGCAGACCCGCGCCCGGGGCGTGGGCGCCCGGATGGAAGCCGGCGGGGTAGAGCTGCTCGGGGTCGTACTGCGTGCCCCAGAGGTGCCGGGTGGCGAAGTTGGCGCGGCCGTGCACCGTCGACTCGGGCTGCGCTGCGAGCAGCATCTTGCCCTCGGGGATCAGCCAGTAGGCGGTGGGCTTGCCCACGGCGTTCGTGCGGTGCGCTGATCGCACCTCCCAGACGCGGCCTGTGAGGCCGTTCGCGATGCGCTGCGCCTGCTGCTCGCTCGCCAGCTGCGTGTCCGACCAGGTGAACGCGTTGCCGTGGGGGTTGTCCGGCCCCGTGGGGATGCGCACAGCCTCGATCTCGTGCAGGGTGTTGTCCTCGCCGTCGACGGCGACGTCGATGCGCGCGCAGAAGAGGTGCTGGTGCACCGGCGTGAAGATGCCGGGTGCGATCTCGGGGGCGTGCGGGTTGTCGGATCCGGGCACGCCGGCGCCCGCGAAGACGATGCCGGTGGCCTTCGCCTCGACCTGGATCGAGCCGTCGAGGTAGAAGTACCAGAAGAAGCCGTAGTCGTAGTTGCCGATCGTGGCGAAGTAGCTGACGACGAGGCGTCGGCTGCGGCGCGTCTCGGCGTTGCCGTCGAGGTCGGTGTGCTTCCAGAGGATGCCGTAGTCCTCTTCGTGCATGCAGACGGCCTGCGGAATGCTCACCGGGTTGCCGTGGTCGTCGGGCACGAACGCGTCGAAGTAGTGGATCACGCCCAGGCAGTCGCAGCCGAGCGCGAGCGAGTTCGCGTTCTTGCCGAGCAGGTACTCCCCGGCGTCGAAGTAGCTGATCCAGTAGCGGCTCACCGAGGTGTCGCCGTAGGGCACGACCATCTCGGGCACGCTGGCGCGGTGGGCGACCGAGCGATCCTCGTCGCCGTCGCGGAAGGAGATCTGGTTGAGCACCAGACCCTCCTGCTGGGTGAAGCCCACTCGGAACTTCCAGTTCTCCCACTGCACGAGGCTGCCGTCGACCGAGAACGACGGGCCCTCGGGCTGGGTGATCTCGATGGGCTTGAGGCTCGTGCGGGCGGGCCCCTGCACGTCGAGGGTGTAGTTGCCGTGCTGCTCGGGCACGGGCACGTCGCCCTCGTCGTCGATGCGGATCACGCGGCGCTCGGTGAGGTCGACGTGCACGACGAGGCCCTCGATCGGGTGGGCCCAGGGGCTGTCGGTCTCGGAGAAGCGCAGGTAGGTGTGGGAGCGCACGATGCGGCGGCCGACCTCGTCGTCGCGGGCGAAGAAGCCGGGCGCGAGCGGCGAGCAGAAGGCGAGGTCCATGTGCGCTTCGAGCCCGCGCCGCCGCATGGCGGCCTGCCACTCGGGGGAGGCCTTCACGATCGCGGCGGCGTCCTCGTACTCCTCGAAGAGGTACTGCGGCTGGCCGTAGGGCTCCTCGGTGTTGGGCAGCACCCGCAGGCTGTCGATCTCGCCGCGCGTGACGGCGACGATCGCCTCGGATGCGACACCCGTGCTGCGGTCGAGCAGCGTGACGCGGATGCGGCGGTCGAGGGGATCGCCCGGGCGCCACGCGGCGAGGTCGGCCTTCGCGGGGTCGACGGGGAGCATGCGCGGCACGCGCGTGTGCTCGGTGAAGTGGTCGGCCTCGGCGAGGATGCGGCGGGCTTCGGCGATCTCGGCGCCCGTGAGCGGGTCGAGCGGATGCGCGGCCGTCTCGAGTGTGGTCACCCGTTTGCCGTGGGTGTGAGTGGCGTCGGGCAGGTGCCGGCTGGCGGGGGCGTGCGTCATTGAAAACATCCTCGTCGTGGGGACCGATCTGAACATCCGCTTCTCAGCATCCCAAGCGGCTTGGCATTTGGATAGCTCGAAGCGCGGCCGCCGTTGACCGTGGGCGCTGTGCGGTTGACGCTGGGGGAACGATGCCCCCGGCGGGGTCTCCGCGGCCGTCCGCGACGGCGCCCCGCAGTTGACTCAGCGGGAAGAGTGATGGGCTGCGAGCGCCCACCCCCTCGTCGCCGCGCCGGGAAGCCGTCAGGATGAGGGGAGAGCGGGCGCTGAGGCCCGCGAGAACCGGCCTCGGGCGAAAGGAACCTCATGGCAGAGCAGAACGACGGTGTTCAGGGACGAGTGGTCGTCATCACGGGCGGCGGAACCGGGATCGGCGCGGCCGTCGCCGAGCGCTACGCGAGCGAGGGCGCGCACGTCGTGCTCATCGGCCGCCGTCTCGGGCCCATCGAGGAGGTCGCCGCGAGGCTCGGCGGCACAGCGATCGCGGCGGACGCGGCCGACGGCGAGTCGGCCCGCGCGGCGGTCGCCGCGATCCTCGAGCGGTTCGGCCGCATCGACGTGCTGATCGCCAACGCCGGCGGTCACGGCTTCAACCCGGTGGGCGACACCGATGACGAGACCTGGGAGTCGTCGATCACCGTGAACCTGACGACGGCGTTCACGATGTCACGCGAGACGCTGCCGTCGCTCATCGAGAGCCGCGGGCAGATCGTGGTCATCTCGTCGCTCGCGGGCGTGTTCGCGGGCCCGAAGGTCGCCGGTTACACCACCACGAAGCACGCGCTCATCGGCCTCACCCGCTCGATGGCCCGCGACTACGGCGTGCACGGCGTGCGCGTGAACGCCGTCTGCCCGGGCTGGACGCGCACCCCCATGGCCGACGCCGAGATGGACGAGTTCATGGAGCACGTGCCCGAGATCGCGAGCCGCGAGGAGGCCTACGGCCGCGTGACCCGCGACGTGCCGCTGAAGCGGGCGGGGGAGCCCGAGGAGATCGCCTCGGTGGTGCGCTTCCTCGGCTCGGACGAGTCGTCGTACATCACCGGGGCCGTGATCATGGCCGACGGCGGCGCCCACGTGGTCGATCTGCCGACGCTGGCGTTCGAGCACGTCGGCATGTGAGGGCGGGAGGCGGCGTGATGGAGTTCGCGGATACCGTACTGCGGGGCGGCAGGGTCTACACCCTCGATGAGGGGTTCACCGTGGCGCAGGCGATCGCCCTGCGCGACGGGGCGGTGCTCGCGACGGGCGGCGACGACGAGGTCTCGGATCTCATCGGGCCGGGAACCCGCGTGGTGGAGCTCGCGGGGAGGGCGGTGCTCCCCGGCATCGACGACTCCCATCTGCACGGGGCGGCGTGGGGCATCGGCAGCCCGCCGTACTCCCTCGACCTGTCGTACCCCGCGGTGCGCTCGATCGCCGAGATCGTGGAGACGGTGCGGGGCGCCGCCGGCACGACCCCGCCGGGCGACTGGATCGTCGGCCAGGGGTGGGACGTGGGCTACCTGCGCGAGTGCCTCGACGGCGAGCGCGCGATCCCGCACCGTTCCGACATCGACGGCGTCTCGCCCGATCATCCCGTCTGCCTCACCGATTTCTCGGGCCACATGGTGCTCGTCAACAGCGCTGCGCTACGCCTCGCGGGCGTCGACCGAGACACGGTCGCGCCCGCCGGCGGCGTGATCGACCGCGACGAGAGCGGCGAGCCGACGGGGATCCTGCGCGAGGGAGCGCAGGATCTCGTGCAGTCGATCATCCCGCGACCCGACTACGAGACCCGCAAGCGCGCGATCGCCGACGCGGTGCGGCGGCTCAATGCGCTCGGCATCACGGCGTACACCGAGCCGGGTCTCGGCCCGGGCGGCGAGGGGGTGCTCGGCGGGGCGCTCGGGGGCGACGCGATCCGCGCCTACGAGGAGCTCGTCGCGAGCGGGGAGCTGACGGCGCGGGTCTCGGTGCTGATGCTGCCGCTCGCGATGGGGGAGACGGCGGATCGCCTCGAGACGCGCGTGCGCGAGCAACAGGCGGGTCTCGGCGAGACCGACCCGCGGCTGCTGAATGTGATCGGCGTCAAGCTGTTCGCCGACGGCGTGCCTCCCAACGAGACCGCGTACATGTACGAGCCTTACGGGCCGTCGCAGGGGCACGGCGCACTCTGCGTGCACGGTGCCTCGGAGCCGCTGCAGGAGGCCGAGCTGCGCCGGGCGATCGACGCCGTGCACCGGCTGGGGCTGCAGGCGGGCGTGCATGTGACGGGCGATCACGGCATCGACATCACGGTCGACGCCTTCGTCGAGGCGAACGAGCGGCACCCGCGTGACGACGCCCGCCACTACGTGATCCACGGCGACTTCATCTCGGACGAGCGCCTCGCGCAGCTCGGCGAGCGCGGGTACGGCGTGAACATGAACCCGGGCATCAAGGCCCAGATCACCGACCTCATGGACTCGGTGGTGGGCGAGGAGCTCTCGGCGAGGCAGTGGCCCACACGATCGGCCGCGGAGTCGGGGGCGACGTTCTGCGCGAGCTCGGACGCCCCCGTCACCGCGCCGGACTGGCTCGCGGGCGTGGCCGGCATGATGACGCGCCGCTCGAAGGCGACGGGCCGGGTGTCGGGGCCCGAGCAGCGGGTCGGCCTCGAGACGGCACTGCGCGCGTACACGACGAACGCCGCGAGGCAGAGCTTCGCCGAGCGGTGGCGCGGGTCGCTCGAGCCCGGCAAGGTCGCCGACCTGGTGGTGCTCGACGGCGATCCCGCATCTGTCGACCCCGAGCGCCTCACCGAGCTGCGCGTCGATCTGACGCTCTTCGGAGGAGCCCCGGTCTACGAGCGCGGGTGAGCGCCGTCTTCCCGCGCCGAGCGGGGCTGGGTGAAAACTCCTATCGCCGTGCGCGGGGGTTGAAGTCGTCGCTATCCTGAGCGCGAGCTATGGCTCCATCAGGTGAAGTGTGTGCGCTCGGCCGCACGAGTGGTGATCCGCTCGAGGCGCCGAAGCGGGGGGAGCGGGCGCGTGATCGCCGGGTCGGGCCTGCCCGCGTGCGAGACGCCCGGATCGGGGTGCTCGCGCGTCGATGCCCGCACGACGAGAGGAAGACCGCATGCCGAGAACCCGCACACGATGGAGCACTGCGCTCGCGGCTGTCGCCGCGCTCGGTATCGGCGCGGCCGCGCTGGTGGGAGGCGCGGCCCCCGCGGCTCAGGCCGCGCCGGACGACATCGACCCGGATCGGATCGGCACGCTGACGGTGCACGTGCTGACCCAGCCGACACCGCCGACTGGCGTCCCGGGCGACGGGTCGGAACTGCCCGCGCTGCCCGATGGGATCGTTCCCCGTCAAAGGCGTCACGTTCGAATTCGAGCGGGTCACCGAGATCGGCGGGGTGCCCGTCGATCTGACGACCGACGCGGGGTGGGCGATGGTCCAGCCCTACCTCGACGACCCCGCCGCGCTCGCGGCGGCCTCGCCTACGCTGGTGCCGGTGTGGCGGGGCACGACGGGAGGCGATGGGCCCGCCGCCGGCACGGTCACGCTCCGCGCGCTTCGCGTGGGGCTGTACCTGGTGCAGCAGGTGGAGAAGCCGGCGTCGATGACGAGCGACGTGCAGCCGTTCCTCGTCACGGCGCCGATGCCCACGCAGCAGCCCGGCGTCTTCAACTACGACATTCACGCCTACCCGAAGGCGATCGCCCCGGGGGTCGTGAAGACGGTCGACGACGGCGCCGCGCACGCGCTCGGCGATCTCGTGAAGTGGACGATCACCGGCAACGTGCCGCACGTGACGCCCGCGCCGCATCAGTACGAGGTGCTGGACATCCTCCCCTCCGGTCTCGTCTACGCCGACGATCCTGCGCCGACCGTCACGATTCGGCCGACCGCCGGCCCGCCGATCGAGCTCTCGGCGCCCGGCGACTTCACGATCGAGCCGTCACCCACGAGCGTCTGGATGCGGATGGAGCAGCCCGGGCTCGACGCGCTGCGCACGGCGGGGGACGGGGCTCAGGTCGACTTCACGCTCGCGACCCGCGTCGCCTCGGTGCCGACGAGGGGAGAGCTCGCGAACAACGCGGCGCTCTGGCTGAACGACGAGCACCTGAACGCGTCTACCACCCGGACGTACTGGGGCTCGGCGCGGGTGAACAGGATGATCGAGGGTGGCGATCCCGCCGAACAGGCGGATCGGCTCGCGGGCGCGGGGTTCCAGGTGTTCGAGTCCGAGGGCGCCGCCCGCGACGCGGTGGCGCAGGTGGAAGCGGGCCTGCCGGTGACCGGTGCGCTGGAGTTCGCCGAGGGCTCCGGGGTGAGCGAGGACGGCAAGACGTTCGTCACGGCCGATCAGGGCGCCGACCACGGTTTCGCGGTGATCCGCGGCCTGAAGTCGTCGCCGGCGGGTGTGAAGTACTGGTTGGTGGAGACGAGCGCTCCGGCGGGCTACGTCGCGAGCGGCGAGCCGATCGAGATCACTGTGCACCCGGGTCGCAACCCGTCGGGCGCGGGCTCGATCGTGAGCATCGAGAACCGTCAGCGGGAGGCCGGGGCACTGCCCGTGCTGGGCGGTGCTGGCGGCATCACGATCGGTGCCGCGGGCGCGATCCTCATCGCGGGCGGTGTACTGTTCGCGGTGTTCGGACGCCGCACGAAGACCGCCGCCGCAGTGTGAGGGGCCGCTGACGCGAGAGATCCGGCTTCGGTGAGACCAGAACCGAGGAACTGGTCTCATCGAAGCCGGATCTCTCACCCGCGCCGGAGGCGGCGCGGCTCAGCCTCCCAGGTACGCCTGCCGCAGCAGCGCCTCGTCCTCGGCGAGCGCCTTCGCCGGACCCTGCGGGTGACTCACCCGGCCGCTCGCCACCACCATCGCGTCGTCGGCGATGCCCAGCGCGAGATGCGTGAACTGCTCGACGAGCAGCACGCCCACGCCCGAGGCTGCGATCTGCTGGATCAGCGGCAGCAACCGCATGAACACCACGGGCGCGAGACCGAGCGACATCTCGTCGATCAGCAGGAACCGCGGCTTCGAGGCGAACGCCCGGGCGAGCACGAGCATCTGCTGCTCGCCGCCCGAAAGCAGCACCGACTGCGAGTCGATGCGCTTCTCGAGCTCGGGGAACGACTGCATCACCTCCTGCACGCCGGCATCGTTCTTCGCCGTCAGCAGCAGGTTCTCGCGCACGGTGAGCGAGGGGAAGATGGCGCGCCCCTGTTCGATGTGGGCGATGCCCGCGCGCGAGCGCTGCACCCGGCTCCACTTCGCGATCGACTCGCCGTCGACGGTGATGTCGCCGCTCGCGTGCCCGATCACTCCCGAGACCGACTCGAGCAGACTCGTCTTGCCCGCGCCGTTCGGCCCCACGAGGGTGACGATCCGCCCCTCCTGCAGGGTGAGATCGACCTCTGAGACGACCGGCCCGGCCCCGCGGCGCACGGTCACACCGCTCAGTTGCAGTTCGTTCATTGCGTCATCTCCGCATCTCCCATGTAGGCCGCGATCACGGCGGGATCGTCCAGCACCTCGCGCGTCGGGCCCTGAGCGAGCACCTTGCCGAAGTCGAGCACGGTGAGCTCGGTGCACACCGAGCGCACCAGATCGAGGTCGTGCTCGATGACCACGATCGCGGTGTCGAAGCGCGACGGGATCCGAGTGAGACGGTGGCCGAACTGCAGGTGCTCCTCGTGGGAGAGACCCGCCGCCGGCTCGTCGAGGATCAGCACGCGCGGGCCAGACAGCACCGCCGCGGCGACCTCGATGAGCCGGCGCGTGCCCACGTCGACGTTCGCCAGCTGCTCCTCCGGGGGAGGGCAGCCGAGGAACGCGAGGGCATCGGCGAGCTCGTCGTGGTCGAGGCGCTGGCGCGCCACGAAGCGCACGTACGCCTCGACCGACAGCTGCGGCGGCACCCGATCCTGCTGGAAGGTGCGGCGCAGGCCCTTGCGGGCGCGGGCCACCGGGGAGAGCCGCGTGATGTCCTCGCCGTCGAGCAGCACGGTGCCGGTGTGCTGGGGCAGGAAGCCGCTCACCGCGTCGACGAAGGTCGACTTGCCGGCGCCGTTCGGCCCGATGAGGCCCATGATGGAGCGCGGCCGCACCTGCAGCGACACGTCGTCGTTCGCCTTGAGGCTGCCGAACTGCACGCCCAGGCCGCGCACCTCGAGCACCGGCGCCGCATCGGCGGGGATCGGCTCGGCGGCCTCGGGCACCGCGAACACGTCGAGCGCCGTCGTCCCCACCTCGTTCGAGGCGGTCTCGACCCGCGCGGCGCGCCGTTTCCTCGCGCGAGCGCGGAAGCCGCTGCGGATCACCTCGCCGAGGTTCGAGCCGCCCGTGATCGCCTGGATGCCGAGCAGGCCGAAGATCACGAAGCCCCAGTCCTGAGGCACGCCCCAGCGCTTCAGCAGCTCGGGCACGAGCACCCACAGCACGCCGCCGAAGATGGCCATGTCGATGAGGTAGGTGCCGCTCATCACCGCGAGGATGTAGAACGCGATCGACATGATGGGCGTGAAGCTCGAGGCGTAGGGAATGCCCACCTGGCCCGCGAGCAGGCCGCCCGAGACGCCGCCGAGGGCGGCGCTCACCGCGAACGCCGAGAGCTTCGCCATGCGCACGCTCTGGCCGACCGCCGCGGTGCCGCGCTCCGAGAAGGCCACGGCCTTCCAGCTGCTGCCGGCCCGGCTGCGCTGCAGCAGGAACACCAGGTAGATGCAGACGACGAGCACGATCATCGCGAAGAAGAAGTACTCGCGGTCGCTCGAGAACAGGCCGGGGCGCTCGACCGAGAGCCCCTCCTGCTGCCCGGGGAACTGGGTCTGCACGAGCAGCACGTCGACCGCCGCGGCGGCGCCGAGCGTGACGACCGCGAGGTTCACGCCGCGCAGGCGCAGTGTGAATTGGCCTGGTTTGAGTTCCGACCGGTTTTCCTGTCAACCTGTCGGTGACAGAAGTTCCTCGGCCTCAGTATAGTAGGCCTGCTCGACCTCGATCGGGGTACGCATATCGAGCTCCCCGTGAAGGCGCTCATGGTTCCACCACCACACGTATTCGAGGGTCGCGAGTTCGACCTGCTCAACCGTCCGCCAGGGGCCCTGCTGTCGGATCAGTTCGGTCTTGTAGAGGTTGTTGACCGCCTCAGCCATGGCATTGTCAAAACTGTCGCCGACCGTCCCGGTCGAGGGCACTGCTCCGAGTTCCGCAATGCGATCCGTATAGACCATGGCGGTGTAATTCGACCCGTGATCGGCGTGATGGATCAGGCCATCGAGCCTGCCGCCCGATTGCCACGCAGCCATATCGAGTGCCTGCATCGGCAGAACCTCAGATTTCAGCGTCGCAGCGACATTCCAGCCCACGATTCTGCGCGAGTACACGTCAGTGACGAACGCGACATAGGCGAACCCAGACCAGGTGGCGACGTAGGTCACGTCGCACACCCAGAGCTTGCGCGGCCCGTCAGCGGCGAATCTCCGGTTGACGAGATCGGCAGGCAGTGCCGCCGTTTTGTTAGGGCGTGTGGTGAACACGCGCTTTGATTTCCGTACCCCGCGCACGCCGGCGAGCCGCATCAGACGCTCGGTCTGGTCGCGGCCGATCTTCCACCCCTCACGCTTCAGCAGGGCATGCATCTTCCGGCGCCCGTACACGCCATAGTGCTTCGCGTGGAGCCGCCGGATCTCAGGGAGGAGCAACTCGTCGCGCAGCTGCCTGGCTGAGGCCGACCGGGCTTTCGCGGCCCGGTATCCGCGGGAGGTGAGGAACCCACGAACTGCCGCACGCAGCGTACGACAGAGGAACTCGACCCCGAAACGATCACGGTACTCGTCGATGAATCTGATCATTTCGTTCGTGGCCGGTCGAGTTCCTTCGCGAAAAACACGCTCGCGGCTTTGAGTACCTCGTTGGCCTTACGGAGCTCGCTCACCTCGCGGCGTAACCGCCGGTTCTCCTGGGCCATATCGATCGAGGTGCCAGGCTTCGCGCCGGTATCGATGTCGTAGCGGCGCTGCCACACGCGCAGCGTCTCCGGGCTCACTCCGAGGAGCCCACCGACGTGTCGGCAGGCCGCGGTCAGCGACTCGTGCTCGGGACGGGCTTCGGCGAGCATCCGAAGTGCGCGCTGGCGAAGTTCAGGGTCATATTTGCTTGGCATCGTAGTTCCATCCTTGTATAAAGATCGGAACTCAAACCAGGCCAATTCAGTGCGGGCAGGCCGAGCAGCACGCCCGCGACTGCGGCCACGACCGCCCCCGCGAGCAGCCAGACGATGAAACCGCCGGGGGCCTCGTTCTTGTTGAGGAATGTGACCACCCACGCGCCGATCGCGCTGAAGGTGAGCTGGCAGAGCGCGATGATCCCGGCCGACCCGGTGACGATGCCGAGACCGAGCAGCGAGATCGTCGCGGTGACCATGCTGATGGCCAGGTACACGACGTAGCCGGAGAGCCCGACGCTCAGCGCCCAGCCGATGCCGATCCCGAGGATCGCGATGGCGATGGGCAGAACATGGCGCAGGCGCCGATTAGCGAGCAGCATCCCACACCTCCTTTCGCTGCGACCACAGCAGCAGGATGACGATGAAGATGAGCGGCACGAAGTTGCGAACGAGCGCCAGCTCGTTGATCTGCGCGACCATGCCGTTGATGAGGCCGAGCAGCAGACCGCCGACGACCGCGAGATCGAGGCGCTTGAAGCCGCCGAGCAGCGCCGCCGCGGCGGCGGGGATGATGAGCATCGAGAGGGTCACCGCGTCGTTCGACTGCGTCGGCGCGATGATGAGGATCGTGACGGCGCTGATCGCGCCCGTCACCGCCCATACCCCGATGGCCAGCGGCTTCGACGAGATGCCGATGAGCTCGGCCGTGGTGGGGCGGTCGGAGAGCGCGCGCAGCTTGGTGCCGATGGTCGTCTTGCGCAGCACGAGCGCCGCGGCGACCGCGACCAGGATCGCGAGCGAGACGGTGATGACGGTGACCCAGCTCACCACGACGCCGGTGACCGTGAACGCGGGGCCGTTGAAGATGGGCGCGAAGGGCTGCGGCTTGTTGCCGAACAGGATGTACGAGAGCGACATCAGCAGCAGGAAGGGTCCCACGGTCATCGCCGAGCGGGTCGAGAGGTCGGCGTCCGAGAGCCAGGTCGCCGCGATCCAGCCGATGATGGCGGCGAGCAGCGCACCCACCAGGATGCCCGCGATCGTCGCGAGCCAGACGGGCATGCCGAGCTTGCTGGCGAACCAGACGGCGACGAACGCGGCGAACATGCCGGTCGCGGCCTGCGCGAAGTTGACGACGCGCACGAGGCGCGACATGAGGGTGAGCGTGACCGCGAACACGGCGTACACGCCGCCGGCGGCGAGGCCCGAGAGCGCGCCCTGCAGCAGGGCCCCGCCGTTCACGGCCGCCTCCCCGGTGCGCGATGGGAAGTGAGAAGCATGGGAATCCTTCGAGATCTGAAACGGAGGTGCCCGGTGCGGCTGGAGCGAAGCGCTCCAGCCGCACCGGGTGAGTCTGACCCTGAGCCCGTCGTGGGGATCGGCCCCCGCGAGCGGCTCAGGGCGCGGAGCATCAGCTCGCCGGGATCATCAGCCAGTCGTCGGCCGCCTTCTCCCAGGCGTTGGTGCCCGACTTCAGGGTGACGGGCCAGCCGCCCGGCTCGTAGTCCTGAGCGGCGATCTTGTCGAACTGGTAGGGGTAGGCGATCATCGGGTTGTCGAGGGGATCCATGTTCGCGAGCGCCTCGTTGACGCTCTCGCGGGTGATGTCGCCCTCGATGCTCTCGAGCACCTCGACCATGAAGGTCGCGGCGAGGTAGCCGCCCTGGCTGAACGAGGTGAGCGTGATGCCGTTCTCCTCCATCAGCGCCTTCCAGTCGGCGTTCACGTCGCTGTCCTCGGTGAAGGGGTAGAACTCGGCGGGCACGTAGACGCCGGCCGCGCTGTTCGACACGGCCTGCGCGAAGCTCTCGCTGTACACCGAGGTGAGCATCAGGAAGGTGACGTCGTCCCAGCCCTGCTGGTTCGCGGCCTTGAGCATGCCGATGGCGTCGGGCTCGACGTTGTTGGTCACGATGCCGTCGCAGCCGGCCTCGCGCGCCTTCACCACGTAGGGGGTGTAGTCGGCGCCGCCGTAGGGAACTGTGTCGTCGACGTACAGCGGCTCCTTGCCGGTGATGTCGCTCCAGCGGTCGACGCCGGCCTGGTAGGCGGGGCCGGTCGAGCCGATGACGCTCGTCAGCACGCAGAGGTTCTCGAGGCCGAGCTCCTCGGAGCCGTAGAGCATCGTGAGCGTGGTGTCGTTGAACGGGCCGATGTTGGCCGGCGCGATGTTCGGGGAGTTGAAGCAGCCGGGGTCGACGCCGATGCCCTGGATCGAGCGCACGTTCTCCTGCTCGTAGTACTTCGCGTTGATCTCGCAGTCGAGCAGCGACGCGCCGCCGACGAGAGCGACCACTTCGTCGCTGCCGACCAGTTCGCGCGCGGAGGCGGTGGCGGTTGCCGGATCGGCCTTGTCGTCGGTGACCTTGTACTCGATCTGGCGCCCGTTGATGCCGCCGTCGGCGTTGACCTTGTCGAAGACGGCCGCAGCCGCCTCGGAGGCCTCGGGGAACGTGGCGGGGCCGCTGATGGTGTTGACGGAGCCGAGTTTGATCGGCGCGCCCTCACCGCCGCCGTCGCTGCCCGCGCAGCCGCTCAGCACGAGTGCGGCCGCCGCGGTCAGCGCGGCGGCGCCCAGGATGCGTGATTTCATGGTGTGTCCTCTCGGATGGGTGAAGGGGGGAGGTGAAGATCGGGATCAGACCGGCTGCACGTCGGGGTACTTGACGGTGCCGAGCGGGTAGATGTGGCCGCCTGCGCGCGAGTGCTCGGACTCGCCGCGGCCGTTGATGCCGAGGAAGATGCCGGTGGTCATGAGGTTGTAGCCGAGGTCGTGCAGCCAGACGCTCGCGACCGAGATGCGGAACTCGCGGAAGCAGAAGAGATAGAGGCCCTCGTCGAGCTTCCAGACGGTCGAGAGGTCCATGTCGCCGTGCCCGCGCTGCACGCCCTGCAGGTTCTGCCAGGCGTAGCGCTCGGTCGACATGTACACGTGCTCGTACAGGTGCTCGGGGCTGTAGCGGTAGAGGTTGCGCATGCCGATCAGGTCGCGCGACTCCGCGGGGGTGTCGCCGCTCGCCTCGCCGCCGTCGAGCTGAACGGCGTAGAAGTCCTGCTTCACCTGCGGCTCGCCCTCGACGCGCTCGGCGTCGATGTGCGAGTGGGCGACGATGCCGCGGCCGGTGCGCTCAGACCAGACGATCGTCACGGCCTCGCGCTCGCGCGACTCCAGCGGCAGGTTGAGGAAGAAGACGTCCTTGCGCACCTGCACGGCGTCGTAGGGGTCGCGCGCGTCGCTCGCGCCGATGACGCCGCTCGCGCTCCACGTCGCCGTCTCGGCGTCGAACCGCGCGGTGAGGGTGCTGCCGTCGTCGAGGGTGAGCGCCAGTCTGCGGCCCTCGAGCGACACGTTCGGCAGGCGGTAGGTGTCGATGCCCGCGGCGAACTCGTCGTACGTGGCCCACTCGTCGACGCCGCGGCGCTCGTCGCGGAGGTCGGCGATCTGTGCATCGGTCATTCTTCTTCGTCTCCTTTGATGAAGTCGGAAATGGCCGCGGAGGCCGCGGTATCCGGAATACGATTCTCAATGTAGAGAGTCGGAGGGCTTCGGTGTGCGGCGAGCACCGCCTACGACAACCTTCGTGCGCTACCGGTCAACGAGTATCACGACTCGGTTTCGGTCCGGTCCGCGCGGGGTGCGGCGGAAGCGCGCGACCCGCGGGGAGGGGAGCGCGACAGAGGCCTCCCCGGGCGGTCGGAACCGCTCGGGGAGGCCTCTGGGCGAGCGCGCTAGACGCGCCGCAGATCGCTCGGCGAGACGCCGTACGCCGACTTGAACACGCGGCTGAAGTGCGCGGCATCGGTGAAGCCCCAGCGGGAGGCGATCGCCGAGACCGTGCGGTCGCTGAGCACGGGATCGAGCAGGTCGGCGCGGCAGCGTTCGAGACGGCGCTCGCGGATCCAGGTCGACACCGTGGTGTCGGCCTGCCGGAACAGCGAGTGCAGGTGCCGCGTCGAGATGTAGTGGGCCGCTGCGATGCTGCCCGGCGAGAGATCCGTCGACGACAGGTGCAGATCGATGTAGCTGTAGATCTTCTGCAGCAGCACCTGATGCGGATCGCGCTGGCCCGGCTCGGCGTCGAGAATGCTCGAGAAGAGCGTGCCCATGAGGTCGAGACTCGTGTGGGCGAGCTTCGCGCGCACCGGGTCCGAGAGGTGGGCGAGCTGCGCGGGGAACTGCGATAGGAACGCCGTGATCACGGGGGCGACGCCCCGGTGCTCCTGGCTGAGCGAGACCGCGGTCAGCTGCTCCGTGAACGCGCTCGGCAGCTCGAGCCGATCCTTCGGGAACATCATGATGAGGTTGCGGAAGTCCTCGCCGAACAGCAGCGAGTAGGGCCGCGACGTGTCGTACACCGAGAGGTCCCCGGGCCGCATCACGAGCTCCTTGCCGTCCTGCACCAGGATGCTGCTGCCCGACAGCAGCAGGCTCACCTTGTAGTAGCCGCTGCCGCCGTTCGCGATCGTCTCGGGGGTGCGCTCCACGAGGTGCGGCTTCGCCGCGACCTCGGTGAACACGACGTCGTCGGCGTCGGCCGAGCACAGCCGCGCAGCGAACGGGCCGCTGCGCTCCGCGCTGATCTCGAGCGGCACGAACGAGGTCGAGATCATGCGGCGGAACACGCCGAGGCTCTCGACCTGGGTCGGCCGGGTCTCTGCGCGAGACGCGTTCTACTGTTCTGCAGTCGGCATGCCAGTCACCTTTCTCATGATGCAACGCCTTTGATGCAACACCCTTTAGCCGAGAGGATACCTCCTAAACCTCGGCGAGGGCCTCCTCGAGAGCGCCGAGCAGGATCGGCAGCTCCGTCTCGCTGAACGCGAGCGGCGGGCGCACCTTCAGCACGCTCTCGTCGCGGCCGATGCGCGAGATGAGCACCTTGCGGGTCTTCATCGCCTCGACGACCTGCTTCGCGAGCTGCGGAGCGGGCTCGCCGTCGACCGCGAAGTCGAGGCCGAGGAACATGCCCACGCCTTTCGCCGAGCGCACGAAGTCGTACTGGTCGGCGAATCCGCGGAAGCGGGCCGCGGCCTCATCGCCGAGCGTCTTCGCCCGGGCCATGAGGCCCTCCTCAGCCATCTCGATCAGCACGGCCTCTCCGACCGCCGCCGACACGGGGTTGCCGGCGAAGGTGTTGAAGAACTCGTTGGTCGAGCCGAACGCGTCGAGCACGGCCTCGCTCGTCACGACCGCCGACATCGGGTGCCCGTTGCCCATCGGCTTGCCCATGGTCACGAGGTCGGCGTCCATGCCGGCGTACTGGTGGCCCCACATGTGGGTGCCGGTGCGGCCGAAGCCGCTCTGCACCTCGTCGGCGATCACCATGCCGCCCGCGGCCCGCACCCGCGACACGATGCCCTGCACGAGCCCCTCGGGTAGGCGGGGCATGCCCTCGGTCGAGAACAGGGGGTCGAAGAGACAGGCGGCCACGCCGTAGCCGGCCTCCTGCAGCGAGGCGATAGCCCCGTTGAGATCGGCGAGCGTCTCCGCGAGCACCTCCGCCTCGGGGCGCGGATCGCGATCCAGATCCGGGATCCGCAGCGCGCGCACGTTCGGGTCGAGCGGCGTCGCCGTCTTCAGGCCCGTGGTGAGCCCCGCGAGCGTGATCGTGGTGCCGTGGTAGCTGTAATCGGACACGATCATGCCGGTGCTGCCCGTCAGTTGGCGGGAGATGCGGATCGCCAGCTCGTTGGCCTCGGATCCCGAGTTGCCGAAGAACACGCGGTCGAGGCCGGTGTCGAAGGTCGAGAGCAGGTGCTCGGAGTAGTCGATCACTCGCTCGTTGAGGTAGCGCGTGTGCACGTTGAGGGTCGCGGCCTGCTGGGCCAGCGCCGACACGACCCGTTCGTTGCAGTGGCCCACGTGCGGCACGTTGTTGTAGCCGTCGAGGTAGCGGTCGCCGCTCGCCTCGGTGAACCAGACGCCCTTCGCCGACACGAACTGCAGCGGCTCGGTGTAGAACAGCGGCGAGTAGGGGCCGATGGTGCGATTGCGGCGCTCGATGAGTTCGACGTTCGAGGTCATGCGGTGCTCCTTGATGGTGGGGTCAGACGGACACGAGCTCGCGCGAGAGGCGCACGATGTTCGGCAGCACGGTGGTGGCGTGCCACTCGGCGGTCGGCTCGCCGCGGCGATCGGCCGACCAGCCGAGGTAGGTGAGGCCGCGGGCCAGCAGGATCGCGGGAAACACCTCGTGGTCGGCCGCGTCGAGCGGGCGCACCGACTCGTACCCCGCGAAGAGGGCGTCGCGGTACTCGCCGTAGCGGGGGTGCGGGGTGAAGAAGTAGAGCGCGGTCGCGAGGTCGAAGAGGTGCCACCCGGCGGCGAAGTCGTCGAAGTCGATGAGCACGAGGCCGTCGGCCGTGCGCAGCACGTTCTCGGGGGTGAGGTCGGCGTGGATCGGGCCGAAGCGGTGCTCGGGGGTGCCGTACGCGCCGAGCACCTCGCGAATCCGCCCGATCGCGGCGACCACGGCCTCGCGATCCTCGCCCTGCAGCTCCTCGATCCGCAGCGGATCGCCCCAGGCGGGCTGCGGGCCGACGAGCCCGTCGAGATCCCAATCGTCGCGGGGCACCGCCATCGTGTAGCCCGACTGCTCGGTGGCGCGGTGCACCTCGGCTGCGAGTCGGCCGAGCTCGGCGAAGTCGGCCGGGTCGAGGTCGGCGGTGCCGGCGACCGCCGTGCGCTCGTCGCCGAAGCTGCCGCGGTTCGGGATGAGGTGCTGCAGGTCGACCTGGTGGACGCCGGCGGCGTGCTCGCGCCCGACCACGCAGAAGCCGCGCCCGTCGCGCGCCGTGACGAAGTCGGGCACCGCGACGCCCTCGCCGTGCAGCGCGCGCACGAAGTCGAGCTCGCAGCCGAGCTCGTCGTCGGTGTGGTAGCCCCGGCGGTGCACGCGCAGCACGTAGTCGGTGCCGCCGTCGCTGAGCGAGAACACGAAGTTCTCGCGCTGCTTGAGCAGGGCGAGCTCGGCCGAGGGGTCGAGGTCGTACTCGGCGAGGGCTTCGCGCGCGAGCTCTGCGGCGGCGGTGAGATCGACGGTGATCATGCGGTTCCTTCCGGCGGAGGCTGTCGGGCTCGCGCCCTCGACAGAAAGCTATACGCTGAGTATAGAAACTGAACTCGGAGTACACAAGTGCGGGGTTCTGCTCCTAGACTGAGGGGATGCAGTCCGCGACCCCCGCACCCTCCACGCTGCGCGAGCGGCGGCAGCAGCGCACCCGCGAAGAGCTCGTCGAGGCCGTGCTCGCCGTCATCGGTCAGAGCGGCCTCGCCGACACCACGATTGACCGGGTCTCGGCCGAGTCGGGGGTGTCGCGCGGCACCGTCTACGCCTACTTCCCCGGCGGTCGCGACGAGCTGCTGCGCGCCGCATACGCCCGCCTCGGGTACGGGCTCGTCGAGCGCACCCGCGCCGCGGTGTCGGCGGCGAGCGACTGGCGAGGGCGGCTCGTCGCCCATGCCCGGGCCATGTTCGACCTGGCCGACGACCCCCGCATCGGCCACTTCTACAACGTGTCGGGCCCCACGCTCATCGTCGACGGCGCCGAGCGCGGCATCGGCTCGGGCGCGAGCATCGTGATGATCCGCGAGGCGCTCGAGGCCGCGCAGGCCGCGGGAGAGGTCGACCCCGCGGTCGACGCCGACGCGGTGGCCGCGCTGCTGGTCGGCGCGATGCGCGAGGCCGCGATGGGGGTCGCCGCGGGGGACCGGGACGCGGATCGCGCCTTCGCCGCGTTCGCCCGCCTCATCGACGGGCTCGCCGCGCGCTAGGCGGCAGCCGGCGGCGAGAGCGGGGACCTCCCGCGACGGCTCGACCTCGTCGAGAGGCGGAAAACGCATGCGCCGGCCCGGGAAGGCATGCGAAACCCGCCTTTCGGTGCTGCGGATCGGGTTGGGTCGCTGGAGCGCGGCGGGTGGGGCTCGGCCGGGGCCGCGGATCGGGTCGGGTCGCTAGAGTGCCGCGAGCAGCGCGTCGACCGCGGCGCGCGCGCGGGCCGTGCGGCCCTCGTCGCGGTCGAAGTCGCCGATGAACACGTTGCCGAGGGCGGCGGAGAGCACACCCTGCGCGGCGGCGTCGCGGGCCGCCTCCGGCGCGCCGTGCTTCGCTTCGGCGATGTAGGCGGCGAGTCGCTCGCGCGTCGACGAGTAGGCGGCGGCGAGCACCTCGGCGATCTCGGGGGTGGAGCGCGCGAGCTCCACGAAGGCGAGCACGATCGCGTTCTCCGAGCTGGACGCCGCGAACTCGGTGCCGAAGAGGTAGTCGAGCGCGCCGTCGAGGCTGGCGACGGCGGCGGGCAGGATCGCGGGCCGCCCGTTCTCGTCGGCGTAGAAGGCGCGCGCGGTGTCGAGCAGCAGGCGATCCCGGTTGCCGACGAAGTGGCGCACGTGCCCGCGCGACATGCCCGCCGCGTCGGCGATGCGGTCGAGCGTGGTGCCGCTGATGCCGTGCTCGGAGATGGTGCGCAGGGTCGCCTCGATGATCTGCTCGCGGCGCTCGTCGGCGACCGATGGGCGTGCCATGCGCGCTCCTCCCGGGGTGAGTGCGGGCGCCGCGAAGCCCGCGGTGCCTCCCCGAAGAATAGCGGGATCTCGCCGCGAACAAAAATTGTCTAGTCGGACTTGACTAATTACGGAAGCGCCCCTACCTTGGTTCTCACCCGGCTGGTCCGGAGGGCGGTCTCGCCGTGAGGATGCTCTCGTGACGAGGGGTGCCGTGGTCGCGAGGGGAGGCATCCCGGGCGCGAGAGCAGGCACCCGTTCGCGAGAAGGGCACGCTCTCGCGAGACCGGCGCCCTCGCGGCGGCGAGACCCGGAGCCCCATCCCGAAGGAGTGATATGACGACGCAGTACCACCGCCTCGGCCCCGCGCCCGTGAGCGAGCTCGCCCGCGAGGAGCGGGTGCGCATGCGCGACGGGGTGCGCCTGGCGACCGACGTCTACCTGCCGCGGGCAGGGGGCTCGCGATCGACGGACGCGGATCGGCCGGAGGGAGCGGAGCGGCCGGCGCCGGACGCGGACCCCGCGCAGACGGGCGCCGCGCAGACGGGCGCGCTCGACGAGACCCCCGGCGACACGATCCTGATCCGCCTGCCCTACGACAAGAGCGGCGAGTACACCTTCATCCCGCTGATCGCCGAGTACTTCACGCGGCACGGCTACCGGGTGGTGGCGCAGGACGTGCGCGGCAAGTTCCGCTCGGAGGGGGAGGCGCTGCTCTTCGTGAACGAGGTGCGCGACGGCTCCGACACCCTCGACTGGATCGTACAGCAGCCCTGGTCGAACGGCCGCGTCGCGATGTGGGGCGACAGCTACTACGGCTACACGCAGTGGGCGGCGGCCGCGAGCGGCCATCCCGCGCTCAGGGCGATCGCCCCCCCCGGGTGACCGGCACGCAGTTGGGCGAGCCCGTGCACCGGCGCCCGGGCGATCGCACGCGTCCCGTCGAGTGGGCGATCACCAACCTCTACCCGCTCACCCACTTCCACGGGCCCGACACCTGGCTGTGGGAGCCCGACTGGTCGCGCGGGGACTTCGCGGCGCAGGCCGAGGCGTTCATGGCGCACGCCGGCTCGCGATCCCGCTCCTACGATCAGTGGGCGCCGCACCCGGTGACCCTGCCGCGCTTCCCGCAGGGCGACCCGTTCGCGGGCCGTTCCGTTTCGGCGCTGCACACGATCGGCTGGTGGGACAACTGCGCGCCGCTCTCGTGGGCCGACGTCGACACGATCCGCGAGCACCCGAACTGGGATGCTCTCCACTACCTGCGCATCGAGCCGATCGACCATGAGAGCTTCCGCCTGGTCGAGCGCGCCGCCGACCGGGTCGAGCAGCGCAGCGTGGCGCAGATCCGTGCGCTGCTCCCCCGCACGCTCGATCCGGCGCTCGCCTTCTTCGAGGTGTTCGTGCGCGGCAACGGTTCGCCGGCCGATGTGCCGCGGGTGAGCTGGAACCTGGCGGCCAGCGACGAGGGGGACGCGGGGGAGATGCGGATCGCCGACGCCTGGCCGCCCGCCGGGGTGCGCGTCGAGACGCGCTTCGCGACGCCGCGGGGCGGTCTCGCCGCCGAGCGTCCGGCGGAGGCGGGCGAGGCGAGCTGGCGGCACGACCCCGCCGACCCGGTGCCCTCGAGCGTGCCCGACGCGTTCTCGTACCTGCTGCACCTGCCCGACGAGGCGCCCATCGGCGCCCGCGACGACGTGCTCGTCTTCGAGGCGCCGGTGCAGCCCTGCGACGTCGATCTGGCGGGCCCGGTCGAGGCGCGCGTGCGGCTGCGCTCGAGCGGCCCCGTCGCCGACTGCTTCGTGCGGCTGCTCGACGTGGCGCCCGACGGCACGGCGCTCAGGATCGCGCGCGGTCAGCTGCAGCTGCGCGACGCGACGCGTGCCGAGACGCTCGCCATCGACCTCGGCCACGTGGGCTATCGGCTGCGCGCCGGTCACCAACTGCGGGTGCACGTGTCGAGCAGCGACTACCCGGAGTTCCTGCCGCAACCCGGCACGGGTGCGGACCCCTGGACCGAGGGGGAGCGGATGCGCACCAACACGCAGACCATCGTGATCGGCGGGGCCGACGCCCTCGCCATCGACATCCCCGTGCTGGAAGGAGCACTCGCATGACCGCCGCAACCGCAACGGCGCCCGCAGCCGCCCGCGCCCCCGGTGAACTGCCGGCGCCGACCCTCGAGTACGTCTTCGAGATCCGCGCGACGGTCGATCCCGATCTGCGCATCGGCCGCGGGGCCGACGAACTGCTCACCTTCACTCCGATCTCGGGCGGCAGCGTGACCGGGCCCCGCTTGAACGGAGAGGTGCTCGCGGGCGGCGGCGACTGGGCGGTCGAGCGCTCGGGAACCGCGCAGCTCGAGGCCCGCTACCTCATCCGCGCCGACGACGGCGCCGTGATCGACGTGCTCAACCGCGGCTACTTCCGCGCCACCGACGAGGTGATGGCGCGCATGGAGCGCGGCGAGGCGGTGCCCGAGAGTGACCCGGGCCTGTACTTCCGCACGGCTCCGGTATTCCAGACCGACGCCCCCGCGCATCGCTGGCTCGCCGAGCACCAGTTCATCGGCCTCGCCCGCGACGGCGAGGGCGGGGCCGGCGAGCCGCAGGTGTGCATCAGGGTCTTCGCGGTGCGATGATGCGCGGGATCGGGATCGGGATCGGGATCGGAGCCCGGGGCGGCGCGGGGATGGGCGCCGGCTCAGCGTCCGCGCGGCAGGGCGCGCAGCGCCGAGAGCGTGATCTCCCGGGTGCGCGCCGCGTGCCAGTAGGCGGGATCCTCGGCGTTCGCGAAGTAGGAGCCGCGCAGCAGCAGGTAGCCCAGCTCGGTCGCGAGTGCGGGGTCGGCGTAGCCGGCCTCGCGGGCAGCGCGGTGCAGCACGGTGCGGTACGCCTCAGATTCTCGGCGCAGGGCGTCGCGCAGGGCGGGTTCGGTCTCGGCATTGGCCACGATCTCGAGGATCAGGGCGCGCAGCACGGGCTCGACCTCGTCGGGCTCGGGCTCCCACGAGACGAGCGCCTCGAAGCGCTCGACCGGCGAGAGGCCGTCGGCGGCGCCCTCGTACTCGGCGCGCCAGCGCGCGCTCGCGCGGTCGAGCACGTTGAGGATGAGCTCTGCCCGCGAGGGCAGGTAGTTCGTGACGAGGGTGGTGGACCCGCCGAGCTCGCGGGCGACCGCCCGAATGGTGACGGCGTTCGCGCCGGCGCTGCGCGCAACGCGGATCGTGGCCTCGGCGATGGCCTGCAGGCGTGCTTCGCGGTCGATGTCCTTGGGCATATCGCGAGCCTAGCGAGCAGCGAAACCAAAATGCAACATTGATAGACAACAGCGTTGTATTATGATGACGAGGGGACGGATCACCGACGATCCACCCCGAAGCGATTCCGAAAGGACGGAACCATGAAACGAAGCGGACTGGTCGTAGGACTGGCGCTCGGAACAGCGGCGCTCTTCGCCGTCACCGCCTGTGCGCCCCGCGAGGGCGGCACCGCCGACAATCGCGAGGCGATCGACGAGACGCAACTCGTCACCGCGCTGCCCGCCGGCGAGAACCCGGTCGACGAGGTCGTGTGGTCGGTCGTCGAGGGGGAGCCCGCGACGCTCGATCCCGGTTCCTCGGCGACCGTGATCATCCCCAACCTCTGCGAGAACCTGCTGCAGCTGCAGCCCGACTTCTCGATCGCTCCCGGCGTCGCGGAGAGCGCGGACTGGGCCGATCCCGTCACGTTCGTCATCAAGCTGCGCGACGACGTCACCTTCTGGGACGGCACCCCGCTCACGGCCGACGACGTCGTCTACAGCCTGCAGCGCGGCCAGAACCCCTCCTCCCAGTGGTACGCCGCCTTCGTGCTCATCTCGAGCATCGAGCAGACCGGCGACCTCGAGGTCACCGTGCGCTTCAACGCCCCGACTCCGCCTTCCGCGACGCCATCGCGGGCGGCGCCGGCGCCGTGATGAGCCGGGCCTACGGCGAGCAGGCCGGCCCCGCCCTCGGCACCTCCGAGGGCGGCCTCATGTGCACCGGCCCCTACCAGCTCGAGCAGGGCGGTTGGAAGCCGGGCAGCGAGATCGTCACCACCGCGAACGAGCACTACTGGGGCGGCGCCCCGCTCGTGCAGACGCTCAAGTACGTCTTCGTCACCGACGGGTCGACCCTCTCGACCGCGCTCGCCCAGGGCGAGATCGACGGCGCCTACAACGTGCCGCCCGGATCGCGCAGCACCTTCGAGGGCGAGGGCGCCGGCAGCCTGATCCTCGGCCCCTCCACCGCGTCGTTCAGCTTCGGCCCCGCGACCGCAGAGGGCCCCGCCGCCAACCCCGCGATCCGCCAGGCGCTCAGCCTCGCCATCGACCGCGAGAAGTACATCGACACCGTGCTGAACGGGCTCGGCGAGGTGCAGAAGACCATCGTGCCGCCCTTCACCTTCGGCGAATCCGAGGCGAGCAGCGTCTACCAGGCGGCCTACGACGAACTCGACGCCCCCGAGGTCGACCTTGAGCGGGCCGAGCAGCTCATCGAGCAGAGCGGCGAAGACGTGAGCCGACCCCTCGTGGTCGCGATCCCCGCGGGCGCCAAGGAGTTCCAGCAGACCGCCGCGATCATCCAGAGCGCGGGCAAGAGCATCGGGCTCGACATCGAGATCGACGAGATGCAGCCCGCCGACTTCGGCGCCATGTTCTACGACCCGGGCGCCCGCGACGGCATCGACTTCGTCGCCACGCAGGGCTACCTCGAGACCCCGGGCGTGATCGGCTACCCCTCGCTGTTCATGCTGCCCGAGGATCGCGGCGGCGTCTTCAACTGGAGCGCCTACTCGAACGACGAGGTCACCGCCCGCATGGAAGCGGCCCGCACCGCCACCGACCCCGAGACGGCGGCCGAGGAGTTCGTCGCCGCGCAGCGCGTCTTCGCCCCCGACCAGCTGCAGGTCACCCTCGCCGGCGCCTACCAGCTCACGTACCTCTCGGACGAGCTGACCGGCGCCACCACCTCGATCGCCATCTACAGCAGCCCCTGGGCGCTGCACCTCGGCGGCAAGTAGGCCCCGCTCCGGGCCCGTCGCGGGGGTGCGCTCCCTCGACTGGCCCGGAGACCGGCACCGGCCCCAAGAACAGACCTACAAGGTAAGGAACACACACGGTGAACGGACTCGTGCTGCGCACGCTGATCGGAAGACTGGGCGGCCTGCTGCTGACCCTCTTCCTGTCGAGCGTCGTGATCTTCTCCGCCCTGCTGCTCACACCTGGCGACCCCATCGCGGCACTCGCGGGCGGGGCGAAGCCGACGCCAGAGCTCATCGCGCAGATACGCGCCGAGCACCACCTCGACGACCCGATCTGGTCGCGCTACCTGCAGTGGCTGGGCGGCGTCTTCACGGGCGACTTCGGCCGGTCCTTCGTCTACAAGACCGACGTGCTCGACCTCGTCGCGCCGCGCTTCGGCGTCACCTTCCAGCTGGTGCTGCTGACGGTCGTGATCATCCTCGTCTTCGGCGTCGGATCGGGCATCCTCGCCGCCACCCGCGGCCCCGCGGTGGATCGCGCCGTGGCCGTCGCCACCGCGCTCGGCATGGCGCTGCCCACCTTCGTCGTCGCGATCCTGCTGATCTGGATCTTCGCGAAGAGCCTCGGCTGGTTCCCCGTCTTCGGCGAGGGATCCGGCGGGTGGGACCGTCTCTGGCACCTGATCCTGCCCGCGGTGTCGCTCTCCGTCATGTTCATCGCGTACATCAGCCGCGTCACCCGCTCCTCGCTCGTGGCCCAGCTGCACTCCGAGCACGTCGAGACGGCGAAGGTGCGCGGCATCCCTCGCGGCCGCATCTTCCGCGTGCACGTGTTCCGCAACGCGTCGCCTCAGATCCTCGCGATCTCGGGCACGACCATCGCGGGCCTCTTCGCCGCGTCGGCCATCGCCGAGCAGGCGTTCGGGCTCGGCGGCATCGGCTCGCTGCTCACCGAGGCCGCGGCCCGCAAGGATCTGCCCGTCGTGCAGCTCGTGTCGCTGCTGCTCGTCGCCATCTTCGTGGTGCTGAACGCGGTCGCAGACCTGCTGAGCGCCCTCATCGATCCCGACACCGTCACCGCAGGGAGGCAGGCATGAGCGTCGCCCAGCTCGCATCCGGCCGCGCGCCGAGGGCGGCGATCCGCGCCGCCCAGAAGGACTGGATGTTCGTCACGGCCCTCGCCGTGTTCGGCCTCATCGCGCTCGCCGCCGTCCTCGGGCCGTGGATCGCGCCCTACGACCACACCGAGCTCTACGCGGGCGACGTGAACGGCGTCGTCTCGGCCGCGCACCCGTTCGGCACCGACGACGTGGGCCGCGACATCCTGTCGCGCGTGCTCGTCGGCGCCCGCACGAGCGTCGTGGCCCCCATCTTCGTGGTGATCCTCTCGACCGTCGCGGGCGCCTCGCTCGCGGTGCTCGGCGCCTGGTTCGGGGGCGCCCTGCGCGGCACGATCGCCCGCGTCGTCGACGTGATCTTCGCGATCCCCGGCCTCGTGCTCGCCGTGCTGGCGGTCGCGATGTTCGGCAAGGGGCTCGTGGCCCCGGTGATCGCGCTCTCGATCGCGTACATCCCCGTCGTCGCCCGGCTCACGCAGACGGCGGCGTCGCGCGAACTCGGCAAGCCGTACATCGCGGCGCTGCGCGTGCAGGGCGTGTCGAGCCTCGCGATCTGCTTCAAGCACCTCGTGCCCGCGCTCGTGCCCGTGGTCGCCGCGCAGATGGCCGTGGGCTTCGGCTACGCCATGCTCGACCTGGCCGCGATCTCGTTCCTCGGCCTGGGCGAGCAGCCGCCCGCCGCCGACTGGGGCGCCATGATCGCGAGCGGCCAGTCCGGCATCCTCGCGGGCGCCCCCGAGCAGTCGCTGTTCCCCGCGATCTTCGTGGTGCTGACCGTGCTGTCGGTGAGCATCATCGGGGCCCGCGTCACCACCTGGGCAGAGGAGAAGGAACGATGAGCACTCCCGAGAACGCCGCGGACGCGATCTCCGAGGCCGCCGCGGCAACCGCCGCCGAGCCCGTGCTCGAGCTCGACGGGCTGTCGATCTCGATGCCCGGCCGCACGCTCGTGCACAACTGCTCGCTGCGGGTCGGCGCCGGCGAGGCCGTGGGCCTCGTGGGCGAGTCGGGATCGGGCAAGACGCTCTCGGTGCGCGCCGTCGCGGGCCTGCTGCCCGCGTACTTCGAGACCGGCGGGTCGATCCGCATCCTCGGCTGCGACATCTCCGAGCTGGGCGCGCGCGAGCTGCGGGAGCTGCGGGCCCGCCGCGTCGGCATGGTCTTCCAGACCCCTCGCGCGCACCTCAACCCGCTGCGCTCGATCGGCGACTTCATGACCGAGGCGCTCGTGACGGTGGCCGGCGCGAAGCCAGAGACGGCCAGTGCGCGAGCCGTCGAACTGCTCGACGAGGTCGGGATCACCGCTCCCGCGCGCCGCATGCGCCAGTTCCCGGCCGAGCTGTCGGGTGGTCTGCTGCAGCGCGTGATGATCGCCGCGACCCTCGCGATGGATCCGGAGATCCTGCTCGCCGACGAGATCACCACCGCCCTCGACGTCACCACGCAGGAGGAGGTGATGGCCGTGATCGGCGAGCTGCGGAAGCACCGCGAGCTGTCGATGCTGTTCATCACCCACGACCTCGCGCTCGCGGGCGCCGTCACCGACCGCGTCGCCGTGATGCGGCAGGGGCGCACGATCGAGACGCTGCGCTCGGCCACGATGCGCCGCGACGCGCGCGAGGAGTACACGCGCGTGCTCATGTCGGCGGCGCTGCCCGAGGGCGACGGGGGATCCGGATCCGCCCGTCCGAATTTCGGATCGCACCGATCTCTCGGAGCGGAGGCCGGGTTCTCACCCGAAGCGCCGGCGTCGCCCGAAGCATCGACGGGCGGGCGCCGCGGCCCCGACCCGGCGCAGGCCGCGCCGATCCTCGCCGTCGCCGGCCTGCGCAAGACGTTCCGGGTGCGCAGCGCGAAGGGCGGCGGCCGCGAGACCTTCGTCGCGGTCGACGACGTCTCCCTCGAGCTCGCACCCGGCGGCTCCCTCGGCAGCGTGGGCGAGTCGGGATCCGGCAAATCGACCACGGCCCGCATCATCTGCGGCCTCGAACGCGCCGACGCCGGCACCGTGACCGTGGCCGGCGACGACTGGAGCTCCCCGGCGCGCGGCACCGCCGCCCGCCGCGCCCGCGCGAAGACCGTGCAGATGGTGTTCCAAGACCCCTACCAGTCGCTCGACCGCCGGCAGACCGTGCGCGAGTGCCTCGCCGAGGCGATCCGCGTGCACCGGCCGCGCGACCCCCGCGCGGCCGTCGAAGCCCGCACCTCAGAGCTGATGCGGCAGGTGCGTCTCGACGGGACCCTGCTCGACGCCCGGCCGCGCTCCCTCTCGGGCGGGCAGCGGCAGCGGGTCGCGATCGCGCGGGCGCTCGCCGCCGACCCGCGCATCCTCGTGCTCGACGAAGCAGTCTCCGCGCTCGACGTCACCACCCAGGTCGAGATCCTCTCGCTGCTCGACGCCATCCGACGCGATACCGGGGTGGGGCTGCTCATGATCACCCACGACCTCACCGTGATCCGTCGCCTCTGCGACCGCGTCGCCGTGATGCGGGCGGGCGCGATCGAGGAGTACGGCACCGCCGACGAGATCCTCGACTCGCCCCGAGCCGAGTACACCCGGCTGCTGCTCGACTCCATCCCGCGCGAGGGGTGGAAACCGCGCCGGCGACGGCTCGGCCGCACCTCGGCTATCCCCGTCGTCACCGCCGCCCAGCCCATCCCCGACATGGAGGACCTCGCATGATCCCCGCACCCGAACTCATCGAGCCCGCGTTCGAGTTCTGCTTCGAGCTGCGCGTCGACGTGGCCGACGCCATTCCCGTCGGCGGATCGGACGAGGGCGAGGGCCTGCACTTCGCGGGCATCACCGGCGGTGCGTTCGAGGGCCCCGCCTGCGCGGGCGCATCCTGCCCGGCGGTGGCGACTGGTGGCACGGCCGCGGCCTCACCGTGCGGCTCGACGCGCGCTACGTGATCGAGGCCGAGCTGCCGGGCGGTGCCGGGCGCGCAGCGATCGACGTCGTGAACCGCGGCACCTGGCGCACCGAGCCCGAGAGCTTCGAGCGCATGCTCGCGGGGGAACCGGTGGGCGAGCGCGAGCTCTACTACCGCACCGCCTTCGTGTTCCAGACCGAGCACCCCGAACTGCAGTGGCTCGCCGAATCGCAGTTCGTCGGCTACGCGCGCCCCGAGCCCGGCCGCGTCGTGATCCGCGTGTTCCGGCTGGTGTAACCGCCGCCCCCGGGCGCCCGCGATCCCGTCCCGAGCACCCAGAAGCACCCACCCAGAAAGAAGCACCCATGTCAGCACCAGCAGACCTCTGCATCGTCTCCGGCCGCGTGTTCGACGGCCGCGTGCGCACCGTGCACACCGCCGTCGCCGTGCGCAAAGACCGCATCCTCGCGGTCGGCAACGACGCCTCCGTGCTCGCGCACCGCGGCCCCGACACGCGCGTGGTCGACGCCCGCGGCGGCGCGATCCTGCCCGGCTTCGTCGACGCCCACGCCCACGCCGTCTTCGCAGGCGTCGAGCGCCTCAGCCTCGACCTGACCCCCGCGACCACCGTCGAGCAGACGCTCGACCTGATCGCCCGCGCGGCGGCTCGGCTCGACGAGGCCGCAACCCCCGATGCCTGGCTGGTCGGCGGCGGGTGGTCGCACGAACTCCTGCCGCACCCCACCCGCCAGATGCTCGACGCGATCGCCCCCGACCGGCCGGTCGCCCTGAGCGATGCCGGCCACCACACGCTCTGGGCCAACACCCGGGCCCTCGAGATCGCCGGCATCGACCGCGACACCCCTCAGCCCGCCAACGGGCACGTCTACCACGACGAGCAGGGCGAGCCGACCGGCTACCTCAACGAGGGCGGCGTCGAACTGCTCGCCCCGTCCATCCCCGCCGCGACCGTCGCGGAGATGACGGCCGGCCTGCTCGAAGCCCAGGCCTGCCTGTGGTCGCTCGGCGTCACCGGCTGGCACGAGGCGATCCTCGGCGAGTTCAACGGCAAAGCCGACTGCACCCCCGCCTACCTCGCCGCGACCGCCGACGGAACGCTGCGCAGCCGCGTCTCGGGCGCGCTGTGGATCCCACCGGGCACGACCGCGGCCGACGTGCCCGCGCTCGTCGAGCGATTCGAACGCCTGCGCGCCGAGAACGAGGCCGCCGGGCTGCCCTCCGCCACGTGCAAGGCGATGGTCGACGGCGTGCCCCAGGGCGAGACCGCCGCACTGCTCGACCCCTACTGCTCGCACCCGCACTCGGGCGAACTGCACATCGACGCCGAGACGATGCGCGAGCTCGCGATCCGGCTCGACGCCCGCGGCTTCGCCCTGCACCTGCACGTCATGGGCGACCGCGGCACGCGCGTCGCCCTCGACGCGATCGAGGCCGCGCGACGGGCGAACGGCCCCGGCCCCCGCCACCACCTCGCGCACCTGTCGATGATCGACCCCGACGACTCCCGGCGCTTCGGGGCGCTCGGGGTCACCGCCAACATCCAGGGGCTGTGGGCCACCACCGACCCGTCGATGATCGCGGTCGTGGGCGAGGCGCGGTCGGCGAGGTCGTACCCGTTCCGCGAGCTGATCGAGAGCGGCGCCGACATCGCGATGGGCTCCGACTGGCCGGTGTCGCTCGCCGACCCCTGGCAGGCGATCCACGTCGCCGTCAACCGGGCGCACCCCTTCGGGCCCGGCGCGGGGCTGCCGCCGCTCGACCCATCGCAGGCCCTCACGCTCGCCGAGGCGCTGGCCGCCTACACGAGCGGCTCGGCCTCGCTCGTGCTCGGCTCCGCCGGCCGTGTGCGGGTCGGCGAGCGCGCCGACCTGGTCGTCTCGACCGAGGATCCGTTCGAGATCCCGTCGGATCAGCTGTTCCGCGTCGCTGCGGCCATCACCGTGGTCGGCGGCGACGTGGTGCACGAGCGGATCGCCCCCGCACCCCATCCGCAAGCAACCGTGTAAGGAAGCACACCCCATGAAGATCGTCATCGCAGGTGCCGGAATCGGCGGCCTCATCACCGCCCTGAGCCTGGAGGCCGCCGGCTTCACCGACATCACCGTCGCCGAGCGCACCCCCGAGATCCGCGGGCTCGGGGTGGGCGTCAACCTGCTGCCGCACGCCGTGCGCGAGCTCACCGAGCTGGGCGTCGCCGACCGCATCGCCGCGCTCGGCGTCGAGCCCGGCACGCTCAGCTACTACAACCGCCACGGCCAGCCGATCTGGAGCGAGTCGCGCGGCCGCGACGCCGGCTACGCGTGGCCGCAGCTCTCCGTGCACCGCGGCCGCCTGCAGCTCGAACTGCGCGACCTCGTCGAGGAGCGCCTCGGCGACGTGATCCGGCTCGGCCACAGGCTCGTCGACCTGCGCGAGGGCGCCGACGGCCGGCCGGGAGCGACCGCCGTGTTCGAGCTGACCGACGGCAGCCGCACCGAGCTCTCGGGCGACCTCGTCATCGCAGCCGACGGCATCCACTCCGCCGCGCGCAAGCTCTTCTACCCGGACGAGGGCGAACCCGTATGGAGCGGTCTCACCCTGTGGCGCGGCACCGCCCTCGTCGACCCCCTGCTCGACGGTCGCACCATGGTGATGGTGGGCGACGCCGAGCAGAAGTTCGTCGCCTACCCGCTGAGCGGCCCGCTCGAAGACGGCCGCCAGCGCCTCAACTTCATCGCCGAGCGCCGCGGCGGCGGCTCGCCCTCGGCCGACTGGAACCGGCAGGTCGAGCGCGGCCCGATCGCCGAGATCTTCGAGGGGTGGCGCTACGACTGGCTCGACATTCCCGCTGTGATCGCGGGCGCGGAAGAGCTGCTCGAGTACCCGATGGTCGACCGCGACGCGATCCCGCAGTGGGTGTTCGGGCGCGTCGTGCTGCTCGGCGACGCCGCCCACGCGATGTACCCGAACGGTTCGAACGGCGGCTCGCAGGCCACCCTCGACGCGCGCACGCTCGCCTACGAGCTGGCGACGACGCCCTCGATCGACGCGGCGCTCTCCGCATACGAGGGAGCGCGCCGCCCCGCCACGGCCCGCCTGCTCGGGCTCACGCGCCAGACCGGCCCCGAGCGGGTCATGCAGATCGCCTCCGAGCGCGCCCCCGACGGCTTCGTCGATGTCCATGACGTGATCCCGCGCGAGGAGCTCGAATCGATCGCCGCGGAGTACAAGATCGCGGCGGGGTTCCACCCCGAGCAGCTCAACGCGCGCTCGTCGTTCACGGCGCGCGCGGGCGGTGCGGCGACGGGCGGGCCGGCCGTCGCCGGGGCGTCGTGAACGACGGCGCCGGGATCGCGCCGGGATCGGCGCCGTCGCTGATCCCCGTGTGCGAGGTCGTCGTCGAGCTGGGGGAGCCGCTCGACTTCGGCCCGACCCGCGACGGCGCGCGCCGCTTCACCCCGATCGTCGGGGGAGAGCTGCGGGGGATGCCGGGGGCCGACGCGGGGGAGGCGGTGCGCGGCCTGCGCGCCGCGATCCTGCCGGGCGGCGGCGACCGCCAGCTGCTGCGCGCTCCCCGACCCGGTCCAGGTGCCGACGCCGCGCCGACGGTCGAGATCGACGCGCGCTACGACGCCCGCACCGCCGACGGCGCGCTGATCGGGGTGCACGCGATCGGCATCCGGCGCGTGCTGTCCGGCGAGAGCGGACGATCGGGATCCACCCCGCCCCGCGTCTACTTCAGGGTGATGCTGCGCCTCGAGACGGCGGAACCCTCGCTCGCCGAGCTGCAGGAGGCGCTCTTCATCGCCGATGGCGTGCGCGAGGCCGACCGGGTGCGTCACACCGTCTACCGCGTGGGCTGATCCGGCCGTGTCGCGTCGGCGCCCTGCCGAATCACTGCGCCGGCGCGCCGCCCGGGCGCGGAGACGCGGGGGCGCCGCGACGGGCGCCGCTAGTAGTTGACCACGAGCGACGGCAGCCACAGGATGATGTCGGGCACGGCGAACAGCACCGCGACGACCGCGAGGTCGAGCAGCACGAACGGCAGGACGCCGCGGAACACCTCGGTGACCTTGACCCCCGACGTGCCCGAGACCACGAAGCAGCTGATGCCGACCGGCGGCGTCACCATGCCGATCTCGATGAGCTTCACGACCAGGATGCCGAGCCAGATGTTGTCGAAGCCGAGCTCGGCCGCGACGGGCGCGAGCAGCGGCACGGTGATCACCAGGATCGACAGCGACTCGAGCGCCATGCCGAGGGGGCAGCAGCGCCAGCAGCAGGATCGCCATCGTCAGGTGCGGGTCGAGACCCGCGTCGACGATGCCGGCGGTGAGCATCTGCGGCACCTTGGCGGCGACGAAGAAGACCGACAGGATCGCCGAGCCCACGATGATCGCGAAGACCATCGAGGTGGTGCCGGCCGTCTCCTTGAGCGCGTCGACGATCGCGTGCAGGGTGGCCCTCGCGCCTGAGCGCATGTTCTCGATGAGCACCATCACCATCGCCGCGAGGGCGCCGATGGCGGCCGACTCGGTGGGGGTGACGATGCCCGAGTACATGCCGCCGAGCACCACGCCGAAGAGGATCACGATGTAGACGAGACCGCGCTTCGGCAGGTCGCGGTAGCGGGTCGCGCTCTCGTCGGCCCGCCGCTCGCGCGTCGCGCTCGCCGCGTCGTCCTTGCCCGACGCGGCCTCGAGAGCGGTCTCGAGCGATGCGTCGGCGTCGGCGCGACGCTTGAGGGCCTTGCGACCCGCGACCATCATGTAGGCGGAGTAGACGAGCGCCGACATGACCCCCGGAATGATGCCGGCGGCGAACATCTTGGCCACCGATTCGCTCGTCATGATCGAGAAGAGCACCAGGATGATGCTCGGCGGGATCAGCACGCCGAGGGTGCCGGCGACCGCGACGCTCGCGGTGGCGAGCGGGGTGGGGTAGCCGTGCTTGCGCATCTCGCCCACGGAGAGCTTCGACATGGTGGCGGTGGTGCCGATCGACGACCCCGAGACGGCGGCGAAGCCGGCGCACGCCATGACCGTCGCGACGCCGAGGCCGCCGGGCAGCCTGCGGAAGGCGTGCGCCGCGACCGCGAACACCTGCTCGGCGATCTTCGCCTTCATGGCGAACATGCCCATGAGGATGAACATGGGGATGATCGTGAGCGTGAACTTCGCGGTGTCGTCGAACGGGATCGCACCCAGCATGTTGGTGGCGAAGTCGAAGTCGCGCAGCAGCAGCAGGCCCACGGCGCCCGAGAGCCCGAGTGCGAACGCGGCGGGCATGCGGGTGGCGAGCAGCGCGAGCAGCAGCAGGATGATCGCAATGACGAGGGGGCCGTTATGCATCGCTCGCATCCTTCCGGTTCGTCTCGTCGTCGGCGACGATGACGGGTTCGTTCGCCGCGGTGAGCGACGAGATGTCCTCGCGCTCCTGCACCGCGACCTGCAACGAGGTGGTGTCGGTGACGGTCGTCTCGAAGCTCTGGTAGCCGAGCACCTCCTTGCCGCGCACGAGGCGGGCGACGTTGACGACGGCGACGAGCAGCATCGCGACGATGCCGACGACGATGAGCCAGCGCGCCGGCCACAGCGGCCAGTTGACGAGGCCCATGCGCGACTCGTTCTTCTCGGTCGATTCGAGCGCGCGCGCTCCGGTCGCGTAGGCGAGCCAGAGCAGGATGAGGGCGGTGGAGGACCAGCCGAACGCGACGACCCAGCGGCTCGCGCGGCGGGGCAGCCGGTCGGTGACCAGATCGACGGCGATGTGGCCGTTGGTGGCGCCCGTGTAGGCGAGCCCCAGGAAGACGGCGGCCACGAGCACGGTCTCCCCGAGTTCGAGCACGCCGGGGATGGAGGCGCCGCTGACCCCGCGGGCGATCACGTCGACGGTGATGGCGACCATCATCGTGACGGTCGCGAGCGTCGCCAGCACGCCGAGGAATGAGCTCGTTCCGAGCACGAATCTCTTCATGGTGTCTGTTTCTCTCTCGAGCGCGATGAGCGCGGGTCCGGACCGTGAGGATCCGGACCCGCGCAGATCGGGGAGCGGTTACTTCTCCTCGAAGCGGGTGATGCAGGTGGACACCGGGTCGTCGCCCTGCGCGCCCGCGCCCGCCTGCTCGAGCGCTTCGACATAGGCGTCGAAGTAGCCCTGCGCGTCGGCGAGGCCGTCGGCTTCTGCCTGCTGCACGTAGTCCGCGATGAGCTGATCCTGTACGAGGTCCTTCCACTCGGCCGTCGCGGCCGCGCTCCACGCGGTGAGGCTCTTCGTGTTGGGGAAGTCGATGAGCGCGGTGCACTGCTCGTCGTTGACCGAGTTGAACTGCTCGATGGCGGCGCCGCGGTTGAAGTCGTCGCGCACCTCGTCGACGATGGCGCGCAGGTCGGCGGGCAGGCCGTCGTAGAAGTCCTGGTTCATCCAGAGTGCGAAGGTGGTGTAAGCGCCGACGCCGGGGTCGGTCCAGGTGTCGAGCTGCTCCATGAGCTTGTAGTCGACGGGGCCGTCGAGCGTCCACGACACCGCGTCGGCCACACCGCGCTCGATGTTCTCGTAGGTCTCGGCGGCCGGCATCGAGACGACGTTCGCGCCGACGGCGTCGAAGGCGGCGGGCAGCGACGATCCGATGGCGCGCAGCTTGAGGCCGTTGAGATCGGCGATGCCGTCGACGGGGCCGTTCGAGCCGATGATGGTGGTGCCCGGGCTCCAGGCGCCCATGAACTCGATGCCCATGTCGTCCCACTGGGCGACGGCCGACTCGTTGTTGAGGTTGACCTCGTAGAGGGCCTCCATGAGGGCCTGCGGGTCGTTCACCATGAAGGGGATGCCCGCGACCGACATCGAGGGGAACATCGAGGCCGAGTAGTCGGAGATCGAGACGCCCACGTCGGCGCGGCCGTCGCGCACGCACTCGGCGATCTCGGGGGCCTTGCAGATCGACTCGGGCTCGGTGCGGTCGACCGTGATGCGCCCGTCGGAGCGCTGCTCGAGCTCGCTGAAGAACCACTCGATGGCGGGGGCGCTCGGGGTGTTCGGCAGCACCATCGTCATGGCGTTGACGGTGACGCTCTCGCGGCTCTCGGCGGGGGCGGCCTCGTCGGCGCCGCCGCTGCAGGCCGTGAGCGTGAGCAGACCCGCGGCGGCGAGTGCCAGGGCGGGCGTCGTCAGTCGGGCTGTGGTCATGGTTCCTCCTTGAAATGAGCAGATCGGTGTTCTGCTGCGACCGGTGCGCCGAGCCCCCGCGCACTTCGCGCATTCATTATCTACACACCGAGGTCAACTATCGAAGCCAGATATACGATCGTGTCTAATCTGTGATCTTTCATAGCGAAGGCATCGGAGAGTGATCAAGAACCAACGGTATATCGATGTATCGGCATGGGAAACGACCCGGTCGTGGCAAAGCGGACGGGCGACGTCGCCCGGAGAACGACGCCGCCCCCGCCGCTCGAGAGCGACGGGGGCGGCGGGGGCGCAGTGCGCGACCGGCTACTCGGCCGGCACGTCGAGACCGTTGACGCGCTGGATCTCGCGCTGGTACTCGGCGACGACGCTGCGGGAGACGCGGCAGTCGAGCAGGATCGTGCCCTGAGCGCCGGCGGCCGTCCAGGCGCTCAGCGCATCGAGGTCCTCGAGGCGCTGCACGCGCACGCCCTGCGCGCCGAGCGCGGTCGCGAGCCCTGCGAAGTCGACGTCGGGGATGAGCATGGGATCCTGTCCGAGCCCCATCGCTCCGTAGAGGTGCACCTCCGCGCCGTAGGCGCCGTCGTTCCAGACCACGATCACGCCGCTCGGCGAGGTGCGGATCGCGGTCTCGAGATCCGCGAGCGCCATCAGACCGCCGCCGTCGCCCGTGCTCAGCACCGTCGTCGTGCCCGGGGCCGCGGCGGCGACGCCCGCCACGGTCGGGAAGCCGAGGCCGATGGTCTGATAGGCGGTGCCGACCATGATCATGCGCTCGGGCGAGGCCACGTGCCACCGCGTGTTGGCCCAGCCGATGAAGTGGCCGCCGTCGGTGGTGACGTGGCGGTTCGCGGGCAGCAGCTCGTCGAGCCGCGCGGCCACCGCCCGGGGATCGAGGCGGCCGTCGGCGCAGATGCCGTCGGGGTGGGCGAGCAGGCCGTCGTCGCGCACGCGGAGGGCGCCGCCGGGCTCGAGCCCGAGCACGCTCTCGCGCCACCCGCTCGGCAGACGGCCCGCGTCGACCAGGGCGCCCCGCAGAGTCTCGAGCGTCGCGCGGGCATCGCCCTGCAGCAGCAGGTGCGTGATCGGGCGGTTCGTCTTGGGCGGGGAGACCTGCTCGTCGTCGATGCGGATCACGGTGGCGCCCGGTCCGAAGAGGTCGCCGAAGCGCATCGTGAACTGATTCAGGCTCGCGCCGACCACCAGCACCACGTCGGCCAGCTCGATGGTCTCCATCGCGGCCTGCTGGCCGAAGCCGCCGGTCACGCCGAGGTCGAAGCGGGCGGCGGGGAAGATGCTGCGGGCCAGTGCCGTCGTGGCGGTGAGCGCGCCGAGCGCGTCGGCGATCGCGCCGAGCTCGGCCGAGGCGCCGGAGAGGTGCGCACCGCGGCCGGCCAGTACCACCGGCCGCTCGGCCTCGAGCAGCGCGCGCACCGCGGCCTCGAGCTGGTGGCCGGCCGGGCCGCCCAGCCGCTCCGGCTGGGGTGCGACGGCAGGGGCGGCGGCGTGCCCCGCCACGTCGGCGACCGACGCGCTGAGCGAGGCCAGCACGGCGGGATCGCCGAGGTCGATGCCGGGGGAGGGGGCGCTGTTCGCGCCGGCCGCCGGCTGCGGTTCGACGGCGGGCGCCGAGACGAGGTCGTAGGGGATGCCGAGCACGACGGGGCGGCGCACGCGCTGCGCGTAGGCCACCGCTCGATCCACGGTGCGGTCGATGTTCGCGACCGAGAGCATGTGGGTGCGCACGCCGAGCGCCGCGGCGAGCATCTCCTGGTCGACGTCCCAGGGGCGGGGGCCGCCGCTCGGCGCGTCGCCCACGACGACGAGCATGGGCGTGCGGGCCTGGGCGGCCTCGGCCAGCGCCGTGAGCGTGTTGGTGAACCCCGCGCCGTAGGTGGTGGTGGCGATCGCGAGCCTGCCGCTCACCCTGGTGTAGGCGTCGGCGGCGGCGACGGTGCCGGCCTCGTGTCGCACGGCGGTGTAGGGCACGCCGACCTGGGCGAGGTGCTCGATGAGGTGGGCGTTGCCGTTGCCCATGAGGCCGAAGCTGTGGTCGGCGTGCCGGGCGAGGGCTGCCGCGAGGGCACGGGTGAGCGAAGGGGTCGCAGAAGCGGACATCACAGATCCTTGAAAGATTCGATGGAGTGGGAACCGTGTATGTCTCGTCGGGAGGCAACCGTGCCTCAGCGACAGCAGCGCCCCTTTTTCGAGCGCCTTAGCCGGCCGGGTCGGAAATCACCCGACCGAGCTGGACGCACCCATTGTAGTGATAAACGCGGCGGCTCACGCGTAATTCTGGGCGATCTCCCGCGCCGCGCCCTGCAGTGCCCCGACGATGTCGTCGAGCGACTCGGGCAGCGAGAAGTGCACGACCGCGACCGCGGCCGGCGGCTCGCCGGGGATGCGCAGCGGCACCGCGACGCCCATCACGCCCTCGACGACCTCGTGTCGGCTGAGCGCGTAGCCGTCGCGCTTCGCGGCGAGGGCGGCCTCGCCGAACTCGGGGCTGCCGAGCAGGCGCTCGCGCTCGACGGCCGAGAGCGACGCCTCCATGGCGTGGCCGGGGGCGCCCCGTTCGACGGGGTGGCGCACGCCGGGGTTTCTGGCGATGGCGGTCGCATTCGAGGGCTCGACCGTGATCAGGGTGACCACCTCGTCGATGTCGAGCACCGTCAGGAAGGCGGTCATGCCGAGTCGGTAGGCGAGCTCGGTGATCGCGGGCGTCGCGGCCGTGTGCAGCGCGGGGGCGACGCCGCGGGCGAGCGCGGTGAGCTTCGGCCCCAGGCGGATCCGGCCCGCCTCGTCGCGCGCGACGAAGCGGCGCTGCTCGAGCGTGCGCAGGATGCGGTAGGCGTTGGAGCGGTGGATCCCGAGCCCCTCGGCGAGCTCGTTGATCGTGAGTGGGGCCTCGGCCTCGCCGAGCAGCTCGAGCGCCTGCAGCCCCCGGGAGAGGGTCTGCGATCCGGCGGTCGCCGGTCCCCTCGCGGACGAAGTGTTCATGGGGCATATTCTCCCGTAGGAATTGTTGCCGGACGGTGTTGTGCGATCGCGCGCCGCGGTTTATTCTTGCTGTGCGATATTCAAACTTGATATTCACATAGTGAATAGGCTGGGCTCGGCCCCGCTCAGTGAGGAGAAACAGTGCAGTTCCATCATCACGGATACGTCTCCACCGACCCGCGCGTGCAGCCGGCGGCCGGCGTCGGGCTCGACCGACCCGAAGAGCTCCCCTCCGAGATCGACGTGCTCATCGTCGGCTCCGGCCCCGCCGGCATCACGGCCGCGGCGCAGCTCGCCCAGTTCCCGAACATCGTCACCCGCACCATCGAGCGCCGCGACGGTCGCCTCGTGCTCGGCCAGGCCGACGGCATCCAGGCGCGCAGCGTCGAGACCTTCCAGGCCTTCGGATTCGCCGAGGAGATCACCAAAGAGGCCTACCGGATCACCGAGACGGCCTTCTGGAACCCCGACCCCCAGAACCCCCGGAACATCGTGCGCACCGGCTTCACCCCCGACGACCCGCAGGGCATCAGCGAGTTCCCCCACCTCATCGTGAACCAGGCCCGCGTCATCGACTACTTCGCCGAGTACGCGCGCCGCGCCCCGGCGCGCGGCGACGTCGACTACGGCTACGAGTTCGTCGACCTGCAGGTCGGCGAGGGCGAGTACCCCGTCGAGGTCACCCTGCGCCGCGTCTCCGGGTACAGCGGTGCAGGCATCAACACCGTCGACTCGGAGGTCTCCACCGGCGACGAGTTCACCGTCCGGGCGAAGTACGTCATCGGCGCCGACGGCGCCCGCTCCGGCGTGCGCCGCTCGATCGGCGGCTCCCTGCAGGGCGGCGCCTCGATGCACGCGTGGGGCGTCATGGACGTGCTGCCGCGCACCGACTTCCCCGACATCCGCAAGAAGTGCATCATCAACTCCGAAGCCGGCTCGATCCTGCACATCCCCCGCGAGGGCAACCACCTCTGCCGCATCTACGTCGACCTCGGCGAGACCGACGAGCACGACGGCGGCCGGGTGCGCGAGACCCCGCTCGAAGCCGTCATCGCGCAGGCCAACGCGATCCTGCACCCCTACACGCTCGACGTGCGCGACGTGCCCTGGCACAGCGTCTACGAGGTGGCCCACCGCCTCACCGACCGCTTCGACGACGCCGCGACCTCGCCCGACGGCAAGCCCCGCGTCTTCCTCATGGGCGACGCCTGCCACACCCACAGCGCCAAGGCGGGCCAGGGCATGAACGTCTCCATGCAGGACGGCTGGAACCTGGGCTGGAAGCTCGGCTACGTGCTCGAGGGCCGCAGCCCCGAGTCGCTGCTGAAGACCTACTCCGACGAGCGCCAGGTCACCGCGAAGAACCTCATCGACTTCGACCTTGAGTGGTCGACGCTCATGGCGAAGAAGCCGGAGGAGTTCGACTCGCCCTCGCAGCTGCGCGACTTCTACGTGCAGACCGCCGAGTTCCCCGCCGGGTTCATGACCGAGTACGAGCCCTCGATGATCACGAGCGCCCCCGAGAACCAGCAGCTCGCGAGCGGCTTCCCCCTCGGCAAGCGCTTCAAGTCGGTCATGACCACGCGCGTCGCCGACGCCGTCGACGTGCACATCGGCCACCACCACCGCGCCGACGGCCGCTTCCGCGTCTACGCCTTCGCCGACGCCTCGGGCGAGCGGCTCGCACGCTGGGCCGAGTGGCTGCGCACCTCCGACGAGTCGCCGATCCGCCGATTCACCCCGGCCGGCGACGACATCGACTCGATCTTCGACGTGAAGGCGGTCATGCAGCAGGAGCACCACGACGTCGACATCATGGCGCTCGACGAGCTCTTCCGCCCCCTCTCCGGCCCCTTCCAGCTCGTCGACTACGAGAAGATCTACGCGGCCAAGCCCGAAGACGACATCTTCGAGCAGCGCGGCATCAGCCGCGACGGCGCCGTCGTGATCGTGCGCCCCGACCACTACGTCTCGGCGATCCTCCCCCTCGACGCCCCCGAGCGGACCGCCGAGTTCTTCGAGCCGATCCTCCTCGCACGCTGAGCGCCCGATCGGGCGCAGCAGCAGGCCTCGGATCCCGTCGCGGATCCGAGGCCTTCGCGCGTCGTACGCGCCCACGCGCACGCCGGAGATGAGGAATCGCCCGCGACGGCCTAGGCTCGAAGGAGCACGGCGCCGTGACCTGGGGCGCCGCCGGACGAAGGGGGACCGCGTGGTCTATCGAGTGCAGGGAGTGGTGGTGCGCGAGAAGAACGCGCCGGCCACCACCGAGACGGTGATCGTGCCCGATCCGGGGCCGGGCGAGGTGGTGGTCGACGTGCTCAGCTGCGGCGTCTGCCACACCGACTACCACTACCAGCAGGGCGGCATCGGCGACGAGTTCCCGTACCTGCTCGGCCACGAGTCGACCGCGCGCGTCGCCGCGATCGGCGAGGGCGTCACCGAGGTCGCGGTGGGCGACCGGGTGATCCTGAACTGGCGCGCCGTCTGCGGCCAGTGCCGCGCCTGCGCCAAGGGGCAGCCGCAGTACTGCTTCGCCACCCACAATGCGAAGCAGAAGATGACGCTCGAAGACGGCACCGAGCTGTCGGCGGCGCTCGGCATCGGCTCCTTCGCCGAGAAGACCCTCGTCGCCGCCGGCCAGTGCACGAAGATCGACGAGGAGTCGGACGCGGCCGCCGTCGGCCTGCTCGGCTGCGGCATCATGGCCGGCATCGGCGCGGCGATCAACACCGGCGAGGTGCGCCGCGGCGAGTCGGTCGCGGTGATCGGCTGCGGCGGCGTCGGAACCGCCGCGATCGCCGGCGCCCAGCTCGCCGGCGCGACCACCATCATCGCCGTCGACATCGACGACGCGAAGCTCGAGCAGGCGAAGCGCTTCGGCGCCACTCGCACCGTCAACTCGCGCGACGAAGACCCGGTCGAAGCGATCCGCGCCCTCACCGGCGGCTTCGGCGCCGACGTCGTGATCGACGCCGTGGGCCGGCCCGAGACCTACCAGCAGGCGTTCTACGCCCGCGACCTCGCGGGGCGCGTGGTGCTCGTCGGCGTGCCCACCCCCGACATGAGGCTCGAACTGCCCCTGCTCGACGTCTTCGGTCGCGGCGGCTCGCTGAAATCGTCGTGGTACGGCGACTGCCTGCCCAGCCGCGACTTCCAGATGCTCATCGACCAGTACAAGCTGGGCCGCCTCGACCTCGAGGGCTTCGTCACCGAGCGCATCGGCCTCGGCGACGTCGAGGCCGCGTTCGCGAAGATGAGCGGCGGCAACGTGCTGCGATCGGTGGTGGTGCTCTGATGGTCGCCCGCATCGAGAACCTGGTCACCAGCGGCACCTTCTCGCTCGACGGCGGCACCTGGGATGTCGACAACAACGTGTGGATCGTGGGCGACGACGCCGAGGTGATCGTGATCGACCCCGCACACGACGCCGACGCGGTCGCCGCCGCCGTCGGGGAGCGCGAGGTGCGCGCGATCCTGCTCACCCACGGGCACGACGATCACGTCCGGGCCGCGCGCGAGACCGCCGAGAAGCTCGGCGCGCCGCTGCACCTGCACCCCGACGACCGTGTGCTGTGGGACGCCGTCCACGACGAGGCCCCCGACGCCGAGATCGCCGACGGCGACGTGTTCGAGGTCGCCGGCGTGCGCCTCGCGGCCCTGCACACACCGGGGCACTCTCCGGGGTCTACGTGCTTCTCGGCTCCCGCGCTCGGCGCCGTGTTCACCGGCGACACCCTGTTCAACGGCGGCCCCGGCGCGACCGGCCGCTCCTACAGCGACTTCCCCACGATCATCGAGTCGATTCGGGATCGGCTGTTCACGCTGCCCCCCCCGAGACGGTCGTGCACACGGGCCACGGCGACACCACGGTCATCGGCGAGGAGGCGCCGCACCTCGACGAGTGGATCGCGAGGGGGCATTGAGCCGAACCGTCGAGCGCTTCGACCGAGTGATCGTCGGCGGCGGGGCCATGGGCCTCGCCGCCGCGTGGCAGCTCGCGCAGCGCGGTATCCGAGTGCTGCTGCTCGAACGCTTCGAGCCCGGCCACTCGCGCGGCGCCTCCCACGGCGCCACGCGCAACATGAACAACGCCTACGCCGACGATCACTTCCTCGACCTCTACGACGAGTCGCTGCGGCTCTTCCGCGTGCTCGAGCGGGCGTCGGGGCACGATCTGCTCACTCTCGACGGGCTCGTCACGCACGGCGCCGAGCACCGCGTGACGGCCGCGTACGAGGCCCTGCGAGCCCGGGGCGCTGCCGCCGAGATGGTGAGCGCCGCCGCCGCTCGGGATCGGTGGCCCGGCCTGCGCTTCGAGACCGACGCGCTCGTGAACCGTGAGGCCGGGCGCGTCGACGCCGCCGCCGCGCTGCGGGTGCTCGCCGACCTCGCGCGCGGCGACGGCGCCGAACTGCGCTACGGGCACCGGGTCGTCGGCATCGAGCCAGGCGAGGATCGGGTCCTCGTGACCGCCGAGGGCCCGCAGGGCCTCGTGCGCGTCGAGGCCGAGGGCGCGGTCGTGGCGGCCGGCGCGTGGAGCGCGCCGCTGCTCGACGGGCTCGTGCGGCTGCCGCCGCTCACCGTCACCGAGGAGCACCCCGCCCACTTCGCGATCCGCCCCGGCTACGAGTCGGCCGCCTGGCCGTCGTTCAACCACTTCCCGCGCGAGCTCGACGAGCGCGGCGCCAGCCGGGGCACCGTCTACGGCATGCTCACCCCGGGCGAGGGCGTGAAGGTGGGCCTGCACCTCACCGGCGAGGCGGGCGACCCCGACGCGCGGGCGTTCCGCGCGACCGACGAACTGCGCCGCAGGCTGCGCGAGCACGTCGCCGAGTGGTTCCCCGGCCTCGATCCCGACTCGGCCGTCGAGATCAGCTGCACCTACACCTCGACCGAGAGCGAGCGCTTCGTGCTCGACCAGTGCGGGCCGCTCACGATCGCCGCGGGCTTCTCGGGGGCAGGGATTCAAGTTCGTGCCCGCGATCGGGCGGGTGCTCGCCGACGCCGCGCTCGGCGAGCGGACGCCGCCCGAGGCGTTCAGGCTCGCCGCGCACGCGTAGGCGCGCGCGTGCTCGCGCGCCACTCGCGCTCCGGGCCTGCGTGTGCTTGCCCCTGAGGCTGCCTGCCCAGAGCGTGCCTGGCCAGAGCGTGCCTGCCCCTGAGTCTGCTCGCTCCCTGGGTTTTGCCGGCCCCCTGAACTCTTCGAAGGGCAGAAGACCCGTCGAGTGGTCGAAAAGGTGCGCGGATCGGGGGGAGCGCAGCAGTTTCTGCCCACTCGCGGGGAAGTAAGGAGGGGACAGGGGCTCCCATCGGCAGGCTCGGGAACGACACGAAACGAACGACACGCACGGCCCGGGGGCACCTGCGCACGGGGCCGGAAACGCGGGCGGCCCCGGCGACCGATGGTCGCCGGGGCCGCGCGTCTCGCCGAGAGGCCTACTTCTGCGCGAAGCGGAAGAGCTTCTTGTTGGCGAACTCGAGCATGCCGACCTTGCCGAGCTCGCGGCCGTAGCCCGACTTCTTCACGCCGCCGAAGGGCACGTCCGCGCCCTCGAGGCCGGCGCCGCCGATGAAGACCATGCCCACGTCGAGCTGGTCGCCCACGCGCTCGGCGCGCTCGAGGTCATCGCAGATGACCACGGAGCCGAGGCCGTAGGGCGACGAGTTGGCGAGCTCGATCGCCTCTTCGTCGCTCGACACCTTGTAGAGCTGCGCGACGGGGCCGAAGAGCTCCTGGCTGTACACGTCCATCGAAGGCGTGATGCCGGAGAGGACGGTGGGGGTGAAGAGATTGCCCTCGGGCTCGTTGTCGCCCACGAGCACCTCGGCGCCCTGATCGATCGCGCCCTGCACCTGACCCGAGAGGGTCTTGGTGGCCTGAGCCGACGACAGCGGGCCGAAGTCGTCGCCGTAGCTCTGGCCGCCGATCGCGGCGACGAACTTCTCCTTGAACTCGTCGAAGTACTTGTCGAGCACGACGATGCGCTTCGAGCCGTTGCAGGCCTGGCCGGTGTTCTCCATGCGGCCGCCCACGGCGTGCTCGACCGCGTGGTCGAGGTCGTCGGTGTCGAGCACGAGGAAGACGTCGGAGCCACCCAGCTCGAGCACGCACTTCTTGAGCGCGCGGCCCGCCTGTTCGGCGACGATCGCGCCGGCGCGCTCGGAACCGGTGAGCGAGACGCCCTGGATGCGGTCGTCGGCGATGATGTCGGCGATCTGGTCATGGGTGGCGAACACGTTGACGTAGGCGCCCTCGGGGAAGCCGGCGTCGCGGAAGAGCTTCTCGAGCGCGAGAGCCGACTCGGGGCACTGCGCGGCGTGCTTGAGGATGATGGTGTTGCCCAGGATCAGGTTGGGCACCGCGAAGCGGGCGACCTGGTAGTAGGGGTAGTTCCAGGGCATGATGCCGAGGATCACGCCGAGGCCCTGGAAGCGGAAGAAGGTCTTCAGGCCGTCCTCGACCTGCAGCTCCTCATCGGCCAGCCACTGCTCGGCGTTGTCGGCGAACGCCGCGGTGATCGCGCCCGAGAACTCGGCCTCGCCGACCGACTGGTCGAGCGGCTTGCCCATCTCACGGTTGATGATCGCGCCCAGCTCGTCCTTGCGCTCCTCGAACAGCTCGGCGGCACGCTTCGCCAGGGCGGCGCGCTCGGCGACCGTGGTCTTGCGAGCCCACTCCTTGTAGGCCTGCTGAGCCGAAGCCAGGCCGGCCTCGATCTCCTCGGCCGTCGCGTCGGGGTACTCGGCGACGGTCTCGCCCGTGGCCGGATTGATTACGGCGAAGGTGCCCATAGATGACTCACTCCTTAGTGACTTCGTCGGGTGTCGGACAGTGCCAAGTCTGGCACACCTCGGTGCACAGCACTAGCGCGGACGCCCCCGTCTTCGCGTAGCCCAAGTCAGCTTCGGGTGTCGATCTCGATAGTGTATGGAGCTGAAAACTGCGGAATCCGCGGCAGAGCGGGCCGATGGCCGCGGCGTGTCGGATCCGCCCGGCCATTTCCCAGATCCGAGCCGATGCAGCAGAATGACCCCATGGAGAAGCACACGCTGGGCAACGCCACCGACACCGGGCACATTCACGTCGGCAAGGGCCTCAACCAGGGCGCGCTCGGCGTCGTGGGATCGACGGTGATCGGGCTCGCCTCGACCGCTCCGCTCTACTCGCTCGCGGCGACGCTCGGCTACGTGATCCTCGCGGTCGGCGCTCAGGCGCCGCTCGTCTTCATCATCGCCTGCGTGCCGATGATCTTCGCCGCCTTCGCCTACCAGGAGCTCAACCGCGAGATGCCCGACTGCGGCACCACCTTCGTGTGGGGCACCAAGGGCTTCGGGCCCGTCGTCGGCTGGATCGGCGGCTGGGCGGTCGCGGTCTCGGCGATCATGGTGCTCGCCAACGTGGGGGAGATCACGGGCAAGTACTTCTGGCTGCTGCTCGGCAACGAGGAGTTCGCCGACAACCGGGTGATCGTGGTCGCCACCTCGGTCGTGTTCATGGCGATCATGACGTTCGTGAGCACGATCGGCGTGCAGATCGGCGAGAAGCTGCAGATGGTGCTCATGACCATCCAGATCGTCGCGATGGTGCTCTTCGGCGTGCTCGCCCTCTGGCACTCGCTCGACGGCGGCAACCCCGACTCGATCGCGTTCGACTGGCAGTGGTTCAACCCCGCCGAGCTCACCTCGTGGTCGGGCTTCATCGAGGCCGTGCTGCTGGCACTCTTCATCTACTGGGGCTGGGACACCTGCCTCGCCCTCAACGAGGAGACCAAGAACCCCCGCAAGACGCCCGGTCGCGCGGCGCTGTCGAGCATCGTGGTGCTCATCGTGCTCTACGTGGGCATCTCGGTCGTGGTGATGATGTTCGCCGGCTTCGGCGACACGGGGTACGGCCTCACGAACCCCGAGAGCCTCGACGACGTGTTCTCGGTGCTGGGCGGCGCGCTCTTCGGGCCGTGGGGCTGGTTCCTGATCCTCGGCGTGATGCTGTCGGCGGCGTCGTCGACGCAGACGACGATCCTGCCGACCGCGCGCGGCACCCTCTCGATGGCGGTCTACCGCGCGCTGCCCGCGAAGTTCGCCGAGCTGCACCCCAAGTTCAAGACGCCGTGGTTCTCGACGACGCTCATGGGCGCGGCGGCGATCATCTACTACGTGGGCATGTCGATCCTGTCCGAGGACATGCTCGCCGACTCGCTCACGTCGATGGGTCTCGCCGTCGCGCTCTACTACGCGATCACCTCGTTCGCCTGCGTCTGGTACTTCCGCGGCACGCTGCGCGACAGCGCCCGCAACCTGTGGATGCGCGGCATCCTGCCCGCGCTCGGCGGTCTCATGCTCGGCTACGCGTTCGTGCAGTCGGCGATCGACATGTGGAGCACGGAGTACAGCGAGACCGTGCTGCTCGGCGTGGGCGGCGCCTTCGTGATCGGGGTCGGCGCGATCCTGCTCGGCTTCGTGCTCATGGGCATCTGGTGGCTGCGCCCGGGATCCAAGCCGTTCTTCCGGGGCGAGAGCCTGAACCGCGACACCCCGGTGCTCGTTCCCGACGAGTGAGCGGGGCCGTGGCTCGGAGGCTCGGAGGCTCGGAGGCTCGGAGGGGCGCGGGCCATGGGGCCGGGGCCCGGGTACGGGATCCCCGAGGAGGGATTTCCGGAGACCGGGTCACGAAGGCCGTGCCGCGACGCCTCGGGCGCCCGATCGTCTCCGGGGCGCGGCATCCGCGCCGAATCGTAACTCGCTCTTCACTGGGGCGTGACGGGGCGTAACGCCCCCGTCACGCGCCCGCGCTGCAATGGACGGCATGGGAACCCCGGTCACGGTAGCGGTCAGGCGGCAGACGATGCCGGCCCGCAGCGGCGACGCGGTCGCGTGGGTCGAGGAGGGCCTGCGGCTCGCCCGCGGCTTCGACGGCTGCCTGGGCGGCGGGGTGCTGCGCGACAGCGGCGACGAGAACGTGCTGCACGCGATCTACCGCTTCGCCGATGAGGCGGCGCTCGGCGACTGGGAGCGCTCGGAGCAGCGCCGGCGCTGGCTCGAAGCGGGTTCCCCCCTCGTCCTCGATGCCCGGGTGCAGCGTCGCACCGGCATCGAGGGCTGGTTCGACGGGCCGCAGCTGCGGCGCAGCGTCGACGTGCGAACGGGTGACGCGCGCACCGTGGTGGTGCGCTCGGCGCCGCAGCGCTGGAAGCAGGCGATGGCCATCTGGGTGGGCATGTACCCGGTGAACGTCGCGTCGTCGTGGGTGATCTCGACGCTGCCGTGGTGGGGCGACGCGCCCGTGCTGCTGCGCTCGGCACTCGTCGTGACGGTGCTCGCCCCGCTCATGACCTTCGTGATGATGCCCGCCGTGACGCGGGTGCTGCGACCCTGGCTGCGCCGCAACCCGGGCGCGATCCGCACGGAGCGCTCGCTGCTCGAGGCGCTCGACTCGCGGGCCGCCGCGCCGCGGCCTCCCGGGACGGCGCGGGGCTGAGCGCACCCCCGGGGCTGAGCGCGCCCGGGGACCGAGCGGGATACCGCCGCGGGGCGCCGGTATCCTGACTCCATGCGGGCGTCACGGCGACGCCCGTCTCGGAGCGAGTGCGGGAGCGGACGATGACGGTGGAGCGTTTCGACACGATCGTGGTGGGCGCGGGTGTGGCCGGGCTCACCGCCGCGCGGCTGCTGGCGGGGGCGGGGCAGCGGGTCGCGGTGCTCGAGGCGCGGGATCGGATCGGCGGTCGCGTGCACACGGAGCGCGATGGCGGGCGGGTAACGGATCTCGGGGCGTCGTGGATCCACGGCGTCTCGAACAGCCCGCTGTTCGAGGCGGTCGCCGCGTGGGGGATGCCCACGGTCGAGTTCACGGTCGGCAGCTATCAGGCGGGCGGGCGGCCAATCGCCTACTACGGCCCCGACGGCGCGCGTCTCGACGAGGCGGCTGCGCAACGGTTCGTCACGGACGCTGCGCTCGTCGACGAGCGCCTCGGCGAGGTGATCGCGGCGGCGGCGCCGGCCACGAGCTACGCGGAGGCCGCCGAGACCGCGGTCGCCGAGGTGGCGGACGAGCGCGGCTGGAGTGCGGAGCGCGCCGCGCGGGTGGTGGAGTACCTGTTCCACCGCTCTGAGGAGCAGTACGGGGCCGACGCGCGCCTGCTCGACGCGCACGGCCTCGACGACGACGCGATCGAGGGCGACGAGGTGGTGTTCCCCGAGGGGTACGACCGGCTCGCGACGCACCTCGCCGAGGGGCTCGACGTGCGATTGGAGCACGCCGTCTCGCGGGTGGTGCGACGCGGCGGCGACGCAGCGGGAGCTCGCGTCGAGGTCGTGACGGGCCGCGGAGCCTTCGCCGCCGACCGGGCCGTGATCACCGCGCCCGTGGGGGTGCTGCGCTCGGGTGGGATCGTGTTCGATCCGCCGTTGCCGGAACCGGTCGCCGACGCGCTCTCGTGCCTCGAGATGAACGCGTTCGAGAAGGTCTTCCTGCGCTTCCCCGAGCGCTTCTGGGACGAGGGGGTCTACGCGATCCGACGGCAGGGCGCGGCGGCCGAGTGGTGGCACTCCTGGTACGACCTCACGGACCTGCACGGCGAGCCCACGCTGCTCACCTTCGCGGCGGGGGAGTGCGCGAAGCAGATCCGGGACTGGTCCGACGATCGGGTGGCGGCCTCGGTCATGGCGGCGCTGCGGGGCATCTACGGCGAAGGGATCCCGGATCCCGTGCACGTGCACGTCACGCACTGGCAGCACGACCGCTGGGCGGGGGGAGCGTACGCCTACATGACGGTCGGCTCGCGGCCCGAGGATCACGATCTCATCGCGACGCCGATCGACGGCGTGCTGCACCTCGCGGGCGAGGCGACGTGGGCCGAGGATCCCGCGACCGTGACCGCTGCGCTGGCCTCGGGGCACCGGGCGGCCGAGCGGATCCTCGGCCGTGAGCTGCCCTACGGCTCGCTCGTCGGCGCGGGCGGGTACTGAGCCGGCGGCTGCTGGGCGGCCGGGGAGTGACCGGCCGGATACTGAGCCGGCTGGTGCTGCGCGGCGTCGGGCGCGGCGGGCCGCTGCGCGGTCGGCTGGTCGGGGCCCTGGGCGTGCTGGGGCTGCTGCGGGGCGGCGTCCGCGCTGCGCGCCCGCCGGCGCCTCGCCGTGCGCACGATGAGCACGATCCCGAGTGCGACGATCGCGGCGACGAGCAGCCAGGGCAGCAGGATGCCGGCGAGCACCAGCGCGCCCGAGCCCGCGGCGCCGAGCGATCCGAAGCCGGCGAGCAGGCCCTCCCAGAAGTTGGCGGGGCCGCCGCCGGGCAGCGCCGAGCGCGTCTGCAGAGAGACGTGGATGGTCGCCTCGTCGACCTGCCCCTCGAGCGATTTCAGCTGGGCGCGCAGCCCGTCGAGCTCCTGCTGGCGCTGCGACAGCGCGGCCTCGGCCTCGAGCAGCTCGCTCGTGGTCGCGGCGCCGGCCATGAGCTCGGTGAGCCGGTCCACCGACTCCTCGAGGGCTGCGACTCGGGCCTGCAGGTCGACGTGCTCGGTCGTCACGTCGAACTCGGAGCGGCTCTGCGAGAGCACCTCGCCCACCTCCGAGAGCGCCTCGAACGCCTCGTCGACGCGGTCCTCGGGCACACGGATCGTGACATCGGCCGCGGCGGCGGCACCGGGGCCGACGTCGCCGACCTCGCCGCCCGCCCGTCGCACCGTCGACGACTCGACGCCGCCGTCGAGGCGCTCCGCGACCTCGGCGATCTCGTCGGCCGCTGCACGGGGGTCGGCCACCTCGAGTGAGACGTCGCCCGTGCGGATGACCGAGCGGTCGGCGCGGCTGCCCGAGGTGCTGCCGGTCGCGGGAGCGGCCGAGTCCTCGGCCACGACGCCGCGGTCCAGCTCGGTGAAGGGGGTGGGCATCTCGTGCGAGGTCGAGGGGAGCCCGGCCCCGGACTGCGCGGAGCAGGCGGCCAGCGGCGCGACGAGCACGGCGGCGAGGACGATCGGGAGTGCGATGCGGCGCTTCATGACCACACCCTACGATGCGCGGGGCTCGCGCGGGTGGCACGGCGCCTGCGGCTTGCCTGTGCGTGGCGAGATCGTTATCCGCGAGAGGTGGCGCCCTAGGCGAGCGGGATCGTGACCGTGCCGGTCTCGGGCGGCACCTCGATCGTGCGGCCCTTGAGATCCGGGATCCAGCGCATCGTCGAGGCGGCGCACAGCGCCGCGGCCGCGAGCATCGCGGCGGCGACGAGGATGGCGCCGCGCGCGCCGAACGCGTCGATCGCGACGCCCGCGAACGCCGATCCGGCGGCCACACCCATGAGCTGCCCCATGCCCACCCAGCCGTAGGCCTCTGCCGTCTCGGAGAACTTCACGGTCGAGGCGACGATGTTCGAGAGCGCCGCGAACGCGGGGGCGGTGCCGAGGCCGCCGATGAACAGCACGATGCTGAGCCACCAGATGTTGAGGCTCACCACGCAGGCGAGCATGCCGGCGAGCACGAGCGTGATGCGCAGCAGCAGCGACCAGGGGCGCATCTCGCGGTGGCCGATGAGCAGGCCGCCCACGAGGGATCCGCCCGCGAACAGGGCGAGCACGATGCCCGATTCCATGCTGCCGTGCCCGCCGGATCCGCCGTGCCCGTCACCCGCGAAGGCGGCGACCACCCCGGCCTCGACCGCCGCCATCGAAGCGACGAAGAAGAAGCCGACCACGGTGGCGATGACCACCGTCGGGTAGCGCAGCACGGCGCCGAAACCGCGCCTCGACGGCGGCAGCTTGACCGCGCCCACGGCCGGGCTCAGGATGAACCAGGCACCCCCGACCAGCATGAAACCGGCCGCCACGCAGAGCCCCGCCGTGGTGCCGAACTGCGACGACACGAAGACGGCGACCACCGGGCCGAACACCCAGATCAGCTCCTGGGCGGCGGCGTCGAGCGAGAAGAGGGCCGACAGCTGCGTGTTCGGCACGAGCTTCGGGTACAGGGTGCGCACCGCCGGTGTGACGGGCGGGGTGGTGAGGCCGATGAGGACGGCGATCCCGGCGACGATCGGGAGCGGCAGATGCACGAGCGCGATGGTCACGAGCAGTGCGGCGCACACGATCGAGGTGAGGGTGAGCACCCGGCGCATGCCGAAGCGGCCCATGAAGCGGCTGCTCAGCGGGCCCGAGACCGCCTGCCCGACGCTCTGCGCGGCCAGCACGATGCCGGCCGAGGTGAAATCGCCGTAGGCCAGCTGGATGTGCAGCAGCAGGATGATCGAGAGCATCCCGAAGGGGAATCGGGCGAGCAGCTGCGAGACGAGTACGCGGACGACCCCCGGTTGCTGCGCCAGTGACCCATAAATGCCCATCAGATCAGTATACGACCGGGATCGCGCGTGTACAGCGCGAACGGCTACGGAATCGTGGGTGAACAGGCGCTGACGCTGCGGATACTGCGCGGAGGGCGCCCGGGCGGGAAGCCCGGGCGCCCTCGCGCTCAGGCTCCCGGGCTGCTCGTCGAGTAGACCGTGCCGCCCGAGCTCTGAGCCCGGCGGCCGCCGCGACGGCGCCCGCGCGGCGCCTCCGACCCGCCCTGCGAGCGCTGCTGCGACTGGGGCTGCTGGGCGCGCTGCTGCGAACCGCCGCGGCGCTGGCCCTGCGACTGCGCCGCGCGATCCTGGCCGCCCTGGCGGCCGCCGGCCGACTGCTGCGATCCCTGCTGGCCCGATCCGGCGCCCTGGGCGGGGCCGCGACCGCGGCCGCCGCGCGAGCGCTTGCGCTTCGCGTTGGCGCCGGTGCTGCGGCCCTCTCCCGCCGGGGCGTGACCGGCGGCGCGCTGCTGCGCCGTCTGCGCGGCGGCGCGCTTCTGCTCGGTGACGCGCGGATCCACCCGCGGTGCCACCTCGCCGATGAGCGAGAGCACCTCGGGGTCGATGCTCTGCGCCATCGGGTTCACCTGCTTCGGCGAGACGCGGATCTTCGCGGCGCGCATGATCTGCTTCATCTCGCCCCGCTGCTCGGGCAGCACGAGGGTGACGACGTCGCCCTCGTTGCCGGCGCGGGCGGTGCGGCCGGAGCGGTGCAGGTACGCCTTGTGCTCGACGGGCGGATCGATGTGCACGACCAGGTCGACGCCGTCGACGTGCACGCCGCGGGCGGCGACGTCGGTCGCGACCAGCACCCTCGCCTCGCCGCTCACGAACTCGGCGAGGTTTCGGTCGCGCGCGTTCTGCGACAGGTTGCCCTGCAGCTCGACGGCGGGGATGCCCGCCGCGGTGAGCTGCTTCGCGAGCTTCTTCGCCTGGTGCTTCATGCGGGTGAAGAAGATGCGGCGCGCGGTGCCCGAGGCGAGCGCCTCGATGAGGGCGTCCTTCTGCGCCTTGCCCGCCACCTCGAAGACGTGGTGGGTGAGCTGCGGCACGGGGCTCTCGGCGCTGTCGACGGAGTGCAGGATCGGGTCGTGCAGGTACTTCTTCACGACGTTGTCGACCCCGTTGTCGAGGGTCGCGCTGAAGAGCAGTCGCTGGCCGACCTTCGGCGTCTTGTTGAGGATGCGCGAGACGACGGGCAGGAAGCCCATGTCGGCCATGTGGTCGGCCTCGTCGAGCACCGTGATCTCGACGCCGTCGAGGCTCACGAGGCCCTGCTTCATGAGGTCGTCGAGGCGGCCGGGGGCGGCCACGACGATGTCGACGCCGGCCTCGAGCGCGGCCTCCTGGCGGCGCTGCGGGATGCCTCCGAAGATGGTGGTCACCTTGACGCCCACCGGGTCGGCGAGCATCTTCACGGTCTCGGCGATCTGGGTGACGAGCTCGCGGGTCGGTGCGAGCACGACGGCGCGGGGCCGGCTGGGGCGGCGCTTCTGCTGCACGTCCTCCATGAGGTTCGCGACGAGCGGGATGCCGAAGGCGATGGTCTTGCCTGAGCCGGTGCGGCCGCGGCCGAGCACGTCGCGGCCGGCGAGCGTGTCGGGCAGGGTGTCGCGCTGGATCGGGAAGGGAGAGGTCTTGCCGTTCTTGTCGAGCGCGTGCGCGATGGGCGCGGGAACGCCGAGCGATTCGAACGTGGGGGAGTTGGTGTCGGTCACGTGGACCTTTCTGTGCGGTGCAGCGCGCGGCGAGGCGGCGGGCCGGCATCATGGGATGCGGGCGGGCCCGGGCCGTGCGTCGCTGCGGTATCGGCGAGTGCGCGGGATCGCGCATCCGTTCGCCGCGGAGAGTCGCGGTGCCTGGAGCACCGGTGCGGATCCGCCGGTCTTGCGGGGATCACGCTTGAAAATCAGCGACGATGGGGCCGGCGTGACCGGCCCGTGCGTCCCAGCCTAGCGGGTTCCGCGCCGAAACGGGTGATCGATCTCGACGGGAGAAACACGATCGTTCTGCCTCGCAGCAGAAGAAACGCCGATCTGCACGCGCGAGGTTCGATGAGAACGCGCCGCGACGCGCCCCCCTCTGGCATGATCGGCGCATGGGACGCATCACGATCCGGGATTTCCACGACGACGACCTCGACGCGGTCGTGCAGCTCTGGTGGGAGGCGCGCTCCTCGGCCGAGCAGCCCGTCTACTCGCTCGCCGAGGTGACCGCCTCGTGCCGGGAGGACCACGCCGTGGTCGCGGTGCGCGACGAGAAGGTGGTCGCCGCCGCGGTCGGCCGGGCGGCGCACGCGCAGGGGTGGATCGTGTTCTTCGGGGTCGCCGAGGCATCGCGCTCGGGCAACGTCTCGGGCGCGCTGCTCGACGCTCTCGAACGCAAGATGGCCCCGATCGGCCTCTCGACGCTGTCGGTGCTCATGCCCGAGGGCAGCCGCCTCGACCTGCTCACCTCCAACGGCTTCCAGGTGCGGCACAGCCTGCGCTACCTCGAGCGGCAGATGCCCGTGCAGCGGCGCGAGCTCGACCTGCTGAAAGACGTGGGCGGCCGCGTGCTGCCACGCCACCTCTGGGAGAACGTGGCGGGCATGCGCCGCGAGAAGCAGCTGCTCGAGGAGCGCCTCGTGGCGCCGCTCGCGCAACCCGACCTCGCCGACCGCTACGGGGTCGTACCACCCCACGCCGTCATGCTGTTCGGCCCGCCCGGCACCGGGAAGACGACGTTCGCGAAGGCGGTCGCGTCGCGGCTCGACTGGCCGTTCGTCGAGGTGTTCCCGTCGCGGCTCGGCGACGGCAAGACGAGCGTGGCCGCATCGCTGCGGGGCGTCTTCGAGCAGATCGGCGAGCTCGAGCACGGCGTCGTGTTCATCGACGAGGTCGAGGAGATCGCCTCCCAGCGCAGCGACCCGCCCACGCCCACGCAGGGTGTGACCAACGAGCTGCTGAAGATCGTGGCCGACTTCAGGGCGCGCGAGGGGCTGCTGCTCGTGTGCGCCACGAACTTCGTGCGGGGGCTCGACGCCGCCTTCCTGCGCCACGGGCGCTTCGACTACGTGCTGCCGATCGGCCTGCCGGACGACGAGGCGCGCGAGGCGATCTGGCGGCGGTACGTGCCCGCCCACCTCGCCGGCGCCATCGACTTCGGCAGCCTCGTCTCCGAGAGCGCCGGCCTCACCCCCGCCGACATCGAGTACGCGGCCAGGCGGGCCTCCCAGGAGGCCCTCGCCCGGGCGCTGCGGGCGGGCGACACGGGATCCGGATCCCGCACCGACCTCGCGACCGACGACTACCTGGCGGCGCTCGCCGTCACGCGCGCGACGGTCTCCGAGGCGCAGCTGACGACCTTCCTTGAAGACATCGAGACGCTCGCGCGGCTCTAGGCTGGCGGGCGCACCGCCCGCTCCCTGCGCCGCCGACTCGGCGGCCCGCGGCCGCGCGCCGCGCGCCGCCCCGGGCGCGCAACCGAATCAGTGGTGCGCTCCCGGCGAGTCGTCGTGCGCTTCGCGTATCCTGGCCGCTTCGCGCGACCGCCGCGGGCGGCCCGCCGGACCCGCCTCGCGGACTGCGTGAAGATTCGCGGCGTCTTCCACGGATTCCGCGGCCCATCCGTGCGCGCGGTACTCGCCCCGCCGCCCAGGATGGTCATTACACAGACCGAAGGCGAGTGCAAAGGAGCAACGTGACATCGACGACACGCATGATTCACCTTGGTCGGAAGGAACGGCCGAAGCGCGGATCGCTGCTGCTGCTCATCCCCGGAATCGCATCGGTGGTGCTGCTCGGGATCCTTCCGCTCTTCATCGTCGCGCGCAACAGCTTCGCCGTCGCCGATGACTACGGCGGGATCACGGGCGGATTCACGCTCGAGCACTACGCGAAGCTGCTCGACCCCGTCTACTCGAAGACGCTGCTGTTCTCGCTCGGCCTCGGCCTGCTGAACACCGTCGTCTGCATCGTGGTCGGCTACCTCACCTCGTACTACATCGTCTCCCGGCCCGAGGGGCGGCAGGGCATGCTCCTGCTGCTCATCATCATCCCCTTCTGGACCGACTTCCTCGTGCGCACCTTCGCGTGGATCACGATCCTCGGATCAGGAGGCCCCATCGCAGGCCTGCTCGGCATCTTCGGCATCACGGGGTTCTCGATGATCCCGAGCAACGTCGCCGTCGTGCTCGGCCTGCTGTACGCGTTCCTGCCCACCGCGATCTTCCCCATCTACGCGTCCATGCGCTCGATCGACCCCTCCCTCAAAGAGGCCGCGACCGACCTCGGCTGCAGCTGGTGGGGCGTGCACCGACGGGTGATCCTGCCCCTCAGCCGCCCCGGCATCCTCGGCGCCGCGCTGCTCACCTTCATCCCCACCATGGGCGTGTTCGTGATCCCCGTGCTGCTCGGCGGCGGCAAGGACCCGCTCGTCGGCAACCTGATCGTCACGCTCTACACCGAGTTCCGCAACCAGCCGATGGGCGCCGCCGTCTCGATGGTGCTGCTCGTGCTCATGGTGCTCTCGATGGGTCTGATCGGACTCCTCATGAAGCGCACCTCGAACAAGAAGGGGGCGTAGCCCGTGGATCGCATCGTGAACGGCATCGCCCGTGGAGTCTTCGTCTTCCTCTACGTGCCCATCGCCGCGGTGATCGTCTACTCGTTCAACGCCGCGGGCACGAGCACCCGCTTCGAGGGCTTCACCCTGCAGTGGTACGCCGACCTGTTCCAGGACGGCGCCCTCATGCAGACCCTGCGCACGAGCGCCATCGTGGCCGTGCTCGCCGCCACCGTCGCGACGATCGTCGGCATCATGTTCGCCCTCGGCATGGCCCGCTACCGCGGTCGAGGCAAGGGCGGGCTGCTGGCCCTCATCGCCCTGCCGCTCATCGTGCCCGAGATCGTGCTCGGCGTCGCGCTGCTGAGCGTCTTCAGCGCGACCAAGGTGCCCCTCGGCATCGCCACCCTCGTGCTCGGCCACCTCATCGTGTCGCTCCCGCTCGCCACGCTGGTGCTCATGAGCTCGGCCGCCATGCTCGACCCCAGCCTGCCGGAGGCCGCGACCGACCTCGGCTGCACCCCCTGGCAGACCTTCACCCGCGTCTACTTCCCGCTGCTCCGGCCCGCCGTGATCGCGGCGTGGCTGCTGAGCTTCACCACCTCGTTCAGCAACATCGTCATGTCGACCTTCCTGAGCGGCGTCGGCTCGACCACCCTCCCGCTGCGGATCTACTCGAGCCTCAAGACCGGTCTCACCCCCAGCATCAACGCACTCGGCGCGCTGCTGATCCTGCTCACGCTCGCGATCGTGCTCGCGGTCGGCGTCACCCAGATGCGGCGCATCCTCGTCGACTCCCGCTCGTAGCGCTCCGAACCAGCTGTACCTCACCCCATCGAAAGGACACCCGTCATGAAGAAGAAGAAGACTCTCGCAGCCGCCGGCATCGTCGCCGCGCTGGCGCTGACCGGATGCAGCGGCGGCGGCTCCGAAGGCGGCTCCCAGCAGCTCAACGTCTACGCCTGGGCCGACGAGATCCCGCAGAGCGTGTTCGACGCCTTCACCGAGGAGACCGGCATCGCGGTCAACGTCGACAGCTTCGACAGCAACGAGACCATGATCTCGAAGCTCGCCGCCGGCAACTCGGGCTACGACATCGTCGAGCCCAGCCAGTACGCCGTGCAGCAGCTCGTGGGCCAGGAACTGATCGAGCCGCTCGACAAGTCGAAGCTCGAGGGCATCGACAACATCGCATCGACCTTCGCCGACCCGAGCTACGACCCCGGCCTCGAGTACTCGGTGCCGTGGGTGTGGGGCACGACCGGACTCATGTACAACGACGAGTGCACGGGCGGCGAGGAGATCACCAGCTGGAAGTCGCTCTTCGACCCCAAGTGGGACGGCAAGCTGAACATGCTCGACAACATGCTCGCCGCCTACATCGCCGGCCTGCAGGTCAACGGATACGGCGCCGACAGCACCGATGAGCAGGAGATCGCCGAGGCGACCGAGTCGCTCATCGAGCAGAAGAAGCTGCTCGCGGGCTACAACTCGACCAACTACGGCGAGCTCGTCGCGAACGGCGACGTCTGCATCTCCGAGGCGTGGGGCGGCACCAGCACCGCGAAGATCGTCGAGGAGAACGAGCACGTGCACTACGTGATCCCCGAGGAGGGCGGCAGCCTCTGGGTCGACGGCCTCGCGATCGCGAAGGGCGCGCCCAACCAGGACGCGGCCTACGAGTTCATCAACTTCCTGCTGCGCCCCGAGATCGCGGCGATGGCCACGAACGACGGCGGCCTCGCGAGCGCCAACCAGGCCGCGCAGGAGCACGTCACCGACCAGGGCCTGCTGTCGAACGCGGCCGTCTACGCCTCCGAGGAGCAGGTGGCCGAGGCCGACTTCATCGTCGACCCCGGCTCGGCCATGAAGTTCTACCAGGACGGCTGGACCCGCGTGAAGGCCTCCTGACCTCCACACGCAGCGACAGCTCCGAGCGAACAGCGATTGGGATCATGAATACGCAGACCACGACCACCACTGCACCGGCCGTCGAGATCGAGGGCCTCTCGAAGAGCTTCGGGGAGCACCTCGCCATGCACCCGCTCGACCTCGAGATCCGCGAGAACGAGTTCTTCTCGATCCTCGGCCCCTCCGGGTGCGGCAAGACCACGCTCATGCGCATGATCACCGGATTCGAGACGCCGAGCGGCGGCCGGGTGCGGCTGGGCGGGGCCGACGTGACGGACGTGCCGACGCGCAACCACGATCTCAACATGCTGTTCCAGAGCTACGCGCTCTTCCCGCACCTCACCGTGTTCGACAACGTGGTCTTCGAGCTCAGGGTGCGCCGCGTGCCCAAGGCCGAGGCCGACCGCCGGGCACGGGAGGCGCTGGAGCTCGTGAAGCTCGCCCACCTCGGGGACCGGAAGCCGGACCAGCTCTCGGGCGGTCAGCGGCAGCGCGTGGCCCTCGCGCGCGCCGTGGTCTCCGGCCCCAAGGTGGTGCTGCTCGACGAGCCGCTCGGCGCGCTCGACCAGCAGCTCCGCAAGGAGATGCAGTACGAGCTGAAGCGCATGCAGCGCGAGGTCGGCATCACGTTCATCTACGTGACGCACGACCAGGAGGAGGCGCTCACGATGTCGGATCGGATCGCCGTGATGTCCGAGGGCGTCGTGCAGCAGGTCGCGGGGCCGGAAGACATCTACAACCGGCCCGAGACCCGCTTCGTGGCGGGCTTCATCGGCAGCTGCAACCTGCTCGACGTGACCGTGCCGGCCGGCGCGGCCGGCCAGGAGGTGGGGGCGGTGCTCGAGGGCGTCGGCGTGCTGCCCGGTGTGCTCGCCGAGGACGTGCACCGCGAACAGGCGGCGACGCTGCTGCTGCTGCGGCCCGAGCGCATCGACGTGCGCCGCGGCGGCGACGGCGTGCCCGGCACCGTCGAGACGCTCACCTTCCTGGGCGAGGAGTGGCACGTGCATCTCGCGGTCAGCGGCCGCACCATCAAGGTGTCGCTGCCGAGCCTCGTGAAGGAGCGCGACCTGCCCGGGCTCGCGGTCGGCGAGGAGCTGCGCATCGGGTGGCGGCCCGAGGACGCCCGGATCGTGATCCGCTGATCCGCCGACCCCGGATCCCCGATCCCGGATCCCCGGTCCCGCTCGGTGAGCGGCGGCCCGGATCCGCCGCCCGCGCACCCGCCCGCCTGCGCGCCCCGTACAACCCCGCACCACCCGACCCCGTACCACCCGACCCCGCAGCAGAGAGAGGCCATCATGAGAGTCGCCGTCGCCCAGACGTCGCCCGGCATCGATGCCGACGTCAACTTCGCCACCATCCGCCGCTACACCGCAGAGGCGGCGTCCCGCGGCGCCCGCCTCGTCGTCTTCCCGGAGGAGGCGGCCCTGCTCGCCGACGACGAGATCAAGCCCCGCTTCCCCGAGATCCTGCGCGACGTGTGGCCGCGCTTCGAGAAGCTGCTGGCCGAGCTCGCCCGCGAGCACGGTGTGACGATCATCGCCGCCGGCTACGAGCCGAACGACGCCGCGCTGCCGTACAACACGATCCTCGCCTTCGACCCCGAGGGCCGCGAGATCGCCCGCTACCACAAGATGCACACCTACGACGCCTTCGCCTACCGGGAGTCGGCGTACGTCACGCGCGGATCCGAGCTGCCCCCGATCATCGAGGTCGAGGGGCTCCGCGTCGGCATCGCGAACTGCTACGACGTGCGCTTCCCCGAGCTGTTTCGCAGCATGGCCGACCGTGGCGTCGACGTCATCTCGCTGTCGGCCGCCTGGGTGTCCGGCAAGGGCAAGGAGGAGCACTGGGAGGTGCTCACCAAGGCCCGCGCCATCGAGAACGTCAGCTGGTTCCTCGCCTCCGGCACGGTCGGCCCCGACTCCGTCGGGCTCAGCCGCGTGATCGACCCCCTCGGCGTGGTCGTCGCGACGGCCGACGCGCACGACGAGGGACTCGTCATCGCCGACATCGACGACGGGCGCACCCGCGGCGCCCGCGAGATGCTGCCCGCCCTCGAGAACCGCCGCATCGAACTCGACTACAGCGTCCAGTAGTCGCACGACCCGAAAGGAACACCGATGTTCTTCCACACCGGAAGCACCCCGAACGGCCTCCCCGACGAACTGCGGGCCAAGCTCGAGCGCCTGAGCTTCCCCACGCTCGGGCACTACCTCGAGGAGGGGTTCGTCGACCCCGATGTGCGTCGCATCGTCGCCGCGGGCGGCCGAGTGGTCGGCACGGCGTTCACCGTGCGCACCACCGCCACCGACTCGACCGCCCTGCACCACGCGGCCGGCATGATCGAGCCCGGCCAGGTGCTCGTGCTCGACACCGGCGGCGACCGCCGGCACGCCCCCCCCCTCGGCGAGGTCGTCGCGGCGCAGCTCGTGGCCCGCGGCGCCGCGGGCGCCGTCGTCGACGGCGTCGTGACCGACGTCGACGAGATCGAGCGGCTCGGCCTCACCGTGCACGCGCGCGGCACGAGCATGCTCACCACGAAGCTGCACGGGATCGACGCCGGCGGCGTCAACGTGCCCGTCACCTGCGGCGGCGCGGTGGTGCGCCCCGGCGACGCCGTGCTCGCCGACGCGAACGGCGTGCTCGCGGTGCCGGTCGACGTGCTCGAGCGGATCGTCGACATCGCACTGCAGGACGACGCCGAGGAGCCCGAGCTCGTCGCCGAGCTGCGGGCGGGCGCTCCGCTCGGCAGCCTCACCGGCGCGAGCGAGACCGTCGACGCGCTGCTCGCGAGCGACACGCCGCAGTAGCGGCGCCTCAGACTCTCCGCTCGGCGGGGGACCGGCCGAGCAGGCCGGTGCTCCGCCGTGCCCGAATACCCCTGGAAAGGATCGAACATGCTGCTGAAAGCCGCCATCAACGGTGGTCGCCCGACCGAGGAGCACTCCGCCGTGCCCCGCACCACGGAACAGATCGTCGCTGCGAGCCTCGCCGCGATCGACGCAGGCGCCGACGTCGTGCACGCGCACGTGATCACCGACGACGGGGAGCAGACCATCCGCCCCGACGCCGTGGGCGCGTGGGTGCGCGCGATGCGCGCCGCCGATCCCTCGGTCGTCATCGGCACGACCACGGGCCTCTGGACGGTCTCCTCGCACGAGGAGCGCATGGCGCAGGTCGCCGCCTGGCCCGCCGATGCGCTGCCCGACTTCGCGTCGGTCGCGTTCTGCGAGGAGGGCGCCGCGGAGGCGGCCGAGCTGGTGCTCGAGCGCGGCATGATCCTGGAGTCGGCCGTCTGGTCGATGGACGACGTGCCCGCCCTGCTGGCATCGCCCACGCTGCACCGCAACGTGCGCGTGCTCATCGAACCCGAGACCGAGGATCCGAGGCTCGCCGTCGCGCAGTGCCGCGAGATCGCGGCCGTGCTGCGCGAGGCCGGCGTCACGGCGCCCATCCTCTACCACGGGTACGACGAGACCGTGTGGCCCGTCGTCGAGGCCGCGATCGAGGACGGCTGCGAGACGCGGATCGGCTTCGAGGACGGCGTGACCCTGCCGGACGGATCCGCCCTGCGCGACAACGCCGACCTCGTGCGCGCGGTGCGCGAGCTGGAGCGGCGCTGACCGCACGGCGCGCGGCCTCCCGATCGCGGGGCGGCCCGGGCAACCGGGTCGCACCGCGATCGCTTCCCGCCCGGGGCACGGCTGTCGAGGCGCTTCCGCCCCGGGGGCGTCGGCCTCGGCGGCGCCCGCTTCGCGCGGGCTCCGCCTCGGGACGGGGCGCGGCTCGCCGTCGCGCCCCCGAGCCGACCCGGGGGACCGCTACCCTGGAGTGCAGCGGTGAGAGGGGCGGGACGCATGCTGGATGACCTGGACCGACGGCTCGTCGAGATGCTCGCGCGCGACGGGCGGCGCAGTTTCGCCTCCCTCGCCGACGAGCTCGGGGTCTCCCAGTCGACCGTGCGCACGCGGCTCTCGAAGCTGCGCGAGGACGACGTGCTGCAGATCGTCGCGCTGTGCAACGCCCTGCTGCTCGGCCACCAGGTCGTGCGCCTCCTGCTGCGCGTTCGCAACCTCACCCCGCGCTCCGTCGCGAACGGGCTGCTCGGGATCAGCCAGATCAACCACGTCGCACTCGTCGCGGGTTCGCACGACCTCTACCTCGAGGCGACCTGCCGAGACCAGCCCCAGCTCATCGACCTGCTCGACGAGATCCGCCGGCACCCGGGCGTAGCGTCGATCCAGCCGATCATCGTGACGTCGCTCGCCAAGGACTACACGTGGGAGGGGCTGCGCGGCACGGCCGGGCAGAGCATCAGCGACCCGGACGGCTGAGCATCACCGGCCGGGGCGGCTGAGCATCACCGGCCGGGGCGGCTGAGCAGCCGGCCCGCGCGATTCGCGGGGAGCGGTTCGCGAAACCCCTGCCACAGGTACGTGTCCTTCATCACCTCGAGCACCGTGAGCGTCTCGAGATCCGAGATGCCGCGGATGCGGCGCAGATCCTGCAGCACGATGCGCCCGAGCTCCTGCGCGTCCTGGGCGACCACGTCGAGGATGATGTCGTAGTAGCCGAGCGCGCACGCGACGTACTTGACGTTGGGGTGATCCGCGATCTCCTCGGCGACCCGCGCGACGGGCACCTCGGTGACGCGGATGCCGATGTGCGCCGCGATGCCGCCGATCTTCGTCTCGTCGTACATGCCCGCGACGTAGATGATGCCGAGCGAGACGAGCCGGTTGTAGCGCTGCCGCACGGTGGGCTCGGAGAAGCCGATGCGGCGGCCGATCTCGGAGAACGAGAGACGGCCGTCGACCCGCAGCTCGTCGATGATGTCGCGGTCGACGTCGTCGAGCAGGGTGTCTTCTTCTTGCTGCTTCGCCGCGTTCACGGAGTCAGTCTAGCGCCGCCCGGTCGGGCGACGGGCGAGCGTCGTCTCCGCGTGAAGCGCCGGGCGCCGCGCCGCTCGCCCACGAATGTCAGTGGAGGCCGATAGCGTCGTAGGCATCGGAAGGAGCGCCCATGTTCTTGCAGGATCGGGCCGATGGTCTCGGGCAGCGCGTCGTGACGAGCGCGAGCGACCTGACCGCGGCGAGCACGTGCGAGTTCGCGTTCCTGCGACGCGTCGACGCCAAGCTCGGGCGCGATGTCGAGGTGCCGCCCGCCGACGATCCGATGCTGGCCCGGGCGGCGCGACTCGGCGACGCCCACGAGGAGCGCATGCTCGACGGCTATCGCGACCGTCTGGGCGGCGGGGTCGTCGGCGCGCCGGGCGGAGTGGTCGAGATCCCCCGCCCGGAGTCGATGAGCGAGACCGCGCTGCGCCGGGTCGCCGAGCAGACGCGCGAGGCGCTGCTCGGGCGGGCAGAGGTGGTGTTCCAGGCCACCTTCTTCGAGCCGACGACCGCCGTCGGGGAGGGGGCGCAGGGCGACCGGTGCGGCCGAGACGGGGCCCCCGACGACCCCGAGATCGGCTTCGTCGGCTTCGCGGACTTCCTGCGCCTCGAGCCCGACGGCTCCTACGAGGTGCAGGACACGAAGCTCGCGCGGCGGGCGAAGGCGACCGCGCTCATGCAGCTCGCGGCCTACGCCGAGCAGCTCGAGCGCATCGGCGTGCCGGTCGCTCCCGAGGCCGTGCTGATCCTCGGAGACGGCGCCCGCTCGCGGCACCGCATCGCCGACATCGCCCCGGTGTTCCGCGCGCGCCGGCAGCGGCTGCACCGTCTGCTGCGGGAGCGCGTCACCGCAGAGGGCCCCGACGGGCGCCGGGAGAGCGCGCCCCCGATCTCGTGGGCCGACGACGGGATCGCGGCGTGCGGCCGCTGCGAGGTCTGCGAGCCCGAAGCGGTGCGCGCGCGCGATCCGCTGCTCATCGCGGGGATCCGGCGGGCGCAGCGCGACGCGCTGCTCTCGGCCGGGTGCCGCACGATCGAGCAGGTAGCGGCGCTGCTCCCGGCTCCCGGCGCCCCGGCCGTCGCCGTCGAGGGGCTGCCGAGCGCCGTGCTCGAGCGGCTCGCGTCGCAGGCCGCCCTGCAGATCGAGGCGAGCGCCGCCGCCGCGCCCCCCTACCGCGTCATCGACCCCGCCGCGCTCGCCGCGCTGCCGCAGCCCGACCCGGGAGACCTCTTCTTCGACTTCGAGGGCGACCCCATGTATCGCGAGCCGGGGCCGCACGAGACGGCCCGGTGGGGGCTCGACTACCTCTTCGGCATGGTCGACGCCGACGAGCGTTTCACACCGCTCTGGGCTTACGACCTCGAAGCCGAGAAGCGCGCCCTGCTCGATTTCCTCGAACTCGTCGCAGAGCGGCGGGCTCGGTATCCGCGCATGCACATCTACCACTACGCGCCCTACGAGCGGACCCATCTGCTCAGCATCGCCGCGAGGCACGGCGTGGGCGAGGCGCAGGTCGATCAGCTGCTGCGCGAGCACGTGCTCGTCGACCTCTACCCGATCGTGCGTCGAGCTCTGCGGGTCGGCTCGCGCTCCTACTCGATCAAGAAGCTCGAACCGCTCTACATGGGCGACGAACTGCGCGATGAGGGCGGGGTGACGAGCGGGGCCCAGTCCGTCACCGAGTACGCCGAGGCGAGTGCGCAGCTCGCCGCGGCCGACGAGAGCGAGCGGGCCGAGGGGAGGCGGCGCCTCGAGGCCATCGCCGACTACAACCGATACGACTGCGTCTCCACGCTGCGGCTGCGCGACTGGCTGCTCGGGCTCTCCGCCGATCGGGGCGTCGCGCCCTTGCCATCCGGCGAGGCGGTCGAAGACACCGGGCCCGCGATCGAGCTCAGCCCCGTCGCACGAGCGCTGACGATGCACGCCGACTCGGCCGCGCCGCGGGACCGCGCCGCCGCGGCGCTCGCCGCCAGCGCGATCGACTACCACCAGCGCGAGCAGAAGTCGTTCTGGTGGGCGCACTTCGCGAGGCTCCTCGACCCCGTCGAAGACTGGGCCGACGCACGAGACGTCATGATCGTCGACGAAGCGCTCAGCGTGGTCGACTCCGACTGGTTCATGCCGCAGCGCGCGCGGGTGCCGCGGCGTCGCCTGCGGCTGCGGGGCGCGGTCGCGCCCGGCAGCACGCCGAAGGAGGGCGGCGAGGCCTACGCGCTCTACGAGCATCCTGCGCCCTTCCCGCAGCGGGGCGCCGCGCCCGGAGCCCGAGGCGTGCGCCGGGTGCGAATCGTCGAGCGACTCGACGACGGCGCCGTGATCGAGGAGCCGCTCGGAGACGCCGAGCCCTACACGGGGCTGCCGATCGCCCTCGTGCCCGGGCCGCCGCCTCCGGCGGGCGCGCAGAAGGGCGCCATCGAGCAGTGGGGCGCCCGGCTCGCCGAAGCGCTCGACGCGGGCGGGTTTCCGCCCGACCCGGTCGTCGACCTCATCCGCAGGGTGCCGCCCAGACTCGCGGGCGACGGCGCGCTCACGCGGCCCGAGCGCATCGAGGGGGCCGACGGCGACGCCGACACCATCGGCGCGGTCGTGCGCAGCCTGCTGCGTCTCGACCGCAGCTACCTCGCGGTGCAGGGGCCGCCCGGCACCGGCAAGACCTACCTCGCCGCGCGAGTGATCCGACGGCTCGTCGAGCAGCACGGCTGGCGCATCGGCGTGGTCGCCCAGTCGCACCGCGTGGTCGAGAACGTGCTCGAGGGCGCCGTCGCGGCGGGGCTCCCCGCTGGGCAGGTCGGCAAGGTGCCCCAGGGCGGCGCGCTCGGCGAGGGCGAGTCCGCCCCCGCTTACACGGTGCTGCCCCGCAACGGCCACGCGCGCTTCGTCGCGGGGCACCGCGACCTCGGGCGGGGGTGCGTCATCGGCGGCACGGCCTGGGACTTCAGCAACCCCGCCAGATTCGACCGCAAATCGCTCGATCTGCTCGTGATCGACGAGGCCGGCCAGTTCTCGCTCGCCCCCACCATCGCCGCCTCGGTCGCCGCCGAGCGCCTGCTGCTGCTCGGAGACCCCCAGCAGCTGCCGCAGGTGTCGCAGGGCGACCACCCCGAGCCGGTCGACACCTCGGCGCTCGGGTGGCTGCTCGGCGACTTCGAGACCGTACCCGACGAGCTCGGATACTTCCTCTCGCAGACGAGACGCATGCGGCCCGAACTCGCCGACGTCGTCTCCGAACTCGCCTACGAGGGGCGGCTGCACGCCCACCCGAGCGCCGCGCGGCGCGAGGTGCGCGGGGCCGGGCCCGCGGGCCTCGTCTGGCACGCCGTCGGGCACAGCGGCAACTCCACCAGCTCGCCCGAGGAGGCCGCGGAGGTGGTGCGGATCGTGCGCGAGTCGCTCGCCGGGTCCATCGCCCAGTCCGCGCAGCCGGGCGAGGGCGAGGGCGGCGGCGTAGGCGGCGCGGCCCGGATGAGCGATCGGCTCGGCGCTCCCAGACGGCTCACCGAGCATGACCTCATCGTCGTCGCCGCCTACAACGCGCAGGTCGAGTGCGTCGCCGAGGCGCTCGCGCAGGCCGGCTTCGGCCGCGTGCGCGTCGGCACCGTCGACAGGTTCCAGGGGCAGGAGGCCGCGATCGCCGTCGTCACACTCGCGGCCTCGAGCCCCGAAGACGTGCCTCGCGGCCTCGAGTTCCTGCTCATGCGCAACCGGCTCAACGTCGCCATCAGCCGCGCCCAGTGGGCGGCGCACCTCGTCTCCTCCGATCGCCTCGGCGACGGGCTGCCCGGTACGGCCGAGGGTCTCGCGGCGCTCTCGGGGTACCTGCGGCTCATCGAGCGGGCGATTCCGTCGCCGTCCCGCGAAGCCGCCCCGCGGCCCGACGAGGCGCGCTAGTTTGGAGGCATGGTGAAACCCGCAGGCCCCTTCAAGACCCCGCCGTCACGCAGGCTCCCGCCGCCGGCGGCGCCCGCGAGCGGCGGCGCCGGCTCGCTCGGGCCGGGCGCGTCGGCCGGCCCCGAGGCGGCGGTCCCGACGACCCTCGACGGGCAGGGGAGCCCGGCCGCTCCGACGCGGACTGCCGACGATCCGGGCCTGCGGGCGTCGGCCCGCTCGGGCATTCCCGCATTCGAGGTGATGCGCATCACCGACGAGATCGCGCGCCGCCGCGCCGCCGGCCGCGACGTCGTCTCGCTCTGCGCGGGGGAGCCGGGTGCACGCCCGGCGCCCGGCACGCTCAAGCCCGCGGGCTACACGGGCCCCCTCGGCACCGGGCCCCTGCGCGAGGCGATCGCCGGGCACTACCGCTCCTGGTACGGCGTGGAGGTCGATCCGGGCACGGTAGCGGTGACCACCGGCTCCTCAGGCGCGTTCCAGCTCGTCTTCCTCGCGGCCTTCGACCCCGGCGACCGGGTTGCGCTCGCCAGCCCGGGGTATCCGGCCTACCGCAACATCCTCGCGGCGCTCGGCGTGCAGGTCGTCGAGATCCCCACCGGCCCCGAAACCCGCTACCAGCCGACCCCCGCGCTCCTCGACGCGGCGGTGCGCGCGCACGGCCCCCTCGCCGGGATCGTCATCGCCTCACCCGCCAACCCCACCGGCACGATGCTCGGCCGCCCGGAGCTCGAGGCGCTCGTCGAGTGGTGCCATATCAACCGTGCACGGCTCATCAGCGACGAGATCTACCACGGCATCACGTTCCCCGAACCGGGCGAGCCAGACCCCCGCGGGGTGTCGGTGCGCGAACTCGACACCGAGGCGATCGTGATCAACTCGTTCTCGAAGTACTGGGGCATGACCGGCTGGCGACTCGGATGGGCGCTGCTGCCGACCTCCCTCGTGGCCCCCTTCGAAGCGCTCGCCTCGAACTTCGCGCTCTCACCGCCCGCGCCGGCTCAGGAGCTCGCCCTCTCGGCGTTCACCGACGAGAGCTACGCGCAGCGCGACGCCGTCGTCAAAGGCTTCGCCCGTGCGCGCGCACTCATCCTCGAAGCCGAGCCGCAGCTCGACTGGGGGATCGCCGCCCCCTCCGACGGAGCCTTCTACTACTACTCCGAACTCGGCCCGCAGCTCGAACGCTTCCCCGACTCGGTCGCGTACGCTCGAGCACTGCTCGAGGGCGCCGACGTCGCGGTGGTGCCCGGAGTCGACTTCGACCCGGTTGCGGGGGGCCGCGCCGTGCGCCTCTCCTACGCAGCCGGCGAGGCCGCCGTGGCCGAGGCGCTCGAGCGGATCATCCGCTTCCAGCGCTGAGCCGGCGTGCCCGCGCTGAGTCGGCGTGCCCGCGCTGAGTCGGCGTGCCCGCGCTGAGTCGGCGTGCCCGCGCTGAGTCGGCGTGCCCTTGCCGAGCCGGCCGGTTCGCACGCGCCGAGTCGGCCTATTCGTGTCGAGTCGGCCCGGGAATCACGCGAGCAATAGGCCGGCTCGACACGAATAGGCCGGCTCGATAGGGGGCGGCTCAGCGCGGCCCGCTCGATAGCGGGGCGGTTCGTCAGAACGCGATCGGTGTGCCCGCGGCGACGCCGATGCGGCGCTGCAGGGCGTCGTCGACGACGGCACGCGGATCCGCGGTCTCGTCGACCGCGATGCCGATCGACCGCAGCGCTTCGGCCTCGGCGCCGCCCAGATCCAGCACCAGCGACGTGACCGCCTCCGAGAGCGGGCCCTCGAGCCCGGCCACGGCGCGCGCGAGCGCCGACCGCACGGCCTTGCCCAGCGCAGCGGCGTCACCCGGCTCCGCTGCGCGCTCGACCTCGGCGCTCGCGTAGCTCACGCCGTCTCCGGACAGCGCCTCGGCGACGACCGCGCCGCCGCTGAGGCGGGCGTGCAGCTCGAGCACGCTGCTCGTCGCCGCCGGAACGGTCGAGAAGGGGAGCGGGATGCCTGGTGCCGCCCCGGTGCCCGCATCGTGCGAGTGCTCGGACGCCTGCGTGCCGCCGTTGAAGGTGAACTTCAGATCCATGACCACCAGCCTACGCCCGCGCTCCGCGTCGAGCTGACCGTGCGCTCGGTCGCGGGCGCCCTCGGCAAGCGGCTCGGCCATTGCCGCCGCTGCGTCTGAGATCATCGATCCCATCTGCTGCCTGCCGCTGCGATGCTGTCGGCCAGGCCGCGGCATAGGCCACCCCCTAGATGCGGGCGATCTCCTGCCGCGGGCGCACCGCGATGTCGGTGATCTGCACGTCGTCGGGCGCGTCGACGACGAAGCGCACCGCACCCGCCACGGAGGCCGGGGTGATGTAGCGGCCGGGCTCGTACGAGTCGGAGGGGATCATGCTGCGCAGCATGGCGGTGTCGGTCTGGCCGGGGGCGACGGTCGCCACCCGCACGCGGTGGGGCTCCTCGTCGATCCGCAGCACGTCGGCGACGGCCCGCAGGGCGTGCTTCGACGCGGTGTAGATCGCGCTGCCGGGTACGGGGCGCGTGCCGGCCCCCGAACCGATGAAGATCACCGTTCCGCGGGAGGCGCGCAGCAGCGGGAGCGAGTGCCGCGTGATCAGGGCGGGTGCGGTCACATTGACGGCGAGCTGCTCGGCCCACTCGTCGGCGCTCGCGTCGGCGACCGAGCGCTGCTGCGAGACGGCCGCGGCGTTGACGAGCACGTCGAGCCGGTCGAGGCCCGCGATCCGCTCGGCGAGGGCCGCCTCGTCGGTCACGTCGAGCCGCCAGGCCTCGGCGTCGGTCTCGCGCGCGACGGCGTCGAGGCGCTGCGCGTCGCGCCCGACGGCGATGATGCGGTGGGTGCGGGCGAGTTCGCGGGCGATCTCGCGCCCCATGCCGCTCGATGCGCCGGTGATGAGGGCGACGGGGCGGGGGTCAGACATTGAGGGCTCCTTCGAGTTCGGGCTGCGGGTCGGTGCCGGGGGCGCACGCGGAGCGCGCGTTCGCCAGCGCGGTCTCGATCGCGCTGCGGGCGACGCGGTCGGTCTCTCGCAGCATGGGCGGATCGGTGCCCGGCATGGGGCTGATGATGGTGCCGTGCAACTGCTCGTCGACGGGGATGCCGGCGACGTGCACGGTGGGGTCCAGGCCGTCGCGCGTGACGAGCCGGCCGGTGGCGAAGTCGATGTCGAAGGAACCGGTCGTGAGGGGGGCGCCGTCGCGCGCGGCGACCTCGAAGGGGCGCGCGCGACCGGTGTCGAGGAGGGCTCGGGCGAGCGGGTCGGTCGTCTCGCCGAGGCGGTGGAAGTGCATCCAGGCGTCGAGCAGCGCGGGAGCGGTGATCCGCGACCTCGCGACCCGCGGCGACTCCGCCACGAACGCGTGCTCGCCCAGGTGCACGGGGGCGTGCGGGCCGATGAAGTGCACGAGGCCGGCGTCGGCGAGCGCGAGCAGTTGGCGGTTGCGGAAGGCGGGCGGGCCGGACCCGACCATGCCTCCGAGCGATGTCAGCAGCGCGTAGCCCGAGCCGCGCGACTCGGCGTCGAAGCCGCCGAGGGTGCCGATCTTCGCCGCGGCGGCGCGGGCCGCGCTGATCGACCAGAGGCCGGCCTTGACGGCGCTGTCGCGTCCGAGCTCGGCCTCGCGCAGGTCGCTCGCGGTGCGCTCGCGCACGAAGGCGTCGAAGGCCTGCGGCGAGGCGAAGTCGCGGTCGGCGGGGTGCATCTCGCCGAGCAGGTCGAAGCGGTCGGCGGGGTCGGGGATGAACGGGGCGACGGCCTGCGCGATCCGTGCCGGCGCTCGGTCGAGGTCGTCGCCTCCGGGGGCGGGGCTCGGGATCGCGGTGCGCAGCAGCTCGTCGAGCGCTTCGATCACGGCCCGCCGCACCTGCTGCGGCGAGGCGGTGATCGCCTCGGGCCGCACGCGGTGCAGGGTCTCGGCGTGGTCGATGAACGCGTCGGCGACGATGCGCGGCCAGAGCGCGCGGTCGAAGTCGATGGGGCGCGGTTCGGAGGCCCAGTCGACGCCGAGCAGCAGGCGCTGCTCGGGGCTCGGCGGCAGCGAGTGGTAGAGCGACTTGGCGCGGAAGGGCACCCCCCGGCGCGAGGTAGCGTGCAGCACGGGCTCGCGGCCGGATGGCTCGTAGCGCAGGCCGTGGCTCGCATCCGGATCCTCCACGAACCTGCCGCCCCGCCCGATCGTGAGCAGCGCCATCGTGTCGAAGAACCCCATGCCGAGTCCCCGCACGATGGCGGGGGATCCGGGCTGGATGCGCGAGAGATCCTGCTCGACGGGGCTCGCGGGCCGCACCCACACGAGGCCGGGGCGCCGCTCGAGCTCGTGCGCGAGGGCGCGCTCGGACGAGGTCTCGGAGCGCGGCATCCAGCCGGTGGCGAGGATCACTGCGTCGGCCTCGACCCACCGCTCTCCGTCGGAGCCGGCATCGGCGAGCTCGACGCGCTCGCGCGAACCTCGACGATCGATTCCGACGGCGGCCGTGCGGTGGCGGGTCACCCGTGCCCGCGGTGGGAGCGACGCGACCGCGCGCTCGTAGCACCACGTCAGGTACTCGCCGTAGAGGGCGCGGCTGGGGTGCGACTCCGGCAGGGTGCGCTCGAGCTCGTCGCGGTAGTCGGCGGCGAGGCCGTCGCGGGTGGTGAACGCCTCGAACGCGGCGATGTGGGCGGGCGGGATGCCGGCCGCGATCTCGGCGGTGCGCGGCGACGGGAACGCGCCGTGGAGAACGAGCACGCTCCACTCGTAGAGCGTGGGGCCGGGGATCACGGGCCCGGCCACGGTGCTGCCCGGCTCGGTGAACAGCGTCACGGCGTGCGAGAGCGTGTTCATGCAGAGCTCGCGATCCTGATCCGTGCGCCAGATGCGCCCCGCTCCGGAGGGAGCGGGATCGATGACGTGCACGTCGAGCGGCGGCGCGTCGTCGCTCAGGTTCGCACCGATGCGCTCGATGAGCGAGGCCCCGCGGGGGCCTGCTCCGACGATCGCGATGGCGGCTCGGTTCGCAGAGGGCATGCTTCCGTTATAGGCCTCTTCCCCTGGAAAGTCCGCGGCAGATGACCGAATGTGACGGCTCCGGCCGGTGGCGGCGGCCCCCGCCGCGTGTGTAGTTCTGTTACAGATCAGATTTCCTTTCCGTTATGCGAGCCATAACAATAGCTTTCGGTGCAGAAGTCTGCCCACGACACCGAGATCGCGGATCCCATCACGATCCCCGCCCCGACCACCACGAGGAGTATCCCCATGAAGAAACGTCGTATCGCCTGGATCGGAGCCCTGGCTGCCGTCGCGATCGCGATGACCGGCTGCTCCTCGAGCGGGGGCAACGACGGCGGCGCTGACGGCGGCGGCACCCTCACCTACCTCGAACCGCAGACCTGGAACACCCTCTACCCGCCGGCCGGCGGCTTCTACCCGAACGGCGGCGTGCTCAACCAGATCACCGATCGGGTGCTCTACCAGAACCCCGAGACGCTCGAGCTCGAGCCGTGGATCGCCGAGGAGCTGCCACAGGTCAACGCCGACGCCACCGAGTACACCTTCACGCTGCGCGAGGGCGTCACCTACTCCGACGGCACCCCGCTCGACGCCGAGAACGTCGTGAAGAACTTCGACCTCTTCGGCAAGGGCGACAGCGACCGCGCGCTCTCCGTCTCAGAGGCGATCAACAACTACGACCGCGGCGAGGCCGTCGACGAGCGCACCGTCAAGTTCTTCTTCACCGCGCCGTCGCCCGGCTTCGCGCAGGCCGTCTCGACCATCAACTCCGGGCTGCTCTCGAACGCGACCCTCGACCGCACCAACGAGGAGTTCGGCCCGGGCAACGCGGCCGAGATCGTCGGCAGCGGCCCGTTCGTGATCGACGACGAGAAGATCGGCACCGAGCTCTCGCTCGCCGCGCGCGAGGACTACGACTGGGCGCCCCCGTCGCTCGAGCACCAGGGCGCCCCGCAGATCGACGGCGTCGACTTCATCGTCGCCGGCGAGGCGAGCGTGCGCGTGGGCACCGTCACCTCGGGTCAGGCCGATGTCGCGCGCACCATCCCCGCACCCGACGAAGCGCAGTTCGCCGCGGACGGCCTGGAACTGATCGCGGCCTCCACGAACGGCGTGAACAACAGCCTCAGCTTCCGCTTCGCGCACCCCCTGCTGCAGGACATCCGGGTGCGGCAGGCCCTCATCGCGGGCATCGACCGCGAGGAGATCGTCGACACGCTCTTCAGCGAGAGCTACCCGCTCGCGACGGGCATCCTGGCGAAGACGGCGCTCGGCTACACCGACACCTCGCAGAACTACGTCTACGACCCCGACCGCGCCGAGCAGCTGCTCGACGAGGCGGGTTGGGCTCCCGGCAGCGACGGGATCCGCGAGAAGGACGGCGAGAAGCTCGTGCTCACCTTCAACGAGGCGCTGCCGCAGCCGCGTTCCAAGGAGGTCGTGACCCTGATCCAGGAGCAGCTGGGCGAGATCGGCGTCGGTGTCGAGCTGTTCGCCGGGGATCAGGCCGCGCAGGACGCCGCGCGCCTCGAACTCGACACGATCCAGGTCTACCACTCCATGGTCGGCCGCGCCGACTTCGACGTGATCAAGTCGCAGTTCCACTCCGCGAACCGCAACGCGCTGCTCAACCTCGACCCCGCCACGAACGAGCTGCACGACGCCGAGCTCGACGCCCTGCTCGCGCAGATCGCGTCGGTGCCGACCACCGAGGAGCGCCAGCAGGCCTCGGCCGCCGCGCAGCAGCACCTCGCCGACCAGGCCTACGTGCTGCCGCTCTTCGAGGAGCCGCAGGTGTTCGGTCTGCGCTCGCAGGTCGAGGGCTTCAAGACCGAGTCGATCGGCCGCCCGTCGTTCTACGAAGTGACACTGCAGCGATGACCCGAGGCGCAGTGCTGCGACGTGTAGGCCAGGCCGTGCTCGTGCTCTGGCTGGCCTACACGGGCGCCTATGTGCTGCTCGCGGCGCTGCCCGGCGACGCGGTGATGGCCCGGTTCGGCAACCCCGACCTGGGCCTCACCCCGGAGCAGCTCGAGCAGATCCGGGCCTCCTACGGCGTCGATCGGCCGCTCGTCGTGCGCTACTTCGAGTCGATCGGCGCGTTCCTCAGCGGCGACCTCGGATACTCGGTGCAGAGCGGCGCGGCCGTCTCCGACCTGCTCGCCGAGGCGCTGCCGTCCACGCTCACGCTTGCAGCACTCGCCCTCGCGGGTGCCGTCTTCCTCGCCGTGGTGATCGCGTTCACCGCCGCCTACGGCAAGGGAGAGTGGCTGCGCCGCCTCTTCCGCAACCTGCCGCCGCTCTTCGTATCGGTGCCGGTGTTCTGGATCGGCATCGTGCTGATCCAGGTCTTCTCGTTCCAGCTGGGGCTCATCCCGGTCATCGGGGCGAGCGAGGCGCAAGCCCTGATCCTGCCCGCCCTCACGCTCACGATCCCGATCGCGGCGCCGCTCGCGCAGGTCTTCCTGCGCAGCATCGACGAGGTGCGCGAGCAGCCCTTCGTCTCGGTGGTGAAGGCGAGGGGTGCCAGCACCAGCTGGCTGCTGTGGCGCAACGTCGCCCCCAACGCACTGCTCCCGGTGCTCACGATGGCGGGCCTGCTCTTCGGCGAACTGGTCGGCGGCGCGATCATCACGGAGGCCGTCTTCGGCCGCACCGGCATCGGCAGCCTCACCGTGCAGGCCGTCGCCCACCGAGACACCCCCGTGCTGCTCGCGGTCGTGGTGATCGCCACGGTGGTCTACGTGACGATCAACCTGATCGTCGACCTGCTCTATCCCGTGCTCGATCCGCGTCTGCGCCAGGCGCGGGGCGGTGCGCGGCCGGGCGGCGCGGCGGGAGCGCCCGATCCGGCGCCCGCCGCCGATCCGGCAGCCGGCGAAGTGTCCGCACCCGGCGAGGCGCCCGCGCCCGCCGATCCCGATCCGGGCGCCGTGCCCCCTGCCCGGTCGACCCCCGACCGTCACCGACCCTCCGGAGCCCAGCGATGACCGCCGTCGAAACCGCCACCGGGCTCGGCCCCGCAGGCGGATCCCCCCGCGCCGCGCGCGCCGCCGGATCCTGAAGGTCCCTGCTGCGGCCCGGCCTGATCCTGCCGCTCCTCGTGCTGCTCGTCGCCCTCGCGTGGGCGGTCGCCCCCGGCATCTTCACCTCGCAGAGCCCCACCGAGACCGTGGCGCCCGCGCTGCAGGCGCCGAGCGCGCAGCACTGGTTCGGCACCGACGCCACCGGGCGCGACCTGTTCTCGCGCGTCGTGTACGGCGCCTCCGAGTCGATCTCGGCCGCGCTGCTGGCCGTGCTCGTCGGGCTCGTGTTCGGCTCCCTCATCGGAGTGTCCGCGGGCGCGGTCGGCGGCTGGATCGACGACGTGCTCATGCGCCTCGTCGAGGTGCTGCTCGCCATCCCCACCCTGCTGCTCTCGCTCAGCATCGTGATCCTGCTCGGCTTCGGCACCGCGAACGCGGCGATCGCGGTCGGCGTGACATCGGTCGCGGTATTCGCGAGACTGTCGCGCTCGCAGGTGATGAGCGTGCGGGCGAGCGAGTTCGTCGAGGCCGCATACGGATCCGGCGGCACCTTCCTCGGCGTGCTGCGCCGGCACGTGCTGCCGAACTCGCTCACGCCCGTGATCGCCCTCGCCGCTCTGCAGCTGGGATCCGCGATCCTGCAGATCTCCACCCTCGGCTTCCTCGGCTACGGCGCGCCGCCCCCCACCCCCGAGTGGGGGCTGCTCATCGCCGAGGGGCGCAACTACGTCGCCACCGCCTGGTGGCTGACGACGCTGCCCGGCCTCGTCGTGGTGCTCATCGTGGTCGCCACCAACCGCCTCAGCCAGGCCATCAGCTCAGGAGGACGAGTATGAGCGAGCAGCCGCTGCTCAGCATCCGCGATCTCGCGGTGCAGTACCGCACCCGCCGCGGCCACGTCGACGCGGTGCGCGGCGTGAGCTTCGACGTCGAGGCCGGCAAGGTCACGGCGGTGGTCGGCGAGTCGGGGTCGGGCAAGACCACCGTCGCCCAGTCGGTGATCGGCCTGCTCGCCTCGAACGGCAGCATCTCGCGCGGCTCGATCCAGCTCAACGAGCGCCGCCTCGGAACGACCGAGCTCGTCGGCCTCTCCGAACGGCGGTGGCAGGACCTGCGCGGCCGCTGCGTCGGGCTGATTCCGCAGGATCCCGGCAACTCGCTCAACCCGGTGAAGACCGTGGGGCGCTCGATCAGCGAGTCGCTGCGCATCCACGGCAGGCCGAGCCGCGAGGAGGCGCGCGACCGCGTGCTCGCGCTGCTCGACCAGGTCGGCATCGACGACCCGGTGCGCCGCGCCGGGCAGTACCCGCACGAGTTCTCGGGCGGCATGCGGCAGCGCGTGCTGATCGCCGCCGCCATCGCGAACAACCCCGAGCTGATCATCGCCGACGAGCCCACCTCGGCGCTCGACGTCACCGTGCAGCGCACCGTGCTCGACCTGCTCGACACGCTGCGGCGCGACACCGGCACGGGTGTGCTGTTCATCACGCACGACCTGGCGGTGGCCGCGGATCGCGCCGACAGCGTCGTCGTGATGCGCGGGGGCGAGGTGCAGGAGTCGGGGCCCAGCGACCGCGTGCTCGCGCAGCCCGAGTCGGAATACACGAAGCGGCTCATGCACGACGCACCCTCGTTCGGACGCGTCGTCGAACGCGAGAGCATCGCGGTCTCGGAGCGCCCGCTCGGTGCGCAGGCTCCGCTCGGAGCCCAGGCTTCAGGCGGGGCGCAGGTTGATTTGACCGCAGAGCCCTCGTCCGCCGCCCCCGGTCCGCTGCTCGAGGTGCGCGGGCTGCGGCAGGAGTTCGGGCACGGCGCCAATGCCTTCGTGGCCGTCGACGACGTCTCGTTCACCGTCGCGCGCGGCACCACGCACGCGCTCGTGGGGGAGTCGGGGTCGGGCAAGACCACCACCGGCCGCGCGATCGCGGGCTTCGCCAAGCCGACGGCGGGCAGCATCCGCATCGACGCCGGAGCCGGTGGCGCTACTGTCGTACGGAGCGCCGGTGGCGCTGCTTCCGCGCGGGACTCCGTCGGGGGTGGCGCTGCCGCCGTGCACGGCGCCGATGGCGCCGACGGCACGGACGCCGCACCGGACGCCGCTGCCGTCGGCACCATCGCCTCAGCAGCGGGCGACCCGCTCGAGGTCACCGCGCTGCGCGGTCGCGCCCTGCGCGAGTTCCGCCGCACCACCCAACTCGTCTACCAGAATCCCTACGGCTCCCTCGACCCGCGACTCTCGATCGGGCAGACCCTCGCGGAGCCCCTGCGCAACTTCCACATCGGATCCCGGGGCGAACAGGCCGACCGGGTCGCTCACGCGCTCGAACTCGTCGCGCTGCCCGCCGACTTCGCTCATCGGCAGCCGCGCGAGCTCTCGGGTGGACAGCGGCAGCGCGTCGCGATCGCGCGAGCGCTCATCGTGGAGCCCGAGCTCGTCGTGCTCGACGAAGCGGTGTCGGCGCTCGACGTGACCGTGCAGGCGCAGATCCTGCGGCTGCTCGCGCGGTTGCAGACCGAGCTCGGTCTCACCTACGTGTTCATCTCGCACGACCTCGCGGTGGTGCGGCAGATCTGCGACACCGTCTCGGTGCTGCAGCGCGGCCGTCAAGTCGAGCACGGCGACACCGAGGAGGTCTTCAGCAACGCCCAGCACCCGTACACGCAGCGGCTCATCGATGCGATCCCGGGCGCCTCGCTCGCCTCGGGCCACTGGGTGATCTGAGGGAGGGCGTCAGCGGAGGCTCCCGCTGACGCGGCCCCCGAGAACGCCCGCGCCGACGATCCCAGGTCGGCGCACCGCTTCGCCACTCGGCTCGCCGCTGCGACCCGCCGGGGGATCCCGCACCGGCGCTGCGCGAGTTCGATCGTCCATCCCATCTCCTCTCGAACGGAACCCTCATGCCATCGAATACCTCGACCGTACCCGCGACCACCGACATCATCGACGCGCTGGCGGGTATCGCCCCGGGCGACGCCCTCGACGCGGCCCGCGCGCGGCGACCGGAGGCACGCACGCACGCCCAGGGCAGCTTCGAAGCGCTGTTCCTGCCCGACGACACCTCGCACGTCGCGCTGGCCGAACGCGCCGCGGTCGCCCTGTTCGTCGCGCGCCTGCACCGACAGGCCCCCGCGGTCGAGTTCTACGGGGCGCTGCTGCGCGAGACCGGCAAGGGCCTCGGCGCCGGCGCCGGCGAAGCCCTCGAACCGTTGATCGTGGCCGAGGCGGAGCGCGCCGCGGGATCGGGACCCTACGGCGCGTTCCGAGCCGAGAACGCACCCGAGAGCACCGTCGGCCCCGTCTACAGCGTGTCGTCGGTCGAGGCCGCCTACGCCCTCGGCGATCGGCTCTCGGCCGCGCTCGAGCACGCCCATCTGCTCGTGCTGCATCCCCGCGACGCCGCTCGCGAGCCCCTGCAGCACCTGCTCGACGCGGGCTGGAGCACCACCGGCGTCGTCACGCTCTCGCAACTGATCTCGTTCCTCACATTCCAGCTGCGGGTCGTGCAGGGACTCGGCGAACTGAGCACGGGTGAGGGGGCGGCGTCCCTGCCTGAGCTCGCCGCTGACGTGGCCCGCGCTGCCGGCGAGCGCGCCGACGGAGCTTCCACCCCCGCGGCCCCCGGCGCCTCCGAACGACTGCCGCAGGCCCCCAGCGTCGAGGAACCGCCGCGATTCACGCAGCAGGTGCTCGGCTGGAAGCCGTGGCTGCAACCGCTGCCCGTCGCTGAGTTCACCGAGCGCCACTACGAGGCGCTCGTGCAGCGCGACCGTGTGCACATGCCCTACTTCAGGCTGCTCGCGCGCGATCCCGAGGCCCTGCGCGAGCGCACGCTCACCGACCTCGACATCTTCACGAACACCGATGCCGGGCTGCCCCGTGCAGAGCGCGAGGTCGCCGCGGCCGCCGCGTCGCGCTACAACGGCTGCGTCTTCTGCGCCTCCGTGCACGCGCGCTTCGCGAGCGAGAACGGAGCCGACCGCGACGACGTGCAGCGCCTGCTCGACGAGGGGGTCTCGGCCCGCCTGTCGCCCCGGCTCGACGCGATCATCGACGCCACCGTGGCGCTGACCGCGACGCCGTCGCGCTTCGGCGCCGCCGAGATCGCCGCGCTGCGGGAGGCCGGCCTCGACGAGCTCTCGCTGCTCGACGTCATCCAGGCGGGCGCGTTCTTCAACTGGGCCAACCGTCTGATGCTCTCGATCGGAGAGCCCACGCTCTGAGCCCCGACGGGGCGCATCCTCCCCGCAGACGCCAGCGGGCCCCGCTTCCGAAGAAGCGGGGCCCACTGTGCAGGAGCGTCGACCGGGCTTACGCCTGGGCGGCGAGGGTCTCCTCGAGCGACGCCGAGGCGAGCTCGGGGAACGCCAGCGAGACGCCGTGGTTGGTGAGGACGCCCTCGTGCGCGTTGAGGCCCTTCGCGAGCGACGCGTCGTCGTTCAGCGCCTTGACCCAGCCCTTGTCGGCGATCGCGACCACGTAGGGGAGCGTCGCGTTGGTGAGCGCCGCGGTCGAGGTCTCGGGCACCGCGCCGGGCATGTTCGCGACGCAGTAGTAGATCGAGTTGTGCACCTCGAACGTGGGGTTGTCGTGGGTGGTGGGCTTCGAGTTCTCGAAGCAGCCGCCCTGATCGATGGCGATGTCGACGAGCACCGAGCCCTGCTTCATCTGCGCGACCATCTCGTCGGTGACGAGCTTCGGAGCCTTCTCGCCCGGGATCAGCACGGAGCCGATGACGAGGTCGGCGTCCTTGAGCGCCTCGGTGATGTTGTGCGCGTTCGAGGTGCGAGTCTGGATGCGACCGTTGAACTCGTCCTCGAGCTGCTTCAGGCGGGGGATCGCGATGTCGATCACGGTGACCTCGGCGCCCATGCCGTAGGCGATGCGGGCCGCCTGCTCGCCGGCCGCGCCGCCGCCGATCACGACGACCTTGCCGCGACGGGTCGCGGTCACGCCGCCGAGGAGGATGCCGCGGCCGCCGTTGGCCTTCATGAGCGAGTAGGCGCCGACCTGCACCGAGAGGCGCCCGGCGACCTCGGACATGGGCGCGAGGAGCGGCAGGCCGCGGTTCGGCAGCTGCACGGTCTCGTAGGCGATCGCGGTGGTGCCCGATGCGAGCACGGCCTCGGTGAGAGCCTTCTCGGCGGCGAGGTGCAGGTAGGTGAAGAGCACCTGACCCTTGCGCAGCTTGTCGTACTCGGAGGCGATGGGCTCCTTGACCTTGAGGATCATGTCGGAGTCGGCCCAGACCTGATCCGCGCTCTCGACGATCTTGGCGCCGGCGGCGGCGTACTCTTCGTCGGTGATCGCCGAACCGAGGCCGGCGCCGGCCTGCACCAGCACCTCGTGGCCGCGGCGGGCCAGCTCGTAGACGCCGGCCTGCGTGATGGCGACGCGGTTCTCGTTGTTCTTGATTTCGGTGGGGATACCGACGTGCATGATCTGCTCCAGAGTGTTCGGAATGCGATGTAGGTCCGTATGCCTGTTGATCGTTCGCGTGCGTGATCACGGCATGGGATGTCTCCGATTGTGCAGTATATTCGCTTTCCGTAAAAGAAACATGAATTCTCTTCGGAAATAGTCGCTAAAGTGGAGAGTAATAGAGCGAAAACGGAGCTGTGATGACTGAGGATTCGAAGAATCTGCGCCCCGAGGCGAGCCTGGATCAGGTCGACCGCAAGATCGTGGAGGAACTGCAGACGAACGGCCGCATCACGAACGCCGAACTGGCGGAACGGGTGGGCGTCGCCGCGTCGACGTGCATCGCCCGCGTGCGCAGCCTGGTCTCGCGCGGCATCATCACGGGTTTCACGGCCTCGGTCGACCCGCGCGCCATGGGGCTCGGGCTGCAGGTGCTCGTGAGCGTCACCGTGCGATCGGGCGCGCGGCAGCGGATCGCCGAGCTGAGCGATGAGCTGCGCTCGCTGCCCGAGGTGATGCAGCTCTTCTTCCTGGGCGGCGTCGAAGACTTCATCATCCATCTCGCCGCGCGCGATTCGGATCACGTGCGCGACTTCGTCATGGAGCACCTCTCGGCGCACCCCGCGGTGTCGTCCACCCGCACGAGCATCGTCTTCAGCCATCACCAGAACCCCGTGCAGGCCTGAGTCCGCGGGCCGAGCCCGCTGATCGGCCGGACCGGCCGAACCGCTGCCCTGACCGGTCTGCGCGTCAGTGCGCGGTCGGAGGCAGCAGCCGGGTCTCGTAGGCGTCGAGCGCGAGCTCGGCCGCGTGGATGGCCTGGGAGCTGTAGCGCCCGATCGCCCGCTCCTCGAGCAGCGCCTCCCGCTGGGCCTCGAGGGCGACTCGGGCGAGCCTCTGATACGTCTGCGCCGGATGCTCGGCGCCCTGCACCTCGATGGGGAGGGTGGGCGCGGCCGCGGCTGCCAGGGGGAGCAGGGCGCTGCGAGCGCTCGCGCGGGCGCGCTGCACCGCGATGTCGGTCTGCTCCTGCTGCCGCGCATCCTTCGGCGGCTGCGGTGCCTCCTTCTCGAGCTCCCTCTCGCGCTCCTCGATGGCCTCGTCGATGGCCTCGTCGGCGGCCTCGTAGAGGTCTCTGGAGAGCGAGACGATCTCGGCCTTCTCCTGCCCGGTACCGGCGCCGTCGGGCCAGAGCTTGCGGATGAAGGCGGGCAGCGTGAGGCCGTGCAGCAGCAGGGTGATCACGGCGACCGCGAAGGCGGCGAGCACGAGCTGCGGGCGGTAGGGAACGGTGGTGGGGATCGACTGGGCCGCAGCGAGGGTGACCACGCCGCGCATGCCGCTCCACGACAGCACGACGCCATCGCGCCAGCCGAGCTGCTGCTCGCGCTCGTGCTCGAGGTCGGCCGCCGAACGCCGGGTTCGGATGTCGAGCTTGCGCAGCCGGTCTCTGAAGCGGCCGTCGTCCCTGTCGGCGATGCCCGAGCTCTGCACCCGCTCGTTGAGGTGCGCGTACCCCGCGTTGCGGCGCTCGTAGCGCCGCGTCACGCGCTGCATGCCGGCGATGAGCGGCACCATGAAGGCCGAGCGGCAGAGGATGAGCAGTGCGACGAGCCCGAGCGAGAGCAGGCCGATGTGCTGCAGTCGCAACTCGCTCTCGCCGACCTGCGCCACCAGCGAGTGCAGCTGCAGCCCCATGATGAGGAACACGCCGTTCTCGAGCAGGAACTGCACGGTGCGCCAGTTGAGCCGCTCGTTGGTGCGCGCGGAGGCGCTGAAGCGCTGCGAGGCGTGGTGGCCGGTGTAGAGCCCCGTCACCACGACGGCCAGCACGCCGGAGGCGTGCAGCTCTTCGGCGGGGATGAAGGCGACGAAGGGCACGATGAACGAGATGATCGTGTCGTGCACGGGGCTGGTGAGCTTCGACCGGATCCACACCGTGATCACGCCGAAGAGCAGGCCGACGGCGATCGCGACCGAGACGGAGAGGAAGAACGATCCCGTGGCCGAGGAGAGCGCGAAGCTGCCCGCCACGGCCGCGGTGGCGGTCTTCAAGAGCACGAGCGAGGTGGCGTCGTTGACGAGGCTCTCGCCCTCGAGGATGGAGACGACGCGCTCGGGCATGCCGAGCCGTTTGCCGATGGAGGTCGCCGCGACCGCGTCGGTGGGGCTGATGACCGCGCCGAGCGCGATGGCAGCGGCGAGCGGGATGTCGGGCACGATCCAGTGCACGAGGAAGCCGACGGCCACCGCCGAGATGATGACGAGCAGCACCGACAGGCCGATGACGGGCCGGAAGTTGCGTCGGAAATCGACGATCGGCACGTTGACCGCGGCCGAGTAGAGCAGTGGCGGCAGCACGACCACCAGGATGATCTCGGGGTCGATGTCGATGAGCGGCACGAACGGCAGATAGCCGATGCCGATGCCGACCACGACGAGCAGCAGGGGAGCCGCCACGCGGATCTTGCTGCCGACGATCGACGCCCCGACGAGCAGGATCACCGCGATCACGGAGAGGAGGCCGAATTCCATGGTTCTAGGTTCTCACGGCCGGGGCGCGGCTTCGGATCGACGTGCGGGGCCCGGCGGCGTGGGAGGCCGGATCACCGTCGGCCGACCGCGGGGTCGGTGAGGGCGAGGGCGGGCGCCTGCTGCCCGTGGAAGGCGCTCCAGCGCGTGGCGGCAGGGGCGAGCGCGTCGACGTCGATGCGCTCGCCGGGAAGCGCCGACAGTTCCAGGCCCTCGGGCTTGCGCGTGCCGCGCCTCCAGGTGCCAACAATCCTGCCGTCGGCGACCACCGTCGCGAGGAACATGCCGTTGCGGCCCGGCACGATGCGTTCGAAGTGGGCGGGGTCGAGCTGCGCCTCACGATCGGTGTAGCCGAGCAGGTGCTCGTCGAACGCGGGCAGCATCAGCCACGGATCGCTCGCCGAGTCGACCGACGACGTGGTGAGCAGCCGCGGGTGCGCCCAGAGCGCGCCCGCGGCACCCGCAGCCCCGTCGAGGCGCAGCGGCGCGAGGCGACCGCTCTCGGAGGCGAGCGCGATCGCCTGCCGGGCCTCGCGCACCGTCAGTCCCGTCCACCAGGCCAGATCGCGTTCTCGGATCGGCCCGCGCGCCTCGGCGTACCGAGCCGCGAGTTCGGCGAGCGCCTCGTCGCCCTCGAGGGAGCGGGGATCGCGGATCCACTCGTCGGCGCGCACGAGCAGCGGCTCGCCGCCGCGCGCGGGCCCGAACACGGCGAGGCCGTTCTGGCACAGCCACCAGATCAGGTGGTACCGCCAGTTGCCCTGCCACTCGATGCCCGCCTCGGTCCAGGTCGCAGCGAGGGAGTCGCGGTCGAGCCCGCTTCCTTCCGCCGCGAGCCCGGTGAGCGCCTCCATCGACACCTCGACGAGCCGGTCGAGCACCGCGTCGCTCATGCCCAGATACTCGCGCCGTTTGGGCGCGCCGGAGAGCACGCGGTGGTTCGTCGCCCGCTGCATCCAGCCGATGTCTTGGGCCGCGACGACGTGGATGGTGCCGCGCATCGGCCACGAGCGCACGATGAGGCCCTCGTCGAACGCCGCGTGTACGTCGGCGAGCCCCGTGCCCGGCGCGCGGAGCCCGAGCGCCCAGCGCGAGGAGCGCCAGTCCTGCCCCTGCACGGCGAGCATGCGCCGTGCGACCGCCGCGATGCGCTGCGCTCCCGCCGCCCGGCCCGGCGGCGAGAGCGCCTCGCCGGCGAGCCCCAGCGCGCGCATGCGCAGGCCGAGCAGCTGCCCGGTGCTGATCGTTTCGGTCATGCGGTCAGTGTAAACCGGGCCACCGACACCGACACCGACACCGATACCGACACCGACACCGATGCCGAGGTGCGACGGATGCGGTGCCGCCTTGCGGCGGCCGCCGAGCAGACGCGGCGCCGAGCAGACGCGGCGCGGGGCGCGGATCAGAAGCGCGCGCGGTGGTACTGCGGCGGAACGAGCGCCTCGGCCGAGGGAGCTCGCAGCTCGTGCGCCCACCGCAGCGGCAGGTGCGGATCGGCGAGGAGCGCCCGGCCCAGGAAGACCACGTCGGCCTGCCCGGTGACGAGAATCGACTCGGCTTGCGCGGCCTCGGTGATGAGGCCGACCGTGCCGACGGCGATCGCCTCGGCGGGCAGACTGCCGCGCAGCCGAGCCGCGAGGGGCGTCTGGTAGGCGGGGCCGACGGGGATCGGGGCGACGGGTACGTTGCCGCCGGACGAAACGTCGACGAGGTCGGCGCCGTCTTCGGCGAGCCAGGACACGACCCGCTCGGCCTCGTCGAGGTCGAAGCCGCCCTCGACCCACCCGGTCGCCGAGATGCGCACGAGGATCGGCAGGCGGGCGTGGCGGCCGCGGATCGTGCGCACGATCTCGCGCAGCAGCCGTGCGCGGCGCTCGAGATCGCCCCCGTAGCCGTCACCGCGCAGGTTCGAGAGCGGCGACAGGAACTCGTGCAGCAGGTAGCCGTGGGCGGCGTGCACCTCGACGGCGTCGAGGCCGGCGGCGACGGCGCGATCGGCGGCGGTCGCGAACGCCTCCACGATGCCCGCGATCTCGTCGGCGCCGAGCGCGCGGGGCGCGGCGAGCTCACCGAACGCGGCCTCGGAAGGGGCCACGGTCTGCCAGCCTCCCTCGATGATCGGCACGGTGCCGTCGGGCTGGCCGGGCAGCCACGGATAAGTGGAAGCCTTGCGGCCGGCGTGTGCGAGCTGCACCGCGATGCGCGCGCCGTGCGCATGCGCGATGCTCGCCAGGCGCGCGAACGCCGCCGTCTGCTCGTCGTTCCAGAGCCCCACATCGCGAGGCGAGATGCGGCCCTCGGGCGCAACCGCCGTCGCCTCGACGGTGACGAGGCCGGCGCCGCCGCGAGCGAGCGCGCCGATGTGCTGCAGATGCCAGTCACCCGGCACCCCGTGCTGCTGCTCGATCGAGTACTGGCACATCGGGGAGACCCACAATCGGTTGCGCACCTCGAGGTCGCGGAGCCGGAACGGGCGGAAGAGGATCGGATCTGCCATGCATCGCAGTGTATCGAGCACGTCTGACATCCTCGAGGAGCCCGGTGCGCCCCGTGCCGGAGCGCTCGGAGCGGGAATGTCGGTGGTCTGTGGGAAGGTTGGAAGCGTTCCGAGACAGGTCGAGGGAGGCTCCGGATGCATGAGATCAAGTGCCCGCACTGCGCCAAGGCGTTCACCGTCGACGAGGCCGGGTACGCCGACATCCTGAAGCAGGTGCGCGACCACGAGTTCGAACAGCAGCTGCATGAGCGGCTCGAGCTGGCCGAGCAGGACAAGGCGAAGGCGCTCGAACTCGCGGCCGCGCGGTCGGCGGGCGAGATGCAGCGCGCAGCCGCCGCGAAAGACGCCGAGATCCACGAGCTGCAGGCGAAGATCGAGGCCGGCGAGACCGCGAGGCGCCTCGCCGTCGCCGAGGCGCTCGGCGCGGTCGAAAAAGAGCGCGACGCGCTCGCGAACGAACTCGAGCAGGCCCGGCAGGAGACGCAGGCGGCGGTGGAGCTGGCCGAGGCGAAGCTCGTGGCCGAGCTGCAGCGGGCGGCCGCGACGAAGGATTCGCAGATCCAGCAGCTGCGGTCGAAGCTCGAGGCGGTCGAGCTCTCGCAGAGGCTCGCCCTCGCCGAGGCGGTCGGCGCCGTGGAACGGGAGCGCGACGAGCTGCAGAGCGGGCTGGAACGGGCAGAGCTCGAGAAGCAGCTCGCGCAGCAGTCGCTGAAGGATCGGTACGAGACGCAGCTGAGAGACCGCGAGCTCGAGATCGAGCGTCTGCGCGACATGAAGGCGCGGCTGTCGACGAAGATGATCGGCGAGACGCTCGAGCTGCACTGCGAGAACACGTTCAACCGGTACCGCGCCATGGCCTTCCCGAGCGCCTACTTCGAGAAGGACAACGACGCGAGTTCCGGCAGCAAGGGCGACTACATCTTCCGGGATCTCGACCCGAACGGCGTCGAGGTCGTCTCGATCATGTTCGAGATGAAGAACGAGGCCGACACCACCGCGACGAAGAAGAAGAACGAAGACTTCTTCAAAGAGCTCGACAGGGACCGCACCGAGAAGGGCTGCGAGTACGCGGTGCTCGTCTCGCTGCTCGAGCCCGAGAACGAGTACTACAACGACGGCATCGTCGACGTCTCGCACCGGTATCCGAAGATGTACGTGGTGCGGCCGCAGTTCTTCCTGCCGCTCATCACGCTGCTGCGCAACGGGGCGTTGAACGCGCTGAAGTACAAGGCCGAGCTCGAGCACGTGAAGGCGCAGAACATCGACATCACCAACTTCGAAGACGAGCTCGATGCCTTCAAGGGGGCGTTCGGGCGCAATTACGAACTCGCCACGAGAAAGTTCCACACTGCGATCGAAGAGATCGACAAGGCGATCGCGAGGCTGCAGAAGGTGAAAGACGAACTGCTGGGCTCCGAGCGCAACCTGCGCCTGGCGAACGACAAGGCGCAGGGCGTTACGATCAAGAAGCTCACCCGCAAGAACCCGACGATGGCGGCCAAGTTCGCCGAGCTCGAGGGTGGCGCCGGCACTCCCGCCGGCGAGTGAGCGGGACGGAACGCGCGCGCATGAATCTGGGAACGATCCTCGAGACCTCCGTCTTCGCGGAGGCGGACGAGGCTTTCGCCGCCTTCGAGGAGTGGGCCTGGGAGGCGCGCGGGCTGCGACTGTATCCCGCGCAGGAGGAGGCGGTGCTCGGCATCGCACTCGGCAGCAACGTGATCCTCGCGACCCCCACCGGCACCGGTAAATCGCTCGTCGCGCTCGGCGCGCATTTCATCGCCCTCGCCGAGGATCGCCGCACGGTCTACACTGCGCCCATCAAGGCCCTCGTGAGCGAGAAGTTCTTCGACCTCGTCGACGTCTTCGGCGCTGCGAACGTGGGCATGGTGACGGGCGACACGTCGATCAACCCCGACGCCCCGATCCTCTGCTGCACCGCCGAGATCCTCGCCAACCTCGCCATCCGAGACAAAGACGTCGACAACCCCGAGGCCGGCGGCATCACGCAGGTGATCATGGACGAGTTCCACTACTACGCCGACCCCGACCGCGGCTGGGCGTGGCAGGTGCCGCTGCTGCTCATGAACGACGCGCAGTTCCTGCTGATGTCGGCCACCCTCGGAGACGTCACCGAGCTCGCCGCCGACCTCAGCGACGCGACCGGACGCGACACCGCTCTCGTCACCGGGGTCGAGCGCCCGGTGCCGCTGAGCTTCAGCTACGAGGTCGCCCCCGCCCACGAGGTGGTCGAGCAGCTCATCGAGCACCGCCAGACCCCCGCCTATCTGGTGCACTTCAACCAGTCGCACGCCGTCGAGCAGGCGCAGGCCCTCGCGAGCATCCGCATCGTCGACCGCGCGGGCCGAGACGAGATCGCCGAAGCCCTCGGAGACTTCCGCTTCACGACCGGCTTCGGCACGACGCTCTCGCGCCTCGTGCGCGCGGGCATCGGCGTGCACCACGCCGGCATGCTGCCCCGCTACCGGCGCCTCGTCGAACAGCTCGCCCAGCGGGGCCTGCTGCGCGTCATCTGCGGCACCGACACGCTCGGCGTGGGCATCAACGTCCCGATCCGTACCGTGGTCATCACCGCGCTCACCAAGTTCGACGGTGAGAAGATGCGCCGTCTGAGCGCCCGCGAGTTCCACCAGATCGCCGGGCGCGCGGGCCGAGCCGGCTTCGACACCGAGGGCGACGTGATCGCGCTGGCGCCCGAGCACGAGGTCGAGAACGCCAAACAGAGCGCGAAGGCCCAGGCGAAGGCCGCGGCCGGCAAAAAGGTGGGCAAGGGGCCGAAGAAGAAAGCGCCGCCCCAGGGCTTCGTGGGGTGGAGCGAGCAGACCCTCGAGAAGCTCGTCGGGTCGCCGCCCGAACCCCTCGTGAGCCGCATGCGCGTCACCCACTCGATGGTGCTGGGTGTGATCGGCCGCGGCGAGGAGTGGGAGGGCGAGGCCCTCAACACCATGCAGATGCTCATCTTCGACAGCCATGAGCCCAAGGCGCGCCAGTTCGAGCACGCCCGCACCGCGATCGAGATCTTCCGCACGCTGCGGAGCGGCGGCATCGTCGAGGTGCACGAGCACTTCGACGAGCGCAGCGGTCGAAGGCAGAAGCTGCTGCGCCTCACCGTCGATCTGCAGGCGAACTTCGCACTCAACCAGCCGCTGTCGCCGTTCGCGCTCGCGGCGATCGAACTGCTCGATCCCGAATCCGACGGCTACGCCCTCGACGTGATCTCGATCATCGAGGCCACGCTCGAGGATCCGCGCGCGATCCTGCGCGCGCAGGAGCACAAGGCCCGTGGCGAGGCGGTCGCGGCCATGAAGTCCGAGGGCATCGAGTACGACGAGCGCATGGAACTGCTCGAAGCGGTGACGCATCCGCAGCCCCTCAAGGAACTGCTCGACGAGGCCTTCCACGAGTACGCGAAAGCTGTGCCGTGGGCGCGCGACTACGAACTGCGACCCAAGTCGGTGGTGCGCGACATGGTCGAGCGGGCGTTCGGCTTCCGCGACCTCGTCTCCTTCTACCAGCTGGGGCGCGCCGAGGGCGGAGTGCTGCGCTACCTCAGCGACGCCTATCGCGCGCTCGAGCGCACCATTCCCGAGCAGGCGAAGACGCCCGAGCTCGACGAGCTCATCGACTGGCTGGGCGAGCTCGTGCGCCAGGTCGATTCGAGCCTCGTCGACGAGTGGCGGGCGCTCGAAGCCGGAAGCGAAGCTTTCGGCCGAGCGGCCGGTGCCGCACACGGCGGCAGCCCACGGAGCGCAGCGCGGGGCGGGGCGCTCGAAGCCGGAAGCGAAGCTTTCGGCCGAGCGGCCGGTGCCGCGCACGGCGGCGGCCCTGGAACGAGCGGCGCGTCGTCGAGCCCTGCGGCCGAGGCCGCCATCGGCGCCTTCGGCGCGACGCGCTCCGTGCTACGCAACGAGCGGGCCTTCACCGTGATGGTGCGCAACGCCCTCTTCCTCCGCGTGCAGGCCGCCGCGTTCGAGCGCTACGACGAGCTCGCCGCGCTCGACGGCCCTCACGGCTTCGGCGAGCAGGCCTGGCGCGCCGCGCTCGACGGCTACTACACCGAGTACGACGAGATCCGCGTCGACGCCGACGCCCGCGCGGCCCGTCTGCTCGAGATCGACCGAGGCGCCGAAGCGGTCTCCGAGGGCGTGTGGCGCTTCCGCCAGGTGCTGCTCGACCCCGCCGGCGATCTCGACTGGGCCATCGAGGGGGTCGTCGATCTCGCCGGATCCGAAGCCGATGGCGAACCGGCGATTCGTGTGCACCGCGTCGGCCCGCTCATCGCGGCATGACACCGGTCACGGTCGGGTGAGCTTGCGAGCCGTGCGCGACGCCGCTCCCGGTGGCGCGAACACGCGAGCCGCGCGAGCCGCGCGAACCGCTCACTGGAGCGAGAAGACGCCCGCTGGGTCGGCCGGCACGGCGGTGGCGAGCACGAACAGCACGAGCCGCAGCAGCCCCGCCACCTGCACGCGCCGGTCGCGGAACACCACCTCCTCGGGCCCCTCGGCGCGGCCCGCGTCGATGTCGGCGGCGTAGTAGAGCACGATCGCGAGGAACGGCACCGCGGAGAGCACGGTGAACGTGGGGTTCATCGACTTGATCTGGAACGCCCACAGCGCATAGCCGAGCACGAGCGCGCTGCCTGCGAGGGTCCACACGAAGCGCAGGAACGACTCCGAGTAGAGCAGCAGCGTGGAGCGGGTGTGCGCGTCGGGGTTGCGCTTCGCCGAGAGCAGCTCCGAGAACCGCTTGCCGGCGACGACGAACAGCGATCCCGCCGCGATGACGAGCATGAACCACTCGGTGACGGCGATGCCCGTCGCGGCGGCGCCCGCCACGCCCCGCAGGCAGAAGCCGGCCGCGATCGAGAGCACGTCGACGATCTCGTGGTGCTTGGCCCAGAACACGTAGAGCAGCTGCAGCGCCAGGTAGGCGATGATGATCGACGCGAAGCCGGGGCGGTGGATCGCGAACGGCACGGCGATCGAGGCGCACGCGAGCAGCGCGGCGGTCGTCCACGCCGCGCCGGGCGAGAGTCGGCCGCTCGCGATCGCGCGGAAGCGCTTCGTGGGGTGCAGCCGATCCGATTCGCGGTCGAGCAGGTCGTTGACGAGGTACACCGACGACGAGGCGGCGCAGAACACGGCGAAGGCGATGAGCGTGTCGAGCAGCACCTGCGGTTCGAAGATTCGGGCTGCCGCGAGGGGCACCGCGAACACGAGCAGGTTCTTGACCCACTGCCGCGGACGCAGTGCCTGGATGAGAGAGCGCATACACTCTATTCTCGGGGATCGTGAGGCCGCACTGAGACCAGGCAGGCCCCGTTTCCGAGAACGGAGTCGATGTGCGCATCGCGCTGCTGTACCTGATCTTCGCGGGCATCGCGACGGTCGCCAATCTGCTGGCTCAGGCGGCGGTGGTGCGCCTGCTGCCGGGGGAGTGGGGGGGTCGCGGCCGGGGTGCTCGTGGGCACGGTGGTCGGACTCGCGGTGAAGTACGTGCTGGATCGCCGGTACATCTTCCGCTATCGGGCGAAGAGCTTCTCGGGCACCGTGCGCACGCTGGTGATGTACACGCTGTTCAGCGTGGCGACGACGCTCGTGTTCTGGGGCTTCGAGTTCGGCTTCCACTGGTTCTTCGGCACGGAGGCGGCTCGCTACGCGGGAGCGGTGATCGGCTTGGCGATCGGCTACGCGGCGAAGTATCAGCTGGACCGCCGTTACACTTTCGTCGAGAGGGAGGGGTAGGCAGATGGATCTGGTCTCCTGGGGTCGTCGCGGCCGTCATCCGCACCGTGTGGTGAGGCCGGCCGACCCGAGTCGCGTCGCCGATGCGATCGCGACCGGTCACCCGGGCCTCGCGGTCGGGCTCGAGCGCAGCTACGGCGATTCGGCCCTCAACGCGGGCGGGACGGCGTGGGACCTGACCGCGCTCGACGCGTTCATCGAGTTCGACGACGAGACGGGTCTGCTGCGCTGCGAGGCGGGGGTGACGCTGCGGGAGATCCAGCGGGTGTTCTCGCGCCGGGGCTGGATGCTCGCGGTGACACCGGGCACGCAGGATGTGACGGTCGGCGGCGCGATCGCCAACGACGTGCACGGCAAGAACCACGCGGCGGCGGGCACGTTCGGGTGCCACGTCGAGCGGCTCGTGCTGCTGCGCACTGACGGGGAGCGCATCGTCTGCGGGCCTCACGAGCGCAGCGACTGGTTCGCCGCGACGGTGGGCGGGCTCGGCCTCACGGGTGTGATCGTCGAAGCGACGATCCGCCTGGAGCGGGTGGCGGGGCCGTGGCTCGAGACGCGCCGGGTCGCGTTCGGCTCGCTGTCCGAGTACTTCTCGCTCGTGCGCGAGACCACCGAGCCGCTGTCGGTCGGCTGGATCGACGTGGTCACGGGCGGCGGCCGCCGCGGCATCTTCACGACGGCTCACCCGTGCTCGGCCGCGCAGACGGCCGCTCAGGCGCCGCCCGCCGACGAGCGCGCCCTGACGGTGCCGTTCACGCCGCCGTTCTCGCTCGTCGGGCGGGCGACGCTGCCCGCTCTCAACAAGGCCTACTACTGGTGGCAGCGCGCGGGCGTCGGCACGCGCGTCGAGCACTACCGCAGCTACGACTACCAGCTCGACGCGATCCGCGGTTGGAACCGCATGTACGGCCCGCGCGGCTTCTACCAGTACCAGAGCACGATCCCGTGGGAGGGCGCCGAGGAGGCGACGGCCGAGATGCTGCACCGCATCGCGCGCTCGGGACAGGGATCCTTCCTGGGGGTGCTCAAGACCTTCGGCGACACGCCCTCCCCGGGCATGCTGAGCTTCCCGGCGCCGGGCGTCTGCTTCGCCCTCGACTTCCCCGACCTGGGCGATCGCACCCTGCGGCTCTTCGCGGAACTCGACCGCATCGTGTCGCAGGTCGGTGGACGTCTGTATCCCGCGAAGGACGCCCGCATGCCGCGCGAGCTCTTCGAGGCGGGCTACCCGAGACTGCCCGAGTTCCTGCCGTTCCGGGATCCGGGCGTCGAATCCGATCTCGCCAGGAGGCTGATCTCATGACCAGGCACACCACCCGCTCGGCGCTCATCGTTGGCGCGACCTCGGTGATCGCGCAGCACATCGCGCGCCGCTGGGCCGATGGGGGCGCGACGCGCTTCGTGCTCGTGGGGCGCAGCGAGGAGCGGCTGGAACGCGTCGCCGCCGACCTGCGCGTGCGAGGCGGATCGCCCGAGGTGGCCGTCGTGGCCCTCGATCTGCTCGATCCGGCCGCGATCGAGCGCGCGGTCGCCGATGCGGCCGACCACGCCGATCCCGACACGGTGCTCATCGCTCACGGGGCCATGCACGAGCAGCAGCGCATGCAGCGGGATCTCGCGCTCGCGAAGGATCAGCTCGAGGCGACGGGGGTCTCGCCCTCGCTCTGGCTCGACGCGGCGATCGGCCTCACGAGGGCGACGCGGATCGCGGTGATCGGATCGGTGGCGGGGGATCGCGGCCGCGCCAGCAACTTCCTCTACGGGTCGGCGAAGGGCATGGTGGAGCGGGTCGCCGAGGGCGAGCAGCACCGCCTGCACGGATCGGGCCGCCGGGTGACGCTCGTGAAGCCGGAGCCGACGGCCACGCCGATGACGGCGCCGCTGCAGGAGTCGGGCGCGCGGCTCGCGAGCGCCGCCGCAGTCGCCGGCATCGTGGCGCGCGGCATCGCGGCGGGCAGGCCGGTCGTCTACGCGCCGGGCCTGTGGCGGTGGATCATGCTCGCGGTGCGCCTGGCGCCGCGGTGGCTGTTCGAGCGCACCTCGCTCTAGGAACGAGCCGTCACTCGGCGACCACCGAGGAGTCCTCGTATTCCTCGGTGAGCCCGTGCGGCGTCTTCTCCCAGCGGTGCGGGCTGAAGTACATCTGCCAGGCGGCCCGCCACGCCGCGACGGAGTGCAGGATCCAATAGAGCGGGTTGAGCAGCGCGAACGCCGCGATACGCCAGTTGTACCTGCGCCAGGCGGCCGCGCCGGCGAACGCGATCATGAGCGCGTTCGAGGCGAGCATGTTGATGGTGCCGCCGATCACCAGCCATTCGGGCAGGTCGAGGCCGATGAACTTCACGCCCACGTAGGTGATCACCGTGAAGCCGAGCACGAGCGGGTAGGCGAGGAAGGCGAGGGGGTGCCGATGATGAGCGTCGTGAGGGTGATGAATCCGGGCAGGCCGTTCTGCTTCAGCCACGCGACGGGATGCCTGGCGTTGACGGCTCCGGTCATCATGTAGCCCTTGATCCAGCGCGTGCGCTGCTTCACCCAGGCGGGCACCTCAGCGCAGGCCTCCTCCCAGGTGACGGAGTCGACGACGCCCACCCGGCCGCCGTGCACGGCGATGCGCATGCCGAGGTCGGCGTCCTCGGTGACGTTGTAGGGATCCCAGGCGCCGAGGTTGCGCAGCTGCTCGGTGACGAAGTGGTTGGAGGTGCCGCCGAGGGGGATCGGCACGTGCCACTCGTCCATGCCGGGCAGCATCGAGTCGAACCAGTGCGCGTACTCGACCGCGAAGAGTCGGGTGAGCACGTTGTAGTCGGCGTTGAAGTAGTTGAGGGCCGCCTGCACGCAGACGAGGGGGCGCTCGTCGGTGCGGTCGACCTGCTGGGCGGTGCGGAAGCGTTCGACGACCTGCCTGAGCTGGCGCGGCTGCGGGCGGTCCTCGGCGTCGTAGATGACCACGAACTCGCCGCGCGCGAACGCGAGCCCGTAGTTGCAGGCGCGCGGCTTCGTCTGAGGGCCGCCGGGCGGCACGATGAGCATGCGCACGTACTCGGGCGGGCGCATCGCCTTGACCGCGGCGATCGTCTCGTCGTCGTCCTCTTCGAGCAGCAGCAGCACGTCGAGCTTCGACTTCGGGTAGTCGAGCGCGCCGAGGTTGGCGACGAGCTTGGTGATGATGTTGGCCTCGCGGTAGGCGGGCACGAGAATCGTGTAGACCGGCAGGTCGTCGTCGGGGATGGAGAACTCGGGATCGGGCAGGCCGCGCTGCTGCCGCTGGCGGTGGATCTCGTCGCCGAGCCGCCGCCGCCACACGCGCCGGGCGCTGCCGCGCACGCCGGCGAGCACTTTGAAGCCGACGTTGACGAGGAACATCGCGTTGGCGATCGCGAGCACGGCGACCGCGGTGAGCAGGGGGTCTAGCACGGCTCCGACGACGATGATCGCGACCGCGATGACGGGCAGCGCGCGCTGCCAGGCGTTGAGGCCGTCCTTCGCCGAGGCGGAGTTGTCGGTGCTCGCGAGCGACTCGGCGGCGCCGAAGACGAGCGCCGCGCGGCAGATCGACTGCACGACCCGCACCAGATCCCAGTCGGTGGTGGTGACGAGCTGCAGCTGGTCGACCCCGTAGCGCGCGATGATCTCGGCGCGGGCAGACTCGGCGAGCGGAACCGTGGTGGCGACGGTGATCGACGACGGGGCGTGGGCGGGGCGCTCGATGCGGATCGGCAACCAGCCGCGCTCCACCCAGGTCTCGGCGGGTTCGGCGAGGATGGCCACGGCGTCGATCTCGCCCTGCTCGTCGATCTGCACGAGGTCGACGAACGGCGCCCGCCACTGCTCGGCGAGGGCGCCGTACATCTCCATGCGCTGCACAGCGCCGTTCAGGATGAGGTGGCGGCCCAACGGCCCGCCGCCGGCGCGCTGGTCGGCGAGGGCCTGGCCGAGCTGCTGCTCGGTGATGAGCCCGCGGTCGAGCAGGATCTCGCCGATGCGGCGCGGATCGCGGCCGGGCACCCGGGTCATGAGCCGTCCAATCGTCGGAGGATGCGGATGTCGCCCTCGGAGAACACGGTCTCGTACTGGGCGAGCACCGACGGATCCTCGAGCAGGGTCGCGTACACCTGGTCGGCGACGGCGGCGCTCGACAGCGAGGGCGCCGCGGCGACGGTGTAGAAGATCCAGCGTGCGTGGCCGGCGGGGTCGCGCAGCGCCTCGTCGAAGAATTCGCCGGTGGAGCGGTTGAAGTACTCGCGCAGCGGGATGCCGATCTGCGGCAGCACGGCGTTGCCGGCGGCCGACTCGTCCATGAGGATGCCGCCGCCGTCGTAGTGGTCGCGCAGGTACCGGGCCCCGGCATCGGTGCCGTTCGCCCGCTTGATCTGCATGTAGCTCTCGGCCTCGGCGAGCACGGCGCTGCGACCGGGCAGGTCGGCGAGCGACCAGGTGAGCTGGCCCGCGAGGGCGACGACCGTGGCGACGACGGCCGCGATCCCGAGCACTCGCGCCCGACGCGCGCGCAGGCAGGTGTCGACCCACACGGCGCAGAGCATCGCCAACCACGTGAGCGACACGAGGGCGTAGCGATTGTTCCACCAGTTGGTGGGCATCGTGTGCATGTTGTTCATGTGGGTCTGGCCGAGGTAGAGGCTGAGCAGCGAGAAGGCCCATCCGGTCGCCATGAGCCACACGATGAGCGCGCGGGTCTCGAGCCTGAAGCGGGCGCACAGGGCGATGAGGCCGAGGCCGGCCACCACGAGCGTGACCGCCCCGACGGTGCCGATGATCGCCCAGTGGTACGCCCAGAGCGTCAGCCCCACGGAGCCCTGGTACGCGAGGAACCCGGACTCCGAGACGGGCGCCTGCAGCGACGCGGCCGAGTAGGGCCCGTTCATGAACTCGAGCGGGTTCTCGTAGACGGCGAAGTTGTAGGCGACCCACCAGGTCACCCCGAGCGCGGGCCACAGCACGAAGGCTCCGGCCATCTTCACGACGTGCTTGATCGACCGCCTGCGTCGCCAGGCGACGATCATCACGAAGAGGGTGCCGCTCGCGACAAGCGCCCACCCCTCGTACCGGGAGAGCACGGCGCCCGCGGCCGGCGCTCCGCTGAACACCATCATCTCTCCCGCGCTGAGTTCGCGGGAGGACAGGGCCCACGAGGCGAGACCCGCGACCGCCGCGGTGAGGAAGGCGATGAGCACCGGCTCGGTGAGGGCGGTCGTGTGCACGTAGAGCAGGCTCGGGTTCGTGACGATGAGCGCGACGAGCACGAGGCGCGCGGGGCGCCCGAGGCCGATGCGAGCCGCGATCCGGTAGCTCGCCGAGGTGATCGCGACGAGGCAGACGATGCCGAGCAGCGCGGCCGCCCAGCCCGTCGCCCAGAGCCAGTCGACCGCCACGAACGGCATCAGCAGCAGGTTCGGCAGCGGCAGCCACACGGTGCCGAGCTGCGTGAAGCCGGGCGCCTTGCTGTCGAAGATGCGGCGGGCGATCGTGAGGTGGCTCTGCGCGTCTGCGTAGGCGAAGTGCAGGTCGGTGCCGATGCTCCAGAACGCCGCCGCCGTGCCGGCGATCAGAGCGATCAGAGCGACGACGAGAGTGCCCGGCACGCGGCGTCCGGTTGCGGGCGCACCGAGCGCCGCCCAGGCCGCCCGGAGGCGGCCCGGTGCGAGCTCGGCGGTGCTCACGACCCGTCGGTGCGGCGCTCGGCCTCGTCGGCGCCGGGGTCGACTGCCGCATCGGCGCCGACGGCGGAATCGCCGGTCGGCGCGGCTGCCACGGCGTCGGGATCGACGGCTGCGGCGGAGCGGGTTCCGGCGGAGCCCTCCTCGGCGGCACCGACCTGCGTCGTGCTCGCCGCCGAGGCCGCCTCGGCCTCGACCTGGCGGGTGGCGACCAGACGGCGACGGCGAGACGCGGCCGCGATCGCGACGATCACGAGCAGCAGTACGAGCGCACCGGCTGCGGCCCAGGCGAGCCACGTGTAGTCGTCGCGGTACTCCTGCTGGGGCACGACGGCGTTGATGTCGAGCAGTTCGGGCTCGTCGTCTCCCTCGGCCTGGAAGCGCAGCACACCCGAGAGCGAGTACCAGTCGGTGCCGTCGAGGTCGCCGGTGACGCTCGCGATCAGGTCGTCGGGGGCGGACCCCTCGGGCGCCCAGCCGCCGACGACCAGCAGATCGCGGTCGCCCGACTCGAGCGCCATGAGGGCCGCGTAGGGCTGATCCACGGCGACGGTCAGCTCGGTGCTGCCAGACGGGGCGAGGGTGCGGAAACGGTCGAGGCGCAGCGGAGTGCGCAGCGCGTTCGCCTGCTCGGCCGTGGCGCCGACGAGCAGGCCGGGCCGCGAGGAGTCGATGAGCTGCTGCGCAGAGTCGACCGTGATCGCGAGTTGCCGGCTCGAGACGCGCTGCAGCGCCGCGACGACCGATCCCGCCGCCTGCACCTCGGCCGTGCTCGGCGAGTCCGAGCCCGTGGCGACCGTGAGCGCGCCGCCGAGGGTCTGGGGGAACCGGTCGAAGCCCGGACGCGCCGCTTGGCCGCGATGGGCCGTGACGGTGCTCGCGCGGGTGTCGAGATCGAGGCGCACCTGCGGCAGCAGCGACTCGTCGATGCACTCGCCGCCCGCGGCGACGGCGGTCAGCCGCACGACGAGGCCGTTCGAAGCCTCCACGCTCGACGCGGGGATCTCGATCTCGCGGTCGATGGGCGGTTCGGCGGCGTCGACCGGCAGCGTGTCGACGAGCACGTCGTTCCAGAGCACCTCGGCCGACGCGATGGTGACGGGCTCGATCGTGCTGACCGCCCCGGTGAGGTGGAGGGTGTAGCCGTCGACGGGCCCGCCGAAGGCGTCCTGCGGCACGCTGATGAAGCTGTCGGTGACGCCGTAGCCGCGCAGCGAGACGGAGGCCGTGCCGAGCTCGTCGAGGGTGAGCGAGAGCGCGTCGTCGGGGTGCGTCGCGGCGGCGGAGGCGAGCCCCTCCGTCTGCGCTGCGGAGGCGAGCGGCAGGCCGGCGGAGCCGAGCGCCGCGGCGGCGGTGGCGAGCTCCTCGGGCGCGCCCGAGACGATGAGACGGGGCACGCCTCGATCGTCGGCGTCGATGCGCGTGGCCGCCGGGCCGTTGCCGGCCTCGAACGCGATCACGCGCTGCTCGACGGGGGAGACCTCTTCGGCCGCGGGGGCGTCGAGCGACACCGAGGAGCCGTTGCCGAGCCGGTGGGCGGCTGCGGCGACCGCGCTCAGGCCGGCCCCGAGCAGTTCGGGATCGCCGCCCGTGACCACGTCGACGCGCTCGACCCAGGGCGAGAGGAAGGTGTCGACGGTCTCGGGGGGGGGGCGCCGCCTCGCCCGCGTAGTCGAGTGAGGCGTCCGTGATGGCGATCCGGGTGCCCTGCTCGCGCTGCGCGGTCTCGCTCGCGACCCAGCAGACGCGGCCGGTGTCCCAGGGCAGGGAGAACACGAGGTTGACGGTGCCGTCGATCACGTCCTCGCCGCTGAGGGCCAGACGGATCTCGCCGTCGGCGGGTGACACCGTGCCGAGGTGGCGGCGCTCACTGCTCACCTGCACCCGGGCCTCCGGGTCGCCCGCGAGCAGCGCCACCTGCGCGGTGAACTCCAGCGGGGTCGTGCCGGTGGGCACGGCGAATGGGATCCAGAGGGAGCCCCCGCTCGCGAGCTCGGCGCGCTCGCTGCGGGACGTCGGATCCGCGTGGCCCGAGACCGTCGCCGAGGCCTCGGACTCGACCGCCTCTTCGAGCTGCGCGGGCAGCGAGGGCTCCGCCGGGGTGGTGGAGTCGGCGGGGTTCTCCGGCTGATCCGGTGCGACGTGGGGCCGCACGACCGACGCGGCACCCGCTCCCGGCTGTGCGAGGGCCGGAGCCGCGCCAGCTCCGAGGCTCGCGAGAACGAGAAGCCCCGAGAGCGCAGCCGCGGGGGTGCGGCCGAGAAGCCGTCGATCCCTGGCTCGCGCGGTGGATCCGGAAACGGACACGGGTGTGCTCATCGTGGAACAGCCCTTTCCCCTGAAAGTTATGCAGATACCCGTAATACTACGTGCGTCGAGCAGTGAATCCTGCGAGTGGCTAGCCTGGAAGTCATGAGCCTCTCGAAGACGCAGTTCCTGTCCGTCGCAGACCACACCCTGCTCGCTCCCGGCACCACTCGCGACGAGCTCTCGGCCTTCCTCGCGGCGGCGCGCGATCTCGGCGTGCAGCGGGTCTGCATCAGCCCCTCGCTGCTTCCCCTCGACCCGCAGGATCGCGGCGAACTCGAGGTGGTGACGGTCGTGGGCTTCCCCTCCGGAGCGCACCGCGCCGAGGTCAAGGCGGCCGAGACGGCCCGGGCGGTGGCCGACGGCGCCGATGAGATCGACATGGTGGCGAACCGCGCGCTGGTGCGCGCCGCGGGGGCCGGAACGGGCGACTGGGCGGCTGTGGCGGCGGAGATCCGTGCGGTGCGGGAGGCGTGCCCGGGCCGCGTGCTGAAGGTGATCATCGAGTCGGCCGCCCTCTCCGACGACGAGATCGCGGGCGCCTGCCGAGCGGCGGAGGCCGCCGGCGCCGACTTCGTGAAGACCTCGACGGGCTTCGACCCGGCGGGCGGGGCCAGCCTGCACGCCGTGCTGCTCATGGCCGAGACCGTCGGCGGGCGCCTGGGCGTGAAGGCCTCGGGCGGCATCCGCACCGCCTCGGCCGTGCGCGAGCTGTGGGCCGCCGGCGCCACCCGCTTCGGGGTCTCCGGCACGGGCGCGATCCTCGACGGCTGGAGCGGGGAGCCGGGCTCCTCCGCCTCAGCCGGCTCGGCGACGGGTGCCGCGGACGCCGCCGCGCCGCGGGGCGCCGCCTACTAGAATCTCCCCATGCGCCTCGGAGTGATCGACGTCGGATCAAACACCGTCCACCTGCTGGTGGTCGACGCCCACCCTGGCGCGAGCCCCGCGCCGTACCACTCGCAGCGCTCGGTGCTGCGGCTGATGCGGTACCTCGACGCCGACGGCGCGATCTCCGAGGAGGGCGTGCGCCGCATCATCGACGCGATCCGCGAGGCCGCCGACACGGTGCGGGAGATCGGCGTCGACGACATGATCGCCACCGCCACGAGCGCGATCCGCGAGGCCGCCAACGGCGAGCAGGTGCTCGCACGCATCGCCCGCGAGACGGGTGTCGCCCTGCGGGTGCTCTCGGGAGAGGACGAGGCGCGCATCACCATGCTCGCCGTGCGCCGCTGGCTCGGGTGGTCGGCCGGCGAGATCCTGCTGTTCGACATCGGCGGCGGCTCGTTCGAGATCGCGCAGGGCGCCGACGAGTACCCCGACGTGCAGGTGTCGCTGCCGCTCGGGGCCGGCCGGTCCACCATCAACTACCTGCCCGAGGACCCGCCGACGCGCGAGTCGGTCTCGCTGCTGCGGGCGCACGCGCGCGCCGAGTTCACGCGGGTGCGCGACGAGGTCTTCGCCGACCGCCCTCGGCCGAAGCGCGTGGTGGGCACCTCGAAGACGGTCCGTTCGCTCGCGCGGCTGGTGGGCGGGCCCGCCGACCCGGTGACCGGCGACCTGGCGCAGCTGCACTACGTGGGCCTGCGAGAGTGGGAGCCCACGCTGCGCGACATGCCCGGCTCGGTGCGGGAGTACCTGCCCGGCATCACCCCCGAGCGCGGCTATCAGATCATGGCGGGCGCGGTGGTGCTGCGCACCGCGATGAAGGTGTTCGGCGTCGACACGCTCACCATCTCGCCCTGGGCGCTGCGCGAGGGCATCGTGCTGCGCTACATCGACGCGCTCGACGGTCGGGGCGCCGAGCCGGTACGGGAGCATCCGGAGACCGCGTGAGCGCCGAGGCCGTGATCGACTGGGAGGCCCTGCGCGCCGCCGCCGTCGCCGCGCTGGATCGCGCCTACGCGCCCTACTCCCGCTTCCGGGTCGGGGCCGCGGCGCTCGTCGAAGACGGCCGCATCATGTCGGGCTGCAACGTCGAGAACGCCTCGTACGGCTTGACGCTGTGCGCCGAGTGCTCGCTCGTGTCGGCACTGCACATGAGCGGGGGCGGCCGGCTCGTCGCCTTCGTGTGCGTCGACGGCGACGGGGCGACGCTCATGCCCTGCGGCCGCTGCCGCCAGCTGCTCGCCGAGCACGCCGCGCCCGGCATGCTGCTCGAGACGGTGGCGGGGGCGCTCACCATCGACGCGGTGCTGCCGCACGCGTTCGGCCCCGGCGACATCAGGGCGTAGCGACGCGTCGCTACTCGAGTGCGGTGAGGGAGTCGCGGATCGCCGCCGCGAGCTGACGCACGGCCGTCGAGGGCTGCCGGCGGGGCCCGTCCACGGGGGCGGCGAGCAGCAGCGAGCGGGCGAAGGCGGGGTCGTCGATCGGCCGCAGCACGACGCCGGGGTGCGTGGGGCCGCTCGCGAGCTTCGGCACGAGCCCGATGACCATGCGGGCCGCGATCATGCCCAGCATCACCTGGAAGTCGTCCGACCGGATCGCCACTTCGAGCGTGTGCCCGGCCGCGGCGAACGCGTCGATCACCACCGAGTCCATCGGGTCGTGGCCCGTCGCGCCGAACAGCCAGCGCTCGCCGTGCAGCGACAGCAGCGAGGGCACGTCGATCGGGGCGGCGACCGCGAGCGGGTGGCCCTCGGGCAGGGCGAGCATGAGCGGATCGCGATGCACCTCCGTGGTCACCACGTGGGAGCGGAACGGCAGCTCGTAGCCGGGCACCGAGTAGACGAGGGTGGCGTCGAGCTCGCCGAGATTGAGATCGGCGATGAGCGGCTGCACCTCGGCCAGCACGGCGGCGAGTTCGATCCCGAGCTCGCCCACCTGCGCCACGATCGAGGGCAGCAGCTTCGCGGCGGCCGTGGGGAAGGTGCCGAAGCGCAGCCGCACGCGCCCCATCTGGGTGAGATCGCGGGCGTCGCGCAGCGCGCGATCGGTGAGGGTCAGGATCTCCTCGCCCCGGTCGAGCAGCAGCACGCCCACGGGCGTGAGCGAGCTGCCGCGCGCCGAGCGCTGGATCACCGCGGCGCCGACGAGGCGGTCGAGGTTCTTGAGGTGGTAGTCGACCGTGGGCTGGCTCCAACCGAGCCTGCGGGCAGCCCCGGTGACGGATCCCTCGGCGTGCACGGCCCGCAGAGCCTGGAGCTGACGCAGATCGATCATGCGTCACACTATCCCATATCTGACAGTGCGATGTTTGATGCAGGTTGCTCACATACGGGATATGTGGCTTCCGAGACGAATCGGGGATTCACGGCCGCGATCCGCGCCCCCACCATGGAGGGATGCTCCACGCCACCGACCCGGCCGACCCCGTCGCGCTCGAGAGCCTCGACGCCGCGCCCGCGCGACCACGCGACGACGAGCGCGAGGCCCTGCTGCGCCGCCACGCCGAGACCCCGTACGCCGACGCGCTCGACCGCTACATCTCGCGCGATCCCGTGCAGCTCATGGTGCCCGGGCACGGCGGCACCGACCGCGGCCTCAGCACCCGCCTCGCAGACTTCCTGGGGGAGCGCACGCTGCAGCTCGACATCCCCATGCTCATCGACGACGTCGACCTCGGCGAGCACTCGCCCCTCGACCGCGCCTTCGAACTCGCCGCCGAGGCGTGGGGCGCCCGCCGCACCTGGTTCCTCACCAACGGCGCCTCGCAAGCCAACCGCACCGCCGCACTCGCGGCGCGAGGCCTCGGCGAGCACATCGTGTCGCAGCGCAGCGCGCACTCGAGCTTCAGCGACGGCGTGCTCGCAGCCGGGCTCATCCCGAGCTTCGTGTTCCCCTCGGTCGACGAGACGCACGGCATGGCCCACGGCGTCTCGCCCGCAGCCCTCGACGCGGCGCTCGCCCGAGCCGAGCGCGAGGGGCGGCCCGCTTCGGCCGTCTACGTCATCTCGCCCAGCTACTTCGGCTCGGTCTCCGACGTGCGCGGGCTCAGCGAGGTCGCCCACGCCCACGGCGCGCCGCTCATCGTCGACGGGGCCTGGGGCCCGCACTTCGGCTTCCATCCCGAGCTGCCCGAATCGCCCGCGCGCCTCGGCGCCGACCTCGTCGTGTCGAGCACGCACAAGCTCGCCGGTTCGCTCACGCAGTCGGCGATGCTGCACCTCGGCCACGGCCCCTTCGCCGACCGCCTCGAACCGCTCATCGAGCGCGCCTTCACCATGACCGCTTCGACCTCCACGAGCGCGATCCTGCGGGCCTCGCTCGACATCGCCCGTCACGCGCTCATGACCGGCGAGGCGCAGATCGGGCGCTCGCTCGCCGGCGCCCGCCGCTTCCGGCAGATGCTGCGCGACGATCCGCGGTTCTCCATCGTGAGCGACCGCTTCGACCGCTTCGACGACATCGTGCACACCGACCTGCTGCGCGTGCCGATCGACGTCTCGGCGAACGGTGTGAGCGGCCACTGGCTGCGGCAGCGGCTCATCGACGTCGACGGCATCCACTTCGAGATGTCGACCGCCACCTCGCTCGTCGCCGTCATCGGCGCAGGCAAGACGCCCGACTGCGAACTCGTGCACCGCGCCATGACCCGGGCCGTCGACTCCGAGGCAGCCGCCGTCGAGCGGGAGGCGCACGCCGCCGCGGGATCCTTCCCCGCCCTGCCCGCGCCCGGAGCCCTCCGCATGCCGCCCCGCGACGGCTTCTTCGCGCAGACCGAGGTCGTGCCCGCCGCCGAGGCGGTCGGCCGCGTCTCGGCCGACACCCTCGCCGCATACCCGCCCGGCATCCCGAACCTCATCCCCGGCGAGGAGATCACGGCCGAGACCGTCGCCTTCCTGCAGGCCGTCGCCGCCTCTCCCACCGGTTACGTGCGCGGCGCCGTGGATGCTTCGGTGCACCGTTTCCGCGTGACGCGCACAGCCTAGACTCGACCCCATAACCGGGCCGTCCGGCCCCGATCCGCAACGAGATGACGAAGACGTCTGGAGAATCAATGTCCACACAGACGCTGCGACAGCAGCTCTTCCGAGTGAAGCCCGTGCCCCGCGACGGCGGTGAGACCGGCAGCACGCTGAAGCGCAGCATCGGCCTGTTCCAGCTGACGCTCATCGGCGTCGGCGGCACCATCGGCACCGGCATCTTCTTCATCCTCTCCGAGGCCGTGCCGATCGCGGGCCCGGCCGTGATCTGGTCGTTCATCATCGCGGGTCTCGTCGCCGGGCTCTCGGTGCTCTGCTACGCCGAGCTGGCGAGCAGCGTGCCCGTATCGGGATCGTCGTACTCCTACGCCTACAGCACCCTCGGCGAGCTGCCCGCCATGGGCGTCGCCGCCTGTCTGCTGCTCGAGTACGGCGTCTCGACCGCCGCGGTCGCCGTGGGCTGGTCGCAGTACGTGAACCAGCTCATCAACAACCTCTTCGGCATGGAGCTGCCGCACGCCCTGCTCTACGCCCCCGAGGAGGGGGGCATCATCAACCTGCCCGCCATCATCCTCATCGGGCTCTGCATGCTGCTGCTCATCCGCGGCACCACGCACTCGGTCGTGGCGAACACCATCATGGTGCTCATCAAGATCGCGGTGCTGCTGTTCTTCGTGGCCGTGGGCATCACGGGTTGGAACGCGGACCACTTCGCGGACTTCGCGCCCTTCGGCTTCGCAGGCGTGATGACCGGCGCCGGCATCATCTTCTTCTCGTTCGTGGGGCTCGACGCCGTCGCCACCGCCGGCGACGAGGCGAAGAACCCCCGCCGCAACCTGCCCATCGCCCTCATCGCCGCCCTCGTCGTGGTGACCGGCGTCTACGTGGCCGTGGCGCTCACCGCGCTCGGCGCGCAGGCCACCGGCGAGTTCGACGGGCAGGCCGCCGGCCTGTCGGCGATCCTCGAGAACATCGTGGGCGCCTCCTGGCCCGGCACCGTCGTCGCCGCCGGGGCCGTGATCTCGATCTTCAGCGTCACCCTCGTCGTGCTCTACGGGCAGACCCGCATCCTGTTCGCCATGTCGCGCGACGGCATGGCGCCCAAGGTGTTCCAGAAGGTCAACCCCCGCACCATGACCCCCGTCGCGAACACCATCATCGTGTCGATCGTCGTGGCGATCCTCGCGGGGGTGCTGCCCATCAACTTCCTCGCCGAGATGACCTCGATCGGCACGCTCGCCGCCTTCCTCGTCGTCTCCATCGCCGTGATCGTGCTGCGCCGCCGCGAGCCCGACCTCGAGCGCAAGTTCCGGGTGCCGTTCTACCCCGTGGTGCCGATCCTGTCGATCATCGGCTGCCTCTGGATCATCAAGGACCTGCGCCCCATCACCATCATCGTGTTCGCCGGGTGGACCGCGCTCGTGCTCGTCTGGTACTCCTTCACGGGCCGCAAGAACTCGGTGCTCGGCAAGCGCATCGACACGGGCCTCATCGTGCTCGTCGGCCCGGGCCGCTACCGCGAGGTGTCGGGCGCCGACGGCGTCGAGATCGACGACGCCGACGCGGCCGCGGTGGGCCGCGGCGGCCCAGGCGACGGATCCGCGGGCTCCGGCCTCGCCGGAGGTTCCGCGGATTCCGGGGGAGGCGCGCGATGAGCGTCGTCGTCGGCGTCGCCCCGGGGCACTGCTCGCACGCGGCAGTGCACCTCGCGGTGCTGCTCGCCCGCTCGTACGGGCAGCCGCTCGTCGTCGCCGCGGTCAACGCGGCGGGGTGGGGCGCGGGACGCTCGCTCGGCGTCGACGGCGAGTACCGCCGCTTCGTGGTGGACCAGGCCCGCGCCGCCCTCGACGAGGCCCGCGCCCTCGTACCCGCCGACATCGCAGCGCAGTACCTCGTGCACGACGCCTCGAGCTCCCGCCGCGGCCTGCTCGAGGTGTGCGAGCAGCACCGCGCGATCCGCCTCGTCGTCGGGGCCAAGGACGAGGGGCCGCACGGTGAGATCGCGCTCGGCTCCGTCGTCACCGGGCTGCTGCAGAGCGCGCACGTGCCCGTCGCGATCGCTCCGCGCGGCTTCGGGGCAGGGCCGGGCGCCCGGCTCGAGCGCATCACCGCCGCCTACAGCGGATCGGAGACCTCGGCCGAGCTGGCCCTCGCCTCGGCGGTGATCGCCGCCGAGTCGGGATGCGGGATCCGTCTCGCCGCGTTCTTCGCCCGGCCCCGCGCGCTCGCCGCGGCCGCCATCGGACTCGACGCCGAGGACGCCGTCATCGCCGAGTGGTCGGCCACCATCCGCGAGCAGGCCGACGAGATCCTCGACGACATCGAGCGCCTCGATCCCGCGCCCGCCTCGATCGAGATGGTCGTCGGGGCCGGCGCCGACTGGGGCGAGGCGCTGCGCGCCGTGGATTGGAAGCGCGCCGAGGCGCTGCTCGTCGGGTCGAGCAGCCTCGGCCCGATCGCGCGCGTATCGCTCGGCTCGCACGCCGTGAAGATCGTGCGCCACTCCCCGGTGCCCGTCGTCGTAGTGCCGCGGCGCGCCACCGACGACTACATCGCGCAGGGGCGGCCGGCCTCCGCCGGCTGAGCCGCGCGCGAGTGCGGGCCTCGCCCCGGCTCGCGCCCCGGTCCGCCCCGCCCCTTCGGCCTGCCCCCTGAGCGGGCCGAAGGGGCGAGGCGGGTTCTGCCCGGAGACGCCGCCTCTGCCTCTTGAGATCGCGGAAGGGGAGCGGGGCGCTGCTCCGCGGGGCGCGATGCTGCCCGTCGCTGCGATCTCAGACTCCGCTCACAACCCGCTGCCGACGCCTCCCGCGCGCGGCTTCTCCACAGATCCGCGGATCCCCGCTCACTGCCCTCCCGCACCGCGCATGCTTATGGGCATGACTCACACGATCCGCCCCTCAGACCCCCGCCTCAGCCGTGACCGCGTGCTCGCCACCGACGCCGACATGCACGAGCTCATCGAACTGCTCCTGGAGCGCGCGAACCAGCGCCAGGTGTGGTTGTTCGTCTTCGACGACGCGCAGCGGGTGGTCGGCCCGCTGATGCCGATGGACGATTTCCCCGAGAGCCCCGACGGCCTGGTCGAGACCGATGACCTGGGGCTCGTGTCGGTTCCCCACGTCTTCGTGGATCGGGCGGGCATGGTGTGCGAGGTGCTCGGCGCCGCGTCCATCGCGCTCGTCTGGGAGCGCCGCGGGTCCGAGAAGTTCACGGCCGAGGACCGGGCGTGGGCGCGGGCACTGGCGCACGAGGCGACGGAGCACGGCCCGCGGCTGCGAGCCCAGTTCGTGCTGCACGACACGGGCCTGCGCCAGCTCACTCCCGACGACTACGCGTAGCGGTTCATCGGTGCGGCGGGCAGCGCGCCCGGCCCGCGCAGCGCGGCCCGTCTGATTTGGACTTCCCCAGCCCGATCGGGTAAAGTTATCTCTCGGTGCCGAGCTCCCCGGAGTTCGGATTTCCGCCTTGGGATATGGTGTAATTGGCAACACTACGGTTTCTGGTACCGTCATTCTAGGTTCGAGTCCTGGTATCCCAGCCATCCACTGGTTGCACGACATCGCGCTTCAAGATCTCTGAGAGCCGTCGACTCGCGCAAACGAGCGCAGAAACTCGGGCTGCGCGAGATCTCCTGTCGAACCCGCTGACCGGGGCTCCCGAGCTGCGTGGTGCGGAGCTCTGGCGCGGTGCGCACCAGAACCGCGGTTCCGCGGCGTGCTGCAACTGCGTCAGCTCGATCATGTCGGAGAGCTAGCCGAAGTTCGAGGGCAACGTCAATGCCTGGCGAAGCGCGAGATCGCGACAGTAGGTTCGAGTGATGAAGCGTTCAGATGCTTGTGCAACGGGAACCCCTCCTCGCAGAGGCGCGGCTCTCGCCAGGCGGGTACTCGAAGGCGTTGCCGGTGTGGCCTTGGCGGCGAGTCTGGCCGGATGCGGACTGTCAGTGCCGTCGGATCCGAACGGCACTCTCGCGAACGCGAGCGGGGGAGAGCTGAGGGTCGGGGCTTCGACCGATCCTGGACTGATCGATGACCACGGATCGGAGCCGTCGGGCTCGCTCGCGCGCCTCGTCGACGACTTCTCCGAGTCCATCGATGCTCGTCCGGAATGGACCGTGGGGAGCGAGGAGACACTCGTCCGAATGCTGGAGAGCGGTGAACTCGATCTCGTGGTGGGAGGCTTCACCGAGGACACGCCCTGGCTCGACCGCGCAGGTATCACCCGGGGGTACCGCGCGATCGAGGGCGCAGACGGGCGCAGCATAGTCTTCCTCGTGCCTCTGGGGGAGAACGCGTTTCTCAGCGAGCTGGAGGCCTTTCTAGATGAGGAGGTGGGCTCGTGAGCGAGAACCATCAGTTCGGACGGGCCGACCTGCCTCACGAGCAGCATCACGCGTTGAAAAAGGCTGTGCGCTGGGAGTGGTTCACCATCGCGTATACCAGCTGCACGATCGCCCTCGTGGCTTTCGTCGTGGGGAACTCGCAGGCGATGCGAACCGCGTGGATCGAGGACATGCTGTCCCTCATTCCGCAGCTCGCGTTCCTCATCGCTCTGGTATTCGTGCGCCGCAAACCCACCCGGGACTACCCGTACGGTATGCATCGCGCGATGGGAGTGGGCCATCTCGTCGCCGGTGTCGCCCTCCTCGCGGTGGGGCTGAACCTGGCGTTCGAGGCCGTCAGCAGTCTGATCAACACCGAGCACCCCACGATCGGGACCGTGAATCTGTTCGGCCACACCATCTGGCTGGGGTGGCTGATGGTCGCCGTGATGGTGCCGATCGTCGTCGGGCCGGTGTTCCTCTACGGACCCGCGAAGGCGAAGCTCGCGCCCTTGCTCCACAACAAGCTTCTCTACGCGGACGCCGATATGGCGAAAGCCGACTGGCACACGAATGCGGCCTCGATCGTCGGCGTGCTCGGGGTCGGCGTGGGGCTGTGGTGGCTCGATGGCGCGGCCGCGCTGTTCATCTCGCTCGGCATCATCTGGGACGGCGTCCGAAATACCAAGAGCGCGGTGATCGACCTGATGGATCAGCGCGCGCGCACCTGCGACGATGAGTACCCCGATCCGCTCGCGCACGACATCACCGCCCACCTTCGCGAACAGAAGTGGATCAAGGATGCCGCGGTGCGCATGCGTGATCAGGGACAGGTCTTCCATGTGGAAGCGTTCGTGCTTCCCAGAAGGAAGCGCGTGCCGGTCGAGTGGATCGACGAGATATCCGAGAGCATCGCGGGGCTCGACTGGAAGGTGCAGGACGTCGTCGTGGTCGTCGGCGAGACGCTTCCCGATGAGGCGGATCGAGCGCTGACGCGCTATCCCGGAAAGTACTCGCCGATGGACGCGTCGGGCTCTCCATGAAGGTGATCGACAGCGGTCGGATCAGGATCTGAAAGGGCGAGAACATGGTGGTGCTGATCGCCTTTCTCGCGAACGTCCTCGTGGCGGTCGCCAAGACCGTTGCGGCTATGATCACGTCCTCGGCTTCGATGACGGCTGAGGCCGCGCACTCCTGGGCCGACGCGGGAAACGAGATCTTCCTCCTCATCGCGGACCGGCGCGGAGCGCGCCCGAAGGACGAGCGCCACCCGCTCGGATTCGGCCGCCGCGCATTCGTATGGTCCCTCGTGGCCGCCTTCGGCATCTTCACCGCGGGCGCCATCGTCTCGATCATGCACGGTATCCAGCAGCTGGCCTCGGATGAGCCCGTGGAGAACCCCGGCATCGCGTACACGGTCCTCGGGATCGCGTTCCTGCTGGAGGCGATCTCTTTCGTGCAGGCTTTCAGGCGATCGAAGCGGCTCGCGCGGGAGCGAGAATCTACGACCTGGGACTTCGTGCTCAAGACGAGCGATACGACGCTGCGGGCCGTGTTCTTCGAGGACGGTGCGGCACTCATCGGGCTCGCGATCGCGGGGGCCTCGATCGCCGTGCATCAGCTGACGGGAGTCGCCGCGTGGGACGCGTGGGGTTCGATCCTCGTCGGAATGCTTCTCGCGGTGGTCGCCCTGATCCTGATCGGAAGGAACATGGCGTTCCTTGTCGGTGCGACCGTCTCGAATGCGGAGTGGCGGAGCGTCGGGACGGCCCTGCTCGGGATGTCGGATATCGAACGGATCACCTATCTGCACATCGAATACGTCGGCCCCCATCGCCTATTCATCGTCGCTGAGGTCGATCTCGCGGGGGACGAGGCCGAGCACGCCGTGGCGCGACGTCTGCGCGACGTCGAACGAACCATCGAACAGCACGACGTCGTCGAGAAGATCGTGCTCTCGTTGTCTGTCGCGGACGAGGTCTCGCTCGAATTCGGTGCTGGGCGACGGTGAGGCCTCAGCTCCGAGGCTTCTTTCCTGACAGAATCACAGAAATCGTCAGACGAAGCGCAGAATTGCGTACAATGAGGGGGTGAGCGCCACTGACCATTCCGACGAGATCGAATCATCGGACTTCATCTTCATCTGCCCGAGCCACCTCGAGTGCGTGCTCGCGGCGGGCGATTCGAGCGATGTCGCCGCGCTGCGCGACTGGTGCGCGGCCCTGCCGAAGAAGAGCTACGGTCGCGTTTTCATCGAGGTCGATTCGCCGCAGCAGATCGAGTCGCTCGACGCGCCCCCCGGTGTGGGCATCACCTGGCTCGTACGCGAGTCGCGCGAAGCGCTTGCCGGTGCGCGACTGATGGACGCGGTCGACGCATGGCTCGACGAGTGGATGCGGGGCGACCCCCTGAGCGGCCGTTACGTGCACCTGTGGACCGGGGCGCGCGACAGCGCCGATGTCACGGCGCAGTGGGATCGCGTACGGTCCGAGCTCGCCGAGATCTGGACGGCGGCGGCCGAGTACCGGGAGCAGCGCGCCTAGACGCCGCGCATGATAGACGCGCCCGCGACGGATCGACTCCGGCGCGGGCGCGTCTTGTGCTGTGAACGCCTCAGACGGTCAGGTGCGAGGCGAGGAACCAGCGATCCTTGTCGAGCTGCTGGGCCAGAGCGATCACGATGTCCTGGCTCGTGGGGTCGATCTCGTCGAGCCCCGCCACAGCGGCGTAGACGGTGACGAGCGCGGCGTCCAGCTCGGATACGACCTCGCGGATCGTGGCGTCCGACTGCTGGAAGCCCTCGGCCGTCTCGGGGAGGCTGGTCTTCTTCGCGACCGTGCCGATGCGCGCGTCGACGGGCAGCCCCAGAGCGACGATGCGCTCGGCCACCTCGTCGGCTCCGTCCTGCGCGTGCGCGACGACCTCGTCGAGGAACTCGTGCACACCGATGAAGTTCGCGCCGCGCACGTGCCAGTGCGCCTGCTTGCCGTTGACCGCCAGCGCGACGAGGTCTCGCACGACGGGCGACAGGTAGTGCTCGACTCCCACCGAGCGGTCGAGGTCTTCCTTCGAGACGACCACTGACTTGTTCTTGGATTGGACCATGATGATTCTCGTCCTTCGGCTCATCGGATTTCGTTTCGGCCTGATGGTGTCTACTGTGACTCGGATCGCGCAGAACCGCAAGCAAGGCAAGACATGCCTAACCGCCCGCGCCGGGAGCGCCGATCGAGGAGGCGCTCGAGCGGGAGCGCCCGGTTCTCAGGTTGGTCGGCCCGGCCCCGTATCGGGCTTCCAACGCGCGGCGCAGGGAGTCGATCGAGCCGAAGCCCGACTGTCGAGATCGCTGCCGAGACTACGAGCGCCGTCACGACGGATGGTGGCGGAGCCGTGAACTCGACGCTCGATGCAGTGTCTCTGCGCGGGATGCAGCGTCGTTCGTGCGTGAGAGAACGCGCTTGGAATAGCGTCTGATCTGCCGTTATGGTGATGCCCATGTGCCACGCCGCAGATCCGCCGCTCCCGGGAATCCCTGCACGCTCGGTCGCTCCCGTTCGTCCCTCGGCTCGTGTCCCGTCGAGCGCCCTCCGAGGGCTGGCAGCCGGGCTGCTCGCCGCGGCCTGCCTGCTCATGACCGCCGCGCCGGCGGTCGCCGACCCGGGCCCGGTGGCCGACCCGGGGCCGGTCGCCGAACCAGGCCCCGCGGCCGTCGAACCCGATCCGTCGCAACCCGATCCGGTGCAGCCCGAGACGCTCGCCGACGCCCTCGCGGCGGCGGCCGAGGCCGGTTCCGGTACGGCCGAGGAGTTCGCCGACGCGGTAGCGGTGCCGGCCGAGGGCCCAGGGAGCGTGGTGCTCGACGGGGAGGGGCGCATCTCGGCGACGGTGTTCTGGGCCGGTTCGGGCGAGGCGGTGCTCGACCGGGTGCGCGAGACGATCGGCGACCGGGGGAGCGTGGCATCGGTGTCGACCGTGGCACCCGCCGCGGAGGTGTGGGTGGAACCCGTACTGCTCGACGATCTTCGCGCGCTGCCCGGAGTGAGCGGCGTGACACCCGCCCTGCGGCCCGCGAGCAGCAGGGCCGCGCTCACGGATCGGCTCGAGGCCGTGCACGGCAGCCTGCCGGCCGCGCTCGAGTCGCGCTCCGGCACCGCGGAGACCGCGCTGCGGCCGAGCACGGCGGCGACGGCCTCGGCCTGCCGCGCGCTGCCCGTCGAGACCGACGTGCCCCTGCGCTCCGACCTCGCGCGTACCGCGTACGGCGTCGACGGCACGGGTGTGACCATCGGCATCGTGTCGGACTCGTTCGCCCACCGCACCGCACCGACCTCGTGGGACGACGACGTCGCCGCCGGTGCGCTGCCCGGCCCCGGCAACCCGTGCGGCAGAACCGCGCCCGTCACCCTCGTGTCGGACGCCGCGGGAGGCGCCGATGAGGGGCGTGCGATGGCGCAGCTGGTGCACGGGATCGCGCCGGGCGCGAAGATCCTCTTCGCCGACGAGGGGTTCGGCGACTTCGCCATGGCGGAGAACATCATGAAGCTCGTCGATGCCGGTGCCGACATCATCGTCGACGACATCTCGTGGTTCCAGGAGCCCTACTTCCAGCAGGGGATCATCTCGGCCGTTTACGAGCGGGCGCGCGCCGAGCATGGAGTGCTCACGATCGCGGCCGCCGGCAACTCGAACGCGACGGCCACTCAGGGGCCGCATGCGGGCACCCCGCTCTCCTCCTGGCAGACCAGCGCGTACCGACCGATGGAGTGCCCGGCGTGGGTGCCGATCGGGCCGCACGATCCGCTGTACGGGCGCACCGACATCGACTGCCTCGACTTCGATTCCGGGCCGGGGGAGCAGCCCTACGATCTGCTCACGATGGCGGGAGCGCCCGGCGGCCCCGAGCGCGTGCTCACGACGGCGGCCTCGATCGGTGAGCCGATGTTCGGCGTCACGACCGACTACGAGCTGCGCTTCTACGAGGAGGACGCGTCGGGCGCTCCGCAGCCGCTCGACCGCATCCTCATGTTCGGGGCGCCGTATCCCGGCGCCGTCGGCGGGTTCGAGGTGAAGCCGGGCACGAAGGTGCGCATGGTGTTCATTCGCCGCTCGTTCGACCCCTCGGCGTCTGCCGCGCCGGCCGTGTTCATCGGGTTCGCGCTCGGCGCAACCGCGATCGCCGAGCGGCAGTTCATGGGCGATGCGCCGCCCGCGTCTCCCGTCGGCGACCGCGTCGGTGCGGTTACGCTCGGCCACAACGGGGACGGATCCGCGCTCTCGGTCGCCGCGGTGCCGTGGGATGCGCCGGCGCAGTTGCGGCCGTTCAGCTCGCTCGGCCCGAACACGCTGCTCTTCGACCGCGTGCCCGTCGGCGACCCCGCTCCCGCGCCCGCCGCCCCGCTGCCTGCCCCGCTGACCGTATCGGCGCCCAACGTCGCCTCCGTCGACGGCGCGCGCACCACCTTCTTCAACGTGCCCGAGAACACGCCGGACGGCATCGTGTACCGGTTCACGGGCACCTCCGCCGCCGCTCCCACCGTCGCGGCCGTCGCGGCGCTCGGCCTCTCGTACGCGCCGGGGGCGACCGCGGACGAGCTTCGCGCGGCGCTCGCCGAGACCGCTCGAGGCGCCTCGATCGGGGGCCCGGTGAACCCCTACGATCCCGCGCTGTTCCCCGACGCCCACGTCTTCGGCTCGGGCCTCGTCGACGCGAACGCGCTGCTCGCGGCGCTGCCCGCCCCGAATCCGCCCGGACCCGGGCCCGGGCCCGGCCCCGATCCGGTTCCCGTCCCCGATCCCGATGATTCCGACGCCCGCCGAGGCTCGGGCGATCCGGTCGATCTCACGAACGCGAGCGGCTCGCCGACGGGTCGCCTGTCGGCCACGGGCGGCACCGAGACGCCCTTCGGGGCGCTCGGGGCGGGGCTGCTGGCGCTCGGCGCTGCGGCGCTGGTGGCCGCAGCGCGGTCGCGGCGCACCCGGGGGCGGGGCCATCGCTCCGCGACCGGGTAGGCGCTCGGCCTGTTACTTCCCGCTGCACGTGTGGTTCGCGCACACGATCCGCTCTGACCCGGGGTTTTATCACCTTGGCCCGCGGTGAGCGGTGCTCGGATCGGCTCGGGCACCCCGGCTCGCTATGGTGTATCGAGAAGTGGAACGCCCTGCGATCGTCCGCGCACGGGGGAGAGCGGACGCGCGGGGCACCGTCGATAGGGCCGTATGGAGCAGATGGCAGGCGCTGAAGCATGTCGGGAACGCGGGTCGCGAGCAGCACCGCGGGTACCGGCGACCGCATTTCCCCGAGCGCGGCTGCTCGAGCGGCTGAACGCCTCTGTCGACGTCGCGGTCGTGCACGGCCCGGTGGGATCGGGGAAGACGACGCTGCTCGCCTCGTGGGCCGCCGCCGTCGAGTCGCCGGTGCTCTGGTGCGAGCCCGAGGGTGGGCGTCTGCCCTTCGCGGAGATCGAGACGTTCGCCGCGGAGCGGCCGGGGGTGCTGGTGATCGACGGCGGCGAGCGGGTCGAGGGCGACGAGCTCATCCGACTCGGATCGCTCATCGATCGTGCGCCCCAGCTGCGCCTGGCGGTGGCGACGCGCGCCGCCCGCACCGCCCGAGAGATCGCGTCCGTCTCGGACGCCGCCGTCGACGTGATCGCACCCTCCGACCTGCTCGTCACGGCGGACGAGCTGCGCGACGCCGGGCTGCTCGGCACCGCCGAGGCGCGCGCCGAGCTGCTGCGCGACACCGAGGGGCTGATGATCGCGGTGCGGGCGCGGCTCGACGACGCCGTTCGTGGGGTCTCCGGCGTTCGGGATCGGCTTCGGCGCACGCTGCGCGGCGAGCTCGACGAGCAGCCCGGGCGGTACGAACTCGCTGTGCGCCTCGCGATCCTGCCCCGCGTCGATCGTTCGATCCTCGCCGCGTGGGAGATCCACGAAGGGATCATCGACGACCTGGACGGGGCGGGGCTCGCCGAGTGGGACGGCGACTGGCTGCGCATGCACCCGTTCATTCGCGGAGCGCTCGCGGAAGACGCCGAGGAGCAGCTGTCCGGCGCCGAGCGCCGCACGCTGCTCGCAGCGGCGACTCGATCCTCGCTGATCCGGCGGGATCCGCTGCAGGCCCTGCGCACCGCCTTCGATCTCGACGACCTCGAGCTCGCCACCGAGGTCGTCTTCGCCAACATGGTCGATCTGCTCGAGGCGCGCGACGAATGCTACGAGATCTTCACAGGCGTACGGGCGTCGCGGCTGCGCGGCTACCCCGGGCTCACCGTGATGCTCGTGCTGCTCTCGAACATGGCCCCCGACACGCGGCCGCGGGCTCTGCAGCTGCTCGCGGCGGAGTCGCTGTTCCAGCGCCTGCAGCCGAGCCGCGGGCGGCATCGCGAGCGCGTCGTCTACCGCGCGTTCGAGGCGGCCGCCCTGCGACTGACGCCGTTCTCGGGCCGTGCGCTGCCGCTCATCCGGCAGGCCGTCGACGACTTCACGACGCTGAGCGACGAGGACATGGACGCGCTGGGCCGCATGGGGCCGATGCTGCAGGTGCACCTCGGGATCGGCGCCCTCTACCTGAGAGACCTCGAGCTGGCGCGGCGCTGCTTCGACCTCGCCGACGCCCTGCACGCGGAGGCGGGTCGAGCCGATCGGGTCGATCCGCTCTCGATGCGCGCCGGGCTCGCGGCGCTGAGCGGCGAGTTGTCGCTCGCGCGCAGGCTGCTCGCCGAGGCCGACGCGGCGGAGTGGCCCGCGGGCTGGCGCGGCTCCAGCCCGGCCGACTTCTTCAACCTGTGCGCGGCCGTGCTCGCCCTCGAGGACGGCGACCCGCACGCCGCCGGGAAGAGCCTCGACGCGGCCGGGCCGCTCGTCGACATGGTCGAGCACTGGACGATCTACGCGCTCGTGCGCGCCCGTCGCGACCGCCTCGCGGGTGAGGTCGAAGCGGGCCTCGTGCGCGTGCAGCGCCTCCGCGAGCAGCGCGGTTCGGCGCCGCTCACGCCGATGGCGCGGAGCCTGCTCGATGCCGCAGAGGCCGAGCTCCTCCTCGCGGCCGGCGAGCCGGCGGAGGCGCGCAGGATCGCCGGCCGCTCGGCGAAGCACAGCGCCCCGGGCGGCATCGTCCTCGCCCGCGCCGAGCTGGCGCTGAACCGCACCTCCGAGGCCGCGGTGCAGGCGCATCGCGTGCTCAGCACCGCCGGTCTCGCACCGCGCAACCGCCTCGAAGCCGAGCTGGTGCTCGCGTGCTCGGCGCTGCGCACGGGGCACGAGCGCGACGCCGCGACGCTGCTGCCCCGCATCGCCGAGCTGCTGAGATCGACCGGCATGCGAGCGCCGCTGCGCGCGATCTCCCTCCGCGACCGCGACGCGCTGAGCGAGGGGATGATCCACGCGGGCGTCTCGCGCGACATCGTCTCGCTCATCGCGGTCGAGGCATCGCGGACCGACGCCGACGTGACCCTCATGAGGGGGCTCAGCCCGCGCGAGCAGGCCGTGCTCGAGGTGCTCGCCGAGACGGGTGCGATCGATGAGATCGCCGCGCGCCTGTACGTCTCGCGCAACACGGTGAAGTCGCAGCTGCGCACCGTCTACCGCAAGCTCGGGGTGTCCTCTCGCGAGGCCGCCCTGACGCGCGCGGCCGTGCTCGGGCTGCTCGAGGATCCGGCCGCCTGATCCATCGCGTCGGCGCCGGAAGCGCTCGAAGCGCCGGTTGCGTTGGCGGCGTTGGCGGCGTTGATGATCGCGACGAGTGCGGCGGCCTGCGGCGCGCGGTCCCGGCCCGCGGCCCAGGCGACGCCCGAGGGGCCGCGGTACTCGACGAGCGCGAGCGCCTCGCTGACGTCGGTCGATGCGAGGGCGGTGTGCACCACGTCGAGCACCTCGATCCCGATCCCGTGCTGCGCGAGCGCGGCCACGAGCGCCTCGGCCGGCGCCGCGGTCTCGTGCGCACTCGAGCGCGGGCGACCGTCGATGCCGAGGTCGACGTCGACTCGGCAGTCGTCGCCCGTCTCAGACGCGGTGACCCCGATGAGCTCGACGCGGCCGTGCCCCGGGGCGAGGTACGCCTCCTCGAAGATGCGCCACAGTTCGGCGGCCGTGACCTCGGCGCCGGTCGTGTCGGTGTGGCGCTGCACCTGGCGCGCGAAGTCGATCTGCAGGCGCCTGGGCAGTTCGATCCCGTACTCCGTCTCGAGCAGGTACGCGATCCCGCCCTTGCCCGACTGCGAGTTGACGCGGATCACGGCGTCGTAGCTGCGGCCGATGTCGGCGGGGTCGATCGGCAGGTACGGCACCCGCCACGCGATCTCGCTCTCGGATCGGCCCTCGGCGGCGGCGCGTGCGCGGTGCTCGGCGAAGCCCTTCTTGATCGCGTCCTGGTGGGTGCCGCTGAACGCCGTGTGCACCAGATCGCCCGCGTACGGGTGCCTCGGGTGCACCTCGATGCGATTGCAGTGCTCGACGGTGCGGCGGATCTTATCGATGTCCGAGAAGTCGATCATCGGGTCGACGCCCTGCGCGTGCAGGTTGAGGGCCAGGGTGGCGATGTCGACGTTGCCGGTGCGCTCGCCGTTGCCGAAGATGCAGCCTTCGACACGCTGAGCCCCCGCGAGCACCGCCAGCTCGGCGCAGGCGATGCCGGTGCCGCGGTCGTTGTGCGGGTGCACCGACAGGATCACGCTGTCGCGGCGGGCGAGGTTCAGGTGCATGTACTCGATCTGATCGGCGTAGACGTTCGGGGTCGCGATCTCGACGGTGGCGGGCAGGTTCAGGATCACGGGCCGCTGCGGGGTCGCCGCCCACAGCTCGGTGACGGCGTCGCAGACGTCGAGCACGTAGTCGGGTTCGGTGAAGTTGAACACCTCGGGGGAGAACTGGAAGCGCACGTTCGGCATGTCGCCGGCGAGGCGCAGCACGTCCCGGGCGCCCGCGAGGATCAGCTGCTTGAGCGAGGCGCGGTCGTGGCCGAGCACCAGGGTGCGCCAGCTCGGCGCCGTGGCGGTGTACATGTGGATCACGACCGGGTTGGCGATGCCCTGGATCGACTCGACGGTGCGCTCGATGAGGTCGCGCCGGGCGGGGGTGAAGACCACGATCGTCAGGTCCTCGGGGGCGATCGCGGTGTCGGCGATCAGCCGCACGAAGTCGTAGTCGGTCTGCGAGGCCGACGGGTAGCCGACCTCGATCTCCTTGTAGCCCATCGAGACCATCAGTTCGAAGAAGCGGTGCTTGCGCTCCGGGTCCATGGGCTCGGCGAGGGCCTGGTTGCCGTCGCGCAGGTCGACCGGCACCCACAGCGGGGCTGCGGTGAGGCGACGGGATGGCCACTCGCGCTGCGCGAGCGGCACGTCGACGCGCGCGTACGCGTCGGTGTAGCGGTGCGACGGCATCCGGGAGGGGCGCTGCCGGTTCCATGCGGGGGAGTCGACGGTCGCGCCGTGAGGTGCGGAGAGGCGGGGGAGCGATGAGGTGTGCACGGGGATCCTTGCGGTCGGTGAATCGAGCGACCGGCGCAGATCTCGGCTCCACGGCGGGGAGCCGGTCTGGCTACGCCCCGCCGTGGCGGAGAAGCAGGAGGCATTCCACGGAGAACATGGGTAGACTGTAGCACAACTCCTCAGACAAGTAGAGAAGATCGGGGATGAGTATGCCGCAGGTGAAGCGGGCGCCGCTGGCCGATCAGGCGGCCGAACTGCTGCTGGAGCGCATCAGGGCGGGCGAGTGGAAGCTGGGCGAGAAGCTGCCCGGGGAGACCACGCTCGCGCCCCAGCTCGGTGTCGGCCGCTCCACCGTGCGCGAGGCGATCCGGCAGCTCGCGGGCCGGGGCGTGCTCGCCTCCCGACAGGGGGCCGGGGTCTTCGTCACCGCGCTCGACGCGCCCGAGGACTGGGACGCGGTGCTGCGCCGATCCGACATCGCGACCGTGATCGAGGCGCGCATCGCGATCGAGAGCGAGGCCGCCGCCCTCGCGGCGGCACGGCGGACCCCCGCGGACCTGCGGGCCATCCGCCGCGCCCTCGCCCGCCGGTCCGAGCACCGCTCCGAGATCGAGAGCCACGTCGACACCGACACCGAGTTCCACCGAGCCATCGTCGCGGCCGCCCACAACCCGATCCTGCTCGAACTCTTCGACGGCTTCACCCCCCGGTTGCGCGCGGCCATGATCGAGATGCTGCGCCTGCGCAAACGCTTCGGCGGAGAAGCCGACCACGACACCCACGTCGAACTCGCCGACGCGATCGCCGGGCGCGACGGGGCGGCGGCGGCCGCGCTCAGCCGCGCCCACCTGCGCTCGATGCAGGAGAGCCTCGGATGAGGGCGCCTCGGTAGAGTGAGGGGACGGGCCGCGGATCGGGCGGCGCGCACGCGCACCCCGGCAGCCGCGCGCGACTCGCGCGTGCACCCGGCCCTGGCGAGAGGGGGAACCATGACGCAAGAGTTCTCAGTCGGCGACCACGTGTGCTGGAACTCCGAGGCGGGCCGCGTCTCGGGCACGATCATCAAGGTGCACACCGACGACTTCGACTACAAGGGCCACCGGCGACGCGCCTCCGCCGACGACCCGCAGTACGAGATCAAGAGCGACAAGACCGACCACGTCGCCGCGCACAAGGGGAGTGCGCTGCGACGACTGCGGTGAGCGGCATGCCCGACCTGCCATTCCTCACCGTCGGCCACTCGAATCGCGAGCTCGACGAGTTCATCGAACTGCTCGAGCAGCACGCGGTGGAGTCGCTGGTCGACGTGCGCAGGCTCCCCGGGTCGAGACGCTATCCGCAGTTTAACGCCGACGCGCTCGAAGCGTCGCTCGCAGACCGCGGCATCGCGTTCCGCCGCTCCGAGGGGCTGACCGGGCGACGGCCCGTCAGCCGGGAGGTGCCGTTCGAGGTGAACGCGTGGTGGCAGAACCGCAGCTTCCACAACTACGCGGATCACGCCCTCGGCCGCGAGTTCGCCGACGCGCTGCTGGAGCTGCGCGGCGCCGGATCGGAGCGGCGCACGGCGGTGATGTGCTCGGAGGCGGTGTGGTGGCGCTGCCACCGCCGCATCATCGCGGATCACCTGCTGGCGGCCGGCGAGGAGGTGCGGCACATCCTGGGGCCGGGCCGATCCGACCCCGCGGAGCTGAGCGCCGGGGCCGTGATCGGCGCCGAGGGCGAGGTCTCGTACCCCGCGCGCCCGTGAGCGCGATCCGAGCCCCTGAGAACCTCGCCGAGAGGCGGATTTCGCACCTCGGGGCTCCGCCCTCCATGCATGATCCGCCTTTCGACGGGTGCTGGCGGGCTCCGATCCGCGGATCGGAGCCGGTCGGTCCGCGATCCTGAGAGCGGGCGCGGCAAGCCCCGTTAGCCTCGGGCCTACAAGCCGGGTGATCCCAGGGGGTGGAGCTCATGTGCCGCTGGCTCGCGTACCTCGGTTCGGCGATCCCGCTCGAAGACGTGCTCGTGCGTCCCGACCACTCGCTCATCGACCAGAGCCTGCTGGCGCGCGACCTCACACTGCCCGGGGATCCGCGGGCCGCCCAGTTCCGTCGCAGCGCCTTCCCCACGAACGGCGACGGCTTCGGGGTGGCCTGGCGCGGCCGGGCCGGAACCCTGGGGCAGTACCGTCAGATCGAGCCCGCCTGGGACAGCCAGAACCTGCGGCTCCTCGCCGCGCAGATCGAGTCGGACTGCTTTCTGGCGCACGTTCGCGCGGCCCCCGGCGGCACGATCGCCGAGCAGAACTGCCACCCGTTCGTGCACGGCGGGTGGATGTTCCAGCACAACGGCGAGATCCACGGCTTCCCGAGGGTGAAGCGCGAGCTGGCCCTCGACGTCGACCCCGCGCTGTACCCATCGATCCTCGGCAACTCCGACTCCGAGGTCTGCTTCTACCTGGCCCTCGGCTACGGTCTCGCCGAGGAGCCCGTGAAAGCGCTCACGCGCATGGTCGGCCGGGTCGAGCGCGCACGACGCGAGCGGGCGATCGCCGAGCCCTTCCGAGCGACGGTCTGCGCCTCCGACGGCTCGCAGCTGGTCGTGCTGCGGTGGGCGAGCCCCGACGCGCCCCGCGCCGAGGCCCCGACGCTGTTCCACTCGGCGGGGGCCACGGCCCTGCGCACCGTCGACGGAACCGAGGACCGGCTACCGCGAGACGCGCAGCTCGTCGTCTCGGAGCCCCTCGAACTGCACTGGAGCAGCCGCACCTGGCACGAGGTCGAGGCGGGGACGGTCGGTGTCTTCCGCAGGGGAGAGGAGCCCGCCTTCACGCGGATCGAGCTCACCGTCTGAGTCCGGCCTCAGGCGGCCCGCGCCGGGAGGAAGTCGGACGCATCCGAACGCCCGGCCGGTGACACGAAGATGCGCGTCGTGTCGCCCGGGGCGCGGGGATCGAACACCAGCGGGCGGTGCGCGCCGATGCCGGGGACCTCGTTCGGCGGCAGCAGCAGGTGGCACTTCACCCACCGGCTGCGGCCCTCGGCGTCCTCGAACCTGAGCGTGATCGTCGCGGCCACGCGTGAGGCATCGGTGGGGCAGGCCGGCGACCGCACGACCTCCGCGTCGACGAGCGATCCGCTGCGCAGCATCTCGGCCGCGAGCTCGGAGTTGCGCGCCCGGTATCTGCCCGACGCGATGCGGCCGAGCAGGCTCGCGATCCCGAGCAGTGCGAGCAGGCCCGGCAGCCACCACTGCGCCGCATACATGATCCACGCGCCGAGGCCCCAGGGCTCGTCGTCGTGGAACGTGGGATCGACCGCCACGCCGATGGCGTCCGGCGCCGCCCACATGGTCGTCGCGACCCACGTTCCGAGCGCGAGGCCCAGCAGCACGAGGGTGAGCGGGCCGACGAAGGCGAAGAAGGTGGTGCGCCCCGTGTAGCGGTGGTTCCACTTCGAGTACTGGCCGAAGAGCAGGAAGCACGCGAGCACGCCGACCGGGATCGCGGCCGCCCGCACGGCGATCGGCACCCCCGCATCCCAGTTGCCGAACACGCTGTTGAGGGTGACGACGCGCAGCTGGTCGAAGACGCCGCCCACGCCGAGCCCCAGCACCGCGGCCGCGAGCAGCCCGCCCGCACCGAAGAGCAAAGCCGCAGTGAGTGCGGCGGGCGATCCCCGGAGAGCGGCGGCGGTGCGGCGTTCGGACTCCACTGGATCGGTGAGACTCATGGACTCGAGTGTATCGAGGGAGCCCCGCGGTCGCGCCCGTGCGGGCCCGCCTCGGCCGAGACCATGCCGCGCCACACGACATCGAGCGCGGCGGCCATGCGCCGCTGCGTCTCAGCCGCTGACAGGTCGGCGCCGCGCACCACGAACTGGTAGTAGACGATGCCCGCCATCGCATCGATCGCGGCAGACACGTCGAGATCGGCGCGCAGCCGCCCGTCGTCGACCGCGGCGCGCAGAGAGCCCTCGAGCGGCGTGCGCCGTCGCTCCACGTGCGACTTCCAGTACGCCTGCTGCAGTTCCGGGTTCGCGACCACGAGTTTCAGTCGCTGCCTGAACCGGGTCTCCGGGTAGACCCCCGGCTCCTGAGACGGGATGAAGTTGCGCAGGAGCGCGACCCGCAGATCGTCGTCGGGCGTGATCGGCGGGTAGGCCGTGCGCCCCACGTCGAGCGCCGCGGCGATGAGGTGCGTGATCGAGGGCCACCGGCGATAGAGCGCTGCTCGGCTCACCCCGCTGCGCTCGACCACCTTCGAGACCGACACGTCCTCGCCCGCGTCGAGCAGTTCGATCGCGGCCCGCAGGATCGCGTCGTCGAGTCTCGCGACGCGCGGGCGCCCGGGCCCCGCGCTCCCGGCCGCGGCTTCGCCGCGTGCAGCGTCGCTGCGGCCGGCGACGCCGCGGCCGGGAGCGGGCCCGGGATCCCGATCCGGTGCGAGGGTCACGCCGCGTTCGCCCCCGTCGGAGCGGCCGCTCCCGCTCCCGCGCGGGCGTCGACCGCCCGCGCCCGCAGCCGGGCCACGGTGTCGTCGGAGAGCCCCGCGCGCCGCAGCGGCTCCAGCGGCTCGTCGTAGCTGCCGCGCAGATGCCCCAGCAGGCGCCGCATCGAGACCGACATGTCGCCCTCCGCGAGCCCGCCCATGCGCAGAGGGCTCTCGTCGAAGCCGAGCTGCGCGAGCATCGGACCCATGACGCACGAGATGCGATCCACGATCGCCGGCATGTTCGCGCCCGTCTTCGCGTAGTCGGTCACGATGTCGTCATCGTGGGCGCCGAGCGCGAGCAGCAGCGCGGCCGCGAGCACCCCCGTGCGATCCCGGCCCGCGGCGCAGTGGAACGCGGTCGCGCCCGGCGTGTATGCGATCACGTTGAGCGCGGTCACGAGCTGCGATCCGCAGCTCTCGAACATCGACACGTACGACTCGCCCATCGCCTCGTGGGTGAGCGAGTGCTGACGCCGCATGTCGCGGCCGATGTCGGCCATGAGCGGCAGGTGGTGGTAGGAGACCGCGCGGGAGCCGAACGGACCGCGGCCGGTGATGCCGACCTCGGCGGGGGAGCGCAGATCCACGATCGCGGTGAGGCCGTCGCGCTCGAGCGAGGCGGCCACGTCGTCGGTGACGAGCGCGAGGTCGTCGGTGCGGATCGCCACCCCGCTGCGCAGCACGCCGCCCGAGACGGGGATGCCGCCGAGGTCGCGCAGGTTCACGGGGGCGCTGAGCACGAGTTCGCGGGTGAGGATGGTGGTGGTCATGTGATTCGCTTTCTGATGAGAGCCGACCCCTGGTCGATGAGGGTGACGAGCACGATGATGCAGATGATGATGGCCGAGAGGTGGCCGTAGTCGTACATGCGCATCGCCGTGGTGAGTTCGAGGCCGATGCCGCCGGCGCCGACGAGGCCGAGGATCGTCGCGCCCCGCACGTTGCCCTCGAACAGCAGCAGCGTGTACGACACGAGCAGCGGGGCCGCCTGCGGCAGCACCCCGTACTGCACGACCTGACGCTTCGAGGCGCCCACCGCCTCCATCGCGGTCATCGGGCCGCGGTCGACCGACTCCATCGCCTCGGCGAAGATCTTGCCGATCGACCCGATCGATCCGAGGGTCATCGCGAGGATGCCCGCGAAGGGGCCGAGGCCCACCGCCGACACGAACATGAGCGCGAACACGAGATCGGGTACGGCGCGGATGATGTTCATCACCCAGCGCGCCGGGTAGTACAGCCACTTCGGGGCGATGTTCGACGCCGCCGCGAACGCCACGAACAGCGACAGCACGGCGCCGAGCACGGTGCCCACGACGGCCATCTGGAAGGTTTCGAGCAGCAGTGCGAGGATCGTGCCGATCTTCGAGAAGTCGGGCGGGAAGAGCCGCCCCACGAACTCGACCATGTTCGCGGAGCCCTCGCCGAGCTTCGCGAAGTTGAGCTGGGCGCCGTCGAACGACCAGAGCAGCAGCAGGATCGCGATCGGGATCGCGATCATGAATCGGGCGCGCGGCACCGAGAACGCGCGCTCCATGCGTGCGCGCTCCTCGGCGGGGAGCTCCTGCGCGGTCGAGACGTCGCGACGCTCGCGCTGTTCGGTGACGGCGCTCACGCTGCGACCTCCGCTCGACCGCTCGTGTCGGCGCCGCCCTCGAGGTGCTCGTCGTGCGCGTCGTACAGCAGCGCGAGCTGGTCGGCGTCGAGATCCTCGGTGCGATCCGAGATCACCATCTGGCCGTGGCGCAGGCCGACGATGCGGTCGGAGTGCTGCAGGGCGAGCGGGAGCACGTGCAGGCTGACGAGCACCGGGATGCCGTCCTCGCGCGCGATCTGCTGCAGCAGCTCGAGCACCGAGTGCGACATCTTCGGGTCGAGCGAGGCCACGGGCTCGTCGGCGAGGATCAGCTGCGGAGACTGCATCAGGGCGCGAGCGATCGCCACGCGCTGCTGCTGACCTCCCGACAGCTCCCGGGCCTGCGCGCCCGCCTTGTGGGCGATGCCCACGCGGTCGAGCAGCGCGAGCGCGCGGCGCCGGTGCGCCGACGAGAAGCCTCCGACCAGGTTGATCGGCCCGGCGCCGTGCAGTGCGCCGGCCAGCACGTTCGTGAGCACGCTCAGGCGGCCGACGAGGTTGAACTGCTGGAAGACCTGGCCCACCGAGGCGCGCACCTCACGCAGCTGACCTCGACGCACCCGCGTCATGTCGGTGCCGGCCACGGTCGCCGATCCGCCGCTGATGGGGGCGAAACCGGTGAGGCTCTTCATGAGCGTCGACTTGCCCGATCCGGACGAGCCGAGCAGGGCGACGGTCTCGCCGGGGAACAGCTCGAGGCTCGCACCGTCGAGGATCAGCGGACCGTCGTCGGTGTAGCGCACCCGCAGGTCGCGCACGGAGACGAGGGGAGCGGGGTGCGGGGCGAGGGCTGACGCGGCTGCGCCCGCGGCGGTCTCGACCGGTGCTCGCTCGATGCTCGGGATCGCGGTGCTCGCGACGCGCGGAGCGGTCGCGGCACCCGCCGCGCTCGGGATCGCGGTGCTCACTTGAGATCCTCGAGCTTCACGCCGGCGACCTCGGCGATCTCGGCGAACGGCGCGAAGCTCGCCGGTGCGGGGGCGACGGTCTGCGTGAGCCCGGCGAACGAGCCCATGGCGCCGAGCGCTTCGGCGTTCTCCGCGGCGAACACGGCGGCGATGCCCTCCCCGATCACCTTGCGGGTCTCGGGGTCGAGCGACTTGCGGCCGAGCACGGTGCCCTGCACCGCCATCGACGGGCTCTCGCCCACGGCGCGCCACTCGCCGTCCTTGAACGGGAACATCGGCTCGCCCATCTCGGTCAGCATGAACGCGGTGCAGGCGCCGTCGACCTGGCCCTGCTGCAGCGCGGCGAAGCTGCCCTCGTGGCCGCCTGCGAAGATGGCCTCGTAGTCGACGTCGCGTTCGAGGCCGGCCTCGTGCAGCATGTAGTTCGGCATGAAGAAGCCCGAGCTCGACGCCTGGTCGGCGAATGCGACGGTCTTGCCCTTGAAGTCGGCGACCTCGGTGATCGGGGAGTCGTTCAGCACCACGCAGGTGGAGACGGGCTCGTCGATGCCCTCGAAGGCGACCAGGGCGTCGACCTCGCCCGTGTTCACCGCGAGGGCCGAGGGGAAGCCGCTCATGATGCCGATGTCGACGTGGTCGGCGCGGATGGCCTCGACGACGCTGAGGTAGTCGGGCACGTCGGTGACCTCGACCTCGCGGCCCGTCGCCTCCTCGAAGAGTTCGGCGAACACGTCGATCGGGTTCTCGGCGGTGGGGTCGTCGCCGAGCGGCAGCGTGGCGATGGTGATGGGGGCGTCGGCATCGGCCGGAGCGGCCTCCGCTCCGGCGCTGCAGCCGGTGAGGGCGAGTGCGGCGATGCCGGTGAGCGCGATGGCGGAGAGGGTGGTGGGCAGTGCCTTCGGGAGAGCGGGCTTGCGCATTGGGGGAGAGACCTTTCGAGGTGAATCCGTGCCCTCGGAACTCCGAGAACACCGGTATTCAAACGCGCGAAGGTAGCCGGGAATTACGAGACCGGCGTACTGGTAAAGGAACGGAATCTGAACAGCGGGTGAAGCCTTCCGCCGCGCGCTCGGGCCTGCGCGATCCCAGGCCTGCGTGATCCCGCGCCTGCGTAATCCCGGGCCTGCGTGGTCCCGCGCTCGCGTGGTCCCGAGCCTGCGTGATCCCGAACCCCCGTCGAAAGGCGGGTTTCGCACCTCCGGGCCGCAGATCACGTGCAGAATCCGCCTCTCGACTGCGGGTCAGGGCGGTGGGTCGATCTGCGGGGTGGGGTCGAGTCGGGGATGCGGCTCAGGGCTGCGGGCCGGGGTGTGGATCGCGGCCGTGGTCAGGGCTGCGGGTCGGGGTGGGGATCGCGGCCGGGGTTGGGGCCGCGAGTCAGGGGTGTGGATCGCGCCCGGGATCGCGGCCGGGGTCGAGCCCCGGACCCGCCGCGGCCTCGTCTCCCGCCCGCGCCAGCGATGCCGCGCGGCGCACCTCGGCGACCGTGCGCGGGTGGGCGAGGATGCGGAAGTGCCCGCCCGTCTCGACGCGCACGTTCCGCGCCCCCGCCAGTTCGCTGCCCTCGGGGATGTGCGGATCGAAGCGCGGGAACACCGAGACGATGCGCGCGTTCACGTCGAGCGACCGGGCGAGGAGCGACAGCGTCGCATCGCGCGGCGAGAACGAGCGCAGCGTCGAGCCCAGCAGGAAGCGCGCGTACCGCGACCCGCCGAACGGGGTCGAGATCGCCACCATCGCGCGCACGCGCGGTGCCGAAGCCCCGAACGACATGACGTGCTTGCCGATCAGGCCGCCCTTGCTGTGGGCGACGATCACCACCCCGTCCAGGCCCCGGGCGGCCAGGTACTCGTCGACGAGTCGAGCCCCCGCGGCGACGGGCACGCGGTTGTCGCGCAGCGGATCCACGACGTGCACGGGGTGGCCGCGCCCGTGCAGGTCGCGGATCAGCGGCAGCATGAAGCGCCACGGCTCGTACACGCCGGGGATGATCAGCACGGGCGGCCGCGTGCCGTCGCCCTCGGCGAAGCCGCGAGGGTCCGCCCGCGAGAAGAACGCGCGCACCTGCCGCCACCCCGCGTAGAGATAGTCGGCGATCCACCAGAGGGCCCGCTGTGCGAGCCTCGGCCCCCGGTCGCGGTGCGCGTTCATCCGCGAGCGCCCGTCATGAGATCGGCCGGACGCTTGTCGGGCCGCCAGCCGCGCCACACCGCCTGCCGGAAGCTGCCGCCCGCCGTGCGTCCCTTCGAGACGACCTCGCCCACGAGTTCGGGCCGCACCCAGTGCGCGTCGCGACTGATCTCGGCGGGCACCTCGGCCGCGGGCTCTGCGTGCTCGAGCGGGGCGAGGCGGATGCGGATCGTGCGGCGCTCGGCCGAGGAGAAGCCGGTGCCCACGCGGCCCGCATAGCGCCAGGCTCCGTCCTGCCAGTCCGCGAGCAGCAGCGACGCGAAGCCCTGCGAGTCCGACGGGCTGTCGCGCCAGCCGATCACGACCGCCTCCTCCGCGAGGATCAGCGGGAACTTGCGCCAGTCCGACGAGCGCACTCCCGAGCGGTACCTGCTCGTCCAGCGCTTCGCCATGACCCCCTCCAGATGCAGGCGGAGACTCGCGGCGGCGGCGTCGCGCGCAGACCCGGCGAACACCTCGGGCAGCGCCGCCGGCACCCCGGGCATCGGTTCGACGAGGGCGTCGAGCAGCTCTCGGCGCTGCCGGTAGGGGAGCGTGCGGCAATCCCGACCGTTGACGCTCAGCACGTCGAACACGAGGTACGAGGCGGGTGCCTCGCGGCGGGCCCGCTCGACCTCGGCACGGTCGGTCAGCCCGAAACGGCGCTGCAGCCGGCTGAAACTCGGCGCCCCGTTCGTGCCGAACGCGATGATCTCGCCGTCGAGCACCGCTCGATCGCCGTTCACGACCGCGGGGAGCGCGGCGAACTCCGGGTACGCGGCCGTGAGATCGCCGCCCGAGCGGCTGCGGAGGGCGCAGCGCTCGCCGTCGACGAAAGCGAGCGCTCGGATGCCGTCCCACTTCATCTCGAACGCCCACTCCTGCTCGTCGAGGCGCTCGAACTCGGCGGGGGAGCCGCGCTCGGAGAGCATCGGCCGCAGATCGGGATCGGGCACCGGGGCGACGGGATCCGGATCCGCTGCAGCCCGATCCCGCGCCGACGGCCGACGGTTCGCGCGACCCGCGCCCCGACCCCGCTCGCCTCCGCGAAGCGCCCCTGCTCGCGCAGCCGCCGCCGCGTCGTCGCTCATCAGGTGGATCATCCACCGCGGCTTCCCGTCGGCCTCGCCCGCCCGGAACAGCGCGTAGCGCCGCGGGCCGCCGAGACCGCCGCCCGGGCGGCCGGTGAGCCGCACGATCACCTCGTCGTCGCGCCACTTCTCGAGCTCGTAGGTGCCGGCGTCCCAGATCTCGACGTTCCCGGCTCCGTACTCGCCCTTCGGGATGACCCCCTCGAAGTGGCGGTACGACATCGGGTGATCCTCGGTGGGTACCGCGAGGTGATTGAGCGCGGGGTCGGTCGGCACGCCCTTCGGCAGCGCCCAGCTGACGAGCACGCCGTCGTGCTCGAGCCGGAAGTCGAAGTGCAGCCGTCGTGCCTCATGGCGCTGGATCACGAAGACGGGGCCGCCCCGCCGCTCGCCCTCCGCGTCGGCGTCGGCGTTGCCGGAGCGGGAGCCGGCGCGGTTCCCGGGGGCGGAGCCGGCGTCGCGCGGCGCTCCCGCCGGGGGCACCGGCTCCGGGGTGCGCGCCGCATCGCGCTTCGACCGGTAGAGGCTCAGGCGATCCGACACCGCGTGCGCGGCCGATAACTCCGTAAGTTCGGCGAGCGGGTCGCCCCGCTTCGCGACCCGCTGCAGCACCTCCCGGAACTCGAGCTGCTGCAGGTGCGGCGACGCGAGCTCGCGCCAGGAGCGCGGCGCCGCCACGGTGGGCGCGATCCTGCCCCTCAGCGAGTACGGGGCGACCGTGGTCTTCGACGCGTTGTTCTGGCTCCAGTCGATGAACACGTGACCGGGGCGCAGGGCCCGCTTCATCGAGCTCGTGATGTCGTCGGGGTGGTCGGCCTCGAGCGAGCGAGCCAGCTCGCGGGCAACCGCCGACGCCTGGTCGGAGGTCTGCGAACCGTCGAGCGCGGCGTAGAGGTGGATGCCCTTGCTGCCGCTCGTCACCGGGATCGACGGCAGCCCCATGTCGCGCAGGATGTCGCGCACCAGGAATGCGACCTGCGCGCACTCGCGCAGCGTCACGCCCTCGCCGGGGTCGAGGTCGAACACGAGGCGATCCGGATTCCCCGGCTCGCCCGAGGCGTCGAAGCGCCACTGCGGCACGTGGATCTCGAGCGCGGCGAGCTGGGCGAGCCACACGAGCGTCGCCTCGTCGTCGACGAGCGGGTAGTGGTTCACGTGATCCTTGTGCTGGATACGGCCCGTGCGCACCCAGTCGGGCGCGGAATCGCCGATGTCCTTCTGGAAGAAGAAGTCGCCGCGGCCGTCGTCGCCCACCCCGTCGGGCCAGCGCTTGCGCGTCGCCGGGCGGTCGCGGCAGTGCGGCAGCATCGTCGGAGCGATCGCGCTGTAGTAGCCGATCACGTCTCCCTTGGTGGTTCCGGTGGAGGGGTAGAGCACCTTCTCCAGATTCGAGACCCGGATGCGGCGCCCGCCCACCTCGACCGTCTGCTCTCTGCGGGCCATGCCTACATGATCGTCGGCGGATCGCGCAAGCAGTAGACCTTTGACACCGCGGCGCGCTGTACTGTACGCATGAGAGCGATCTGGAGCGGAGCGATCACCTTCGGGCTCGTCAACGTGCCCGTGAAGCTCTACAGCGCCACCGAAGACCACGACGTCGAACTACACCAGGTGCACGACAAGGACGGCGGGCGGATCCGATACCAGCGGCGCTGCGAGATCTGCGGCGAGATCGTCGAATACGAGCACATCGACAAGGCCTACGCCGACGAGGACGACACGATCGTGCTCACCAAGGAAGATCTCGCGTCGATCCCGCAGGAGCAGGATCGCGAGATCTCGGTGGTGGAGTTCGTGCCCTCGGACCAGGTCGACCCCATGCTCTTCGAGCGCAGCTACTACCTCGAGCCCACCGGCAAGACCACGAAGGCGTACGTGCTGCTGCGACGCACGCTCGAGAAGACCGACCGCACCGCGATCGTCGAGTTCGCGCTGCGACAGAAGACGCGGCTCGCCGCGCTCCGCGTGCGCGGCGACGTGCTGCTGCTGCAGACGCTGCTGTGGCCCGACGAGATCCGTTCGGCGTCGTTCCCCGCGCTCGACAAGCGGGTGCGCATCTCGGCGAAGGAGCTGCAGCTCTCGGCCTCGCTCGTGAAGAGCTTCTCGGGCGACTTTGACCCGTCGGCGTTCCGCGACGAGTACCAGGAGGAGCTGCGTTCGCTGATCGAAGCGAAGCGGCGGGCGGGGGAGGCGCTCGACACGGAGGAGACGTTCGGGGCCGATGCCGAGGCTGGTTCCGGCTCAGGCGACGCCGAGGTGATCGACCTCATGGAGGGGCTCAAGCAGAGCGTGCAGAAGTCGCGCGCCGCGAAGAAGCGCGGCAAGGGGAGAGGCGGGGCGGGATCGGGGTCTCGCTCGGGGTCTGGCTCGGGCTCAGGGGCCGGCTCGGCGAAGTCGGGCGGATCCGGATCTCGATCCGGGTCCGGGTCGTCGCGGCGCCGCAAGAAGGGCGCGTAGCGGCGCTCGTTCCCTGAGCCTGTCGAAAGGAAGACCTCGCTCGCCATCCTGGGCGCTCAGGCGCGAAGAATAGATGTGCGGAGAACACCGTGAAGGCTGCGACTCTGCAGCCTTCACGGTGCCCGCGATCACATGTCGCGGCAGTGAGCGCAGAGCGGCCACCCGTTCGTGCCCGCCCTCTTATTCCAGGAAGGGATCTGCTGCCCACTGGGGCAGTTGTCATGTACGTGGTGAACGTCAGGATCGGACCCATTGATCGAGTAATAGGGCTGAACTCGCATAGAAATCTCCATTCGTAGATGTGCCGATCGGCACGTATGCAATGTAGAAGTAACCACTGACATTCCTGCGCGATCCGTCCCCCAGAGGCCGTCGCGGCCGTGCGCGCGAGCTGCGACGAGCGGGTGGCGGCTGATCCTTCCACGTCGTAGAGCAATGCGGAACAGAACCGGCCTCTTCGCGTATGAGGTCGAGGGACAGAGGAGGGGGCGTATCGTGGTCGCGGGCTCTTGGTCTGGCGGTTCGGTGCCCCTAGTGTGAAAGCGTGAGCCCCGTGCAGCCGTCGTCTCCCTCCCGTTTCCTGCGTGTGGCATTGGCCGCGGTGGCGTGGTTCAACCTCGTCTCGGCGCTCGTCGGCATGGCGGGCCTGACGCTCGGAGGCGGGCTCGGCATTCCGCTGGAGTGGATCGAGGGGAGCGTCTTCGACTCGTACTTCTGGCCCGGCGTGATCCTGGGCGTGGTGGTCGGGGGTGCGCAGGTGCTGGCGCTGGTCGGGCAGTACGGTCGGTGCCGGCTGGCGTGGGGCCTGCACGCGGCGGCGGGCCTCGTGATGATGATCTGGATCTTCGTGGAGATCGCGATCATGCTCGTGTGGTCGCCGCTGCACGGCATCTACTTCGTGACGGGCCTGCTGCAGACGGTGCTCGCGGTGCTGGCGCTCGGCGCGTGGCCGGGCCCCTTCTTGGACCGCGACGCGAAGCGCGGTGGTGGTGAGGGGTCGGGTGGCGAGGGGTGACTCAGTTGTTCTTGGTTCGAGTCCAGGTACCCCAGCAGTAGATTCGGCGAGATTCCGCGGCTATCCAGCCCATCCGCCCACTCCGTACCTCGGCCTGGTTCGGGCAGTTTTACCACTTTGGTCACCAGAAACCCTCCCGTTGTCTCCAACCGCGGGCTTCTCAGCGGGGGAGTGCCGGTTGCTACCGGACGGTCCTGGTCGGAGACGTACCTGCCCGGTATGGATCTCCTGCCGCCCCTCACCCCCGTCTTCCTTACCCAGCGTGAGGTCGCCGATCTTCTGCGCGTGCCCGTCCGCACAGTCGAGGATTGGCGACTCACGCGCTCGGGACCGCCGTGGGTGAAGCTCGGTCGGCACGTCCGCTACGAGCAGGCGGAACTGCTCGCCTGGGTGAAGGAGCGCCGCCATGGGTAGGCCTCGCATCCGCGCCGGAGAGGTCGGCAAGATCCAGATCACGAAGCTTGCGAAAGGCAAGGTTCGGGCTCGCGCGAGAGCTAGAGATGACGCCGGTGTGCTCCATCAGATCGTCGCCGTCGCCACAACTGAGGAAGCGGCGCGGATCGATCTGCGCCGCAAGGTCGAAGCACTCAGCACCTCCTCGTTCCTCGGGCTCACGGGTGCGAACACGATCGCCGAAGCCTCCGTGTCATGGCTGGAACAGGTGAGAGCGCGAGCGGTTGCCGGATCGCTGACGTTCTCGACGTACGAGTCGTATTCGGGAACAGTGCGCTGCGTGCTGCTGCCGCAGTGCGGCGGAATCACCCTCGACGCATTGACCGTCGGGCGGTGCGATCGAATCATCCAGGCGATCATGCTCGGACGCAGCGTCTCCGCCGCCCGCCGCGCCCGCGCCGTTCTCGGGCAGATCTGCGGGTACGCCGTGCGGGATGATGCGATCCCGTTCAACCCCGTGCGAGATGTGCAGCGGCTGCCGTTGCCGGAGAAGAAGACCTCGATCCTCACGCCCGATCAGATCGCCGGGATTCGCGAGCTCATGCAGCAGTGGCGCGTGAAGCCAGGGAACGGTCCGCGACCCGACTACCGGGCGCTCATCGACGGCATGGACATCATGCTCGGCACCTCCGCCCGCGTGGGTGAGTGCGTTGGCCTGCGGCGGTGCGATGTGGACATGACCGTGTCGCCGCCGACGGTGCTGATCGGCGGCACGATCGTGCAGACCAAGGAGCAGGGCATCCATCGGAAGAACTCGCCCAAGCGCACGAGACAGCGCCGCCGTGTGGCGCTCCCGGCACTGTCGGCGGGTGCGGTGCGTCGTCGCCTCGCCTTGGCGGGGAGGGGCAAGGAGGCGTTGCTGTTCGCGACGAAGAACGGCAATCCGATCAGCGTCAGCAACTACGAACGCCTCCTGCGCTCCTTCAGCGACGACAACCGCGATGCCCTCGAAGAGCTCGGCGTAGAGGTCGATCAGTACTCCACGCACATCTACCGCCGCACGACTGCCACGCTCGTCGAGCGCGCTGCGGGTCTCACGCTCGCATCGCGTTTGCTCGGGCACGCGAACGAGCAGATCACGAGAACCAGCTACGTTGTCAGTGCCGAGGAGGTCGACCCGATCACGGTTGACGTGCTCGATGAGATCCTGGGGAGCTGACCATGCGAAGGAACTCTCTTGCCGAGTCAGTATTTTCGTTATACATTAATGGCATGAGTGGGCGCGAGACAATCAATGGGGTTCCCGTTACCGAGGAGCAGATCGACGCCTGGGCCGCTGAAGCCGAGGCTGGCTATGATGTTGCGGCGTTGAAGAAGCGCGGTCGCGGACGCCCCGGTCGCGGCGCTGAGCCCTCTCAGGTCGTCGCGCTCCGGCTCACTCTTGAAGAGATCGCCGCGATCGACGAGCGCGCGGAGCGTGAGGGCAAGTCACGTTCAGAAGTCATCCGCGAAGCGCTTCATCTGTCGGCAGCGTGAACGTTCACGACTCGGCACTGAAGCACGGCGTTCTCCGTGAAGACGCGATTCAAGCGGCGACGTGGGCGGTATGGATCGAGGATCTCGATGAGAACAGTCCGGCACGGCAGTTGCGGCTCGGTTTCGCCACTCGTGGTCGACTCTTAGAGACGGTCGTTCTCGTCTTCGACAGCGGCAATGAGCTGGTGATTCACGCAATGAAGGCTCGATCGCAGATGATCGATCTGCTGCCTTAATCAGATACCTCGTTCAATATTCGCGCGAGTACTTGCCGTTGACGCGGAGTGCAGTCGTCGATGCCCTTCTTCTCGACGGTGAGCGCCCACCAGAGCGTCTGTTCGATGCCGCAATCGCCGCAAGTGCGTGGGGAAACCACACCCCACGCCCCCATCCGTGGCGGAAAATCCCATCCCGCTTCGAAGGCTTCCTCGGAGGTCAGCATTGCGGTCGTGCCGCACGCCTCGCACCAGTGCTCGAATCGCTCTTCGTCCATGGCGTTGAGGGTAGCTCTGACGTCCGACAACTACCGCTGCGTTGCATCGGGTGCAGTCAGGGCTGTTCGGGAAATCCGCGTGCTCCGTTGGCGGCGGAACAGGGCAACTTCTTGAACGTGGGACGGGCTGCATACCTATCGAGTGAAGGAGCACTCTCGGAAAGGAGGAATGGCTTCGTGATCGTGCGGTGAGTTGTCGCGCCCGCGGGTATCATGAAGACGCTCGGAAGTAACTGCGGTGTCGAGAATTCGTGGTTGACGTTCCATCGGAACGAAGCTAAAGTTCTGGAACCGCCACCGGTTCAGGCCGCCCAGATCCACGATTTTTCTAAGAGATGGGGCGGTGGTGTCGATTCGGCACCACCGTAAAAGGCTCAAATTATAGCCTTCGATCGAACAGGGAGCGGGTGTGCCGAATCGGCACCCCCGCTAGGTTCAAGATTCGGTTGCGGGCGCGCCATTTTCTTCATGTGCGCATCCTGAGAATGTTCAGCTTCGCCAACGCGGGCTTCTTATGCCGTTATCCACCAGGAGCCGACTTCTTCGTAGGCGGAGTCGCGGATCGATTCGCTCGTCTCGACCGAGAGGTCATAGTGGCTGAGGTTTCCGGCCCAGTACCGCAGGATCCTCCCCAACTCGGCATCGTGAGGCTGGGGGAGTGCGTCGAGGTCGATCTCGAGGTGGAACCGCATGGCGTTGTCCTTTCGTGCGTGGAACCCGTTCCCTTCAACTGTGACATTGAAGTGTTTCTATAAACTTGGCATGAGCAACTCCGTGGCGCTCGTGAGGTGCGACGGGATGGAGGTGCATGCGTCCCGTCGATCTTGCCCGCACCGTGCAAGTCACGCCACAGACGGTCCGGAACCTCGAAGCGCAGAATGTGCTTGAATTGGCCTGGTTTGAGTTCCGATCTTTATACAAGGATGGAACTACGATGCCAAGCAAATATGACCCTGAACTTCGCCAGCGCGCACTTCGGATGCTCGCCGAAGCCCGTCCCGAGCACGAGTCGCTGACCGCGGCCTGCCGACACGTCGGTGGGCTCCTCGGAGTGAGCCCGGAGACGCTGCGCGTGTGGCAGCGCCGCTACGACATCGATACCGGCGCGAAGCCTGGCACCTCGATCGATATGGCCCAGGAGAACCGGCGGTTACGCCGCGAGGTGAGCGAGCTCCGTAAGGCCAACGAGGTACTCAAAGCCGCGAGCGTGTTTTTCGCGAAGGAACTCGACCGGCCACGAACGAAATGATCAGATTCATCGACGAGTACCGTGATCGTTTCGGGGTCGAGTTCCTCTGTCGTACGCTGCGTGCGGCAGTTCGTGGGTTCCTCACCTCCCGCGGATACCGGGCCGCGAAAGCCCGGTCGGCCTCAGCCAGGCAGCTGCGCGACGAGTTGCTCCTCCCTGAGATCCGGCGGCTCCACGCGAAGCACTATGGCGTGTACGGGCGCCGGAAGATGCATGCCCTGCTGAAGCGTGAGGGGTGGAAGATCGGCCGCGACCAGACCGAGCGTCTGATGCGGCTCGCCGGCGTGCGCGGGGTACGGAAATCAAAGCGCGTGTTCACCACACGCCCTAACAAAACGGCGGCACTGCCTGCCGATCTCGTCAACCGGAGATTCGCCGCTGACGGGCCGCGCAAGCTCTGGGTGTGCGACGTGACCTACGTCGCCACCTGGTCTGGGTTCGCCTATGTCGCGTTCGTCACTGACGTGTACTCGCGCAGAATCGTGGGCTGGAATGTCGCTGCGACGCTGAAATCTGAGGTTCTGCCGATGCAGGCACTCGATATGGCTGCGTGGCAATCGGGCGGCAGGCTCGATGGCCTGATCCATCACGCCGATCACGGGTCGAATTACACCGCCATGGTCTATACGGATCGCATTGCGGAACTCGGAGCAGTGCCCTCGACCGGGACGGTCGGCGACAGTTTTGACAATGCCATGGCTGAGGCGGTCAACAACCTCTACAAGACCGAACTGATCCGACAGCAGGGCCCCTGGCGGACGGTTGAGCAGGTCGAACTCGCGACCCTCGAATACGTGTGGTGGTGGAACCATGAGCGCCTTCACGGGGAGCTCGATATGCGTACCCCGATCGAGGTCGAGCAGGCCTACTATACTGAGGCCGAGGAACTTCTGTCACCGACAGGTTGACAGGAAAACCGGTCGGAACTCAAACCAGGCCAATTCACGGCCGACGACACGATGGCCGCCCCGGCGCCGTCTCCGAACACGGCTGATGCGACGATCTGCTCGGGGTCGCTCGACGACCTGATGTGCAGCGAGCACAGCTCGGTGCAGACCACGAGCACCACGGCGCCCGGTCGCGCGTCGGCGATCGCCTGCGCCGTGCGCAGTGCCGGGAAGGCGGCGGCGCACCCCATGAAGCCGATGTGCGTGCGTTCCGCCGTGCGCGGGATGCCGAGTTGTTTCACCAGCAGGTAGTCGGGCCCCGGAGCGAAGAAGCCCGTGCACGACGCGGTGACGACGTGCGTGATCTCGGCGGCGTCGAAGCCGGAGCGCTCGAGCGCGTCGCGCGCGGCCGCTTCCGAGAGAGGCGGCGCCGCCCGACGGTACACGGCGTTGCGCTCGCCCGTGCTCGGGGCGCGCAGCAGTTCGCCGTCCTCGGAGAAGAGCGTGCCGCCCGAGCCGATCTGGCCGATCACGGAGTACCGGTGGTCGATGGCCGACTGGTCGAACGCGGCCCCGATGAGCCGCGCGGTGAGGCGGCTGACGCCAGGCTGCGCCGCGAAGAAGTCGCGCGCGCGGGGCTGGTCGAGCCGTGCTGCGGGCACGGCGGTGCCGATGGAGAGGAACTTCGTGGACATGTCCCCATGCAAGCTCATGCGCGTCGCTCGCGGGAGGGGTTGACACGGCGCCGGAGCCGCGTGGCGGGAGTCGCGCAGCCGCGGGCGAATCGTCCGCCGGACGGATCGCGAGCGCGATACCGCGCCGACCGCGGCGGCGCAAGCCCCTGTGGTGGCTCCTGCGGGCGTTCCTACAATCGCCGAGAGGCAGCCCGACGCCGTGACGGGCCGCCACCGACCTTCGAAGGAGCATCACATGTCTCAGCAGCACCTCGAAACCCCGACCGACCTGCTGCGCTTCCAGCTGCGCACCGCGATGACGATGGAGGAGGACTCTCTGGCCGCGCTCGGGGAGTTGGCCGAAGCGGCCCCCTCGAAGGACATCCAGAAGCTCTTCCGTCACCACTCCGACGAGACCCGTGAACAGATCGAGAACCTGCGCAAGGTCTTCGGCCTGCTCGGGTTTCCCGAGTCGACCGCGGGCTCGCCCGCGACGAAGGGGATCTCGCGTCAGGCGCAGAGCCTCATCGCGCGGTCCGATCGCTCGCTGCTCGACCAGGTCGCCCTCTCGTGCGCGCTCGGCAACGAGCACTACGAGATCTCGGTCTACCAGTCGCTCATCACCGCCACTCACGCCGAGGGCGCCGCCGACGCGGCGAAGCTGCTGTCGGAGAACCTCGACCAGGAGACGCACACGAGCGAGGAGCTGCTCACCCGGTTGCGCGAGCTCGCCGGGGCGTGACGAGCTCGCCGGGGCCTGGCACCCGCGAGACGTGACGAGCCCGCCGCAGAGCCGTAACGCGGCCGCCCTATACTCGCGCGCATGGACGGAAACGCAGCACAGGGCATCAACTTCTACACGCGCAAGTGGGTGCGCCCGGAGGATCTCAACGCCAACGGCACCCTCTTCGGCGGCAGCCTGCTCAGGTGGATCGACGAGGAAGCCGCGATCTACGCGATCATTCAGCTCGGAAACCATCGCGTGGTGACGAAGTTCATCTCGGAGATCAACTTCGAGTCGTCGGCGCGGCAGGGCGACCTGATCGAGATGGGGCTCGTCGCCACCGATTTCGGCCGCACCTCGCTCACGATGCGGGCGCAGGTGCGCAACATGATCACGCGCAAGACGATCCTCAGCATCGAGCGCATCGTGTTCGTGAACCTCGACGAGTACGGTCAGGCCTCTCCGCACGGGTACACGTCGATCACCTACGACCGCGATCGCATGCCGACGTCGCGCCCCGGCGAGGATTGAGACCGGACCCGATCGGGCACAATGAGGGCATCACTGTCGGGAGACGAGGACTGGGGGACGCATGGCCGCTCGCGGTGCGGGAGCACGTCGGGGGAGTGCGGGGCGGTTGCGCCTTCCGATCTCGCGGGAGGTCGTCGACGGCGGCTTCGTCTATCGGCTGAACGGGCGCCGGATCACGAAGCGCGCCGAGATCGAGCGTCTCGACGCGCTCGTCGTGCCTCCCGCCTGGACGGGGGTCGAGATCGCCCGTTCGCCGCGCGCGAAGGTGCAGGCGCGGGGCCTCGACGCCGCCGGACGCACGCAGACCATCTACCATCCGGCGTTCAGGCGCAGGCAGGATCGGCGCAAGTTTGCGCGGCTCGAGCGCTTCGGCGCCGCGCTGCCGCGCCTGCGCGCCGCGGTGGATCGCGATCTGCGCCGGCGCCGGCTGAGCCGCGATCGGGTCACGGCCTGCGCCGTGCGCCTCATCGACCAGCAGCTCTTCCGGGTAGGCAGCTCGAGGTATGCCGCGCAGCACCGCAGCTACGGCGTCACGACCCTGCGGGCAAGGCACCTGAACGCCTCGTCGACGTCGGTCGAGTACGACTTCGTCGGCAAGAGCGGCCAGCGGCAGCGCGGCCGCGTGCGCGACGCGCGCGTGGCGCGCCTCGTCGCGCGGCTGGAGGAGCTGCCCGGGCCCGAGGTGTTCCGCTTCTTCGACGAGGACGGGGTGGTGCGCCGGCTGCGCAGCCGCCACGTGAACGCCTACGTGAAACGGCACATGGGCGAGGAGTTCACCGCAAAGGATTTCCGCACGTGGGGCGGCACGGTGATCGTCGCGACGGCGCTGCTCGAACTCTCGGAGGAGCAGCTGGCATCCGAGAAGGCGCGCACCGCGGCACTGCGCGCCGGAGTGCGGGAGGCGGCGGAACGGCTCGGCAACACGCCCGCCGTCACCCGCTCCTCGTACGTGGACCCCCGGGTGATGGACGCCGCAGAGCGCCCCGAGACGATCGAGCGGGCGCGCCGATCACGCGCGCGGATGCGGCAGCGCCCGTTCCTCGACGATGACGAGCAGGGCGCTCTGGCCCTGCTCGCCGCCGTCGACGGATCCCGCGCTACGAGCCGCTGATCTCGCCGCTCACGTCGGTGGGCGAGTCGTACTCGCGATCCGGCAGACCGTCGAGCGAGTCGCAGACGTCGTCGTCGGCGCCCGCGTCGCGCGCGGCCCGCAGCAGATCCTGCTTCGTAGCCGGATAGTCGACGCCTCCGAGGTGCTTCTGGATCTGGATGGGGTTCGGTTGCTCGGTCATGAGCCTCTCCTTTCGTTCCCGATGCGGTTCGGGTCTGGTGCGGCGCTGGGGCCGTCGTGCGGGTAGACCACGTCGCTCGCCTCGACGCGGCGGTCGGTCACGGTGGTGGGGGCCTCGAGGTGCACGGCGCCGCTCGGCAGCACGCCTGCGCCGCCTGCACGCTCCATGACGCGCCACTGAGCCACGCGATCCTCGCCGGCGTGCTGGGGCGGCAGTCGGCGCCAGAAGTCGAAGCCACCGGCCTCGTTCAGGGTGCGACGGTCGAAGAGCGCGCACGCACCGATCCAGGCGACACGGTAGAGCAGGCGCTCGTTCTCGCCGAGGTGCTGCTCTCTGGCGAGGTGCGCGGGGTTGGCGGCGTTGTGCAGCGGCCACCGCTCGAACGACTCCAACCAGGGGCGCACACGCTCGGGGGCGACGCGTCCGTGCGGCCACGGCTCGAAGCGCGCGGTCTCGCCGGGGCGCACGTCGCCGAGATGGGAGAGGCCCTGCACGGCGTAGCCCACGAGACCGCAGCCCGCCTCGGTCATCGCGGTGTCGAGTCGGCCGAGCGCGCCGGGCTCGAGCCACACGTCGTCGTCGAGGAAGAGCACGCGCTCGGCCGAGGCGCAGTCGAGCAGGAATTGCCGCTGCTCCGCCATCCCCCGCCGGGGCAGGTGACGGCGCAGCACGACCCGTCTTCCCTGAGCCTCGAGCACCCGCATCATCGCGCGCACGGCGGGCACCCGCTCGATCCCCTCATCGGATTGATCGCTGAGGATCACCGAGAACGGCGGATCCTGCTGCGCGGCGAGCCCCGCGAGGGTCACGGCGAGCTCCGCCGCGCGCCCGGCGGTGGGGATGAGCACGTCGACGGCCGGGGCCGGGGCGGATTCCGGATCGGCCCACCGTGCCGAGTCCCGGCGGGTGCCGCTGTTCATGGCCCGGCCGCCTCCCGCTCGCTCGAGAACCACTCTCCGAGCTGCTCGAGCGAGCACACGCAGGTGCCGGCCCGGCGCACCGCGACGTTCGCGGCGCCCTGAGCGAATCTCGCGGCGTCCTCGATGGGCGCTCCGGCGGCTCGAGACGTGGTGATCGCCGCGGCGAAGACGTCGCCGGCGCCCGATGCGTGCCGCTCGGGAGCGGGTACGGCGTGCGTGCGTGCGGGCTCCCGGTCGCTGCGCAGCAGCACGGTGCCGGTGCGATCGAGCGTCACCACGATCGCGGCCGCGCCGGTCGCCTCGAGCAGCCGGTCGGTCGCGGCGATCGCCCGTTCCACCCGCTCTTCGCCCGACCCGAGGGAGACGCCTGGCAGGGTCTCGGCCTCGGAGGCGTTGGGCGTCACGATGTCCGGTCTCAGCCCGCTCCAGCGCCCGGGGCGGTGCGCGTCGACCACCACGAGGGGCGGGCGGCGCATGGCGGCGAGGCGCTCGACCACGAGATCGTCGAGCAGCGTCGAGCCGTAGTCGCAGACGAGCAGCGCGTCGCTCTCGATCATCGCAGCCTCGGTGCGCTCGCAGAACGCCTCGCGCACGTGGATCGGCCACGCCTCCTCTCGATCCTGGTCGAGGCGCAGCAGCACGTGGTCGGCGACGGTGACGCGCACCTTGGTCGTGGTGCTCGCTCCGGTCACGCTGCGGAGTCCCGAGACGTCGACCCCGGCGGCGGCCAGCTGGGCGCGCAGCTCGTCGGCCGCGTCGTCGTCGCCGACCACGCCCACCGCGCGCACCCGGGCTCCGAGTGCCGCGAGGTTCAGCGCCGTGTTGGCGGCACCGCCCGGCGACTCGGAGCGCTCCGACAGGTGCACCACCGGCGCCGGGGCCTCGCGCGCCACTCGGTCGGCGCTGCCGCTCCACCACCCGTCGAGCAGGTAGTCGCCGATCACGGTCACCCGCGGCCCGGCCTCGTGCACCCGGGCGATGCACTCCTCGGGGGTCACGGCGCTCGCCCCCCTTCGGTCGGCGCGAACGCCCTCACCCGCTGTTTGTGCATCGGCTGTCGCGGGCATGAGGGGGAGCAGGGGCGGCTCTCCGCCCGGGGGAGGAAGGCAGAGGAATGCGTTGGAGGCTCGGCGAGGGGGCGCGGCCCCGCACGGCGCCGGCGGCGGTCGCACCGCTCGGCAGCCGCCTGGAGGGAGTGCGCCGCATCGCGGTGCTGCGCGCCGGCGGGCTCGGCGATCTGCTGTTCGCGTTGCCCGCGATCAGGGCGCTCGCCGTCGCGTACCCCGACGCAGAGGTGACCCTGCTCGGCACCCGGCTCGCGGCCGAGCTGCTGCAGCGACGCGGGGGCGCGCCCCACCGGGTCGTGCAGCTGCCCCGTGTCCCGGGCGTCGGCGCCGACCCCGATGAACGCGTCGACGACCGGGCGATCGCGTCGTTCCTGGCGCAGCAGCGGGCGGAGGGGTACGATCTCGCCGCGCAGATGCACGGCGGCGGGCGCTTCTCGAACCCGTTCCTGCTCGAGCTGGGTGCGCGCTGCACCATCGGAGCCCGTACCCCCGATGCCGCGCCGCTCGACCGCGGCATCGACTACGTCGCCGCTCAGCACGAGGTGATGCGCTGGCTCGAGGTGGCGGGACTGGTGGGCGCGCCGCCCGTCGAGCTCGAGCCCGAGGTGGGCGTCTCCGAGATCGAGCGCGAGCTGGGCCTCGCCTTCCGGGGCCAGGCCGACCGGCCGCTGGTCGCGATGCACCCGGGCGCGACCGATCCGCGTCGCCGCTGGCCGATCGAGAGCTTCGCGGAGCTGGCCGCGGCGCTCGCGTGCGACGGCGTGCGCGTCGTGCTGCTCGGCAGCGCCGACGACGAACGCCGTCTGTGCGGGCACATCGTCGACGCGCTCGGCCTGGAGGCCTCGGTCGCGGGGCTCGTCGAGGACGCCTCCGGGCGGCTGCCGATGCCCGAGCTCGTGGGTCTGCTGAGCGCGGCCGACGTGATGGTCGGCAACGACAGCGGTCCGCGGCACCTGGCGCAGGCCGTCGGCACGCGCACCGCCTCCGTCTTCTGGTGCGGCAACATGCTGAGCGCGGGGCCGCTCGGCAGGCAGCACCACCGGGCGCAGATCTCCTGGACCACCCGCTGCCCGGTCTGCGGGGCCGACTGCACCCCCGAGCGCGTCGCGGAGTGGCGCTGCGAGCACGACGTCTCGTTCGTGGGCGATGTGCCCGTCGATGCGGTGCTCGCAGATGTGCGCGATCTGCTCGGGCCGGCCCCCGGCGCGGCGCGGCGCGGTCCCGGGCGATGACGGCGTGAGGATCACGGCCACGACGGTTCCTCCTCCGGGCAGATCACGAGTTCTCGCACCTCGCAGTGCGGAGGCTGCTGCAGGGCGAAGACCACCGCCCGCGCCACGTCCGAGGGGTCGACGAGCTGCGCATCCGGAGCGGGGCGGTACTGCTCGGGCCGGTCGTCGAAGAACCCCGTGCGCATGCCCGCCGGGATGAGGGTCGTGACGCCGAGGCGCCCCCGCGTCTCGGCCGCGAGTGCCCGGGAGAAGCCGAGCACCCCGAACTTGGAGGCGCAGTATGCGGTGGCGTCGGGCAGCGCGCGCAGCGCGAGCGACGATGCCACGGTGATCACGCGGCCGTGCGCCCGGGTGATGTGGGGCAGCGCGGCCCGCACGGCCGACACCGTGCCGAGCAGGTTGACGCCGATCACGCGCTCCCACTCGTCGGCGGCCACGTCGTCGAGCCGTCCGCACCGATCGATGCCCGCCGCCGTGACGATCGCGTCGATCCCGCCGAGTTCGTCGGCGAGCTCCTCGACCGCCCGCTCGAGCGCGGGGCGGTCCGAGACGTCGGCCGCTCGCGCGGCGAAGCGATCGGGAACCGACGATACATCGAGGTCGATCACGCCGGGGCTGCCCCCGCCCTCGGCGACGGCCTCGGCGACAGCGGCTCCGAGGCCGGAGGCGCCTCCCGTCACGATCACGCGGCCGAGGTGGCGGGGGAAGAGTGTGGTGCGCATGGGATCTCCGTTCGTCGATGTCGGATGGGCGGGGCGACTCAGCCCACGCGGGCGAGCGCGGTCGCGAGCCGGGTCGTGGATCTGCCGAGGTGGTAGGGCACGGTGACGGTGGTGCCGCCCCAGCTGCGCAGCAGCGGCGTCTCGGGGAGCGCCTCGACCGTGTAGTCGCCTCCTTTCACCCAGACGTGCGGGCGCAGCCGCTCGAGTGCTCGCTCGGGACCGTCCTCGTCGAACACGAGCACCGCGTCGACGCAGTTCAGCGCCAGCAGCATCTCGACCCGGTCGTGCTCGCGGATGATCGGGCGCTCGGGCCCTTTCAACCGCCTCACCGAGTCATCCGAGTTCAGGCAGACGACGAGGCAGTCGCCCATGTCTCGCGCGGCCGCGAGGGTGCGCACGTGCCCGGCGTGCAGCAGATCGAAGCAGCCGCCGGCCGCGACGACGGTGCCGCCGCGCTCGTGCACCGAGCGGGCGAGGGCGATCGGGTCGTCTGTCGGCGCGCCGGCGGGCGCTTCGATCGTCTCCGGCTCGGGCAGCGAGGCGACGCCTCCCGCGGCGAGATAGGCCCGCGCCGACGCGACGGCCTCGCGGGCGGCCTCCTCGAGACCGGCGCCGCGCCCGAGCGCGGCCGCCGCGGCCGAGATGAGCCGGTCGCCGGCGCCGCACGGATCGGCCGCCTCGACGGGGTCGGTCGTGATCTCGACAGGCGCTCGTTCGCCCTCGTGCAGCAGCGCGCCGAGTTCGCCGAGCGTCACGAGCACCGCCGCGCAGCCGTAGCGCTCGCGCAGCCGCTCGGCGGCCTCCGACGCGTGCGCGGCCCCGCGCCCCGTGCCCGCCGCCGCGGCTGCCTCGTCGATGTTCGGGGTGACGAGCCGCGCGGCCGAGACGGGCTCCGTGCCGCGCGGGTGCGGATCCCACACGAGCGGCACCCGCAGAGCGCGCCGCTGCAGGGCCGCGCGCAGCTCGGGATGCTCGGTGAGGCGCCGCCCGTAGTCGGAGACGACGATCGCCTCCGCCCGCGAGACCGCGGCGAGTGCGAGATCGTCCACGCGCGGCACAGGCGGCGGTCCGCATCCCTCGTCGATGCGGCACACCGCCTGATCGGCCGTGCGCACGCGTCGCTTCACCGGGGTGGGGGCCGCCGAATCGCACGCGATGATCGAGACGCCGGGCAGTCGCTCGCGGATGCGCCGCGCCGCCTCGTCGTCGCCGAGCGCGGTCACCAGCTCGACCTCGTGACCGTCGTGGTGCAGCATGGCCGCGACGAGTCCCGCCCCGCCCGCGCGGAACCGGTGCGCCGACACGTCGACCACGGGCACGGGCGCGTCGGGGCAGAGCCGCTCGATCGTGCCCTCGACGTCCTCGTCGAGCAGGGTGTCCCCGACCACCGTGATCCTCATGTCGCACCCCCGGCCGACGCGTCGGTCACCTGGGAGTCGAAGACCTCGCAGACCGCGTGGATCGCCGCCAGCTGGCACTCCTGCACGTGCGGGGCGGCGCCGTCGATGCAGACGGCGTCATCGCACACCGTGGTGAGCGGGTTCGGCCCCTCTCCGGTGAGCGCCCAGGTCACGGCCCCCACGTTGCGGGCGGCGCGTGCGGCCTCGATGAGGTTGCGGCTCGCGCCGCTCGTCGAGATCAGCAGCACGATGTCGCCCACGCGGGCGTGGGCGCGAACCTGCCGAGCGAACACCTCGGCGAAGCCGTAGTCGTTGCCGATCGCGGTGAGACTCGAGGTCTCGGCCGAGAGCGCGATCGCCGAGTAGGCGTCGCGGTCGCCGCGGTACCTGCCGACGAGTTCGGCGGCGAGGTGCTGCGCCTCGGCGGCCGAACCGCCGTTGCCGGCGACGAGCAGTCGCGATCCCGAGCGCAGGCGGGCCGCGAGTTCGACGCCCCACGCCTCGAGGTGCTCGGCGTGACGCGAGGCGCACGTGAGTGCGTCTCGCAGGTCTTCGAAGTGAGCAGCGACCCGGTTGCCGTCGACGGCGTCGCGCCGACGGGAGCGGAATGGGGCGGTGGTGTGGGTGATCGTCATTGCGCCATCTCCAAGAGCTGTCCGGGCTGCTGACGCTCGCGCGCGAGCAGCCGCTGGTAGATGCTTTCCGTCTGCCGGGCGACTCCCGCCCAGGTGTAGCGGGCCTCGACGCGCCCGCGGCCCGCCGTGCCGAGCGCGCGTCGGAAGGGCTCGTCGCCGAGCATCCGGGCGGCCGCCTCGGCGATGGCGAGGGCGTCGTGCGGTGGCACGTGCAGGCCGGTGATCCCGTCGATCACGCTGTCGCGCAGCCCGCCGACCTCGGCCGCGATGACGGGGGTGCCGCACGCCATGCTCTCGAGCGGCACGATGCCGAACGGCTCGTACCAGGGCGTGCAGATCACGGCGTCGGCCGAACGCAGCAGGGCCGGCATCCGGTCCCGGCCCACCTGGCCGCGCAGGTGCACCCGGTCGGCGACCCCGAGCTCCCGGGCGAGCTCGCCCAGCCGGTCGACCTCCGCGTCGCGGCCGTCGACCACGTCGCCCGATCCCACGATCTCGAGCTCGACGTCGTCGAAGCCCAGCTCGCGCAGCAGCGGCAGCGCGCGGATCGCGAGATCCATGCCCTTGCGCGGCACGATGCGGCCCACGCTCAGCAGGCGGTGCCGCGAGCCGCGCCGCTCGGCGGTGCCCACCGTGTCGAACTCGTCCGGGTCGACCCCGCACGGGGCGATCTCGATGCGGTGCGAGGGCACGCCCAGGGCGCGCAACTCGTCGACCTCGTCGTCGCAGGTCGCGATGACCGCGTCGGCCTGCTGGCCCACGCGGGGTTCGAGATCGGCCCGCTCCGCGGGGCTCGTGTCGGACGCCCCCTGGTGGCGGCGCTTGACGGCGCCGAGAGCGTGGAAGGTGTGTGCGACCGCGGGGCGCTGGTGCTCGGGCAGCAGCCGCGCCCCCTCGAGCGCGGCGATGCCCGACATCCAGAAGTGACTGTGCACCACGTCCGGCGGATCGTAGCGCCACGAGGCGGCGAGCTCCTCGGCGAGCACGCCCATGTAGGGCAGCAGCTCGTCCTTCGGGATCCTGCGCGGCGGGCCGGCGGTGAGGTGCACCACGTCGACGCCCTTGCACAGCGCCACCCTCGTGGGGAGCGCCGCGTCGTCGCGGCGCGTGTAGACGGTGACCGTGTGCCCGAGATCGGCGAGGGCGCGCGAGAGCGCCGCCACGTGCACGTTCTGCCCGCCCGAGTCGACGCTCCCGGGGGGGGGGGGCGCGAGGGGGCTGGCGTGTTCGGAGACCATGGAGATTCTCATCGGAGTGCTCCTTTCATAAGCCCGGGCGCCGCGGGGTTCGCGGGGTCGGGGGATCGGTGCGCGGTGTCCGCCGGGGTGCGGACGCGGCGAGCTGCGCGGGTCTCGACCTGATCGGCGAGCAGAGTGTCCCAGTCGTGCAGGAACCGCTCGAGGCCGTAATGCTCGAGGGCGAACGCGCGGGCCGCGCGCCCGCGTTGGCGAGCCTCGTCGGGATCCTCGATCAGGCGCCCGGCCGCGGCGGCCAGCTCTGTCGGGTCGGCCGAGACGGCGCCCGCGTCGGGGGGGGGGGGCACGGCGCGCGGTGCCTCGGTCGTTGCAAGCGCGAGCACCGGCATGCCGAGGTGCATGGCCTCGAGCAGCGACAGGCCCAGTGAGGTCCAGCGCAGCGGGTGCAGATAGGCGCGTCGTCGCGCGAGCTCGGCGTGCAGCTGCGCCGTGGGGAGATCGCCCACGGCCTGCAGACGGTCGCCCAGGCCGAGGGCCTCGGGCAGCAGGTCGACGTCGATCCCGAAGCAGTCGAGGGTCGCGGCCCGCGCGAACGTCGGCAGTAGATCGGTGCCGGTCACCCGTCCACGTCGCACCGGCTCGTTGATGACGACCCCGAGCGTCGGCAGATCCCCGACGTAGAGGGGACCAGGATCCGGCACCCCGTGCTCGATCACCACCGTGGGCGCCTCCCCGCAGTCCCAGGCGAGGCGGTTGAAGTGGGTCACGTGAGCGACCGGGATCTCGCGCTGTTCGGCGAGCGGATGGCGCTCGGTCACGGGCAGGCGCTTGGGGGTGTTGTGCTCGACGAACACGGCGGGCACGTCGCGCCCGGGCCGCCGGCCGAGCAGGCGCTCGACGAGCTCGAGCTCCTCGGTGCGCTGCAGCACGACGACGTCGACCTCCTCGTCGCGCAGCGAGGCCGGATCGACCGGGCGCGCCCCCTGCGGCAGCTCCGGAAGCGTCGTCTGCGGCTCCGCGGGGATCAGGTACTCGTGCCGGCCTCGCAGGAAGCCGTCCATCCATCCGCCGTGCACGTGCCACACCAGGATTCTCATCGCAGTGCTCCTTTCGTCGGGCTCGATGCGATCGTCTCGCCGCCCCGCGCCGCCTCGAGGTCGAGCGCCGCCGCCACCACGGCCTGCGCGCTCACCCCGGCGAGGCACGGGTGCCCCGGCACGGGGCAGACACGGGCCCGGCTGCCGCGGCAGGGCGCCGTCTGGTCGCCCAGCAATCGCTGCGGCACGCCGTAGGGGCGCCAGCGCTCGGCCGGCACGAGGGGCGAGAATAGGCTCACGATGGGCGTTCCGACCGCCGCGGCGAGGTGCGCGGGCCCGGTGTTCCCCACGATCACCACGCTCGCCCCGGCGAGCACCCCGGCGAGTTGCGGCAGTGTGCACGCCCCCGCGAGGTCCACCGCACCGGGCGCCTCCCGCACCACCGCGCGGGTGAGCAGGCGTTCGTCGCTGCCGCCCGTCACCACCACTCGGCGCCCCTGCTCGGTGAGCAGCCGGGCCGCCCCGGCGAAGCCTGTGACGGGCCACTGCCTGGCCGGCACCGCGGCGCCCGGGTGCAGCACGATGTAGGGAGCGGATCCGGTGAGCGCGGAGGCCTCGGGCACCGGTCGGATCCGCAGCCGCCCGTCGTCCCGGCACGGGAATCCCGCGGCGTCCGCGATCGCGAGGGCCCGTTCGGGCTCCGGGATGTCCTCGGGCAGATCCTCGCCCGGGCGCAGCCGCACGTCGAGCAGCGAGCCCGGGTAGTCCACCGATGCGCCTGAGATGCGGGGGACGCCCGCGACGCGCAGCAGCATCGCAAGGGGCAGCGGGGACTGGTGGAACGAGGTGACGATCACCGCCTCCGAGAGGCGCGCCGCCCGCAGCCGCCCCACGAGCGAGTCGAGGTGATCGGCGTCGGCGGGCGGGGCGGGGTCCGAGATCCACGGGGCGTCCCAGACGATCACCTCCGAGACGCCCGGCAGCAGGTGCGCGGCGGCGGCGCCGCGCGGGCCGCAGAGCATCACCACCTGGGCCCGCTCGGCGACGGCCCGCACGGCCGGGCCCGCGAGCAGCACGTCGCCGAGACTGTCGAGCCTCGCCACGAGCACCCGGGGCTTCATGCGCGCGCCTCCGCGAACTCGGGCACGAGCAGCGCCACGGCCTCCCGCACCGTGCGCGCGACGAGCGGGGCGGCGGCGACCTCCTCGGGCAGGGTCTGGGGCGTGGGGACGAGCACCGCGCGCGCTCCCGCCGCCCGGGCCGCCTCGATGTCGGCGCCGATGTCGCCGATCATCACGATGCGGCTCGGGTCGATGCCCAGCTGCTCGGCGGCCGAGAGGATCATGCCGGGCTGCGGCTTGCGGCAGGCGCAGCCGTCATCCGGGGCGTGGGGGCAGATGCGCCACACGTCGAAGGGTCCGAGCAGCGCGTTGACGCGCCGGTCGACCTCGCGCACCTGATCGGAGGTGAGCAGTCCTCGGCCGATGCCCGACTGGTTGCTGATGACGCCCACCCGGATACCGAGCTCGCGCAGCTCGTCGAGCGTGTCGGCCACGGTGGGCAGCGACCGCACTCGCTCGGGCTCGGCGTTGTAGGGCACGTCCTCGACGAGGGTGCCGTCGCGGTCGAAGAAGACCGCCGCGATCGGGGCGTCACTGCTGCTCATACCCCTCCGGTTCCCCGAAGCAGAAGCAGTAAACACCGGTTTACGGCCTTGTTTAGACCTCGCCGGCTGTGGTAATGGGTGGGGCATGACAGCCCGCACCGACCCGCCCGTCCCGCCCGTCCTGCTCGTGCTGCGGGCGCTGAAGCTCGGCGACCTGCTCGTGGCGGTGCCCGCCCTGAAGGGGCTTCGACGCGGATTTCCCGACCACCGCATCGTGCTCGCCGCGCCGGGGTGGCTCGCGCCAGTCGTGCGGCTCATCGACGCCGTGGACGAGCTGCTGCCCACACCGGGGCTCGACGAGCCGCTGCCCTTCACCCCCGGTCAGGTCGATGTGGCGGTGAATCTGCACGGCTGCGGGGAGGAGAGCCGCCGCCGCATCGACGAGCTGGGAGCGCGCCTGTCGATCGTGCACAGCACCCCCGGGCGCCCCGATGGGCTGCAGTGGGTCGACGGCATGCACGAACGCGAACGCTGGGTGCGGCTCGTCTCCGCCCACGGGATCGAGGCCGATGCCTCCGACGTCGCGATCGCCGCGCCGTACGAGGCTCCTGGGCAGCGGGGGCCGCCGTGGTGCACGTGGGGGCGTTCTACCGGTCGCGCGAGTGGCCGTCCGAGCGGTTCGCGCAGGTGGCGCGCCGACTCGCGGAGAGCGGGCTGCGGGTGGTGCTGACGGGAGGGGAGCAGGATCGGGCCCGGGCGCTCGAAGTCGCGCGCGCGGCGGGGCTGCCCGAGAACGACGTGCTCGCGGGCGCGGCCGACCTCACCGCCTTCGCCGCGGTCGTCGCCGCTGCGGCGGTGCTCGTGACAGTCGATACGGGCGCGGCCCACCTCGCCTCCGCTTACGGCACACCGTCCGTGGTGCTCTTCGGGCCGGCGCCGCCGGAGGTGTGGGGACCGCCGGCCGACGGTCCCCACGTCGTGCTGACCGATGCTCGACTGCGCCGCGGGGCGGCGTTCGCCGACGATCCCGATCCCGCTCTGCTCGCGGTCACCGCCGACGAGGTCGTCGCCGCGGCGCGCTCACTCGTGCGCGCCGCGTGCGAAGAGCTCTCGGCGTAGCGCGTCGAGGCCGCGCCGCAGCAGGCGGGAGACCTGCATATGGCTCACCCCGATCTCCGCGGCGATCTCGGTCTGAGTCATGTCCCGGAAGTAGCGCAGGTGCACGGCGCGGCGCTCCGCGAGCGGGATCGTGCGAAGGGCCGAGGTGAGGGTGAGCGTCAGATCGGCGCGCTCCTCCATCTCGCCCTCGGGCGCCGGCATGGCGTCTCCGAGCGAGACGGTCTCGGCATCTCCGCCGCCGCCCGTCGAACCGACCGGCGCGTCGAGGGACAGCGCCTGCCGTCCCCGCCCGCACTCGAGAGCCTCGGAGACGCGCGACGGCGACCGCCCCACCTCGGCGGCGAGCTCCTCGACCGTCGGTTCGCGGCCCAGACGCTGGGCGAGCGCGGGGACGAGCCCGCGCAGTTCGAGCGCCAGCTCCTGCAGGGCGCGTGGCGGGCGCACGGCCCAGGTCGCATCGCGCAGGTAGCGCTTGATCTCGCCCGAGATCGTCGGCACCGCGAAGGCGGCGACACCGCTGCCGCACTGGGCGTCGAACCGTCGCACCGCTTTGGTGAGCCCCACGTAGGCCACCTGCCGCAGCTCGTTCAGCTCGACGCCCGAGCTCTGAAAGCGCTGGGCTATCGCATTCGCGAGTCCGAGGTACTCGAGCACCACTCGCTGTTCGAGTTCCCTCCGGCCTTCGGCCGAGAACTCACGCGCCGAGTCGAGGGCCGCTGCGGCGCGCGCATCGTGGGCCTCCTGCGCCCGCACCCGTGCGGTCCGATCGACCTCGGCGACGGTAGCACGCGTCCGGCGCTCCGCGGTGAGCGCGCCCGACCCCGCCGAGGCGGTGGAGTCGACAAGAGCGGCACGCATGATGTCACTCCTCGGAGTCGCGCTCGCCGGCCGCGCCCGTCGTGCGCTTCGGATCCTCGTCCTCGGCGCCGTCCGGCGCCGGCGCATCCGTGGCGGGGCCCGCGGGCACCGCACCGCCCTCGTCGGCCCAGTCCGAGCCGAGGCGGTCATCGCGCGCGGGATCGCTCAGCACGTCCTCCTCGGACTCCGGCGCGTCCGAGCCGTGCTCGGTGGGCACCGTGCTCGAACGCAGCTCCCGCTCCTCCGACTCGTGCTTGCGCGGCTCTCCCGGCTTCGAGGCCTGGGGGTCGTTGATGCTCATGACTGCGCTCCTCTCGTGCGTCTCCGGATTCGGATCACCCGGCTCACCGACCGTAACCACGCAGCTCTCGAGCGTTCGAGGGCTTGCACTTCTCCCCGGGATCGGCTAGCGCGTAAATATATGTTGCCGTGACATCTGTCAAGGCCTGGGTAGCCGTGCGGCGGAAGGCCACGATGATGACTGGGCCGCCCTCGAGCTGCGCGAGCAGCGGAACGGCGCGATCCCGCCCCTGCCCGAGGAGGTTTGGACCGTGCGAACTGACACCCTGCAACTGCTCTCCGTACTGCCGCTCGCCGAGCTGGCCGAGATCGCAGCGGATCCGCGACGAGGGGCGGTGGCCGGTGCCCCCGAGCCGCCGGTGCACGGCGCGCCGTCGCCGCCCGCCCGCCGCGTCGAAGCGGAGGCGGCCCCGACCGAATGCGCGCGGGCGTGAATCGGGCAGGGGCGGGATCGCGCCGTTCCGCTGCTCGCGCAGCTCGCAGCCCGCTTGTCAACGGGGTCGCCGTGCGGTGACGGCTCGCATACAGTCGCCGATATGACGCACCGATGGCAGACGACCTCACTGTGGCGGTTGACGGGCCCGAGCATCGAGTCGGAGACGTTCTCGCCCGATCCCTGCGACGCCGTGGTCGTCGGGGCCGGGCTCACCGGCCTGACGACCGCCGTGCTGCTGGCTCGCGCGGGGCAGCGCGTGACCGTGCTCGAGGCCCGCAGAGCCGGCGCGGTCACCACGGGCAACACGACCGGCAAGCTCAGCCTGCTGCAGGGCACCGTGCTCTCCGAGCTGCGCTCGCACGCGGGCGACGGGGCGCTGCAGGCGTACGCCGAGGCGAACCGGGAGGGGCAGGCCTGGCTGCTGCGGCAGCTCGAGAGCTGGGGCCTCGAAGCCGAGCGGCGCACCGCGTACACGTACGCCGCCGAGCCCGCGCAGCTCGAGTCGCTCGAGCGCGAGCTCGACGCCGCCCGCTCGGCCGGCGTGGCGGCCTTCGACACGACGGAGACCGGGCTGCCCTTCGAGACCGCGGGCGCGCTCGCGCTCGCCGAGCAGGCCCAGCTGCAGCCGATGATCGTGCTCGCGGCGCTGGCCGCCGAGTTGCGCGAGCGCGGCGGCCGGCTCGTGGAGCGCTGCCGGGTGGTCGACGTCGACCGGCGCGACGCGGGTGTGCGGGTGCGCAGCGTGCTCGGCGACATCGACGCCGGGGTCTGCGTGCTCGCGAGCGGGGTGCCGGTGCTCGACCGCGGCCTGTTCTTCGCGAAGCTGGAACCATCGCGGTCGTTCGTGGGCGCTTACCGCCCGGGTCCGACATCGTCGCCCCTGCCGTCCGGCATGTACGTCTCGGCCGGCGCCCCCGATCGTTCGCTGCGCACCGCGGCGGGCCGCGACGGCGAGCAGCTGCTGCTCGTGGGCGGAGGAGCGCACGTGACCGGCCGCGCCGAGCGCACCGACGACGAACTGCGCGCGATCGACGCGTGGGCGCAGCAGAATTTCGGGGTGCGGGATCGCGAGTGCTGGTGGGCGGCGCAGGACTACCGCGCGCACTCCCGCATCCCCTTCGCCGGCCCGCTGCCCCGGGGTGGCGGGCGCATCTACGCGGCCACGGGGTACAACAAGTGGGGCATGACGAACGCCGTCGCGGCCGCGCTGACGATCGCCGCCGACGTGCTCGGCGGCCACCTCGAGTGGGCGCTGGAGCTGCGACGGCACGCCGCGCGACTGCCCGAGATGCGCGACGCGATCGGAGCCAACGCGGCGGTCGCCGGGCACCTCGTCTCGGGGTGGGCCTCCGCCCAGCTGCGATCGAGCGACGAGGTCGGCGTGCCGGTCGAGGGCGAGGGAGTGGTCGCGCGCGACGGCGCCTCGCCCGTGGGCATGGCGAAGGTCGACGGCGAGGTCTGCCGGGTATCCGGGGTGTGCACGCACCTCGGCGGCGTGCTGAACTGGAACGCCGCCGAGCAGTCGTGGGACTGCCCCCTGCACGGTTCGCGCTTCGCGGCCGACGGGCGCCTGCTCGAGGGGCCTGCGGTGCGGGATCTCGATCGCCTCGACGATGCGGGGCCCGCTTCCGCGAGCCCGATGTGAGCGGCCCCTACTCCGATTCGACGGCCGAGAGGCCGTGCGGAGCGCCGACAGGTTTCGACTCCGACGACCCGCGCTGGCGCAGGAAGATCGAGAACGCCACCATGCAGCCCACCGCGAGCAACTCCGACTGCCAGTTCTGCAGCGTGCGGTTCCAGAAGTCTGCGGTCAGCAGGTACTCGCCGAACGAGACCGGCGGAAGACCGTGCTGCTGCTGCTCCGAGCTGTACACGACCGAGCCCGCGAGTCCCTGCAGCAGCCAGGAGGCGATGAAGATGGCGCCCATGGTGAGCGCGAGCGAGTTGCTGTAGATGCGGCGCCGCCACCCGCGGGCGCGAGCCCACTTCGGCGAGTCGGGCCTCGCGTGCTCGCCGACGAGCTGATCCTCGTCGGTGCCGAGACCCTCGTCGCCGACCTTCTTCGACTCGGGTGAGCCGCGCTGCACGAGCCACACCGTCGCCATGATGAACAGCAGGAACTGCAGGAACTCCGACTGCCAGTTCTCGGCGACATCCACCACGAAGTCGGACGACGTGACGAACTCAAGCCAGCCGCTCGGCTGCCCGCCGTGCGAGAGCTGCTCCTCGTTGTAGACCGAGAGCCCGGCCAGCGACTGGGCGGCCAGCGTGATGACGAACGCCGCTGCGAAGCAGAGCGAGAGGGCGTGATCCTTGATCCTCATGTCAGCGGCCCACCATCACGATCGCGAACATCGCGAGCAGCCCGACCAGCACCAGTCCCATCCATAACCAGAACATCGCCTTCATAGTGGTGATCGTAAGGCCGGCCCGATCCACGGCGGTAGGGCCTTGCGGAGCGCCCTTCGGGTGTGCCACCGCTGCAGGCGGCGGCGCGACAGCGTACCCGCTCGCGGCACGGCTGTCGAGGGCCTGTCTAGCACCGCCCCGGCGGCTTAGCTTCGAGACGAACGGATGGTTGTCGAGCGCGCACGGACGCGGCTCGATGTCGGAAAGGATGTGAGCGTCGTGCCGAAGTCGAAGACCCCGCAGCTGAAGGATCCCGAGCTCTACGATCGCCTGCGCAAGGAGGGCAACTCCGAGGAGAAGGCGGCGCGCATCTCGAACGCCGCCGCGAAGGAGGGCCGCTCGAAGGTGGGCCGTCGAGGGGGCGAGGCGGAGGATTACGAGGATCGCACCGTCGACGAGCTGAAGCGCCGCGCGAAGGAGCTCGGCATCACGGGCTATTCGAAGCTGCGCAAGCCCCAGCTCATCGAGAAGCTCCGCAACCACTGAGGCGGCGCGCTCACCCCCAGATCTGGCCGGATCGGCCGATCATGATCGAGATGATCACCGCGAGCGGCACGAGCCAGGTCACGGCGAGCAGCACCGCCATCACCCGCAGTCGCGGACGGCGGCCGAGCTTGCTGATCCGCACCACGAGCATCGCGAGCAGACCGACGAGGGCGACCACGATGCCGACACCGCTCCACACCGGATCGAACTGGGCGAGGATCAGCAGCACGGCCGTCACGAGGGCTGCCGCCACGGTCGAGGAGATCAGCCAGCGGTCGGTCTTCGTGCTGTTGAGCGCCGGCTGGCGCCCGATCGTCGCCGGGTCGCTCTGGCCGCGGTGAGGGTTCGGTACGGAGGCCTCCGCCGACGGATCCTGGGTCGAGCCGTCGAGGATCGGCCGATCCTGCGTCGACTGACCCCACGAGGGGCCCGACACGGTGCCTTGCCCGTTGCCCGCGTCGAAGCGCGACGCCGAGTGCGGGGCGTCGGGGGACTCCTCGAGCAGGCGTTCCTTGCTGTCGGGGTCGAGCGGCGGCTCGGGATCCGGCTCGAGCGGCGGCTGGGGAGTCGGTTCGGGCACGGGGTCGAGCGGCGGCTGGGGAGCCGGTTCGGGTACGGGGTCGAGCGGTGGCTCAGGACCCGGTCCCGGACCGGGGGCCGGCCCGGGACCGGGTGTCGGCGCGGGCGCGGGGTCCGGTGCCGGATCGGGTTGCGGCAGCGGGTCGGGTTGCGGCGCGGGATCGGGCCCGGGGTCGGGCTGCGGCTCGGGGTCGGGTGCGCGCGGCGTATCCGAAGCCGGCCCTGCCGGCGCTTCCGCCTCTGGCGAGGCTCCGTGAGCGGGTGAGGTTCGGTCCTTGCCGCCGAACGGGGGCTGGTCCTGCGGTCGGTCGTTCGCGTCCATCATCGGCTCCTCTCGAAGACCTGGGCACGGCGCAGTTCGGCGCCGCGCCTCTGGTGCGAAGCTAACACCTGAGCAGGGCGCCGGTTCAGGGGGTCGACAAACCGGGTGGGGTGGGCTACTTTGGCCGTTCCGAGCCGCCGCGGTGGCATACTGTCACCGTGTCCGAGAGCCCATCCGCCGCGTCGAGCGGGAGCGCGCGTGCCGCCACGTAGCGAGCAGCACCCCTACCTCTCGGCTGCGGTGCCCGGGCAGCGGCGGGTGCTCCCGCCGCGCGTGCTCGCCCACCGCGGGCTCGTGGCGCCGCGCGCGGCCGCCGCGGGTGTGGCGGAGAACACCCGTGCGGCCTTCGACGCGGCGGTCGACGCGGGCGCCGTCTACCTGGAATCGGATTGCCGCCTCACGGCCGATGGCGAGGTCGTGCTGTTCCACGATGCCGAGCTGCGGCGCGTGACCGGAGATCCCCGGCAGGTCTCGCAGATCACGCTGCGCGAACTCTCCGCCCTCATGTCCGAACGCGGCGGGCTGCTCACACTCGAGCAGGCCCTCGACGAGTTCCCCCGCGCGCGCTTCAACGTCGACGTCAAAGCCCGCGAGGCGGCCGACCCCGCGGGCCGCATCGTCGCACCTCACGCGCACCGGGTGCTCATCACGAGCTTCTCGGACGCGCACCGGCTGCGCACCCTTCGTTCGGCCGCGGCCGCCGGGGCCCGCCCGGCGACCTCGCCCGGCCAGCGCGGCATCGCGACGCTGCTCGCCGCCGTCGCGTCGCGATCGCGCCGCGCGGAGGCGCGCGCGCTCGACGGGCTCGATGCGCTGCAGATCCCCGAGCGGCAGGGGCCGATCCGCGTGCTCGGACCGAGGCTCATCGACGCCGCCCACCGCGCGGGCGTGGAGGTGCACGTCTGGACGGTCAACGAGCCCGCTCGCATGATGGCGCTCATCGAACGCGGCGTCGACGGCATCGTCACCGATCGCGCCGATCTCGCGATCGAGACGCTCGGCTGAGTCGCTACTCGCATCGCGGCCTCCGCGTCAACCCCGCTGACGCCCCGCCCCGCCGCTTCTAGGCTGAGAGCATCGCGGCCCGCATCCGGTCTGACGGGCGGGCGGGCCGCGACCGACGTACGGCTCGCGACGAAGGAGGACGCCATGGCGCAGATCTGGGAGCAGAACGAGGAGAAGGACCAAGACGACGAGCTCGTCGTCACCGAGCATCGCGACGACTCCGAGCTCGCCGTCGACCCCGACGAGGAGCAGGCCGTGCAGACCACCGAGGAGGATCCCCGGGCCGCGCTCGACGAGCTCGGCGAGGACGTGTCGTCGTCTGCCGCGCGTCGGGGCCACGAGGATCTCGAGGATCCCGGGCGGTAGTCGATGGCGGCCCATTCCCGGGGTGTGCTCGACGACGGCAGGGGCGAGAGCGCCAATGAGCGCGCCGATCGCAACTGGAACGAGATCCTGCAGGAGGTGCGCGTCACGCAGACGTGCACGCAGATCCTCGGCGGCTTCCTGCTCGCCGTCGCCTTCCAGCCCCGCTTCACGGAGCTCGACGACATCCAGCTGGTGCTTTACCTGACGCTGGTCTCGCTCGCCGGCGCGTCGACGCTGCTCGGGCTGTCGCTCGTCGTGGTGCACCGCCGGTTCTTCGGCAAGCGCCAGAAGGGGCGCATCGTGCGCGTGGGCAACGGTCTGTTGATGGCGAACCTCGTGGTCGTCGCACTGCTCATCGCCGGCGTGACCGGGCTGATCTTCGACTTCGCGGTGAGCCGGGGGGCGGGGCTCACCGCTCTGGCCGCGGCGCTGCTGTTGAGCATCGTGCTGTGGATCTTCGTTCCCATGGGCGGGGTCGAGGAGGAGGCCGAACCCGCTGACGAAATCGGGGGCGAGCGGGGCAGTGCCGGAGCCCGGTGAGGCGATCACGGCTCGAAGCGCTCGGGCGCTCACGCGCTGCGGGGCGATCGCGATCGGGCTGTCGAGCGTTGAGAAGCCGTGCCTCTGCGACGCCGAGGAGACGAGGCCGGAGGGAGGGCGCTCCGCTGTTCGCGGGAGCCCGGCGATCCAGCCTGTTCAGAGCATCTTCACGAGCGAGCGCTTCTTCATGAAGTAGGCGGCGTTCTCGATCTCCCCCCCGCTCGCGCTGCTGCTCGAGCACCAGTTCGTGTGCCGTGACCGCCGTGCTGCTGTCGAGCACCGTTCCCTCGCGGATGCGCATGGATCCTCATTTCTCGAAGACGGGTTCTGAGCGCAGAGCCTACGGCCCGACACCGACATTCATGCGCGCGCCGGGGCGTGTCGGTCGACCACGACGGCCGTCGCCGCGCCGCGTCGGCGTCGCCGGGCGTCGACGGTTTCGCGAAAGCAGCGGATCTGGCATCGTGGTGGCCATGAGCGCGAATGCCACGATGCGAGCCGCCGTCCAGAGCTCCTTCGGGGGCCCCGAGGTCCTCGAGGTCGTCGATGTGCCCCGCCCTGAGCCGCGACCGAACGAGATCCTCGTGCGCGTTCGCGCTGCGAGCCTCAACCCCACCGACTGGAAGCACCGATCGGCCGAGGGTTTCATCGGCGACCCGCCGTTCGTGCTCGGGTGGGACCTGTCGGGCGTGGTCGAAGCCGTCGGCATCGGGGTCGCGCGCTTCCGGCCGGGCGATGAGGTGTTCGGCATGCTGTCCTACCCGTTCGGCCACGGCTCCCACGCCGAGTACGTCGCAGCACCCGCACGGGTGTTCGTGAAGAAGCCCGCCCCGCTCAGTCACGTCGAAGCGGCGGCGCTGCCGCTGGTCGCGCTGACCGCGTGGCAGGCGCTCATCGACTATGCGGATCTGCAGCCCGGGCACCGCGTTCTGATCCACGCCGCCGCCGGAGGAGTGGGGCACGTCGCCGTTCAGATCGCCAAAGCGCGAGGGGCGTTCGTGCTCGGCACGGCCAGCGCGGCCAAACACGACTTCTTGCGGGGCTTGGGCGTCGACGAGGCCATCGATTACCGCGCACAGGATTTCGCCGAGGTCGCCCGGGGTGCTGATGTCGTCTTCGACACCGTCGGCGGCGACACCTCGATCCGGTCCGTGCAGACCCTCCGCCCCGGCGGCACGGTCGTCTCGACGCTGCCGATGGGCTCCGACGACTTCGATCGTGAGGCGGAGCGGCTGGGGGTGCGAGCGGTGCGGATGCTCGTCGACTCGTCACGCGCCGACCTGGGCTCGATCGTCGCGCTGGTCGAGACCGGTCGACTGCGCCCCGCGGTCGCCGAGACCTTCCCCCTCGAGCGGATCGCCGAGGCGCACCGCCTCGGCGAGACCGGCCGCACCACGGGCAAGATCGTCATCACCGTGGAGTAGCGCGGCACGGCGATGCCCGCACGCGGGCGCCGGGGCCAGTGCCTCGTGCCCGGCTCGTCAGGCCTCTGCCTCGGTGTCTGCGACGCGGTCGCGGGGCTCCTGCGGCTCGGGCGGCGGGCACGTCAGGTGCGTCGGCTTGCCCGGCCCGCCTCGGTCGATGCGGTGCTGCTTCATCGATCGCCCGCAGATGGGGCACTTCGGATCGGCCGGCGGCACATACGGCGGCTCGTTGCGGTCGCCGAGCTGCGCCGGCCCCTCGAACTGGTAGAGGAACCGCTGGATCGCCGCGTACGCGCCCGGCACCCCGTCGTAGGGGGTCCGGTGCCAGAGGTGACGCTTCTTGCGTTTTTGTTCGCCCACGAACGAAATGCTAGCAGGTTCATTCGTGCACGAACGAGGTAGGATGGCGGCATGCAGGATCTTCCCGACGACGCGCTCGAACTCGACCGGCAGGTCTGCTTCGCGCTCGCGGTCGCCAGCCGAAGCGTGATCGGCGTCTACCGACCGATCCTCGAGCCGCTCGGGCTCACGCACCCGCAGTACCTCGTGATGCTGGCGCTCTGGGGCGACGCCCCCCTGCGCTTCGGCGCGATCGCCGAGATGCTGCGCGTCGATCCCGCCACCCTCTCGCCGATCATCAAGCGGCTCGAGCACTCCGGGCTCATCGAGCGCGTGCCCGTCGAGGGCGACGAGCGCACCTTCGAGATCGTGCCCACCGAGCGAGGTCGTGCGCTCCGCGAGCAGGCGCTCTCCGTGCCGCCCGCGGTCGTCGAGCGGCTCGGCCTGCCGGTCGAGCGCCTGCTCGCCCTGCGCGACGAACTCACCGCCATCATCGAGGCCGTCGACGGCGCACGCGAGGGCACGGGGCGCTGATCCGCGTTCGCACCGCACCGATCCGCGAGACACTCGGCCCCGGTCCGTCGCCCCCGCAGCTCCGCAGTCGCGGCACCGGTTCGGTTCCGCTTGTTAGCATGCCCCCCCATGGGCATCGCACTCGAGAACGTCGGCATCGCGGTTCGCGACATCGAGGCCGCGGTCGCGTTCTTCACCGATCTCGGCCTCGCGCTCGTCGTCCGGGACACGATCAGCGGCGAATGGGCGGACACCGCGGTCGGCCTCGACGGCAACCGCGCGAAGATCGCCCTGCTGCAGACTCCCGACGGCCTCGGGCGACTCGAGCTCTTCGAATACCTCCACCCCGAGGCGGTCGAGTCCCCGCCCGCGCAGCCCAACGAGATCGGCATGCACCGGGTCGCCTTCTCGGTCGACGACATCGACGAGGCCCTCGCCGTCGCGGCGAAACACGGCTGCCGCCCGCTGCGCGGCGTCGCGGACTACGAGGGCGTCTACCGGCTCACCTACCTGCGCGGTCCCAGCGGCATCCTCGTGATGCTCGCGCAGGATCTGCGGAAGAGCTGAGCGGCCGGCGCGCGCGAGGTTCCGTCACTCGGCCGCGCCCGAGGCGATCCGCAGCGCCAGCCCCGTGAGCGAATCGGGGTGCGCGGCCAACTCCGCGGGGGTGCCGGCGAAGACGAGGCGCCCGCCGTCGACACCGGCGCCCGGCCCGATGTCGATCACGTGATCGGCCTCGGCGACCACGCGCAGATTGTGCTCCACCACCACGAGCGTCGCGCCGCCCTCCACGAGCTCGGCGAAGAGCGCGTTGATGCGATCCACGTCGCCCGGGTGCAGGCCCGTCGTCGGCTCGTCGAGCACGATGCGCTCACGAGAGAGATCTGTCACGCCGCTGAGGTGCTTCGCGAGCAGCAGTCGCTGCTTCTCGCCGCCCGAGAGCGTGTCGAGCGACTGACCGACCGCGACGTAGCCGAGGCCCACCCGGTCGAGCCAGCGCATCTTCGCGGCGATCTCGTCGCGGTCGCCGAACAGCCGGGCGACCTCTTCCGCGGTCATCGTCAGCACGTCGGCGATCGTGCGCCCTTCGACGCGCACCGACAGCGCCCGCTCGTTGAACCGTTCCCCGCCGCACTCGTCGCAGGGGGTGGCCACGTCGTCGAGGAACGCGAGCTCGGTGGTGATGTAGCCCTTGCCGCGGCATGCCGGGCAGGCGCCCTTCGAGTTGAAGCTGAACCACGCGGGCGCGAGCCCCGACTCGTCCGAGAACACCCGCCGCACGTCGTCGGCGACGCCCAGCACGCTGAGCGAGGTGGATCGCACACCGCCCCGCAGCGGATCCTGACCCACCACCGCGAACTCGGGGTGCTGCCGCGGCAGCTCATCGGTGGCGAACGAGCTCTTGCCCGACCCCGCGACGCCCGTCACCGCGGTCAGCACCCCGAGCGGCACCGCGGCGTCGAAGCCGGCGAGGTTGTGGGCGCTCGCCCGCTCGACGAGCACCTCGCCGGAGGGGCGGCGCGGCGCGTGGGCGAGGCGCAGCGGACGCGCGAGCAACCGGCCGGTGAGGGTGTCGCTCTGCCGCAGCTCGGCGGGGGTGCCCTCGAACTGCACCTCGCCGCCGCGGGATCCCGCGCCGGGGCCCATGTCGACCACGTGGTCGGCGACGCGGATCACCTGCGGGTGGTGCTCCACCACCAGCACCGTGTTGCCCGCGTCGCGCAGGCGGATGAGCAGCTGATTGAGGCGCTGCACATCGGCCGGGTGCAGCCCCGTCGACGGCTCGTCGAACACGTAGGTGACGTCGGTGAGGGCGCTGCCCAGGTGGCGCACGATCTTCACGCGCTGCGCCTCGCCGCCCGAGAGGGTCGACGATTCGCGGTCGAGCGACAGATAGCCGAGGCCGACCGAGAGTAGCGCGTCGAGCGTGCGGCGGATGCCGGCCAGCGCGGGTTCCACGCGGGCGTCGGAGAAGCCGTCGAGCAGGCGGCGCAGCTCGGCGACCGACATCGCGGTCCAGTCGACGATCGAACGCCCGTCGATGAGGCTCGCGCGCGCCGCCGCGTTGACGCGGGCGCCGCCGCACTCGGGGCACACCCGCTGGGCGGTGAGCCGATCGAGCTCCTCCCGCACCGGCTTCGAGATCTTCGATGGGCGGTTCTTCACGTACACGTCGCGCATGCGGGTGACGACGCCGTCGAAGCGCGCGGTCTTCGGGAATCGCGGATCCGGGTTCGGCAGCTTCAGCTGGTCGGCGTAGAGGAAGAGATCCATCTCGTCGTCGGTGTAGTCCTTCAGCGGTTTCTCGCGGTCGAACAGGCCGCAGTAGGCGAAGCGCTTCCACCGGTAGACGCCGGGCCTGAACTGGCTGAAACGCACCGGCCCCTCGTCGATGCTCTTCTCGGGGTCGATGAGCTCGTCGATGTCGATGTCGACCACCGTGCCGAGGCCCTCGCAGACCGGGCACATGCCGCTCGGGTCGTTGAACGAGTAGGCGGGGGAGTAACCCGCGTTCGGCTCGCCGATCCGCGAGAAGACGAGGCGCAGCAGGGGTGCGGTGTCCGAGGCGGTCGACACGGTCGACCGCGCGTTGCCCGTGAACCGGCGCTGGTCGATGAGCGCCGTGAAGGTGAGGCCGCTCATCGACTGCACCTCGGGCGCGGCGAGCTGCGGCAGCCGGTTGCGCACGAAGCTCGGGTAGGAGTCGTTCACGAGGCGCTGCGCCTCGGCCGCGATCGTGTCGAGCACGAGCGACGACTTGCCCGAACCCGAGACGCCCGTGAACACGGTCAGCGCCTTCTTGGGCACCTCGAGGCTCACGTCGCGAAGGTTGTTGGTCGCAGCGCCGACCACGCCGATGCACTCGCCTGGACCCCCGTGCCGTTCATGGCTCGATCCTAGGCGGCTGCGCTGCTTCGCACACCGATCGACGTTCGAGCACCCCGATCCGTCGGATCGAGGTGCTCGAACGTCGATCGGTGCGCTGGGGGCGTGGCGGCGGGCGGAGGGTCGGTGCGCCGGGCGGTGCGCCGGGCGGGGCGGTGGAGCGGTGGACGGGGGCCGGCGCGCGGGTGTCAAGGCCTGGCCCCGCGGTGCGATCTTCTGCAGACTGGTGGAGATATCTGCGATGGAGGGAGCAGCGATGGGCGAGCAGGAACACGGCGACGTGCGGTCGGTCGAGGATCTCGACCTGCAGCGGTATCTGGGCCTCTGGTACGAGTTGGGACGGCTGCCGCTGCGCTTCGAGGACGACGGCGCGCGCGACGTGACCGCCGAGTACTCGCTGCGCGACGACGGCACGGTGCGCGTCGACAACCGCTGCATCGACGCCGAGGGTGCGCCGACGCAGGCCCTCGGGCAGGCCGAGCCCGACGAGGACCACGCCGGCCGGCTGCGGGTCAGCTTCCTGCCCGAGGGGCTGCGGTGGATCCCCTTCACTCGCGCCGACTACTGGGTGCTGCGCGTCGACCCCGACTATCGCCACGCGCTCGTCGGCACGCCCGACCGCAAGCACCTCTGGCTGCTCGCGCGCGAGCCCCGCGTCGACGAGTCGACGGAGCGGGAGCTGCTCGCAGAGGCTCGACGGCAGGGCTTCGACCTCGGTCGCTGGATCCGCCCCGAGCAGTCGGGCGCCCGCGTCACCGATGAGCAGCTCGCCCGGCAGACCGATCGCTGACCGAAGAGAAACCCAGGAGGAACCATCATGACCCCCGATCCCTTCGAGACCCCCGCCGATGTGCCCGAGGCCGACCTGCTCGATCAGCTCGCGCCGGCCGACCCGAGCGATGAGGAGCCGGATCCCGAACCGCTCTCGACCGCCGCCGAGCCGGTGAGCGAGGTCGACTGGGTGGAGCAGCAGCGAGCGGTGCCGCTCGACGACGAGCCGGAAGAGACGGGCGCCGAGCAGTAGCGTCGCAGGGGCGGCGCCGTGAGCCGGGCGCGCGAGAGGAACGCGGAGAGCGGTGCGCGGAGCGAGGACGGCCTCGCTCCGCCCCTCGCTTATAGCGCATCGCCGCGCGCTGGGGGAAGGCCCTGGCGCGCCCGTCGGCTCTGGATAGGCTGAACCCATGGCGAAGCAGGGGCGGCAACACGGCACGGAGGATGCGCGCAAGGGCGGTATCGCAGGCCTCGCGCAGCGGGCGATCGCTGGGGCGCTGCGGCTCAGGATCGTGAGATCCTATCTGCTCTACAGCGAGCACCGCGGCACGATGCTGGCCGACAGCATCACCTACCGCGCCCTGTTCAGCGTCTTCGCGGCGGTGCTGCTGGGCTTCTCGCTCGCGGCGCTGTGGCTCGGGGGCAACCCCGACGCCATGAACGCCCTCACCGGGGCGCTCGAGAACTTCCTGCCGGGCCTGACCGACGTCGTCGATCCGGAGAGCATCGACGCGCCGGCAGGCTTCACGGTGGTGGGTGTGATCTCGCTGCTCGGCCTCGTGGGCGCGGCGATCAGTGCCATCGCGAGTCTGCGCACCGCGCTGCGGGTGCTCGCGGATCAGCTGCACGACGACGGCTTCTTCCTGTGGGTGCTGCTGCGCAACCTGCTGGTCGGCATCGTGTTCGGCGGCCTGCTGGTGGCCGCCGCGGTGATGAGCATGGTCGCCTCCGTCGGCGTCGACGCGGTCGCCTCGTGGTTCGGCCTCTCCGACGGCGACGCCGTCTCGGGTGCGCTCACCCGCGTCGTCGGCGTGATCGTGGTGTTCGTGATCGACACCGTCGCGATCGTGGTGGTCTTCCGGCTGCTCTCCGGGGTGCGGGCCCCCGCTCGGGCGCTCTGGGTCGGCGGTATGATCGGCGGCGTCGGGCTGACCGTGCTGCAGGAGCTCTCGGGCCTCTTCGTGCGCGGGGCCACCTCGAACCCGCTGCTCGCCTCGTTCGCGGCCCTCATCGCCCTGCTGCTGTGGTTCAACCTGTCGGCGCAGGTGATCCTCATCGCCAGCAGCTACATCATCACGGGCGCCGACGAGGCCCGTGACCGGGTGCGCCTCAAGTACGGCGCGAGCACGCTCGCGCAGCGCCGACGGCAGCGGGCGGAGGACGCGCTGCAGGCCGCGACCCGCGAACTGCGCGCGGCCCGCGCGGCCGAGCGCGAGGAGGCCGGCCGCGATCCCGACCCCGGGGCGGGATCCGCCGCCGATTCGCCCCCGCTGCGCTGACCCGAATCGGGGCGCGCACCATCGGGGGTCCGCGGCGGTCTTGCCCCGCTGCGCCCTCCGCTGCTCTCTGCTGCGCCCCCAGCTGCGCTGAGCCGCAGCCGGCACCCGGATCGGGCGGGCGATCAGCCCCGCGCGTCGCGCAGCCGATCCAGGATCGCGGCGATGCGGCGGTCGCGGGTCTCGGCGCGCTTCGCCTCGACGACGGAGCGCGCGTGCTCCTTGCGACGCGACGGGGCGAGTGCGTCGAAGGCGGCGCGCAGTCCCGGCTGCGCGTCGAGCGCCACCGCGAGATCGTCGGGCAGCTCGACGGCGCGCTCGACGGTGTCGAGCTCGACGAGGGCGGTGACGGTGTCGCCGATCTCCACGCCGAGCTCGGCGCGGGCGGCCTTCGACAGGCCGATGAGGTTCTTGCCGCCCATCGACGCGAGTCGCAGCCTGGCGGAGCGGCCTCCGATGGTGACGCGCACGGCCGCCCGTCTGCCGCCGCCGAGCGCCGCCACCTGCTCGTCGTCGAGCTCGATCGCGGTGGCCGGCCCCCGGGGCTCGAGCGTGGTGTCGATCTGCAGTGCCATGCGCTCATGCTACGCGTGCGGCGCCGCGACGCCTACAGTTGAGGGCATGTGCTCGAGCTACGGATTCGGAGGCGGCCCCCACGGGCTCGGGCTCACCTTCGACCTGCCGCCCATGCACGAGCCCGACAGCCGCCTGCTGCTCGAGGCGTGGGCGCGCGAGCATCGGGGCCGGGCCCGCATCACCGGGCGCCGAGCCCGCAACCTCAACCCGATCATCCACCGCGGGTACGGCGAGCGCACCGTCGAGCTCGGCTGGTGGTGGCTCCACAGCGGCGGGGAGCCGGCGCCCTACAGCGCGTTCAACTCCCGGGACGACACCCTGCTGCGCAAGTGGCGGTCGCCGTTCCAGCGACGGGCGATCGTGCCCGCGCACTGGTACATCGAGCGCGGCACGCCGTTCGCGCTGCCCGGCGACGAGCTGTTCGGGATCGCCGCGATCGTCACCCCCGTTCACCGCGGCGATGGGCACGCGTTCATGAGCTACTCGCTCGTCACCCGCGACGCGGTCGGGGCGGCGGCCGACACCCACCCGCGCATGCCGCTGCTGCTGCCGCGCGGCATGCACGACGAGTGGCTCGATCCCTGGCGCCCCGGTGACGCCGCCCTCCTCGGGGCGGCCGTGGCGGGGTCCGAGGAGCTGTCGCTCGCGGTGCGGGCGATCGGGGAGCGGGGCTGGGCGGATCCCGAGCCGCCCGTCGGGCAGGCTCCCGTCGGTGCCGTCGGTGCCGTCGGTGCCGTCGGTGCTGTCAATGCCGCCGATGCCGCCGCCTCCGTCGAGGCCTCCGATGCCGCGGGAGAGTACCCGCGATCCGCCGCCCCGACCCTCTTCTGAGGCGTCCCTCCGAACGCGGGGCGCCGAACCGCCGCCCCGGCGCCGCAGCGGTCGTCCGGCGCTCCGCGTCCGGAGTTCTCCTCGCCCGCGCCGATAGGCTGAGCGCGGAGACGGAGCCCGCTCGGCTCCGCTCACACGCGAGACGCTGGAGGAAGCACACATGACGGATCAGGCGGGGCAGCGACCCGAGCAGGCGGCGCTCGAGGCGGCGCTGCGCACCACGGTCGAGGCGCAGTTCGCGCGCACGATGGAGGATCTGCGGCGCCTCGTGCGCGTCCCATCGGTCTCGTGGCCGGCCTTCGACCCGGCCCACGTGGCGCAGAGCGCGGAGGCCATCGCCGAACTGCTGCGCGACACCGGAGTGTTCGACGTGGTCGACATCCGCCGCGCGCCCGTCGCGGACGGCGAGGGCGTCGAGGGCGCCGATCCCGAGCTCGGCCAGCCCGCCGTCGTCGCCCGGCGCGAAGCCCGCAACGGCCGCCCGACCGTGCTGCTCTACGCCCACCACGACGTGCAGCCGCCCGGCCGCGACGACGACTGGCTCACGCCGCCCTTCGAACCGACCGAGCGCGACGGCCGCCTCTTCGGGCGCGGCGCCGCCGACGACAAGGCCGGCGTGATGGCCCACATCGGAGCGATCCGCGCGCTCGCCGCCGCGGCCGAGGCCGAGGGGCGCGACCTCGATCTCGGCATCGCGATCTTCATCGAGGGCGAGGAGGAGTGGGCCTCGCAGTCGTTCGGCAACTTCCTGCGCGAGAACCGCGAGCTGCTCGCCGCCGACGCGATCATCGTCGCCGACTCGAGCAACTGGGACACCGAGACGCCCGCGCTCACCGTCGCCCTGCGCGGCGCGGTCGCCTTCAACATGAGCGTGCGCACCCTCGACCACGCCCTCCACTCCGGCATGCACGGCGGGGCCGTGCCCGACGCGATGCTCGCGACCGTGCGCCTGCTCGACACCCTCTGGAACGCCGACGGCTCCGTCGCGGTCGACGGCCTCATCAGAGCCGACATCGACACCCCCGAGTACGACGAGGCGCGCCTGCGCGAGGAGTCGGGCCTGCTCGACGGGGTGAGCCCCATCGGACGCGGCGAGATCCTCAGCCGCGTCTGGGCGCAGCCCGCGATTACGATCACCGGCATCGACGCACCCGACGTGGCGAACGCCTCCAACACCCTGATCCCGAGCGTGCGCGTGCGGGTGAGCGCCCGCATCGCCCCGGGGCAGGATCCCGCGGCCGCCTACGCGGCCATCACGAAGCACCTCGCGGATCGCGCGCCGTACGGCGCCCGCGTCGAGTTCGAGGGCGGCGACCTCGGCCAGGCGTTCCTCGTCGACACGAGCGGCTGGGCGGTGTCCGAGGTGCGCGGCGCGATGGCCGACGCCTGGCAGCGCGAGCCCGTCGACATCGGGGTGGGCGGGTCGATCCCGTTCATCGCCGAGCTCGTCGAGGAGTTCCCGGCCGCGCAGATCCTCGTCACCGGGGTCGAGGATCCCGACGGGCGAGCCCACAGCCCCAACGAGTCGCTGCACATCGAGTCGTTCCGCAGGTCGCTGCTCACCGAGGCGCTGTTCCTCGCTCGGCTCGACGCGCGCGCGGGCTGACCCGCCCCGCGTCAAGACGAGCGTGGCCCCCGATCATCACGATCGGGGGCCACGGCCGTCCCGCTGCGAAGCGCTCAGTGCTTGTGCTGGGGGCCGCCCGGCGGCTCCTCGCCGGCTACGGGCACCTCGTCGGTGCGCGGACCGCCCTGCGCCCGCAGCAGGTCGCGGATCTCGGTGAGCAGCTCGGTCTCGGTGGGCGCCACTGGAGGCTGCTCGGGCTCGGGCCGACGCAGCTTGTTCATGGGCAGCACGAACACGAAGTAGACCACCGCCGCGACGATCACGAAGTTGATGAGCGCACCGATCAGCGCGCCGAACGCGATCGTGCCTCCGCCCGGCAAGCCGACCTGCATGGCGTTGTCGAGCGAGTCGGCCTTGAACACGACTCCGATGATCGGATTGATGAGCGAGTCGACGACCCGCTCCACGACGGTGTTGAACGCCGCGCCGATGACCACGGCGACCGCGAGGTCGATCACGTTGCCCCGCAGCAGGAACTCCTTGAAACCCTTGAACATAAGCCCTTCCCCACTCGATGATGCCGATGCTTCGAGAAAAACGTTAGTGCACGGCGGCCCGGAACGGCCGGATCCCGCGCGACGACGGTCGCGCGGGATCCGGGTGCGCCGGGCTCCGAAGTTGGTGACCCGGCTGAATGACAGGGTTACATGCAGGCCATCGCGTCATCCATCGCGGCGTCGAAGTACTCCTCCATGAGCGCGCTCATGTCCTCGCCCGCGGCGCTCGTGGGGTCGGTGGCGAAGAGGTAGAAGCGCTCGTAGACCGCACGGTTGGGGCTGTCGATCTCGGAGAGCTGGCGGTAGGCGTCGAGCAGCTCCGGCGGCACCTCTGCGCCGGTCGCGCCCTCGCTCGCCGTGGCGACCGCGTCGATCGCGGCGCAGAACTCGGGGGAGCGGTCGCCCGCGGTGGCGCCGGGCGACTCCTCGACGCCGGGTTCCTCGGTGAGCGCGTCGAAGTCGGTCGAATCCTCGAGCTCCTGGGTGGTCTGCTCGAGCTGAGAGAGCGACTCGTTCGCGACCGACACGGCCGTGGCGGCGATGATGATCGAGAAGATCACGGCGATGACGGTGATCGCGAGGCTCACATAGCCGATGATGGTGCCCGCGAGTGCGAAGCCGCGACCGCGCTCACCGGTCTTCTTGATCTGACCGAGCGCGATGTGGCCGCAGATGATGCCGGCGAGGCTCACGAAGAACGAGGCGATGAACGCGACGATCGCGAGCGTGTTCATGGGCGCCTGCGGCGCGGTCGGGTAGCCGGCGCCGGGTGCGGGCTGCTGAGGCGGCAGCGGCGGAGCCGGCGGCGCGGCGTCGAACCGCTGCGGCTGGCTCTGCGGCAGCGCCGTGGTGGGCTGCTGGTCGGCGCTCTGCCCGCCTTCGAACTGGGGCAGGGCCGTGGTGGGCTGCTGACCGCCGTCGGCCTGCGGCGTCACCGTCGTCGGCTGCGCATCGGCGTCGGAGAAGCTCGGCTGCTCGGGCTGCGCCGGCGGAACCGGCGGTGCAGGGGGAGCCGGGGGCACGGGGGGTACCGGCGGTGCCGGGGTCTCGGGCGGGGTCGGCTTTCCGGGATCGTTCGTTTCAGACATGGCCGCTACAGCTCCTTCAATCTTTCGCGGAGACCCGGGTGCGGCCGCCGGCGGCGGCTGGATCGCGGATCCGCTGTGTCAATCGCGCGCGAGCCGAGGCCGACCCCCACGCAGACCATCCTATGCGGAGCGTGCGACAGGTGTTCCCGAGGTGCGGCATCGCACGGGCCCGGCTGGGGGTCGAGGGGGTAGCGTTGGGGGCATGGAGTTTATCGGCGCGATGCCCACGGTCGACCTCACCTACTCCGACGTCTTTCTGGTGCCGCGGCACTCGGACGTCGGCAGCCGGCTGGGCGTCGACCTCACCCCGACCGACGGCACCCCGGCGACGCTGCCGCTCGTCGCGGCGAACATGAACTCGGTCGCGGGCCCGCGGCTCGCGGCGGTGCTCGCCCGTCGCGGCGGTCTGGCCGTGCTTCCGCAGGATCTCGCGCCCGACGACACCGAGCGCGCGATCCGCTGGGTGAAGCGCCAGCCGGTCGCCACCGACACCCCGATCGTGCTGCCCCCGCAGGCGACGGCCGCCGCCGCGCTGCGGCTGATCCCGCGCGCCGAGGGCCAGGCGGTGGTCGTGGCGGATCGCCCCGACGAGCACTCTGCGGTGCGGGCATCGGGGATCCGCGGCGTCCTCTCTGCCGCCAGGCTCGCGTCGGTGCTGTCCGATGCGCAGCTGGGCGACCTGGTGATCGCCCCCGCACCGCTGCTCGAGGCCGACGACCTGGAGGATCCACGTGCGGCATTCGACGCGGTCTCGTCGGCGATCGAGGGAGGGGCTGCGGCGTCGGGCGAGGACCCGCACGGCGTCGACCTGCACGGGGTCGAGCCGCACCCCGCCGAGGCGGTGTGCGTGGTGAGCGGCGCGTCGCTCATCGGCACCCTCTCGCGCCGTTCCGCGCTGCGGCGCACCATCTACCGCCCCGCGCTCGACCGCGACGGGCGGCTCGCCGTCGCGGTGGCCGTGGGGATCAACGGCGACGTCGCCGCGAAGGCCCGCGCCCTCGCCGCCGCCGGTGCCGACGTGCTCGTGATCGACACCGCGCACGGGCACCAGGCGGGCATGATCCGCGCCATCCGCACCGTGGCCGATCTCGGACTCGGGCTGCCGATCGTGGCGGGCAACGTCGTCACCGCCGACGGGGTGAACGACCTCGTCTCGGCCGGTGCCACGATCCTGAAGGTAGGCGTCGGCCCCGGCGCGATGTGCACCACCCGCATGATGACGGCCGTGGGCCGCCCGCAGTTCTCGGCCGTGCTCGAGACGGCGCAGGCTGCCCGTGAGCTCGGCGCGCACGTCTGGGCGGACGGCGGCGTGCGCTACCCGCGCGACGTCGCGCTCGCGCTCGCGGCCGGCGCGGCATCGGTGATGATCGGGTCCTGGTTCGCGGGCACCGCCGAGTCGCCGGGCGAGCTGCGCACCGATCCCGAGGGCCGCCAGTACAAGGAGTCGTGGGGCATGGCGTCGACGAAGGCCGTGCAGGGCCGGTTCGGCGGGCTCGACGCCTACGAGCGGGCGCGCAAGGAGCTCTTCGCCGAGGGCATCTCGTCGTCGAAGATCTACCTCGATCCGCTGCGTCCGAGCGTCGAAGATCTGATCGACATGATCACCTCGGGCGTGCGCTCCTCGTTCACCTACGCCGGAGCGGACTCGCTGCGCGAGTTCCACGTGCGCGCCCGGGTCGGTCTGCAGTCGGCCGCGGGCTACGAGGAGGGCAAGGCGCTGCCGGTCTCTTGGTAGGGCTCGGGATGCGATCGCACCGGGCTCGCAGCACCGCCGAATAGGATGGGGGAGTCGGCGCGCACCGCCGACCGCGACACCGATCACGACACGAGGAGCACCGGTGAAGTACATCTCGACCCGCGGCGGCATGGAGCCGGCACCCTACAGCGCGATCCTGCTGGAGGGGCTCGCCACCGACGGCGGCCTGGTCGTGCCCCAGACGGTGCCGCGGCTCACCGCCGAGCAGCTCGAGGCGTGGCGCTCGCTCAGCTACCCCGAGCTCGCGACCGAGGTGCTCGGCATCTTCGCCACCGACATCCCCCGCGAAGACCTCGCGCGCATGTGCCGCGCGGCCTACAACCCCGAGAACTTCGTGGCCGAAGAGATCGTGCCCGTCACGCAGCTCGAGGCGGGCATCTCGCTCGTCGGTCTCTCCGAGGGCCCCACGCTCGCGTTCAAGGACATGGCGATGCAGTTCCTCGGCCAGTCGCTCGAGTACGTGCTCGCCAAGACCGATCGCGCGCTCAACATCATCGGCGCCACCTCGGGCGATACCGGATCGGCCGCCGAGTACGCGCTGCGCGGCAAAGACGGCATCGCGGTGTTCATGCTCTCTCCCCAGGGTCGCATGAGCGATTTCCAGCGCGCGCAGATGTATTCGCTCGCCGACGACAACATCCACAACATCGCGGTGAAGGGCGTGTTCGACGACTGCCAGAACCTCGTGAAGGCGCTCTCGGGCGACCTCGAGTTCAAGCGAGCCCACGAGCTCGGCACCGTCAACTCGATCAACTTGGGCCGCATCAGCGCACAGGTCGTCTACTACTTCTGGGCGTGGCTGCGCGCGAGCGACGGCGCGGCCGCCGAGGATCGCGCCTCGTTCGAGGTCTCGGTCACGGTGCCGTCGGGCAACTTCGGCAACATCTTCTCGGGATACCTCGCGAAGGCGATGGGCGTGCCGATCCGCCGGCTCGTGCTCGCCGCCAACGAGAACAACGTGCTCGACGAGTTCTTCCGCACCGGTGTCTACGCGCCGCGCGGCGCCGCCGACACCCACGCCACCTCGAGCCCCTCGATGGACATCTCGAAGGCGTCGAACCTCGAGCGCTTCGTGTTCGAGGTGGTCGGCCGCGACCCCGAGCGTCTCGCGGCGGCCTGGCAGGAGCTCGCCGAGACGGGGCGCATCGACCTCACCGCCGAGCTGGCCCGCTTCGAGGCGGAGTTCGGTTTCCAGAGCGGCACGAGCACGCACGCGGATCGCGTGGCGACGATCAAGTCGGTCTTCGACGCGAGCGGAACGGTGATCGACCCGCACACCGCCGACGGTGTGAAGGTCGCCCGAGAGTTCGTCGAGCCGGGCGTGCCGATGCTCGTGCTCGAGACCGCGAAACCGGCGAAGTTCCCCGAGATCGTGCTCGAGGCGACGGGGCAGCGCATCGGCATGCCCGAGCACCTCGCCGACCTGCTCTCGCTGCCGCAGCGCGTCACCGAGATGAGCGGCGACGAGGACGAGCTGCGCGCCTTCATCGCCGAGCACGCTGTCGAGCGCTGAGCGCGGGCGGCGGATCCCGCACCGGCCTCCCGCGTGGGCCGCGGTGCGATCCCGTGATGTCGGAGGCACCCCGTAAGGTGGAGGGCACGGACCAGACGATGGGAGGCTGACATGTTCGGTGGACGATCGCGGCGAGAGCTGGAGCATCGGGTCGCGAGGCTCGAGCGCGGCGCCGGAGCACCCGAGGGGCCGATCGCGCAGGCGAAGCACCTGGCGCGGGCGGGCGGGGCGTGGGGCGACGGCTTCGGGCTTCTCGCGACGCGGTCGCTGCAGATCATCATCGTGCTGCTGCTCACCGCCGGCGTGGTGTTCGGCATGAGCACGTTGAGCACCGTCGTGATCCCGATCCTGCTCGCCCTCATCTTCGCGAGCACCTTCGCACCGGTGATGAGCTGGCTGCGCGCGCACCGCGTGCCGTCGGCGCTCGCGACCGTGCTCGTGCTGCTCACGATCGTGCTCATGCTGGCCGGCGTGGGCTGGCTCATCGTATGGGCGGTGCGCGATCAGTGGGACGAGCTGTCGGCTCAAGCCGAGACCGGATTCGCGCAGGTGATGGACTGGGTGAAGACGCTGCCGTTCGCCCCCGATCACGATCAGCTGATCGAGTGGCAGCAGAACGTCACCGACTTCCTCACGGGCTTCCTCACGAGCTCGCAGTTCGGCTCGGGCGCCCTCGCGGGCGTCGGCATCGTCACGAACTTCGTGACCGGGCTCATCCTCATGGTCGTTGTGCTCTTCTTCTTCCTCAAAGACGGGCCGCAGATCTGGCGCTTCCTGCTGCGTCCCTTCGAGGGCGAGGCGCTGGCGCGTGCCGAGCGGGCCGGCGACAAGACGGTGCAGACGCTGGGCCACTACGTGCGAGGCACCGCCTCGGTCGCCGCGGTCGACGCCATCGGTATCGGCATCGGCCTGCTGATCCTGCAGGTGCCGCTCGCGCTGCCGCTCTCGGTGCTCGTCTTCGTGCTGGCGTTCATCCCGATCGTGGGCGCCACGCTCGCGGGCATCCTCGCAGCGCTGGTGGCCCTCGTCGCCAACGGTCCGCTCAGTGCGGTGCTCGTGGTGGGCGTGGTGGTGCTCGTCAACCAGCTCGAGGGCAACTTCCTCCAGCCGGTGCTCATGGGCCGCGCGCTGAAGCTGCACTCGCTCGTCATCCTGCTCGCCCTGACCATCGGCACCGTGCTGAGCGGCGTGCTCGGCGCCGTGCTGGCGGTGCCGATCGCGGCCGTGGTGTGGGGCATCATCCAGGTGTGGGACGGCCCCGATCTGCCCGCAAAGGCGTTCCGCCGCAAACCGGGCGAGGAGTAGGCGGCGCAACGCCGCCCGTCGCCGGCGGCGTGCGGCGGTTCGCCGCGGGGAAGTCGAGACGCAGCGAAGTGCTAATATCTGCACATGGTTCAAGTTCGGACATCGTTTCGTTTCACGCTGCGCAGAGGTCTCGGTCTGCTGCTCGCCTCTGCAGCATTGCTCGGTGCTGCGGTGCTGACTCAGCCTGCCGCTGCGCAGGCCGAGCCCGTGCCTGATGTGTCGACCTCGACCAGCATCGCCACGATCCTGGCGCCGACGACCTACGGCAACCCGTCCTTCTTCACGGTAACGGTGTCGCTCTCCGGCCCCGCGATGCTCAGCGGCGAACCGGTGGTGATCGAGGCCGGCGGTGTCGTCGTGGGGTCCGGTACGCTCGGCTATGCGGGGAACGGTGAGTTCTTGGCGCTCGTCGCAGTGGTGGACCTCGCCGCCGGCGACCACGATCTCATCGCGCGCTTCGCGGGCAAGGCCGGCGACGCTTCGTTCCCGGCGCGCGCTCTGCCCTCCGAGAGTGCGGCGCTCCCCGTCACGGTGGCCCAGGCCCCGAGCAGCACCGCGATCGCGAGTTCTCCCGCCTGGGCGGGAGCATTCGCCCCGATCGATGTCGCGGCGCAGGTGACCTCGCCGACGGTCGGGTTGAGCGGCCGGGCCGCACTGCTCGCAGACGGCGTCGAACTGGCCTCGGCCGAACTGCAGCCGAACGGTGCGGTGGTGTTCGCCGACGTCGCCGCACCCGCGGCGACTGCCGACCTCACCGTCGCCTATCTCGGCGACGCTGCGGGCAATTTCGCGCCATCGCAGTCGGCGGCGGCGCCGCTGGTGGTCGTTCCGCACGCGACTACGACGACGCTCACCCTGTCGCCCACCGCAGCCCACGTGGGCGACACTGTCGAGTTTGCAGTCGTGGTGAGCAATGTCGACCGGTCAGTACCCGCCGACCCCCGGGGTGACGTCGAGCTGCTGGTCGACGGAGTCGTGGCGTTCACGATCCCGGCCGCCGACGATCTCGATCCCGAGACGGGCGACGGTGAGGCGCGGTTCAGCGTCGACACCGCGCAGCTCCCGTTCGGGGAGCACGAGGTGTCGGCCCGTTTCGTGCCGCAGACCGGCTTCCTCGACTCGCGCAGCGCCACCGTGGCGCTCGATGTGCTCAGCCGGCAGACCCGTCTCGCGGTGAGCGCCGAGCTGCTGCGGGCCACCCCCTCTCGCCCCGCGGTCGTGGAGGTCGGGGTCGAGCCGGTGATGGGCGATCCTGGTGCTCAGGGCAGACAGGGGGTGCTCGCTGCGCCGGCCGCGCCCCGTGCGCAGCCGGTGACGGGCTCCCTGCAGGCTTTCGCAGACGGCGCCCCGCTGGGTGAGGCGGTGATGCTCGACGGCGGGCGCGCAAGCCTTACGCTCGAGGGTCTCGGTGTGGGTTCCCACCGCGTCGAACTGCGCTTCACCTCGGGCGTGCCCGGCGTGCTGGACAGCTCCGCGGTTGTCGCAGTCGACGTATCGGCCGACGAAGCGCCGACTGGCGGGTCGTCGCCGAAGCCTGCTGCGTCTCTCGCGCGCACCGGTGGGCTTGATCCGTTCCTGCCGGGTGCTGCGGGGCTCGGGCTGCTCGTGCTCGGTGCGGCTGCACTCGGCGGGGCCTCGACCGCCGGGGCTCGCCGGGCTCGCGCACCGCGCTAGGCTGAGAGCACAGGCGCGGAGCGGGGCTCCGCCGAGTGAAGGGAACGCGCGATGCGGCTGCTGTTTCAGATCGTCTCCCAGGTCGTGCTGGCCGCGATCGCCATGATCCTCTGCCACTTCGTGCTGCCGGGCTTCGTGCTGCACCTCGGCGGGTTCCTGGTGGCGCTCGGCGTGTTCACCATCGCGCACGCCGTGCTCGGCCCGTTCGTGCTGAACATCGCCCAGCGCTACGCGGCCCCCCTCGCCGGCGGGGTCGGTCTGGTGGCCACGCTGCTCGCGCTCTGGATCGCATCGCTCTTTCAGGGCGGCATCCGCATCCACGGCGTCGAGACCTGGGTGCTCGCGCCGATCATCGTCTGGGTGGTCACCGCGCTCGGCGGGTGGATCTTCATGGCCTTCTTCGTCGACAAACGGCTGAGGGCGCGGGCGACCGAGAAAGCGCTGCGGCGCAGCAAACCGTGACGGTCGGCGGCGGTGCGAGCGGCGGCGGCACGCTGCTGACGGCCGAAGACGCGGCGGTGGAGCGCGACGGAGCGATCCTGCTGCACCCCACCTCGCTCCGGCTCGAGGCGGGCGCCTGCGTGGCGGTGCGCGGGCCGAACGGGGCGGGGAAGACGACGCTGCTGCGCGTACTCGCGGGGCGACTGCGCCCGAGTTCGGGATCGGTGCGGCTGCACGATCGCCGCTTCGACGAGCGCGACCGTGAGGCGAGGCGGCACATCGCCGCCCTCATCGAGCCTCCGACGCTCTACCCCGATCTGACGCTGCGCGATCACCTCGCGCTCATCGAGGCCGCGTGGTCGGGTGAGCGTTGGGCGTCCTGGAGCGGGATGGGAGCGGACGCGCTCGACGCGTTCGGCCTCGAGCCGCTGGCGGACCGTTTTCCCCACGAGCTCTCGAGCGGCCAGCGGCAACTCGTATCGCTCGCGGTGACCTGCGCTCGGCCCTGCTCGGTGCTGCTGCTCGACGAGCCGGAGCAGCGCCTCGATCCCGACCGTCGTGCGCTCGTCGCCGCGGTGCTGCGACGGGCGAGCGGGTCGGGTGCCGCGGTGGCATTCGCCTCCCACGACGCCGAGCTGGTCGAACGGGTCGCCGACGCGCAGCTCGAGGTGACCCAGGGGTGAGCCGAGGAAGAGGCTCCGATGGGTGAGGCGCGCACGGGTGCCGCGGTTCCGGTGACGACGTCGGCGCCCGGATCGACGCGGGCGACGCTGCGCGCGATCCGGGGTGTGCTGCGCCGTCGCGCAGACCGCGTCGACGCGGGGGAGATGGCGTTCCGCGTCTACGCCGCGATCATGCTGGTCATCATCGTGGTGGCACCCGTGGTGCGCGTCGCTCTGCTGTGGCTGCAGCACGAGCTGCCGCAGTCGGCCGCGGCGGGTGACGGAACCGTCGGTCTCGTCGCAGCCGCCCTCACCGCCGTCACGGTGCTGCTCGTGCTGGCCGGCGCGCAGTTCGGCCCGGCCCGTGCCGACCTGCCGCAGGTCGACCTGCTGCTCACCGCACCGGTGCCGAGGTGGCGCCTGCTCGGCGGCCCGCTCGCCCGCGGTCTCGTTCTCGGGGCGTTCGCGGGGGCGGTCGCAGCCGGCATCGTCGTGGCGGCGCGCGCGATGCGGGCAGAGTTCGACCCGGGTCTCGCCGTCGCGCTTCCCCTGGCGGGCGCGGCGGTCGGGCTGCTCGCCGCGGTCGCTCCGCTCCTGGGGCAGCTCGGGCGCCGCACGCGGGCGGGCGCCGCAGCGGTGCTCGCCGCGCTCGTGTGCGCGCAACTGCTGGGTGCGGCGGCCTGGAGCGCGCCGATCGATCCCTGGTCGTGCGCCGCGCGCCTGCTCGTCGACGGCGCCGCCTCCCCGCTGCTCGCACTCGCGCCGATGGGGTGCGCGATCGCAGCGGCCGCGTGCGCGCCGCTGCTCGCCTCACGGCTGCGGTGGGAGGATCTGCGAGCGCAGGCGCTGCGCTGGGACACCGTGCAGACGCTCGTCGTCGCGGGCGATCCCAGCGCCGGGCTCGCCCGGCTGGGCTCCCCGGTTCGGTGGGGGCGGCGCCTGAGGCTCCAGCCGCGCGGGGGTTTCACCGCGTCGATCGTGCAGCGCGACCTGCTCGGCATCGCCCGAACGCCGGGCCGCAGCCTGGTGGGCCTCGGCGGGGTGCTCGGGGCCGGTTCGATGTGGGCAGCCGCACTCGGTTCTGGCGGCGCCGTTGATCGGTTCGCCGCAGTGAGTCCGACAGGGGACGGTCTGCTGCCGTTCGGCTCGGCCGCCCTGTGGGGCGCCGCGGCCCTGCTGCTCGCCTACCTGTCGAGCTCGGCGTGGTGCCGCGGGCTCGCGGCGGCGGCCCAGGCGACCGGTTCGCCCTCGCTGCTGCCGGCGTCGCCCGCGGGGCTCATGGCGCGGCACCTCTTCGCGCCGGTCGGGCTCGCCGTGATCGCGATGGTCGCGGGGGCGATCGGAGGTGAGGCGATCAGGTCGCTGCTCGGCTCCGGTGCCGGCGGCGGTGCCGGAGACGGGACGGCGTGGGCGGTGCTGTCAGCCGCGCTCGTCGGCTGCGCGGCGGTCGCCCTGCGCGCGGTCGCCGCGTTGAAGGGCACGATCCCGATGCGCTTGCTCGCGCCGGTGCCCACGCCGGTCGGGGACGCCTCGGGGATCAACGTGCTGCTCTGGACGCTCGACGGGCCCATCGCCTCGGTGTTCGTCGGTGCGGGCCTCGCGCTCGTGTGGGCTCTGGCGCAAGGCGGGGGGATCCCCCCGATCACCGCGTTGGTCGTGAGCGGCGTCGGGCTGGCGGCGGTACTGCTCTGGGCGCGGGTGCGGCTCGGCAGGCCAGGAGGCTGAGGGCGGTGACACAGAGCACTGCGGCACGCACCGCCGGCTCGTAGCCCGCGTGATCATGCGGGACACGCCCGGGATACGCGGCTCGATTTGCCGAGTGGCTCGAAGGTGTGCCAATATATATGAGTTGCCAGCGCGGCGGGGAAGCCCGAAGAGCTGCGACAGTGTCCGGCCCCATCGTATAGCGGCCTAGTACGCCGCCCTCTCACGGCGGTAACGCGGGTTCGAATCCCGCTGGGGTCACGGAAAGAAAGCCTCACCTTCGGGTGGGGCTTTCTGCGTTTCCCGGCCCGGCGTTTGCTTCATGGGACGCCTCTCGGAGGCTCCGCCGGCACGGCAGCTCGATCCTCGGCTGAACAAGTCTTCCCTGGGCGTGATTCTGACAGTGGCAGCGCAGTCTCCATGGAGTGATGCTGCGGCCGCGCCCCCCCCGAGATCACGGCGTATCCGGGCACCGAGCTGGCCGGAACGGGCTCCGCCGTCAACGTCGCGAACGCGCAGCACGAAGCAGGCGCTCTGCCCGTGCTCGGCGGCGCCGGCATGAGCGATCGGGGTCGCGGGCGCGATCCTCATCGCCGGCGGTGTGCTCTTCGCGGTGTTCGGACGCCGCAAGCAGCAGGAGCGGGCAGCGGGCACCACCAGCGCGGCCTGACCCCCGCCGCGCTCTCGGGCCTCCCGCTCCCTGCGACACGCTCAGAGGCGGGAGGCCTGCGGGCCTCTGTCCGCCGTGCCTGGTGACTGCGCCTCGAACCGTGACCGGATCCGCCCTGCAGTACCACCATTCGAGCACCGATGGACGTTCACGCACCTCGATTCCGAGTGCTGCGGTGCGTGAACGTCGATCGGTGCGGCGGGACCGGTGCCGTCGTCCCGGCGCCTGCGGACCGCGGGATATCCCTTGCGTATTGCAGGCGCCCGCTTGGGGCTCAATGTCCGCGGTCGCGAGTAAGCTGGTCACGTTCTGTTCAGGCACGAAGAGGAGCGTTCAGTGACCCGCACCATCAAGCTCGCCGTCCTTCCGGGCGACGGTATCGGACCCGAGGTGATCGAGCAGGCCAACCGCGTGCTCGACGCCGTGCTCGCCGGCGGCGACGTGGTGCTCGACCGCACAGAGTTCAAACTGGGCGCCGAGCGCTTCCTCGCCACGGGGGAGACCCTGCCCGAGGCCGAGCAGGCCGAGATCGCGCAGCACGACGCGATCCTCTTCGGCGCGGTGGGCGGGGTTCCCGGCGACCCGCGCCTGAAAGACGCCAACATCGAGCGGGGTCTGCTGCTCAAGCTGCGCTTCGACTTCGACCACTACGCCAACGTGCGCCCCTGCACGCTCTTCCCCGGAGTCGAGTCCACTCTGAAGCACCCCGGCGACGTCGACTTCCTCGTCGTGCGCGAGGGCACCGAGGGCCCCTACGCTGGCAACGGCGGGCGTCTGCGCGCCGGCACCCCGGCCGAGGTCGCGACCGAGGTCTCGGTCAACACCGCGTTCGGCATCGAGCGGGTGGTGCGCTACGCCTTCGAAGTGGCGAGCAGGCGCCCGCGCCAGAAGGTTACCTGGGTGCACAAGACCAACGTGCTGGTGCACGCCGGCGCCACCTGGCAGCGCATCGTGCAAGCCGTCGCCGCCGAGTACCCCGACATCGCAGTCGACTACATGCACGTCGACGCCGCCACCATCTTCATGGTGCAAGATCCGTCGCGCTTCGACGTGATCGTCACTGATAACCTGTTCGGTGACATCCTCACAGACCTGGCCGGCGCCATCGGCGGCGGCATCGGGCTCGCAGCCAGCGGCAACATCAATCCCGACGGCACGTTCCCGAGCATGTTCGAACCCGTTCACGGTTCTGCGCCCGACATCGCGGGGCAGCAGAAGGCGGATCCGACCGCGGCGATCCTGTCCGCAGCCCTCATGCTCGACCACCTGGGGCTCTCCGCAGAGGGCGACCGCGTGCGCGACGCCGTGCGCGCGGACCTCGCCGTCCGCGGGGCGTCGACCCGCTCCACCACCGAGGTGGGCAGCGCGATCATCGATCGCATCGCCGCGCGCTAGCACCGGCCGGCCCCTCCCGAACCCCTCTCACGGCCGCCCGTTCGGGCGACAGAAAGCAACTCCATGACCGAGCTCACCTTCACCCGCACCCCGGCAACCCGCCTTCCCGACGCCGAGCGCGAGGCCGTCCTCGCCGACCCCGGTTTCGGCAAGCGATTCACCGATCACATGATCTCGATCGTCTGGGACCGCGAGCAGGGCTGGCACGACGCCGAGGTGCTGCCCTACGGCCCGATCCCCATGGATCCGGCCTCGTCGGTGCTGCACTACGGTCAAGAGATCTTCGAGGGGCTCAAGGCGTACCGCCACCCGAACGGCGACATCGTCACCTTCCGCCCCGAGGCCAACGCGCAGCGGCTCAACGAGAGCGCCGCGCGCCTCGCGCTGCCCGAACTGCCGGTCGAGCTGTTCGTGCAGGCCATCCGCGAGCTCGTGACCGTCGACGCCGACTGGGTGCCGAGCGGTCACGATCAGAGCCTCTACCTGCGCCCCTTCATGATCGCTGACGAGAGCTTCCTCGGGGTGCGCGCGGCCGAGCGGGCGCGCTTCATGGTGATCGCCAGCCCGGCCGGTCCGTACTTCACGGGCGGCGTGAAGCCCGTCTCGATCTGGCTGTCGGGCGAGCACGCCCGCGCCGGCCGCGGCGGCACCGGGGCGGCCAAGTGCGGCGGCAACTACGCCTCGTCGCTGCTGCCCACCCGCATCGCCGCCCAGCACGGCTGCGCCCAGGTGCTCTTCACCGACTCGGCCACCGAAGACACCATCGACGAGCTCGGCGGCATGAACCTGTTCCTCGTGCACCGCGACGGCAGGCTCGTCACCCCCGAGCTCAACGGCAACATCCTCGACGGCATCACCCGCAAGAGCCTCATCCGCCTCGCGCAGGATCGCGGGCTCACGGTCGAGGAGCGCAAGGTCACCGTCGGCGAGTGGCGCGCCGGCGCGGCCGACGGCTCGATCACCGAGGCCTTCGCGTGCGGCACCGCGGCCGTGATCACCCCCATCGGGCAGCTGAAGAGCGAGCAGGGGGTGCTCGTCGATTTCGGCGATCGCGCCCCGGGCGAACTCACCATGTCGCTGCGAGACGAGCTCACGGGCATCCAGTTCGGCACCGTCGCGGATCGCTTCGGCTGGGTCGAGCGCATCGTCACCGCCGAGGGCTGAGAGTCCGCCCGGCGGATCCGCTCCATCCGCTCCGCACCAGTCACACGAACCCAGAGGGAAGGCACATGAAGGTCGTACGCTTCGAGACAGCGGGAGAGATCTCGTTCGGGATCCTCGATGAGGCCGACGGCGGCGGCATCGAGATCGTCGAGCTCGCCGCCGATCCGCTCGTCGCCGGCTTCGACACCACGGGGCGCCGCCTCCGCCTCGAAGACGTGCGCCTGCTCGCCCCCGTGATCCCGCGCTCCAAGGTCGTCTGCGTGGGCAAGAACTACGCCGACCACGTCGAGGAGATGCGGTCCGAGACCGGCGGCGAGACGCCCGAGGAGCCGCTGCTGTTCCTCAAGCCGAACACCTCCGTGATCGGGCCGGGCGACCGCATCGTGCGCCCCGAGATCTCGGATCGCGTCGAGCACGAGGGCGAACTCGCGATGGTGATCGGCGCGGTCGCGAAGAACGTGCCCGAAGACGAGGCGCTCAAGTACGTGTTCGGCTTCACCTGCGCCAACGATGTGACCGCCCGCGACCTGCAGATCGCAGACGGGCAGTGGACCCGGGGCAAGGGCTTCGACACGTTCTGCCCGCTCGGCCCGGTCATCGAGACCGATCCCGACCTCGAGGACGCGCGCGTCGTCACCCGGGTCAACGGCCAGATCAGGCAAGACGGTCGCACCTCGCAGCTCATCTTCTCGCTCGCCCGCATCGTCGCGCACGCCTCCCAGGCGTTCACCCTGCTGCCCGGCGACGTGATCCTCACCGGCACCCCCGCGGGGGTGGGCAGGCTCGAGGCGGGCGACACGGTCGAGGTCGAGATCGACGGCATCGGAATCCTGCGCAACACCGTCGTGTGACGCGCGCGAGGGGGAGCGGCATGAGTAGCGACGAACGTGAAGAGCGCACTCCCGGGGGCACCACCCGCAGGTCGATCCTGCGCGGCGGCGGCCTTCTCGCCGCGGGAGCCGCGGTGGGCATCGGCGGCGCCGCAGTCGCGCGCGGCCTGAGCGAACAGGGTCAGGTCGGTCAGCCCTACATCCCCGAGGAGTTCGCCGCGCCGAAGGCCCGCAAGACGCCGGGCTTCGACCACCTCGTCGTGCTCATGGGCGAGAATCGATCCTTCGACAACCTGCTCGGCTACCTCTACGCACCCGACACGCTCCCGGACGGCGCGTCCTTCGAGGGGCTCGCCTTCCGCGAACAGTCGAACCGCGCATCAGACGGCACTTCGGTGCCGGCCCACGTCTACACCGGGCCGACCGACCGCATCATGCGTCAGCCCGATCCCGACCCGGGCGAGGAGTATCCGCACGTCAACACCCAGCTCTTCGGCACGCTCGACGAGCACAACCGCGGCAAGCACGTGGCCGACATGCGCGAACCCTACAACGCGCCGCCCCCCGGGCAGCAGGCCACGATGGAGGGGTTCGTGCTCGACTACGAGACCGACTTCCGCGGTCGCACCGGCCGCGCCGAACGAGACCAGATCATGGGGTCGTTCAGCCCCGACATGCTTCCCGTCACATCGACCCTCGCGCGCGAATTCGGCGTCTACGACCACTGGTTCTGCGCCGTACCCAGTCAGACGTTCTGCAACCGCAGCTTCTTCCACGCCTTGACCTCGCACGGCTACGTCACCAACTCGCTGGGCGACGGCTACGACAAGTGGCTCCGGGCCGCCCCTGCGCCCACCGTGTTCAACCGGCTCGAAGAGGCCGGGCTGAGCTGGCGCGTCTACTTCGACGAACTGCAGCTGATCTCGTTCACCGGCATGATCCACGCACCCGTGCTCGAGCGGTTCTGGAAGACCGAGCGCTTCGCCACGATGGAGCAGTTCGAGACCGACGCGAAGAACGGCGACCTGCCCGAGTACGCGTTCATCGAGCCCCGCATGGTGTTCAACCACAACGACTTCCACCCGCCCGTGGGCGTCGCGCGCGAGAGCGCCGTCGACGGCGAGAACGTCTACAACGGAGCCCTCTCCGACGTGCGCGCCGGCGACGCCCTCGTGCACCGCGTCTACACCGCGATCCGCACCTCCATGTCCGAGCAGGGGTCGAACTACCTCAACACGGCCATGCTGCTCACCTTCGACGAGCACGGCGGCACCTACGACCACGTCGCACCGCCCGCCGCCGAGCCCCCGGTGCCGGGTGCGGGAGAGATGGGCTTCACCTTCGACCGACTCGGCTGCCGCGTGCCTGCGGTGCTCGTGTCGGCCCACATCGAGCGCGGCAGCGTCTTCACCGACACCATGCACCATGGGTCGCTCGCCGCCACGCTCAGCGACCGCTTCGGGCTCGAACCGCTCACCGCGCGCGACGCCGGAGCCCGCTCGATCGCCGACTCCTTCAACCGCAAGGTGCCGAGGCACGTGGCCGACTGGCCCCAGCCCTCACCCGCGTTCGTACCGCCGAACCCCGAGGGCGGGCCGCACCCGGCCGACGCCCACCCCGCCCGCCCGCTGAGCCCGCCCGCGAAGGGGCTGCTCGGCCTGCTCATCTCCCGCTACGGAACGGCTGCCGAGCGCGCGAAACCGCCGCAGACCTTCGCCGACGCCTACGCGATGCTGCAGAAGTACGGGCAGGGCCTCTTCGGGGTCGCGGCCTGACCCCGAACGGAGACGACGGATCCGGTTGCCGAACCGCAACTCGCGATGGAGCGTGCGGGCGAGAGACGGGCCGGCCTCCCGGGGCGCGGCCGTTCCGCCCGCCCGCACCCCGAAGCAGGCGCGTCGGCGGGCCCGCACCCACTCTTACGCGACGTTGCAGAGGTCTGCCGGGCGGCGTGACGAGCACTGCCCGATCGGTGTAGCATGACGCGACGGGCGACGGCGAATCCGCCGCGCTGCACCCACCTCGAACGGACGGTCCTGAGATGGCAGCCGACACCCCCGCCCCGCCCCGGTTCGGAGTGGAAGAGGAGTATCTGCTGCTCGACGCCCAGACCGGCCTGCCCCGCGACGGCGCCGACGGCATGATCGCAGCGCTGCCCGGGCTGCGGGCCGAGCACGAGTACTTCCACAGTCAGCTCGAGACCGCGACGCCGCCCTGCGCGGCCGCAGCCGAGGCCTTCGTCTCGCTCGCCGAGTTCCGCACCGCGGCCTCGCGGGCGGCCACCGAGCAGGGGCTCGTGCTGGCCGGCACCGGCCTGCCGCCCCTCGGAGGCGATGCTGCCGGTCGCGTCACCGACAGCGAGCGCTACCGAGACATCGACCGCACCATGCGGGGGATGGTGCACCGCTACTACTCGACGGGCACGCACGTGCACGTCGAGGTGCCCTCCCGCGACGCGGGCGTCGAGGTGTTCGCGCGCATCGCCCGGTGGTCGCCCGCCCTCGTCGCCCTGACCAGCAACTCGCCGCTGTGGCTCGGAGACGACTCGGGCTACGCGAGCTGGCGCTACCTGCAGCTGCAGCAGTGGCCGAGCTCCGGCTACCCGCCGCACTTCGCCGACGCCGCGGCCTACGACGACGTGGTGCAGCAGCTCGTGCGCGCCGGCGCTCTGCTCGACACCGCACTCGTGAACTGGTCGATCCGGCTCTCCGAGCGGTTCCCCACGATCGAGCTGCGCACCGCCGACGCCCAACTCGAGAGCGGAGACGCCGTCGCGTTCGCGCTCGTGTTCCGAGCCCTCGTGGATCGAGCCCTGCGCGAGCGAGAGGCCGGAGCCCCGGTTCCCGAGCAGCAGCGCGACGTGCTGCGCGGCGCGCACTGGCTCGCCGCCCGCAACGGCCTGAGCAGCGACCTGATGGATCCCGTGAGCGGCAGCCCGAAGCCCGCCTTCGACGTGATCGACGACCTCGTCGAGCACGTCGCCGACTCGCTCGACGCGGCAGGCGATCTCGGGCACGTGCAGGGCCTCGTGGAACGCCGCCGCGCCGACGGGGGCGCCGCGGCGCTCCAGCTGCGAGCCTGGAACGCGGGCGGCATCGGCGCCCTGCTCGACCTCTACCGTGACGCCTCAGAGGCCGATGCGTAGGGTGGAGGCATGAACGCACAGCGCGCCCACAACGGATTCACCCTTCCCGCGATCGGACTCGGCACCTATCAGCTGAACGGCTCGGCGGGCGCCGCCGCGGTGAGCGAGGCCGTGCGCGGCGGCTACCGCCTGCTCGACTCCGCATTCCGCTACGAGAACGAGGGCGCCGTGGGCCGGGGCGCCCGCGACTCGGGGGCGGATCGGGCGTCGCTGATCGTGACGAGCAAGCTGCCCGGCCGGCATCACGAGCACGAAGCCGCCCTGCGCACGATCGAGGAGAGCGTGTACCGCACGGGTCTCGACGCGATCGACCTCTACCTGATCCACTGGCCCAATCCGATCACCGACCGCTACGTCGAGGCCTGGGGAGCGCTCCTCGAGGCGCGCGAGCGCGGGCTCGTGAGGCAGGTCGGCGTCTCGAACTTCCTGCCCGAGCACATCGAGCGCCTCGAACGCGAGACGGGCGTGCTGCCGGTCGTGAACCAGATCGAGGTGCATCCGTTCTTCCCCCAGCAGGAGGCGCTCGACTACCACCGCGAGCGCGGCATCATCACCGAGGCGTGGAGCCCGGTGGGCCGCGGCCGCGAGCCGATGCACGCGGAGGCCGTGGCGGAGATCGCCGCGGCGCGCGGCATCAGCCCGGTGCAGGCGATCCTCGCGTGGCACGTGGCCCGCGGTGTCGTGCCGCTCCCGAAGTCGCTGAACCCCGATCGTCAGCGGGAGAACCTCGCCGCCGCCGAGATCCGGCTCAGCGACGCCGAGGTCGACGCGATCACCGCGCTCGGCCGGCCCGACGGCCGCCTCGCGGGGCAGGATCCGGCGGTCTACGAGGAGTTCTGACCCGCGGATCCGTCGCGCCCGGGCGCGTCCAGCTCGCGGATGAGACAATGGGGGTGATGGATCCCAACAAGCTCAACCATGACGCGCAGCCCGCAGAGGGCAAACTGATCAAGACCCGCCCGCGCGCCGGTGCTGACGGTGCGCGCCCGCAGGTCAAGCCCCAGGCCGAGGGCTGGACGCAGATCACCAGCCCCGACGGCCGCCCGACGCTGCAGTTCGCGTCGCCGCGCGTCAAGCAGCCCGCCACGCATCTCGCCGACCTCACACTCGCCGAGCGCGAGGCCAAGGTGGTCGAGATCGGGCTGCCGAAGTTCCGCGCCAAGCAGCTCTCGAAGCACTACTTCGAGCACCGCACCACCGACCCGGAGCACATGACCGATCTGCCGAAGGATCGCCGCGACGAGCTGGTCGAGACGTTCTTCCCGCCGCTGCTCACCGAGGTGAAGCGGCTCGTCACCGACGACGGGGCCACGATCAAGTTCCTGTGGCGCCTGTTCGACGTCGCGCTCGTCGAATCTGTGCTGATGCGCTACCCGGGCCGCATCACCCTGTGCGTGTCGAGCCAGTGCGGCTGCGGCATGAACTGTCCGTTCTGCGCGACCGGACAGGCCGGCCTCACCCGCAACATGTCGACCGCCGAGATCCTCGACCAAGTGGTGCAGGCCAACCGCGTCATCGCCGAGGGTGGGCTCGGCCGCAAGCGCGAGTCGGGCAACGGCGCCGAACCCGAGCGCGTCAACAACATCGTCTTCATGGGCATGGGCGAGCCGCTCGCCAACTACAAGCGCGTCATGAACGCGGTGCACCGCATGATCGCTCCGTCGCCCGAGGGGCTCGGCATGTCGGCGCGAGGCATCACGGTGTCGACCGTGGGGCTCGCGCCCGCCATCCGCAAGCTCGCTGACGAGGAGATCCCGATCATCTTCGCGCTGTCGCTGCACGCGCCCGACGACGAGCTGCGCGACGACCTGATCCCGGTCAACAGCCGGTGGAAGGTCGAGGAGGTGCTCGACGCGGCCTACCACTACTACGAGAAGACGGGCCGACGCGTCTCGATCGAGTACGCCCTCATCAAAGACATGAACGATCATGCCTGGCGCGCCGATCTGCTGGCCGACAAGCTGAACCAGCGCGGGCGCGGCTGGGTGCATGTGAACCCGATCCCGCTCAACCCGACGCCCGGCTCGATCTGGACCTCCTCGACCCGCGAGGTCACCCGCGAGTTCGTCGACCGACTCAACGCGGCCGGTGTGCCGACCACGCTGCGCGATACCCGGGGCAAGGAGATCGACGGCGCCTGCGGTCAGCTGGTCGCGACCGAGCAGGACAAGGAGGAGGCCGCGGCTTTCGCCGCGAGCTGAGGCCTCTCCCTGCGCTCGGCACCCGGGCGACAGCTGGACCGCGTTCGCCGCGGCCCCAGGTGCTCAGCGCCCGAGCGCGCGAGCCAGCAGCTCGACGTCGTCGGTCGTGTTCCAGAGGTGGAACGCGATGCGCGCGTTGCCCGCCCGACCCGATGCCGTGATGCCGCCGGCGGTGAGCGCGGCGAGGTCGCGGCCGTCGGGGTCGGCCCAGGTGACGATCGCGGAGTCGCCGGTCGGCAGCCCGAGCACCCGGCGCGCGGCGTTCGCGAGCCCGAGGTCGTGCGCGTGCACGGCGGCCGGGTCGAGCGCCGCGAGATCGCGCAGCGCAGCCTCGGTGCCGCCGAGCACCGGCCATGCGGGGGAGACGTCGAAGCGCCCCGCACCCGCGGCGAGGGGCGTGTGCCCCGCGTAGCAGGAGCTCCAGACGTCGTCGGCCGAGTACCAGCCGGCCGCCATCGGCACGAGCTCGTCGTCGAGCCCGGCGCGCACGGTGAGGAAGGCCGTGCCGCGGGGCGCGCACAGCCACTTGTAGGCGTGGCAGACGGTGAAGTCGAAGGCCGCGGCGCCGACGGGTAGCCAGCCGAGCGACTGGGTGAGGTCGACGAGGGTGCGCGCCCCGACGCGCTCGGCGGAGCTCCTGATCGCCGCGGCGTCGGCCACTTCGCCCGAGGCTGACTGCACGAGCGAGAACGCGACGAGCGCCGTGTCCGGCCCCACCTCGTCGGCGAGCCGCGCCACGGGCGCGTAGCGCACCCGCACCCCGCGATGGGCGAGCTGTTCGAAGGGGTGGGTGAGCGAGGAGAAGTCGCCGGTCGCGCAGATCACCTCCGCGCCGTCGGGCACCGAGCTCGCGACGACGGCGACGAGCTGAGAGACCTGCGAGCCGAGCGCCACGCGGTCGGCGGCGACACCGGCGAGGTCTGCGAAGAGCTCGCGGCAGCGGTCGGCCTGCTCGCCGAGCGCGCGGGCGTCGGCGCGCCCCGCAGCCCACTCGTCCACGAACGCCCGCATCGCCCGTGCGGTGGCGGCGGTCGGCAGCCCCGCTGTGCACGCGGAGAGGTAACCGGCGCCGGCGCGGAATCCGAGCTCGGCGATGGGCAGAGCCGAGTGAGTGGTGCGGGAGGCAGGGGCCTGGTCGGCGGTCATGCCGCCAGGCTAGGAGACCGCGATGCATAATGAAACAGAATCATTCTTATATTTTGCTTCATTCCCGGTTATGGCTGGCGTATCATCGATGGCATGACCACGCTCCGCACCACCGACCCCCTCGGCTCGATCGACTCGACCGAGTTGCGCATCCTGCACGCGCTCGCGACGACGGGCTCGCTCACCGCGGCGGCCGCGAGCCTCGGCCTGAGCCAGCCGGCCGTGAGCCAGCGCATCAAGCGCGTCGAGACGCGTCTCGCCGTGCCGCTCATCGAGCGCAGCGGGCGCGGCATCCGCCTCACCCCGGCCGGCCGTATCCTCGCCGACCACGGTCGCACCGTGGTGGCCGAGATCGACGCCGCGCTCGCCGCGATCGACGATCTGCGCGGGGAGCGGGCGGGCACGCTGCGCATGGTCGGCTTCCCGAGCGCGAGCGCCACGCTCGTGCCGGCGCTGATGCGCGAGCTCGCGGTCGAGGCCCCCGATGTCGCCCTGCAGTACCGCGAGGCCGAGCCCCCCGCCGCGACCGCGATGCTGCGCGACGGCGAGGTCGACTGCGCCCTCATCTTCGACTACGAGGGAGCCGCCGAGCTTCCCGCTGGCAGCGCCTTCCTGCCGCTGTGGCGCGAGGAGGTGCGACTCGTGGCCTCCGACGACCGCGCCGCCGGCAGCGACGAGGTGAGGCTCGGCGAGTTCGCGGCCGACCACTGGATCGCAGGCTGCGAGAAGTGCCGCGGCCACCTGCTGAGCGCGGCGGGCGAGGCCGGCTTCGAGCCCGACATCATCCAGGAGACCGACAACGTGCCCGCGATGCTCGCGATGGCCGCGGCTGGGGGTGCCGTCGCCCTCGTGCCGGGGCTCGCACTCGCCGCGGCCCGCACCCTGCCCGACGACGCGCACGCGCTGCGGCTCGACCCGCCCCGCTACCGCACGATCGGCATCGTCTCCATGGTCACCGCGAACGAGAGCCCCCAGGTGCGTCTCGCGAAGCGGCTGCTCGCGAGCGTCGACGGCTCGTGCTGGGGGCTGGAGCCCGTCGCGTGAACGCCGCCTCTCTGACCCTCGAAACCGACGAGTTGCAACGGGGAGGGCGCCTGCAGCGCCGCACCGTCGCCGTGCTGGCGGCGGCCACGATCCTCGGCGGGCTCGGAGTCGGCGCCTCGCTCTCGGTGGGCGCGCTGCTGCTCGCAGAGGTGAGCGGCAACGACGCGATCTCGGGGCTCGGCTCGGCCATGTTCAACGCGGGCGCCGCCGTCGCCGGCATCCCGCTCGCCCGGGTGGCGGCCCGCCACGGACGTCGCCGTGCGCTCGTCACCGGCAGCGCGATCGCGATGCTGGGAGCGGTCGTCGCGATCTACTCGACCGTGGTCGACCAGTGGTGGCTGCTTGCGGTGGGCATCGCCATGCTCGGCGTTGCGAGCTCGGTGCAGCTGATGTCGCGCTTCGCCGCGACCGATCTGGCGCTGCCGAAGAACCGCGCGCGCGACCTGTCGCTCGTGGCGTGGGCCATCACCGTCGGCGCCGTCGTGGGCCCGAACCTGATGGGCCCGGGGGCAGTCGTGGGGGAGGCGCTCGGCATCACCCCGCTCGCGGGGGTGTTCGCGTTCCCGTTCGTCGCGCAGGTCCTCGCGGTGCTCGTCAACTGGTTCGGCCTGCGACCGGATCCGCTGCTCACCGCGCGCCGGCTGCCGCCCGAGACCGACAGCGTGCCGACGGTGCCGGCCGCGCCCGTCGAGAGCGGCGGCGCGACCGCGGTCGTCGTCGACGGAGCGCCCCGGGCCGGCACTGGGAGGGGCTGGAGCCGGATCCCGATCCGCCCCGCGCTCGAACCGCCCCCAGGTGCTCACCGTCTTCATGATCGCGATGGCCCGGGCCATCATGGTGGCGATCATGGCGATGACGCCGCTGCACCTCATGCACCACGAGGGCACACCGCATCTCGTGGGCGTGACCCTCAGCCTGCACATCGCCGGCATGTACGCCCTCTCGCCCGTGTTCGGGGTGCTCGCGGGTCGCATCGGGCGACTGCAGGTGATCGGGATCGGCTGGGCCATGCTGCTCGGCGCCGTTGCCCTCGCCTACTTCGCGGGTCCGTCGCACGCCCTCGTGCAGATCGCGCTCGTGCTGCTCGGTCTCGGCTGGGGCGCCATCACGGTGGCGGGCGCAGCGCTGCTCACCGAGGTCACGCCGTCGGCCGACCGGCCCCGCTGGCAGGGGCGATCCGACACGATCATGAGCGCCGCGGGCGCGATCGCCGGAGCCCTCTCGGGCGTCGTGTTCGCGATCGGCGACTTCTCGTTCCTCGCGCTCGTGAGCGGGGGCCTGCTGGCGCTCGGCGCGCTCGCGATGCTGTGGGTGCGCCGCTGAGCCCCGGCGCTGCCCGCTCTCCCTCCGTTCCGCCCTGCTCCCGTCGGGCCGCCGTTCCGCCGTCTCCCCGTGGTTCCGCAACACCGTAACCGCACCGATCGACGCTCAAGCACCGATGCTCTCGGAATCGGGGTGCTCTCACGTCGATCGGTGCGGGAGCGCGACGAGGGCGCGCGCGATCGCCTCTTCGCCGCCGCTCGGGCACTAGAATGGAGACGATGTCTACGAGCAGCGTTTCCCAGTTCTCCACCGCAACCGGCAGCGACGTGCGCGTGCGCTTCTGCCCGTCCCCGACGGGCACCCCGCACGTCGGCATGGTGCGCACCGCCCTCTTCAACTGGGCGTACGCCCGGCACACGGGCGGCACCTTCGTGTTCCGCATCGAAGACACCGACGCGGCGCGCGACAGCGAGGAGAGCTACGCGCAGATCCTCGACTCCCTGCGCTGGCTCGGCCTCGACTGGGACGAGGGCATCGACGTGGGCGGCCCCCACGGGCCCTACCGCCAGTCGCAGCGCGGTGAGATCTACCAGGACGTGATCGCCCGCCTCACCGAGGCCGGCTACCTCTACGAGAGCTACTCGACCGCCGACGAGATCGACGCCCGCAACGAGGCCGCCGGCCGCCCGAAGCAGCTCGGCTACGACAACTACGATCGCGACCTCACCGTCGAGCAGCGCGAGGCGTTCCGCGCCGAGGGCCGCCAGCCCGCGCTGCGCTTCCGCGTGCCCGACACCGACCTCTCGTTCACCGACCTCGTGCGCGGCGACATCTCGTTCCCCGCCGGGTCGACGATCGACTTCGTGGTCGTGCGCCCCAACGGAGCTCCGCTGTACACGCTCGTCAACCCGGTCGACGACGCGCTCATGGGCATCACCCACGTGCTGCGCGGCGAAGATCTGCTCTCGTCGACACCGCGTCAGATCGCGCTGCACGGCGCGCTCGTCGACCTCGGCATCGAACAGGCGATCCCGCAGTTCGGCCACCTGCCCTACGTCATGGGGGAGGGCAACAAGAAGCTGTCGAAGCGCGACCCCGAGTCGAACCTGCTCCACCACCGCTCGCGCGGCTTCATCCCCGAGGGGCTGCTCAACTACCTGTCGCTGCTCGGCTGGTCGCTGGCCCCGGATCGCGACGTGTTCTCGCGCGACGAGATGGTGGCGGCGTTCGACGTCGCAGACGTCAACCCGAACCCGGCCCGCTTCGACCAGAAGAAGGCCGACGCGATCAACGCCGACCACATCCGTCTCCTCTCCGAGAGCGACTTCGAGTCGCGCATCCTGCCCTACCTGATCGCGGGCGGCGCGCTGCCGGTCGAGCCCGGTGAGCAGCAGCTCGACGTGGTGCGCCGCGCGGTGCCGCTCGTGCAGAGCCGCATCACCGTGCTCTCCGACGTGGTGGGTCTCATGGGCTTCCTGTTCACCTCCGCCGACGCCCTCGTCTACGAGGACGACGCGCTGAAGTCGCTCAAGGACGACGCCCCGCAGGTGCTCGCCGCGAGCATCTCGGCGCTCGAGGCCGTGCCCGAGACCGAGTGGCAGACCGAGCGCATCCAGGCCGCGCTGCAGGCCGCCCTCATCGACGGGCTCGGCCTCAAACCGCGCCTCGCCTTCGGGCCGCTGCGCGTCGCTGCGTCCGGCCGCCGAGTCTCCCCGCCGCTCTTCGAGTCGTTCGAGCTGCTGGGCCGCGACGAGTCGTTCGCGCGCCTGCTGCGGCTCGAGGCGCAGCTCGCGGATCGGGGGTAGCAGTGTCGGCCGGCCAGCAGTCGAAGCCTTTCGAGCCGACGGGCTCCCGGACGGGCGAGCTCGCCGACGAGCCCGACGACGGGGTGAACCGCGTCGGCGTCGCGATCATCGGTGGCGGCCCCGCCGGGCTCTCGGCCGGGCTGCAGCTCGTACGCGCCAATCGGCGCATCGCGATCCTCGACTCGAACCGCCCGCGGCACTCGGCCACACTGCAGTCCCACGGCTTCCTCACCCGTGACGGCGCGTCGCCGCTCGAACTGCGTCGGCTCGGCCGCGAGGAGTTCGAGGCGTACCCCACGGCCGTCTTCTCGCAGGCGATGACGCGCGAGGTGATCCCGCTCTCCGCCGACGAAGCGATCACGGCGGGATTCCCCGACGGCATCGGCTTCCGCGTGAGGGGCACCGGCATCCGCGGCGCCGCCGATGTCGAGTACGTCGCGCGTCGCGTGCTCATCGCCGCGGGGCTCACCGAGGATCTGCCGGCGCTTCCCATGATCCGCGCCTACTACGGCACGGCCCTGCACAGCTGCGTCGAGTGCGACGGCTTCGAGAAGACCGACAAGCCGCTCGTGCTGATCGGTGAGACGAGCGATCTCTTCGCCCGCGCCCTGCTCATCAGCCGATTCAGCTCAGACCTGATCGTCTTCACGAACGGCGCCGACACCCTGCGCCCCGAGCAGGAGGCGCAGCTCGCCTCCATCGGGGTGCGGGTCGAGCGACGCGCGATCGACGACATCGTGGGCGAGAAGGCCGAGATGACGGGGGTGCGGCTCGCCGACGGCGAGGTCGTTCCCCGCGTCGGCGGTTTCGTGCGGCCGCGCTGGCACGCTCCGGTCGAGTTCATGGGCGAGCTCGAGATCGAGCGCGACGACTGGGGGCTCGTGGTGGTCGACGAGCGCGGCGAGACCTCGGTGCGCGGCGTGTACGCGGTGGGAGACATCGTGCCGCCCGGGCCGCAGCAGCTGATCATCGCGGCCGGCAACGGCGCCCGCGTGGCGGCCAAGTTGAACATGGATATGATCCGAGGCATGCTCGGGGTGGGAATGATCGATGAGTGAGACGCAGCAGATGAACGCCGTACAGGGAACCGAGGATCCGTCGAAGTACCTCACGCCCGGCGCACGCGCCGCCTCGGCGGGAGGGCGCTACGCGCTGATCTCGGCGATCTTCGTGGGCATCCTGCTCATCTCGAACGTGGTTGCGGTCAAGCCGATCGCGTTCGGCGCGATCCCCTTCGGAGAGTTCTCGCTGCCGCTCGTGTTCGACGGCGGCGTGTTCCTCTTCCCGCTCGCCTACATCCTGGGCGACGTGCTCGCCGAGGTCTACGGGCTGAAGGCCTCGCGCCGCGCGATCCTCACGGCGTTCGGGCTCGCCCTGGTCGCGTCGCTCACGATCCTCGCCGTGCAGGTGTCGCCGCCAGCCGACGGCTGGGAGAACCAGGAGGCCTTCGCCGCGGTGCTCGGCTTCGTGCCGCGCATCGTGGCCGCGAGCCTGGTCGCGTTCCTCGCGGGGCAGCTGATGAACGCGTGGGTGCTGGATCGCATGCGCCGGCGCACCTCGGGCCGGTTCCTGCGCACCCGCCTCATCGGCTCGACCCTCGTCGGTCAGCTGATCGACACGCTGCTGTTCTGCACCATCGCGTTCGCCGGCATCATCACCGGCCTCGACTTCGTGATGTACATCGTGCTCGGCTACGTGGTGAAGGTGCTCGCCGAGATCGTGCTGCTGCCGGTGACGACGCGCGTGATCCGCGCCGTTCGCGCCGCCGAGGAACGCGGCACCGCCGCGTAGCGGACGCACTGCCGGACGAGCCGCCGGGTCGGCGCGCTCGGGGCCCTGGTCGTCGGCGGCGACCCCGCGCGCCCGACTGCCCGTCGCGCCGCGCCGCTGCCGCCGCCGCCGCGGCATGCGCGGCGGTCGGTTCGATCAGCGGGCGTAGCGCGCCGCGGCCTCCCGAGCGAACTCCATCCCGTACTGGCGGCCCAGCACCTCCTCGCGCAGCTCCACGAAGGTGCCGTCGATGATCGATGCCCGGATGCGCTCCACGAGACGCACGATGAAGCGCTCGTTGTGGATCGTCGCGAGGGTCGACGACAGCATCTCCTTCGCCTTGAAGAGGTGGTGCAGGTAGGCGGCGGTGTAGTTCTCGCACGTGTAGCAGTCGCACTCGGGGTCGAGCGGCTCGAAGCGTCGGCGCTGGGTCGCCGCCTTCGCGTTGATGCGGCCCGTGCTCGAGTACATGGTGCCGCCGCGCGCCTGCCGTGACGGGGCGACGCAGTCGAACGTGTCGGCGCCGGCCGCGATGCCGGCGAAGAGGTCGTCGGGTTCGGAGATGCCGAGCAGGTGACGGGGCTTGTTCTCGGGCAGTTCGTCGCTCACCCAGCCGCAGATCGTGCCGAGCTCCGCCTTCTCGAGCGCGCCGCCGATGCCGAACCCGTCGAACTGCTGCTCGGGGGCGTCGGCGCCGCTCATCTGGGCGAGCCCGCGGGCCGCCTTGCGGCGCAGATCCTCGTACTGGGCGCCCTGCACCACGCCGAACAGGGCCTGGTAGGGGCGGTGGGACCGCTCGGCCGTCTGCCGGGCGTGCTCGTCGAGGCACCGCACGGCCCAGCGGGCGGTGCGGTCGACGGAATCCTCCTGGTAGGCGCGGGTGTTGAACAGGGTCGTGCACTCGTCGAAGGCGAAGATGATGTCGGCGCCCAGCTGGTGCTGGATGCGCATCGACACCTCGGGGGTGAAGCGGTGGCGATCCCCGTTGAGGAACGACTTGAAGGTGACACCGTCCTCGTCGACGTGCGCGAGGCGCTCCTTGTTCTTCGCGATGACGTCGTCGCTCTGGTGCATGCCCTCGGTCATCGAGATGACCTTCTTGAAGCCGACGCCGAGCGACATCACCTGGAAGCCGCCCGAGTCGGTGAAGGTGGGGCCGTGCCAGTTCATGAAGCTGCCGAAGCCGCCGGCCTCGTCGACGATGTCGCTGCCGGGCTGCAGGAACAGGTGGTAGGCGTTCGCGAGCACGGCCTGGCCGCCGAGTCGGCCGACGGTCTCGGGCAGCAGAGCCTTCACCGTCGCCTTCGTGCCTACGGGGATGAAGGCGGGGGTCTGGATGTCGCCGTGGGGGGTGCGGATCGTGCCGGCCCGGCCGAGCGGCCGGCCGTCGCCGCCGTGATCCCCGCCCTCGTCGAGGCGATGCTCGACGGCGAACCCGAAGTCTGCGGGGGAGGGGGGAAGGGGCGATGCGGTCTGCTCAGTCACGGAGTCCATCTAAGCAGGGGAGCGGTGACAGAGGGGTCGGAACACGACGAGGGGGTATGGCGAGGAAGGGGTCGAGCGCTCGCGGTCGGTGTCGAAGATCGGGGAGCGCCCGAGCAGGGGTGTGCGCCCGTCAACCTGTAGACCGCACCCGGCCGGTCGTCGCGGCGCGCCCGGGAAACCGGCGCAGTGAACGGGAAACAGCCGATATCGGGCCAGTGCGGGGCGTAGCGGTGCCGGGCGTCGAGCAGGTGGCGAAGAGGTGAATCCGCGGAATCATGCGGCGACACGCCCGGGAAACGGTCGCGTGTTGCGGGGGCTCCTGGATCTGCGTAATGTATTCCCTTGTCAGCGCAACGAAGCCGGGCCGCAGAGCGGTTCGGTTCAAACTAATGCGCAGCGGGCACAGAATATGTGCTAGCTTAGACAGGTTGCTGTTCGGAAGGCTTTGGCTGGTACGGGTGGTGTCTGGTCTTTGAGAACTCAATAGTGTGCACTTGATTGTCATATGCCAATTATTTATCCCCGGCATCGGCTGTTTTGGTTGGTGTTGGAGATTCCTTTTTTGGATAACGAGATTGTCAGTAATGATGGTCTGTTGTCAGGTCAAACTCGCAGCTGGTTGCCTTATTCCGGTGGCTGGTCTGCATTGTTTTTTTACGGAGAGTTTGATCCTGGCTCAGGACGAACGCTGGCGGCGTGCTTAACACATGCAAGTCGAACGCTGAAGCCCGAGCTTGCTCGGGTGGATGAGTGGCGAACGGGTGAGTAACACGTGAGTAACCTGCCCATGTCTCTGGGATAAGCGCTGGAAACGGCGTCTAATACTGGATACGAGCATCCACTGCATGGTGAGGTGTTGGAAAGATTTATCGGACATGGATGGACTCGCGGCCTATCAGCTTGATGGTGAGGTAATGGCTCACCATGGCGACGACGGGTAGTCGGCCTGAGAGGGTGACCGGCCACACTGGGACTGAGACACGGCCCAGACTCCTACGGGAGGCAGCAGTGGGGAATATTGCACAATGGGCGCAAGCCTGATGCAGCAACGCCGCGTGAGGGATGACGGCCTTCGGGTTGTAAACCTCTTTTGTCAGGGAAGAAGCCTTTGGGTGACGGTACCTGGAGAAAAAGCACCGGCTAACTACGTGCCAGCAGCCGCGGTAATACGTAGGGTGCAAGCGTTGTCCGGAATTATTGGGCGTAAAGAGCTCGTAGGCGGCTTGTCGCGTCTGCTGTGAAAACCCGAGGCTCAACCTCGGGCCTGCAGTGGGTACGGGCAGGCTAGAGTGCGGTAGGGGAGATTGGAATTCCTGGTGTAGCGGTGGAATGCGCAGATATCAGGAGGAACACCGATGGCGAAGGCAGATCTCTGGGCCGCTACTGACGCTGAGGAGCGAAAGCATGGGGAGCGAACAGGATTAGATACCCTGGTAGTCCATGCCGTAAACGTTGGGAACTAGATGTAGGGCCTGTTCCACGGGTTCTGTGTCGTAGCTAACGCATTAAGTTCCCCGCCTGGGGAGTACGGCCGCAAGGCTAAAACTCAAAGGAATTGACGGGGGCCCGCACAAGCGGCGGAGCATGCGGATTAATTCGATGCAACGCGAAGAACCTTACCAAGGCTTGACATATACGAGAACACTGCAGAGATGCAGGACTCTTTGGACACTCGTATACAGGTGGTGCATGGTTGTCGTCAGCTCGTGTCGTGAGATGTTCGGTTAAGTCCGGCAACGAGCGCAACCCTCGTCCTATGTTGCCAGCACGTTATGGTGGGAACTCATGGGATACTGCCGTGGTCAACACGGAGGAAGGTGGGGATGACGTCAAATCATCATGCCCCTTATGTCTTGGGCTTCACGCATGCTACAATGGCCGATACAAAGGGCTGCGATACCGCGAGGTGGAGCGAATCCCAAAAAGTCGGTCTCAGTTCGGATTGGGGTCTGCAACTCGACCCCATGAAGTCGGAGTCGCTAGTAATCGCAGATCAGCAACGCTGCGGTGAATACGTTCCCGGGCCTTGTACACACCGCCCGTCAAGTCATGAAAGTCGGTAACACCCGAAGCCGGTGGCCTAACCCCTTGTGGGAGGGAGCTGTCGAAGGTGGGACTGGTGATTAGGACTAAGTCGTAACAAGGTAGCCGTACCGGAAGGTGCGGCTGGATCACCTCCTTTCTAAGGAGCACTCGACAGCTACGCTGTCGCAGAATGGTCAGATCATCACCGAATGTGTGGTGCTGGCTGCTCATGGGTGGAACATATGACAAGCAAGCCGGTTTGCTCGCCTGTGCTAGTACGCGGCGTCTTCATTCGTGGAGATGTTGCTGGAACGTGGGGGTGTGTGAGCGGGGTTGCGGCGAGTGCATACTATTGGGTCCTGGAGGACCAGCCGATCTGCCCCTCTTTTGGGGGGTGGGTGGACTGATTTCTTCTGGCCTGTTGTCATGGAACGTGTTGTCCATGGCGGCGGGATCGGCCGTACGTTGAGAACTACACAGTGGACGCGAGCATCTAGCCGACGTCAGTACAGGGTTCCTGCTTTTGGGTGGGAGTGTTGTGTTGGGGTTGGTTGATACTTTAATTTCATTGGTCGCACACCGGCCGCGGATCTTCGGGTTTGTGGGTGGTGTGTGTTTCGATAAATGCTTATGTGATTTCAAGTTTTTAAGAGCAAACGGTGGATGCCTTGGCATCTGGAGCCGAAGAAGGACGTAGTAATCTGCGATAAGCCTCGGGGAGCCGATAAACGTGCTATGATTCGAGGATTTCCGAATGGGGAAACCCCGCCAGGGCGCGTGCGTACCTGGTGACTCCCGCCTGAATATATAGGGCGGGTAGAGGGAACGTGGGGAAGTGAAACATCTCAGTACCCACAGGAAGAGAAAACAACATGTGATTCCGGTAGTAGTGGCGAGCGAACCCGGATGAGGCTAAACCGGTCGTGTGTGATACCTGGCAGGGGTTGCACGATCGGGGTTGCGGGACATGCCGTGAGGGGCTGCTGACCCTCGGACGTGAATGTGTAGCTATAGGAGAACCGCTTGGAACGGCGGGCCGGAGTGGGTGAGAGCCCCGTATCCGAAATGGTGGCACTGCGTGGTGTGTATCCCAAGTAGCACGGGGCCCGAGAAATCCCGTGTGAATCTGTCAGGACCACCTGATAAGCCTAAATACTCCCAGATGACCGATAGCGGACTAGTACCGTGAGGGAAAGGTGAAAAGTACCCCGGGAGGGGAGTGAAAGAGTACCTGAAACCGTTTGCTTACAATCCGTCGGAGCACCCTTGTAGGTGTGACGGCGTGCCTTTTGAAGAATGAGCCTGCGAGTTAGCGATACGTGGCGAGGTTAACCCGTGTGGGGTAGCCGTAGCGAAAGCGAGTCTGAATAGGGCAATTTTAGTCGCGTGTCCTAGACCCGAAGCGAAGTGATCTATCCATGGCCAGGCTGAAGCGCGTGTAAGAGCGCGTGGAGGGCCGAACCCACTTAGGTTGAAAACTGAGGGGATGAGCTGTGGATAGGGGTGAAAGGCCAATCAAACTTCGTGATAGCTGGTTCTCTCCGAAATGCATTTAGGTGCAGCGTTGCGTGTTTCTTGCCGGAGGTAGAGCTACTGGATGGCCGATGGGCCCTACAAGGTTACTGACGTCAGCTAAACTCCGAATGCCGGTAAGTGAGAGCGCAGCAGTGAGACTGTGGGGGATAAGCTTCATAGTCGAGAGGGAAACAACCCAGATCGCCAACTAAGGTCCCAAAGCGTGTGCTAAGTGGAAAAGGATGTGGAGTTGCTGTGACAACCAGGAGGTTGGCTTAGAAGCAGCCACCCTTGAAAGAGTGCGTAATAGCTCACTGGTCAAGTGATTCCGCGCCGACAATGTAACGGGGCTCAAGCACACCACCGAAGTTGCGGCATTCAGCGTATAGACAAGCCTTCGTGGTTCAGTTCGTTGGATGGGTAGGAGAGCGTCGTGTGGCGAGTGAAGCGGCGGAGTGATCCAGTCGTGGATGCCACACGAGTGAGAATGCAGGCATGAGTAGCGAAAGACGGGTGAGAAACCCGTCCTCCGGAAGACCAAGGGTTCCAGGGTCAAGCTAATCTGCCCTGGGTAAGTCGGGACCTAAGGCGAGGCCGACAGGCGTAGTCGATGGACAACGGGTTGATATTCCCGTACCGGCGGTAAACCGTCAAAGACCTAACCAGTAGTGCTAAACAAACCAATGCTTGGACGGATCCTTCGGGTGATGTCCGGGTTGCGGCTGTGAACCCGAAGTGGGGTGGTGAGCGTGAGGTGTGACGCAGGAAGGTAGCCAGTGCCGGGCGATGGTTGTCCCGGTGTAAGCGTGTAGCCCGAATCGGTTTAAGAGATCGGTTCTTTGGGTGAGACGCGATGCGGACCCGTATGGGGAAGCTGGTGATCCTATGCTGCCAAGAAAAGCATCGGCGCGAGGTTTGCTGTTGCCCGTACCCCAAACCGACTCAGGTGGTCAGGTAGAGAATACTCAGGAGATCGAGATAATCATGGTGAAGGAACTCGGCAAAATGCCCCCGTAACTTCGGGAGAAGGGGGGCCATCCACTTATTAGGACTTGCTCCGAAAGGGTGTGGTGGCCGCAGAGACCAGTGGGAAGCGACTGTTTACTAAAAACACAGGTCCGTGCCAACACGCAAGTGGACGTATACGGACTGACGCCTGCCCGGTGCTGGAAGGTTAAGAGGAGAGGTTAGAACTTCGGTTCGAAGCTTTGAATTTAAGCCCCAGTAAACGGCGGTGGTAACTATAACCATCCTAAGGTAGCGAAATTCCTTGTCGGGTAAGTTCCGACCTGCACGAATGGCGTAACGACTTCCCAGCTGTCTCCACCGTGAACTCGGCGAAATTGCAGTACGAGTAAAGATGCTCGTTACGCGCAGAAGGACGGAAAGACCCCGTGACCTTTACTACAGCTTGGTATTGGTGTTCGGTGTGGCTTGTGTAGGATAGGTGGGAGACTGTGAAGCTCGGACGCTAGTTCGGGTGGAGTCGTTGTTGAAATACCACTCTGGTCATATTGGATATCTAACTACGGACCCTGATCGGGTTCTGGGACAGTGCCTGGTGGGTAGTTTAACTGGGGCGGTTGCCTCCCAAAAAGTAACGGAGGCGCCCAAAGGTTCCCTCAACCTGGTTGGCAATCAGGTGGCGAGTGTAAGTGCACAAGGGAGCTTGACTGTGAGACTGACAGGTCGAGCAGGGACGAAAGTCGGGACTAGTGATCCGGCAGTGGCTTGTGGAAGCGCTGTCGCTCAACGGATAAAAGGTACCTCGGGGATAACAGGCTGATCTTGCCCAAGAGTCCATATCGACGGCATGGTTTGGCACCTCGATGTCGGCTCGTCGCATCCTGGGGCTGGAGTTGGTCCCAAGGGTTGGGCTGTTCGCCCATTAAAGCGGTACGCGAGCTGGGTTTAGAACGTCGTGAGACAGTTCGGTCCCTATCCTCTGCGCGCGTTGGAGATTTGAGAGGATCTGACCCTAGTACGAGAGGACCGGGTTGGACGGACCTCTGGTGTGCCAGTTGTTCTGCCAAGGGCATGGCTGGTTGGCTACGTTCGGGATGGATAACCGCTGAAAGCATCTAAGCGGGAAGCCGGCCTCGAGATGAGATCTCCGTACACCTTTGAGTGTGTGAGGCTCCCAGTAGATGACTGGGTTGATAGGCCAGATGTGGAAGCACGGCAACGTGTGGAGCTGACTGGTACTAATAAGCCGACGACTTGATAACACCCCGCAGCAGCATCCGGTTCCCGGATGGTGTGAGCGGAAGTAAGCAATTAACGTAACGATGTATCGCGTCCACTTTGTGGTTCCCAACAGACGGCCCGCAACCCCCACACACGCCCCGAGTATCACTCCGGGGTGGGGTTGTGTCGACATGTTGATAGAGTTACGGCGGCCATAGCGTCAGGGAAACGCCCGGTCACATTCCGAACCCGGAAGCTAAGACTGACAGCGCCGATGGTACTGCGAGGGGGACCTCGTGGGAGAGTAGGACACCGCCGGACACCTTTTCAGGAAAGCCCTGATGAGCTCGCCAGAGACGGCGGAATCATCAGGGCTTTTCGCGTTTTCGGGGTGGCCGTCGACGCCGCGCCCGGGCCCCGGCGCTATCAGGAGCCGAGCCTTCGGTTCCGATAGAATGGATCGACGAGACGACCGACGTGACGGAAGCAGGCCGCCTATGGGAGCGATGACGAGCATGCTGCTCCTCCTCGCTCTCAGCGCCGTCATCGCCCACCCGATCGTCCGTCGTTTCGGGCGACGCACCTTCGTGGCCCTCGCCATCCTGGTCACGGGCGTCTTTGCGGTGCTGCTCTGGATCTCGCAGCCCGTGTTCTCGGGCGAGGCGCTCGTCGAGACGGTGCAGTGGGTGCCGCAGCTCGACTTGAGCATCACGCTGCGACTCGACTCGGTCTCGGCGCTCTTCGCCCTGCTGGTGACGGGGGCCGGCGCCCTGGTGCTGCTCTACTGCGCGAGCTACTTCGAGGACGGCGAGCAGGGTCTCGCGCGCTTCGCCGGGGTCTTCATGGGCTTCGCGACTTCGATGCTCGGGCTCGTGCTGGCCGACGACATCTACCTGCTCTTCATCTTCTGGGAGGGCACCACGGTGTTCTCCTTCCTGCTCATCGGTCACGCGACGCGTCTGCGCACGGCCAACGCGGCGTCGCTGCAGGCCCTCATGGTGACGACGCTCGGCGGGCTCGCCATGCTGGTCGGCTTCGTGCTGCTCGCGCAGCAGGCGGGCACGCCGCTGCTGTCCGAGATCGTCGCCGACCCGCCCCAGGGGGCCGTCGCGACGACCGCCGTCTATCTGCTGCTCGTGGGCGCGCTCTCGAAATCGGCGATCTTCCCCTTCCACTTCTGGTTGCCGGGCGCGATGGCAGCGCCCACGCCGGTCAGCGCGTACCTGCACGCGGCAGCGATGGTGAAGGCCGGCATCTACCTGATCGCGCGCATCGGCCCCGGCTTCAGCGACGTGCCCGGCTACCGCGAGACGCTCGTGATCCTCGGCGCGGTCACGATGATCAACGGCGGCATCCGCGCGCTCAAGCAGTTCGACATCAAGCTGATCGTGGCCCACGGCACGGTCAGCCAACTCGGCCTGCTCGTCATGGTGTTCGGCGTCGGCGATCCGCGCGCCTCCTACGCAGGCTTCGCGCTGCTCTTCGCGCACGCGGTCGCGAAGGCCCCGCTGTTCCTCGCCGTGGGCATCATCGACCACTCCACCGGCACCCGCGACCTGCGCAAGCTCTGCGGCCTCAGCCGTCGTATGCCCGTCCTCGCGGTGCTCACCATCGCGGCCGCGGCCTCCATGGCCGGCGCGCCGCCGTTCATCGGCTTCGTCGCGAAGGAGTCGGCCTTCACCGAGCTGCTGCGCATCGGCGAGTCGGAACCCCTCGCGTACTTCGCCTTCTTCGTCGCCCTGGTGGGCAGCGTGCTCACCGTCGCCTACATGGGCCGCTTCCTCTGGGGGGCGTTCGCCGACAAACCGGGAACCAGCGAGTGCTCGATCGTGCACCGCCCGGCCCCCGTGCTCTTCGTGGCACCCGCGGCGTTCGCGCTGCTGGCACTCGCCGGCGGGCTGCTCGCGTCGCCGATCGATCCGCTGCTGCAGGCCACGGTGCCGCACGCGACCGAGCACCCCGAGCACCTCGCGCTGTGGCACGGGTTCACCCTGCCGCTCGCGGCTTCGGCCGCGGTGCTGCTGCTCGGCAGCGTGCTCGCGATGCTGCTGTCGCGTATGAGGGCGGTCATCCCGGCGCTGCCCGAGCGCTTCTCGGCGTCGCACGCCTACTGGGTGATCACCCACTGGCTCGACACGGCCGCGGTGCGGATCACCGCGATCACGCAGCGCGGATCGCTGCCGTTCTACCTCGCGGTGATCCTCATCGTGATGGTCGGCGCCCTCGGCGGCACGCTGCTCGTGACGGGGGAGTGGCCCGCGGAGATCGAGCTGATGAGCTCGCCCGTTCAGGTGCCCATCGCGATCATCATGATCGTGGCCGCGATCTTCTCGCTGCGCGCCCGCACCCGTTTCCAATCGGTCGTGCTGGTGGGCGTCACCGGGTACGGCATGGCCGCGATCTTCGCCATGCACGGCGCCCCCGACCTCGCCCTCACGCAGGCGCTCGTCGAGACGGTCACGCTGATCGCCTTCGTGCTGGTGATCCGCCGCCTGCCGCAGCGCATGGGTTCGGCGTCCAGCCGCAGGGTGCGCTGGATCCGTGTGACCATCGGTGTCGCGGTGGGGCTCGTGATCGGCGCCTTCGCCGTCGTCGCGCTCGGCTCGCGCATCGCCGAGCCGATCTCGCTGCAGATCCCCGGCCTCGCCGCGGCCGGCGGGCACGGCTACAACGCCGTGAACGTGATGCTCGTCGACATCCGCGGCTGGGACACGATGGGCGAGCTCTCCGTGATCCTCGCCGCTGCGACCGGCGTCGCCTCGCTCGTCTTCCTGCGCACCCGCGCCGATCTGCGTCCCAAACTGACGCGCCGCGCCGCGCGTTCCGAGGCGCGAGCCCACCTCATGCACGTCGCCGATCCGGATCATCCGGCGCGTCGCGTCGCGTGGCTGCTCGCGGGCCGCCACCTCGATCCGGCCCACCGGTCGATCCTGCTCGAGGTCGTCGTGAGACTCGTCTTCCACGGCCTCATTATCCTCTCGATCTACCTGCTGCTGACGGGGCACAACACCCCGGGCGGCGGTTTTGCGGGCGGCCTCGTGGCTGGGCTCGCCCTCGTGGCGCGCTATCTCGCGGGCGGGCGCTACGAGCTCGGCGCGACGGTGCCGCTCGATGCCGGTCGCATCCTCGGCACGGGCCTCGCCCTCGCCGTGTCGATGGCGCTGCTCCCGATGTTCTTCGGCCAGTCGGCCCTGGCCTCGGCCTGGGTCGACGTCGACCTCGGCCCCTTCGGAGTGGTGTCCCTCGTCACGTCGACGCTCTTCGACGTCGGCGTGTACCTCGTGGTGTTCGGCCTGATCCTCGATGTGCTCCGCAGCCTCGGCGCCGAGATCGATGAGCACGAGGAAGCCGAGACCGCATCATTCGAGGAAGAGGAGGTGCAGAGCCGATGACGATGCCGCTCGTACTCGTCGCCGCGATGGTCGTGCTCTACGCCTGCGGCGTCTACCTCATGCTCGACCGTACGCTGACGCGCCTGCTGCTCGGCTTCCTGCTGGTGGGCAACGCCACGAACCTGCTCATCTTCCTGATGTCGGGCTCCTTCGGCGCGGCGCCCATCGGCGACGGTCCCGCCGACGAGATGAGCGATCCGCTGCCGCAGGCGTTCATCCTCACGGCAATCGTGATCACCTTCGGGGTGAGCGCGTTCCTGCTGGCCCTCATCTACCGCTCGTGGCGCCTCGCGCAGGACATGGACGACCGGGTGCACGACGACGAGGCCGACCTCGAGCTCGCGACCACCGAGGCGCTCACCACCGATGAGGTCACCGACGAGGATCTCGCCGAGACCCCGGAGTTCTCGGACGACGACGAAGACGACGACTCCTCCTCCGACGACGATGAGCGTGCGTCGGCGGGCGCCGCCGGTGCGGGCGCCGACGACCGCGACGAGCGGGCCGCGGATCCCGCATCCGAACGACCGGGGGAGGACCGGCGATGATCATGCTCATCCCCCTCGTGGTGCTCGTGCCGCTCGCGAGCGCCGCGCTCGCGCTCGCCGTGCCCGGGCACCGCAAACTGCAGCAGGGCATCACCCTGCTCGCACTCACGGCCGTGCTCGTGTTGAGCGGCGCGCTCATGTGGCTCGTCGACGTGAACGGCACCGTCGTGATGGAGGTGGGCGGCTGGGCCGCCCCCTTCGGCATCGCGCTCGTGGTCGACCGCGTCTCGGCGCTCATGCTGGTCGTCTCGTCGGTGGTGCTGCTCGGGGTGTTCGTCTTCTCGATCGGGCAGGGCCTCGCCGACGGAGACGAGGAGACCCCGGTCTCCATCTACTACCCGACCTACCTCGTGCTGGGCGCGGGCGTGTTCAACGCTTTCATCGCGGGTGACCTCTTCAACCTCTACGTCGGTTTCGAGATCCTGCTGGTGTCGAGCTACGTGCTCATCACCCTCGGCGGCACCGCGCAGCGCATCCGCGCGGGCGTCACCTACGTGATCGTGTCGCTCGTCTCGTCGGTGCTGTTCCTCGCCGCGATCGCGCTCATCTACGGCGCGACCGGCACGGTCAACATGGCACAGCTGACGGTGCGCATCGCCGAGCTTCCGAGCGAGATCCAGCTGCTGCTCAACCTCGCGCTGCTCATCGCGTTCGGGATCAAGGCGGCCGTCTTCCCGCTGTCGTTCTGGCTGCCCGACTCCTACCCGACCGCACCGGCGCCCGTCACCGCGGTGTTCGCGGGTCTGCTGACGAAGGTGGGCGTCTACGCGATCATCCGCAGCCAGACGCTGCTCTTCCCCCAGTCGAGCGTGGACACCGTGCTGATGGTGGTGGCCGGGCTCACGCTGCTCGTGGGCATCCTGGGCGCCGTCTCGCAACTCGACATCAAACGACTGCTCTCGTTCACGCTCATCAGCCACATCGGCTACATGATCTTCGGCATCGGCATGGCGAACGCCGCGGGCTTCGCGGCGACGATCTACTACATCGCCCACCACATCATCGTGCAGACCACGCTGTTTCTCGCGGTGGGGCTGATCGAGCGGCAGGGCGGCACCACCTCGCTCGCCGGGCTCGGCGGCATGCTGCGCGCGGCGCCCGTGATCGCGGTGCTGTTCTTCATCCCGATGCTCAACCTGGGCGGCATCCCGCCGTTCTCGGGCTTCATCGGCAAGCTCGGGCTCTTCACGGTCGCCGCGGAACTCGCGACGCCCGCCGCCTACTGGCTCATGGGGATCGGCGCCCTCGTGTCGCTGCTCACGCTCTACGCTCTGGCGCGCGCCTGGGTGCTCGCGTTCTGGCGCCCGAAGAAGCGGGCCGAGGCCGAGGCCCGCAGCCTCAAGGCTCCCACCACCGAGGCGCTCATGCTGCGCGAGCGCGAGGAAGCGCTGCTCGAGCGGCTGCAGGACGCCCCGGACGCGACGCCCAACCAGGAGCAGAAGGAGATCCCGCGCCTCATGTTCGCCGCGACTGCGGGCATGGTGACGGTGAGCATCGCGCTCACGGTGTTCGCGGGACCGCTCTACGCCTACGCCGACCGGGCGGGCCGCGACATGGCGCTGCCCGGCGAGATGGTCGAGCTCGTGCTCGGCGACAGCCCGGGCGCGCTCGGCGGCGGCAGCGGCGACACCCGACCCGAGGAGGACGGGAGATGAGCGACACCGGATTCTCGACGCCGCGCGCGGCGCGGCGCGCCGAGTGGGGCGTGCGCCTGCACGAACTGCCGCTGCTGGTGGGGCTCGTGCTGCTGTGGACGATGCTGTGGCACGAGGTCTCGCTGCTGTCGGTGGTGAGCGGCATCGGCGTCGCCGTCGTGGTGATGCGCGTCTTCTACCTGCCACCCGTCGAGCTCGCCGGCCGCTTCAACGTCTGGTACGCGCTGCTGTACCTCGGCTACTTCCTCTGGCACCTCGCGCTCGCCTCCTGGCAGGTGGCCTGGCTCGCGGTGCGCCCAGGCCCGCCGCCCCCGTGCTCGATCATCGCCGTGCGGTTGCGCACCCGGTCCGACTTCATCCTCACGATGGTGGGCCTCACCACCTCGCTGATCCCCGGATCCCTCGTGGCCGAGGTGGATCGCTTCCGGTCGGTCCTCTACCTGCACGTGCTCAACACGCCCACGCAGAAGGAGATCACCGCGATGCGCCGCGACGCGCACCGCATCGAGCGGCTGCTCGTGATGAGCGTCGGCTCCCGAGAAGAGATGAGGGCCCTGCGATGAGCACCGCGATGACGATCCTCACCCTCGCCGCGGGCGCGGGGCTCACCTTCACGGCCCTCGCCGCGATCGTTCGCATCGTGCGCGGCCCCACGATCCTCGACCGCATGGTCGCCTCCGATGTGCTGCTGACCACCCTGATGCTGGCGGTCGGCACCGATATGGTGGTGCGCGGCCACACCGATACGATTCCGCTGATGACCGTCATCGCGGCCACCGCCACCTTCGCGACGATCGTCGTGGCGCGCTACGTGAAGCGGCGCGCCGAATCGCCCGCGACGCCGCCCGAGCCGCCGAGGGGAGCCGGCCATGTTTGACCTCGAACTCGTCGAGCAGCTCATGGACATCGCCGCCGTGGTGTGCGTGCTGCTCGCAGCCGTGCTCTCTGTCGCCGCGGGGATCGGCCTGCTGCGCTTCCCTGACGCCCTGAGCCCCCTGCACGCCGCCACGAAGCCGCAGATCTTCGGGCTGCTGCTCGTCATCGCGGCCATTGCGCTCGATCAGCGCTCCGTCACGACGCTGCTCGCGCTGATCCCGGTGTTCGTGTTCCAGTCGCTCACCGCGCCCGTCGCCGCGCACATGGTCGGTCGCGCCGCCTACCGAACGGGCCAGCTCGACAATGACACGCTCGTGATCGACGAGCTCGGGCCGGCGATCGAACAGGCGGCCAGACGCGAGGAGACCTCGGGCCGCTAGGCCCGAGGTCTCCTCACCGCTCGTCCCCGTGGAGTTCTACGCGTCCACGAGGTAGCGGCTGTAGGCGGGCACCGTGAGGAACGTCGGGAAGTCGTCGCCGAGCGCCACGTCTGCGAACAGATCTGCCGCGTCGTCGTAGCGGTCGCCCTCGAAGCGATCGAAACCGGCGACGGCCTCGCGCACCAGCTCGGAGACCCACTCGCGTGTGATGCGGGTGCCCTCGGCGGTCGACTGGTCCTGGTGGATCCACTGCCAGATCTGCGAGCGGCTGATCTCGGCGGTCGCGGCGTCCTCCATGAGGTTGTCGATGGCGACGGCGCCGAGGCCGCGCAGCCAGGCCTCGATGTAGCGGATGCCGATCGAGACGTTCTCTCGCACGCCGGCTTCGGTGATGTCGCGGCCGATGTGCACGTTGAGCAGCTGCGCCGCGGTCACCTCGACGTCGTCGCGCTGACGGTCGATCTGGTTGGGCCGGTCGCCGAGCACGGCGTCGAACTCGGCCTGCGCGACGGGGATCAGGTCGGGGTGGGCGACCCAGGTGCCGTCGAAGCCGTCGGTCGCCTCGCGCTGCTTGTCGGCGCGCACCTTCTCCTCGGCGCGGCGGGTGACTTCGGGGTCGCGGCGGTTCGGGATGAACGCGCTCATGCCGCCGATGGCGTGGGCGCCGCGCTTGTGGCAGGTCTTCACGAGCAGCTCGGTGTAGGCCCGCATGAAGGGCACCGTCATGGTGACCTCGCTGCGATCCGGCAGCACGAAGCGGGCGCCGCGGCCGCGGTAGTTCTTGATGATCGAGAAGATGTAGTCCCAGCGGCCGGCGTTGAGGCCCGCGATGTGATCCCGCATCACGTACAGGATCTCCTCCATCTCGAACGCTGCGGGCAGCGTCTCGATGAGCACCGTCGCGCGGATCGTGCCGTGGTCGAGGCCCAGCGCCTGCTCGGTGTAGGCGAAGATGTCGTCCCACAGCTTCGCCTCCTCGCTCGACTCGAGCTTCGCGATGTAGAAGTAGGGGCCGCGGCCGCGGGCGACGAGCTCGCGAGCGTTGTGGAAGGCGTAGAGCCCGAAGTCGACGAGGCTGCCGGAGGCGGCGCCCGACTGGCCCTGCGCGTCGATGAAGCGCATGTGCTTCTCGACGAGGTGCCAACCGCGGGGGCGCATCACGATGGTGGGGGTGCGCTCGGCGGTGACCCGGTACTCCTTGCCCTCGGGGCTCGTGTACTCGAGCCGGTCGCGGATCGCGTCGGAGAGCGACAGCTGCCCCCCGATGACGTTCCTCCAGGTGGGGCTGGTGGCGTCCTCCTGGTCGGCGAGCCAGACGCGCGCGCCCGAGTTCATCGCGTTGATGGTCATCTTCGGGTCGGTGGGACCGGTGATCTCCACGCGGCGATCCTCCAGGCCGGGCCCGGCGCCGGCGACGCTCCAGCTCGCGTCCTCGCGGATCGAGCGGGTGTCGTCGCGGAACTTCGGATCGCGGCCGTTGCCGATCTCGTAGCGTCGGCGCTGGCGGTCCGCGAGGCGCTCGTGCCGGGTGCTCGCGAAGCGGCTGTGCAGCTCGGTGAGGAACTGGAGGGCCTCGGCGGTGAGGATCTCGTCGCTGCGGTCGAACGGGCGGCCGATGACCTCGATGCGGGGGCCGGCGGTGGAGGAGGTGGCGGTCTGCTGCTGCGGGGCCGCCTGCGTGGTGATCATGATCGTGTCCTTTGCGTGGGAAGTCGGGAACGGATTGCGGTGTAGTTCCATCTTGAGGGGCCGCAAGCGGGTGCACGCGGTCGTTCCGGGGGTGAAGATTCGCAGTTCTTCTGCTTGTCGAAAGATTTTCGGTCTGGCACCATGGGGGCATGACGCTTCTCGACAGTGCTGAATCGCTTCGCGGCCCGCGAACGCTCGGGGGAGCCGCCGCGCTGCGCGATCCCGACGCCCTCCGCACCGCGGGCGCGGCCGCCGATCCCGACGAGGGCGGCGACGCCCTCACCCTCGGCCGCCGCATCCGCGAGCGCCGCATCCAGTTGGGTCTCACGCTCGAGCAGCTCGCCGCGGCGGTCGACCGGGCCCCCTCGCAGCTCTCTGCGATCGAGAACGGCAAGCGCGAGCCGCGCCTGCCGCTGCTGCGCGCACTCGCCGCCGAGCTCGACTCGACGGTCGACGAGCTGCTCATCGACGAGGCGCCGAGCGAGCGCGCGGCCCTCGAGATCGCGGTGGAGCGCGCGCAGCGCGGTTCGGTGTTCCAGTCGCTCGGTCTGCAGCCGATCCGGGTCTCCAAGGCGACGAGCGACGAGACGCTGCGCGCGATCCTCGGCCTGCATCAGGAGGTGGAGCGGCTCAACCACGAGCGCGCGGCGACCCCCGAGGAGGCGAGGCGGGCGAACACCGAGCTGCGCGCCGAGATGCGAGTGGCCGGCAACTACTTCCCGGATCTCGAGCGGGCGGCCTCGCAGCTGCTCGACAGCGTCGGCTACGGGGGAGGGCCGGTCTCGCAGCAGACCATCTCGGCGGTGGCCGAGCGCCTGGGGTTCAGGCTGCACTACGTCTCCGACATGCCGCACTCGACGCGATCCGTGATCGATCGGCGCAACGGGCGCATCTACCTCAGCAGCAACCTGCCGTCGCGCGACGCGCGCGCGCCGATCCTGCGCGCGCTCGCCAGCCTGGTGTGCGGGCACGAAGAGCCGCGCAGCTACGGCGACTTCCTGCGCCAGCGCGTCGAGGCCAACTACCTCGCCGGCGCCGTGCTGCTGCCGGAGAACGCGGCGGTCGAGCTGCTTTCGGAGGCGAAGCGGCAGCGGCAGATCTCGATGGAGGATCTGCGCGACGCCTTCGCGGTGTCCTACGAGATGGCCGCTCACCGCTTCACCAACCTGGCGACCGAGCGGCTCGGGCTGCAGGTGCACTTCATGAAGGCGCACGAGTCCGGCACGCTCATCAAGGCCTACGAGAACGACGGCGTGCGGTTCCCGTCGGACGCGCTCGGCAACCTCGAGGGGGCCACCGTGTGCCGCAACTGGACGGCGCGCACGATCTTCGGGCAGCCCGATCGTTTCAACCCCTGGTACCAGTACACCGACATGGCTTCCGGCGGCACCTACTGGTGCACGTCGAGGGTCGAGAAGGCGAAGGAGGGCCTCTACTCGGTGAGCGTCGGGGTGCGCTTCGAAGACGTGAAGTGGTTCCGTGGCCGGGAGACGCCGCATCGCTCGCAGTCGTTCTGCCCCGACGACCGGTGCTGCCGGCGGGCCTCGAGCGAACTCACCCGCAAGTGGGAGGCCGCGGCTTGGCCGGAGGCCGCCACCCCGACGAGCCTGCTCGCCGCGCTGCCGGTGGGCACGTTCCCGGGCGTCGATACGAACGAGGTCTACGAGTTTCTTGAGTCTCACGAGTGAATGCGGCCGCACGGGATGCGCGGGCGCCCGCGGCTGCGATAGCGTAGAGGGATCAGGCTGAACGACCGGCTCGTCGTTCCGAGAAGAGGAAATGGGTGAGACATGACTACTGAGAATCATGCCCGTCGCGCCGACCACACCGAGGCGCGCGCCACCCAGCAGTTCCGCGAAGATCTGGGTGCGATGATCCGCGCTCGCGCGACCGATCTGACGATCGACGAGCGCGAGGCCGTGGAGGCCCTGCCCTCGGGTGCGGCGCTGCTCGTCGTGCGCCGCGGCCCCGACCTCGGCGCCCGGTTCCTGCTCGACCAGGACGTCACGGTCGCGGGGCGCCACCCCGCCGTCGACATCTTCCTCGACGACGTCACGGTGTCGCGCCGTCACGCCGAGTTCCGCCGTCAGGGCACGAGCTTCTCGGTGGTCGACCTGGGCTCGCTCAACGGCACTTTCTGCGACGGCTCCCGCATCGATGGCGAGGTGCCGCTCGAGGACGGGGCCGAGGTGCAGGTGGGCAAGTTCCGCTTCACGTTCTTCGCTTCGCGCTTCGACCTGGGCGAGGTCGCCTAGTATGGCGGCCGCCGCCTCGGCCCAGTCGCAGGCAGCAGGCCTCCTCAGCATCGGGCAGGTGCTGGCGCGCCTGCAGGACGACTTCTCCGATCTCACTCCTTCGAAGCTGCGCTTCCTCGAGGAGCAGGGGCTCGTCACCCCCGAGCGCACCAAGTCGGGGTACCGCAAGTTCTCGCAGCAGCACATCGAGCGCTTGCGACTGATCCTCACGCTGCAGCGCGACCACTATCTGCCGCTGAAGGTCATCGCCGAGGTGCTCGACGAGATGGACGAGGGGCGCGATCCGATCATCCCGGGCGCGTCGCCGCGCAGCGCGTCGATGATCCTCGCACCGCAGCGGGTGCTCAGCAGCGATGAGCTGCGTCGGGCGACGGGTGCGAGCGCCCGCTTCCTGGGCGAGGCGATCGCGGCGGGGCTGCTGCCGGCGGCGGAGGTGTTCCCGCACGATGCGGTGGCGCAGCTGTCGGCTCTGCTGAAGCTCGCGGAGCGGGGGATCACCCCGCGCCATCTGCGGTCTCTGCGGGTCTCGGCCGAGCGCGAGGCCGAGCTCATCGCGCGTGCGGTCTCGACGCGCGGCGTGAAGAGCGGCACCCCGCTCGGCACGGAGGACTCGCTGGAGCTGGCGGGGCATCTCGACACGGTGCGCTCCGGCGTGTTGCGGCGGTGTTTCGCGAGCTCCTGATCCGCTCGAGTTCGGCGTGATTTCAACCTTCAAGTTCAAGTGGAGGTCGACACCCCGAAATTGACCCTCGGCGGTCGTTGCACGGTGCCGGGCATCTGGGTACCGTTAGGGGAGTTCGGTGCCCTGCGCCGCTCGGTCCGTGAAGAAAGGAAGACGATGGAGAACACTCAGCAGCCGTCTGGCGAGACGGCTTCTCCGTCGTCGGAGGCCGCGCCCGAGAGCGCGCAGAGCGCGCCCATCAGCGGCGCCGAGCCCCTCACGATCGATCCCGAGCTGCTCTTCGACGACGGGCTGCCGAAGCCCAATCAGGAGGGCGGCTTCAAGGGCGCCACCGCAGCCCGAGCCGCGGGCATCACCTATCGCCAGCTCGACTACTGGGCGCGCACCGGGCTCGTCGAGCCCACCGTGCGCGGCGCCCAAGGGTCGGGCTCGCAGCGCCTCTACGGCTTCCGCGACATCCTCGTGCTGAAGCTCGTGAAGCGGCTGCTCGACACCGGCATCTCGCTGCAGCAGATCCGCACCGCGGTCGCGCAGCTGCACGAGGCAGGCGTGCACGACCTGTCACGCACCACCCTCATGAGCGACGGCGCGAGCGTCTACCTGTGCACCTCGAACGACGAGGTCATCGACCTCGTCAGCCGCGGCCAGGGCGTCTTCGGCATCGCCGTCGGCAAGGTGCTGCGCGAGGTCGAGACCTCGCTCGTCGACATGGACGAGCACCGCGAGCAGGCCGAGAGCGCGGTCGACGAACTCGCGGCCCGCCGTCAGGTGCGCAAGAAGATCTCCTAGGCCCGGGGCGCTCCCGCTCGGCCGCAATAGCAAAGCCCGGCTCGAGACGAGCCGGGCTTTTCCAGCGTGTGACGGCTTCGCGCTCAGTCTTCGACGACCGTGGCGGTGCGCGCCGGCCGCGCCTTCGCCTCGCGCGCCGCGTCCATGCCCGCCGAGCGGAGCACACGATCGAGCACCAGGTCGAAGTTGCCCGCCATCTCCTGCGAGGCCTCGCCCGGCCACATGTGCACCGGCTTCGCGGCGCCCTGCGCCTGCTGCAGCGAGGGGCGCTCGGGCAGCTGCGGGTTGAGCACCAGCGGGCCGAACATCTCGCGCAGCTCGCGGATGCGGAACTGGTGCTCCATCGACTGCGGCTGCGTACGGTTGATCAGGATGCCGAGGGGCTGCAGCCGCGGGCTCACGCCGCGGCGGATCTCCTCGATCGCGCGCAGGGCGCGGTCGGTCGCGGCGACCGCGAAGAGGCTCGGCTCCGCGACGACGAGCACGCGGTCGCTCGCGGCCCACGCGGTGCGGGTGAGCGCGTTGAGCGACGGGGCGCAGTCGATCAGCACCAGGTCGTACTCCGCCTCGACGACCGCGAGGGCCTCCTCGAGCTTCCAGATGTCGCGGGTGGAGGGGTGCGGCCCGTCGAAGTTGATGGCGGACGGGCTGCCCACCAGCAGATCGATCGAACCGCCCTCGTGATACTCGTTCCAACCGCTGCTGGCGATCGCCGAGCGCACGGTCTTCTCTTTCGGACTCTCGAGGATGTCGGCGACCGTCGCGTACCCGTCGGGGTCGACGGCGAGGCCGGTCGAGACATCGGACTGAGGATCGAAGTCGACGACGAGCGTGCGCAGGCCCCGCGAGAAGGCGGCCGAGGCCAGGCCGAGCGTCACGGTGGTCTTGCCCACGCCGCCCTTGAGGGAACTCACACTCAAAACATGCACGTGGCAAGTTTAGTCGATACCGCACTGTGATCATCCAGAGTATGCGTGCGGCGAACGGATGAGAGCCCGATTTCACCCTGCTTTGCACCCGGCGAGGCCGTGTCGGGGTGAAGTGCGGGCGAGCCTGCCCGAGCGTGTATCTTGATATCGAACGATCCTTCGGCCTGGGCAGCCGGCAACGCTTGATACAGAGGGGTACTTCCGCATGTTCAATAAGGTTCTGGTTGCCAACCGCGGTGAGATCGCCATCCGCGCATTCCGCGCCGCTCACGAGCTGGGCGCGTCGACGGTGGCGGTGTTCCCGTACGAGGACCGCAACTCGCTGCACCGGCTGAAGGCCGACGAGGCGTATCAGATCGGAGAGGTGGGGCACCCGGTGCGCGCCTACCTCGACGTGGCCGAGATCGTGCGCGTGGCGGTCGAATCCGGGGCCGACGCGATCTACCCCGGCTACGGCTTCCTGTCCGAGAACCCCGAACTCGCCGCCGCGGCCGAGGCCGCCGGCATCCGATTCATCGGGCCCGGGCGCCAGGCGCTCGAGATGGCGGGCAACAAGGTCGCCGCGAAGGAGCACGCGATCGCGGCCGGCGTGCCCGTGCTGCAGTCGACGCCGCCCTCGACCGACGTCGACGAGCTGATCGCCGGAGCGCGCGAGATCGGCTTCCCGGTGTTCGCGAAGGCGGTCGCGGGCGGCGGCGGCCGCGGCATGCGCCGCGTGGAGCGCGAGGAGGATCTGCGCGACGCGCTCGAGGCTGCCATGCGCGAGGCCGAGTCGGCGTTCGGCGATCCGACCATGTTCATCGAGCAGGCCGTGTTGCGCCCCCGCCACATCGAGGTGCAGGTGCTGGCCGACAAGACCGGTGCGACCGTGCACCTCTTCGAGCGCGACTGCTCCGTGCAGCGCCGCCACCAGAAGGTCGTCGAGATCGCGCCCGCGCCGAACCTCGATCCCGCAGTCCGCGACGAGCTGACGCGCGACGCGATCGCGTTCGCCAAGTCGATCGGCTACGAGAACGCGGGTACGGTCGAGTTCCTGCTCGACACCGAGGGCGAGCGCGCGGGCAAGCACGTGTTCATCGAGATGAACCCGCGCATCCAGGTGGAGCACACCGTGACCGAGGAGGTCACCGACGTCGACCTGGTGCGCGCGCAGATGCGCATCGCCGCGGGCGAGACGCTCGAGCAGCTCGAACTGCGCCAGGAGGACATCCAGCTGCGCGGCGCCGCACTGCAGTGCCGCATCACCACCGAGGATCCCGCGAACGGCTTCCGCCCAGACCTCGGCCGTATCACCGCGTACCGCTCGCCGGGCGGCGGCGGGGTGCGCCTCGACGGCGGCACGATCAACGCGGGCGCGCAGATCAGCCCCCACTTCGACTCCATGCTCGCGAAGCTCACCTGCCGCGGGCGCAGCTTCGAGGACGCCGTGGTGCGCGCCCGCCGCGCGCTCGCCGAATTCCGCATCCGCGGCGTCGCCACGAACATCCCCTTCCTGCAGGCCGTGCTCGCCGACCCCGCGTTCCAGGCCGGCGACATCGCGACCTCGTTCATCGAGGAGCGCCCCGAGCTGCTCGAGATGAACAAGCCGAAGGATCGCGCCACGCGCCTGCTGCAGCACGTCGCGAACGTGACGGTCAACCAGCCCCACGGTGCGCGGCCCGGGGCCTTCGACCCGGCCGCGAAGCTGCCCGCGGCCGACTTGGGGCAGCCGGCACCGGCGGGCTACCGGCAGCGCCTGCTCGAGCTCGGCCCCGAGGGCTACGCGAAGAGCCTGCGCGAGCAGACCGCGCTGGCGGTGACCGAGACCACGTTCCGCGATGCGCACCAGTCGCTGCTCGCGACGCGCGTGCGCACGCGCGACCTCGTGCGGATCGCTCCCTACGTCGCGCGGCTCACGCCCCAGCTGTGGTCGGTCGAGGCGTGGGGCGGCGCGACCTACGACGTCGCGCTGCGCTTCCTGGGAGAGGATCCCTGGGAGCGCCTCTCGGCGCTTCGCGAGGCGCTGCCGAATGTGCCGATCCAGATGCTGCTGCGCGGCCAGAACACCGTCGGCTACACCCCCTACCCGAAGCAGGTCGCCCAGGCGTTCGTGCGCGAGGCCGCCGACACCGGGGTCGACGTGTTCCGCATCTTCGACGCGCTCAACGACGTGAACCAGATGCGGGTCGCGATCGACGCGGTGCGCGAGACCGGCACGGCGGTCGCGGAGGTCGCCATGGCATACACGGGCAACCTGCTCGACCCTGCAGAGGACAAGTACACCCTCGATTACTACCTGCGCCTCGCCGACGAGATCGTGGAGGCGGGCGCCCACGTGCTCGCGATCAAGGACATGGCCGGCCTCCTGCGACCGGCCGCCGCGGCGAAGCTCGTGGCCGCCCTGCGCGACCGCTTCGAGCTGCCCGTGCACCTGCACACCCACGACACGCCGGGCGGTCAGCTCGCCACGCTGCTCGCGGCCTCCGCGGCAGGCGTCGACGCGGTCGACGCCGCGTCGGCTCCCATGTCGGGCACCACGAGCCAGCCCTCGCTCTCGGCGCTCGTCGCCGCGCTCGCGAACACCGAGCGCGACACCGGTCTCGACGCCCGCGCCGTCTACGAGCTCGAGCCCTACTGGGACTCCGTGCGCAGCCTCTACAAGCCGTTCGAGTCGGGGCTTCCCTCGCCCACGGGGCGGGTCTACACTCACGAGATCCCGGGCGGCCAGCTCTCCAACCTGCGCCAGCAGGCGATCGCCCTCGGGCTCGCCGAGAACTTCGAGAAGATCGAGGACATGTACGCGGCGGCCGATCGCATCCTGGGGCGCATCCCCAAGGTGACCCCGTCGTCGAAGGTGGTCGGCGACCTCGCGCTGCACCTGGCGGCCGTCGACGCGGACCCCGCCGATTTCGAGCAGAACCCCGCCGGTTACGACGTGCCCGACTCGGTCGTCGGCTTCCTCGCGGGCGAGCTGGGGGAGATCCCCGGTGGCTGGCCCGAACCCTTCCGCTCGAAGGTGCTCGCGGGGCGCCGCGTCGATATCGAGGTGGCCCCGATCACCGACGAGGATCAGGCGCTGCTCGGCGGCACGAGCGTCGAGCGCCGCTCGACGCTCAACCGGCTGCTGTTCCCCGCTCCGACCCGCCAGTACGAGGCCTCTCGCGAGCAGTTCGGCGACCTGTCGGTGCTCGACACCCCCGACTACCTCTACGGGCTCGAAGCCGGTGAGGAGCGCGCGATCGACCTCGCGAGGGGCGTGCGCCTCTACGTGGGGCTCGAAGCCATCGGCGAGGCCGACGACAAGGGCGTTCGCACCGTCATGGTGCGCGTCAACGGGCAGCTGCGCCAGGTCTTCGTCAAGGATGAGAGCGTCGCGGTCGACGCGCCCGTCGCCGAGAAGGCCGACCGCACGGTTCCCGGCCACGTCGCGGCGCCCTTCTCGGGCACGGTCACCGTCAAGGTCACACCGGGCGAGAGCGTCGAGGCCGGCCAGCCCGTCGCCACCATCGAGGCGATGAAGATGGAGGCGGCGATCACCGCGCCCGTCGCGGGCACCGTCGAGCGGGTCGTCTTCACCGGCACGCGTTCGCTCGAGGCCGGCGACCTCATCGCCGTCATCGGCTGATCGCGCGCGGTCCTCTCGAGGCCGCGACCGGGTGTGCCGCGTGCGGCGTCCGCCGCCGCACGCGGCACGCCGGAGGAGGCCGGTTCGCGACGCACCCGGACGAGCGCCCCTCGACGGGCACCCTTCGACGGGCCGCGGAGCCGCGGCGACCCGGCTCGACTAAGCTGGGAGACTATGGCGATTCGAGAGATCCGACTGTTCGGCGACCCCGTGCTGCGCACCGTGTGCGACCCCATCACCGAGATCGACGACGGCGTGCGCCAGCTCGTGACCGACCTCTGCGAGACCGTCGACATGGACGGCCGCGCCGGGCTGGCCTCCACCCAGATCGGCCACACGCAGCGCGCGTTCAGCCTCAACATCGACGGCCGCGTGAGCTACGTGCTCAACCCCGAGATCGTCGAGTTCGAGGGCGAGCCGGTGCCGACGGGGGAGGGCTGCCTGTCGGTGCCCGACCTCTGGTTCGAGGTGATGCGCCATCCGCGCGCGACCGTGCGCGGCATCGACCTCGACGGCCGCGAGATCCTGATCTCGGGTGAGGGGCTGCTCGCCCAGGCGCTGCAGCACGAGTGCGACCATCTCGACGGCAAGCTCTACATCAGCCGCCTCGACCGCGACGCCCGCGGGGAGGCGATGCGCCAGATCCGCACCTCGGCCTGGTTCTGAGGCGCTGCGGCGCGGGGTGGGCCCGTCGCGGGCGCGCGCCGTTCTCGCAGGTGTGCCCGGAGACGGGCTCGCCCCGCTCTCCGGCCCGTCATCGCGGGTGCAGGAGCGGGGCGAGCGAGCCGGCCGGGTCAGCGCTGCGTGCTGACCGCCTCGGTCTGCGGGTTGTCGCCGTACAGCTTCGCGATCTCACCCGCGAAATCTCGCAGAATGTTGTCGCGCTTGATGCTCATCTTCGGGGTCAGGTGCCCGTTGGCCTCGATGAACTCGGTGGGCAGGATCACGAACTTGCGGATCGACTCGGCCCGCGAGACGTGGCGGTTGCCGTGGTCGATGGCGTTCTGCACCTCGGCGAGCACCTTCGGGTGGCGCGCCGCCTCTTCGAGCGTCATATTCGGATCCTCGCCGTTGTTGTTCAGCCACGCGGGGAGCATCTCGGGGTCGAGGGTGATGAGGGCCGAGATGAACGGCTTCTGATCGCCGACCACCACGACCTGCCCGATGATCGTGTTCGAGCGGATCGGATCCTCGAGCGCGGCCGGGGCGACGTTCTTGCCGCCGGCGGTGACGATGATCTCCTTCTTGCGGCCCGTGATCGACAGGTAGCCGTCGGAGTCGAGGGAGCCCAGGTCGCCCGTGCGGAAGAAGCCGTCATCGGTGAACACCTCGCGGGTGGCTTCGGGGTTGTTCCAGTACTCCTTGAACACGTCGATGCCCTTGACCTCGATCTCGCCGTCCTCTGCGATGCGCACGGTGTGCCCCGGGAGGGCGGGGCCGACGGTGCCGATCTTGAACTTGTCGGGCAGGTTGACGGTGACCGGCGCGGTCGTCTCGGTGAGGCCGTAGCCCTCGAGGATCTTGACGCCGAGGCTGCGGTAGAAGTGGCCGAGGTAGTGGCTGAGCGGCGCCGAGCCCGAGATCGCGTACTTGACGCGGCCGCCGAGGCGCTCGCGCAGCTTGCCGTAGACGAGCTTGTCGAACAGCTTGAACTTGAGCCCGAGCATGAAGGGCACCTTGCCGGCGTCGAGCGCCTCGGAATGCTCGACCGCCACCTTCGCGGCGGTGCGGAAGATCTTGCCCTTGCCCTCGGCCTCGGTCTTCTGCTCGGCCGAGTTGTAGACCTTCTCGAAGACGCGGGGCACCGCGAGCAGGAACGTGGGCTGGAATGAGCCGAGCGCGGGCAGCAGCTGCGTGGTGTCGGCCTGGTGCCCGACGCGCACGCCCGCATGCACGGCGAGCACCGAGATGAATCGGGCGAAGACGTGCGCGAGGGTGACGAAGAGCAGCGTCGAGGAGCCCGGCTGCTGCACGACCTCGGAGAGGGCGGCGGCCGAGTTGCGCGAGAGGTCGACGAAGTTCGAGTGCGTGAGCACGCAGCCCTTCGGCCGGCCGGTCGAACCCGAGGTGTAGATGAGGGTCGCCATGTCGGCGCCCACCGCGAGGTTGCGGCGGCGCTCGATCTCGGCGTCGTCGACCGCGAGGCCGCTCTTCGGCAGCGCCTCCAGCGCGCCCTCGTCGAAGCGCCAGTGCAGATCGACGCCGGGCGCCTCACTGCTGATCTCCTCGTAGCGCTCGGCGAGATCGGCGGTCGCGGTGATGATCGCGCGAGCGCCCGAATCCTCGAGGATCCAGTGGATCTGCAACGGAGACGAGGTCTCGTAGATCGGCACCATGACGGCACCCGCGTAGTGGATCGCGAAGTCGACGAGCGACCACTCGTAGCTCGTCTTGCACATGAAGGCGATGCGATCGCCGGGCTCGATGCCGGCCGCGACGAGGCCCTTCGCGAGGGCGACCACCTCGGCCCGGAACTCGCTCGCCGTGATGTCGCGCCAGCCGTCGCCCTGGGGCACGGCGAAGATCGCGCGGTCGGGTGTGGCCTCCACCCGCTGCTCCAGCAGGTCGGTGATGTTGTCATCCGGAACGGGCGGGATCAGAATGGGGGTCTCGGACAGATTCACGGCAGCTCCCTTGATACTCATGCATCGGTCTTCTGCGATGCGGGCGTTCCGCATCTGCTCGTATTTCACCCTATACGCATACCCGCGCACGCCTCGGGCTCGGCTATTGTGTTCGAAGTCGAGAGAAAGCTGCGGGTTGTGCTGTATTGGATCTTCAAACACCTGATCATCGGGCCGTTCCTGAAAACCGTGTACCGTCCGTGGGTAGAGGGTGCCGAGAATATTCCGGCTTCGGGCCCGGTAATTATTGTGGGAAACCACCTCTCGGTGATCGACTCGTTCTTCATGCCGCTCATGATCGATCGACGGGTCTACTTCCTCGCGAAGAGCGACTACTTCACGGGGAAGGGCCTCAAAGGCTGGCTCGTGAAGAACTTCATGCTCGGGGTGGGGCAGCTGCCGATCGACCGCTCGGGCGGCAAGGCCTCCGAGGCGTCGCTCAACACCGGCCTCGCGGTGCTGGATCGCGGCGACGTGCTCGGCATCTACCCCGAGGGCACCCGCAGCCCTGACGCGCGCCTGTACCGCGGGCGCACCGGCGTCGCCCGCCTCGTGCTCGAATCGGGCGCGCTCGTGGTGCCCGCCGTGATGATCGACACCGAGAAGGCCATGCCGATCGGCGCGAAGTTCCCGAGAATCCGCCGCATCGGCACGGTGATCGGCAAGCCGCTCGACTTCAGCCGCTTCTCCGGCATGAGCGCCGACCGCTTCGTGCTGCGCAGCGTCACCGACGAGATCATGCTCGAGATCCAGCGCCTCAGCGGTCAGCAGTACGTCGACGTCTACGCCTCCAGCGTACGCAACCGCTGAGCCGGTCCGATCCGTGCCCCGTCCCTAGTAGGCTGGAAGGGTTGCAGTCTCCGACTGCGGCGTCAGCATACCCACTCATCGACTAAGGGATCGAAGATGACGAGCCAGAACACCGATACTGCTGCCCGCGCGTTCGCGGAGCTCGACGCGTATCGCGCGCTCGAGGCGAAGCAGCAGCCCACGTGGCCCGATCCCGCAGCCGTGCAGGTGGCATCCGATGAACTCGCCGCGCAGCCCCCGCTCGTGTTCGCGGGCGAGGCCGATCAGCTGCGCACCCGCCTCGCCGCGGCCGCGCGCGGCGAGGCGTTCCTGCTGCAGGGCGGCGACTGCGCCGAGACCTTCGCCGCCGCCACGGCCGACAAGATCCGGGATCGGGTCAAGACGCTGCTGCAGATGGCCGTCGTGCTCACCTACGGCGCCTCGATGCCCGTCATCAAGGTGGGCCGCATGGCGGGCCAGTTCGCGAAGCCCCGCTCGAGCGACTCCGAGACGCGAGACGGCGTGACGCTGCCGGCGTTCCGCGGCGACCTCGTGAACGGCTACGAGTTCACGCCCGAATCCCGCACCGCCGATCCGTCGCGCCTCGTGCAGGGCTACCACGTATCGGCGTCGACCCTCAACCTGATCCGCGCCTTCACGCAGGGCGGCTTCGCCGACCTGCGCCAGGTGCACGCCTGGAACCAGGGCTTCGTGTCGAACCCGGCCAATCAGCGCTACGAGTCGCTGGCCGCCGAGATCGACCGTGCCGTGCGCTTCATGGACGCGTGCGGAGTCGACCACAGCGAGCTCAAGCAGACCGAGTTCTACGTGAGCCACGAGGCCCTGCTGCTCGACTACGAGCGCCCCCTGACGCGCATCGACTCGCGCACCGGCAAGCTCTACGACACCTCGGGCCACATGCTCTGGATCGGCGAGCGCACCCGAGAGCTCGACGGGGCGCACGTCGAGTTCCTCTCGCACGTGCGCAACCCGATCGGGGTGAAGCTCGGCCCGACCGCCTCGGTCGACGACGCGCTGCGCCTCATCGACAAGCTCGATCCCGAGCGCGAGCCCGGCCGCCTCACCTTCATCACCCGCATGGGCGCCGGCAAGATCCGCGACGTGCTGCCCGGGCTGCTCGCGGGCGTGCGGGACGCGGGGGCGACCCCGCTGTGGGTCACCGACCCCATGCACGGCAACGGCATCACCTCGTCGACGGGCTACAAGACCCGTCGCTTCGACGACGTGATGGACGAGCTGCGTGGCTTCTTCGAGGCGCACCGCGAGGTGGGCACCTTCCCCGGCGGCATCCACGTGGAGCTCACCGGCGACGACGTGACCGAGTGCCTCGGCGGCTCCGAGAACATCGACGAGCAGGCGCTGGCGACCCGCTACGAGTCGGTCTGCGACCCACGGCTCAACCACATGCAGTCGCTCGAACTGGCCTTCCAGGTCGCCGAGGAGTTGAAGCGGCTCTGACGCGCTGAGCCACCCCGTGGCCGATCTCGGCGCCCCGCTCCCTTGCGCTGCAGGAGGCGGGGCGCCGTTCTCTTCGAAGGCGGGGCGGAGCGCCGGCTTCGCGCACGATCGGGCGAGGACGAGGGCCCGGGCGAAGCTCGCGGGCGCGGGCCGCGGCTAGAGCGAGATGGTGCTCTTGACGCGGATCTCGGTGCCCGCCGGCACGCGCTCGCCGGCCGCAGGATCGGTGCCGGTCGCCTTGGCGAACCCGCGCAGCGCGTCGGGCACGAGCGTCGTGGGGGAGAAGCCGGCCGCGGCGAGCGTGTCCATCGCCTCCTGCAGACCCAGATCTGCGATGTTCGGGATCTCGAACAGCTCGGGGCCGAGCGAGACGTTCAGGCCGACGGTGTCGCCGGGGCTCACGGGATCGGTCGAGGGGATCATCGCGATGACGTGTCCCTCCGGGATCTCGGCGTGGTGCTCTTCCGCGCCGAGCCCGGTCTCGACCGAGAGGCCGCTGGCCTTGAGAGCCCGAGTCGCCTGCTCGACGGTGAGGCCCGACACCTCCGGGACGGGACCGGCCGAGACGACGAGGTCGACGCGACCCCGCTCTGCGTACGTCTCGCGCAGCGGCTCGCCGTCGTCGCCGAGCGCGGCGAGCACGGTGCCGGCCTCGGAGGCGTCGAAGCGCTCGTCGAGCACATCGCCGAACGTGAAGCCCGCCGATCTGATGGTGCGCTCGGCCTCGTCGCGCGAGAGACCGACGATGGTGGGAACCGGCAGCTGCTGGGGGCCGGTCGACTGGCACAGCCGCACCGTGCTGCCCCGGTCGAGGCGCGCCCCGGACTCGGGATCGGTGCTCACCGCCAGACCGACGGGCACGTCGAGGCTCGAGCACTCGGAGACCTCCACCAGCAGCGAGCGATCCTCGAGCGACGCCCGGGCCTCGGCCATCTCCTGACCGGCGACGTCGGGAACGGTGACGCGCGATCCGGGGCCCTGCCCGAACCACCAGCCGGTTCCCCCGGCGAGCACGACGAGCAGCGCGAGCAGGGCGGCGGTTGCGCGGCCCTTGCGGCTGCGGCGCCTGGCCGAGGCCGCGGCGCGGTCGATCGGCGAGGCGGCGGCCAGCTCGGGCTGCGGGGCCGTGCCGTCGAGCTCGTCCGGGGTGCCGGGCAGGCTCTCCAGCAGCGCCTGCTGCTGGGCTCCGTCGAGCACCGTGGTCGAGGGGGCGGGCGACTCCGCGGCGAGGTCGCGGGGCAGCACGCGGGTCGCGCCCGCCGGGGCCGCTCCCGGAATGAGCTCGGCCATGAACTCGAGCGCCTCGCCGGCGTCGCGCGGCCGGTCCTCGGGTTCCCGCCGTGTGGTCCAGCGCACCAGCTCGTCGAGCTCGGGCGTGGCCTCGGACGACTTGAGCGATGGCGCGGGCACCTCGGAGTGCGCGTGCTGATACGCGATCTGCATCGGCTGTTCGCCGGTGAACGGCTGCGAGCCGGTCAGCATCTCGTACATCATGATGCCGAAGGCGTAGAGGTCGCTGCGGGCGTCGGCCACCCCCCGGGTGACGAGCTCGGGGGAGAGGTAGGCGATCGTGCCGAGCAGCGCCTGCCCCGTGGTCGTGTTCGCACTGACCGCGCGGGCGAGGCCGAAGTCCCCGAGCTTGATGCGGCCGTCGTCGGCGAGCAGCACGTTCTCGGGCTTGAGATCCCGGTGCACGATGCCCGCGTGGTGAGCGGCCGCGAGACCCGATAGCACCGCCTCGCCGATCTCGAGCGCCTGCTCGGCGGTGAGGCGCTTCTGCTGCTTCAGCAGCTCCCGCAGTGTGATGCTCGGCAGGTACTCCATGACGAGGTAGGTGCGGCCGAGGTCGTGGCCCTGGTCGAAGACGTTCACGAGGTTCGGGTGCGAGAGGCCTGCGGCGCTGCGCGCCTCCTGCTCGAAGCGGCGCGTGAAGTTCTCGTCTTCCGCGAGGTGCTCGTGCATCACCTTCACGGCGACGCGGCGCTCGAGCCGCAGGTCGTTCGCGAGGTAGACCATCGCCATCCCGCCACGGGCGATGCGCGAACGAATCACGTATCGTCCGTCGAGCGTTTGCCCGATCAACGGGTCGGCAGGCGCAGAGGTCACGCCGAGATTCTACGGAAGAAGCATGCGCTCCCGTCGGATGCGCGCCGCGCGGCTGCGGATTGCGATCCGTCGATGACGCTGGCAGAGTTGAAGCGTGCCCCAGAACATCGCACCCGATACGCCGTTCCTCACCGTCCCGGATCTCGTCGAGCGCTTCGGCCTCGCCCCCGGAAAGATCCACCGACTCATCGAGGACCACCACCTCGCCGCCGTGCGCGTCGACGGCGTGCTCCGCGTGCCTGCCGAGTTCGTGCAGGACGACCACCCGCTGCCCCCGCTGCGCGGCACGATCCTTGTGCTGCTCGACGCCGGCTTCTCGATCGACGAGACCGTGGCGTGGTTGCTCGCGCACAACGACGAGCTGGGGGAGCGGCCGATCGACTCGCTGCGCGCCGGGCGCAAGAGCGCCGTGCGGCGGGCGACGCAGGCGCTCGCCTTCTGACGCCCGATGTCGCAGATCCCGCCTCGGTGAGGCGGAGATGCCGCATCCGATCTCACCGAAGCGGGATCCCTCACCGAAGCGCGTTCTGAGGCGCTTAGAACGTGCGCCGCGCCGCGCGCTCCGACAGGCCGATGAGTGACTGCGCCGCGTCGGGGCGGATCTGCGCCCGCTGCAGCGACGAGGTCGCCCGGTCGAGGTTGCGCGTGATCATCTCCTCGACGCGCTCGACGGCCCCGCTCTCGCGGATCGTGCGCTGCAGCATCGAGACCTGCTCACGGTCGAGCTCGCTGCCGAGCAGGTCGTCGAAGATGCGCCGCTGGGTCGTGGGCAGGTTCTCTCGGGCGAGCGTGACGAGCACCGTGCGCTTGCCCTCGCTGAGGTCGTCGGCGATCGGCTTGCCAGTGATCTCCTCGTCGCCGAACACGCCGAGCAGGTCGTCGCGCAGCTGGAAGGCGACGCCCACGGGCAGACCGAAGTCGGCGAGCGCCTGCTCGTGCTGCTCGTCGGCGCCGGCGAGCGCCGCCCCGATGAGCAGGGGCGCCTCGACGCTGTACTTCGCCGACTTGTAGACGAGCACGCGGGTGGAGCGTTCGAGCTGCTCCTCGTGCGAGGCGAACGCGGCGTACTGCTCCTCGAGCACGTCGAGGTACTGCCCGGCGGCGACCTCGCTGCGCATGCGGTTGAAGTGGTGCCGGGCGCGCCGAGCGGCTCCGCGATCGGCCGTCGCGTCGCCCGCGGCTTGCATGAGCTCGTCGGCCCACGACTGCAGCAGGTCGCCGAGCAGGATCGCGCCGGCCAGGCCGAAGTGGTCTGCCGAGCCGCGCCAGCCGTGCTGCTGATGCATGGCGGCGAAGAGCCGGTGGGTGGCGGGGCGGCCGCGGCGGGTGTCGGAGCGGTCGATGACGTCGTCGTGGATGAGGGCTGCGGCGTGGAAGAGCTCGAGTGCGCACGCGGCGTCGAGCACGGCGCCGAACTCGGCGTCGACCTCGGCCGTCAGATCGAGCGGGCGCAACGCACGGTACCCGAGCACCGCGAACTGGGCGCGGAAGCGCTTGCCTCCGGAGAGGAAGCCGAAGGCCTCGTCGAGCAGGGGCTTCGCGTCGGCTCCGAGGGGCTCGAGAGCGCGGCGGTGCCGGCCCAGAGTATCGTTGATCCGCTCCTGAATAAGGCCTGCGAGTCGCGTCGTTTCTTGCACGCGACTAGCCTAGCCGCGGCTCGGAGACAGTAGACTGTGGGAAAAGAGGTATTCGAGCGCGGGAGGGGTCGTCATGGCGTTGTCAGAACATGAACAGCGGCTGCTCGACGAGATGGAGCGCAGCTTCTATCAGAGCGAAGCCGATGTGATGCAGACCGTTCCCGGCGCTCGCCGCCGCATGAACTACCGGTCCCTCGTGCTCGGCATCGTCGTGGTGCTCGTGGGGTTGGGGGTGCTGGTCGGTGGTGTCGCGGCGCAGCAGCTGTGGCTGGGCCTCATCGGCTTCGCCGCGATGCTCGGCGGAGTGATGCTGATGTTCGTGCGCGGCTCCGAGACCAATTTGAGCGCCGATACGGTACCCGGCGAGAACCCCGGTGATTCCGGCGCCCAGAGCGCGGCCCGCGAGTCATTCAGCGAGCGCATGGAGCGCCGCTGGGACGAGCGCATGGAGGGCGAGCGCTAGCCGAAAACGCGCCAGCGTTTTCGGGTCGCGTTCGGCGGCGCTGCTGCGCCGGCCGACCGAGCGAAGCGTGAGGAGCGACTGAGCCTGGAGCAGTCTCGAGAGGGGCCGTGGTTTCGACCGCGGCCCCTCTGCTGCTGTTCGCCCGGGTCTCGGCGATGCCTCGCGGGTGCCGCGTGCTCCGCGCTGGGCCGGGCCCGCTGCCGCTGCCGCGCCGTGCCCGCCCTGCGCCGGGCCTGCGAGAGGCGCTGCCGGCCGGGGTGTCTGCTGAATCGCGAGGAGCTCCCTGCGAAGCGGGGGCGAGGGGTATGGAGCCGCCCGGGGGCGTCGGGTGAGGGGATTCGGGCCTCGGGCCCGACCTGCTTCGCGTCTTCGTGCCCGACCTGCTTCGCGTCTTCGTGCCCGTCCCTCCACTTCCCTCCACTCTTGGCCGGTGATTGCCCTGTCGAGCTGCCTCGGCGGCCGATTCGGCGTGTTCCAGCGCGCTTGCGGGGCGCGTAGCCGGCTCCCGCAGCGGGTGGCGCGCGCTCGGGAGTGTCGCCGGGAGGCCCGGTATTTCACCGGAGTTGTGGTCCTTTGGGCCAAGGGTGGCGGCTCGGTGGAGAGAAAGATCACTGAAGTGGAGGAAAGTGGAGTAGTGTGGGATTCCACAGTCGAGTCGGCGAGAGGGGGGATCCGTGTTTCTCGGTACCTTCACGCCCCGCCTCGACGAGAAGGGCCGGCTGATCCTCCCCGCCAAGTTCCGCGACGAGCTCGCCGAAGGCCTCGTCATCACCCGCGGGCAGGAGCGCTGCCTCTACGTCTTCAGCGAGAGCGAGTTCGCCGAGATGCACGACCGCATCCGGCAGGCGCCCGTCACCTCGAAGCAGGCGCGCGACTATCTGCGCGTGTTCCTCTCCGGCGCCCACCCCGAGACGCCCGACAAACAGAGCCGCATCACCATTCCGCAGGCCCTGCGCGAGTACGCCGGCCTCGACCGCGAACTCGCCGTGATCGGCGCGGGGAGCCGCGCTGAGATCTGGGACGCCGAGGCCTGGCAGACCTACCTGACCGAGCAGGAATCGGCCTTCTCCGACATCGAGGAGGAGGTGATCCCGGGCATGTTCTAGCCCGGACGCGTCATGACTCAGCACGACAACACCCACCACGACGAGCGGGATGCGAGCGAGCTGCACGTGCCCGTGCTGCTCGAGCGCTGCCTCGAACTGCTCGCGCCCGCGCTCGAGCGGCCCGGCGCCGTGGTCGTCGACGCCACCCTCGGCATGGGCGGTCACACCGAGGCCATGCTCGAAGCCCACCCCGCGCTCACCGTCATCGGGCTCGACCGCGACACTGAGGCCCTCGCACTCGCGGGCCGTCGGCTCGAACGGTTCGGCGACCGCGTCATCCGCGTGCACGCCGTGTACGACGAGATCGGAGGAGCGGTGCGCGACGCAGGCTTCGACCGCATCGACGGCGTGCTGTTCGACCTGGGCGTCTCGTCGTTGCAGCTCGACGAGGCCGACCGCGGCTTCGCCTACGCGCAGGACGCTCCGCTCGACATGCGCATGGACCAGAGCCGCGGAGAGACCGCGGCCGAGGTGCTCGCGTCGGCCCCCGAGGGCCGCCTGCGGGCGATCTTCGAGCGCTACGGAGAGGAGCCGCTCGCGGCCCGCTACGCCCGCGCGATCATCGCGGCGCGGGCCGAGGCGCCGATCGAGCGTAGCGGCCAGCTGGTCGAGGTGCTGCAGCGGGCCACGCCCGCGGCGGTGCGGGATCAGCGCCACCCGGCGAAGCGCGTCTTCCAGGCGCTGCGCATCGAGGTGAACGGCGAGCTCGCGGTGCTCGAGCGAGCGATCCCCGCCGCACTCGACCTGATCGGCCTCGGCGGGCGCGCGGTGATCATGTCCTACCAGTCGCTCGAGGACCGCCTCGTGAAGCGCGAGCTCGCGAGGCGCAGCAAGTCGACCGCCCCTCCCGGGCTTCCGGTCGAGCTGCCCGAGCACCGACCCGAGTTCCGCCTGCTCACCCGCGGCGCCGAACTCGCCGACGAAGCAGAACGGGCCCGCAATCCGCGGGCGATCCCGGTGCGGCTGCGAGCCGCTGAGCGTACGAGGGAGGTGCGATGAACAGCACGGTTCCGATCCGATTCGACGCCGCCCCCGCAAGCGGTGCTCCGGCGACCGCTCCCGCCCGCCCGGGCGCCGGTGAGCGCCACCTGCGCATCGCCGAGTCTCCGAGAGCGGTCAAGCGACGCATGGCGAGCCCGCTCATCGGCGGGCTCGTCGCCGTGGGCGTGATCCTCGTGATCCTCGCGACCCAGCTCGGACTGAGCATCGCGATCTCCCAGGGGGCCTACGAGGCCCGCGCGCTCGAGATCGAGCAGCGGGATCTCGCCCGCGTCGAGCGGGTGCTCGCGCAGCACGTCGACAAGCTCTCGTCGCCTCAGAACCTCGCCGAGAACGCCGCGGCGCTCGGCATGGTGCAGAACTCCAGGCCGGCTACGCTGCGCCTCAGCGACGGCGCGGTGCTCGGCGCCCTCGACTCGCCCACCTCCGAGGTGCGCGGCAACCTCGTGCCGAACTCGACGCTGGAGTCGATGCCCGTCGTCGACGCCGAGGGCCTGCTGGTTCCCCGCAGCGCGGTCGGCGGTGCGCAGCAGGAGCCCATCGATCCGCCGGTACGTTGGAAGGGCAAGCTGCCCGCACCGGAGACCCGCTGAGCGGCGAACCGCTGACGGGACCCGACTGAATACCGCGTACGAGAGGGAGACGGAAGATGCGACCACTCCGCGGCGCCGCTCTGAGGCGCACGATCGCGCTCGCGATCATCGTCGTGGCGGCCCTCGTCTTCCTCGTGCGCCTCGTCGACGTGCAGATGGTGTCCGCCGCCGCGCTGAACGAGGATGCGCGCGACAAGCGCGCCGTGCCGGTCAAGATCCCGAGCGTGCGCGGCGACATCGTCGACCGCGACGGCGAGGTGCTCGCGACGACCGATGAGCGCTACGACGTGCAGCTCTCGCCGAAGAACACGAAGCTGAACGGCGGCAAGTTCCCCCGCCCGGACCTCGAGCGCGGCGTGGGCACGGTCACCGTGACCGCGAAGGATGCGTTCGCCGAGATCGGAGCGATCACCGGGCAGTCCTCCGAGGAGATCCAGAAGATCGTCGACGACGCGCTCGCGGAGAACCCGAAGTCGGACTTCGCCTACGTGAAGCGCGGCATCGACCTGCCGACGCTCAACAAGCTCAAGAAGCTGCAGATCCCGTGGCTGACCTTCGACCAGCACCACACCCGCGACTACCCGAACGGCGCGGTGGCCGGCAACCTGATCGGCTTCAACGGCTTCGAGGGGGTGCCGCTCTCGGGCGTCGAGGTGTCGCAGGACGAGTGCCTCACTGGCGTCGACGGCCAGGAGACCTACGAGCGCGGCGCCGACGGCGTGGCGCTTCCGGGCAGCGTCGTCGTGACCGAGAAGGCCGTCGACGGCGGCACCGTCGACCTCACCATCGACCTCGACCTGCAGTGGGAGGCGCAGCAGGCCATCAACGCGCAGGTGCAGCGCGTGGCGGCCGACTGGGGGCTGCTCGTGGTCATGGACGTGAAGACGGGCGAGCTGGTTGCCGTCGCCGAGGACGGCTCGGTCGATCCGAACGACGTCGACGCCTCGGACCCGGCGAAACGCGAGGCGCGATCCTTCACCTCCCCCTACGAGCCCGGCTCGACCTTCAAGACGATCACGGCGGCGGCCCTCATCGATCAGGGCGTCGCCACACCGTACACGCGCAACCTCACCCCCGACTACCTCGAGCCCGAGCCCGGCGTGCGCTTCGGCGACTCCTTCAACCACCCGCCGATGCAGTGGACGCTCACCGGTATCCTCACGCAGTCGTCGAACGTGGGCACGGCGACGCTCGGCACGATGCTCGCCCCCGAGGTGCGCTACGACTACCTGCAGCGCTTCGGCGTGGGCATCGGTACGCAGGCCGGCCTACCGGTCGAGGACTCGGGCATGCTCTACGCGCCCGAGCAGTGGGACCGGCAGACCTCGTACAACACCACCTTCGGTCAGGGCCTCTCGTCGACCATCGTGCAGACCGCGGGCGTGTACCAGACCATCGCGAACGGCGGCGTGCGCGTGCCGCCGAGCCTCGTGCGCAGCTGCACCGACGGCGAGGGAGAGCGCACCGAGCTCGACCACGGCGAATCGCAGCGCGCCGTCTCCGAGGACACCTCGGCGCAGATGATGCAGATACTCGAGACCGTCGTGACCGAGGGCTGGTACAACGACATCGTCGCGATCCCCGGCTACCGCATCGCGGGCAAGACCGGAACCGCCGAGCAGGTGGATCCGGATACCGGGCGCTACCGCACCGACTACGTGCACTCCTTCGCGGGCATCTTCCCCGCCGACGATCCCCGGTACGTCGCGGTAGCATCGATAGCATTCCCGTCGGCGGGCGACGGCAGCGTCGCGGCCCTCACGGCGTTCCGCGAGGCAGCCGAGGCGACGATCCGCACCTTCCGAATCCCGCCCTCCACGGGCACCTTCGAACCGCTCCCCACGGAGTACTGACCAGACGCCCGCAGGAGGCCCCCGCAGTGAGTACCGGAGATGCCCTGAGCATCCGACCGCAGCACCCCGCACCCGTCAGGCTCGACGAGCTGGCGGTGCGCTTCGCCCTCGAACCGCGCGGTGAGACGGCGGGTCTCGCCGCGAACGGCGTCACCCTCGACTCCCGCGACGTGCGGCCCGGCGACCTCTACGCGGCCCTGCCCGGTGCGCGCCGCCACGGCGCCTCCTTCGCCCGGCAGGCCGAGGCCGCCGGGGCGGTGGCGCTGCTCACCGATGCCGAGGGGGCCGGGATCGCCCGCGAGACCGGATCCGCGCTGCCGATCCTCGTATCGGAGCAGAACCCGCGCGAGATCCTCGGCGAGGTGGCGGCGAGCGTCTACGCCACGGGCGACTTCGGCGCCAAGGTGTTCGGCATCACCGGCACGAACGGGAAGACGAGCGTGGTCTACCTGCTCGCCGAGCTGCTGCGGGCGGCCGGCTTCACGCCGGGCCTCAGCTCGACGGCCGAGCGGCGCATCGGCGACGAGGTGATCGTCTCCGACCTCACGAGCCCGGAGGCGCCCGAACTGCACGCGCTGCTCGCACGCATGGGTGAGAAGGGCGTCGACGGCGTCGCCATCGAGGTCTCGGCGCACGCCGTGGAGCGGCACCGCATCGACGGCGTGCGATTCGACGTGGTGGCCTTCAACAACTTCTCGCAGGACCACCTCGACGACTTCGGCGACATGGAGAGCTACTTCGCGGCGAAGCTCGCGCTCTTCGCCCCCGAGCACGCCGAGCGCGGCGTCGTGGTGGTCGACTCTCCCTACGGGCAGCGCATCGCCCGTGAATCGCGCATCCCCGTCACGAGGCTCGCGACCGAGTACGGGCAGGACGCCGACTGGCATCTCGCGATCACCCGGCAGACGATCGACGGGGTGTCGTTCGTGCTGCAGGGGCCTGCCGGCGCGCACTTCCGGGGCAGTGTGCCCGTCTTCGGCCGGTTCATGGCCGAGAACGCCGCGCTCGCCCTCATCATGCTCCACGAGGCAGGCATCCCGCTCGCGCAGGTCGAGGCCGGGCTCGAGCGCGGCCGGATCCCGGTCTACATCCCGGGGCGGCTCGAGCTGATGTCCGCGCCCGACGCGCAGGGCCCGCGCTTCTACGTCGACTACGGCCACACTCCGGGCGCCTTCGAAGCGATGCTCGATGCGCTCGGAGAGGTCGCCCCCGGCAGGATCGTCTTCCTGTTCGGCGCCGACGGCGACCGCGACACCTCGAAGCGCGAGGAGATGGGGCGGATCGCCGGGGCCGGATCCGACACCGTGATCGTCTGCGACTACCACCCGAGGTCGGAGCCGCCGGAGGCGATCCGCGCCCAGCTCATCGAGGGCGCCCGCTCGGCGAAGCGCGCGGAGGTGATCGAGGAGGGCGACCCCAGGGCGGCGATCCGCCTCGCCATTTCGCTCGCCCGAGCAGGGGACGTTATTCTGTATGCCGGTCCCGGACACGAGGACTACCAGGAAGTCGCCGGTCAGCATCTGCCGTACTCGGCGCGTGATGAGGTACGCGGCGCGCTCCGCGAGGCAGGATTGCTTCCGTGATTGAACTGACGCTGGAAGAGGTCGCGCGCGCGACCGGCGGGCGGCTTGCCGGACCGGAGGGCGCCGATCCCGCGGCCGTGGTCGCGGGGGAGTCGCAGACCGATTCGCGCGAGGTGCGGCCCGGCCAGATCTTCTTCGCCCGCCGCGGCGAGGAGACCGACGGCCACCTCTTCGCGGGCAAGGCCGTCGAAGCGGGCGCCGCGCTGCTCGTCGTCGAGCGCGAGCTCGACGATCGGGTGCCGCAGATCGTCGTCGACGACGCGACCGACGCGCTCGGGGCCCTCGCGACCGAGGTCGTGCGCCGGGTGCGCGACCTCGGCGACCTGACGATCGTCGGCATCACCGGATCCAACGGCAAGACGACCACCAAGAACCTCGTCGCCGAGATGGCGCAGCGGCTCGGCCCGACCGTAGCGTCGGCGAAGTCGTTCAACAACGAGGTCGGCGGCCCGCTCACCATGCTGCGCGTCGACGGGGCCACGCGCACGCTCGTCGCCGAGATGGGTGCGAGCGCCGAGGGCGAGATCGCCCGCCTCACGGCCATGGCGCCTCCGCACATCGGCGTGGTGCTCTCGGTCGGCCTCGCCCACGCCGGAGAGTTCGGCGGCATCGAGACCACGTTCCGCACGAAGAGCGAGATGGTGCGCGATCTGCCCGAGGACGCGGTGGCCGTGCTCAACCGCGACGATCCCCGCGTCGCGCAGATGGCCGAACTCACCCGCGCCCGCGTGCGCTGGTTCGGCCTGCACCCCGACGCCGACGTGCGCGCGAGCGACGTCGACTCCTCCGCCGAGGGCACCCGCTTCACCCTGCACGCCCCGCTCGCGAACGGCGAGACCGCGTCGCTGCCCGTGCGCTTCCGCGTGCTCGGCGAACACCACGTCATGAACGCGCTGGCCGCCGCGGCGGTCGGCCTCGAGCTCGGCCTCCCGCTCGCCGAGGTCGTCGAGACCCTCGAAGCCGCGACGCTCGCGGCGCCCGGGCGCATGCAGGTGCTCGGCGGCCGCGACGGCGTCACGATCATCAACGACGCCTACAACGCGAGCCCGGACTCGATGAGCGCCGCGCTGCGCACCCTCGCTCAGGTGCGCAGGCCCGACGGCCGGTCCGTCGCCGTGCTCGGCGCGATGAGCGAGCTCGGCGAGTACTCGATCGAGGAGCACATCCGCATCGGCCTGCAGGCCGTGCGACTGCGCATCTCCGAGCTGGTCGTCGTCGGCGCCGACGCGCGCCACCTGCACATCAGCGCCATCAACGAGGGATCGTGGGACGGCGAGAGCGTGTTCTTCGAGACCCGCGGCGAGGCCTACGACTACCTGACGAGCACGCTGCGGCCGAACGACACCGTGCTCGTGAAATCGTCCAATGCGGCGGGCCTGCAATCGCTCGGCGACCGACTCGGGGAGGCCTACGCATGATCGCGCTGCTGATCGCGGGCGGCTTCTCGCTGCTCTACTCGCTGCTGCTCACGCCGCTGTTCGTGCGAGGGTTCAACCGTCTGCGCTGGGGCCAGCCGATCCGGGTCGACGGCCCGAAGGAGCACGAGGTGAAGCGGGGCACCCCCACCATGGGCGGCCTCATCTTCCTCTCCGGCTCGGTCATCGCCTACTTCGTGGGCAAACTCGTGATGGGCGAGACGCCGTCGCCTTCGGCCCTGCTCGTGATCCTCATGGCCGTGGGCGCCGGCCTCGTCGGCTTCGTCGACGACTTCATGAAGGCCCGGCTGCAGAACTCGGCCGGCCTGAACGGTTGGGCGAAGATCGCCGGTCAGGTCGCGATCGCCGTCGCCTTCGCGCTGCTCGGCCTGCGCTTCGCGAACGAGGCCGGCGTCACGCCGATCTCGACGCACATCTCGGTGTTCCGCGACCTGCCGTTCGACTTCACGGTGCTCGGCCCGATCCTCGGCATCGGCCTCTTCATCATCTGGATCATGGTGATCGTCACCGCGACGACCAACGCCGTGAACGTGACCGACGGCCTCGACGGTCTCGCGGCGGGCTCGGCCATCTTCGCGTTCGGCGCCTACCTCGTCATCGGCTTCTGGCAGTCGGCGCAGAGCTGCGCCGCGACCGCGGGCGAGCTCGGCTGCTACGCCACGCGAGATCCCATGGACCTCGCCGTCATCGCGGCCGCGTTCCTCGGCGGCGTCGCCGGCTTCCTCTGGTGGAACACGAACCCAGCCAAGGTGTTCATGGGCGACACCGGGTCGATGGCCATCGGCGGTGCGATCGCCGCGTTCGCGATCCTCACCCGCACCGAGCTGCTGCTGCTGCTCGTCGGCGGCCTCTTCATCATCGAGACCGGCTCGGTGATTCTGCAGCGCCTCTACTTCAAGGTGACGAAGGGCCGGCGCATCTTCCTGATGAGCCCCATCCATCACCACTTCGAGCTCAAAGGCTGGGCCGAGGTGACGGTGGTGGTGAGGTTCTGGATCGTCGCCGGCCTGTTCGCGATCGCGGGCGTGGGCGCCTTCTACGGCGAGTGGCTGCTGCAGCAGTGACGGAGAACGGCATGACGGAGACAGCGGGGGACGACGTGAACCAGACCCAGTGGACCACGGAGCGCGTGCTCGCGCTCTCGAGCTGGCACGACGACTGGCGCGGCCTGCGGGTCGCGGTGCTCGGCCTCGGAGTCACCGGGTTCTCGGTCGCCGACACCCTGGTCGAGCTCGGCGCCCGCGTGCGCGTCGTCTACGGCGCGCCGGATCCGGATCGCGAGCGACTGCTCGACGTCATCGGCGCGGAGCGGTTCTGCGCCGAGAGCAATCCCGAGCAGCTCGGCGACCTCGCCGCCTTCGGCCCCGACCTCGTCGTCGTCTCGCCGGGATACCGGCCGGACCACCCCCTCACGGCGTGGGCGGCCCAGCGCGGCCTCCCCGTGTGGGGCGACATCGAGCTCGGCTGGCGGCTGCGTGACAAGACCCCGCGAGTGGCCGACTGGATCTGCATCACCGGCACCAACGGCAAGACCACCACCACGCAGCTCACCGCCCACATGCTCGTGGCCGGCGGCCTGCGGGCCACCCCCGCCGGCAACATCGGCACCCCGATCCTCGATGCACTGCGCGACCCGCAGGGCTACGACGCGATCGTCGTCGAGCTCTCCAGCTTCCAGCTCGAGCGTCTGGGCGAGATCTCGCCCTACGCGAGCGCCTGCCTCAACTTCGCCGACGACCACCTCGACTGGCACGGCGGCCCGGAGGCCTACTGGGCGGCGAAGGCGAAGGTCTACGAGCACACCCAGGTCGCGTGCGTCTACAACCGGGCCGACGCCGAGACCGAGCGCATGGTCGAGGAGGCCGACGTGGTCGAGGGCGCCCGAGCCGTCAGCTTCGGCCTCGACTCGCCCCCGCCGAGCGGCTTCGGCGTGGTCGAGGGCATCCTGATCGACCGCGGCTTCCACGCCGAGCGACGCGCCGAGGCCTACGAGCTCGTGACCGTCGCCGAACTCGCCGAGCGCGGCATCGCCGCCCCCCACATGGTGCAGAACGTGCTCGCGGCGAGCGCCCTCGCCCGCTCCCGAGGCGTCGAGCCCGCCGAGATCGCCCACGCGATCCTGAACTTCACGCCGGACGCCCACCGCGCCCAGCTGCTCGGCGAGCACGACGGCGTGCAGTGGATCGACGACTCGAAGGCCACGAACGCCCACGCCGCGGACGCCTCGCTGCGCGCCCTGCGGCGGGTGGTCTGGATCGTGGGCGGCCTGCTCAAGGGCGTCGACATCGGCCAGCTCGTCTCCGAGCACGCCCACCGCCTGCGCGGCGTCGTCGTGATCGGCGCCGAGCGCGACGACGTGCTCACGGCTCTCGAGCGGCACGCACCCGACGTGCCCCGCATCGAGATCTCCGACGATGCCGAGGCGCGCGAAACCGTCGAGGCCGGCCGCGCCGGCGAGGTGATGACCCGCGCGGTGCAGGCCGCCGCGTCGCTCGCGACCGAGGGCGACACGGTGCTGCTCGCCCCCGCCGCCGCATCGATGGACCAGTTCAAGGACTACCCGGATCGTGGCCGCCAGTTCCAGGCGGCCGTGCGCGAACTGGAGTGATCGGCGTGGCGCCCGAATCGACGGAATCCCGGGGGCGCGCGCCCGGTCAGGCCCGGATCAGCCTCGGCGCCATGCTGCGCACGGGATCCGACCCCACGGTCGCGGCGCTGTACGCGATCACGCTGCTGCTCGTCGGCTTCGGCCTGATCATGGTGCTCTCGTCGTCGTCGATCACGTCGTATCTCGACGATCAGGGCTTCTTCGGCGGGTTCTGGCGCCAGGCCTCGTTCGCGCTCATCGGCATCCCGCTCATGCTGATCGCCGCCGCGATGCCCGTGGTGTTCTGGAAGCGCTGGGCGTGGGTTCTGCTCGGTCTCGGCATCGCACTGCAGCTGCTCGTGTTCACGCCTCTCGGCATCGAGGTGTACGGCAATCGCAACTGGATCCAGATCGGCGGCTTCGGCGCGCAGCCCTCCGAGGCGCTCAAGCTCGCGCTCGTGGTGTGGGTGGGTGCGGTGCTGCAGCGCAAGGAGCCGCTGCTCGGGCAGATGCGGCACGAGATCATCCCCATCATCGTGCCCGGCGCCGTGCTCGCGCTGGGCGTCGTGCTGCTCGGGCGCGATCTCGGCACCGTGCTCATCATGGCCGCGATGGTGTTCGGGGCCATGTACTTCGGCGGAATCAGCTGGAAGACGCTCGGGGTCACCGCCGGCGGCGGCGCGCTCGCGGTCGTGCTCTTCGTCATCACGAGCCCCAACCGCATGCAGCGCCTGCTCAGTCACGCCGGCGGCACCGACGACTACAGCGGCATCGACTGGCAGTCGACGCACGGCATGTGGGCGCTCGCGAGCGGCGGGCTCTTCGGCGTGGGCCTCGGCAACTCGAAGGCGAAGTGGTCGTGGCTGCCCGCCGCCGACAACGACTACATCTTCGCGATCATCGGCGAGGAGCTGGGCCTCATCGGCGCACTGCTCGTGATCGTGCTGTTCATCGTGCTGACGGTCGTGATGCTGCGCGTGATCTCCCGCGCGCGGGATCGCTTCGGCAAGGCCGTCGTCGGCGGCATCATGGTGTGGATCGTGGGGCAGGCCTTCGTGAACATCGGTGTGGTCATCGGCGTGTTCCCCGTGCTGGGGGTGCCGCTGCCGCTCATCAGCGCGGGCGGAACCGCCCTCATCGCGTGTCTCGCGGCGATCGGCGTCGTCATCTCGATCGCGCGCGACGGCGCGCAGTACCAGGCGGAGCTCGAGGCCGCCGCCCCCGCACGAGGAAGGAACCGAGGCATACGATGACCAGCTATCTGCTCGCGGGCGGAGGCACCGCGGGCCACGTCAACCCCCTGCTCGCCCTCGCCGACCTCATCCGGGCCGAGGAGCCCGGCGCCGAGATCGTCGTGCTGGGCACGCGCGAGGGGCTCGAGGCCCGGCTCGTGCCGGAGCGCGGCTACGAGCTCGTGCACATCGAGCGGCTGCCGTTCCCGCGGCGCCCGAACGTCGCGGCCCTGCGCTTCCCGGCGCGGTTCGCGCGCGCGGTGCGCGAGACCCGCGCGCTGATCCGCGACCGCTCCATCGACGTGGTGGTGGGGTTCGGCGGCTACGCCTCGGCTCCCGCCTATCGCGCCGGCGCCAAGGAGGGCGTGCCCGTCGTGATCCACGAGGCCAACGCGAAGCCGGGCATGGCGAACAAGCTGGGCGCGCGCAGCACTCCCTACGTGGGCGTCACCTTCGAGGGAACCCCGATCCCGGGTGCGCGCGTGACCGGCATGCCGCTGCGCCCCGAGATCACGGGCCTCGATCGCGAGGGGCTGCGCGCCGCTGCGCGCGAGCACTTCGGCCTCGACCCCGAGAAGCGAACACTGCTCGTCACCGGCGGGTCGCTCGGCGCGCGCGCCATCAACCGAGGCGTCTCGGGATCGGCGGCCGAGATCGTCGATGCCGACATCCAGGTGCTGCACATCTGGGGCGGGCTCACCGAGGTCGAGGATCCGGGCGTGCCCGGATACACGGTGGTGCCGTACTGCGACCGCATGGATCTCGCGCTCGCCGCGTGCGACCTCGCGGTGTCGCGCGCCGGCTCGACGACCGTGAGCGAGCTCGCCGGGCTCGGCGTGCCCGCCGTCTTCGTGCCGTACAGCCACGGCAACGGCGAACAGCGCTTCAACGCGGCCGGCGTCGTGGCGGCCGGCGGCGCGCTGCTGGTCGAGGACGCCGAGCTGACCCCGGAGTGGGTGCGCGGCACGCTGATCCCGCTCGTGGGCGACGACGCACGCCTCGCGGACATGGCGGAGCGGGCCCGCGGCGCCGGAGCGCTCGACGGCACCGAGCGCCTGCTCGCGCTCGTGCGGGAGGCGCTCGAGGCCCGCTGAGGCGGGTTCCCTCAGGCCGGCGCTTCGCCGCCGAGGCCGCGGCCCTGCTGCCCCGACCGGCGTTTCGCTGCCCCGACCGGAGTTCTGCAGGCCCGACCGGCGTGTTGCCGGTCCGACCGGTGCTTTGCTGTCCCGGCGGACGCTTTGCTGTCGCGGCGGCAGTCTCAGCGGCCCAACCGACGCTTGCCGACCCGGCCCCCTCCTTCGGAGCACGCCGTTGGTTCGGACCGGATCGCGGGATTCGATCCGAACCAACGGCGTGCTCCGCAGAATGGCCCGGTGCGTGCCGCAGAACGGCCCGGTGCGTGCCGCAGAACGGCCCGGTGCACTCCGCGGAACAGTGCTCGGTGCACTCCGGAGAGCAGTGCTCGGTGCACTCCGGAGAGCAGCGCTCGGTGTGCGCCGAAGACGAGGGTCCGTGTGCGCCTGATAGGAGGCTCCGTGTGAGCCTGAGTGATGTCACGCCGACCGCCGAAGATGCAACCCCCGCGCGATCGCCGAGAGCACGGCCTCCTGCACCAGTTCCCAACGGTGCACGACGAGCGAGTAGGTCACGCGGATCACCTCGTAGCCTTGACGCCTCAACTCGGCGTCGTGCAGGATATCGCCGTCACGTTGAGCGCCCGAGTGCTGCTTGCCGTCGACCTGCACGATCAAGCGCTCGCCGATGAGCACGTCGACGCGGTGCCCGCTCAGGTGGGTCTGCACCCGGATCGGGATGCGCAGCCACCCCAGTCTGGATCTGAAGATGGTCTCCACCCCGGAGTCCGCGAAGGGCGTGGCCTTCTTCAGGAGGGCCCGCAGACGTGGGGACGGGAGGAGATCCAGCGCCGGAATCGAGGTCAGCCCCTGGTTCAGCGCGGACTCTACGATCGCGAGGGAGGCCTCGTACGGCTGGCACTCGGCTACCAGCACGAGCGTGTTCTCCAGCGGATCCTCCAGTTGGCCGGGCGCGCGGGGCACCGGCGGTGCCCGCCAGTGCACCACTCCGGGCCCGGTCACGACGTGGCTGTGCGGATTCGGAGGCGCGTAGTGGGGATGCCTGGGGGCCGCGAGGACCCAGAGCCCGGCGCGTGCGGCCTGGGAGACGCAGGTCAACAGCAGACCCCGACGCGCCGCGGTCATCAGTTCGGGGTCGGCACCGGGGAGGGCGACCCATCCCTTTCGCGGTCTTCGGACCTGTCCGTTCGAGAAGGCCGATCGGAGCTCCCCGCGGGTCACCCCGGCCCGAAGGAGGACTGACGTGCGGGTGATTCCGCCGCTGCGCCGGAGGAGTTCTGTGAGTGCCATGCCTTCGAGCGTGCCCCACGAATCGCGTCGCCTTGGGGGTATTCCCGCAATCTGTGGACAGCATGAAGGATCCGTCGCGCAGACCTCCGATGTGAGCGGAGTGCCGTGCGGCGAGGACGCCGGTCCCGCTACCGGTGATTCGGGCCCAACCGTTGTTTCGGACCGAGCCGTTGTTTCGGACCAAGTCGCCGGGTTTCATCCGAGAAACGGGCGAGGCCCGAAGAACGAGAGGCGGATCGGGATCCGTCGACCCCGGCTCTCGCGCATCGTGCAGCGCGCATCGCGACGGCGCGGAGGAGCCGCGGGCCTGCAGTAGGATCGTCACCATGTCTCGCGCGCAGCTTCTTCGCCGCCGCAACGGGGTCTGAACCGACCGGCTCCCCGTCAGCGGCAGCGTCGTCGTGCCGGTCCACACCCGCCGAGACCGGAGACCCCCATGCAGCAGCCGTCTGCCCGCCAGCCCATCCCCGTCGCCCTGTGGTGCATGCTCGGCGCCATGGTGGTGGCGCAGGCCGCCACCACCGTCGTCGCAGCGGCTCCCGCGTTCCTGATCCCGCACATGCTCGAGCGCGAGGGGATGAGCCTCGCCGCCGCGGGCCTGCTCGCCGGAGCCCCCAACCTGGGGCTGGTGCTGTCGCTCGTGGCGTGGGGCGCCGCGACCGACCGCTTCGGGGAGCGGCGCGTGATCCTGGTCGGCCTCTCGCTGACGGTCGCCGTGGTCGCCGCGTCGACGGCGGTGCACGGCTTCGCCGCGCTCGGCGTCGCGTTCGTCGCGAGCGGCGCCGTCTCCGCCTGCACGAACAGCGCCAGCGGGCGGCTCATCACCGGCTGGTTCCCGCCCGAGCGGCGCGGGCTGGCCATGGGCATCCGGCAGACCTGCCAGCCGCTCGGCATGGCGGTCGCTGCGCTCGGCGTGCCGCCGCTCGCCGAGGCCTGGGGCATCGGGCCCGCCCTCGCGCTCGGCGGCGTGCTGAGCGCGCTGAGCCTCGTGCTGTGCGCGTTCGCCGTGCGCGACCCGCGGCGCGCGGCGCGCGGGGCGCTGGCCGCGCAGGCCAGCCCCTACCGGGCGTCGTCGACGCTCGTGCGCATCCACGCGGTCTCGATGCTGCTCGTGGTGCCGCAGTTTGCGCTGTCGACCTTCGGTCTGGTCTGGTTCACCGTCGGCTTCGGCTGGAGCGCGCTCGCCGCGGGCGCCCTCGTCGCAGCGTCGCAGTTCGCCGGAGCCGCCTGCCGCATCGTGGTGGGCGCGTGGAGCGACCGCGCCATGTCGAGGCTCGGGCCGCTGCGGCTCGTCGCGATCGCGGCGATCGCGGCGATGCTGCTCGCGGCCGCGTTCGGCTGGGCCGAGTGGAGCATCCCCGCCGCGGTCGCCTATCTGCTGGCGAGCTGCGTGAGCGTGGCCGACAACGGCCTCGCCTTCACCGCCGTCGCCGAGATCGCGGGGCCCGCCTGGGCCGGTCGCGCGCTCGGGATCCAGAACACCGGACAGTTCCTCGCCGCGGCCGCCGTCGGGCCGGTCGTGGGCGCCCTCATCGGCGCGCTCGGAGTGCCGGCCGCGCTCGCGCTCGCCGCCGCGGCACCGGCGCTCGCGGTGCCGCTCGTGCCGAAGCCCGAGGCGGAGCGCTCGCTGAGGGAGTGATCCGGATCCGGTCGGCGCGCCCCGGGCTCCCGCGACCCGGCCGGGGCGGAGCCGCGATCCGGATCCGCCCCGGATCCGCCCCGGATCCGCGCCGGATCCCCGCCGGATCCCCGTGCCGGATCCTCGCCGCGGGGATCCAGCCCCGATCGGTCGTCGCGTTCTTCGGAGCTCACCGCTGTCTCGGACCGGATCACCCGCCGCAGCTCCGAAAAACGCGGGAGAACCGAAAGACCGGCGGGTGCCGACTGGCCGCCGCGATCTCAGTGAGCCGTCCCTCGAAAGCGGTACGCTGGAGTGTCTATCTGAGGAGGCCAGATGATCTACCCCGATCTCGAGATGCAGATCCCCGACGAGCTCGGCCGCGTGCACTTCGTCGGCATCGGAGGCTCGGGCATGAGCGGCATCGCGCGCATGATGCACCAGGCCGGCGTGCCGGTGACGGGATCCGATCGCAGCGCCAACTACTCGACGGAGGCGCTCGAGCAGCTCGGCATCGGGGTGAGCATCGGTCACGACGCCGCGAACGTCGGCGATGCCGACACTCTGGTGGTCACGGGGGCGCTCTGGCAGGACAACCCCGAGTACCAGCTCGCACTCTCGAGGGGGTTGCCGGTGCTGCACCGCTCGCAGGCCCTCGCCTGGCTCGCCCGCGGCAAGCGCGTGGTCTCGGTGGCGGGCGCTCACGGCAAGACCACCTCGACCGGCATGATCGTCACCGGCCTGCTGGGTCTCGGCGCCGACCCCTCCTTCGTGAACGGCGGCATCATCGAGTCGCTCGGCGTGAGCTCGGGCCCGGGCGCCGACGACCTCTTCGTGATCGAGGCCGACGAGAGCGACAAGTCGTTCCTGCTCTACGACACGGCCATCGCGCTCATCACGAACGTCGATCCCGAGCACCTCGACTTCTACGGCTCGCGCGAGGCGTTCATGCAGGCGTTCGTCGACTTCGCGCGAGGCGCCCGCGAGCAGATCGTGGTCTCGTCCGACGACCCGGGCGCGGCCGAGGTGCTCGCCGCGCTGCGGGAGGGAAGCGGAACGGCCCCGATCCGCACCTTCGGCGAGCACGCCGACGCCGACGTGCGCATCGTCTCGATCGACGCCTCGGGCCCCGTGCGCTTCGCCGTCGAGCTCGCGGGCGCCGACGGCGCGGTCGAGCGCCACGAGGCGCAGCTCTCGGTCTACGGCCGTCACAACGCGGTCAACGCCGTGGGCGCGCTCGCGGTGCTCACGGGGCTCGGTTTCGAGGCGGGCGCCGCGCTCGCCGCGATCGCCGGGTTCGGCGGCACGAAGCGCCGCTTCGAGTTCCACGCCGAGGTCGGCGGGGTGCGGGTCTACGACGACTACGCCCACCACCACACCGAGGTGTCGGCGCTGCTCGACTCGGCGCGCGCCGTGGTCGGCGAGGAGGGGCGGCTCATCGCGATCCACCAGCCCCACCTCTACAGCCGCACGAAGCTGTTCCACCGCGAGTTCGCCGAGGCGCTCGAGACGGGCGCCGACCACACCGTGGTGATCGCGGTCGACGGCGCGCGCGAGGACCCGGTGGAGGGCGTCACGGGCGCTCTCGTCGCCGACGACTTCGCCGATCAGAGCCGGGTCGCCTACCGCCCGGACTGGCAGGACGCCGCCGACTACCTCGCCGAGATCGCGCGCCCCGGCGACGTGATGGTGACGATGAGCTGCGGCACGGTCTACCGGATCATCCCGCAGGTGGTGGCCGCGCTGCGCGACCGCTTCGAGCCCGCGGGCGAGTAGGGGAGCGGTCGCGTGGCGAGGCGGGCTGATCGATGAAGCGACCGAGCGGGTTCGACCGCCTTCCCGAGCGGGGAGGGGAGCCCGAGCCGGGCGCGCCCGGACCCGAGTCCGAGCGCCCGGGCGCTGAGGCGCAGGAGCGTTCCTCGCTGCTGAGGCGTCGGCTGAGTCGCGCGGGCGGGCGGGCGGGATCGCCCACGATCGACCCGGTCCGGCAGGGTCGGGCGGGCGAGGATCGCGGCTCCGAGGATCCCGCCTCCGTCGATCCCTCCGCCCCGCCCGGCCCCGACGCAACCCGGAGCGCCGCCGGGGTCCCCGAGAGGGATCCGGCGCTGGCGCCCACGGTCGATCTGAGCGAGGTGCGCGAGGCGAGGGAGGTCGCCGAGGAAGCGCGGGCGAGCCCGGAGTTCAGGCCCGCGTCGGCGGACGCCGCCGAGCGGAGCGGCGTTCGGCTCGATGCCGATCCCGCTTCGGATTCCGCCTCGACCGAGGGTGATCCGGATCGCGGCGCTCTCGTGCGCGCCGGTCCCGCTGCGCGGTTCTCGCTCTCCCGCCTGCGCGCCGACCGGGACACCGACCCCGTGCGCGCGGCCGAGCGCCGCCTGCGCGATGCCGAGCGGCAGCATCGCGCCCAGTTGCGGTCGGAGCGGCGACGCTTCTCGGCCGACAGCCGACGCAAGCGCCGCAACTGGTTGATCGCGCTCGGAGCGGTCGCGGCGCTCGCGCTGTTCGTCGTCGCGGGGGCGTTCACCCCGATGATGGCGGTGCGCGAAATGCAGGTGGTCGGCGCGGTGAACGTGAACCAGGCCGAGGTCGAGCAGGCGCTGGCGCGCTTCGACGGCCGCCCGCTGGCACTCGTCGACGACGCGGAGGTGCACCGCGCGCTCGAGCCGTTCCCGATGATCCAGCACTACGCCGTCGAGCGCGTGCCGCCGCACACCCTCGTGGTGCGGATCGAGGAGCGCGTGCCGGTGATCTCGGTGCAGGGCGATGCGGGCTTCTCGGTCTACGACTCGGCGGGCGTGCTGCTGGCGTCGTCCGAGGCGCCGCCGGCCGGTGCGCCGGTGGCCGTCGGGGCCGTGACCGACTTCTCGTCGGACGCCTTCCGGTCGGCGGGGCACGCGCTGCGCGACATGCCGGCCGAGCTGCGAGCGCAGATCGTGTCGGTGACGGGGTCGAGCGCGCAGGACGTGACGTTCACGCTCTCGAGCGGCGTCGAGGTGCTGTGGGGCGATGCGGACCGCACGCGCTACAAGGCGGAGGTGCTCTCGCGGATGCTCGTGGCGCTCGCGGATCGCGGTGTCGCGCACATCGACGTGTCGTCGGCCGAGGCGCCCGTCTTCCGCTGATCGGATCGAATTGCTCGGATCCGCGCGGCGTGTCTGCGGCGCTCGGAGTGCGCTGGCCCATACCGTTGTGCGCAGGAAATGTATACGGCAATACTAACTTTTAACTTCAGCTAGAGGTTGAAGGTTGGAGGGGATCTACGTGTCAGGCAACCAGAACTACCTCGCGGTGATCAAGGTCGTCGGTGTCGGCGGCGGCGGCGTCAACGCCGTCAACCGCATGATCGAGCTCGGCCTGCGCGGCGTCGAGTTCATCGCCGTCAACACCGACGCCCAGGCGCTGCTGCTCAGCGACGCCGACGTCAAACTCGACATCGGGCGCGAGCTCACCCGCGGTCTCGGCGCCGGCGCCGATCCCGAGGTGGGCCGTCGCGCCGCCGAGGATCACGCCGAGGAGATCGAGGAGGCGCTCTCCGGCGCCGACATGGTCTTCGTCACCGCGGGCGAGGGCGGCGGCACCGGCACGGGTGCGGCCCCGGTCGTGGCGCGGATCGCCAAGTCGATCGGCGCCCTCACCATCGGCGTGGTCACCCGCCCCTTCAGCTTCGAGGGCAAGCGCCGCGCGGCCCAGGCCGACGCCGGCGTGCACACCCTGCGCGAGGCCGTCGACACCCTGATCGTCGTCCCCAACGACCGCCTGCTCGACATCAGCGAGCCCGGCATCAGTATGATCGAGGCCTTCGCCGCCGCCGACCAGGTGCTGCTCGCCGGCGTCTCCGGCATCACCGACCTCATCACCACCCCCGGCCTCATCAACCTCGACTTCGCCGACGTCAAATCGGTCATGCAGGGAGCCGGCGCGGCGCTCATGGGCATCGGATCCGCCCGAGGCGCCGACCGCGCGATCAAAGCCGCCGAGCTCGCCGTCGCCTCGCCGCTGCTCGAGGCCTCCGTCGAGGGCGCGCACGGCGTACTGCTGTCGATCCAGGGATCCTCGAACCTCGCCCTCAGCGAGATCTACGAGGCCTCGACGCTCGTGCAGGACGTCGTGCACCCCGAGGCGAACATCATCTTCGGCACCGTCATCGACGACACGCTCGGCGATGAGGTGCGCGTCACCGTGATCGCGGCGGGCTTCGACACCGAGCCCTCGCCGCAGGTGCAGTCCTCCGAGCAGCGAGGCCGCCGCGGCAGCCATGTCGAGAGCATCGACGACGTGCCCGCGCCGGTCGCCGGCACCGCCGCGGCCGTCGCGAACGGCGAGGCCACCGGCCTCGGCTTCAAGGGCTTCAACGCCGCGGGCGAGCGCGCCTCCGAGTCGCAGAACCCGCCCACCGGCCAGTTCGGCGAGGTGCTCTCGAACCCGCCCGTCGAGGCACAGCTGCCCGACCCCGCCTTCGACGGCGATGACGACGACCTCGACATCCCCGAGTTCCTGAGGTAGGCGGCGTGGGCGACGTCGACTTCGCGGAGTTTCCCGGGCTCGGCGAGCGGCTGGTCTCGGTGCGGCAGGGCATCGCCGACGCGTGCCGGTCCGCCGCCCGCGACCCCGAGGAGGTCACCCTCATCGTGGTGACCAAGTTCCACCCCGCCGCGCTCGTCGCCGCGCTCGCGCAGCTCGGCGTGCGAGACGTGGGGGAGAACCGCCACCAGGAGGCCCAGGCCAAGGCGGAGGAGCTCGCCGCGCTCGAACTCGACTGGCACTTCATCGGCCAGCTGCAGACCAAGAAGGCCAGGCAGGCCGCGCGCTATGCGAGCGCGATCCACTCGATCGACCGCGAGCGACTCGTCGACGCGCTCGCGACGGCCGAGGTCGACCGGCCCGTCGAGGCGTTCGTGCAGGTCAACCTCACCGACGACCCCGGCCGCGGCGGCGCCGCCCCCGACGAGATCGAGCGGATCGCCGAGCGCGTGCTCGAGACGCCAGCGCTGCGACTGCGCGGCGTGATGGCCGTCGCCCCGCTGCCCGAGGAAGAACCGCCCGCCTCGGCCTTCGCGCGACTGCGCGACTACTCCGAGCGGCTGCGACGGCTCGACCCCGAGGCGACCGCGATCTCCGCGGGCATGACCCACGACTACCCCGAGGCCGTCGCAGCCGGAGCGACACACCTGCGAATCGGCAGCGCAATCACCGGAAAACGCCCGGACCCCAGGTAGCCTCGAAGCACCGCACGCGTTGGGAGAGATGATGAGCAACCCACTGAAGAAGACCATGGTGTTCCTGGGCCTCGCCGAGGAGGACCTCGAGGAGCAGAACGCCGCGTCGCAGCAGCCCGCGGCTCCCCGCTCGACCGCGAAGGAGTCGTCCGCCCCGGCGGCCGCGAAGCCCGAGCCGGCCCGACCGGCGCCCCAGCGCGCCTCGGTCACCCCGCTGCGCCGGGTCACGCCCACCAAGCAGCCGGCGCAGCAGCCCATGAACGAGATCCTCACGGTGCACCCCACCGAGTACAAGGACGCGAAGGTCATCGCCGAGAACTTCCGCGAGGGGCTGCCGGTCATCATCAACCTGTCGCGCATGGACGAGGGCGACGCCAAGCGCCTCATCGACTTCACGAGCGGGCTCACCATGGGCCTGCACGGACGCATCGAGCGCGTCACGAGCAAGGTGTTCCTGCTCTCGCCCGAGCACATCGAGGTCGGCGGCGACGACTCGCGTCAGCAGGACAGCGGCTCGTTCTTCGTGGCACCCTCGGCGTAAGCGGTGGAGATCGTCTTCGCGATCGGAACCGTGCTGCGGGTAGCGCTCCGCATCTACATCTTCGTGCTCTGGGGACGCTTCGTGCTCGACTGGATCCTGGTGCTCAACCGCAACTTCCGCCCGCGCGGCGTCCTCGCGGTGCTGGTGGAGCTCGTCTACACCGTCACGGATCCGCCCATCAAGATGTTCCGCAAGCTGCTGCCCCCGATCCGCATCGGCCAGATCGCCCTCGACCTCGGCTGGATGCTCGCCCTCCTGTCGTGCTGGATCCTGCTCGCGATCATCCCCGGCTGGTAGCGAGGAGCCACTTCCTGCGCGAACCGGACATTATTTGCTAGCGTTGTTCCATGACCACGCGAGTGGTCCCGAACTGAAAGAGACGTAAACGATGGCCCTGACTCCTGAAGATGTCGTGAACCAGAAGTTCACGATCACCAAGTTCCGCGACGGATACGATCTCGATCAGGTCGACGACTTCCTCGACACGATCGTCGAGGAGTTGCGCCAGCACGAGCAGGAGAAGACCGAGCTGCGCGCGCAGATCGAGGAGCTCACCGCGAAGCTCGCCGAGTGCGAGGCCCGCAAGGGCGGCGACTCCGACGATTCTGGCGACGCCTCCGAGCAGACGATCGTGGTCGACGCGCCCAAGCCGGCCGCCCCGGCGCCGGTCGTCGAGGCCCAGGCCTCCGCCCCCGAGACCTCGGCGCACCCGCAGCCCGACGCCGTCAAGTCGAGCGCCATGCTGCAGCTCGCGCTCGAACTGCACGACAAGCATGTGCAGGAGGGCGAGAGCACGCGCGACCGCCTCATCAGCGAGGCTGAGCAGAAGCGCGACCAGATGATCGAGGACGCCGAGCGCACCGCGAAGCACCTCGTCGAGGAGGCGCAGAAGCAGCGCGCCGAAGAGCTGCGCGTGCTCGGCGAAGAGCGCGGCGATCTGCAGTTCAAGATCAAGGAGCTGCGCCAGTTCGAGTCCGAGTACCGCTCCACGCTGCGCTCCTACATCCAGTCGCAGCTGCGCGGCCTCGACGGTTCGCCCGAGCCCGCCGGCGCGCCCGACGGTCTGCAGTAGCAGGGAGCGTGAACGACGCTTCCGACGTGGCGGCCACCCCCGCCACCCCATCGTCATCGCGACGTCGACTGGTGCCCGTGCTCCTGCTCGGCGTCGCGATCGTCGTGTTCGCCGTCGATCAGCTCTCCAAGAATTGGGTCGTCGACCACCTGACCGAGGGCCGCACCGAGCCCGTGCTCGGCGAGTTCCTGCAGTGGCACTTCGTGCGCAACCCCGGGGCCGCGTTCTCGATGGCCACCGGCGCGACCTGGATCTTCACCCTGCTCGCCACCGTGGTGGTCGTGGTGATCCTCTGGCAGCTGCGCCGCCTGCGCTCGATCTCCTGGGGCGTCTTCCTCGGCCTGCTGCTCGGAGGAGTGCTCGGCAACCTCACCGACCGGCTCACGCGCGAACCCGGGTTCCCCGAGGGCCACGTCATCGACTTCATCCTCACGCCGTGGATGTGGCTCGGCTTCAACCCCGCCATCTACAACGTCGCCGACATCGCGATCGTGAGCGGCATGCTGCTGTTCGTGGCGATCAGCCTGCTCGGCCTGCCGATCGACGGCTCGCCCCGAGCGAAGCGCGCGGACGGCGCGGAGACCGATGACGCCGAGCCCGCCGGCGCCGATCCGACCCCGCTCGCAGACGATGCCGGAGCAGCCGATCCCGCACCCGCGGGCGAGGGATCCGTGGCTCCCGAGCGACGGGACGGGGGATCGACCGATCCCGACCCGACGCGGCCCGAGGAGGGGCGCAGCGATGGAGCAGCGTAGCCTCCCCGTGCCCGACGGGCTCGCGGGCGGGCGCGTCGACGCCGCCCTCGCGAAGCTGCTCGGCTTCTCGCGCAGCTTCGCCGCCGAGGTCGCCCAGAGCGGCGGTGTGACCCTCGACGGGCGCCCCCTCGGCAAATCGGACCGGCTCACGGCGGGAGGCTGGCTCGAAGTCTCGTGGCAGGAGAAGCGCGGCCCCGAGGTCGTGCCGGTGCACCTGCCCGAACTCGGCATCGTGCACGACGACGACGACATCGTGGTGATCGACAAGCCCGCCGGCGTGGCCGCGCACCCGTCACTCGGGTGGGAGGGCCCGACCGTGCTGGGAGCGCTCGCCGGCGCCGGCTACCGCGTCGCCACATCCGGTCCGCCCGAACGACAGGGCATCGTGCACCGCCTCGACGCCGGCACGAGCGGTCTCATGGTCGTCGCGAAGAGCGAGCGCGCCTACAGCGAGCTCAAGCGCGCCTTCAAGGAGCGCGAGGTGGACAAGATCTACCACGCGGTCGTGCAGGGGCATCCGGATCCCTTCTCGGGCACCATCGAGGGCCCCATCGGGCGCCACCCCGGTCACGAGTGGAAGTTCGCGGTCACGCGCGACGGCAAACCCTCGGTGACCCACTACGAGACGCTCGAGGCGTTCCCCTACGCGACGCTGCTCGAGATCGAGCTCGAGACCGGCCGCACGCACCAGATCCGCGTGCACATGTCGGCGCAGCGCCACCCGTGCGTCGGCGACGGCATGTACGGAGCAGACCCGACCCTCTCGGAGCGGCTCGGCCTGACCCGCCAGTGGCTGCACGCGATGCGACTCGGATTCCGGCACCCGGGCACGGGCGAACCCGTGCTGTTCGAGAGCCGCTACCCCGACGACCTCCAGCGCGCCCTCGACATCCTCGCGGCGTAGCCCCGGCGGCTCGTGGAGGCTGCGGCTGCGCGGCGCTCTCCTCGGCCGCGGTGCGGCAGGTGCCATCGTTGTGCGGCCGGGCCGTCAGCGGGCAACGCGAAGGCTCGCGTTGCCCCGTCCGGTCGCGTAGAGCTCGACGCCCTCGGAGATCGCCACCGCCGAGGCCGCCGACGGGTCGAGAGCGACGCGGACCGGAGCGCCGCTCAGCCCGCGCACCTCGGCGACGGTCGACAGATCCACGCGGTCGCCGTGAAAGCGCTGCAACAGATCGTCGGGCAGCACGAAGCGATAGCGGAGCGCGCCGGCGGCGTCACGGGCGGCGATCCGACCGGGGACCGCGATGCGCCGCGCGGAGCGCCGCCCGGAGAGCAACAGCGACACGCGCGGGGAGCCCGTGGACACCGCGTCGGCGAGGCGCCGGCTGAGCCCCCGGCCGAGATGCGCGCCCATGGCCGGCCGCAGCAGGCGGTGCAGCCGGTCCGCGGCGCGCAGCCGCCATGCCGGCGGCACGCCGTCGTCGATCAGCGAACCCCGTCGGGGGTCCTGCGGCTGCACCGAGACGGTGAGTTCGACGCCGTTCGCCATCCGGGCGACGGCGCCGACGCCCGACCGGTGATCCAGATCCTCCTCGGCCGAGATCAACCGGTCGAGGCCCGAGACGTCGCCCGCCAGGATGAGCTCGGCCTTCCGACGATCGGTCGGATTCGAGGCGCGCTCCACGAGCTCGACCGGAACGAGATCCTCGAGGAAGGCCCGGTGCAGCGCGACCCACCGGCGCTTGCGCTCGACGCCCATGCGCAGCCAGCGCTTCGGCGCGTAGAACCGCAGGCCCTTGCGCGTGAACAACTGCCACACGAGCCGCGCGCCGCGTTCCGGATCCTCGACGCCGTCGAGCAGGATCTGCGCGATGCGGCGGCAGGAGGCGACGTAGTTCTCCGGGTCGATGCTGCTGGACGAGATGTTGCGCCCGTCGTCGCGGAGCGCGATGAAGTAGAGGGGCTCGCGGCCGCAGAAGACGATCGTGCGGGCGAGGACGTAGGCGCGGGTGACGAAGATGCCGTCCTCGAGACGCACCTTCTCCTCGGGAAAGCGCAGGCCGTCGCGCTCGAGCGGCTCGCGCCGGAACAGTTTCTGCGGCGACAGGGTCTCCATGGCGCGCGCCAGACCGATCTCTCCCTGCGGGTACCGCTCGAAGAGGCTCTGCACGCCGCGACCGGCGACGCCCTTCATGCGCGGAATCACCACGTCGGCGCCGCGCTCGCGCGCCATCGCCGTCATCGCGCTCAGCGCATGCGGGGCGATGGTGTCGTCCGAGTCCATGAAGAACACGAACTCGCCGCGAGCCCGCTCCAGCCCGCGGTTGCGGGGAGCCCCGGGCCACCCGCTGTTCGGCTGGTGGATCACGACGAGACGATCCTCGGCCTCCGCGAAACGGTCGAGCTCCTCGCCGGATCCGTCGGTGGAGCCGTCGTCGACGACGATCACCTCGAAGCGCTCCAGATCCTGCGCCAGCACCGACTGCAGGGTCTCGGTGAGATAGGGCATGGAGTTGTACACCGGGATCACGACGCTCACCAGCGGGTCTGAAACGGTCACAGCGGATCTCCTTGCCAGCAGCGGCGGCCGGGGCGCGCCGTCGCTCGTCACTGTAGCGCGCACGACTCGCAGGTTGCTGGGGGGAGCGGGAGCCTTGACACCCCGCCCGGCTGCGGGCAGCACTGAGGGGCCGCTGAGGGCCGCGCGTTAGCATGAGGCGGATGAAGGGCGCGAACGACCGATCGGGGCGCATCCGCTATCTCGAGGGGTTGCGGGCCATCGCGATCGTGGCGGTGGTGGTGATCCACGCCGCGATCACGGAGTGGCATGAGCTGCCGCCGGGAAGCGCGCGCTGGGAGGCGCTGAACTGGATCAACAGCGTGCTGCGCTACTGCGTGCCGGTGTTCTTCATGATCTCGGGCGCGCTGTTCCTCGCACCGGAGCGCGAGCTGAGCCTGCGCACCCTGTGGCGCAGGAACATCCCGCGCCTGCTCGTCGCCTTCGCCTGCTGGTCGCTGTTCTTCGCCCTCGTCGAGGTGTACGGGCCGGGCGGCAGCCGCGACCTCGGCGAGCTGGCGCAGAGATTCTTCACCGGGCACTTCCACCTGTGGTTCCTGCTCGCGCTCACGGGGATGTACCTGGTGCTGCCGCTGCTACGGGCGATCGTGCGGGATCGGGCCACGGCGTGGTACTTCGTCGCCCTGGCCGGGCCGTTCGCGTTCGTGCTCCCGCTGCTCGAGCACCTGCCGGTGGTCGGCGAGGTGCTGAGCGAGGTGCTCGGCACGATGCGGGTGCAGCTGGTGCTCGGATACTCCGCCTACTTCGTGCTGGGCCACCTGCTGAGCCGGATCGAGCTGAGCCGGGGGCGGCTCCGGTGGATCGCGGCGACCGGGGCGCTCGGCGCGGCGAGCACCGGGTTGGGCACCTCGCTCGTCTCGCGCGCGGAGGGCGCCTCCGACGAGCTGTTCCTCGACTTCCTCACTCCCGGCGTCGCGCTCGCCTCGGTGGCCGTCTTCTGCCTCGCGAGGGCGTGCTGGCGAGACGAGCGCGGGCGCCTCCCGCCGATCGCCGCGGCGCTCGCCGCGAACTCCCTCGGCATCTACCTGGTGCACCCCTTCTTCCAGTGGGTCTACCGGCAGTTCGGCATCACCACCGAATTCGCGACGCCCCTGGTATCGGTGCCGCTGCTCGCCGTGCTCGTGCTGATCCCGAGCCTCGCCGTCTCGGTGCTGCTGCGGCGCATCCCCGGTGCCCGCCGCGTCATCGCGTAGACCCGCCGGCCGGACGAGGGACGGACGCGGTCCGGATCCCGACTCCGGTCGCAGCCGAGCCCGGACGGCCGCGCTCGCGATGTCGCAGGCCCGCGGTACTCTTGAGTGGTCGGCGAAAGGGGCTCATCCGGTGTCTGAGAAAGACGGTTTCGTACACCTGCACGTGCACAGCGAGTACTCGATGCTCGACGGCGCGGCGCGAGTCGGACCGCTCATGGAGGCCGCCGCAGCCCAGGGCATGCCCGCGATCGCGGTCACCGACCACGGCAACACCTTCGGCGCCTTCGACTTCTGGAAGCAGGCGAAGGATCGCGGGCTCAACCCGATCATCGGCATCGAGGCGTACCTCACGCCCGGCACCCACCGCTCGGATCGCACCCGTGTGCGGTGGGGCGATGGCGCTGGCGACGACGTCTCGGGCGCCGGCGCGTACACGCACATGACGATGCTCTCCGAGACGACCGAGGGCATGCACAACCTGTTCCGGCTGTCGTCGCTCTCGTCGATGGAGGGCTACTACTTCAAGCCCCGCATGGACCGCGAGCTGCTGCAGACCTACGGCAAGGGGCTCATCACCACGACGGGATGCCCGTCGGGCGAGATCCAGACCCGTCTGCGCCTCGGTCAGTACGACGAGGCGATCAAGGCGGCCGCCGAGTTCCAGGACATCTTCGGCAAGGAGAACTTCTTCTGCGAGCTGATGGACCACGGCCTCGACATCGAGCGCCAGGTGCAGTCCGACCTCATCAAGATCGCGCGCGACCTGAGCATCCCGCTCGTCGCCACGAACGACCTGCACTACGTGCACGAGGCAGACGCCGAAGCGCACTCGGCGCTGCTCTGCGTGCAGTCGGGATCGCGGCTCGACGATCCCAACCGCTTCCAGTTCAACGGCTCGGGCTACTACCTGAAGAGCGCCGCGGAGATGCGGCACATCTTCCGCGACTTCCCCGAGGCCTGCGACAACACGCTGCTCATCGCTGAACGATGCAACGTCGAGTTCAACACGTCCGCCAACTACATGCCCCGCTACCCCGTGCCCGACGGTGAGACCGAGGACAGCTGGTTCGTGAAAGAGGTCGAGCGCGGCCTCCACTACCGCTACCCGGAGGGCATCCCCGACGAGGTGCGCAAGCAGGCCGAGTACGAGATCGGCGTGATCACCCAGATGGGGTTCCCCGGCTACTTCCTCGTGGTCGCCGACTTCATCAACTGGTCGAAGGACAACGGCATCCGGGTAGGTCCGGGCCGCGGTTCGGGCGCGGGCTCGATGGTGGCGTACGCGATGAGGATCACGGATCTCGACCCGCTGCAGCACGGCCTCATCTTCGAGCGCTTCCTCAACCCCGACCGCGTCTCGATGCCCGACTTCGACGTCGACTTCGACGATCGCCGTCGCGGCGAGGTCATCAAGTACGTGACCGAGAAGTACGGCGACGAGCGCGTGGCGCAGATCGTCACCTACGGCACGATCAAGTCGAAGCAGGCGCTCAAGGACGCCTCGCGCGTGCTCGGCTTCCCGTTCGGCATGGGCGAGAAGCTCACGAAGGCCATGCCGCCCGCCGTCATGGCGAAGGACATCCCGCTGTCGGGCATCACCGATCCCGAGCACCCCCGCTACAAGGAGGCCGCCGAGTTCCGCACGGTGCTGCAGGAGGATCCCGACGCGAAGAAGGTCTACGAGACCGCGCTCGGGCTCGAGGGTCTGAAGCGCCAGTGGGGTGTGCACGCCGCCGGCGTCATCATGTCGAGCGATCCGCTCATCGACATCATCCCGCTGCAGAAGCGCGAGCAGGACGGCCAGATCGTCACGCAGTTCGACTACCCGACCTGCGAGGGCCTCGGCCTCATCAAGATGGACTTCCTGGGGCTCCGAAACCTCACGATCATCTCGGACGCCCTCGAGAACATCAGGCTCAACCGCGACGAGGATCTCGACCTCGAGCGGCTCGAACTCGACGATGCCGACTCCTACGAACTGCTGGCACGCGGCGACACGCTGGGCGTGTTCCAGCTCGACGGCGGCCCCATGCGCGGCCTGCTGCGCCTCATGAAGCCCGACAACTTCGAGGACATCTCGGCCGTGCTCGCCCTGTACCGGCCAGGCCCCATGGGCGCCGACTCGCACACGAACTACGCGCTGCGCAAGAACGGCCTGCAGAAGATCACGCCGATCCACCCCGAGCTCGAGGAACCGCTGAAGGACATCCTCGACACCACCTACGGCCTCATCATCTATCAGGAGCAGGTGATGTCGATCGCCCAGCGGGTGGCCGGCTTCTCGCTCGGCCAGGCCGACATTCTGCGCCGCGCCATGGGCAAGAAGAAGAAGTCCGAGCTCGACAAGCAGTACGAGGGCTTCTCCGGCGGCATGAAGGAGCGCGGCTTCTCGGACGCCGCGGTCAAGGCGCTCTGGGACATCCTGCTGCCGTTCTCGGACTACGCGTTCAACAAGGCGCACTCGGCGGCGTACGGCGTGGTGAGCTACTGGACGGCATACCTCAAAGCCCACTACCCGGCCGAGTACATGGCGGCGCTGCTCACGAGCGTGGGCGACTCCAAGGACAAGCTCGCCGTCTACCTCAACGAGTGCCGCCGCATGGGCATCAAGGTGCTGCCTCCCGCCGTGAACGAGTCGTTCGCGAACTTCTCGGCGGTGGGCGACGACATCCGCTTCGGCCTGGGCGCGATCCGCAACGTCGGCACGCACGTGGTCGAGGGGATCCGCGAAGCCCGCGAGCAGAAGGGGCGCTTCGAGAGCTTCCACGACTTCCTGAAGAAGGTGCCGCTCTCGGTGCTGAACAAGCGCACCGTGGAGTCGCTCATCAAGGCGGGCGCGTTCGACGGGCTCGGCGGCACGCGCCGCGCGCTCGTCGAGATCCACGAGCAGTCGATCGAGAGCGCGGTGAAGGAGAAGCGCGACGCCGAGAACGGCAACATCGGCTTCGACTTCGACAGCCTCTTCGCCGAAGCCGCCGAGGCGACGGGCGACTCGGCCGAGGCGGTGTCGCAGGTGCCCGATCGTCCCGAGTGGACGAAGAAGGACAAACTCTCGTTCGAGCGCGAGATGCTCGGCCTCTACGTCTCGGACCACCCGCTGCGCGGGCTCGACGTCCCCCTCGCCAAGGAGGCGAGCGTGACGGTGCAGCAGGTCACGAACCCCGAGAACAGCTCGAGCTTCGACGGCGAGATCGTGACCGTCGCGGGCCTGCTCACGAGCGTGCAGCACCGCACCGCGAAATCGGGCAATCTCTACGGCATGGTGACGATCGAGGACTTCACGGGCGAGGTGCAGGCGCTCTTCATGGGCAAGTCGTACCAGGAGTTCGGCAGCCTCCTGCAGCCCGACAGCATCGTGGCGCTGCGCGGCAAGCTGAACGCCCGCGACGACGGCATGTCGATGCACGCCTACGGGGTGAAGCCGATCGATGCGGGGGTGCAGGAGGACGCGACGGCGCTCGCGCTCACGCTCTCGGAGTCGCGCGCGACCGAGCCCCTGATGGAGGAGCTCAAGTCGACGCTGCGCCGTCACCCCGGCGAGAGCGAGGTGCGGCTGAGTCTGATCACGCCGCACGCGGTGCGCATCTTCGAGCTGCGCGAGCAGGTGAGGATCACCTCCGACCTGTTCGGGGAACTGAAGGGCCTGCTCGGCCCGCGCTGCCTGCTGCCGGTCGAGGAACTGGTCTCGTAGCGGGGCCCGCCGTGCTCACGGGGGCTTCGGGTCGCGTCGGGGCGGTGCGGTTCTTCTCGGGGCGGTTCGGTTCTCGTCGCAGCAGCACCGATTCGATGGACGCACCCCGCTGTAACACGCGCGGAGTATGGTGGGGGTCATGAGCGAGATGCAGCAGCAGATCATTCGCGAGCTCGGGTCGGTCGCCGAGATCGACCCCGCAGCCGAGGTGGAGCGCCGGGTGGCGTTCCTCGTCGAGTACGCGCGCTCGGTGCCCGGATCTCGCGGCTTCGTGCTCGGGATCTCGGGAGGTCAGGATTCCTCGCTGGCCGGAAGACTGGCACAGCTGGCGGTGGAGCGACTGCGAGCCGAGGGGCGGGACGCGGAGTTCATCGCGGTGCGCCTGCCTTACGGTGTGCAGCACGACGAGGACGACGCGCGGCTCGCGCTGCAGTTCGTCCGCCCCGATCGCGCCGTCACCGTCGATATCGCGGCGGGCGTCGACGGGCTGACGGCTGCGGTCTCGGCGGGCACCGGGGAACCGGTGAGCGACTTCAACAAGGGCAATGTGAAGGCCCGCATGCGCATGGTCGCGCAGTACGCGATCGCGGGCGACCGCGGGCTGCTCGTGATCGGCACGGACCACGCGGCCGAGGCCATCACCGGCTTCTTCACGAAGTTCGGCGACGGCGCGGCCGACGTGCTGCCGCTCTCGGGGCTCACCAAGGGGCAGGGCGCGGCGCTGCTGCAGCAGCTCGAGGCCCCGGACCGGCTCTGGAAAAAGGTCCCTACCGCCGATCTGCTCGACGGGGAACCCGGCCAGTCGGACGAGTCGAGCCTCGGCGTGAGTTACTCCGAGATCGACGCCTACCTGCGCGGCGAGGAGGTCTCGTCGGCGACGGCCGAGAACCTCGAGCGCCGCTACCGCAGCACCGAGCACAAGCGCCGTCTGCCGGTCGCCCCGCGGGACGGCTGGTGGAGCGGCGCCGAGAGGAGCGCAGAGCGATGACCACCACCACGTTCGTACTGGCGGGAGGCTGCTTCTGGTGCCTCGACGCGGCCTATCGGGCGCTGAAGGGCGTGACCGAGGTGGTGTCGTGCTACACGGGCGGCTCCGCCCCGCACCCGAGTTACGAGCAGGTCTGCACCGGCACCACCGGCCACGCCGAGGCCGTTGCGGTCACCTTCGACGAGAGTGCGATTCCCGCCCAGGTGATCCTCGACGCCTTCTTCACCATGCACGATCCCACCCAGCTGAATCGACAGGGCGCCGACGTCGGCACGCAGTACCGCTCGGCGATGTTCCCGGCCGACGACGAGCAGCGGAAGCTCTTCGAGGAGGCGCGTCGCCGTGCTTCGGAGATCTGGCCCGGTGAGGTCGTCACCACGATCGAGCCGCTCGGCGAGGTCTACCCGGCCGAGGAGCACCACCAGGACTTCTTCGCGAAGAACCCCACGCAGGGGTACTGCCTCGCGGTCGCGGTGCCCAAGGTCAACAAGGTGCGCGCGGCCTTCTCCGAGTACCTGCGCTGACCCGGGCGGGCCGGCGCCGGCAGCGCCGGCGTACGCTGTCGGTATCCGATCGCGCCGGTGCGCACCGGCGGGGAGGCGGGGAGCCGGCGCGATCCACCGCGATCCACCGCGCTTCTCCACCTCGGTTCGCACGGTTCGCGCTCCCTCCCACCCTCCCGCTCCGCTCCATGCGGCGCTCGCCACGATGCGGGTGCCGCTCGCCGGGGCGCCTTCGTCTTCGCCTGTCTCGCCGGGCTGCGCGATGCTCACGCGGCGGCAGGCAGGAAGCCGTCCTCTCCGAGCAGTTCGGACGGCGCCTCCGCCTCGGTCGACGCCGGTCCGTTCTCGCCGCTCGTGCTCTCGGCGGCGCCCGCACGTGAGGCGTCGGGGCTCCGCGCGAGGTCGGCGCTTCCGACGACCGCCCCCGGCTCGTCCGGGGCCGCGGGGTGCTCGGCGCCGGAGCGGATCTGCTTCTCGAAGCGTGACACGCCCCACCGCAGATCGTGGCCCAGCGCATCGGCCTCGATCTCGACCGCGGTGCCGGTCTTCCCGTCGTTGCTCCACTGCCGGATGCGCAGACGACCGCTGATGATGACCCGGTCGCCCTTCGAGAACGAGCGATCGGCGTGCTCGGCGAGCGTGCGGAACGCATTGACGGTGAACCAGTTGGTGTCGCCGTCGACCCACTGGTTCTTCTCTCGGTCGTAGCGGCGCTCGTTGCTCGCGACGCGGAAGGTGCAGAAGGCGACCTTCGCGACGGACTTCATGAGACGGGGCGCGGTCGCGATGGTGCCGACGACGCTGACGGGTGTGGACATGATGACTCCGTTCGTTGGCTCCGGGGTGCGGAGGGTTGAGGCGAGCGGGCGGATCGGGCCGTGCGGGGTTCCGATCCGCCCCCTCATCTCCCAGCCTGAGGCACCGCCGGAGCGTCTCACCAGTGGATGCCGCGATCTGTGGACAAGGCGGCCGGAGGCGCTGAATACCGAAGGATGTGAGCGGAGTGCGGGGCGATTCCGAGCCGTGCGGTGAACCGGCCGTGCCACGCGCCGAGGCGGGTCCGGCCGCGCCCGGCCGAACCGTCGCCCCGCGCTTCCGCAGACGCCCTCCGCATAGACTGATCGGGTGCGTTCCCCTCTGCATTCCCTCCGTCGCCCCGGCGCCGCGTTCGGCGCGCTCGCCCTGACCGCGGCCCTGCTCGCCGGATGCTCGCTGCTCGAGGGGCCGACACCCGAGGCGCCGGAGCGCACGGAGCCCGCCGTGCCCGAGACGGCGCCCGAGTTCTTCCCCGAGGGCAGCGCCGCCGACAACCTGCCGTACTTCACCGAGGTGCTGCGCGCGTTCGCGGCAGGCGAGCAGCCGGTCCAGGGCGCCCCCGTCGTCGACGCCGTCGCGGCGGCCGGCTTCGACAAGACCGCCATGCAGGTGAGCTTCGACGAGTCGCAGACGGGGCTCGCCGCCGACAGCATCTTCGTGTCGGTGCGCATCGGCGCCGACTGCCTCATCGGGCAGGTGGTCGCCGAGGATCGCGGATTCGCCGCCGAGGCGAAGCCCGCCCTCGGGCCGGCGCAGGACATCTGCCTGATCGGCAGCACCCGCGTGATCGACTGGTGAGTCGCCCGGATCGCGGGTAAGCCCTCGGGCCCTCTCCGAGCGGCTGCGCCGACGAACGCCCGAGCACGAGCTCGGCGAGCCGCCCGCATGTCAGGGGCTGCGGGTAGAGTAGTGGCGATCCGTTTCATCCTCAGGACGCAAGGAGTTCGGGGCGCCGTCGCGCCCGAGAAAGCATATGGCTGAGTACATTTACCAGATGGTCCGCGCGCGCAAGGCGCACGGCGACAAGGTGATCCTCGACGACGTGACCATGGCGTTCCTGCCTGGCGCGAAGATCGGCGTGGTGGGCCCGAACGGCGCCGGCAAGTCCACGATCCTCAAGATCATGGCGGGGCTCGACACCCCCTCGAACGGCGAGGCCATCCTCACCCCCGGCTACTCCGTCGGCATCCTCATGCAGGAGCCCGAGCTCGACGAAGACAAGACCGTGCTCGAGAACGTGCAGCAGGGCGTCGCCGAGATCAAGGGCAAGCTCGACCGCTTCAACGAGATCTCGGCCGAGATGGCCGACCCCGACGCCGACTACGACAAGCTGCTGCCCGAAATGGGTGAGCTGCAGGAGGCCATCGACGCGGTCGACGGCTGGGACCTCGACAACCAGCTCGAGCAGGCGATGGACGCGCTGCGCTGCCCGCCCTCCGACGCGATCGTCAAGAACCTCTCGGGCGGCGAGAAGCGCCGCGTGGCGCTCTGCAAGCTGCTGCTCGAGAAGCCCGATCTGCTGCTGCTCGACGAGCCCACCAACCACCTCGACGCCGAGAGCGTGCTCTGGCTCGAGCAGCACCTCGCGAAGTACCCGGGCGCGGTCATGGCCGTCACCCACGATCGGTACTTCCTCGACCACGTCGCCACCTGGATCTGCGAGGTCGACCGCGGCCGCCTCTACCCGTACGAGGGCAACTACTCGACGTATCTCGAGCAGAAGGCCGCACGCCTCGAGGTGCAGGGCAAGAAGGATCAGAAGCTCCAGAAGCGCCTCAAAGAGGAGCTCGAGTGGGTGCGGTCGAACGCGAAGGGCCGCCAGGCCAAGTCGAAGGCGCGCCTCGCCCGCTACGAGGAGATGGCCGCCGAGGCCGAGCGCACGCGCAAGCTCGACTTCGAGGAGATCCAGATCCCGGCCGGCCCGCGCCTCGGCAATCTGGTGCTCGAGGCGAAGAACCTCAACAAGGGTTTCGAGGGCCGCACGCTCATCGACGGCCTGAGCTTCTCGCTGCCGCGCAACGGCATCGTCGGCATCATCGGCCCGAACGGCGTCGGCAAGACCACCCTCTTCAAGACGATCGTCGGCATCGAGCCGCTCGACGGCGGCGAGCTGAAGATCGGCGAGACCGTCGAACTCAGCTACGTCGACCAGACCCGCGGCGGCATCGATCCCAAGAAGACAGTGTGGGAGGTCGTCTCGGACGGGCTCGACTACATCCAGGTCGGCAAGACCGAGATCCCGTCGCGCGCCTACGTCTCGACCTTCGGCTTCAAGGGTCCCGACCAGCAGAAGCCCGCGGGCGTGCTCTCGGGCGGTGAGCACAACCGACTGAACCTCGCGCTCACGCTCAAGCAGGGCGGCAACGTGCTGCTGCTCGACGAGCCGACGAACGACCTCGACGTCGAGACCCTGACGAGCCTCGAGAACGCGCTGCTCGAGTTCCCCGGCTGCGCGGTGGTCATCACGCACGACCGGTGGTTCCTCGACCGCATCGCCACGCACATCCTCGCCTACGAGGGCACCGAGGAGAACCCGGCGAACTGGTACTGGTTCGAGGGCAACTTCGAGGCCTACGAGGCCAACAAGATCGAGCGCCTGGGCGCCGACGCGGCGAAGCCGTCGCGCGTCACCTATCGCAAGCTGACCCGCGACTAGCATTCGGCTCGAGAGGCGGGTTTCTCGCGCCCGATCCCCGGATCGGGTGCGAAACCCGCCTCTCGACGTATGGAGAGGAGAACCGCGTGGCACGCGTGCACGTCGATCTCGAACTGCGCTGGGGCGACCAGGACGCCTACGGCCACGTCAACAACGTCGCCTACGCGCGATACCTGGAGGAGGCGCGCGTGCGCGTCTTCTTCACCGGCTCGGCTCGTGAGCAGACCGGCATGGAGGGCTACTTCCGCGGGGACCGTCCCGACGGTCCGAAGATGCTGGTCGCGAACCAGCAGATCGAGTTCCTCGGCGTGCTCGAGTACGCGCCGCGCCCGCTCGGCATCGAGCTGTGGGTCGGCAAGCTCGGCGGATCGAGCCTCGAACTCCACTACGAGGTGTTCGACGGCTCGGCCGAGGAGCGCAGGGTCGTGGCCCGGGCCATCACCACGGTCGTGATCGTCGACGGCGCCACGATGCGGCCCATGCGGCTGTCTGAGGAGGGGCGCGCGGCGGTCGAGCCGTGGACCGACGACCCGCTGCAGCTGCGCCGAGGCTGATCGGAGCGGCCCGCCGGGTGGTTCCGCCAGGTCCGCGGCGGGTCCGATCCGCCCCGGGGCGGCGCAGTGGATCCCGCGCCCGTGGCGGTTCCCTCCCGGCCCGCAGCGGATCCGGCACCCGCGGGATGCGGGCGCGGCCTCGGACGCCCCCTCAGCCCGCGTCGGGCAGGCGGATCATGCTCTCCTGCGACACGCTCGCGACGAGCCGCCCTTCGCGGTCGTAGAACCGCCCGTGGGCGAGCCCGCGACCGCCCTGCGAGGTGGGGGAGTCGAGTTCGTAGAGCAGCCAGTCGTCGACGCGGAACGGCCGGTGGAACCACATCGCGTGGTCGAGGCTCGCGGCGCGCATGCCGGGGGTGGCCCACGGGATCCCGTGCCTGCGAGCGATGGGCTCGAGCAGCAGATAGTCGCTCGCAAAGGCGAGAGCCGCGCACTGCAGCAGGTGGGTCGCCTCGAAGGTGTCCCGGCTGCGCATCCAGACGCGCTGGCGGCTGACGCGCTCGGCGACGTCGAGCACGACGTCGGACTCGAGATAGCGGAAGTCGAACGGCCGGCCCAGGATCCACGAGGCGCGGCCGCTGCCGCTCAGGTGACCGTACTTCTCCCACACGCTCGGCAGCGATTCGGGCTCGGGCAGACCGTCGAGGCTCACCGGCTCCTGGTGCTCGAGGCCGGGATCGTCCTCTTGGAAGGACGAGATCATCGACATGAGCACCTCGCCGTCCTGGTAGGCCTGCACGCGGCGGGTGGAGAACGAACGGCCGTCGTGCAGGCGCGCCACCTCGAAGGTCATGCGCTCCTCGCTCTCGCCCGGGCGCAGGAAGTAGCCGTGCATGGAGTGGAGCAGACGGTCGTCGGCCACGGTCGTGCCCGCCGCGGCGATGGCCTGGCCGAGCACCTGCCCGCCGAAGGAGCGCCCGTGCGGCGTGGGGAAGGCCGGCCCGGTGAGGATGTCCTCGCGGGTGCGCGCGCCCGAGTCGAGCACCGAGAGCATGGCGAGCAGATCTGGGAAGGCGGTCATGGTTCCTCCTGTCGGCGGCTCCGTCGCTGGTCGGAACCAGCCTAGCGGCAGCGGGACCCGCGCCGCGCGAGCGCCGCCCCGCGATCGCACCCTCTAGGCTGGGGTGGATGGCTGCCACGCTTCCCCTCGCCGATCACGCGACCCGAGACGACCTCCGCATCTTCCTGGAGCGCCTGCTGCGCGCGGGAGAGGCCGAGGTTCGCCTCATGACGCGGGGACCCGCGCTCGCGGTGTACGGCTGCACGCAGGCGCCGCGCGGGATCACCGATCCCGTGCCGGTGGTGCTCGTGATGCGGGCATTCGCCCTGGCCGAGGCTCCTGCGGAGGCGGTCGACGCGACGGTGCAGGCCCGTGCGCTGCTCGACCGCATCGCACGGCTCGGGATCGTGGGACTGGCTCTCGACGTGCCCGACGTCACTGCGATGGCGGCGTGGGCGGGGGTGCTGCCCCCGGTGTCGGGGTGGACGGCTGCGGGAGCGGTCGACGCCGCGTCGCTCGCGTCGGTCGCCGAGCAGGGGATCGCGCGGGTGAGCGCGGCGCTGCCGCAGGATCCGGGCGAAGCCGTGGTGGAGCGCGTGCGCGCTTCCGTGTGGGGCTCCGAGATATCTCCGGGCCTGCCCGCGGCGGCGGCCTTCGCGGCCGAGGTCATGGGCTTCCTGCGCGACGAGGATCGCGTGCTGGTCTCCCGATCCGTCACCTGGACGCGGCTCACCATGACGCGCGGCCACGTGCTCGTGCGCTCGCTGCTCGGCTGAGCCCGTCGAGGCCCGAGCCGCTCGGAGCGGCCGCTGCTCCCAGCGGAAACCACGATCCTCGGCTAAGATAGTGAGGTCAACTAGAGGAGTGTGTACATGGCCAACCCCAACGGCATCATCGATCCGCCCATCGACGATCTGCTCGAGAAGGTGGATTCGAAGTATGCTCTGGTGATCTTCGCCTCGCAGCGCGCCCGCCAGATCAACGACTACTACACGGATCTGCACGACGGCAACCTGTTCGACAACGTGGGCCCGCTCGTCGACTCGTCGGTCGGCGACAAGCCGCTGTCGATCGCGCTGCACGAGATCGTCGAGGGCAAGATCGTCATGAACCGGCGCGCGGAGAGCGCTGCTGAGACGCTCGACGAGGCCTCGGCCGACGCCGCCCTCTCGGTGGAGCAGGCGCTCGAGACCATCGACCCCGCAGCCGAGTAAGCGCACGTCGTAACCGGGCGACATGCCCGTGTCAATGTCAGTGGCGTCGGATAGCCTCAGCGCAGCCGCCTGAGCATCCGACGCCACTGGCGTGTTCGGCGATCCCCGCCCTCAGTCACCCACGAGAAGGAGGCCCATCGTGAGCCTGCGCCAGTTCACCTCCGAGTCCGTCACCGAGGGTCACCCCGACAAGATCTGCGACCGCATCTCCGATTCGATCCTCGACGCGATGCTCGAACAGGATCCGGGCGCGCGCGTGGCCGTCGAGACGCTCGTCACCACGGGCCTCGTGCACGTCGCCGGCGAGGTATCGACCAGCGGATACGTCGAGATCCCGCAGATCGTGCGAGACGCCGTGCGCGATATCGGCTACACGAGCTCCGAGATGGGCTTCGACGCCGCGTCCTGCGGCGTCTCGGTGTCGATCGGCCAGCAGTCGCCCGACATCGCGGGCGGCGTCGACTCGTCGCTCGAGGTGCGCAGCGGCGAGGTCGCCGTCGAGAGCGACGACCTGAGCCGGCAGGGCGCCGGAGACCAGGGCATCATGTTCGGCTTCGCCACCGACGAGACGCCCGAGCTGCACCCCCTGCCGAGCTGGATAGCCCACCGCCTGGCCGAGCGCCTCACCGAGGTGCGCAAGAGCGGGGTGCTGCCCGAGCTGCGCCCCGACGGCAAGACCCAGGTCACCATCGGGTACGACGGCGACCGCGCCGCCAGCATCGAGGCCGTGGTCGTCTCCACACAGCATCACGCGGGCATCTCGCAGCCGGCCCTGCGCGACGCCGTCGAGCGCGAGGTGATCCGTCCGGTGCTCGAGCGCGTCGACCTCGCGAGCGGCGGCGCCGAGCTGTTCATCAACCCGGCAGGCCCCTTCGTGATCGGCGGGCCCATGGGCGACGCGGGTCTCACGGGCCGCAAGATCATCATCGACACCTACGGCGGGGCGAGCCGCCACGGCGGCGGTGCGTTCAGCGGAAAAGACCCGTCGAAGGTCGACCGTTCCGCCGCCTACGCGATGCGCTGGGTCGCCAAGCACGTGGTGCGCGCCGGTCTCGCGAAGCGCGCCGAGCTGCAGGTGGCCTACGCGATCGGCCGTGCCCACCCGGTCGGCCTGTACGTCGAGACGTTCGGCACCGAGACCGTGCCGCGCGAGCGCATCGAAGCGGCCGTGCGCGAGGTGTTCGACCTGCGTCCGCTCGCGATCATCCGCGACCTCGAACTGCTGCGGCCCGTCTACGCGAGAACCAGCACCTACGGTCACTTCGGGCGCGAGCTGCCCGAGTTCACGTGGGAGGCCACGCCGCGGGTCGCCGAACTGCGGGCCGCCGCCGGGCTGTAGGGCGCCGTGGCCACGGTCGGCGGAGGCGAAGCGGCCGCGGCGCCGGAGGTGCGCGGCGCCGCGTTCCAGCGCGCCGAGGCGGCGAACGGTCGCCCGGTCGCGCGGGTGCTGCTCGACTCGGCCCTGCCGCAGCTCGATCACCTCTTCGACTACGCCGTGCCCCCCGAACTCGCCGAGCAGCTGCGCGTCGGGCAGCGGGTGCGCGTGCCGTTCAGATCGAAGGACCGCCGCAGCTTCGGCTACCTGATCGAGTTCGCCGAGCGCAGCGACTTCGGGGGAGAGCTCTCGGCGATCGCCGACATCGTCACCCCGGTGCCCCAGCTGACCCCCGAGGTGTGGCGCCTCGCGCGCGCCGTCGCCGACCGGGCGGGCGGGTCGGCGGGCGACATCCTGCGGCTCGCGATCCCCACCCGCCAGGTGCGCGTCGAGAAGAAGCACCTCGCCGCCGCGGCTGCGGCGTCGGTCGAGCACGGACGGGACGCCGGGTCCGACATCGAGAACACCGCTCCGGATGAGCCCCCGGCGCCCCCCGTCGCCAGCGACGCCGACGCCGCTCCGAGCCCCGAGACAGCCGTCGCTGCGATCCCCGACGCCGCCTCCATGGCGGACGACCCCGCGGGGGCCGCCGGCACCGAGGCCGTGCCCGCGATGGGTGGCCAGCCCCAAGCGTCCCCCGAGCGCCGGATCGCCGAGACGCTCGTCGCGGGTGCGCGTCTCGCGCTCACCTCCTCGCACGGCCCCGAACGCCTGCACACCGGGGAGTGGGTGGGCGGCTGGGCCGCCCAGCTCGCGAGGCTCGCGATCGCGGTGCACGCGCTCGGGCGCAGCGCGATCCTCGTCGCTCCCGACTACCGAGACCTCGACCAGCTGCGCGATGCGCTCGACGCCCTCGGACACCCCGACGTGGTGCGCGTCGACTCGCGGCAGTCGAACGCCGAACGATACGCCGCATTCCTGCGAGCGCTCGACCCCGAGCCCCGCATCGTGCTCGGCAATCGCTCCGCCGTCTACGCGCCCGCGCACCGGCTCGGCGCGATCATCATGTGGGACGACGGCGATCCCGTGCTCGCCGAGCCCCTCACACCGTACGTGCACGCCCGCGACGCCGCCCTGGTGCGCGCCGGGCAGTCGGGCGCCGGGCTCTTCTTCGCCGCCCACGCCCGCAGCTCCGAAGTGCAGCGGCTGGTCGATATCGGGTACGTGCGCGCCCAGCAGAACCCGCCGCGCCGCGCCCGCATCGTGCACGCCGACGCCTCGATGACCCCCGACGCCTTCGCGGGACGGGTGCCCGAGTTCGCCGCGCGCACCATCCGCGAGGGGCTGCGCAGCGGCCCGGTGCTCGTGCAGGTCGCCACGCCCGGCTACGCCCCGGTCGCCGTGTGCGGCGAGTGCGGCGATCTCGCGCGCTGCAACGCGTGCGGCGGTCCGGTCGGCTTCCGGGTCGTGGGGCGGGCGTCGTGCCGCTGGTGCGGCGAGCACGCCGAGGGCTGGCGGTGCCCCACCTGCGACGGCCGACGCCTCGAAGAGTGCGGCATGGGGTCGGCGCGCACGGTCGAGCAGTTCGAGCGGCAGTTCGAGGGCGCACGCGTGATCCTGAGCGACGGCGAGCACGCGCGGGAGAGCGTCGACGCGCGGCCCGCGCTCGTCGTGGCGACGCGCGGCGCCGAACCGCTCGCGGCAGGCGGGTACCGGGCGGTCGTGCTGCTCGACGCCGAGCGGCTGCTGAGCCTCGAGACGCTGCGCGCCGGTGAGGACTGCCTGCGCTGGTGGGAGAACGCAGCCGCACTCACCGCGCCCGACGGTATCTGCCTCATGGCCTCGGGGGGCGGCCCCGTCGTGCGGGCCTTCGTCACGGGCCGCACCGAGGAGTGGCTGCGGGGGGAGCTTCGCGACCGCCACGCTCTGCGCTATCCGCCTGCGGTGCGGGTGGCCAGCGTCAGCGGCGGCCCCGAAGAGGTCGAGCGGGCGCTGCAGCAGCTCGCCGGGCTGCCCGGCGTCGACCACCTGGGTCCCACGCCGATTCCGCCGGGCGGCGCGGCGAAGACCCCGCCCGGGCTGGTGCGCGCGATCGTGCGTTTCGACTACGGGCAGGGCGCCGAGGTCGCGAGTCGACTGCGCGGGGCCCTCGTGGCCGACGCCGCGGGCTCCTCCTCGCGCACCCGAGGCCGCGCGCCGGGGCGTGCGCGGCCCGAGGCGCTGCGGCTGCGCTTCGACGACCGCGGCGTCTTCGACGGATAGCACAGGCTGCGAGCATGGCACGGCTGCGCGAGGGTGGTCGCGCCGGCGTCGCGCGCCGGGTGGCGCGCCTGGGCGGGTTCGACCGGGGTGGTGCCGCGGCTCGGGCGTACTGACGGCGGGGAGGGCGTCGCGGGCTGCGCGGCGGGTGAGAGAATAGCGGGATGCGGATCGTCTTTGCCGGAACCCCCGAGTTCGCCGTGCCCAGCCTGCGCGCCATCGTCGACGCGGGCCACGAGGTGGTCGGCGTCGTCACGCGCGAGGATGCGCCGCTCGGCCGCAAGCGCGTGCTCACGGCCTCGCCCGTCGCGGCGGCGGCGCAGCAGCTCGGCCTTCCGCTGCTGAAGGCCAACCGGCTCGACGACGCGGCGACCGAGTGGGTGCGCGGGCTCGACGCCGAGCTGGGGGTGATCGTCGCCTACGGCGGGCTGGTGCGGGAGCCGTTGCTCAGCCTCCCGGCGCACGGCTGGATCAACCTGCACTTCTCGGAGCTGCCGCGCTGGCGCGGCGCCGCTCCCGTGCAGCGCGCGCTGCAGGCGGGGGAGCAGCGGCTCGGCGTCACGGTGTTCCGCCTGGTGGAGGCGCTCGACGCGGGCGAGGTGCTCAGCCGGGATTCGCGCCAGTTCGCGCCGGGCACCTCGGCGGGTGCGGCGCTGACGGAACTCGCCGGCTTCGGCACTCGCGCGCTGCTCGCCGCGGTCGACGCGCTCGCCGCGAATCCGTCCGCGGGGGAGCCCCAGGCGGGAGAGGCGAGCTATGCCCACAAGCTCTCCCGCGACGACGGCCGCCTCGACCTCGCGGCCCCGACGGGCCGCGTGCTCGCGCACTGGGCGGGCGTCACACCCGAGCCGGGCGCGTTCGTGACGCACGAGGGCCAGCCGCTGAAACTGCACGCCGTCGAGTGGGCCGCGGATCGCCACGCGGCGGGAGAGCCCGGCGCCGTCGGCGCCGTCGACCTCATCGACGGCCGCGCGACCCTGCGGCTCTCCGACGGCGCGCTCGTGCTCGATCGCGTGCAGCCGGCGGGCAAACCGGCGATGGACGGCGCGGCCTGGCTGCGCGGTCGCGGCGGGAAGGCGGAGCTGTCGTGAGCCGCCACGCATCGCAGGGGCGCGGGCCGCGCGGATCCCGGTCAGGCGCGCGGGGGCAGTCCCAGCGCAACGACCGGCAGCGGCGGGATCGCAGTCCGGTCGACACCCGAGGGTCGTCCTCCGCGCGCATCAGCCCCGCCCGTCTCGTCGCCTACGACGTGCTGCGCGACGTCGAGGATCGCGACGCCTACGCCAACCTCGCCCTGCCGGCCCGCATCCGCGACGCGCGCCTCGACGGTCGCGATGCCGCCCTCGCCACCGAACTCGTATCGGGCGCTCTGCGCTGGCGCGGCCGCTACGACCGCATCATCGAGCTGGCGGCCGACCGCGAGGCGTCGCGCATCGACTCGCGCACCCTCAACGTGCTGCGGCTCGGTGCGCACCAGCTGCTCGCGATGCGCACCGCGGATCACGCGGCCGTCAACGAGAGCGTCGAGCTGCAGCGCCGCGTCGGCAACCCGGCGGCCGCGGGTTTCGTGAACGGCGTGCTGCGGGCGATCGGACGCGCCTCGAACGAGGACTGGGACGATCGGATCGCGGCCTCGGCGGACGGCGCCGACGAGAGGCTCGCCGCGCAGGCCTCGCATCCCGGCTGGGTGCTGCGGGCACTGCGCGACGCGTTGCGGGCCGAGGGCCGGGAGGCCGAGCTCGGCGAACTGCTCGCCGCCGACAACGCCTCGCCGCGGGTGAGTCTCGCGCTGCTGCCGGGTGCCGACATCGATGCCGAGGCCGCCGAGGCTCTCAGCAGCGATGTGGAGCGCGCAGAGGCCGTGCTGACCGCCACCGGCCCGTCGCCGCTGGGCCTGGAGCTCGCCGGCGGCGATCCCGCTCGTGCAATCGCGGCGCTCGATCTTCCGCGCGGCGTCGCACGGGTGCAGGATCAGGGCTCGCAGCTCGCCGCACTCGCCCTCAGCCGGGCCCGCGAGCCGAGGGCGGGGGAGCGCTGGCTCGATCTCTGCGCCGGCCCCGGAGGCAAGACCGCGGTGCTCGCGGCCGAGGCGGCGCTCGCAGGCTCCGAACTGCGAGCCAACGAGGTGTCGGAGCACCGGGCCGAGCTCGTGCGCCGCTCGGTCGAGGCCCACGCCGATGAGGTCGAGGTGGTGAGCCACGACGGGCGCGACGACGAGGCGTACGGCGGAGCGCAGGCCCGCTTCGACCGCATCCTGGTCGATGCTCCGTGCTCGGGCCTCGGGGCGCTGCGCCGGCGGCCCGAGGCGCGGTGGCGCAAGCGGCCCTCCGACCTGCCCGAGCTCACGTCGCTGCAGGGCGAGTTGCTCGACGCGGCCGTGGCGCACCTCGCCCCGGGCGGGTTGCTGGCGTACGTGACCTGCTCGCCGCACCTCGCCGAGACGCGGGTCGCCGTCGACCGGCTGCTGCGGCGTCACCCCGATCTGCGCGAGCTCGACGCCCGCGCGGTGCTGCAGCGTGTCGCCCGCATTCCCCTCGATCTGGCGGGCGACCGGCTCAGCGCGCAGCTCTGGCCCCACCGCGATGGCACCGACGCGATGTTCGTGTCGCTCATCGAGCGTCCCGCCTGACCCCGGGGCCCTCCGAATCGGGCGTCCGGGGGCTCGCAGAATGGCGCTGGTTGCCCGTACCCTGACTCCATGAGCACCGCGCAGCACCCGCCCGCACCGACCGGCGTCCCCGGGCAGCCCGTCGCGCCCGGGTCGGGCATGCGGGTGTTCCTGCACCTGCTGGTGAACACGGCGGTCGCGAACCTCACCACCAACTTCCTGTGGTTCGCGCTCGTGTTCTGGGTGTTCATCGAGACCCGCAGCATCCTCGCCACCGGCGTTCTGGGCGGCGCGTACATGCTCATCATCGCGCTCAGCTCGATGTACTTCGGCAGTCTCGTGGATCGCTTCCGCAAACTGCGCGTCATGCGTCTCTCGGCCTGGATCTCCCTCGTCGCGTTCCTCATCGCCTGCACCATGTTCTTCGCGCTGGGCGAGCGGCCCCTGCTCGATCTCGCCGCACCCTGGTTCTGGGTGTTCGCTGTCGTCGTGCTCGTCGGCTGCGTCGTCGAGCTGCTGCGCAACCTGGCGCTCTCCACCACGGTGACGCTGCTGGTGCCGACCGAGCGCCACGCGAACGCGAACGGGCTCGTCGGCACGGTGCAGGGGCTCGCGTTCATCGCGACGAGCGTGTTCAGCGGTCTCTCGGTGGGGCTGCTCGGCATGGGGCCCACGATGCTCATCTCGGCGGTGTGCACCGCCGTGCCGCTGGTGCACCTGCACCTGATCCGCGTCTCCGAGCCCGAGATCGTGCACGACCCCGAACGCAAGGCCATCGACTTCCGGGGCGGCTTCCTGGCGGTGCTGGCCGTGCCCGGGCTGCTCGCCCTCATCATCTTCACCACCTTCAACAACCTCACCGGCGGAGTGTTCATGGCGCTGCTCGACCCCTACGGGTTGACGCTGTTCCCCGTCGAGATGTGGGGCATCTGGTTCGGAGTGGCGTCGACGGGCTTCGTGGTCGGAGGCGCGGTCGTCGCGAAGTGGGGCCTCGGCAAGAACCCGATCCGCACCATGCTCGTCCTCGTGGCCTGCACCGGGGTGCTCGGCGGCCTCTTCACGCTGCGGGAGTGGGGCTGGCTGTTCGTCGCGGGCATCTGGCTGTTCATGGCGGTGATGCCCGCGATCGAGGCGGCCGAGCAGACGGTGATCCAGCGGGTCGTGCCCTTCGAGAAGCAGGGCCGCGTCTTCGGCTTCGCCATGACCTTCGAGGCCGCCACCGCCCCTATCACGTCGTTCCTCATCGCGCCCATCGCCGAGTTCTGGATCGTGCCCTACATGGAGACCTCCGACGGGCGGGCGACCTGGGGGTGGCTGCTCGGAGACGGAGATGCGCGCGGCATCGCACTCATCTTCCTCTGCGCGGGTCTGGTCTCGATCCTGCTCGCCGTGGGCGCGTCGCTCACGCGCTCCTACCGGTTGCTGTCGCGCAGCTACGTCGAGTCTCCGGAGGCGCCTCCGCACCTCGAATCCGCAGAGACCGGGGAAGCTGCAGATCCGCAGGCGCCCGATCCGGCTGCACCGAGCGCCGCTCCGGGCGCGTCAGACGGGAAGCAGCACGGGCGCGATCACTCCCAGGTGACGCGGGGGTCGTCACCTGAGAAGTCGACGTAGGGCTGCAGCAGGTCGCCGCTCGAGTACAGGGTGCCGCTGATCAGCTCCCCGCCGCGGTCGGCCTCGATGTGAGTGGAGACCGAGACGTAGTCGTACGTCGTCACCCTGAGCAGATCGCCGTAGTCGGGCTCGGGAGTGAGCGCGTCGAGGGCCCGGTCGCCCTCGGCGGTGAGCGCCCGCTGCGCGCTGCCCTCGACAGGGACTGCCCCGTCGTCGAGCGTCTCCGACACGTCGAGACCGCAGGGGGTGCTCAGCTGCGGCATCGCGAGGCACTCCTCGAGAGACGCCCGCACCAGGGCGCGGAACTCGTCGGCGCGAGCCTCGGTGAGCCGCGGCTCGGCCGAGTACAGCGGAGTCGTGTCCTCCGACGTGGCGACCGAGAGCACGTCGAGCGGCGCGTCGTCGACGGCGAGTTCGAAGGCGTGGCCCCCGAGCCCGATCTCGTAGGCGCCCGGGAAGACGAGTGGTCGGTCGATCCCCGCAGGCGCACCGTTCACCGTCGGCTCGAGCCCGTCGAGCCCCGGGAGCGGCAGCGCCACGAGCGCGTCGGAGAGCTCCCAGTCGCCCGAGGTCTGCCACGCGGTGAAGTCGCGGTGCACCGTGCGGTCGCCGATCCTGAAGGTCGTGTTCACCACCGCGCGCATCGAGTCGTCGTGCTCGCCCGATTCGACGGCGATGCCGGTGATCGGCGCGAGCTCCAGCGAGCGGGCGAGCACCTCGTCCGTGAGGAGGGGTTCGTTCGACTCGGCTGCGGCGAGGCGCGCAGCCGTCTCGGCGTCGCCGTCCGCGAGCGCGGTCAGAAAGCTCTCGACCGCCGCCTCAGGGGTGTCGGCGCTCCCGTCTCCGGCGGCCGCGGGTTCTGCCCCCGGGCGGTTTCCGGCGATCGACGCGACCGCCGAGAGCAGCACGATCAGCACGACGAGCACCGCCGCGGAACCCGCGACGATGCCGATGATCGCTCCGCGCGAGAGGCCGGTCCTGCGTGCGGGCGACCCCGGAGACGTCGGCGATGCCGACGCTGTCGCGGCGTTCGCAGGCGCGGAGGCCCACTGCTGCTGGAACTGCTGCTGCGCCTGCTGGGCGTGCGCCTGCTGCTGGGCCTGCACCTGCTGCTGGGCGTCGGCCTGGGCGCTCGCCTGCTGCTGCGCCTGCTCGTGCTGCTGGGTCTGCGCCTCGATCTGCTCGTGCTGCGTCGCCTGCGCCTGCACCGAGGGCGTCTCGAACGCGGACGCGAAGCCGTTCGGGGCGGGAGAGTCGAAGCCGGTGTCAGGCGCCGGGGGCGGCGTGACGCCCGGGGATCCCTCGAGGGAGTAGCCCGGCGGCAGCGTGATCTCGGGCGCGCGGATACCGGGGGACGGCGGGAGCCCGGGAGGCGGCGCGAGGCCGATGGGCGCATCGGAGTACAGCTGCGGCTCCTCCGGCGAGGGCGCCTCCGCCGACTCGCCGGGCTCCGTGCCCGTCGCCTCGGGGTCGCCCGCGCCCCCGTTCGCATCGCTCATGTCTTCCACCCTAAGCTGTTACCCGTGACCGCGCAGCGCATCAATCCGAGCATCCTCTCCGCCGACTTCGTCAACCTGCAGGCCGAACTCGAGGCCATCGCCACCGCCGACCTCGTGCACGTCGACGTCATGGACAATCATTTCGTGCCGAACCTCACCATGGGGCCGCCCATCGTCGAGCGCATCCAGGCGGTCTCGCCGATCCCGCTCGACATGCACCTCATGATCACCGACGCCGACCGCTGGGCGCCGGGATACGCCGAGATGGGCGCCTACTCGGTCACGTTCCACGCCGAGGCCACCGGAGATCCGGTGCGGCTCGCCCGCCGCATCCGCGATATCGGCGCCCGGGCGGGCATCGCGCTCAAACCCGGCACCGATCCCGAGCCCTACCTCGAGTTGCTGCCCGAGTTCGACCAGGTGCTCGTGATGACCGTCGAGCCGGGGTTCGGCGGGCAGTCGTTCATGCCCGACATGATGCCCAAGCTGCGCCGCTTCGCCGAGGCGAGGCGGCGGTCGGGTCTCGACGTGTGGCTGCAGGTCGACGGGGGCATCTCGAAGGACACGATCGGGATCGCGGCGGAGGCCGGTGCGGACACCTTCGTGGCGGGGTCGGCGGTCTACGGCGGCGTTCCGGAGGAACGGATCGCGGAGCTGCGGCGTGCCGCAGCGACTCATCAGCACTGAGCGGAGCCCGGCGAGCCTGCGAGTCGGGCTGCGGCGTGCCGCAGCGGCCCGCAGGGCATGAGGGGACCACGCGAGCCCGCGGCGACGGCGCCCGCCGAGCGCAGGGTAGTGTAGTCACGTGAAATCGTTCGATGACCTGTTCGCCGAGTTGACCGAGAAGGCCGCCACCCGGCCGGAGGGAAGCGGCACCGTCCAGCAGCTCGACGCCGGCGTGCACGCCATCGGCAAGAAGGTGGTCGAGGAGGCCGCCGAGGTCTGGATGTCGGCCGAGTACGAGAGCGACGACGCCTGCGCCGAGGAGATCAGCCAGCTGCTCTACCATCTGCAGGTGCTGATGCTCGCCAAGGGGCTGAAGCTCGAGGACGTCTACAAACACCTCTGATCGGCGCCGGCGGCGCGGTCGGCGGATCACCGCTCGGCCCGCCCCGACCCCGGATCACCACCCACCCGCACCGATCGCACCACACACGAAGGAAGCCCATGCTGCGCATCGCCGTCCCCAACAAGGGATCGCTCTCCGAGGTCGCCGCCGAGATGCTCGCCGAGGCGGGCTATTCCGGCCGCCGGGACAGCCGCAAGCTCGTGCACACCGACAGCCGCAACGGCGTCGAGTTCTTCTATCTGCGGCCCCGGGACATCGCCACCTACGTGGGCTCGGGCGCACTCCACGTCGGCATCACCGGGCGGGACCTGCTGCTCGACTCGGGATCCGAGGCCTCCGAGGTCGAGGCGCTCGACTTCGCCGACTCGACGTTCCGCTTCGCGGCTCCCGCGGGCGGCGGCATCAGCGAGCTCGAGCACCTCGCGGGCAAGCGCGTCGCGACGAGCTACCCGAAGCTGGTCGACGACTTCCTGCGCGCGCGCGGCATCGTCTCCGAGCTCGTGAAGCTCGACGGGGCCGTGGAGTCGGCGGTGCAGCTGGGCGTGGCCGACGCCGTCGCCGACGTCGTCTCGACGGGCGCCACGCTGCGCGCCGCCGGTCTCGAGATCTTCGGGCCGGTGATCCTGCAGTCGACCGCCGTGCTCATCGGCGGCCCCACCGAGCACGCCGACGTCGAGCGCCTGCTGCGCCGTCTGCGGGGCGTGCTCGTCGCCCGCAAGTACGTGATCATGGACTACGACCTGCCCGTCGATCAGCTGGACGCGGCCACCCAGGTGGCGGGCGGCATCGAGTCGCCCACCGTGTCGCCGCTGAAGGACGAGCGCTGGGTCGCGGTGCGCGTGATGGTGCGCGCCGACGAGGCGAACCAGGTCATGGACCGGCTCTACGACCTCGGCGCGCGGGCGATCCTCGTGACCGCGATCCACGCCGCCCGCCTGTAGAGGAGCGCCCGATGAGCATCGCAACGCGCGTGATCCCGTGCCTCGACGTGGCCGCGGGCCGCGTCGTCAAGGGCGTGAACTTCCTCAACCTGCGCGACGCCGGCGACCCGGTCGAGCTCGCGGCGCGCTACGCCGAGCAGGGCGCCGACGAACTCACCTTCCTCGACGTGACCGCCACGGTCGACGACCGATCCACCACCTACGAGGTCGTGCAGCGCACCGCCGAGCAGGTGTTCATCCCGCTCACGGTGGGCGGCGGCGTTCGCGGCGTCGACGACGTGGCCCGCCTGCTGGGCGTGGGCGCCGACAAGGTCGGCATCAACAGCGGCGCCATCGCGAGGCCCGCGGTGATCGGCGAGATCGCGGATCGCTTCGGCTCCCAAGTCCTCGTGCTCTCGCTCGACGTGAAGCGCTCGCCGCGCACCCCGAGCGGCTTCGTGGTGACGACCCACGGCGGTAAACGGGAGACCGATCTCGACGCGCTGGAGTGGTGCCGCGAGGCGCTCGACCGCGGCGCGGGCGAGCTGCTCGTCAACTCGATGGACGCCGACGGCACGCTCGCCGGCTTCGATCTCGAGCTCACCCGCCGGGTGCGAGAGCTCTCCGACGTGCCCGTCATCGCCTCGGGCGGCGCCGGCAGGCTCGAGCACTTCGCCCCCGCCGTCGAGGCGGGCGCCGACGCCGTGCTCGCGGCGTCGGTCTTCCACGACGGCACGTTCACGATCGGCGAGGTGAAGCGCGCCCTCGCCGAAGCGGGGGTGACGGTACGGTAGACCCGGATCCGGGGCGCACCCCGCCCGCCCCACCGGCGACCTCCCGAACGACCCGCCCGCGCCGAATCCCCGAGCGAAAGCTGCTGACACCATGACCCACCCCGATCCTGTGCCGAGCGACCTCGTCTTCAGCGACGACGGCCTGCTGCCCGCCATCATCCAGGACGACGAGAGCGGCGAGGTGCTCATGCTCGCCTGGATGGATCGCGAGGCGATCCGCCGCACCCTCACGAGCGGCCGCGTGACGTTCTGGTCGCGGTCGCGCCGCGAGTACTGGCGCAAGGGCGACACCTCGGGCCACCGGCAGTACGTGCGCTCGGTCGCGATGGACTGCGACGGCGACACCCTGCTGGTGCGCGTCGTGCAACTGGGCGCGGCCTGCCACACCGGCACCCGCAGCTGCTTCACCGGCCGCGACATCCCCGCCCTCGTCGGCGACCCAGACCGGGCCGGGGAGTGACCGGCGCCGGGGAGCCCGGAACCTGTCGAGGGCCGCGCGCGGGGCGCAGCCGGCCGCGGTAGTCTGGAGCGGTGACACTGACGACCACGCGCGCCGCCTTCGACGCCGCGCGCGCCTCCCACGCCGTGATCCCCGTCTGCCGTGAGGTCTTCGCGGATGCCGACACCCCCGTCAGCATCTACCGCAAGGTCGCGGCCTCGCGCCCCGGCACGTTCCTGCTGGAGTCGGCGGAGCAGGGCGGCGTGTGGACCCGGTTCAGCTTCGTGGGGGCGGGCAGCTTCGGCGTGCTGGGGGAGCGCGACGGGCGCGCCCACTGGGCCGCCACCGCCGAAGCGGGCGGCGACCGCGCCGACCGGGGCGCCCGCGCCATCGACGAGCAGCGCCTGCTGCCCGGCGGTGTGAGCGGCCTCGCGCCCGTCGAGGCCCTGCGCGCCGTCTACGAGCGCTGGCGAGCCCCGCAGGTGCCGGGGCTGCCGCCGCTCGCGAGCGGCTTCGTCGGATATCTCGGCTGGGAGACGGTGCGCCAGTTCGAGCGCCTCGAGCACGGCCCGAGCGAGGGCCCCGGCCTGCCCACCCAGGGCCTCAGCTTCGTCTCCGAGCTCGTCGTCATCGACCACCGCGAGGGCAGCGTGGTGCTGCTCGCGAACGTGCTCAACGACGAGGCCCTCGGCGACGCGCCGCACGCTACCGCCGACGAGCAGTGGGACGACGCCCAGACCCGGCTCGACGAACTGCAGCACTCGCTCGCAGCCCCCTCGCCGTCGCCCCTCGGCGTGCTCGACCACGAGGCGCTGCCCGACCCGACGCGGCTCTCGACCAGCGCCGAGTTCATGGCGGCCGTCGAACGCGCGAAGCGCTACATCGTCGACGGAGACATCTTCCAGGTCGTGCCCTCGCAGCGCTTCGACCAGCGCTGCGACGCCGACCCCCTCGATGTCTACCGGGTGCTGCGCCACCTCAACCCGAGCCCCTACCTCTACCTGCTGCAGCTCACCGACCGCGAGGGCGAGCCGTTCGCCGTCGTCGGATCGAGCCCCGAGGCGCTCGTCACCGTGCAGGAGAGCGGGCACGTGATGACGCACCCCATCGCCGGATCGAGGCCCCGCGGAGCCACCGTCGACGCCGACCAGCAGCACGAGCGCGACCTGCTCGCCGACGAGAAGGAGCGGGCCGAGCACCTCATGCTCGTCGACCTCGCCCGCAACGACCTGCTGCGCGTGTGCGAGCCCGCAAGCGTCGAGGTGACCGAGTTCATGCGCATCGAGCGCTTCAGTCACATCATGCACATCGTCTCCACCGTCGAGGGCCGCACCCGCGAGGGCCAGAACCCCGTCGACGTGTTCCGGGCCACCTTCCCGGCGGGAACCCTCAGCGGAGCGCCCAAGCCGCGCGCACTCGAGATCATCGACGAACTCGAACCCGTGCAGCGCGGCGTCTACGGCGGCGTGGTCGGCTACTTCGGCCTCGGGGGAGCGGCGGATCTCGCCATCGCCATCCGCACCGCGACCATCAAGGGCGGCGTCGCGACGGTGCAGGCCGGCGCAGGCATCGTCGCCGACTCCGTGCCCGAGACCGAGGACGCGGAGTGCAGCAGCAAGGCCGCAGCGCCCCTCCGGGCGATCGCGATCGCCAACACGCTGCGCGACCTCGAGACCGCGAACGGCGGCGCCGATGCGAGCTAAGCCCCTCTCCCTCGCCGGGATCGCACTCGCGGGCGGCCTCGCGCTGCTCGCGGGATCGCAGACCTGGATCTCCTTCATGCTCGACGGCACGCACTCGGTCGAAACCGTCACCGGCCACGACGTCAACGCGGCGCTGTCGCCCGTATCGATCGCGATCGTCGCCGCTGCACTCGCGCTCACGATCGCCGGGCCGATCTTCCGCCGCGTGCTCGGCGGGCTCGTAGCCCTGCTCGGGGCCGGGCTCGTCGCCCTCACCTCGACCGCGCTGCTGTCCCCGGCCGGTGCGATCTCGGGGCGCGTCACCGAACTCACCGGCATCACGGGCGGCGACGGGGGCTCCGCAGTGATCTGGAGCAGCCTGTCCGGCTGGGCATGGGCGTGCGCGGCCGCAGGGCTCATCGCCGCCGTGCTCGGCATCGCGGTCATCGTCACCGGCGGCCGCTGGGGCGCGGCCGGCCGCAAATACGACTCCGCGAAACAGGCCCCCGCCGCGGGCGCGCCCGACCGCATCTCCGACTGGGACGCGCTGTCCGAAGGCGGTGACCCGACTTCGTCGGAGTGAGTCATCCTGGACCGCTCGCGGGGGCGTGGCCGCGAAACGCTGCGCGTTTCCTTGAGCGGTCGGCCGGGCGGTGACCCGACTTCGTCGGATCGATGCGCCGCTCCCGCACCCTCGCACGGTGCGACACGAACGGGCGAGGGCACGACGACCCCCGCGAAGATTTCCGGTAGGCTGGAAACGTTCAAGTCTGTTCAGAGGAGATTCATGAGTACCCAGCACGGAGACCCTGGTCACGGTGACTCGCCCGCCGCATGGACGGCGGTCGTGGTGATGCTGCTCGGCATCGCAGCCGGCACCGTCTTCTTCTTCCTGCACAACGCGACCATGGTGTGGGTGTGCGCCGGTGTGGTCGTCGTCGGCTGGATCCTCGGCTGGATCCTCTCCAAGGCCGGCTTCGGCGTGAACGGCCCGCGTTTCAGCCCCAAGTCCCACGACTGACGTGCTCGAGAACCTGCTCGCGGGCGCGCTCGAAGACGCGAATGCCCGCAGAGAGCTCCGTTCGTACGCTCAGCTCGAGGCCGCAGCGCTCGAACGCTCCGCGGCTCTCGACGCTCTGGAGGCGCTCGCCCCGGCCGATCATATGAAGGTGATCGCCGAGGTGAAGCGCGCCAGCCCCTCCCGAGGGCACCTCGCCGAGATCCCCGAGCCCCAGGCCCTCGCCGCGCAGTACGAGGCCGGCGGCGCCAGCGCGGTCAGCGTGCTGACCGAGGAGCGCAAGTTCAAGGGGTCGCTCGCCGACCTCGAAGCCGTGCGCAAGGCCGTGAGCATCCCGGTGCTGCGCAAGGACTTCATCGGCGACGAATACCAGGTGCTCGAAGCCCGCGCCGCGGGCGCTGATCTCGTGCTGCTCATCGTCGCGGCCCTGCCGCAGCACCGCCTCGAAAGCCTGCACGAGATGATCCGCGACCTGGGCATGACCCCGCTCGTCGAAGCGCACTCCGACGACGAGGTCGCGCGCGCCGTCGACCTCGGCTCCCAGCTGATCGGCGTCAACGCCCGTGACCTGCGAACCTTCGAGCTCGACCGCGACCTCTTCGGGCGCGTCGCCGACCAGATCCCGGCCGGCGTCGTGCGCGTGGCGGAGTCGGCGGTGCTCGACGTCGCCGACGTGGAGCGCTACCGCGAGGCCGGCGCCGACGCCGTGCTCGTGGGCGAGGCGCTCGTCACCGGCGATCCTGTCGCCACGCTGCAGGCGTACCTGAGCGTCTGAGCTGCGGCGACGAGGAACCCGAGGGCTGCACCACCCGCGCGACCTCCCCATCCGATCCCAGGCTCGGCACTCCGAGCATCCGAACCGATAGGCCGACATGACAGAGCAAGCGGGCGGGATTACCAGTCTCCGCGACCAGCACGGACCCTTCTTCGGCGACTACGGCGGGCGATACATGCCCGAGTCGCTCATCGCCGCGATCGACGAGCTCACCGAGGCCTACGAGGCGGCCAAGAACGACCCCTCGTTCCAAGCCGAGCTGCTCGAGCTGCTCGCCTCGTACGCCGGCCGCCCCTCGCCGATCACCGAGGTGCCCCGCTTCGCGGAGCACGCAGGCGGCGCGCGCGTCTTCCTCAAACGCGAAGACCTCAACCACACCGGCTCGCACAAGATCAACAACGTGCTCGGACAGGCCCTGCTCACCAAACGCCTCGGCAAGACCCGAGTGATCGCCGAGACCGGCGCCGGCCAGCACGGCGTCGCCACGGCGACCGCGGCCGCGCTCTTCGGGCTCGAGTGCACCATCTACATGGGCGAGGTCGACACCGAGCGCCAGGCGCTCAACGTCGCCCGCATGCAGCTGCTCGGCGCCGAGGTGGTGCCGGTGAAGGCAGGCTCGCGCACGCTCAAGGACGCGATCAACGAGGCCTACCGCGACTGGGTGGCGAGCGTCGATCGCACCAACTACATCTTCGGCACGGCCGCCGGCCCGCATCCGTTCCCGGCGATGGTGCGAGACTTCCAGAAGATCATCTCCGAGGAGGCCCGAGCGCAGCTGCTCGAGCGCACCGGCCGACTGCCTGACGCGGTCGTCGCCTGCGTGGGCGGCGGGTCGAACGCGATCGGCATGTTCGACGCGTTCCTCGACGACGAGGGCGTGAAGATCTACGGCGTCGAGGCCGCCGGCGAGGGCGTCGACACCGCGCAGCAGGCCGCCTCGATCGAGCGCGGCCGCCCCGGCGTGCTGCACGGGGCGAAGACCTACGTGCTGCAGGACGAGGACGGCCAGACGATCGAGTCGCACTCGATCTCGGCCGGCCTCGACTACCCGGGCGTCGGCCCCGAGCACGCGTGGCTCGCCGACATCGGCCGCGTGGAGTACATCCCCGCCACCGACGACGAGGCGATGCAGGCTCTGCGGCTGCTCAGCCGGACCGAGGGGATCATCCCCGCCATCGAGTCGGCGCACGCGCTCGCGGGCGCGATCCGCATCGGCCGCGAACTCGGCCCCGACGCGATCATCGCCGTGAGCCTCTCGGGCCGCGGCGACAAGGACATGGCGACCGCGGGCCGGTACTTCGGTCTGCTCGACGGCGGAACGGAGCTCGAGGGATGAGCGCGCACGAGTCATCGGTGGCGTCCGCGATCCGGGCGGCGAAGCGGGAGCGCCGCGGCGCGCTCGTGGGCTACCTGCCCGTCGGCTTCCCCGATTTCGACACGAGCGTCGACGCGGCGATCGCGATGGCCCGCAACGGCGTCGACGTGCTCGAGCTCGGCCTGCCCTACTCCGACCCCGTCATGGACGGCGCCGTCATCCAGGAGGCCACGCAGACCGCGCTGGCCCGGGGCTTCCGCGTCGCGCACGTCTTCGAGGCGGTGCGCCGCGTGCGCGAGTCCGTCGACGTGCCCGTGCTCGTGATGACCTACTGGAACCCGGTGCTGCAGTACGGGGTCGAGCGCTTCGCGACGGGGCTCGCCGAGGCCGGCGGCGCCGGCCTCATCACGCCGGACATCACCCCCGAGGCGGCCTCGGACTGGATCGAGACGAGCGAGCGCCTCGGCCTCGACCGCGTCTTCCTCGCGGCGCCCAGCTCGAGCGACGAGCGCCTGGGCCTCGTCGCCGACGCCTCGCGCGGTTTCGTCTATACCGTGTCGACCATGGGTATCACCGGCGAGCGCGCGCAGCTCGACGCCGCGGCGCGCGCCCTCACCGCGCGACTGCGCGATCAGGGCGTCGACCTCGCCTGTGTCGGCATCGGCCTCTCGACGGCCGATCAGGTGGCCTCGGCTCTCGAGTACGCCGACGGCGCCATCGTCGGCACCGCCTTCGTGCGCGCGCTGCGCGACGGCGGAGTCGAACGGCTCGCCGAGGTGGTGCGCGAGATCGCCGCCGGCACGCTTCGCCCCGATGGCGCGGTCGCCGCAGGCGCCGCGCTGTAGGATTGACACGTTCGCCGCGAGGATCCCCTCCGCGCGGCTTCCCCATGACAGATTCAGCGGCAGAGCGCCGCGAGCGATCACCGGCCAGCGCCGGAGGCGAAAGAGGAGTGGATGATTCTCCCGTTCAGTATCCCGAGCCCCGAGATGCAGTTCTTCCAGATCGGGCCGCTGCGCATCTACATCTACGCGCTGTGCATCATCGTCGGCATCATCTTCGCCGCGATCTGGACGGGTCGCCGCCTCAGCCGCCGCGGCGGTGAGAGCGGCGCTGTCTTCGACTTCCTCGTGTGGGCGCTCGTGCTCGGCATCGTGGGCGCGCGCCTCTATCACGTGGTCACCCACTGGGGCGACTACTTCGGCCCCGGCAAGAACCCGCTCGACGTCTTCGCCTTCTGGCAGGGCGGCATCGCGATCTTCGGGGCACTGCTCGGCGGCGCCATCGGCGTGCTGATCGCCTCGCGCATCACGGGCATCCGCTTCTGGTCCTTCGCCGACGCGCTCGTGCCCGGCCTGCTGCTCGCGCAGGCCGTCGGCCGACTCGGCAACTGGTTCAACCACGAGCTCTTCGGCGGCCCGACAACGCTGCCGTGGGGCCTCGAGATCGAGTCGACCAACCCCGCGTTCCCGATCGGTCTGCCCGAGGGCACCCTCTTCCACCCGACCTTCCTCTACGAGGCGGTGTGGAATCTGCTCGGCATCGTCGTGCTGCTGGCCATCGAGCGCAAGTGGCGCCCGCGCTGGGGCAAGTTCTTCGCCCTCTACCTCGTCTGGTACGGCATCGGCCGTACCGTCACCGAGTCGCTGCGCGTCGATCCCAGCCTGCTCTTCCTCGGCATCCGCACGAACGTGCTCGCCGCCTTCCTCGCGGTCGTGCTGGGCGTGATCATCCTCCTGGTGCAGTGGCGTCGCCACGTCGGCATCGAGGCCTCGGTCTACCTGCCGGGACGCCGCAACCCCGCCGACTCGGTGCTCGCCGACACCGCGAACCCCGACGAGTTCTTCCACGTCCTGCCCCACCGCGACGCCCCCGCGGCGCCCGTCGACGCTCCCTCCGAGGCATCGTCCGAGGCTCCGAGCCAGAGCGGCGGCTCGGCGGAGCCGGCCCGCACCGTCTAGTCCGACGCACTCGTCCAAGCAGCAAGGAGCCGACATGCGCCACGCCAAGATCGTCGCAACCTGGGGCCCCGCGGTCTCCAGCTACGACCACACCCTCGACCTGATCCGGGCCGGCGTCAACGTCGCGCGGCTCAACATGTCCCACGGCACCTACAACGTGCACGAGGGCATCTACCGCAACATCCGCCGCGCCGAGACCGAGGTCGGCCGACCGATCGCGGTGCTCGCCGACCTGCAGGGGCCGAAGATCCGCCTCGGCAAGTTCGAGGGCGGCCCCTACGAGCTCGAGGTCGGCGACGAGTTCGCGATCACCACCCGCGACATCATGGGCGACCGCACCATCTGCAGCACCACCCACAAAGGGCTGCCGGGCGACGTGAACCCCGGCGATCCGCTGCTCATCGACGACGGCAAGGTCGCGCTGCGGGCCGAGCGCGTCACCGAGGACACGGTGTACACCACGGTCGAGATTCCGGGCGCGGTGTCGAACAACAAGGGCATCAACCTGCCCGGCGTCTCGGTCAACGTTCCCGCGCTGTCGGACAAGGACGAGCAGGATCTGCGCTGGGCGCTGCAGCTCGGCGTCGACTACATCGCGCTCTCGTTCGTGCGCGACGCCGCCGATATCACCCGGGTGCACGAGATCATGGGCGAGGAGGGGATCCGCCTGCCCGTCATCGCGAAGATCGAGAAGCCGCAGGCCGTCGACCACCTCGAGGAGATCGTCGACGCGTTCGACGGCATCATGGTCGCCCGAGGCGACCTCGGGGTGGAGCTGCCGCTCGAGCGGGTGCCGCTCGTGCAGACCGAGGCGATCGCGTTGGCCCGCCGCAACGCCAAGCCGGTGATCGTGGCGACCCAGGTGCTCGAGTCGATGATCGAGAACCCGCGCCCCACCCGAGCCGAGGCCTCCGATTGCGCGAACGCGATCCTCGACGGAGCCGACGCCGTGATGCTGTCGGGAGAGACCAGCGTGGGCGCATACCCCGTGCAGGCCGTCGAGACCATGGCGCGCATCATCACCGCCACCGAGGACCACGCCCTCGACCGCATCGAGCCGCTCGGCACGGCGCCCCGCACGCAGGGCGGCGCCCTCACGCTCGCAGCCTCGGATGTCGCAGACTTCGTCGGCGCCCGCTACATCTGCGTGTTCACCGAGTCGGGCGACACCGTGCGGCGCATGTCGCGGCTGCGCCGCCCGATCCCGATCATCGGCTTCACCCCCGAAGCCGACACGCGTCGGCGCATGGAGCTCACCTGGGGCGCCCGCAGCTACGAGGTGCCCCGCGTCGGCAGCACCGACGAGATGTTCGCGCAGGTCGACGAGGTGCTGCTCGACCACGCTCGCGTGAATATCGGCGACAAGGTCGTGATCATCGCCGGGTCGCCCCCCGGGGTGATCGGCACCACCAACACGCTGCGCATCCACCGGATCGGCGAGGCCACCGGCCAGCTGCCCGAGGCGGGGCCGCGCAAGCACGCCCTCGGTCGCGGCGGCATCCCGGTGTGATCCGGTAGGCTAGGCTGCTGGCCCATGGAGGGTCCGTGGAGCGCGCCGCAGGCGCGCTCGTCGGGTCCTCACACGCCGGATTGGTGGAATTGGCAGACACGGCGCACTCAAAATGCGCTGCCGAAAGGTGTGCGGGTTCGAGTCCCGCATCCGGCACCGGCGCCCGCCGTCGCACGACGGGCTTCCCGCACCCAGGTATCCCGCTATCTCCCCCGAACGCAGGAGTAAACTACTCAGCATGACTGAACAGAGCACCGCACCCGCGCGACGCGTCGTCGTTGCGGAAGACGAGTCCCTGATTCGCCTCGACATCGTCGAGACGCTTCGCGACAACGGCTACGACGTGGTCGGCGAAGCCGGTGACGGCGAGGAGGCAGTGCGCCTCGTCGAGGAGCTGCGCCCCGATCTGGTGGTCATGGACGTGAAGATACCCAAGCTCGACGGCATCTCGGCGGCCGAGCAGATCAACAAGGAGCACATCGCACCGGTGGTGCTGCTCACCGCCTTCAGCCAGCGCGAGCTCGTGGAGCGCGCCACCGAGGCGGGCGCCCTCGCCTACGTGGTGAAGCCGTTCACCCCGGCCGATCTGATCCCCGCGATCGAGATCGCGCTCTCGCGCTTCCAGCAGATCGTCGCCCTCGAGAGCGAGGTCGCCGACCTCGCCGAGCGCTTCGAGACCCGCAAGCTGGTCGACCGCGCGAAGGGGATCCTCAATGACAAGATGGGGCTCAGCGAGCCCGAGGCCTTCCGCTGGATCCAAAAGGCGTCGATGGATCGCCGCCTCACGATGCAGGACGTCGCGAAGACGATCATCGATCAGCTCGGCCCGAAGAAGGACTGACATCCGATGCGGAGAAGCGCCCCGGCCGAACGGCCGGGGCGCTTCTCTGTGAGCCGTGGAGGGCTCGGTGCGCGTCTCGCCCCCGGAGCTTCGGCTCCGGGCCTCGGCCGCGGGCCTCAGCCGACCCGCTTGTAGAAGTTCGTGATGCGCACGGTCGAGCAGCGGCGACCCTGGTCGTCGCTCACCACGATCTCGTGCACCGTGATGGATCGGCCGAGCTTGATCGGCGTGCAGACACCCGTGACGACGCCCGAGGTGGCGGATCCGGTGTGCGTCGCGTTGATGTCGATGCCGACTGCGACGTGGCCCTCTGGTGCGACGAAGTTGGCGTGCATCGAGCCGAGGGTCTCGCCGAGCACGACGTAGGCGCCGCCGTGCAGCAGCATCACCGGCTGCGTGTTGCCCTCGACGGGCATCGTGGCGACGGCCCGGTCGCGCTCGAACTCGACGACCTCGATGCCCATGCGATCTGCGAGGGCGCCGAGGCCGCGCTCGCGGATGTAGTCCAGGCCCGGCGACGTCGCCCGCGGATCGGGGGAGTGCTGGGCGGTCTCGGGCGCGGAGGAAGCGGTCATGTCGCGGCTGGTTCCTTGTCGGTGGCGGCTTGTAGGCTGGACGCGTGTCGAATACGCCTCAGCCTACTCTCATGATCATCGACGGCCACTCGCTGGCCTTCCGGGCGTTCTACGCCCTGCCCGTCGACAGCTTCCAGACGCAGACCGGGCAGCACACCAATGCCATCCACGGCTTCATCTCGATGCTCATCAACCTGCTCGGCAACGAGAATCCCGACGCGCTGGCCATCGCCTTCGACATCTCGCGGTACTCGTTCCGCACCGAGGAGTACCCCGAGTACAAGGGCACCCGGGGGGAGACCCCGCCCGAGTTCAAGGGTCAGGTGCCGCTGCTGCAGGAGGCGCTGCACGCCATGGGTATCCGCACCCTCGAGAAAGAGAACTACGAGGCCGACGACATCCTCGCGACCCTCGCGACCCGCGGCGCCGACGCCGGCTACCGGGTGCTCGTGGTCAGCGGCGATCGAGACACGATCCAGCTCGTCGACGACCGCATCACGCTGCTCTACCCCTCCAAGCAGGGCGACAGCGAGCTCACCCGCTACGACGCCGAGAAGGTGATGGAGCGCTACGGGGTGCGCCCAGAGCAGTACCCGGAGATCGCCGCCCTCGTGGGCGAGACGAGCGACAATCTGCCCGGCGTGCCGCGCGTCGGCGAGAAGACCGCGGTGAAGTGGATCAATCAGTTCGGCTCGCTCGAGGAGATCCTGCGCAGACAGGACGAGATCGGGGGCAAGGTCGGCGAGAGCCTGCGCGAGAACGCCCACCTCGCCGAGCGCAACCGGCGTCTGAACCGTCTCGTGCGCGACGTCGAGCTCGAGATCACGCTCGACGAGCTGAAGCGCGGTGAGATCGACATGGCCGCCGTGCAGCAGGTGTTCGCGAAGCTCGAGTTCCGCACGCTGCTGCAGCGGGTCGGTAAACTCGCGGGCGCCGAGGTGCCGGCCGGGGGAGCGACCGCGGTGTCTCTCGTGCCCGAGCAGCCGCAGGCGAAGAACCTCATCGACGAGGAGCTGGCCGACTGGCTGGCGAAGGTCGAGCGCCCCGCCGTGCTCATGCAGCAGAGCGGCGCCGGGTTCGAGGTGGGTGTCGCCACACCCGACTCGTCGGTGCTGTTCCACTGGCAGCCCGGCGGTCGCGACTACTCGCTCTTCGAGCAGTGGCTCGCCTCCGACGCGCCCAAGGTGTTCTTCGATGCGAAGCAGCAGATCGCGGTCGCGGCCCGCGCCGGCGCTGCGATCGGCGGCATCGAGGGCGACCTGCTGCTCGCCTCGTGGCTGCTGCGCCCCCAGACTCCTGACAAGTCGATCTCCGAGGCCGTGTTCCGCTTCCTCGGCGAGCAGGTGCCCGAGGGCGACCCGAACCAGCTCGTTCCCGACGAGGGCTCCGTCGCCGACTCCGCGGCGCTCGCCTGGTACATCGCCCGCGCGCACGACTCGGCCGTCTCCCGTTTCGAGTCGCGCACGGCCGACATCTACCACGACATCGAGCTGCCGCTCGTGCCGGTGCTCGCGGCGCTCGAGCAACGGGGCGTGCAGATCGACCTGCCGCTGCTCGAGGCGCACAACGCCGAGCTGACCACGCGCGTGGCCGATCTGCAGCAGCAGGCCTTCGACGCGATCGGCCGCGAGGTCAACCTCTCGTCTCCGAAACAGCTGCAGGAGGTGCTCTTCGAGCAACTCGACATGCCGAAGACCCGCAAGACGAAGAGCGGGTACACGACCGACGCGGCAGCGCTCGCCGATCTGCGCGTCAAGAACCCGCACCCCTTCCTCGATGCGCTACTCGCGCACCGCGACGCGAACAAGCTGCGGCAGATGGTCGAGACGCTCATCAAGGCGGTGCAGGACGACGGGCGGATCCGCACGACGTTCGTACAGACGGGCTCGAGCACGGGCCGCCTCGCCTCCACCGACCCCAACCTGCAGAACATTCCGGTGCGTTCGGAGGAGGGCCGCCGCATTCGCGAGGGCTTCATCCACGCCCCCGAGTACGAGGCGCTGATGACGGCCGACTACGCGCAGATCGAGATGCGCATCATGGCGCACCTCTCGGGAGACGAGGGGCTGATCGAGGCCTTCCGGCAGGGCGAGGATCTGCACCGCTTCGTGGGCGGCCGCATCTTCGGAGTGCCGCCCGAGGAGGTGACGAGCGAGATGCGCTCGAAGGTGAAGGCCATGTCGTACGGCCTCGCCTACGGCCTCTCGGCATTCGGCCTCTCGAAGCAGTTGAACATCTCCGCCGCCGAGGCCCGCCAGCTCATGGAAGACTATTTCGAGCGGTTCGGCGGGGTGCGCGACTACCTGCGCTCCGTGGTCGATCAGGCCAAGCGCGACACCTTCACCGAGACGATCTTCGGGCGGCGGCGGCCGTTCCCCGATCTCGCGAGCCCCAACCGCATCCTGCGCGAGAATGCCGAGCGCGCGGCACTCAACGCCCCGATCCAGGGTTCGGCGGCCGACATCATCAAGCGCGCCATGATCCAGGTCGAGCAGCGCATGCTCGCCGCGGGCATGCGGTCGCGCATGCTGCTGCAGATCCACGACGAGCTCATGTTCGAGGTCGCCGAGGGAGAGTGGGACGCCCTCGAGGAGATCGTGCGCGCCGAGATGGCGGGCGCCGCCGAGCTCTCGGTGCCGCTCGAGGTGCAGGTGGGGCGCGGAGCGAACTGGAACGCGGCCGCGCACTAGGCGCCGCGCCGGCGCCGCGGGTCGATCCGGCCCCGACTTCCGCGTGATTCCGCGACTGGCCGAACGGTCGAGTCGCGGAATCACGCGTTTCGGCGCGGTCGGGCCGCAGCGGCTGATTGGATCGGGAACATGGAAATCACGAAACAGGACTTCGGGCGATTCGTCACAGAGCGGCGCCGCGCCGGCGGCCTCACCCAGCGTCAGCTCGCCGAGCGGCTGCACGTCACGGAGTCGGCCGTGTCCAAGTGGGAGCGCGGCCTCTCCTATCCCGACATCACCCTGGTGCAGGCGATCGCGGCCGAGCTCGGGGTCAGCGGGCAGGAGCTGATCAGCGCGAGCGAGGATCGCGAGGGGCGCGCCGACAAGCGCGATGCCCGCAGCTACCGCGGGTGGCGCAGCGCGATCCTCTGGACGACGCTGCTCTCGTGGACCGCCGCGATCCTCGCCTGCTTCATCGTCAACCTCTCGGTGCAGCACACGCTCAGCTGGTTCTGGGTCGTGCTGCCGGCCGTCGGCATCGCGTTCTGCCTGACCACACTCCCGCTGCTGCCCGTGCCCGGACCCGGCTGGCTGGCGCTCGGGGGCTCGACCGCCTGCCTCATGGCCCTGCTGCTCGTGGTATGGCTGCAGTTCTCGACCGGGTCGTGGCTCGTCATCGCGGTCTCGGCGGTGGTGTTCGCGCTGCTGCTCGTCTTCACACCGATCTGGCTGACGGTGCTGCATCTGCCCGGCGGGCTGCGGCGGCACCGCACGCTGCTCGTCCTCGTCATCGAGACCGCAGCGCTGCTGCTCTTCCTGCTGATCGTGTTCGTCGCGATCGGGCGGGCCGAGCTGTGGTTGTGGCCCGCACTGCCGATCGCGGCGATCGGCGCGGCGCCGATCTGGGTCTCGGCTCTCGCAATCCGCTACCTGCCGCTGCCGGGGCTCGCGGTGGCCGCCCTCGTGACGGCGTTTCTCGGATGCTGCGCGCTGGTGATGGATCGCGCGGTCGCGGCTGTGCTCGGGCAGCCCGACGAGTGGGCGCTCGATCTCGGGTCCTGGAACGCCGAGACGATCGAGACGAACATCCAGTTCTTCATCTTCCTCGCGGCGCTCGCGGTCGCGTTGCTGCTCGGGATCTCCGCACTCGCCCGGGCGGCCTCGGGCCCGACCCGCAAGGCTCCAGCGGCGGTGTGAGACCCGGCGCGGGAGCCCGCCGCGACGGCCGCGAAACGCGGGCGGCTCTGCACTTGATCCCGGGCGTGTCCTCGGGATAAGATCGAGTGTCACTTTTCTGTGGCGACTCAACCATGTCCACGTGTGGGAGCGACTCGCGGATCTGAGCGATCCGACCGCGTCCGTGCGACCACCTGATTCCATGTCCATTCTGGAGACCAATTTCATGACGAACGCAACGACCGAGAGCAAGCAGGTCGCAGTTAACGACATCGGCTCAGCCGACGACTTCCTTGCAGCGGTCGAATCGACCCTGAAGTTCTTCAACGACGGCGACCTCATCGAGGGCACCGTGGTGAAGATCGACCGCGACGAGGTGCTCCTCGACGTCGGTTACAAGACCGAGGGTGTCATCCCCTCGCGCGAGCTGTCCATCAAGCACGACGTGAACCCCGATGAGGTCGTTCAGGTCGGCGATCCCGTAGAGGCGCTCGTGCTCCAGAAGGAGGACAAGGAAGGTCGCCTCATCCTGTCCAAGAAGCGTGCTCAGTACGAGCGCGCCTGGGGCGATGTGGAGAAGATCAAGGAGAACGAGGGCGTTGTCACCGGCACCGTCATCGAGGTCGTCAAGGGCGGCCTGATCGTCGACATCGGGCTGCGCGGCTTCCTCCCCGCCTCGCTCATCGAGCTGCGCCGCGTGCGCGACCTGACCCCCTACCTGGGTCAGGAGATCGAGGCCAAGATCCTTGAACTCGACAAGAACCGCAACAACGTGGTGCTGTCGCGTCGCGCGCTCCTCGAGGAGACGCAGTCGGCGACCCGCTCCTCGTTCCTCGCGGAGCTCAAGCCCGGCCAGGTGCGCAAGGGCGTCATCTCGTCGATCGTCAACTTCGGCGCGTTCGTCGACCTGGGCGGCGTGGACGGCCTCGTGCACGTCTCCGAGCTGTCCTGGAAGCACATCGAGCACGCCTCCGACGTGGTCGAGGTCGGCCAGGAGGTCACCGTCGAGGTGCTCTCCGTCGAGCTGGATCGCGAGCGCGTCTCGCTCTCGCTGAAGGCCACCCAGGAGGACCCGTGGCAGGTCTTCGCCCGCACGCACGCGATCGGCCAGATCGCCCCGGGCGTCGTCACCAAGCTTGTGCCCTTCGGCGCGTTCGTGCGCGTCGCGGACGGCATCGAGGGCCTCGTGCACATCTCGGAGCTGTCGGGTCAGCACGTCGAGCTCGCCGAGCAGGTCGTGCAGGCGGGCCAGGAGGTCTTCGTCAAGATCATCGATATCGATCTCGACCGTCGCCGCATCTCGCTCAGCCTCAAGCAGGCCAACGAGGGCGTCGACCCCGAGGGCACCGAGTTCGACCCGGCGCTGTACGGCATGACCACCGAGTACGACGAGAACGGCGAGTACAAGTACCCCGAGGGCTTCGATCCCGAGACCCAGGAGTGGAAGGAAGGCTTCGAGTCGCAGCGCGAGAAGTGGGAGCAGGAGTACGCTGCTGCCCAGGAGCGCTGGGAGGCTCACAAGAAGCAGGTCGCCGCTTCGCTCGTCGAGGCCGCCGCGGCTCCCGCCGCCGACGCCCCCTCGTCGAGCTTCTCGAGCGATTCGTCGTCGGCCGGCGCACTGGCTGACGACGCCGCTCTCGCCGCGCTGAAGGCTCAGCTCGAGGGCAACTGAGATTCGTCGGCCGAGCGTTCAGCTCGGCGGTGAGTTCGCGAAGGCCCGGCCCCTGTTCGGGGGCCGGGCCTTCGGCGTATCGGGATCCGGACCGCGGCTCGGGCGAAGCGCTCGCGCCGCGCGCCGCGCTTGCCGCTTCGTCGGTGGGCTCGGGCGCCCCCGCGCTGCGCGAGCAGCCCCCGCGCTGCGGGAGAGTCGAGAACTGCTCGGGATCGGGCAGGGGAGCGCAGTTCTCTCCCACTCGCCGGGGACCGATCGGGCGGAGTCGCCGCTCAGATCGGGGGCGATGTCTCGCCTGCCGCCGCCCGCTGCTCCCGGCGCCGCAGCTGAGCGCGCCGCAGTCTGCGAACCAGCACCCCGACGACCACGATGAGCAGTACGAGCGCGAGCACCGGCACCACGACTGCGAGTAGGGTGAGCACGAGCGCACCGATGTCCTCGAAGAAACTCGACACCGCCGCGCCGGCCCCGCCGGTCAGCGCATTGAGCACCGGTCGCGCGATCGCCTTCAGCAGGTGCGGTACGAGCGCGACGAGCACGCCCAGCACGAACGGCCAGAACTCGGCCGAGGTGACGAAGGCCGCGGGATCGGCGACGGCGACCGTCTCGCTCGACGACCCAGCGGCGAAGACCATGCCGCCCGAAGCCGGGCGCACCACGGTCTGCAGCACGTCGTTGGCCGTGTCGAGCACGGGGAACTTGTCGACCAGCACCTCGACGACGAGCAGCACGCCCAGGACGCCGAGACTCCACCCGTTCTCGAGCCACGCCCACCCCGACGGCAGCTGCACGATGTCGGTGAACCGCGAGAGCAGCCCGAGCCCGAGCAGTGGGATGTAGGCGTTCAGCCCCGCCGACGCCGCGAGCGTGATGCCGGTGATGAGTTCGAGCATGCCGCCAGCATAACCGGGCGGGCCGCTCCGCTGCCGGTATCGTGAACCCCATGAAACTGATCGCGCTGACGGGCGGCATCGCCTCGGGCAAGTCGACGATCGGCCGGCGCCTCGCCGAACTGGGCGCGGTGCGCATCGACGCGGATCAGCTGGCCCGGGAGGCGGTGGCGCCCGGATCGCCCGGGCTCGAGCGCGTGGCCGAACGCTTCGGCGAGGGGGTGCTCGGAGCGCAGGGCGAGCTGAACCGCGCGGCGCTGGGCGGCATCGTCTTCGGCGATCCCGAGGCGCTCGCCGCGCTCAACGGCATCGTGCACCCAGAGGTGCGTCGCATCGCCGACGAGCGGATCGCAGCGGCCGAGGCCGATGACCCCGAGGCCGTGGTCGTGTACGAGATCCCGCTGCTCGTCGAGACGGGCGCGGTACGAGATTCCGACTGGGATCTCGTGCTCGTCGCCGACGCCCCCGCCGCTCAGCGCATCGCGCGCATGGTGGAGCTGCGGGGCATGAGCGAGGCCGACGCCCGCGCCCGCATCGCGCACCAGGCCAGTGACGAGGATCGGCGGGCGGTCGCCGACCGCATCATCGACACCTCGGGCAGCGAGGCCGAAACCCTCGCGCAGGTCGACGCGCTGTGGAGCGATCTGCACTCGGGATGAGCGCCTGCGCGCCCGACGCACCGCGGTCTCGGGGCGGCTATGCGCGAGCGAACTCGGCCAGCCAGTCGAGCCGCAGCTGCGCGATGAACGCCAGCAGCACGTAGCAGAACACCACGATCACCCAGGTCCACGAGTAGAGCCGCGTGAAAACGTTCCGCGTAGCCGCGGTCGTGGGCACGTCGCCCGAGGCGTAGGGGCGGAACGCGGTGACCCACCACAGCGGGATCATCACGGTCCAGACGACCATGCACCAGGGGCAGAGGGTACCGAGCACGAACACGCTCTGCGAGAACAGCCAGCAGATGAAGACGAAGCCGCCGAGCAGTCCCAGCTGGTACACCCGCCAGAACCAGGGCGAGAAGCGCGCGCCCGCCAGAAGGGCGACGCCCATCGCGATGGGCGCGATGAAGGCCGAGACGCCGATGATGGTGTTGCTGAAGCCGAACAGCGACCCCTGCCACGAGCCCATGTTCGGGCCGCAGGTGACGAGCACGCTCACGGCGCAGTTCGGCACGTAGTCGGGGTTCGCGAGCGTCTTCATGTACTCGGTGAGCAGTTCGAACGACGCGAACCAGCCGATCGCCCCGGCGACGATCGAGAAGACGGCGAAGGCGAGGGGGCGCTGGGAGACGCGGGGCTCGGGGCTCATGGGGCGATCTTATCCGGATGCGCCTGAAAGACGCGGGTCGCGCGGCGAACCTCGTGCTCAGCCGACTCCGTGACATAATGGAGTGCGGTGCGAGATGCCGAGAAGGCGTATCGCACGCACAGTCTTTTGACTGCCGAGAGGCGGTCACCGGTCGAAGACCGACCGAGCGCGAGTGCGCGGCATTCGCGGAGAACAGGATTTGCGGATCACACCGCACGAGTAGGGTTTCCGGCGAGAACGAGATTCTCCCCGGGTAGAGGAGACACCAGGAATGGTGAACAGCACAACAGAAGACCACCGCGAAGAGCCTGCGGGCGACGAGCCCGCGCAGACCGCAGAGACGACGCCGAGCGGCAACGGGGTTGCCGCGGCCGAGCAGCCCGCCCTCGCCGATACGGCCGATGGTGCATCGGGTGAGGCGCCCTCGGCTGAGGCCGCCTCCGCTGAAGCCGCCCCTGCGCCGGAGCAGAACGCTTCGGAGTCGAGCGGCGACGGTTTCGACGGCGCCGTCGCTGCGCCCGCCGAGGGCGATCCCGAGCAGCCGAAGAAGCCCGAAGCGCCGAAGCTGCTGCTGCCGCTCGCCGAGATGACGCCCGAGGAGCGCTTCCGCGCGACCACGAGGCTGATCTTCCTCGCCCCCGACGTGCCCCCGGTGCAGCCGCGCCCCCGCCGCATCGACTGGCGCCAGAGCGACTCCTTCCACGGCCAGGTCGAGCCTCGCCAGGGCGAGCTCAGCCAGCTCGATGAGCTGCTCGATCAGCGGTTCCAGCGCGACGACGAGCCCGCGGACCGCGAGAACGGCTCGGGATCGCGCCGCACGCGCCGCCGCTCCGGCGGATCGGATCCGGACCGATCCGACGACGAACCGCGCCGCCGCGAGCGCCAGGCCCCCGTGATCACCGAGCCGCAGAAGGTGAAGGGATCCACCCGGCTCGAGGCGAAGAAGCAGCGGCGCCGCGACGGACGCGACGCCGGCCGTCGGCGCATGGTCATCACCGAGTCCGAGTTCCTCGCGCGCCGCGAGGCGGTGGACCGCGAGATGATCGTGCGCACCACCGCGGACCGCGTGCAGATCGGCGTGCTCGAGGACAAGGTGCTCGTCGAGCACTACGTGGCGCGCTCGAGCGAATCGTCGCTCATCGGCAACGTCTACCTGGGCCGCGTGCAGAACGTGCTGCCGAGCATGGAGGCGGCGTTCGTCGACATCGGACGCGGCCGCAACGCGGTGCTCTACTCGGGCGAGGTCGACTGGTCGGAGTTCGAGGGAGGCAACACGGCCCGCCGCATCGAGAACGCCCTCAAGCCCGGCGATCAGGTGCTCGTGCAGGTCACGAAGGACCCGGTCGGCCACAAGGGCGCTCGCCTCACGAGCCAGATCTCCCTGCCCGGACGCTTCCTGGTCTACGTGCCGGGCGGCGCGATGAACGGCATCTCCCGCAAGCTTCCCGACACCGAGCGCGCGCGCCTCAAGAAGATCCTCAAGGAGGTGCTGCCGAGCGGCGCCGGAGTGATCGTTCGCACCGCCGCGGAGGGCGCCAGCGAGGATCAGCTCACGCACGACGTGCAGCGGCTCACCCGCCAGTGGGAGTCCATCCAGAAGCGCGTCGAGAAGGGCGGCGGCCCCGTGCTGCTGCACTCCGAGCCAGACATGCTCATCAAGATCGTGCGCGACGTCTTCAACGAGGACTTCCACCGGCTGCGCATCGCGGGCGACGACACCTACGAGACGATCGAGCGCTACCTCTCGCAGGTGGCCCCGGATCTGCTGCAGCGCGTCGAGCGCTACGAGGGCGAACGCGACATCTTCGACGAGTACCGGGTCAGCGAGCAGATCGCGAAGGCGCTCGACCGCAAGGTCTGGCTGCCCTCCGGCGGTTCGCTCGTGATCGACCGCACCGAGGCCATGACCGTGGTCGACGTGAACACCGGCAAGTTCGTGGGATCGGGCGGCAACCTCGAGGAGACCGTCACCAAGAACAACCTCGAGGCCGCCGAGGAGATCGTCCGGCAGCTGCGGCTGCGCGACATCGGCGGCATCATCGTGGTCGACTTCATCGACATGGTGCTCGAATCGAACCGGGATCTCGTGCTGCGCCGCTTGGTCGAGTGCCTCAGCCGCGACCGCACCAAGCACCAGGTCGCGGAGGTCACCTCCCTCGGTCTCGTGCAGATGACCCGCAAGAAGCTGGGCCTCGGCCTGCTCGAGTCGTTCAGCGAGCCCTGCGAGGTCTGCGCCGGCCGCGGCGTCATCGTGCATCACGAGCCCGTGACGAAGCACCGCAGCGAGGGATCCTCGCGCGGCTCGAAGCGCGGCAAGGGATCGCAGTCGCAGTCGCAGCAGCACCAGCACGACAGCAAGAGCCAGGCCCACGCCATCACCGACGGCGCGAAGAACATGCTCGCGCAGGTGGCGGCCTCGACCATCCAGGGCTCCAAGCCCGAGGAGCGCTCGGAGGGCCACGGCCCCGAGCCGCGCGACTCCCGCGACAGTCGTGGCGGATCGAGCTCCCGCGACGAGAAGGTGAGCGGCAAGGTCTCCTCGCGCCCCTCGCGCGAACCCGCCGCGACGCGCGGCCGCGCGCCGGAACCCCAGGCGCCGGTGAGCGGCACGCTGCTCGACTCGGTGCTCGACGCGCTGCCCGAGGCTCCGAGTGCTGGCACCGGCCGCGCACGCAGCCGGCGCGTCTCGACCGCCCCGCTGCGGGGCGGCGCCGAACGGCCGGCGACCGCGACGAGCGACGACGATGCGAAGTCGGCTCAGCAAGCGCTCGCGGAGGCGCTCGACGCCACCGCGCGCCGCAAGGACGCCGGGCAGGAGTGACACGCGGAGCGGCCTATTTGACCGCATCCGGTAGTTCACGATATTATTGAGCGTTGGTGTCACCCCGTGGGTGAAGGCACCTCAGACTTCGAAGGCGGCACGGCTGCGCTTCGACACGAGAAGAAGATCCTCAAGAAAAGGGTGACAAGTGGTTTACGCAGTAGTGCGCACAAGCGGCCGTCAGGAGAAGGTCGAGGTCGGCTCGATCATCACGGTGAATCGTGTGGCGGGCGACGCCAAGGGCAAGCTTCAGCTTCCCGCGGTGCTCCTCGTTGATGGCGACAAGGTGACGACCGACGCCGCGGCTCTCGCCAAGGTCAAGGTGACCGCCGAGGTGCTCAACGACCTCCGCGGTCCGAAGATCGTCATCCAGCGCTACAAGAACAAGACCGGTTACAAGAGCCGCCAGGGTCACCGTCAGGATCTGACCCGCATCAAGGTCACCGGCATCAAGTAACCGCCTCGGCAACACTGAAGGAGTAGAGACTCATGGCACATAAGAAGGGCGCAAGCTCGACCCGCAACGGTCGCGACTCGAACCCCCAGTACCTCGGCGTGAAGCGCTTCGGCGGCCAGCAGGTCGGCGCGGGCGAGATCCTCGTGCGCCAGCGCGGCACCAAGTTCCACCCCGGTGCGAACGTCGGCCGCGGCGGCGACGACACGCTGTTCGCACTGGCGGCCGGTGAGGTCGAGTTCGGTGTGAAGGGCGGCCGCAAGGTCGTCAACATCGTGGCTGCTGCCTAGTTTCAGGCAATCAACGGCGAGGCGGGCTTCGGCTCGCCTTTTGCCGTATCTAGCGAGGGAATTTCGAACATGGTGACGTTCGTCGATCGGGTGCAGGTGCACCTTCAGGCCGGTCGCGGCGGCAACGGCTGCGTGTCGGTGCGGCGCGAGAAGTTCAAGCCGCTGGCGGGGCCCGACGGCGGCGCCGGCGGGCACGGCGGAGACGTCGTGATCCTCGCCGACCCCCAGGTCACCACCCTGCTCGACTACCACCGCCGACCCCATCGCACCGCCGAGAACGGCGGCTACGGCGCGGGCGACTACCGTGCGGGCACGAACGGCGCGGAGCTGGTGCTGTCGGTGCCGGTGGGCACGGTGGTGAAGGACGAGGCGGGGGAGACCCTCATCGACCTCACCGAGCCCGGCACCCGCTTCATCGCCGCGAAGGGCGGCCTCGGCGGGCTCGGCAACCATGCGCTCGCGAGCGCGAAGCGCAAGGCTCCCGGTTTCGCGCTGCTCGGCACCGAAGGCTGGAGCGGCACGCTCACCCTCGAACTCAAGACCATCGCCGACGTGGCGTTCGTGGGATACCCCTCGGCGGGCAAGTCGAGCCTCATCGCCGCCATGAGCGCGGCGAAGCCGAAGATCGCCGACTACCCGTTCACCACGCTGCACCCCAACCTGGGCGTCGTGCAGGTCGCAGACCACCGCTACACGGTCGCAGACGTCCCCGGCCTCATCGAGGGCGCCAGCGAGGGCAAGGGTCTCGGCCTCGACTTCCTGCGCCACGTCGAGCGCTGCAGCGCACTGCTGCACGTGCTCGACTGCGCCACCCTCGAGCCGGGTCGCGACCCCCTCTCCGACCTCGAGGTGATCCGCGGCGAACTCGCGGCGTACCCCGTCCCCGAGGGGCAGGTGCCGCTGCTCGACCGCCCGCAGATCGTGGCCCTCAACAAGATCGACGTGCCCGAGGCGCGCGAGCTCGCCGACTTCGTGCGACCCGAACTCGAAGCCCAGGGCTACCGCGTGTTCGAGATCTCCACGGTCTCGCACGAAGGGCTGCGCGAACTGAGCTTCGCGCTCGCCGAACTCGTCGAGCAGGCCAGGGAGCGCGAGCTCGCCGAAGCAGACCACCAGCCTCGCATCGTGCTGCAGCCGAAGGCCGTCGACGACGGCGGCTTCCGCGTCGTGCCCGAGGGCGGCAGCTACGGCACCATCTACCGCATCCTCGGCGCGAAGCCCGAGCGCTGGGTCGAGCAGACCGACTTCACCAACGACGAGGCCGTCGGCTATCTCGCCGACCGCCTGCAGAAGCTCGGCATCGAGGACGCGCTCGTGAAGGCGGGTGCGACCGCCGGCTCCACCGTGGTGATCGGACCCGGCTCCGGTGTGGTCTTCGACTGGGAGCCGACGATCACGAGCGCCGCCGAGGTGCAGATGGGCTCGCGCGGCACCGACCTGCGCGTCGACCAGAACGGCCGTCGCACCAACAAGGAGCGCCGCACCGAGTACCACGACCTGATGGACGCGAAGGCCGAGGCCCGCGCCGAGCTCGAGCGCGAGCGCGAGGCCGGCATGTGGGAGAGCGAGTCGTGAGCTCGCGACAGCCGAACGCGGGGGAGAGCCTGCTGAACGCTCGCCGCGTGGTGGTGAAGGTCGGGTCGTCGTCGGTCAGCGGCGACAACGCGGGCCAGATCCCGCACCTCGTCTCCTGCCTGGCGCGCCTCTACGCGGCCGGAGCGCAGGTGATCCTCGTCTCCAGCGGCGCCATCGCGACCGGGGTGCCGTTCCTGCGCCTCGACGAGCGCCCCGATGACCTCGCCACCCAGCAGGCGGCGGCGGCAGTGGGGCAGAACATCCTCGTGAACCGCTATCAGCGCGCGCTCAGCGCCCACGAGATCATCGCGGGCCAGGTGCTGCTCACCGCGCACGACATGGAGAACCCGACGCACCGCGGCAACGCGCGGCGCTCGATCGAGCGGCTGCTGCAGCTCGGCATCCTGCCGATCATCAACGAGAACGACACGGTCGCCACCCACGAGATCCGCTTCGGCGACAACGACCGGCTCGCGGCCCTCGTCGCACGGCTCATGGGCGCCGACCGGCTCGTGCTGCTCTCGGACGTCGACGCGCTCTACACCGCCCCGCCGATGATGGCCGGGGCCGAGCGCATCGAGTTCGTGCCCTACGGCGACCCACTGGACGGCATCGAGATCGGCGAGGCGCAGTCGGGCTGGGGCACCGGCGGCGCGGCGACGAAGGTGCAGGCGGCGCGCCTCGCGGCCGACGCCGGCACCGCGGTGCTGCTCACCGAGACGAAGCTGCTCTCGGCGGTGCTCGATGGCGAGCCGCACGGCACCGCCTTCGAGGCCAGGAGCCCCGACGAATCGCTAGGCTAGAGCCATGACCCAGGCTGATCCCTTCCTCGTCAAGCTCGACCGTGCCCGCACCGCCTCCAAGCGGCTCGCGACCGTCACCACCACGCAGAAGAACGCCGCGCTCGAAGCGATCGCGGTCGAACTCGAGAACGGCGTCGACGAGGTGGTCGAGGCGAACGCGAAGGATCTGCAGCGCGGCGCCGAGAACGGCATCGGCGAGGGCCTGCTCGACCGTCTGCGGCTCGACGCGGAGCGCCTGCGCGGCCTGGCCGCGGCGGTGCGCGACGTGATCGCGCTGCCAGATCCCGTCGGGCAGGTCGTGCGGGGGAGCACGCTCGGCAACGGCATCGCGATCAGCCAGGTGCGCGTGCCGTTCGGTGTGGTCGGGGCCATCTACGAGGCCCGCCCCAACGTGACCGTCGACATCGCCGCCCTCGCGCTCAAGAGCGGCAACGGTGCGGTGCTGCGCGGCGGCAGCGCCGCCGAGCACTCCAACCGCGTGCTCGTCTCGCTGATCCAGCGCGCCGTCACCCGAGCCGGTCTCGACGGCGAGGCCGTGCAGACGATCGACGAGTTCGGTCGCGAGGGCGCCGCCCGTCTGATGCGTGCCCGCGGCTACATCGACGTGCTGATCCCGCGAGGCAGCGCCGGCCTCATCTCGACCGTCGTCAACGAGTCGACGGTGCCCGTCATCGAGACGGGATCGGGCATCGTGCACGTCTACGTCGACGGGAGCGCCGACGAGGAGATGGCGGTCTCGGTCGTCAAGAACGCGAAGACGCACCGTCCGAGCGTGTGCAACGCGGCCGAGACGCTGCTCGTGCATCGGGACGCCGCCGAGCGGCTGCTGCCCCGGCTCGCGAACGAGCTCATCGGCGCCGGCGTCGAACTGAGCGGCGACGATGCGGCGCGCGCGGCCGCAGACGGCGTGCTCGCCGCCGACGACGAGACCTGGGCCACCGAGCACCACGCCCTCGAGATGGGCGTCAAGGTGGTCGAGTCGCTCGACGAGGCGCTGGCCCACATCGAGCGCTACTCGACGCGGCACACCGAGGCCATCGTCACCCAGGACTACGCGAACGCCGAGCGCTTCCTCGCCGAGGTCGACTCGGCCGTGGTGATGGTGAACGCCTCCACGAGGTTCACCGACGGCGGCGAGTTCGGCTTCGGCGCCGAGGTGGGGATCTCGACCCAGAAGCTGCACGCGCGCGGGCCGATGGGGCTGCCCGAACTCACGAGCACCAAGTGGCTCGTGCGGGGCGCCGGTCAGATTCGCTGATCAAACCCGATACACTGGGTGTCAACTTCGTTATCCGTCATGAATGCAGGGGTCTCAATGTCACTTGTCGCCACGATCGCCGTCGCCGCCGAAGAGGGGCACCACATCGTCAACGAGCTGCCGTTCCCGGCCCCCGTCTTCGGTGTCATCGCCTTCGTCGCCTTCACCGCGCTCGCGCTGGTGACCTTCTCGTTCCGTGACGTCGCCAACCGCCACGCCGAGAAGGCTGAGGCCTACGCGCGCGAGCACGGCGCCGCTCAGCACCACTGAGGAGCCGGCACTCCGTGGCAGCACGACGCCGCATCGGAGTGATGGGCGGCACCTTCGATCCGATCCATCACGGGCACCTGGTCGCGGCGAGCGAGGTCGCCCAGAGCTTCGACCTCGACGAGGTCATCTTCGTTCCGACGGGGCGACCCTGGCAGAAGCAGCACGTCTCACCCAGCGAGCACCGCTACTTGATGACGGTCATCGCCACCGCGTCGAACCCTCGGTTCACGGTCAGCCGCGTCGACGTGGACCGTGCGGGCCCCACCTACACGGTCGACACGCTCCGCGACCTGCGCGCCCAGTACCCCGATGACGAGCTCTTCTTCATCTCGGGCGCCGATGCGGTCGAGCAGATCCTCGGGTGGAAGGACATCGACCGCCTGTGGGAGCTCGCCCACTTCATCGCCGTGTCGCGGCCCGGGCATGAGCTCTCGCTTTCTGGTTTGTCAGGTGAGCACGTAAGCTTGTTGGAAGTCCCCGCGCTGGCGATCTCGTCTACGGATTGCCGGGCGCGGGTGGCCAGGGGGTACCCGGTGTGGTACCTGGTGCCAGACGGTGTAGTGCAATACATCGCGAAGCACGGTTTATACACCGAGGAAGCGACAGAGAATGAGTGAGCAGGACGAACAGCGACCGCTGACCCGCCGTGAGCGGCGGCTGCGGGAGATGGAGGAGACCGGCGCGCTGGATCTCTCCGAGATCTCGGAAGCGACGGCTGCGCCGAAGCCCGCGAGCGCTCCGCAGCCCGAGGGCGAGGTCGAGATCTCGCCCTACCGTGAAGACGGCACGCCGCGCAGTCGACGCGAGATGCGCGAGCTGCGGGAGCAGGCCCTGGCGGAGCGCGCTGCGCGTGCGCAGAGCGAGAGCGATCCCGGCGCCGCGGCGGTCGCCGAGCAGCCGGCAGGTGCCGAAGGGGCCGCCGTCAACGCCGACGACGTCCGTCCTTCCGTCGCCGAGCAGCCGGCGCAGCCGACCGCGCCCGCTGAGCCTGCTCCGATCGACGAACCCGCAGCGCAGAGGAAGCCCGCCCCGGTCGGCGAGCGGCGCGAAGACGGCGCTCCGGAGGCAGCGGAGACCCCGGCCGAGCCGGTGCCCGCCCCGATCCCCGCGGTGCGCCCCGCGCCCTCCGCCGAGCCGACCTCGTCACCGGCAGAGCCGACGTCGTCCCCGGCCGAGGAGATCGAGGCCGCCCCCGTAGTCGAGGGCCCAGCCGACGACGACGTGCCCGAGACCGTCGAGGCCGAGATCGTCTCCGAGCAGCTCGGCCAGGATCCGGCGCCCGCCGAAGAGACCGGCGCGCTCGACTTCGACACGCTGATCGCACCGCCGACCGAGCCCTTCACTGTGGCCGAGCTGCAGGACGCCGAGGCGGGCACCCCCGACGATGCGGAGGACGAGGACGACGCCCACGCCGAGGCGGAGGCCCCGGCCGAGATCGTAGACGAAGCCGAGGCAGAGTCCGCCCCGGCCCCGAAGCCCAAGCGCCGGTTCCCCTGGCAGCGCAAGGCCGCCGCCGAAGAGACTCCAGCAGACGAGGCCCCGGTCGAGGCGCCCGCGGAGGAGTCGCTCACGCACGAGGCTCCGGCCGAGGCAGCCGCTGCCGATCCCGAGCCGGGCGTCGATGGTGCGCCGCCGGCGGAGGCTCAGGCCCCGGTACCGGAGGAGCCCGTCGAGGCGAATATCGAGACGGATGCCGAGATGGCGGGCGCCCGCCCCGCCGTCTCCGACCCCGTCGCCGTCGACGAGGCGATCGCGGTCGCCGAGATCGCCGAGCCCCGGGAGGCTCCGGTCGACGAGCTCGTCGAGCCGAGCCCGGAGCAGAAGACCAGCTACTCGTTCCCCGACATCGCCCCTCCGGAGGAGTGGCGCTCGGTGTTCGACGACCCGACCTCGCGCAAGGTGCCCGACCAGGGCGGCCAGGGCGGCGACTTCGACGATCTCATCTCCCGCGCGGTGGCGCAGGAGAGCACCTCGACCACCGCCGGAACGTCGGCGCTGATCCTGCCCTCCATGCCGGAGGACACCGGCGGCCTCGCCGGCCCCATCGGCACCACGGGTGAGCTGTACGTGACCGGTTCCCTCAAGCTGCCGAAGTCGCTCGGCGAGACCGGCGGGCACTCCGCACTGCACGACTCGATCGAGATGGATCCCATCACGGGCGAGGAGTCGGGCGATGTGCGCATGACATCGGAGGGCCCCGCCCCCGTGTCGGCCCGCCATGCCGTGAGCGCGCGCGCCGCCTCGGGTCTCCCGGTTGCGAAGCCGGTCAAGGATCGCAGCAAGCTCCCTCTCGTGCTCTCCCTCACCGGGGGCGGCCTGCTCGTCGCGGTGGTCGCGCTCGGCGTCTGGGGTGCGAGCAACGGGATGTTCGGATAGTTCTCGACCGCGGGCGCGCGCCCGCCGAACGAAGGAAACACACTGAAGACTGAAGCGAATCAGCCCCACGACGTGATGTCGGATCTGCGAATCGCGGTTCGAGCGGCCGACGAGAAGGGCGCCACCTCGCCGGTGGCGCTGCACGTCACGGAGCAGTTCGGCCTGGCCGACGCGTTCCTGATCGTGACCGGCAGCGTCGAGCGCAACGTGCAGGCCATCTCTGACGCGATCGAGGACGAGCTCAACGCCGAGGGCGTGCGCACCGTGCGCCGTGAGGGGCGTGAGAGCGGGCGCTGGGTGCTGCTCGACTTCGGCGACCTCATCGTGCACGTTTTCCACCAGGAGGAGCGCGACTTCTACCAGCTCGAGCGCCTCTGGCAGGACTGCCCGTTGATCGAGGTGGAGTCGATGCTCGCCCCGGCGGGGGACGGCGGCGCCCGGAGCGAGTGAGCCGCAGTGCGACGCGCCCGGGATCTGTCGATTTGCGCATCGCACCCCACTCCGGTGTAAAGTAGAGGAGTTGTCGGGGGAGCATTTCTCCGACTTCCCCGGGTCTGTGGCGCAGCTGGTAGCGCACCTGCATGGCATGCAGGGGGTCAGGGGTTCGAGTCCCCTCAGATCCACCACTTCAGAGTTCAAGCCCCGCTTCGGCGGGGCTTGAACCGTTTTCGGGCCGTCTTCGCGCGGCGACTCGGGCCGCTCCTCGGTACACTTCGAGCATGCTCGACCTCAGTCACCCGATCACCGCAGGCATGACGGTCTATCCCGGCGATCCCGAGGTGCGCTCGCGCGAGGCGCTCAGCGTCGCCGCCGACGGCGTGGCGGTCACGGAACTGCACCTCGGCTCGCACACGGGCACCCACATCGACGCCCCCTCGCACACGATCCGGGGCGGACGCACCATCGACGAGGTGCCGCTCGATGCGCTCTCGGGCGACGCCCTCGTGCTGCGGGCGGATCGTGCGGGGGAGTGCCGGCCCATCGACGGCGAGATGCTCGGGCTCGAGCGCTTCGACGCCGTTCCGCCGATCGTGGCCATCTGCACCGGGTGGGATCGCCACTTCGGCGGCGAACTCGCCCTGCGGCATCCCTTCCTGGCCGTCGAGGCCGCCGAGCGCCTGTGGTGCCTGGGCATGCGCGTGCTCGTGGTCGACACGCTCAGCCCCGATCCCACGGCCGTCGAGGCGGGGATCGCGGATGAGCGGAGCGCCGCGGGCGAGGCGACCGACCGGCAGGCGCCGCGAGATCCTGCGGCGGGTCCGCCGCCCGCCACCGCGGATCGACCGCTCGCCGTCCCGGATCCGCTGCCCGTGCACACGGTGGTGCTCGGCGGGGGAGGTGCGATCGTGGAGAACGTGCGCGGGCTCGACGCGCTCGGCGAGCGGGCGCGGCTCGGGATCTTCCCGCTGCCGCTCGCGGGCGCCGACGGCGCACCGGCCCGGGTCGTGGCCTGGAGGGACGAGGCCCGGTGATCCCGAGCTCCGTGCGGCTCGTCGAGCGCTTGGAGCGCCACCAGGTGGCGCTCTACCTGGCCGCCCTCGCCATCGGCGCCGCCGCGGGGCTGCTGCTGCCGGGCCTCGCGCGCCCAGCCGAACTCGCCATCACCCCGGTGCTCGGTCTGCTGCTCTACGCGACCTTCCTGGGCATCCCGTTCGCGAGTGCGGGTCGAGCGCTGCGCGACTGGAGGTTCCTCGGCGCGGTGCTCGTGGTGAACTTCGTGCTCGTGCCGCTCGTGGTGTGGCTGCTCTCGCGCCTCGTCGCTCATGATCGTGCTGTGCTGGTGGGGGTGCTGTTCGTGCTGCTCGCGCCGTGCGTCGACTACGTGATCGTCTTCGCGGGGCTCGCCGGCGGCTCCCGCGAACGGCTGCTCGCCGCCACGCCGCTGCTCATGCTCGCGCAGCTGCTGCTGCTGCCGGTGTTCCTGTGGTGGATGGCGGGATCGGACATCGCGGCCACGGTCGAGGCGCGTCCGTTCGTCGAAGCCCTGCTCTGGCTCATCGTGCTGCCGCTCGCCGCCGCGGCTGGCACGCAGTTCGCCGCGGAGCGCGCCCGCTGGGTTGCGCGCCTGCGCGATGCCGTTCTCGGGGCGATGGTGCTGCTGATGATGCTGACGCTCGCGGTCGTGGTCGCGTCCCAGGTGGCGGGGATCGGGGGCAGGATCGCGACGCTCGTCATTGCGATGCCGGTGTTCGTGCTCTTCGCCGCCGTGATGGTGGCGGCGGGGGCGGCGGTCTCGCGGCTGGTCGGGCTCGACACCGCCGGGCGCCGGGCGGTGGTGTTCAGCGGTGCGACCCGCAACTCGCTCGTCGTGCTGCCGTTGGTGCTCGCACTGCCCCCGGCCTTCGCGCTCGCGCCCCTCGTCGTGGTGGCGCAGACGCTGGTCGAACTCGTGGTGATGGTCGCCCTCGTGCGCCTGATGCCAAGGCTGATCCCGGGCTAGGGAATACCCCCACCAGGTATCTGGTTGGACTGGGTGTCGCCGGTCGGGCCTTGCGCGCCGCAACTGAATCACCCAGGCTGGCAGTGAGGACGGGGGAGCATGAACGAGCATCACGACCACGCGACCATCCACGAGGCTCGCGAGCGGCCGGCCGATCAGAGCAGTCACGGGGGTCACGGCGATCACGATGGGCAGAGGGGCCACGAGGGCCACGCCGTCGACGAAGCCCACGCCGGTCACGCCGGTCACGCTGGTCACGCCGAGCGCTTCCAGCGGCTGTTCTGGTTCATGCTGGTGCTGGCGGTGCCGGTGGTCGCCTGCTCGCCGATGTTCGCGATGCTGCTCGGCTACGAGGTGCCGGGATGGGCGCTCTGGGTGTCGCCCGCGCTGGGCACCGTGATGTACCTCTGGGGCGGCGCGCCGTTCCTGAGCGGCGCGGTGGGCGAGATCCGGGATCGCAAGCCGGGCATGATGCTGCTGATCGGGCTCGCGATCACGGTGGCGTTCCTCGCCTCGTGGGGGGCGAGCCTCGGCCTGCTCGATCACGAGCTGGACTTCTGGTGGGAGCTCGCGCTGCTGGTGGTGATCATGCTGCTCGGGCACTGGGTGGAGATGCGTTCGCTTGCGCAGACGACCTCGGCGCTCGACTCGCTGGCGGCGCTGCTGCCCGACGCGGCCGAGCGCGTCGAGGGCGATGAGGTCGTGACGGTGGCGCCCGACGAGTTGCGCGTCGGCGACCTCGTCGTGGTGCGGCCGGGCGGACGCGTGCCTGCCGACGGGCGCATCGTGAGCGGATCCGCGAGCATGGACGAGTCGATGCTGACGGGGGAGTCGCGAGCCGTGCGGCGCGGCGAGGGCGAGCGGGTCGTCGCGGGCACGGTCGCGACCGACTCGGGGCTGCGCGTCGAGATCTCCGCGATCGGCGGCGACACGGCGCTCGCGGGGATCCAGCGGCTCGTCGAGCAGGCGCAGAGCTCGACGTCGCGCGCCCAGCGACTCGCCGATCGCGCGGCCGCGCTGCTCTTCTGGTTCGCGCTGGGCTCGGCCGTCGTGACGGCGACCGTCTGGACACTGGTGGGTCGGCCCGACGAAGGCGTGGTGCGCACGATCACCGTGCTGGTGATCGCCTGCCCGCACGCACTGGGGCTTGCGATCCCGCTCGTCGTGTCGATCGCGACGGAGCGCGCGGCGCGCGCCGGCATCCTGGTGAAGGATCGCCTGGCGCTCGAGAGCATGCGCGTCGTCGACGCCGTGCTGTTCGACAAGACCGGCACGCTGACCGTGGGATCGCCCGCGGTGACCGCGGTTGCACCCGCGGAGGGGAACGACCCCGACGAGCTGCTCGCGCTCGCTGCAGCGGCCGAGTCCGACTCGGAGCACCCGCTCGCGCGCGCGATCGTGCAGGCGGCAGCCGAGCGGCGTCTTGCGGTGCCGGCGTCGAGCGGTTTCTCGTCATCGCCGGCGGTGGGCGTGCGGGCCGAGGTCGGCGGGCGCTTGGTGCAGGTCGGCGGCCCCTTCCTGCTCGAGCAGGAGGACGTGCGGGAGCTGCCGGTGGCCGAGGCCTGGCGCGAGGAGGGCGCGATCATCCTGCACGTGCTCGTCGACGGCGGGGCGGCGGGCGCGTTGCGACTCGCCGACGAGATCCGGCCCGAGTCGCGCGCCGCGATCGACGAGCTGCACCGGCGCGGCGTGCGGGTGGTGATGATCACGGGCGACGCCGAGGCGGTCGCCGCGTCGGTCTCATCGGAGCTCGGCATCGACCGCTTCTTCGCGGGCGTGCGCCCCGAGGACAAGGCATCGAAGGTGGAGGAGCTGCAGAGCGAGGGGCGCCGTGTCGCGATGGTGGGCGACGGGGTGAACGATGCGCCGGCGCTCGCGCGCGCCGACGTGGGGATCGCGATCGGCGCCGGCACCGACGTGGCGATCGCGTCGGCTGGGGTGATCCTCGCGAGCGACGACCCGCGCGGTGTGGTCTCGGTGATCGACCTGTCGACGGCGAGCTATCGCAAGATGCGGCAGAACCTCTGGTGGGCTGCCGGCTACAACCTGGTATCGGTGCCGCTCGCCGCGGGGGTGCTCGCGCCGGTCGGCTTCGTGCTGCCCATGTCGGTGGGCGCGGTGCTCATGTCGCTCTCGACCGTCGTGGTGGCGCTCAACGCCCAACTGCTGCGACGGCTCGATCTGCGGCCCGTGGAGCGCAGCGCCGAGGGGGAGTAGACTGCGGGGGTGCCCTTCGGCGCCCGGTGGTGGGGCTCACCGGAACCAACCTCGTTCGATGCGACAACGGTCCCTGTCTCAATCGCGTACGCGTGTGTTCGAGATGGGAGTGACCGGATGAGTGAGCGTCGGAGCCGGCCGGGAACCGGCGAGGGATCGAGGATCGCGGCGACCCTGCCCGACCTGGGGGTCGTGGCGGTGGGCGGTGCGGTCGGATCCCTCGCCCGTCACCTGCTGTCGATCGCGATCGGGTCGAGCGGCGACTTCCCGCTCGCCATCTTCGTGATCAACGTGTGCGGCGCCTTCCTGCTCGGCCTGCTCGTCGAGGTCGTCGCCCAGGCGGGCGGCGAGGGTGGCCGCTGGCGCACGACGCGCCTGCTGCTCGGCACCGGCGCGCTCGGCGGGTTCACCACCTACAGCCTGCTCGCGGCCGACCTCGCCGAGCTGCTGCTCGACGGCGCCTTCGGCGTCGCGGCGCTCTACGCGGTGCTCACGCTCGTGCTCGGCGGGGCCGCGAGCTGGTGCGGGGTGCTGGCGGGGCGGATGATCGGTCCATCATCGGCGAGGGGGGCAGAACGGTGAGCGGCGCCGCACTCGCGATCGGGATCGCGTTCGCGGGCGGCCTCGGCGCGGCCGCGCGCCACCTCATCGACACGAGCCTGCCCGATCGGGTGCGTGCGCGCTTCCCGTGGGGCATCATGCTGATCAACCTGACGGGTGCCTTCGCGCTCGGAGTGCTCGTCGGCCTCGCCCTCGACCACCCGGTCGCGAGTGTGCTGTCCATCGGCTTTCTGGGGGGGCTACACGACCTTCAGCACCGCGAGCCTCGACAGCGTGCGCCTGCTGGCCGCCCGTCGGTACCTGGCCGCGCTGTGGAACGGCCCGGGCATGCTGATCCTCGCCACCGCGCTCGCCGTGCTCGGCATCGTGCTGGCCCGATCCTGATCGACCGGCTCAGCGCACCCGTCGGGCCTCGAAGGTGCGCGCGGGGTGCACGTAGGCCTCCTGCGACTCGACGAGCTGCAGTTCGCGGCTGCCGGCCGCGAGGGTGCGCTCCAGCAGCTCGAAGACGCTCGCCGCGGTGCGGGAGAGGGCGACGGCCGCGTCGCCCGATCCGCGGAGGTGCGCCGTGAAGAGCGCGGCTGTCACGTCGCCCGAGCCGTTGCGCTTGAGCGGGAGGCGCGGCGTCTCGACCAGCCAGGCGCCGTCGTCGGTGACGGCGAGCATCTCGATCGCGGCGGGTTCGTCGTCGGCGCCGACCGGGCGGTCGGGGCGCTGCAGGCTCGTGACGAGCACGGTGGCGGGCCCGAGCTCGCGAGCGCGGTCGACGGCGTCGAGCGTCGACTCGAGCGTGTCGGGCGAGGTGCCCGTGATGAAGCCGAGCTCGAACTGGTTGGGCGTGATGAGGTCGGCCCGCGGCACCACCCGGTCGCGGATCAGGTCCTGCACCTCGGGAGCGACGTGGCAGCCCGACTTCGCGTTGCCGAGCACGGGGTCGCAGGCGTAGATCGCGTCCGGGCTGTGCCGTTTCACGCGGTCGACGGCGTCGAGGATCGCGTCGCCGATGCTGCTGCCGCCCTGGTATCCGGAGAGCACCGCGTCGACGTTCTCGAGGCCGCCGCGCTCCTCGATGCCGGTGACGATCTCGCGCACGTCGTCGCCGCTGAGCATCGGACCGCGCCACGAGCCGTAGCCGGTGTGGTTCGAGAAGCACACGGTGAAGACGGGCATCACCTCGACGCCGATGCGCTGCAGGGGGAAGACCGCGGCGGAGTTGCCGACGTGACCGTACGAGACCGAGGACTGGATCGAGAGGATGCGCATGGATCGATCCTCGCACTGGTCCATGGGCTGGACCACCTCTCGGGCGCGGGGATGGACCACTGGGGGTCCCCTCGCCCGGTGACGCGCTCCGCGGGACCCGCAGGAGCCCCGAGGCTCGGCCCTCCTCGCGGGATCCGCGTCAGATCGCACGATCGGGCGTGAGGATGCCGCGCGGATCGAGCGCCGCCTTGATCGCCCGCTGCACGTCGATCGCCGCCTCGTCGAGCTGCCAGGGCAGCTCGTGCCGCTTCAGGGAGCCGATGCCGTGCTCGCCCGAGATCGTGCCGCCCAGCGAGATCGCGAGTCGCGTGATGTCGTCGATCACACGATCGGCGGCCGCGATGCCCTCCGGGGTGTCGGGCGCCTCGACCGTGCTGTGCAGGTTGCCGTCGCCGGCGTGCGCGACCGTCGAGACGCGTCGCCCGTGCCGCTCCGAGATCTCGGCGATGCCGCGGAACACCTCGGCGAGCGCCGCCACGGGCACCCCCACGTCGCAGGAGATCTTGAGGCCGCGCGCGTTGAGGGCCGGGTTCGAGAGCCGCCGCGCCTCGAGCAGCGCGTCCGATTCCGAGACGCCCGTGTCGGTCGCGCCGTGCGCCGCGCAGACCGCGGTGATGCCCTCGGCCTTCTCGGCCGCGTCGAGGCCGGCCGTCTGACCCACGAGCATCGCGCCCCGCGGAACCGTCAGACCGCTCGGGTAGAACGACTCGATGATCTCGACGCTGAGGGCGTCCATGAGCTCGAGCACCTCGGGCTGGGCGGTTCCGCCCACGATCGCGGTGACGGCGCGGCCGGCGTCTTCGAGGGTGTCGAAGCTCGCGCGGAAGGTGCGGGGCGTTCCCGGAGGCACGGGCTTGAGGCGCACGGTGGCCTCGGTGATCACGCCGAGCGTGCCCTCCGAGCCGATGAAGAGGCTCTTGAGGTCGTAGCCGACGACGTTCTTGCGGGTGAGCGCGCCGGCGCGCAGCACGCGGCCGTCGGCGAGCACGACCTCGAGCGCGGCGACGGAGTCGGTGGTGACCCCGTGCGCGACGCAGCGCAGACCGCCCGCGTTGGTGGCGATGTTGCCGCCGACGGTGCACATGCGGGCGCTGGCCGGATCGGGCGGGAAGAAGAGCCCGCGCTCCCGGCAGGCGGTGTCGAGCTCTGCGGTGATCACGCCGGGCTGCACCACGGCGAGACGGTTCTCGGCGTCGATGCCGACGATGCGGTTCATGCGCTCGAGCGACAGCACGAGGCCGCCGTCGTAGGCCATGGCGCCGCCCGTGAGCCCGGTGCCGGCGCCGCGCACGCTCACCGGCACGCGGTGCTCGTGGGCCCATGCGAGGGCGGCCGAGACGTCGGCGGTCGACTCCGCGAAGACGAGCGCGAGCGGAGCGCCCCGGAGCACGGCGCGGGAGGTGTCGATCGCGTACGGGGCGATGAGGTCGGGATCGCGCACCAGCCGGTCGCCGAACACCTGCTGCAACTGCTGAAGAGATTCCACCCTGGCTCCTTGATCGATGGCACGGGCACCGCAACCACGGTACCGCACGGCCCCGAGCCGCGGCCGAGGCGGGAGAGCGGTGGCGTGAGACGTGGCCGGGAGCCCGGTCGGCAGCCGCGTGGGAGGATGAAGGGGTGGAGGATCGGGTGAGCGCGCCGCGCACGCGTGCGCAGGGCGGCAGGGGGGCGGGTCGGTACGCGCCGAGCCCCTCGGGAGACCTGCACCTCGGCAACCTGCGCACGGCTCTGCTGGCCTGGCTGTTCGCGCGAGCGAGCGGGCGACGCTTCCTCATGCGCATCGAGGATCTCGACCGCGCGCGCGACTCGGGCGCGGGGGAGCGGCAGCTCGGAGACCTCGCCGCCATCGGCATCGACTGGGACGGGGAGCCCGTACTGCAGACGGAGCGGGGCGCGGATCACGAGGCCGCGATCCGAACCCTCGCGCGCGCGGGTCTCGTGTACGAGTGCACCTGCACGCGACGGGACATCCTGGCCGCGCCGAGCGCCCCTCACGCGCCGCCCGGCGCCTATCCTGGCACCTGCCGCGACCGCACCGATGCGCAGCGCGCGGTGGCCCGCGAGGCGATCCTGCCCCGGATCCCGGCGCTGCGGCTACGCGCGCCCGAGGGGGTGCGCGAGCTGGAGTTCGACGACGTCGTGCTCGGGCGCACGCGCGGCGACATCGACGACTTCGTGCTGCGGCGCGGCGACGGCACCGTCGCCTACAACCTGGCCGTCGTGGTCGACGACGCGACGATGGGCGTCGACCAGGTGGTGCGCGGCGACGATCTGGCACCGTCGACGCCGCGGCAGATTCTACTGCAGCGGATGCTCGGTCTGCCATCACCCCCCGAGGTGGAGTACGGGCACGTGCCGCTCGTGCTCGGCCCGAGCGGGGCGCGCCTCGCGAAGCGGGACGGCGCGGTCACCCTCGCGCAGTTGCGGGAGCGCGGGGTCGGCTCCGGCGAAGTGCTGATCGAGCTCGCGACCTCACTCGGTCTCGGGGCGCCGGGCGAGCCCGTCACGACGGCTCGCCTGCTCGAACGTTTCGACCCGGCCGCGCTGCCCCGAGCCCCCTGGACCTGGGCGGGCCCGCGCTGATCTCGGCGGCCGCGCCGCGCGGACGCATCGAGCGCGCTGCGCCCCGGCCCGAAGCGGCGCCGTAGGGGCTACTTCTTGAGCGCCTTGATGATGCGGGCCAGGGCTCGGCCCGCCACCCACACGAACGGCACGCCGACGGCGAGCAGCGCGATGATGTTGGGCTCGAAGCGGGTGTAGCCGTCGCGGCTCACGTAGGCGCCGACCGGCACCGACATGCCCCCGCCCCCGCCGCCCGAGCCCTCGCCCTGGGCGTCTTCGAGGCCGCCGCCGCCCTCGCCGGCGCCGAAGCCGTACGAGGTGCACGCGACGGGCATGATCGTGGTGCCGTCGACCTCGACGGGCTCGCCGTAGGACGAGCGGACGCCCACCTGAGTGACCGTGTCTGCAAGCTGCTGGGTGAGTGATGCCATGCCCTCACCCTACCCGCTCAGCTGAGATTCCGGTGTGAGAGATCAGGCCTCGGCGCCGCCGTAGCGACCCCGGCGCGCGGGTTCGGGTCGGGGGCGCTTCGCCTCGATGCCGTCGCCCGAGGAGACGTGCTTGATGCGGCGGATCACCCACGGCACGAGGTGCTCACGCGCCCACACCACGTCCTCCTTGCGGGCCTGGCGCCAGGTGCGCAACGGCACGGGCGGGGGATCGAGCGGGGTGAGGTCGTGGGGCACGTTGAGGGCCTCGAGGGCGGCGCGCGCGATCGTGTGGTGACCGAGCGCGTTGAGGTGCAGCCGATCGCCCGCCCAGAAGCGGCTGTCCTGCAGCTCCTCGAGCGCCCATTGGTCGACGACCACGCAGTCGTGCCGCTTCGCGACCTTGCGCACGTTCTCGTTGAAGATCGCCACCTTGCCGCGGATCGTGCGGAAGACGGGCTGGAAGGCGGTGTCGACACCCGTGAACAGGAGGATCGTGGCGCCGCTCGCGCCCAGGCGCTCGATCACCCGGTCGAGCTTCGCCGCCACCTCGTCTGGGTCGGTGCCGGGGCGGATGACGTCGTTGCCGCCCGCGCACACGCTGATGAGATCGGGGCGCAGATCGAGCGCCGCATCCACCTGCTCCTCGGCGATCTGCCGGATGAGCTTGCCGCGCACCGCGAGGTTGGCGTACGCGAACTCGTCGTCGTAGGCGCTGAGCACCTCTGCGAAGCGGTCGGCCCAGCCGCGCAACCCGCCCGGGCTGTCGGCGTCGGGATCGCCCACGCCCTCGGTGAACGAGTCGCCGATGGCCACGAAACGCGACCAGGGAAGTTCGATTCCCGCCTGATCATCTGCCACTGCCATCCCCTGTCCGTCGAGCGGCGCCCGTCTGAGAACGCTCGCGATCTACACCGCTAGTCTAGAACGCTGTGACAGATTCGGATCCAGCCCTCCATCTCCCGGGAACGAGTGCCGCCGAACACCTGCCCCCCGCCTATCCCGAGCGCGCCGCCCACGGCACGGCCCCGCGGCTGCGCGCCTGGCAGGAGGAGGCGATCAAGCAGTATCTCGATCAGCACCCCCGCGACTTCCTGGCATCGGCGACCCCGGGCGCGGGCAAGACGACGTTCGCCCTGAGGCTCGCGTCGATCCTGCGCGCCAATCACACCGTCAGCCAGATCGTCGTCGTCGCCCCCACCGAGCACCTGAAGACCCAGTGGGCCGACGCCGCGGCGCGCGCGGGCATCCGCTTGAACCCCTCCTACTCGAACAGCGACGGGCTCGGCTACGGCCGCCATTTCCACGGCGTGGCCGTCACCTACGCCCAGGTCGCGATGAAGCCGGTGCAGCACCGCCTGCTCACCGAGAGCGCCGACACGCTCGTGATCCTCGACGAGGTGCACCACGGCGGCGACGCGCTGAGCTGGGGCGACGCGATCCGCGAGGCCTACGGCAGCGCGAAGCGCCGGCTGTCGCTCACGGGCACCCCGTTCCGCTCCGACGAGGCGCCGATCCCGTTCGTGCAGTACGCGCCGCAGGGCGACGGATCCCGGCTCTCCCTCACCGACTACGACTACGGATACGGGCGAGCGCTCGCCGACGGCATCGTGCGCCCCGTCATCTTCATGGTCTATGCGGGCAAGATGCGATGGCAGACCTCGGCCGGCGAGGAGATGGAGGCCGCGCTCGGCGAGGGCAACACGAAGGACATCACCTCGCAGGCGTGGCGCACCGCGCTCGACCCGGCGGGGGACTGGATCGCGAAGGTGCTGCGCGCCGCCGACCGTCGCCTGAGCGAGGTGCGGCAGCAGATCCCCGATGCGGGCGGGCTCGTGATCGCGACCGACCACGCCTCCGCGAAGTCGTACGCGCGTCAGCTGCGCGAGATCACCGGCGAGGAGGTGGCGCTGATCCTCTCCGACGACGCCGGCGCCTCGGAGCGCATCGACTCGTTCTCGACCGGGGACTCGCGCTGGATGGTGGCGGTGCGCATGGTGTCGGAGGGCGTCGACGTGCCGCGCCTCGCCGTCGGCGTGTACGCGACCAGCTCGTCGACGCCGCTGTTCTTCGCACAGGCCATCGGGCGCTTCGTGCGCTCGCGGCGCCGCGGCGAGGTCGCCTCGGTGTTCATTCCGAACGTGCCCGCGCTCATGCAGCTCGCCGCCGAGCTCGAGAAGGAGCGGGGCCACGTGCTCGAGGGGCCGAAGAGCGCCGAGGAGATGTGGGACGCCGAGGCCGCCCTGATGGCGGAGGCCGAGCGGGAGGACCGGGCCTCGTCGGAGCTCGAGGAGGCCGAGTTCACGTATCAGGCGCTCGGATCCGACGCGCACTTCGACCGCGCCGTGTTCGACGGCGCCGAGTTCGGGGGGTACGCCGAGGTCGAGAGCGAGGAGGAGCTCGACTTCCTCGGGTTTCCGGGTCTGCTCGAACCGCAGGAGGTGCGGGCGCTGCTGCAGCAGCGGCAGGCTCGGCAGGCCCGCCGCTCGGCGAGCCGCCAGGGGCTGCTCGAGCACGCGCCGGAGCGGGCGGAGGCGCCCGAGGCGCTGCACCGCACGCTCGGCGAGCAGCGCAAGCTGCTGTCGAGCCTCGTCGGCATGTACGCCAAGGTGTCGGGCGAGCCGCACAAGGATATCCACACCGAGCTGCGGCGCGTGTGCGGCGGGCCCCCCGTGGCCCAGGCGTCGGTGACGCAGCTGCAGAAGCGCATCGAGCTGCTGCGGAGACGGCTGCGCCCCTAGGGGCATGGCGGGCCCGAATCGCTGGTACGGCGTCGAGAGGCGGGTTTCGCGGGTCTCCCGGCGGGTGGAGCCGCGAAACCCGCCTCTCGGCGCACCTGAGCCGTGCTCCCTAGAATCGAGGGTGTGGGAAAGAAGCATGCCGCAGCATCGACACCGGCGACCGTCGCGCTCGTGCGGGCGGGGATCCCGTTCGAGATCCGCGCCTACGAGCACGAACCCGGCGTGAGCGACTTCGGGGGAGAGGCCGCCGCCGCGCTCGGGGTGGAGCCCGAGCGCGTCTTCAAGACGCTGCTCGCCGAGGTGGACGGCGCGCTCGCCGTCGGCGTCGTGCCGGTGTCGGGCAAGCTCGACCTCAAGGCGCTCGCCGCCGCGCTCGGCGGCAGGCGGGCCGCGATGGCCGACCCCGCACTCGCGGAGCGCAAGACCGGGTACGTGGTGGGCGGGATCAGCCCGATCGGTCAGCGCACGCGGCTGCGCACGGTGGTCGACTCGTCCGCGCTGGGACACGGCACCGTGCTCGTGTCGGGCGGGCGCCGCGGGTTCGACATCGAGCTGACGCCCGGCGACCTGATGCGCGCGACGGATGCGATCGCGGCGCCGATCGGCCGGCCCGACTGAGCGGCGCAGAGGGGCTGCTCGGCGGCGACGCCGAAGGAATGGGGGCGACGCGCCCGGCCTGAGCCGCCCGATTCGTACCGTGCCGGGATCCGTGCTAAGTTATTATCTGTTCGGCCGATGAAGGTCCGGATCGTTCGCGCGGGTGGCGGAATTGGCAGACGCGCTAGCTTGAGGTGCTAGTGCCCGTATTAGGGCGTGGGGGTTCAAGTCCCCCCTCGCGCACGCGAACGAAACAGCCCCTGGGCAGGTCTCACGACCGGCCCAGGGGCTGTTCTCATGTCCGGCGCGAGTCGGCGGGCACGACGGCGAAGCGATCGGCGAGGGCCCGGGCGGCCTCGCGACCGGCGCGATTCGCGCCGACCGTGGACTGCGACGGCCCGTACCCGATGAGGTGGATGCGGGGATCGGCGGCGGCACGGGTGCCGCGCACGGTGATGCCGCCGAACTCGTTGCGCAGGCCGAGCGGGTCGAGGTGCCGCAGGTCGGGGCGGAACCCGGTCGCCCACACGATCGCGTCGACGGGGGTGAAGCCGCCGTCGGCCTCCCGCACGCCGCCCGGCTCGAGGCCGGTGAACATGGGGCGCCGTTCGAGCGCGCCGCGGTCGCGGGCGGCGATCGCGTACGGCGTCCAGGCGAGGCCCGTGTACGAGACGACACTGCGGCCGGGTCTGCTGGCTTCGGCGTCGGCGGTGACCCGTGCGATCACCTCGCGCCCCTCGATCTCGGGGCGGAACCCGCCGTCGCGGAAGACGGGCGGCCGCCTCGTGTACCAGTGCGTGGTGGCGACGCGGGAGATCTCTTCGAGGAGCTGGACCGCCGAGATCCCGCCTCCGACGATCGCGACCCGTCGGCCCGCGAACTCCTCAGCCGAGACGTAGTCTCGGGTGTGCAGCTGGCGGCCGGTGAAGCACTGCTGCCCGGGGTACTCGGGGAGCAGCGGATTATTCCAGGTGCCCGTCGCGTTGATCACCGCCCGCGCGCGCCACCCGCCCTCGTCGGTGTCGACGAGCAGTTCGCCCTCGGAGTCGTCGTCGGCGCGACGCACGGCGCTCACCGCGACCGGTCGCAGGATCGGCAGTCGCGTCTCGCGCTCGAACGCGGCGAAGTAGGCGGGAGCGGCGTCGCGACTCGCCGCGTCGGGGGAGACCGTCGGCTTCGGGTGGTCGGGCAGGTCGAAGATGCCGTTGACGGTCGCCATGCGCAGCGACTCCCACCGATGCTGCCACGCGCCGCCGGGAGCCGGGTTCGCGTCGAACATCACGAAGGTGCGCGCGGCCCCCGGCTCGGCGAGGGCGCTCGAGAAGCCGCGCCTGGCGAGGTGGTAGCCCGCCGAGAGCCCCGCCTGCCCCGCGCCGATCACGGCGACCGTCGCGAAGCGGCTCGGGCGTTGCGCGGCGCTCATCGGGTCGCGAGGATCAGCGCCGCCGAAGAGAGCCCGACGGCGATGAGCCCGAGGTTCACGGGCAGGGTCTTGCCCTCGCCGCGCTTGAGGTGCAGCGCGAGCGCCAGCAACTGGATCACCGTCAGGCCGAGCACCGCGGCGAACGCCACCCAGCTCACCCACGCCCACCCGTCGAGGGTGCGGGCGAGGATGAGCGGCAGGATCGCGCCGACCGCGCCGACGATCTCGGACCAGGCTGCGAAGTAGGCGATCCCCTTGCCCGTCGTCTCCGTCCACGGCATCTTCTCCTGCAGCGCGGGCCAGGGCGTGAACGCCTTGCCCGCGCCCGCCAGCAGGTTGCACACGGCGAGGAGGCCGGTGGCGATCCACATGATGATGAGCATCTGAGGTTCCTTTCGGTGGTGGGCGATGCGGAGCCGGTCGGGAGCGGCGACTCATCGGCCCGCCGCGCCGCGCGCGCCGGGTGGTCGAGGATCCAGTTCTCCGCACTGCTGTTCGAGGTGCGCGCGGAGGGACGCCACCGCGTCGCCGAGCGCCAGGAGCTGCTGCGGTGCGAGCGCGTCGACGAACAGCTCGTGCACGTCTCTGAGGTGCGGCACCGAGCCGCGCCGAAACTGCCCGAGGCCCGCGTCGGTGAGCACGACGGTCGATCCGCGGCTGTCGTCGGCGCACCGCTCGCGGCGGATCAGCTCGCGCTTCTCCATCCGTGCCAGATGGTGCGACAGTCTGCTGCGGTCCCATCCGATGCGCGCGGCGAGCTCGGAGGAGCGCATCGCGCGTTCACCCGCCTCGCTCAGCGCCAGCAGCACCGAGTAGTCGGCCGACGAGATGCCCGACTGCTGCTGCAGGCGGGCGCCCAGCAGACGGCGCAGCGCTTCGGAGGTCTCGACGTAGTCGCGCCAGACGCGCAGCTCCTGCCGCGACGGCAGCTCGTGCTTTGCCCCGTTTCGGCCCATCCGACTCGCCTCCGTATGAGATTGATGCATCAATCATATGCGGACATGGTTGACGCATCAACCATGCGATCAGGTCGTCGGACGGCGCCGAGATGCCGCACCGGCGCCGTGCCGGTCGCGTGCCTGCTGACCCGCTTCACCCACCGGTGCGCCGATCCGCCGGCTCTCACCCGCCGCTGTAGACCGGGAAGGCGGCGTGCGCGCCGTAGTCGCTGTCGTCGAGGCGCCTGAGGGCCTCCATATCGGCCCCGGAGATCACGAAGTCGACCTGCGCGTTCGCCCGCATGTGCTCGGGGTTCGCGGTCTTGGGCAGCGACACGCAGCCCAGCTGCAGGGTGTACCTGATGCACAGCTGGGGCACGCTCACGCCGTACTTCTCGGCGATCGCCCGCACCTGCGGATTGTCGAGGATCTCGCCGTGCGCGATCGGCGAGTACGCCTGCACGAGGATCCCCTTGCTCTGGCAGTAGGCGATGAGCTCCGACGGAGTGTTGCCGGCGTGCACGAGCACCTGGTTGGCGTGCGGCGCGACGGTGCCGTGCTCGAGGATGTTGTCGAGGTCGTGCCGCAGGAAGTTCGAGACGCCGATCGCCCGCAGCTTGCCCGCCTCGTGCGCTTCCTCGAGCGCGCGCCAGGCGGCGAGGTTGCCCTCGGCGTAGTCGCCGCCGCGGAAGTCGGCCCACGGCTGCGGAGAGTGGATCAGCATCAGGTCGATGTATCCGATGTCCAGCTTCGCCAGCGACTCGTCGATCGCGGCCCCCGCCTCGTCATAGTCCTTGATCTCCGCGGCGAGCTTGGAGGAGACGAACAGCTGCTCGCGGGACACCCCGCTCGCGCGCACCCCCTCGCCGACGCCGCGTTCGTTGCCGTACGCCTGCGCGGTGTCGATGTTGCGATAGCCGACCTCGATCGCGGTCTGCACGGCATCGGCCGCCCGGTCGTCTTCGATGAACCAGGTGCCGAGGCCGAGCTTCGGGGTCTCGACACCGTTCGACAGGGTGTAGGTCTCGTTCAGGATGGTCATGCGCTTGCTCCGTTCTGCTGCAGTGCGTGGGATTCGGTGCGTTCTCAGAGGTTGCGGATCACACGCGCGGGCACGCCGCCCACGACGGTGTCGGGTGCGACGTCGCGGGTGACGACCGCTCCCGCGGCGACGACGGCGCCGTGTCCGATCGTGACGCCCGCGAGCACCGTCGCATTGGCCCCGATCCAGACCCGGTCTCCGATCACGATGGGCCGCGGAACGGTGGTCGCCCGCTCCGCCGGGTCGAGCTCGTGGTTCAGCGACGCCAGTACGACGTTGTGGCCGACGGGCACATCGTCGCCGATGCGGATGCCGCCCTGATCCTGGAACCGGCAGCCGCTGTTGATGAAGACGCGCTCGCCCAGCACCGTGTTCTTGCCGCAGTCGGTGGTGAACGGCGGGAAGAGCCTCACCGTCTCCGCGACGGGCCGCCCGGTGAGGCGCGACATGATCTCGACGCGCTCCGCGGGCGTCGTGTAGCGGGTGTTCAGCTCCATGCACACCCGGATCGCCTCGTCGGCCAGCTCGTGCATCTTGGCCGCGAGATCGGTGCCGGGTCGCGCCGCTTCGCCCGCGTCCATCCGGTCGAGGAACTCCTGCGTATCCACTGCTGCTGTTCCCTTCCGCTCAGACCGTCAGCAGCACCTTGACGGCGGTGCGCCGATCCATCGCCTCGTAACCCGCGGCGGCCTCTTCGAGCGGCAGCGTCAGATCGAACACCCGGCCCGGCTCGATCCTCCGTTCCCAGATCAGCCGGATCAACTCGGGCAGGTAGCGGCGCACCGGCGCCGGCCCTCCGTGCAGGTGCACTTCGGCGAAGAACAGCCGGTCGGCGGGAATGGTGACGCCCCGATGCGCGACGCCGACGAAGCCGATGTGCCCGCCCGCGCGGCACGATCGGATCGCCTGCAGCAGCGACTCCTCGGTGCCGACCGCTTCGATCACCGAGTGCGCACCGAGCCCGCCGGTGAGCTCCCTGATCCGCGCGGCGCCCTCGGATCCCCGCTCCTCGACGATGTCGGTCGCGCCGAACTCCCTGGCGAGCCTCTGCCGTTCGGGGTGGTGGCTCATCGCGATGATGCGTTCGGCGCCCAGCTGTTTCGCCGCGAGCACCCCCATGAGGCCCACCGCGCCGTCGCCGACGACGACCACGGTCTTGCCCGGCCCCGCCTGTGCGGCATCGGCGGCGAACCAGCCGGTGCCGAGCACGTCGGAGGCCGCGAGCAGCGACGGGATCAGGTCGGGATCGGGCCGGCCCGGCGTCTTCACGAGCGTGCCGTCGGCGTGCGGGATGCGCGCCCGTTCCGCCTGGGTGCCGATGGTCGCCGACACGAACTCGGAGTTCACGCACTTCGACGGGTATCCCGATTCGCAGATCTCGCACTCGCCGCACGAGATGACGAAGGAACCGACGACGAAATCGCCGGGCCGCACGGTCTTCACCTCGTCGCCCACCTCCTCGACGACCCCCACGTACTCGTGGCCCATCGGGGTGCGATCGACGGGCTCGACGCCGCGGTACGGCCACAGATCGGAGCCGCAGATGCAGGTCGCGGTGATCCTGATGATCGCGTCGGTGGGCTTCAGGATCCTCGGGTCTTCCCGCTCGCCGACGGTGATCCTGCCGGGGGCGTCCATGATGACTGCGCGCACGTGTGCTCCTTGGTGTGCTGGCGAAGGGTACCCGTCTACCACACCACGAATCGGCCGAAAGAGGGAGACCCCGTCGAGGGAGGCACTGCCAGGGCCTCCTTCCGCGCGGGTCGGCGCCCTATCGTGGTGGTATGGACAATCGCGCCGAGGTGAAGCGCTTCCTGGCCACCCGCCGCGCTCGGGTCACGCCCCGGGAGGTCGGTCTGCCCGAGGGGTCGAATCGCCGTGTGCCGGGGCTGCGTCGCAGCGAGGTGGCGGCCCTCGCCGGCGTCAGCGTCGAGTACTACACCCGCATCGAGCGCGGTGCGATCGCCGGAGCCTCGCCGGAGGTGCTGGACGCGATCGCGCGGGCGCTGCGCCTCGACGATGCCGAGCACGCTCACCTCTTCGACCTCGCCCACGCCGCGAGCCCGGTGGCGCGGCCGCCCCGCCGCCGCAATCCGAAGAGCTGGGCGCCGCATCGGAGCCTGCAGTGGATCCTCGACGCGGTGAGCGACGGGCCGGCGTTCGTGCGCAACGGCCGCATGGACATCCTGGCCGCCAACCGGCTGGCCCGCGCGTTCTACCGGCACACCTTCGACATGCCGGGCCGGCCGCCGAACATCGCGCGGTTCACGTTCCTCGACGAGCGAGCCTTCGCGTTCTATCCGGATTGGAAGATGTTCGCCGACGTGACGGTCGCGATCCTGCGCACCGAGGCGGCGCGGGATCCGCACAACAAGGAGCTGCACGACCTGATCGGCGAGCTGTCGACGCGCAGCGCCGAGTTCCGCACGCGCTGGGGCGCTCACGACGTGCGCCACCACGGCGCCGGGTTCAAGACCTTCGACCACGACATCGTGGGGGAGATGACGCTCGCCTATGAGGGTATGAACATGGAATCCGAACCGGGACTGTCGATCACCGTCTATGCGGCGGAGCCCGGCTCGCCCTCCGCGGAGCGGATGCGGCTGCTCGCGAGCTGGGCTGCCGGCGAGTACGGCGAGTACGGCGAGCGCGGCGACTCCGGCGAGGCTCCGCGGCAGGCCGAGGCCCCGGCCGATCGGGAGCAGCGGGCCGAGTAGCCCAGACGATCCGGCCCTCGGAGGCCACGCGCGGTCCGAACTCGGGCCCACCGGCGAACGCGCCCTCGAGCGGCGACAATGGGGGGATGGGCGAATCGACCTGGCTGAATCTGCTCGAACGGGTGCGACGGGACATCCCGACGCTGCTCGGCGACTTCATGGAGGAGCTCGCCGACCTCGACGGCTACTCCGGCGGCCCGGTGCCGCGCGACGATCTCGAACGCACCGCACTGCAGGCGTTCGATCTCTTCCTGGAGCGGCTATCGGCCGATGACGGCGAGGCCGCGGCCTCCGATTTCCCCGGCTCCCTCGGCAGACGGCGGGCGCGCCAGGGGATCCGCATCGACCAGTTCACCGAGGGGGTCAGAATCAACTTCCGGCTGCTCTGGCGCGCGCTGCACCGGGCCGCTGAGCCGGACCTCGTCGGGGAGCTCGTCTCGAACGGCGAGCGCGTGCTCAACGTCGTCGAGCGCTACGCGACGGAGGTGCAGGCCGCGTTCATCGATGAGACGCAGATCATGGCCCAGTTCCACCGCACGGCGCGCGAGCGGGCGCTGGCCCGCCTGTTCGCGGGCGGATCAGACGAGGCCGACGTGCGCGGCGCGGCCGAGGTGCTCGGTCTTGAACGCGACGAGACCTACGAGCTGATCACCGCGAAGACCGCCGAGGTTCCGGAGGCGGTGCGCGCCCCCCTCTCGGAGCAGGGGGCCCTGACGTACGAGGACGGCGATCTGCTGCACCTGTTCCGGCGCAGGCGCGGCGTCGCCGACTGGCCGCTCGCTTCGCGTGGGCTCGCGGGCGTCCACATCGCCAGGGTCGCGGGCCTCGGAACCCTCGCGCGGGCCGCCTCGTTGGCCCGCGATGTTCTGCGCGTCGCGGAGCCCGGCAGGACCGTGACCCTGCGAGACGGGTTCGCGCCGCTCATGCGCGAGCGAGTGCGGGAAGCGGTCGAGGGTTTCGAGCACGAGTTACTCGGTGACTGGCGGCGCGCCACCTCCGACGAACGGCAGAGGTTCTCGGAGACCCTGCACGTCTTCATGCGCAGCGGATCGGTGCAGGAGACCGCGGATCGGCTCTTCCTGCACCGCAACACGGTGTTCAAGCGGCTGCGCGCGTTCGAGGCGCTGACCGGGCTCGACGTGACGCGGCCGAGGGACGCCGCGATCGCGCTCCTGCTGCTGCCAACTGACCCCGCGGTGTTGTGATCACCACTCGGGGCTCTGAATCGGTGTGATCTCGACACCTCGGCGATGCATCTCGACACATAGGCTCGAAATCGCCGGCCGCGAACGGAGCGCCCGGGCAACGCACCCGCGCCGTGCCGCAGTGATCCGGCCTCGCGGCCGCCGAGAGGAAGCAGCATGATCCCCCACGAAATCGCCGACCGGATCCTCGCCGCCGTGGACGCGCGGTTCGACGAGCAGCTCGCGAGAACCGCTGAGCTCGTCGCCTCGCCGTCGCTGCGCGAGGGCGAGGAGCCCGCCCAGGATCTGGTCGAGCAGCAGATGCGGGGCCTCGGGCTGGAGATCGACCGCTGGGCGATCGACTCGCCCGAGCTGCGCGCGCACCCGGGCTTCGGCAAGTGCACGGTCGACTACCGCAGCATGACGAACGTCGTCGGCACCTATAGTCCCGCTCGCGACGGCGGGAGGTCGCTGATCCTCAACGGGCACATCGACGTCGTGCCGGAGGGGCCCGAGGCCGAGTGGTCGCGCTCGCCGTGGGACGCCGAGATCCGCGACGGCTGGATGTACGGACGCGGCGCCGGAGATATGAAGGCCGGCCTCGTCTCGAACCTGTTCGCGTTCGACGCGGTCCGCCGCGCCGGCCTCGAACTCACGGGTCGGGTCCACCTGCAGTCGGTCGTCGAAGAGGAGTGCACCGGCAACGGCTCGCTGGCCGCCCTGCTGCGCGGCTACACGGCCGACGCCGTCATCATCTCGGAGCCGGAGGAGGATGCGCTCGTGCGGGCCAACGTGGGGGTGCTGTGGTTCACCGCTCGCGTGAGCGGGGATCCCACCCACCCCAGGGAGATGGCGAACGGCTTCAACGCGATCGACGCCGCCTACGAGGTCATCGGCGCGCTGCGCGAGCTCGAGGAGCGCTGGAACGCCGAGAAGGGCGAGCACCGCTATTTCGAGGATCTGGATCACCCCATCAACTTCAACGTGGGCGGCATCCGGGGCGGCGACTGGCCGTCGAGCGTGCCGGCCTGGTGCGAGCTGCGGGTGCGCGTCGCCACCTATCCGGGCACGACCGCCGACGACGCGTGGAGTGAGATCGTGCGCTGCGTGGAGGACGCCTCGCAGCGCGCCGAGGGAGGCCGCTCGTTCGAGGTGCGGCTCACGCCCGACGGTTTCTACGCCGAGGGCTATGTGCTCGAGCCGGGCGGGGAGGCGGAGGCGCTGCTCGAGCAGACGCACCGCGCTGCGTTCTCGCGCGAACTCACGAGCTTCACCACGCCCGGATACCTCGACGGCCGGGTCTTCGTGAACTACGGCGGCATGCCGACGCTCGTCTACGGCCCCGTCTCGGAGAACATCCACGGCTACGACGAGCGCGTGAGCATCGAGTCGGTGCGCAGGTGCACGAAGTCGATGGCGCTGTTCCTGGCCTCCTGGTGCGGAGTCGTCGAGGCCGAGTAGCGGCGGCCGCGCACCGGGCTCGGCGGCCGCGAGACCGGGCTACTTCGAGTCGTGAGGCTCCCATCCCGCGTGCTCGGGGGTGAGCACGAGCCCCCGGCTCGAGTACGACGACTTCGTGAGCCGCTGCAACCACTCCCGCGAGAGCGGCACGCGCTCTCCGTCGGAGAAGTGGAAGACGATGGGGATCGAGGCCGAGATCCAGAGCGTCGTCGTGACCGCGCGTTGGTGCTGGTGCGCGGTCCAGGTGAGGAAGAAGGACTCGTTCCTCCGCACCCTCGTGACGATCACGACCCGCAGGTGCTCGAGGGTGCGGTCGTCGAAGTGGTACTCCTGCGTCCTGCCGTAGATGAGTGTTCCCAATGCTGCCTTCGGGTCGATGCCGAACGACTCCTGTCGCGGGCGCGCCATTCCCGGCGAACGGCCATCGGCCCGGGTGGAGTGGGAAGGGGGGCGTGCTTCCCGGGGAAACTGTAGCGACGGGGGCACCACCCCTGGGGGTGTGTTCTCGGCGGCTCGAGACAACTAGGATTCGGCGTCGAACCGCCGTCTCGCGGGTCTCCGGCGGGGCGCGGATCCGGCCGGTCGCGGGCCAGTCGCGCCTATACTCGTTACGTGAACACCGAGCCCCTGCGCCTGCGTCTGCTCAACGACTACGAGGTGGTCGTGGCGGGCCTGCGCGCCATGCTCGAGCCTTTCGACGACCGGGTGCGAGTGGTGGAGGAGGACATCCGCTCCATCTCGGGGCGGCGGGTGGATCTCACCCTCTACGACACCTTCGGCCGAACCCTCGATGAGCAGCGGAACCTCGGCGAGCTGGTCGCGGATCCGGCGACGGGCACCGTCGTCGTGTACGCCTGGAACGCCAGAGAGGCGGCGACCGAGGGCGACGGGGAGGCGAGCGGAGTCGAGTACCTCGACAAGTCGCTGCCCGCGGCCGAGCTCGTGGCCTCGCTCGAGCGGATCGCAGGCCGGGGGGGCGCGCCCGGCGCCGCAGCGCCCCGGGAGAGGCCCGCCGCCGTCCGCCTCGCCGAACCGCAGAGTTCGTGGCCCGGCAGGGAAGAGGGGCTGAGCGTGCGCGAGGCGGAGGTCGTCGCGCTGATCACCCAGGGGCACACGAACCCGGAGATCGCGGCGTCGCTGTATCTGAGCCTGAACTCGCTCAAATCGTACATCCGTTCGGCCTATCGCAAGATGGGCGTCGAACGCCGATCCCAGGCGGTGCGGTGGGGCATCGAGCACGGCATGCTGCCGCCTCGGAAGGGCGAGCACTAGGCCGCCTCCCATGGGTGGAAGGGTGCGCCTCCGACCGCCTACTCGAACGCTCCGGGCTCCATGCCGGCGATATAGGCCGCCTGCGCCACGTGCTCGGCCGCGTCGACCGAGATGCTCACGAGCCGTGAGGCGCGGGTCACGGGCGGGTCCCACTGCTCGTCGATGACCTCGTCGAGCGCGGATTCGTCGAGCGATCGCAGGTACTCCACCTGCGCGTCGACCACGGCTGCGAGATGCTCGAGCAGCAGCTCGGGATCCTCGACGACGACGGCGCGCGCCTGCTCCGCCGTGTGCCCGTACCCCATCTCGTGCGGGCCGAGCTCGAGGCCGAAGCGCCGGTCGAAGCCATCCGACGACCACACCGCTTCGCGGCCGGAGAGCGCGGCGAGCTGCTCGTCGAGTTCGCGGGCGGCGTGCCACAGCAGCCAGGCCACGGAGTTGTCGTGGTGCGGGTGGGCGTTCAGCAGGCCCGGCGTGAGGGAGATGCGCAGGGCCTCGGCGGAATCCTTCGGCCGCCGGGCCAGGTCGATCAGGATGTCGATGGCGTTCATGTCGTGCTGCCGTCGCTGGCTCCGCTCAGAGCGTCGCGACGGACCCTCCGTCCACTCGATAGTTCGAACCGGTCACGAAGGAGGCGCGGTCGGAGCACAGGAACGCGATGACCGCGGCCACCTCCTCGGGGGTGCCTCGCCGCTTCAGCTCGAGGAAGGGGCGCTCCTCCTCGAGGAAGGAGCGGATCGCCTCGTCGCGCGTCACCCCGAGCTCTTCGGCGCGGCGATCCATCATCGCGTCGGTCATGGGCGTGCGGATGAAGGCGGGGGAGACGGTGTTGACGAGCAGGCCCTGCCCCGCATAGCTGCGCGAGAGCCCCTTCGCGAGCGCGAGCACGCCGGCCTTCGCCGCGCAATAGGGCAGCTCGTCATCGTACGGCTGCACGGCGTCCTCCGATGCGACGAACACGACGCGGCCCCGGCCGCTGGCGCGCAGGTCGTCGAGGAAGGCGCGGGTGACGCGCACGGGAGCGAGCAGGTCGACGTCGAGCGTCGAGACCCAGCCCTCGTCGTCGATCTCGTGGAATTTGCCCTGAGCCCCCGTCACCCCGGCGCAGTGCACGAGCGTGTCGACGGCCCCGACGGCGCCCGCCGCGCTGCGGTGCAGCTGCTCGATGTCGGACGGGCGGGTGAGATCCGCCGGGAATGCGTGCAGCCGGTCCGGCGGGGCATCCAGCTCGTGCGCGGCCGCGCGCAGTTTCTCGGGATCGCGATCGGTCAGCACGACCGTGGCCCCCTCCCGAAGAAGCTCGGAGGCCGTGCTCCAGCCGATGCCCGAGTCGCCGCCGGTGATGAGGGCCGTGCGCCCCGCGATGCCGAGATCCATGATGCTCCTTCCGCTGCAGCGGGTGGTGATATCGGTCCGTCATCCGGATACGGATGGCGGATCCCCGATCAGTCTTCCGTCTCGCCGTCCTCCGTCGGGATGCGGCGGCGCAGCGCGTCGTGATCAGAGCCGTCGGCGTTCGCGATCGCGTCGCGCGCGTCGTCGCGCCGGCCCTCGACGTTCCAGAGCAGCACGCCCGCCACGCGGTCGCCGTCGACGTAGTAGACGACGCCCCGCTCTCCGTCCCACTGCTCGACGGTCTCGAGCGACGGGTCGAGGGTGCCGACCGCCTCGTAGCGGTTGCCGAACACCACCGAGTAGAAGTAGGGCGTGTGATCGTAGGGCTCGTCGGCCCCCGCGAGGTTGCGTCCCGCCTGGTGCCCCATCTCGGTGGCGTTGTCGACGTGCTCGATGCGGCGCCGGCCCAGGATCTCGTCGGGGTAGGAGGCGATGTCCCCGGCCGCGAACACCCGGGGGTCGCTCGTGCGCAGCCGGTCGTCGACCAGCACCCCGTCGTCGGTCTCGAGGCCGGCCCCACGGGCCAGCTCGATGTTCGGGGTGACGCCGACGCCCACCACCACTGCGTCGCACGTCAGGGAGCCGCCGTCGGAGAGCGCGAGGCGCACCGAGCCGTCGGCTTCGAAGCCGGCCCCCTCGGCCTTCGCTCCGGACACTATGGTCACGCCCTCGCGCTCGTACATCCGCTGGAACCGCGAGGCCAGCTCGGCGGGGAACTTCGACCCGCCCAGCACCTCATCCGGGAAGACCAGCGTGACGCGCGTGTCGTTCTGCACGAGGGCCGCCGCCAGCTCGGTGCCGATGAAGCTGCCTCCGACCACCGCCACGTGGCGCTCGCCCCCCGCGAGACCGCGCAGCCGTCGGTAGTCCTCGACGGAGCGGAAGAACACGATGCGGTCGTCGTCCGGCAGGCCGGCGGTGCCGGGGCTGCCTCCCGTGGCGAGCAGCAGCTGCTCGTAGCGGAACTCGGCGCCGTGCTCGGTGCGCACGACGCGCTCGCCGCGGTCGATCTCCACCGCTCGCTCACCAGCGTGCCTCGTCGCACCCGTGTCGGCCTCCGTGTCGAGCCAGACGTCGTCGAAGGCGAAAGCGGGATCCGTCCAGAGCTTCTTCGAGAGGGCCGGCCGCGTCACCGGAGGCGTCTGCTCCTCGGCCACGATGCCGATGGTCCCCTCGGGGTCGAGCTCGCGGATGCCGCGAGCCGCGCTGTCGGCGACCATGCCGCCGCCGACGATCAGATACCGGTACTCGCTGTAATCAGCCATGACCTCACGGTAACGAGCCGCGGGCGCGCAGCGGCAGGGCCTTGCCAACACCCCGAGCCGAGTGCTAGTCGCCGCTCGCCGCGATCGACGGCTCTTGCGAGGCCGACCGGTTCGGCGCCGGTGGAGCGCCCGGCCTCGCTGGGGCTGATGCGCCCGGCACGCAGCGCGGATGCCGCGACGGGGGCGTACCGTGGGAGCATGATCGAGACGCTTCCCGCGCCGTGCCGCGCCCGCTGGATCGCCGTGGCCGGCGCCGCGCTGCTGCTCGCGGGCTGCACGACCACGCCCGGAGCGGAGCATCGGGGCGGCGGCGCATCTCCCGGCGCAGAGGCGGCATCGGGCGCGGAGACCGTGGCGACCGGCCTCGACGCCCCGTGGTCCATCGCGTTCCACGGGGAGACGCCTCTCGTCAGCGAGCGCGACACCGCGCGCATCGTCGAGCTCGATGCCGAGGGCGGCAGCCGCGAGGTGGCGGTGATCGACGGGGTCGTGCCCGCCGGGGAAGGCGGGCTGCTCGGCATCGCCGTGCACGACGAGCACCTCTACGTCAACTTCACCGCGCGCGACGAGAACCGCATCGAACGGCTGCCGCTCGCGGGGGAGCCGGGCGCCCTGGCCCTCGGTGAGGCCGAGACGATCCTCGACGGGATCCCGGCGGCGAGCCATCACAACGGGGGCCGCATCGCCATCGGGCCTGACGGCATGCTCTACGCGACCACGGGCGACGCGGGCGACCCCGCGAGCGCGCAGGACGCGGGGTCGCTCGCGGGCAAGATCCTGCGCCTCGCGCCCGACGGGGCGGCGCCGGCCGACAACCCGTTCCCTGGCTCCTACGTCTACAGCCTCGGACACCGCAACGCGCAGGGTCTCGCCTGGGACGACGACGGCGCGCTCTACGCCTCGGAGTTCGGTCAGAACACCTGGGACGAGCTCAACGTGATCGAGGCGGGCGGCAACTACGGCTGGCCCGAGGTGGAGGGCATCGCGGGCCGGGCCGGCTTCGTCGATCCCGTGCAGCAGTGGGAGCCGGGGGAGGCGAGCCCGAGCGGCATGGCCGTCGTCGACGGCAGCCTGTACATCGCCAACCTGCGCGGAGAGCGGCTGCGCGAGGTGCCGCTCGGCGATCTCGGGGCCTCGACCGAGCACCTCGCGGGCGTCTACGGGCGGCTGCGCGAGGCGGCGGTCGCGCCCGACGGATCGCTGTGGGTGCTCACGAACAGCACCGACGGCCGGGGCGCGCCGGCCGACGGCGACGATCGGATCCTGCGCGTGGATCCCCGCTGAGGAGCCTCGATCCTCGCCGCGCCCCGGCGTGTCGTTCCGGCTCCGGAACCGAGCCCGACCGCCGCCCGGGCCGGCCTCGGGTCCGGCTCGGGCGGGGATCAGGCGACGGATCCCGAACCCCTCGCCCGCGTTCGCGACCGCGTCGCCGAGCGCGCCCGGCGACGAGCGAGCAGCCGGGTGGCGATGAGCCCCTGGCACGGCCCGAACAGGTAGGCCAGGGCGAACGCCGCGCCCTGCGCGAGCACGATCATGGGGCCCGACGCCGTGTCGAGGTAGTAGCTCGTGTAGAGGCCGACGACGGCGCAGACGGCGGCGATGGCGGGGGCGAGCACGAGCATGCGCCCGAAGCGATCGGTGAGCAGGTACGCGGTCGCACCGGGGATGATGAGCATCGCGACGACGAGGATCACCCCGACGGCCTGCAGCGCGACCACCGAGGTCATCGCGAGCAGCCCCAGCAGGATCGCGCCGAGGAGGCGGGGGTGCAGGCCGATGGCGTGCGCGTGCGTGGGGTCGAACGCGAAGAGGGTGAAATCGCGCCGCTTCACGATCAGCACCGCGAAGACGATCGCGGCCAGCACCGCGATCTGCAGCAGATCGGCCGACGACACCCCGAGCAGGTTGCCGAAGATGATGTGCGTGAGGTCGGTCTGCGAGGGCACGACCGAGATGATCACGAGCCCGAGTGCGAACAGCGTGGTGAAGACGATGCCGATGGCCGCGTCCTCCTTCACGCGGCTCGTGTCGCGCACCGCCCCGATGAGCGCGACCGCGAGCACGCCGAACACGACGGCCCCGAGTGCGAAGGGGGCGCCCACCAGATAGGCGATCGCCACTCCGGGCAGCACCGCGTGCGAGACCGCGTCGCCCATCAGCGACCAGCCGATGAGCACGAGCCAGCACGAGAGCAGCGCGCACACCACCGAGGCGACGAGCGCGGTCGCGAGCGCGCGCGTCATGAAGTCGTAGCCGAGCGGGTCGAGCAGCAGGTCGAGCGGGTTCATGCGTCCTCTCCCGGTTCGCGCGCGTCGCGTTCGCGGCTGTCGTCGTCGCGCTCCCGATCGTCCCATGCGGGACCGTCGTCACGATGCATGACGTCGAGCCCGAAGGCGAGCGCGAGCGCGTCGGGCTGCAGCACCTCGTGGGGGTCGCCGTGCATGAGCACGCGCCGCATCAGCAGCACCGCCTCGTCCGCGAGAGCGGGCAGGGCGTGCAGGTCGTGCGTGGAGACGAGGATCGTGTGGTCGTCGGCGGCGAGCTCGCGCAGCAGACGGGTGATGGTCGCCTCGGAGCGCTTGTCGACGCCCGCGAAGGGCTCGTCGAGCAGCAGGGTGGTGGCTCCCTGCGCGATGCCCCGGGCGACGAATGCGCGTTTGCGCTGCCCGCCCGAGAGCCGCCCGATCTGCCGGTCGGCGTAGTCGGTCAGCTCGACGCGCTCGAGTGCGCGGTCGACCGCGTGCTGGTCGGCGCGCCGGGGCCGCCGCGAGACGCCGAGGTGGCCGTAGCGCCCCATCATCACCACGTCGCGCACCGAGACCGGGAACGCCCAGTCGACGTCTTCGCTCTGCGGCACGTATCCGACGCGGCCCTCGCGGCGGGCGCGAGCCGGGGGGTCGCCGTCGATGAGCACCGATCCGGAGTCGGGGCGGATCATGCCCATGATCGTCTTGAAGAGGGTCGACTTGCCCGAGCCGTTCATGCCGACGAGGCCGCAGACGCGCCCGGGTTCGACCGAGAAGTCGGCCCCGTCGAGGGCGAGCACGTCGCCGTAGCGCACGGTGAGGTCGCGGATCTCGAGCGCCGGGGCGGCGGGGGCGGTCACGCGTCGCCTCCGGTGAGACCGTCGGCGATGAGCTGCGCGTCGTGGCGGATCAGCTCGAGGTAGCTCGGCACGGGGCCGTCGGCCTCGGACAGGGAGTCGACGTAGAGCACGCCGCCGAACTCGGCGTCGGTGGATTCGACGACCTGCCGCATCGGCTTGTCCGAGACGGTCGACTCGCAGAACACGGCGGGCACGTCGTTCTGCCGCACGAAGTCGATCGTGCCCGCGATCTGCTGCGGTGTGGCCTGCTGTTCGGCGTTGACCGCCCAGATGTAGCGCTCGGTGAGTCCGGTGTCGCGGGCGAGATACGAGAAGGCGCCCTCGCAGGTGACGAGCGCGCGCTGCTGCTCGGGCAGGTCCGAGAGCTTGGCCGTGAGCTCGTCGTGCACCCGCTGCAGCTCGGCGCCGTAGGCCTCTCCGTTGGCGGTGTAGTCGGCGGCGTGCTCGGGGTCGAGCTCGCTGAAGGCCGCCACCATGTTGTCGACGTAGGTCTGCGCGCTGTGCGGGCTCATCCAGGCGTGCGGGTTGGGCATGCCCGCGTGCGCGTCGTCGGCGATCGGGATCGGTTCGACGCCCTCGCTCACGACCGCGTGGGGGACGTCGAGGTCGGCGACGAACTGCTCGAACCAGGCTTCGAGCCCGAGGCCGTTGTCGAGGATCAGCTCGGCCTCGACCGCGCGGCGCACGTCGCTCGGCGTTGGTTCGTAGCCGTGGATCTCGGCGCCCGGCTTGGTGATCGACTCGACGCGCAGGTGCTCGCCCGCGACGTTGCGCGCCATGTCGGCGAGCACGGTGAAGGTGGTGAGCACTACGGGGCGCCCGTCGTCGCGGCCCGGGCCCTCCGCGGCGTTCGCGCTGCAGGCGGTGAGCGCGCTCGCGGCGAGCACGGCTGCGGCGAGCGCCAGCGAGCGGATGCGGGCGGGGCGGGGCGAGCGGCGGGGCATGGGGTCTCCTTCACGGTCGTGCGCAAGCGCCTCGGACGGGAGGCGTCGGTTCGGTGGTCCCCATCTTAAAGTTCGGTATGCCGAACTTTCAAGATCGACACGCCGTTGCGAGGCGACACCGCGGCGGCCGCGACTCGCGCCGTATGCCTCCCGAGGCATTGAAGCCGCCGCCCGGCTTGCAATGGCACCCTCGGCCCGCGAAGGTAGAAGGGCCGAATCGTTCGTCGAACAGAGTGGAGAACGGCCATGAGCGCAACCGATCAGCCGGGGGACGGCGACGGGTCGCAGCCCGACACGGGTGCCGAGACGCCTCCCGAACAGCGATCCGGCGCAGGCGGCCGCGCCGAGACCGGGCGCGACGCGCGCCGCGGGCCCGACGCCGAACCCGCGGCCGACGCGCCGTTCGAGACGGTGGCCGAGGCCCTGCTCAGGTCGGAGGCCGAGCTCGCCGCCCAGCTGAGCCGGGTGGCCGCCGCGATCCCGTCCGATCCGAGCTTGCCGGCCACCGTGCACCTGCCGAGCTCCGTGCAGATCGCCGAGGACGACTCCGACGCCCGCATCACCGAGAAGCTGCGCAGCCATGGCGTGCGGATCGGGCGGGGCATGATCTCACCGCGGGTCTTCTGGCCCGCGCTCATCGTGATCCTCCTGGTCTCCCTGTTCGCGATCCTCGCACCGGCGCTCGCCGGAAGCGTATTCATGGCGGTGCAGAACTGGATCGTCGAGCACCTCGGCTGGTACTACATGATCATCGTCGCGGTGTTCATCGCCGTGGCGGTCGGGATCGCGTGCTCGCGCCTCGGGCGCATCCGCCTCGGCCGCGACGACGACGTGCCCGAGTTCGGGGTGCTGTCGTGGTTCTCGATGCTGTTCGCCGCCGGCATGGGCATCGGTCTCGTGTTCTACGGGGTGGGCGAACCGCTCACGTACGCGACCGTGCAGCCGAAGCCCGGGTGGGAGGGCGACCAGGCCGAACTCGCCGGTCTCGCGATGGCCCAGACCTTCGTGCACTGGGGGCTGCACCCTTGGGCGATCTACGCGGTGATCGGCCTCGCGATCGCCTACGCGATCCACCGCCGCGGGCGGCCGGTCTCGATCCGCTGGTCGCTCGAGCCCCTGTTCGGCGAGCGCGTCAAGGGCTGGGTCGGCGACGTCATCGACGTGCTCGCGATCTTCGGCACCGTCTTCGGCGTGGCGACCTCGCTCGGCCTCGGGGTGCAGCAGATCTCGGCGGGCATGGCCGAGATCGGGATCGTCGATCGAGCGAGCAACACGCTGCTCGTCGTGCTGATCCTCGTCATCACCCTCATCGCCATGCTCTCGGTGATCAGCGGCATCGGCGCCGGCATGAAGTGGCTCTCGAACATCAACCTGTCGATGGCGGGGCTGCTGCTCATCAGCGTGCTGCTGCTCGGGCCCACGCTGTTCCTGCTGCAGAATCTCACCGAGTCGATCGGCTTCTACCTGGCGAACGCGTTGCAGATGACCTTCGACGTGGGCGCCTACCAGCGCTCGCCGGAGGCCACCAGCTGGTTCTCGGGATGGACGATCTTCTACTGGGGCTGGTGGATCTCGTGGTCGCCGTTCGTGGGCATCTTCATCGCCCGCATCTCGCGCGGCCGCACCGTGCGCGAGTTCATCGCGGGCGTGCTGCTCGCACCGACCCTCGTGGGCGTCGTGTGGTTCTCGGTGATGGGCGGCGCCGGCATCTACCGCCAGCTGTTCGGCGAGGGCGACCTGGTCGAGAACGGCGAGGTGCACGTCGAGAGCGCTCTGTTCAAGGTGCTCGGAGATCTTCCCCTCGGCACCGTGTTCTCGGTGGTCGGCATCCTGCTGGTCGCGATCTTCTTCATCACCTCATCGGATTCGGGGTCGCTGGTGGTCGACATGCTCGCCTCGGGCGGCCACCCCAACCCGCCCACGTGGTCGCGCGTGCTGTGGTCGATCCTCGAGGGCGTGGTGGCGATCGCGCTGCTGCTAGCCGGCGGCCTGCAATCGCTGCAGGCTGCCGCCCTCGCGACCGCGCTGCCGTTCAGCGTGGTGCTGCTGCTCATGAGCTGGTCGACGCTGCGCGCGCTGCGCATCGACGACCGGGTGCTCGAGCGGGCCGAGCGCATCGCGCGGCTCGATCGCGTCACCGAGCACATCTCGAACGAGCTGGCGGGCACGATCACCGACATCCCCGAGCTCGAATCCTGGGTGGACGATCGCATCGACTACCGCATCTCGCGCACGAGGGGCGCCTTCGGGCGCAAGCCGACCGAGAAGCGCTGAGCGCGTCCGTCTCGGCTACCGACGCACGAGGCGCTCGGTGCTGAGCCTGCATCCGAGTGAGGCGAGCGCCGAGCGCAGGGGCTCGCTCGCCGGCGCGGACGGGATCTCGACGCGCGCGGTCCAGTCGCCTGCGCGGGCGAGATCGTCGAGCAGTGCGCCGAGTCGGGCGGGATCGGAGCCGGCGTCTGCGGAGGCGGGTGCGAGCTCGGCGATGCGGTCGGCGGACACCCAGGTGTCATCGGGGCCGGGTGAGAAGTCGAGAGCGAACCCGAGTTCGGCGGCGCGCTCGGCGAGCACCGCCGAATCATGCGTCGTCTCGCCGCGATGCGTTCCCGCTGCGGTGCCCGGTCGCTGCGAGCGCATCCAGCTCTCGGAGTACGGCTGATAGCCCTGCCCGAGATACAGCTTGCGCGCTCGGGGATTGCCGCCCATCACGTCGACGACGGAGACGCCGATCCCGGCAGCCTCGGCCTCCTCGTCGACCGCGCGCATCAGCAGCGTGCTGAGGCCCGCACCCCGTGCTGCGGGCAGCACGCTGAGGGTCTCGAGCACGACTGCCGACCGTCCGTCGAGTTCGTCGGCGTAGCTGAGCGCGTAGCCGACAGTGCGGTCCGAGCGCACCGCGAGGTGGATGGAGACCCACGGTTGCTCGTCGTGCAGTCGCCGATAGTGGCGCTCGCGCAGCGGCCAGCTCTCGCCCCGCTCGACGATCTCGAGACCGGCGGCACCGATCGACGCGTGGTGGTCGAACAGCGCATCCCAGAGGGGTGCGAGGCGAGGGATCGCCTCGCCGCCGACGCGGTCGATCTCGAACTGCCCGCCCATGGGCCACCTCCGTGCGGTTTGCTCTGCGCTTGCAGTGTACGACGCGGGGCGCGGGCGCTCAGTTCGCGCGCGCTCGCCCCGCGAGCAGCCGCGGGGCGAGCGCGGCGGCCAGCGCGGGAAGGGTCGCGAGCAGCAGCCAGGGGAGCGCCGCCGCTCCCGACCCCGCCGCGGAGGCGCCGCTCGCGCGGTCGAAGAGCCCGTCGACCGCGAGGTTGCCGCACAGCACCGCGATGCCGCCGCAGCTCGCGAGCAGGCCGAAGTACGATCCGGTCGCCCCGGGGCGGGCGAGTTCGGGCACGAGGGCGAGCGCCGTCGGGTTCGCGATGAGGTGGCCGAACGCGATCCCGGTCGCGGCCATTGTGACGAGGGCGAGCGCCGCGGTCTGCGTGAGCGGCAGCAGGGCTGCAGCCGCCAGCGAGAGGAAAGCCGCCGCGTGCGCCAGGTAGCCGATGCGGAGGGCTCGCGGGGCTCCCAGTCGTGCGCTTCCGCGCGCGAGCGGGAGCTGCAGCGCGAGGGTGAGGATCGACACCCACGCGAACACGAGGGCGACGGCCCCGGCGTCGCCGCCCGCCTGGGCCATCGCGAGGGGCAGCGCGAGGTAGAGCTGGTTGTAGGCGAGCAGGTCGGCGGCGTGCAGCGCGGCGAAGGCCGCGAATCGGCGATCTCGCAGGGCCGCGAGCGCGGTCGCGCCGCGGTGGGGCCGGCGCTCACGGACCGGTCGGGGCAACAGAGCGGCGAGCATCGCGCCGACGGCGAGGAAGAGGGCTGCGCCGGCTGCGGCGACGACGGCGAAGCCGTGGTCGAGCAGTGCCGCGCCGAGGAGGGGGCCGACCACCACGCCGACCTCTCCGGTGACGGCGAGCCAGGCGAAGAGGGATGCCCTTGCACGGGGTGAGCGATGGAGCGTCCGGGCGGCGAAGCCCGGCAGGACGTCGCTCGAGGCGCGCTCCGCGGCGGCATCGCCGACGCCCGCGCCGCGCGTCGGGGAGGCGGTGCGCCGCACTGCCTCGATCTCGGCGATGAGGGAGTTGAGCGCGGGCGAGAAGAGGGCGCCGCCGAGACCGGTCAGCGCGGTGCCCGCGATGAAGAGCCAGAGCCGGGGGTCTCCCGCCCAGAGCGCCGCCGAGAGCGCGAGGAAGCCCGCGGCGCGCACCGCGCAGCCGGTCAGGATGACCGGCCGCGCGCCGACACGATCGGCGAGAGAGCCGCCGACGATGAAGAGGCCCTGCTGCGCGAGGGTGCGCACTCCCAGCACGAGGCCGACCGCGGCGGCGCCGAGCCCGAAGTCTCCCGTCAGCACCGTCGTGAGGAACGGCACCACGGCGTAGAAGCCGATGTTGAAGAGGGCCTGGGTGCCGAGCAGGGTGGGAGTTCGAGGCGCGGCGGCGGGGCCGTGCGCCGGGACGGCGCGGGCGGGCGGTGGGCTGATTTGCGCCGCCCGCCGTCCGTGATTGATAATCATTTTCATTATGAGTATCGATACTACGCGCGGATCCACCGCTCCCGCTTCGGCGCGGCGCGCGCCGAAGAACCGCGGCGGGGCGGCGCTCGTCTCGCTGCGCGGGGCGACGGTGCGAACCGCCGACGGCCGCGCCCTGCTCGAGGTGCCGCGCCTCGACATCGCACCCGGCGAGCGCGTGGTGATCACCGGCCCCTCGGGCAGCGGCAAGTCGCTGCTGCTGAGCACGCTCACCGGACGCTGGGCGGCGGGGCTCGTGTTCGAGGGCGGGCGGCAGGCGACGTTCACCCGCGTCGGCTTCGTGCCGCAGCGGGGGCTCGACGCGCTCCACCCCCTCGCCCCGCTCGCGCGCCAGCTGCGGCGCGTCACCGCTGCCGGCGCCGATCGCGTCGCCGAGGTGCTCGTGTCGGTCGGGCTCGACGATCCCGCGATGCACCGCAGACGCCCCACCGAACTCTCGGGCGGCCAGGCGCAGCGCGCGGCCGTCGCCCTCGCGGTGCTCACCGACGCGCCGTTGATCCTCGCCGACGAGCCGACCAGCGCCCTCGATCACGACACCCGCGATCAGACCCTGCGACTGCTCGACGAGATCATCGGCGAGCACCAGACGCTCGTCGTGGCGACCCACGACGGCGCGGTCGCGGACGCGCTCGCGACGCGGCACATCCGGGTCGCCGCCGGGAGCATCGCCGAGGTGCCGCTCCGCCGCGCCGGAGTGCGGCCGTGAGCGCGGCGGTGGGCGGGGCGGGGCGAAGCGCCGGATCCGGCGTCCCCGTGCTCGAGATCCGCGAGGTCACCGCGATGCACGGCCGAGGCCGCCGCGCGAGGCGCGTGCTCGCCCCGACGAGCCTGCGCATCCACGCTGGCGAATCGGTCGCGGTCGTGGGCCGCTCGGGCGCCGGCAAGTCGACGCTCGCCGACATCGTGCTCGGCCTGAGGCCTGCGGCCGACGGCGGGGTCGCGGTATCGGGGGAGCCCTGGTGCGGGCCGTCCCACCGCCCCGAACGGCGTCGCCGTCGACTGGTGCAGGGCGTCCCGCAGGATCCAGCGGCCTCCTTCGCGCCCCGATCCACAGTCCGGCGCTCCATCGAGCAGGCGCTGCGCAGACTCACCGGCGCGGCCGGCGGCGACGCGGAGGCGATGATCCGCCGCGCCGCCGAGCTCGCCCACCTCGACCTCGGCCTGCTCGACCGCCGGCCCGCCGAACTCTCGGGCGGGCAGGCCCAGCGCGCCGCGATCGCGCGCGCCCTCGCGGTCGAACCGGCCGTGCTCGTCGCCGACGAGCCGACCAGTGCGCTCGACCCCGAGACCGCGCTCTCGGTCTCGACCGCGCTGCTCGCCGGCGTCGAAGCGGCCCGCATCGGCATGCTACTCGTCACCCACGACCCGGAGCTCGCCGCGCGCTGCTCCCGCACAACGACGATCGTCGCGCCTCCCGCGCCATGACCGCCCACGTACACGACCCCAACGGACAGGACCCTCGATGACCGTCTCCCGACCCCGACCCCGGCCCCGATCCCGCGCTCTGGCGCTGGCCGCGATCCCGCTCGCGGGGCTGCTCGCGCTCTCCGGCTGCTTCTCCGGCGCCGCAGGCGGCCACCGCGGCACCGACGACCGCATCTCGGTCGCCCACATGCAGCCGCCGCGCTCCGGCCTCAGCCCCCTCAGCGACGATGCGTTCAAGCTCTCCCGCTGGTCGGCCTCCGAGACGCTCGTCGTGCTCGACGAGCTCGGCGAAGCCCTGCCCGGCCTCGCCTCCGAGTGGGAGCGCGACGGCGAGCTGACGTGGCGGTTCACGATCCGCGACGGGGTGACGTTCCACAACGGCCAGGCGCTCACCCCGGCCTCCGTGGTCAACTCCCTGCAGCACGCGATCGACGCGACCCCCGTGCCGCGCATCCTCGACGGCGTCGAGCTGACCGTGAGCGCCGAGGGCGAGCACGGCGTCACCATCGAGACGGCCGAACCCGACCCGCTGCTGCCGCACCGCCTGTCGAGTCCCCAGCTCGCGATCTTCGACGACGCCGCCTACACCGAGAACGGGGTGAACCCCGTGGGCACCGGCACCGGGCCGTTCGAGATCGTCGACGTCGACGGCGTCTCGGGCGCGACCCTCGACCGCTACGAGGACTACTGGGGCGACCCCGCCCTCGCGAGCGGCATCGACGTGACGTTCGTGCCCGACGGCACGGCACGGTCGGCGGCCCTGCGCACCGGCGAGGCCGACGTCGTCGAGGCGATCCCCGCCGGCCAGGCGGCGTCGGTCGACCAGGATCTCATCACCGAGGTGCCGATGCCGCGCACCAACACGCTGTACCTGAACACCGAGAGCGGTCCCTTCGCCGACCCCGCCGTGCGAGCCGCCGCGCGCGAGGCCATCGACCGCGCAGCCATCGTAGACTCGGTGTACGAGGGTCGCGCCGACGTCGCGTCGGGCCTGCTCGGCCCCGCGCTGCCGTACGCCGCCGACCTGCGCGACGACGCCGGCTACCGCGAACGGCTCGACGGCCGAGCCGAGGCCGCCCGGGTCGACGGCGTGAAGATCACGCTGGGGACCTTCACCGACCGGGCCGAGCTGCCCGAGGTCGCCGTGATGCTCGAGCAGCAGCTCGAAGCGGTCGGCTTCGACGTGCAGCAGGACGTGCGCGAGTACCAGTACATCGAGGCCGACGCCCTCGACGGCGCCTTCGACGCGTTCATCCTCTCCCGGGCCACCGTGCTCGACTCCGGCGACCCCGTCGCCTACCTCGCCTCCGACTTCACCTGCGACGGCGGCTTCTCGATCTCCCAGCTCTGCGCGCCCGAGGTCGACGAGGCGATCCGCATCGCCTCCGAGACCGAGGCCGGGGAGGAGCGTCAGCGCGCCATCATGCTCGCCGAGGCGAGCGTGCTCGGCACCGACGCCGCGATCCCGCTGCTGCACGAGCGGGTGATCCAGGGAGAGTCGTCGCGCGTGCACGAGGCCGCCCGCGACCCGCGCGAGCGCATCCTCATCACCGCCGACACCCACCTCGATGCCGAGTAGTCCGACCAGGGTGCGAAAGGAGGGCGACCGTGCGGCACAGTAGTGCGCTCGGGCTCGTCTCGCGCGTGCTCAGCGGGGTCGTGCTGCTGCTCGTCGCCGGGGCACTGCCCTGGTTGTCGCGGCTCGACCCCGCGGCCGCCGTGCTGCGAGCCCGCTACGCCGAGCTCGAACCCACCCCCGAAGCGCTCGCCGCCATCCGCCAGGAGCTCGGGCTCGACGGCGGGCCGCTCGCCACGAGCCTGCGCTGGTGGTCGGGTGTGCTGCGCGGAGACCTCGGCACCTCGTGGGTGAGCGGCGGCGAGATCGGGCCCGGCGTGTGGCACGCCCTCGGCGCCTCGGCGACGCTCACCCTGTTCGCCACCGTCGTGGCGCTCGTCGTCGCGGCCGCCCTCGTCGCGCCCGCCGCCCTCCGGGTGCTGCGGGATCAGCCGCAGCGGGGCTCCGGGCCCCTCGGGGTGGCTCTGACGGCGCTCCCCGAGTTCCTGCTGGCGAGTGCGCTGCTGGTGGTGGTGGCGGTGCAGCTGCAGTGGCTGCCGCCCTACGGCTGGACGGGCCTCGACACCGCGGTCCTGCCGTCCCTCTCACTCGGCATCCCGGCAGGCGGCCTCCTCGGCCGCCTGCTCTCCGACGCCGTCTCGGGCGTCGCCGAGGAGCGCTGGGTGAACGTCTGGCGACTCGCAGGCGCACCGGCTCGGGTGATTCTGGCCGGGGTGCTGCGGCGCGCGGCGGCGGCCGTCGTCGACCAGCTGGGGCTCGTGTTCATCGGCCTGCTCGGCGGTGCCGTGGCCGTCGAACAGGTCTTCGCGATCCCGGGCCTCGGCCGCTACCTGCTCGGCTCGGCGAACGCGCAGGATCTGCCGGCGCTGCAGGCCGGTGTGCTGCTCATGGCGCTGGCGGCCGTGCTCGTCGGGGTGCTGGCCTCGCTCGCGAGGCGCCTGCTGCGCGGCGGACCGCTGCCCGCCGGATCGCTGCCGCCACCGCCCGAGGCGCGCGGCGAAGGCCATGCGGCCCGCTGGACGGCGGCGATCGCGGCGGGCCTGCTGCTCGCCATCCTGGCCTTCGGGCTGCCGCGCGACCCCTACACGATCGCGCACGCCCGCCTCGCTCCGCCCAGCCTCGAGCTGCCCTTCGGCGCCGACGCCAGCGGGCGCGACCTGCTCGCGCGCGTCGCCCACGGCACGATCGGCACCCTCACCCCGGCGTTCCTGATCGTGCTGCTCGCGATCGTGGTGGGCCTGCTGCTCGCCGTGCTCGGCGAGGTCGCACGCGGGCCCGCGGAGATCGCCAACGCGACGCCCCCGATCCTCGCGGGCGTCATCATCGCCGCGCTGCTCGGCCCCTCGGTCGGGGGAGCCGCGCTCGCGGTGCTCTGGGTGACCTGGCCGCCGCTCACCACGCACGCGGCGGCGCTCATCGACGAGGCGCTGGCCCTGCCGCACATCAGGTGGTTGCCGCTCGCCGGGGTGACGAGCCTCGAGATCTGGCTGCGCCACGTGCTGCCCGCCGCCGTGCTGCCGCTGCTGCGCCACGGCATGCTGCGGCTGCCGGGCGTCGCCCTCGCCCTCGCCGCCCTCGGTTTCCTCGGCCTCGGCGCGCAGCCGCCGCTGCCCGAGTGGGGCCTGCTGCTCTCGGAGGGCATCGACTACGTCGAGCGCGCCCCGTGGACCACGGTCGCACCGGCGATCGCGCTGATCCTCACCTCGGTGTTCGCGGTGGCGCTCGCCGGGCTGCGCCGCACGCGCCGCACGCGCTCAGCCGCGGCGCCGAGGCCCACCGAGCGCGAGGACGCGGAGGTGTCGACCCCCGCCGCAGCGGTGTGACGGGCGCGGGCGGATCGGCGATCCGCCCGCTACATCCACTTCTTCAGCTTGAAGATCACGTACAGCAGTGCCGCGAACCCGACCATCCCGCCCACGGCGAGCGGATACCCCGCCGCCCAGTGCAGTTCGGGCATCAGGTCGAAGTTCATGCCGTAGACCGCTGCGATGAGCGTGGGGGCGAAGAGGATCGCGGCCCAGCCCGAGATCTTCTTCATGTCCTCGTTCTGGCGCTGCGCCACGAGCGTGGCGTTCACGTTGAGGATCTGCGAGAGCGCGTCGCGCAGCTCGGTGGTCTCGGTCACCACGCGCGTGAGGTGATCGGAGACGTCCTGCAGGTAGGCCTGCAGGGCGTCGGGGATCGCGTACTTGTCGGCACCCTGCTGCAGCTTGTGCAGCACCCGCGTGAGGGCGGCGGTCGCGTGCAGCACGTCGATCACCTCCTGGCTGAGGTGGTAGATGCGCTCGGCGGCCGCCGCGTCGCCGCTGAACACCTGCCGCTCGATCTGCTCCTTGTCGGTCTGCACGCCGTCGAGCACGGGAAAGTAGCCGTCGACGGTCGCGTCGAGCAGCTGATAGACCATCCCCTCGGGGCCGAGGCGCAGCAGCTGCTCGTTCCCGAGCAGCAGCGCGCCGCTGCCGAGCGTGGCGTTCTGCGACGCGTCGATGCCGGCGGCGACCTCGGTGCCGTCGATGAGGCGACCGTCCTGGCAGACGATCACGAGCGCGCGGGGGCGCACGAGCAGGTGGAACTCGCTGAACTCCACCTCCTCGCTCTCGTCGATGTAGCGGGCCGATCGCAGCACGAGGAACAGCACGTCGCCGTAGCGCTCGAGCTTGGGTCGCTGCCCGGCGTGCAGCAGATCCTCGACCAGCAGCGGGTGCAGCTGCCACGCCGAGGCCAGTTCGGCGATGCCCTCGGGGTCGGGCGTGGCCATCACGGTCAACGCCATGTGCGACGGATCGGCCCGCGTGAAGGCGAGCGACTCGGCGGGCGGCACGTCGGCGGCGAGCTGCTGCGGGCGGCCGTCGACGATGCGGCGGGTGAGGGTCGGAGCCGCGACGGGGGCCGCCGCGGTCGCTCCCCGCGCGCTCTGCCGAACCGCGCGCTTCGCTCGCTGCCGTGCCATGTCAGCCCCCTCCGTCGAACCGTTTGGCAGTGTATCCCAGGCGGGGCCGAGGCCCGGGCCGTGTCTCGCTCGGGATCGGCGCTCAGTCGGCGAGCGCCGACGCGATGGCCCGTTCCACGGTGGGGTGCTCGAATTCGAAGCCCGTTCCCTCGAGCACGGTGGGCAGCACGCGGGCGTCCGCGAGCAGCAGCGAGTCGGCGGCGTCGCGGCCCAGCCCGAGCCGCAGCGCCCACGGGGGCGCGGGCAGCAGGAAGGGGCGGCGCATCTGCCGGGCGAGCTCCCGCCCGATGTCGTTCGCCGAGGCCGGGATCGGCCCGCAGAGATTCGCGGGGCCCTCGACGTCGGCGGCGATGAGGTGGCGGATCGCCCGCACCTCGTCGTCGAGCGAGATCCAGGGCCACAGCTGCGTGCCGGCGCCCAGGGGACCGCTCAGCCCCAGTCGTGTGAGGGCGAGCAGCGGCTTCAGCACGCCCTCGGCGTGCAGCAGGGGAGCGGTGCGCAGCAGCACGACGCGGGTTTCGGGTCCCGCGGCGAGGGCCTCCCGCTCCCACGCCGCGCACAGCTCGGCGAGGAAGGTCTCGCCCGCCGCGCTCGCCTCATCGAGGGTCTCGCCGGGGCGATCGCCGTAGTACCCCACCGCCGAGGCGCAGAGGAACGCCGGGGCGCCGGAACCGAGACGGCGCAGAGCCGTCGCGAGCGTGCGGGTCGGGATCAACCGTGACTCCCGGAGAGTGCGGCGGTAGGGAGCCGTCCAAGGCAGGCGGCCGATGCTCGCCCCGTTGAGGCAGACCACCGCGTCGGCGCCGTCGAGCACTGCGGGGTCGAGCGCGCCGCCGTCGGTGAGCCACTCGACCTCGTGCGGGCCGCGGGGCGGGCGCCGCACCAGATGCGTGACCCGGCGCCCCTCCGCCTGCAGCAGCCAGGTGAGCGCCCCGCCGATCAGACCGGATCCGCCCGCGATCACCACGTGCCCGCTCATGAGCCGCCCCCTCTGCTGCCACGGCGGCGGCCCGGCACACCATGTGCGAGTCGCTGCCGCGTTCGTGCTCCCGATCCTAGGGTGCGCCGCCGGGTACCACCAGGAGCACGAGGCTCATGAGAGACGGGCTTCGTCGCGCGGAACGTCCACGCCGCCACCCTGAGTGCGCGGTGAGGAAGCGGGCGTAGCCTCGGGGCATGCGCATCGAAGCCCAGCCCGAAGACCGCCCAGCGGAGCCCGGCGGAGTGCGGGCGCCCGCGGCTGCTCGGCCGTTCGCCCCGCCCCTCGGCGCCGCCTTCGCCGAGCGTCTGCCCGAACGGGCGCTGCCCTGGAACGCGATGCGGCCCGAGCGCCCCGCGATCCTCGCCCTCAACGAGAGCCTCGCACGAGAGCTGGGGCTCGACCCCGAGCGGCTGCGCGACGAACCCGGTGCGCGCTGGCTGATCGGCAACGACCCCGCCGAGGGCAGCCGGCCCGTCGCGCAGGTCTACGCCGGGCACCAGTTCGGCGCCTACTCGCCCAGACTCGGCGACGGCCGCGCGCTGCTGCTCGGCGAGATCGCCGACACCCGGGGACGGGTGCGGGACCTGCACCTGAAGGGATCCGGCCGCACCCCCTTCGCGAGAGGAGCCGACGGATTCGCCGCCGTCGGTCCCATGCTGCGCGAGTACCTGATGGGGGAGGCCATGCACGCGCTCGGCATCCCCACCACCCGGGCCCTCGCCGTCGTCGCGACCGGCCGACGCGTGGTGCGCGACGAAGCGCTCGACGTGCTGCCGGGCGCCGTGCTCGCACGCGTCGCGAGCAGCCACCTGCGCGTCGGCACGTTCCAGTACGCGCGCTCGCTCGGCGACCCCGAGCTGCTCCGCCGCCTCGCCGACTTCGCCATCGAGCGGCACTTCCCGGAGCTCGCGGCCGGCGAGACGCCCTACCTCGGGCTGCTCGAAGCGGTGATCGACGTGCAGGCGAGGCTCGTCGCCTCGTGGATGCTCGTCGGCTTCGTGCACGGCGTCATGAACACCGACAACATGACGATCTCGGGCGAGACCATCGACTACGGGCCGTGCGCCTTCATGGACGCCTACGACCCCGCCACGGTGTTCAGTTCCATCGACCACCGCGGCCGCTACGCCTACGGCGCGCAGCCCGCCGTCGCCGGGTGGAACCTCACCCGCTTCGCCGAGACCCTGCTGCCGCTGCTCTCCGACGACCCAGCCGAGGCCGAACGGCAGGCCGTCGGCGCGCTGCAGGGCTTCGGGGGCGCCTACGACGCCGCGTGGACCGCGGGCATGCGGGCCAAGCTCGGGCTCGGCGACGCCCGCGGAGCCGACCCGACGGCCGACGAAGAGACCGTGGCCGCGCTCGCCGCAGAGCTGCTGCACGAGCTGCACGAGGGCCGGATCGACTACACGCGCGCGTTCCGGGCGCTCGCCGAGACCGCGCGCGGGGTCGCGGCCACCGGGTACGCCGAGCTGCTCGGGGAGCGAAGCCCCGGCCCGTGGCTGGAGCGGTGGCTCGCGCTCGGCCCCGATCCGACCGCGATGGACGCGACGAACCCCGTCTACATCGCGCGCAACCACCTCGTCGACGAAGCGCTCGTCGCGGCCACCGAGGGCGACCTCGCGCCGTTCGAGGCGATCCTCGACGCGGTCGCGCGCCCGTTCGAGCCGCGTCAGGGTCTCGAACGGTACGCTCAACCGGGCCCTCCGGGCCGCCCGCACGTCACCTACTGCGGCACGTAGGCCTGCGCCGACCCCTCCCGACCGCCCGGATCCGTCGCGCCCGTCCCGACCGCCCGCGCCCGTCCCGACCGCCCGCGCCCGTCCCGACCGCCCGGGCCCGACCCGAGCGCCCGGGCTCGACCCGAGCGCGCCTCCCCGTGACCCGCGGTGCGCCGAGAGGCGGATTTCGCATGTCGCGCGGGCGCGCGAGCTGCGAAATCCGCCTCTCGAGGGCCCGCACGCCCGGCGCAGGAGCAGCCGGGCATGGGGCGAGGGAGCAGGCAGGGGTCCGGGGCAGGGCGGGGCGTGTCAGAGACGGCGGGGCGGGGGAACAGGGTAGCCTGAACGGGAGGAAGCAGAACGGGCGAGGGAGCCGAGCATGCACACACCACGGCGTTCGGCGATCGTGACGGGCGCCGCCCGCGGGCTGGGGCGGGCGATCGCCCTCGAGCTCGCCCGGCGCGGTGAGCGCCTCGCCCTGTTCGACCTCGACCTCGACGGGGCGGCCGAGACCGCGCGGCTCATCCGCGAGGCCGCGCAGGAAGCCGGGTCAGGCACCGCCGGGCTCTCGGCCGAGACCGCAGCCGAGGCCTTCGCCGTCGACGTGAGCGACGAGACGAGTGTGCGCGAGGGTGTAGCCCGGGCCGCCGAGCGCCTCGGGCCGCCGCTGATCCTCGTCAACAACGCGGGCGTGCTGCGCGACGACCTGCTGTTCAAGATGCCCGTCGAGAGCTGGGACACCATCATGAACGTGCACCTGCGCGGCGCCTTCCTCATGAGCCGCGAGGCGCAGCAGTACATGGTGCGGCACGGCTGGGGCAGGATCGTGAACCTCTCGAGCACGTCGGCGCTCGGCAACGCCGGGCAGGCGAACTACTCGGCGGCGAAGGCGGGGATCCAGGGGTTCACGAAGACCCTCGCGCTCGAACTCGGCCGCTTCGGCGTCACCGCCAACGCGGTCGCGCCCGGATTCACGGTCACCGACATGACCCGCTCCGTCGCCGAGCGGCTGGGCGTCGGCTTCGACGAGCTCGTCGAGCGCGAGGCGGCCGCGGTGCCGGTGCGGCGGGTGGGCGCCCCCGAGGACATCGCGAACGCGGTGGCGTTCTTCACCGACGAGGCCAGCGGCTTCGTCTCGGGGCAGGTGCTGTACGTGGCGGGCGGCCCCCGAAGCTGAGCCCGCACCCAAAAGAAAGAGCGGGTGCGCCGGGGAATGGAGAGACCCCTGCGCACCCGCTCGGCTCGTCGCTAGGCGGTCTGGCCGCGGTGCTTGCCCTCGGCGATCTCCTCGACGAGCTTCGCGTTGAAGGCGGGCAGGTCGTCGGGGGTGCGGCTCGTCACGAGCCCCTGATCCACCACGACCTCCTCGTCGACCCACGTCGCTCCCGCGTTGCGCAGGTCCGTGCGCAGGCTCGGGTACGAGGTGACCTTGCGGCCCTGCAACACGTCGGCGTCGGCGAGGATCCAGCCGCCGTGGCAGATCGCCGCCACCGGCTTGTGCTGCTCGAAGAAGTCGCGGGTGAACGACACGGCGTGCTCGTCGAGCCGGATGTGGTCGCCGTTGACGACGCCGCCGGGCAGCACCAGGGCGTCGTAATCGCCGGCGCTCGCGTCGGAGGTCGATCGGCTCACGATCGCCTCGTGCCCGTTCTTGCCGCGGATCGTCCCCGTGTTCGTCGAGACGACGTCGACCTCGGTTCCGTGCTCCCGCACCGCGGCGAGGGGTTCCGTCAGCTCAGAATCCTCGAACCCGTTGGTGGCGAGGATCGCTACGCGCTTACCGGTCAGGTGCGCCATGGTGTTCTCCAATCTCGTTGCGTGCATCGATGAGCACCAGTCAACCCCGTCGCCGGCGCCCGGGGCACCCCGTTGCGCTGCTCGGTGCGATTCGCTATCTTGCCTGCGGGAGGCGATCCGGCGGCCCTGTGCACGCCACGGCCCGAGGCGTATGGTGGAGGGCATGTCACGGATCATTCTCTTCGGTGGACACGGCAAGATCGCGCTTCTCGCGGAGCCCCTGCTCACGGCTCGGGGCGACGGGGTGACGGCGGTGATCCGCAACCCCGACCACGCCGACGAGGTGCGGGCCACCGGCGCCGAGCCGCTCGTGGCCGACATCGAGCGGCTCGACGTCGACGCGCTCGCAGAGCTGATCGCGGGTCACGACGCGGTCGTCTGGTCGGCGGGCGCCGGGGGCGGCAACCCGGCGCGCACGCGCGCGGTGGACCACGAGGCCGCGGTGCGCAGCATGGACGCGGCCGAGCGGGCCGGCGTGCGGCGCTACGTGATGGTCTCCTATTTCCGCGCATCGCCGCAGCACGGGGTCGACCCCGACCACCCCTTCTTCGCGTACGCCGAGGCGAAGGCCGCGGCCGACGAGCACCTGCGCGCCTCCTCTCTCGACTGGACGGTGCTCGGCCCGAGCGCCCTCACGCTCGATCCGGGCACGGGCCGGATCGACGTCGACGCCGAGGACTCGGAGAGCGTGCCGCGCGCGGACGTCGCAGCGGTCATCGCGGCGGTGCTCGCGGACGACGGTACGATCGGCCGCACGATCCGCTTCAACTCCGGCGGCACGCCCATCGCCGAGGCGGTGGCGGCCCGAGCCTGAGCCCCGGCGTCGATAGACTCCGAGGGATGAGACGCGGCAGCACCCGGCGCAGAGCGCAGCGAGAGTTCCCGATCCGCTACGACGACGGCTTCCGGGGCGGCATCGCCATGCTCGTGTCGGCCCCGGTGCTCGCGGTGCCGCTGATCGCCTTCGGCCGTCAGGGGCTGCGCGAGGAAGCGGGCCTCGTGCTCGCCGCCCTGTGCGCGACGTTCTCGGTCTTCTTCCTGCTCTATCTGCTCTGGACTCATCGCCTGTTCTCGCGAACGGCGCCGGCGGATGCGCTGCGGATCGCCGCGACGCAGCACCGCCGCGGTGCGAGTCGTCTCTCGCGGGTGATCGGCCTCAAGACGGCGGAGGACTGGAGCATGACGGCGGCGCTCGTCGCTCTGCTGGTCTCGCTGGTGGCTGCGGCGGTGGGGGTGCGGCAGGGCGGGATGTGGTTGCCGCTGCTGGTGCTGCTCACTGTCGGCACCGCCTGGGCCACCGTGGTGTACGCGTTCGCGCTGCGCTACTTCCGGCTGCACGCGGCCGGCGAGACGATCCATTTCGACATCGTCGAATCGCCGGGCTTCGGCGATTTCGTGTCGATGGCGGTGATGGTCTCGTCGGTGGGTGCGATGTCGGCGGGAACTCCGCGCACGCGCGCCGGCCTCGGTACGGTGCGCACGCACACCTTCATCTCGTTCGCCTTCAACGCGCTCGTCGTCGCGATGGCGGTCTCGCTCATCTCGAGCCTCATCATCTCGGGGTGATGGGCGGAGCGAGATCCCTGATTCCCGAAGGCGGACGGGGATCGCGCCCGCGACGCTGCACTCAGTCGCCCGTGGTGGTGGCCCGTTCGAGCAGGCGGTCGGGGAGCATCGGGATCAGACGCCGGATCAGGCGGTAGCGCCAGTCCGAGACGATCACGGCCCGCCCGCGGTGCAGGCCGCGCAGACCCTCGCGGGCGACTCGACGGGTGTCGGCCCACGCGATTCGGGGCAGCCTGGGCAGATGATCCTCGCCCATGCGCACATGGAACTCCGTGTCGAGCAGGCCCGGGCAGAGCGCCGTGACCCGCACGCCCGTTCCGCGATAGCGCGCGTTCAGCGAACGCGAGAGCGATACCGTCGCGGCCTTGGCCGCGCCGTAGGTGCCGCTCGGCGTGAATGCGGCGACGCTCGCGACGTTCATGATCCAGCCGCGACGGCGGGCGAGCATGCCTGGGATCGCGGCGTGGGCGAGCCGCAGCGGCGCCCACGACAGCAGTTCGTGCAGGCGCCGCTCGTCGGAGAGGCGGCTCGACTCGAAGCCGTCGTAGACGCCGAAGCCCGCGTTGCTGATGAGGATGTCGACGGGGGAGTCGGGATCGGCGACGCGCCGCGCTGCGCGCTCGAGGCCGTCGTGCGCGGTGAGGTCGGCCGCCAGCACCTCGACGGCGACGCCGTGGTCGTGCCGCAGACGCCGGGCCAGCCGCTCGAGCCGGGCTTCGTCGCGGGCGACGAGCACGAGGTTCACGCGGCGCTCGGCGAGCTGGCGGGCGAGCTCGGTGCCGAGCCCGACGGATGCGCCGGTGACGAGAGCGAGATATGCCATAGCGGTCAGTCTCTCATCCCCGGGTCCGGCGATCGCGCGGAATGGGGGTCGGGACCGCGCGACGCCCTGGATCCCGCCGGCTGACGCCGTGCCAGAGCCTCAGGCCATCGCCGTCGTCGGGTTCGGCCTGCTGGGCGCGCTGCTGCTCGGCTCGCTGTTCCTCGTGCCCGGATCAGGGCGCGCGGTGGATCGCCGCACCTGCGGCGGGGATCGTGCGGCTGCTCGAAGTCGTCGCCGGTGCGGGCCGCCGAGCAGCGCGACCTCGCGGCGGAGGGCTGGGGCCTGCGCGTCTACGAGGCGACTTCTTCGGTGGGCGATCGCGATACGACGCCGCGGGCTCACCGCGGAGCAAGCGGGGAACCGCGCCCATCTGCACGGTGCGATGATCGCGCGCGGCTTCGAGCCCTACGAGCTGGAGTGACGGCACTTCTCGTACCCGCTCGGCGACGACGCCGGACCGTTCGACGCCCCGGTGCGCTAGACGCTCGGCGCCGTCTCGGCGGGCGACGCCGCGGCTGTGGTCGAAGGAGGGGGTGCGAAGCAGACCGCGGCCCAGGTGGTGATCGGCACGGCGAGCACGAGCCCGATGCTGCCGCACAGGGTGCGCACCACCTCGATCGCGATGTCCTCGTGCGTGAGCAGCGAGAGCAGGGGCCGGTCGTAGAGGTACAGCAGGATCAGCACGCCGAGCGCCGCACCGACGTACGCGAAGAACACCGTGTACACGGTCGACGCGATGTGGTCGCGCCCGATCCGCATCGCGCTCGCGTACACCTCGTGCCGCGGCATCGCGGGGGCGGCCGCCCGCAGCTCCCACACGGACGACGCCTGGGTGATCGTGACGTCGTTGAGGATCCCGAGCCCGGCGATGATGACGGAGCAGCTGAGCAGTCCTCGGAAGTCGATGTGCTCGACCACACCCGCGAGCGTGCCCGAGGCCTCGTCGCCGATGCCGCTGAGGCGCGTCGCCTGGGCGGCGATCAGCGAGACGCCGGCCATGATCGCGATGCCGCAGAGTGTGCCGACGAGCGCCGAGGTGGTGCGCATGTTGAAGCCGTGTACCAGGTAGAGGATCGTGAACATGATCGCGCTCGACGCGATGACCCCGACGAGCAGGCCGGGGGAGCCGGCCACGAGCGCGGGCAGCAGGAAGGCGAGGATCACGGCCGCGCTGATCCCGAGCGCGAGGAGGGCGAGCAGGCCTCTGAGCCTGCCCACCGCGATCACGACCGCGACGAAGACGAGCGCGAGGATCGCGAGCGGCAGGCCGCGGAACACGCCCGACACGCTGTACTGGTTCGCGAGCTGGTAGCGGGTCTCGGCGACGGGCGCGTGCGGATAGGCCATGAGCTCGAGACGGTCCCCGGGTTGCAGACCGGCCCGGGTGACGGCTCCTCGAGCGGTGATGTCGACGACGTGCCCGGCGTCGTCGCCGCTGCGGATGCCGATCGAGAAGGTCAGGCAGTCGTCGGCCGTGCTGCCGTCGACTTCGGCGCAGCCCTCGGTCACCGCGAGCAGTTCGCCCGTCTCGAAGGTGGTGCCCTCCGCGACGAGGGGTGCGCGGTCCGCGGTCTTGGCGACTTGGTCGTAGTCGGGCCAGAGGGCGATGAGGCCCCAGGCGGTCGCGGCCGCCACGAGCGCGAGCACCGTGAACGCGACGAGCTTGATAGGCGTAACGATTCTCATTACGGAAATAGTAGCGCCGCGAGTGTCTCCCGGCGTCATCCGCCGGCGCCGTGTCGCGGGCTCCCGGTACCCTGGAGGCATGAGCAGCGAGACCACCGACCCCCAGCTCTCCGAGACCGCGCGCGTCGCGCGCGACCTCATCCGCATCGACACCACCAACCGCGGAGGCGGAGACGCCGAGCCCGAGCTGCCCGCCGCCGAGTACGTCGCGACGTACCTGCGCGATCTGGGGCTCGAGCCGCAGATCTTCGAGTCGCTGCCGGGCCGGGCCAGCGTCGTCGCGCGCGTGCCCGGAGCCGAACCCGGCCTGCCCGCCCTGGTGCTGCACGGTCACCTCGACGTCGTGCCGGCAGACCCCGCCGGGTGGAGCGTCGATCCGTTCGCCGGCGTCATCGCAGGGGGCATGCTGTGGGGGCGCGGCGCGGTCGACATGAAAGACATGGACGCGATGATGCTCACGGCGGTGGCCGAGCTGCTGCGCTCGGGGGAGCGGCCCCGGCGCGAGGTCATCCTCGCCTTCTTCGCCGACGAGGAGAACGGCGGCGTCTACGGCTCGCACCACCTCGTCGAGCACCACCCCGAGCTTTTCTCAGGGGCCGAGACCGCGATCAGCGAGGTCGGCGGCTACTCCATCGACGTGGCCGGCACGCGCGCCTACCTCATCCAGACCGGCGAGAAGGCGCTCGACTGGATCCGCCTGCGCGCCCGGGGCACCGCCGCCCACGGCTCGCGCGTCTGGCATGACAACGCCCTCACCCGTCTCGCCGAGGCCATCGCGGCGCTCGGGCGGCACGAATGGCCCGTCACCCTCTGCGACACCACGCGCGACCTCATCGACCACCTCGCGGCGATCCTCGGCGAAGACCCGCACGAGGTGGCGCCCGACGAGCTCGTGCTGCGGCTCGGCAAGGGCGGCGGCTTCATCCAGGCCAGCCTGCGCAACACGAGCAACCCGACCGTGCTCACCGCGGGTTACAAGCACAATGTCATCCCCGACACCGCCGAAGCGCTCGTCGATGTGCGCTCCCTGCCCTCCGAGCAGGGAGACGTGCTCGCGCAGGTGCAGCGCATCGTCGGCCCGGACATCGAGATCGAGACGGTGCGCACCGACATCGGTCTCGAGGTGCCCTTCGCCGGCGAGGTCGTCGACGCCATGACCGAGAGCCTGCGCCGCGCCGACCCCGACGCGCGCGTGCTGCCCTACCTGCTCTCCGGCGGCACCGACAACAAGGCGCTGTCACGCCTCGGCATCGCGGGCTACGGGTTCGTGCCCCTGCGCCTGCCCGCAGACCTCGACTTCCCCGGCATGTTCCACGGCGTCGACGAGCGGGTGCCCCTCGACGCCCTCGACTTCGGGCACCGAGTGCTCGTCGACCTGCTGCGCACCTACTGACGCCGGTCCTCCCGGCCGAGCCGGCTGCGACCGCGGTTCGCACTCGCGCCCGACCGGGGCGTCACGGGGTTTCGCCGCGACCCTGGGCTATCCTGGACGGCGGCCCGCGACGGCCGCACGCTTCCATCCGCCACGAAAGGACATGATGGGCTTCTTCGACGCGATCCTGCTGGGCATCCTGCAGGGTCTCACCGAGTTCCTGCCGATCTCGTCGAGCGCTCACCTGCGCATCGCGAGCGAGCTGCTCGGCATCGGCGACGCCGGCGCCGCCTTCACCGCGATCACCCAGATCGGCACCGAGGCGGCGGTCATCGTGTTCTTCTGGCGCGACATCGTCCGCATCATCGGCCGCTGGTTCCAGTCGCTCACCGGCAAGGCGGCCCGCACCGACCCCGACGCCCTGATGGGGTGCTGGATCATCATCGGCACGATCCCCATCGTGGTGCTCGGCCTGCTGTTCCAGGACCAGATCGAGACGACGCTGCGCTCGCTCTGGTTCACGGCGATCACGCTCATCGTCTTCGGTCTACTGCTCGGCGCCGCCGACTGGGCCGGGCGCAAGACGAGGCCGCTCGAGAAGCTCACCTGGAAGCACGGCCTCGTCTTCGGCTTCGCCCAGTCGCTCGCGCTGATCCCGGGCGTCTCCCGCTCCGGCGGCACCATCACGGCCGGCCTCTTCATGGGCTACACCCGCGAGGCCGCGACGCGCTACTCCTTCCTGCTCGCCATCCCCGCCGTGCTCGGCTCGGGCTTCTACCAGCTCCTCAAAGCCCTCCGAGCCCCCGAGGGCGACACCCCGATGGGCCTCACCGCCATCGCCACCGCAGTGGCGTTCGTGATCGCCCTCGTGGTGATCGGCGTGTTCATGAAGTACATCTCGAAGCGCAGTTTCCTGCCCTTCGTGATCTACCGGGTGCTGCTCGGCATCGCGATCATCGTGCTGCTGAGCACCGGCGTGCTCACCGCCGAGGGCGGCACCGCCGTCGCATCAGTGGCCGACGTAGCGACCGCGGGGGCGATCCGATGAGAACCTGGACCCCTCCCGAGCTGCCCGAACTGCCCGGCGCCGGCCTCACGCCCAAGCTGTACAACACCGCCACCGGGCGCTTCGAGTACCCCGCCATCTCCGAGGGGCGCGCGCTGCTCTACGTGTGCGGCATCACCCCCTATGATGCGACCCACCTCGGCCACGCGTTCACCTACCTCGCGTTCGACATCATGCAGCGCGCCTGGCGCGACGCCGGCATCGAGACGGTCTACGCGCAGAACATCACCGACGTCGACGATCCGCTGCTCGAGCGCGCCGCCTCGACCGACGTCGACTGGCGCTCGCTCGCCGACGAGCAGATCGGGCTCTTCCGCTCCGACATGCACCGCATGGGCATGATCCCGCCCGAGCACTACGTCGCGGTCACCGAGCAGATCGACGAGATCGCCGCCGCCGTGCGCGAGCTGGTCGAGCGCGGTCTCGCCTACTCGGTGCCGACCGTTGACTCCGAGGGCGACGACATCTACTTCGACACCGATGCGGCCGAGCGGGAGTCGCAGTGGCGGCTCGGCGACGTCGCACCCTACGACCACGGCACGATGCTGCAGCTCAGCGCAGAGCGCGGCGGCGACCCGCAGCGCGCGGGCAAGCGCAACCCGCTCGATCCGCTGCTGTGGCGGGCGGTTCGCGCGGGCGAGCCGAGCTGGGAGAGCCCCGTCGGCGAGGGCCGGCCCGGCTGGCACATCGAGTGCTCGGTGATCGCGACGAGAGCCCTCGGCGGCGCGTTCACGGTGCAGGGCGGCGGGTCCGATCTCGTCTTCCCGCACCACGAGTTCACCGCGGCACACGCCACCGCCATCTCGGGCACGCCCCTCGCGCACGCCTACTGCCACGCGGGCCTCGTCGCCTACCAGGGGCACAAGATGTCGAAGTCGCGCGGCAATCTCGTCTTCGTGTCGAAGCTGCTCGACGGCACGCACGGCGCCTGCGCGGGGGTGCCGGCCGACCCGTCCGCGATCCGCCTCGGGCTGCTCGCGCACCACTACCGCTCCGAGTGGGAGTGGCACGACGCCGACCTCGAGACCGCGAACCGCCGGCTCGAGGCGTGGCGCGAGGGGCTCGAGCGCGGCGGCGACGACCTCGCCTCCGCGACCGCGGTGCTGCAGCAGCTGCGCGCCGCCCTCGCGAACGACCTCGACACACCGGTGATGCTCGCCACGCTCGACGCCGCCCTCGATCGCGGGGTCGACGACCCCGCGCTGATCGCGGCTGCCGTCGACGCGCTGCTCGGGGTGAAGCTGTAAGAGCGGCTATCGAGTCGGCCGGTTCTGTACGAGTCGGTGCGGGTGGGGCTTGCGAGGCGCGTCAGCGCTGCTCGGGATCCGCGTCGTCGCCCTCGTCGCCGCGATCGCGGGCCTCGCCCGTGAGATCCGGCTCGCCCGTGAGATCCGGCTCGCCCGGGAGATCCGGCTCGCCCGTGAGATCCGGCTCGATCGCCTCGGTCTGCTCGATGCCGCGCGATCCGCCCTCGAGGAACTTCTCGAACTCGAGGGCGAGCGCGTCGCCCGTCGCCTCCGCGGCCATGGCATCGTCGCGCGACTCCTCGAGCCCGCGGATGTAGCGCGACATCTCTTCGTCGGCGGCGGCGATCCGGTTGATGTTCGCCTCCCACTCGTTGGCCTGCATCAGCAGTTCGCCGCGCGGGATCACGATGTCTAGCAGTTCCTCGAGCTTGTCGAGCAGCGCGAGCGTGGCCTTCGGGGAGGGGGTGCTGTGCACGTAGTGGGGCACCTGGGCCCAGAGCGAGATCGCCGAGATGCCGGCCTGCGCGAGTGCGAGGTCGACGACGGTCGCGATGCCGGTGGGGCCCTCGTAGCTGCTGCGCACGGCGCCGGTCTCGGCGCGGCGCTCGGCGCTCTCGGTCGAGACCGACACGGCGATGGGGCGGGAGTGCGGCGCGTCCGAGAACATCGCGCCGAGGATGATGACGGTGTCGATGCTCCACACGTCGATGAGCTCGACGATCTCGTCGGCGAAGTTCTGCCAGTCGCGGGCCGGCTCGACGCCGGCGAGGAGGAAGAGGTCGGTGACGGGACTGCCGTCGATGCGCCGCAGCGTCTCCTCGTCGGGGCGGGGCGGGGCCGGCGCGTCTCCCGGGCGCTGCACCGTGCCGTACAGGCGGGTGTCGGGCCACTCGAGCACACGGTTGCCCTCGGCGTCGAAGATCAGCTTGGGACGGTGCACCTGGAAGTCGACGTAGCCCTCCGAGCTGATGACGTGCAGCACCTCCGCGTCGATGAGCCCCCCGAGGTGCTGCAGAACCTCGGTGGTGGCGTCGCCGGCGTCGCTCCAGCCCTGGAAGGCGACGATCAGCACGCGGGGCTGCGGGGAGGCGGTCTCAGACATGCCCTCCAGGATATCGACACCGCGCCCGAGAACCGACGTTTCCGCCGAGCGCGCGATCTCGGCGTCGCATCGCGGCCCGACGGGAGGGGGTGCCCGCCGCGGTCTCCCGGCGCGGTCGAGGTTCCGTCGGTAAACTGGTGCGGATGAGCGCACTTTCCCAGCACGAAGCACCCGCCGCCGTCCTGTGGGACATGGACGGCACCGTGATCGATTCGGAGCCGCTGTGGCTCGAGGCCGAGCTCTCGATGCTCTCGCGCTACGGCATCGAGCTGACCGCCGAGGTGCGGGACCGCATGATCGGATCGGGGCTGCGCAACGCGGCGGTCGTCTTCCAGCAGATGGGCGTTCCGCTCGGCGTCGACGAGATCATCGCGGAGTGGGAGACGGCGGTGATCGCCGGACTGCGCGAGGCCGGCCCGCAGTGGCGTCCGGGCGCCGTGGAGCTGCTCGAGTCGCTCGCGACGGCGGGCATCCCGAGCGCGCTCGTGACGATGGCCGTGCGGTCGATCGCCGACGCCGTCGTCGGGCTGCTGCCCGAGGGCCTGTTCCGCGGCATCGTCGCGGGCGACGAGGTGGAACATGAGAAGCCGGATCCTGATCCCTACCTGCGCGGGGCAGCCCTGCTCGACGTGCCGATCGAGCGCTGCCTCGCGATCGAGGACTCCTTCACCGGCCTGGCCGCCGCCCACTCATCGGGCGCGGTCGCGATCGGGGTGCCCAACCTGCTCGACCTCACCGGTGCATCGGCGCACGAGGTGTGGCCGACGCTCGCCGGCGTCGACGCGGATAGACTTTCCGAGCGTTTCCGCTCCCTGCGGAACGCCGAGCAGACGACGGGAGCGCAGCGGTGAGCGAGCAGCAGAGCACGGACGATTCGATCGTCGGCGCCGATTCGGGCCGGGCGCCGCAGGCCGCCGGCGAGCACGCGCCCTCGGCCCGCGGGCCCCTCGGCTACGGCGACCGGGTGCAGCTCACCGGCCCCAAGGGCCGCCTCAACACGATCACGCTCGTGCCGGGCGGCGAGTTCCACAGCCACCGCGGCATGATCCGCCACGAGGAGATCGTGGGCCTGCCCGACGCCTCCGTGGTGGTGAACAGCAGCGGTGAGGAGTACCTCGCGCTGCGCCCGCTGCTCTCCGACTTCGTCATGTCGATGCCGCGGGGGGCGGCGATCGTCTACCCCAAGGACGCCGCGCAGATCCTGTCGCTCGCCGACATCTTCCCGGGGGCCCGCGTGGTCGAGGCGGGTGTCGGGTCAGGTGCGCTGTCGCTGCACCTGCTGCGCGGGATCGGCCCCGAGGGGCGCCTGTTCTCGTTCGAGCGCCGTGAGGAGTTCGCCGACATCGCCCGCGGCAACGTGGCGGCCTTCTCGGGGCGCGCCCCCGAGAACTGGACCGTCACGGTCGGCGATCTGCAGCAGACGCTGCCCTCGAGCTGCGACGACGGCAGCGTCGACCGCGTGGTGCTCGACATGCTCGCGCCGTGGGAGTGCGTCGACGTCTCGGCTCGGGCGCTCGCGCCCGGCGGCGTGCTCATCTGCTACGTCGCCACCGTGACCCAGCTCTCGCGCACGGCCGAGGAGATCCGCCGCAGCGGCCTCTTCACGCACCCCCAGTCGTCCGAGACGATGGTGCGCGGCTGGCACGTCGAGGGGCTCGCGGTGCGCCCCGACCACCGCATGGTCGCGCACACCGGCTTCCTCATCGCAGCGCGCAGGCTCGCGCCAGGCGCGCAACTGCCCGAACTCAAGCGCCGCGCGTCGAAGAGCGAGTTCACCGACGAGGATCTCGCCAGCTGGCTGCCCGACATGGGCGAGCAGGGCGATCCCGGCGCCTGGACTCCCGAGGTGGTGGGCGAGCGCGGCAAGAGCGACAGAGTGCTGCGCAAGAAGGTGCGCGAGGCCCAGCGCTTCGCCCGCGAGCGCGGCGCCGACGACTGAGCGGGGCGCCCCCGGGTCGGCGGGTCTCCGGCCCAGCCGAGTTTCGATAGGATAGCCGGGTTCAGTTCGGCCGCTCTGCGGCCGAATCGGCTTCTCCGAGAGGTGCACATGCTTCGTCGACTCGTTCCCGCCACCGCAGCCGCCGCGCTGCTCCTCGCCGGCGTCACAGGCTGCAGCGCGCAGCAGGCGGCCGCGGCAGACTGCGAGCCGACGCTGCACCCCGGCGCCATGAGCGACGGCGTGCAGGTGAGCGGCGGTTTCGGCGAGACCCCCGACGTGTCGATCCCCGACGATCTGCAGGTGCTCTCCACGCAGCGCACGGTGGTCGACGAGGCCGAGGATCGCAGCCGCGTCGCCGACGAGCAGTCGCTCGTGGGCGTCAACATGGCGTTCTTCGACTCGACGAGCGGCGAGCCGCTCTACGAGAGCCCGGGCTTCGCCGCGGCGGATCAGTCGGCTGAGTTCCTGATGGTGTCCGAGGACGCCCCGAACCCGCTCAGCGAATCGCTGCGCTGCGCCGCGCCCGGCGACCGGGTCGTCATCGCGATCGCACCCGAGGAGGGCTCGCAGCTCGCGATGCAGCTGGGAGGCAGCCCCGACGCCCCGCTCGTCGGCGTGATCGACGTCGTCTCGACCGGTCCGCTCGCCGCGCAGGGTTCCGCGCGCGGTCTGCCGAACGGCTACCCGGCCGTCGTCACCGACCACGAGGGTCGTCCCGGCATCGTGCTGCCGCCCCGCGACGCGCCCGCCGGCACCTCGTCGGCCGTGCGCGTCGAGGGCGACGGCGCCGAGGTCGAGGCCGACGACAACGTCGTCGCGCAGCTGCTCGTGGTGGGCTGGGACGGGGCCGTGCAGACCAACAGCTGGGACACGGGCCTGATGGGGCTCGGCAACGAGCAGCAGGTCTCCGAGTCGGGCTACACCTTCCGCGACCAGCTGACGGGCAAGAAGGTCGGCTCGCAGGTCGTCATCATCGAGAACGAGTCGGACGCCGACGCGAAGGTCGTGGTGGTCGACATCATCGGGGTCGGCTGAGGTCCGGGTGCCCGGTCGCGTTCCGGGCGAGCAGCGCGTCTTCAGCCTGGTGCTCGCCCTGGTCGTGAGCCCCGAGGGGCTCACGAAGCAGGAGCTGCTGTCGACCGTGCACGGCTACGCCGGTCGCGCGCGATCCGCGTCGGAGCGCGCCGCCCTCGACCGGCAGTTCGAGCGCGACAAGGAGCAGCTGCGCGAGCTCGGCATCCAGATCGATACGCTCGACTCACCCCTGCAACCGGGCAACAACCAGCTCACCCGCTACCGCATCTCGAAGGAGCAGCTCGAGTTCCCGAGCGAGCTCCGCTTCGACGAGCGCGAGCTCATGCTGCTGCGCCTCGCGGCGCTCGCCTGGAGCGAGGGGAGCCTGAGCGCCGAGTCGCGGCGGGCCACGATGAAGCTCGAGGCGCTCGGGGCTGGGCTCGACGTGCAGCACCTCGGCGTCGCCCCGAGCCTCGGCACGGCCGAGCCGGCCGCGGCCCCGCTGCAGCGCGCCATCGACGAGGGTCGGATCGCGCGCTTCGACTACACGCTGCCGGGGCGCGCCGCCCCGCTCGAGCGCCGCGTGGCGCCGCTGCGGCTGCATCGGGTCGACGGGCGCTGGCACCTCATCTCGTGGGATCTCGACCGCGAGGCGGATCGGGTGTTCCTGCTCTCCCGCATCTCCGGCGAGGTGCGCGTCGCGGCTGAGCGCTTCGATCCCGCTCTGCGGGAGCGCGGCGAGCCCGCGATCGCCGCGCTGCTCGCCCTGCGCGAGCAGCGCCGAGCCGAGGTGCTGGTGCGCTGCGGCAGCGTCGCGGAAGCGCGGCTCGCGCCGCGCGCTTTGGGTGCGATGAACACGCCGGCGAGCGCCGAGGACGCGCCGCCGTGCGAACCCGGCTCCGGTGACGGAGCGGCGCGCGGGGGTCGGGCCGCCGAGGCGTGCGGCGGCCGCTCCGAGGACCGTGTGCGTCTCACCATCGGCGTGCTCGACCCGCATCTCTTCGCCGAGGAGATCATCGGTTACGGGGCGGACGCCGTGGTGACGTCTCCCGAGAGCCTTCGGGGTCTCGTCGCCGACGGCCTGCGCCGCATCGCGGCGGCCCACGGCGCGCCGCCGATCGGCGCCGCTCCCGCGAGCCCGAGCGCTCCCGCGGTTCCGGTCGCGGCCGACGACGAGGGAGGCCCCGATGCGTAAGCGCGTGCTCGCACCCGACCGGGTGCTGCTGCTGCTCTCGCTGATCCCGTACCTGCGCGAGCACGGCCCGACCCCCGTCCCGCAGCTGGCGGCGGCCTTCGACGTCGCACCCGAACTGCTGCGCGCGCTCGTGCGCTTCCTCGGCACGGCGGGCGTACCGGGGGAGACGCTGAGCTACCAGCACGAGGATCTCTTCGACATCGACTGGGACGCCCTCGAGCGCGACGACGTCGTGAGCCTCACCCACACGGTCGCGGTCGACGACGCGCCCAGGTTCGCCCCGTCGGAGACCGCCGCCATCATCGCCGGGCTGCAGGCGCTCACCCCCATGCTGGGGGAGGCCGACGCCCGGCTCGCGCAGCGGACCGCCGCGAGGCTCGGCGCCGCGCTCGGCGCCGGCGCCCCCGCGCTGTCGGTCACCGCCGATCCGCAGGACCCGCGGATCCCGCTCATCGTCTCGGCGATCGAGGCCCGCCGAGCGCTGGCGTTCGAGTACCGCGACGCGGCGGGGCGCACGAGCTCGCGCACCGCCGACCCCATCGCGCTGACGCAGCACGCCGGATCCTGGTACCTGCGCGCCCACTGCCGCGACCGTCGCGCCGAGCGCAGCTTCCGCGTCGAGCAGATGAGCGAGGCGCGCGTGCTGCAGCTGCCGGCCGAGCAGCACGAGGCCTCGGGCGAGGAGGCGCGCACGGCCTTCGACCTCGTGGCGACCCTGCCCGCGCATCTGCTGCCGAGGATCCGGGGCTTCGACCCCGAGGCGATCGAGGAGGACGCGGACGGCCGCGTGCGCGTGCGCGTCGAGGCCTGGCACGAGGGGGCCGCGATCCGGCTCGTTCAGGCCGCTCCGGGCGACGTCGTCATCGAGTCGCCGCGGCACGCCCGCGAGGCGGTGCGGGCGTGGGCGGAGCGCGCGCTCGGCGCCGCCGGCGCCGCCACCCCTCCAGGCGCGCTGGGATAAACTGAGCGAATGGCAGATCAGGCGCGCAAGAAGCGCAATCCCGAGGGGCGGATGAGCCTCGGGGACCACCTCGTCGAACTGCGCAAGCGCCTGATGATCTCGGTGATCGCGATCGTGCTCGGCCTGGTCGTCGGCTTCCTGCTCTCCGACTTCGTCTGGGACGTGCTGCGCCAGCCGGTCTACGACATCGCCGAGGAGCAGGGTCGCACCGCGCAGATCAACTACGACGACATCACGGGCGCGTTCGACACGCGCGTGCAGATCGCCCTGTTCATCGCGGTGATCGTCTCGTGCCCGATCTGGCTCTACCAGATCTGGGCCTTCCTCGCCCCCGGCCTGACCAAGCGCGAGAAGCTCTACGGGGTGGGATTCCTCTTCACCGCGGTGCCGCTGTTCCTGCTCGGCGCCTATGCCGGGTGGCTCGTGATCCCGAACATCGTGCGCCTGCTCACGAGCTTCGCGCCGCCCGAGGACGCCGCCTTCATGAGCGCGCGCAAGTACCTCGACTTCTCCACGAAGCTGCTGCTCGCGATCGGGATCGGCTTCGTGATGCCGGCCCTGCTCGTCATGCTCAACTTCCTTGGGGTGATCCGCGGCAAGACCATTCTCAAGAGCTGGCGCGTCGCGATCCTCATCATCATCCTCTTCGCCGGCATCGCGACCCCGGCGGTCGACCTCATGAGCATGTTCATGCTCGCGATACCGCTCGTCGTGCTCTACTTCGCGGCCGCGGGCGTCGCGCTGCTGCACGACAGGCGGGTCGACAAGAAGCGCGCGGCCGAGCTCGCCGAGTACGGCATCGACGGCACCGACATCGGCGATGACGCGGGCGAGACGCCCAGACGGGCGGGGAAGCAGCAGTGAACGACCAGTTCGACGCCGCCGAGCGGGCCGGGTCGGCGTAGACCGCGCTCGACGCCTTCTCCGCGCGCATCGGCTACCCGCTCGACGCGTTCCAGCGCACGGCGTGCGAGCGCCTCGAAGAGGGGCGCAGCGTGCTCGTGGCCGCGCCCACCGGCTCGGGCAAGACCACCGTCGCCGAGTTCGCGGTGTACCTGGCCCGTCGTGAGCGCGACGCCAGGATCTTCTACACCGCCCCCATCAAGGCTCTCTCCAACCAGAAGTTCCACGAGCTCTGCGAGGAGTACGGCGAAGACGAGGTCGGCCTGCTGACCGGCGACGTGAACCTGCGCGGCGACGCCCCGATCGTGGTGATGACCACCGAGGTGCTGCGCAACATGATCTACGCGGGCTCCGACGCGCTCGACGACCTGGCCTTCGTGGTGCTCGACGAGGTGCACTACCTCGGCGACCGGTGGCGCGGCGCGGTCTGGGAGGAGATCATCCTGCACCTGCCGCCCCAGGTGCGGCTCGTGTCGCTCTCGGCGACCGTCTCGAACGCCGAGGAGTTCGGCGACTGGATGCACGCCGTGCGCGGCGACACCGACGTGATCCTCTCGGAGCACCGCCCGGTGCCGCTCTACCACCCCGAAGGCCCTCCTGCCGCTCTTCGTCGGTCGCGACGGCGAGACCGCCGCGACGGGCGGGGGAGGGCGCCTCAACCCCGAGGTGCGCATGCTCGAGGGCGGGCGGCGCGGCGGCGACGACGGCCGCGACGGCGAGCGGGGCGGCGGATACTGCCGCGGCGATCGGGGCCGCGGCGGGCGCAGCCACGGCTACGCCGACCGCGGTCGCACGCGGGGGCGCCCGCCCGTGCGCCGTGCGCGGCGCGTCTCCCGCGCCGACATCGCGCGGGCGCTCGACGAGACGCGCCTGCTGCCGGCGATCGTGTTCGTGTTCAGCCGCAACGGCTGCGACCAGGCGGTGCGGCAGTGCCTCTTCGAGGGCATCGCCCTCACCTCGCGCGAGGAGCGCGAGGAGATCCGGCGCCTCGCCCTCGACGCCACCCGGGGCATGACCGACGAGGAGCGCCGGGTGCTCGGCGTGCGCGAGTGGATCGCGGGCCTCGAGCGCGGCGTCGCCGCCCACCACGCGGGCCTGCTGCCCGCGTTCAAGACGGTGGTCGAGCACCTGTTCCAGCGCCGTCTCGTGAAGATCGTGTTCGCGACCGAGACGCTCGCCCTCGGCATCAACATGCCGGCCCGGGCGGTGGTCATCGAGCGCCTCGACAAGTTCAACGGCGAGCAGCGCGTGCCGCTCACCTCCGGCGAGTACACCCAGCTCACGGGCCGAGCCGGGCGGCGGGGCATCGACACCGAGGGCCACGCGGTGGTGGTCTGGAACGACGGGGTCGACCTCGAGGCGCTCGCCCACCTCGCGGGGGCGCGGTCGTTCCCGGTGCGCTCGAGCTTCCGGCCGACGCCCAACATGGCCGTCAACCTGCTGCAGCGCATGGACATGGAGCACGTGCGCGAGACGCTCGAGCTGTCGTTCGCGCAATTCCAGGCGGATCGCGCGGTCGTCGACCAGGCCCGCGAGCTGCGGGCCGAGCAGGAGTCGCTCGCCGGGTACGACGCCGCCGCGGCGCGGTCCCAGGGCGCGGACCGCAAGCGGTGGGAGGATCGCGCGCGCAAGCTGCGGCGCCGCCTCGAGCGCGGGCGCCGCCAGATCGCGTCGCGCACGGGCACGATCGCCCGCGTCTTCGACCGAGTGGTCGAGCTGCTGTTCGACCTCGACTACCTGAACGGGCCGTCGAACGAGCCCGAGGTCGCCCCGTGGGGCGAATTGCTGCGCCGCATCTACGGCGAGCGCGACCTGCTGGTAGCCGAGTGCCTACGCCGAGACGCGCTGCGCGGACTCGACGCGGCCGGTCTCGCGGCGATGTGCTGCGTGCTGAGCTACGAACCGCGGCGCGACGACGAGGGTGAGCCGAGCCTGCCAGGCGGGCGCCTCTTCGCGGCCGCGCACGACCGGGTACTCGACCTGTGGGTCGAGCTCGACGACCTGGCCGAGCGACACCGGCTGCCGCGCAGTGAAATGCCGCACGCCGGCCTCGCCGCCGCGATGCACGCCTGGGCTGCGGGCACCCCCATCGAACTCGTGCTCGAGCGCTCCGGCATCGGCGCCGGCGACTTCGTGCGCTGGGCGAAGCAGACGATCGACCTGCTCGACCAGATCGCCCAGGCGTGCGAGACGGCCGTGCTGAGCGGTCTCGATGAGGATCGCCTCGGCGAGCTGGCCCGGCTCGCTCGCGAGGCGAAGCGCGGCGTGCGCCGCGGCATCGTCGAGGCATCGAGCACCTCATGACCCCGACGCTCATCGCGCGTCTGCCGTGGTGGGTGTCGCTGATCGCGGCGGCCGCCGGCGGGTACCTGCTCGACGTGGCGAGTCCGGCGCTCGCCTGGTGGCCCGCAGCGATCGCGGGGGCCGCTCTCGTCTTCGCCTCGGTCTGGCAGCAGCCCTGGCAGATCGGGCTGCAGGCGGGTCTCGTCGCTGGTGCGGCGTTCTGGGCGCCCCACATCTCGTGGCTCACGCTCTACCTCGGGCCGGTGCCGTGGCTCGGCCTCTGCGCGGTGATGGTGCTCTGGTTCGCGCTGTTCGGCATTGCGGCCGCGGCGGCGACGCGGGGCATCGCGCGCCTGCCCTGGTTCTCGGAGCGCGTCGGAGCACTCGTGGTCGCGCAGTCGCTCGCGGCCGCCGGGCTGTGGGTGCTGCGCGAGCAGGTGCAGGGGTCGTGGCCGTACGGCGGCTTCGCGTGGGGGCGCCTCGCGCACACGCAGGCCGACGGGCCGCTCGCGCAGGCGGTGTCGTGGGTCGGCTTCGCGGGCCTCTCGGGGCTGCTCGCGCTCGCCTGCGCGCTGCCGGTCGCCGCGCTCCTCTCGCGCCGCTCGGCGGCGGTCGGCGCCTCAGGGATCGGCGCCTCCGGGATCGGCGGTGCCCGGCTCCGCGGTCCCGTGCTGCCGGCCGCCGCCGCCGCGCTGGTGCTCCTGCTCGTGATGGCACTCGTGCCGGCGCCGCCGTTGCCGCAGACGGGCGCCCTTCGCGTCGCCGCGGTGCAGGGCGATTCGAAGTCGGGCATCTTCGACGACCGCGAGTCGGGCGACGTGCTCCGTGATCACGTGGCCGCGACCGAGGAACTGCTCGACCGTCTCGAAGCCGATGACGAGACCGTCGACGTGATCGTCTGGCCGGAGAACAGCGCCGAGTTCGCGCTGCCCGACAACCCGCTCGCGGCGCAGCGGGTGGCACGCCTCGCGAAACGGGCCGGAGCGCCGATCGTGGTCGGCACGATCCTCGCGAACCCCGACGGCAGTTACACCAACAGCTCGCTGATCTGGGGGCCGGAGGGTGCCGAGCCCGGGCGATACGACAAGCGGTATCCGGTGCCGTTCGCGGAGTACATGCCCAATCGAGAGTTCTTCCGCGCTCTCGCCCCCGACCTCGTCGATCTCGTGCAGCTCGAGTACACGGCGGGTGTGCTGCCGGCCGCCTTCGAGGTGCCCTCGGCAGCGGGGCCCGTGCGGGCGGGGCTCGCGATCTGCTTCGACATCATCTTCGATGCGCAGGCGGTTGCGATGGGGGGCGACGGCGCCGAGGTGATCTTCGCGCAGACGAACAACGCCGACTTCGGGCGCACCGATGAGAGCGCTCAGCAACTCGCGATCGCGCGGCTGCGTGCCGTCGAGACCGGTCGCGCGCTCGTCAACATCTCCACGGTGGGCACGAGCGCGGTGGTCGCGCCCGACGGCGGGGATCTCGCGACGCTGACGCCCTTCACCGCCGATGCGATGGTCGCCGAGGTGCCCTTGGTGGAGGGCAAGACCCCGGCCTTGAACGCCGGATCCGCGATCGCCGCCTTCTGGATGGCGATGGGAGCGCTCGGGTGCGCGGTGGCCGCGGCCGCTACTTGGCGCCGCGGCGGGCGCGCAGCAGCTGCAGACGCTCCTCGAGCAGTTCCTCGAGCTCTTCGCGGGTCCGGCGCTCGATGAGCATGTCCCACGGGGTGCGCTGCGAGGACTCCTTCTCCTCGAACTCGGCGCGCGCTGCGCGCCCGGCCTCGTCGTCGAGGAACCCGATCTCGCCGCTCTTCTGATCCACCCACTCGGCCGGGGGCTCGGCGTCGGCGTCGAAGAGCACGCTGAAGCGCACCCCGCGATCGGTCAGGTACTCGACGGTGCGTCTGGGCGAGAGCTCGACGCCCTCTTCACCCTGCAGACTCGTCGAGCCGATACGCGTTCCTCGGAGCGTTCGATCAGCCATGCTGGACCTCCTCGCCGGTGATGTGCGGGTGGGAGCGCCCACGGACCCGCGGGCGCCCCTGCCGTTCATTGCAGCGTACTCGTTCGCGACGGGTTCGCGATACCCCTGTACATGGGCTGCTCAGGATGCAAGGTCCACTACTCTGGGAGGCACGTATTTCGAAACGACGAGGAGCACTTGTGACTCAGATTCTTGAACCGGGCACTCTCTCCGGTCGCCGCGCGCTCGTGACGGGATCCTCCCGCGGGATCGGAGCCGACACCGTCCGGTACTTCGCCGAGGCGGGCGCCGACGTGGTCGTCAACTTCCGCAACAAGGCTCCGCGCGCCGAGAAGCTCGCCGCGCAGCTGCGCGAGCTGGGCGTGCGCGCGCTCGTGCAGGGCGCCGACCTCACCGATCCCGACTCGGTCGAGGCGATGATGGAGGCCGTGCGCGAGGAGTTCGGCGGCCTCGACATCCTCGTGCTCAACGCTTCGGGCGGCATGGAGAGCGGCATGGAGGAGGATTACGCGCTGAAGCTCAACCGAGACGCGCAGCTGTCGGTGCTCGACGCCGCGCTGCCGCTCCTCGGCGAGGGCTCGCGCGTGGTGTTCGTCACGAGCCACCAGGCCCACTTCATCCGCACCACCCCCACGATGCCCGAGTACGAGGGTGTGGCGCTCTCGAAGCGAGCCGGCGAGGACGCGCTGCGCGAGCGCATCCCGGAGCTCGAGGAGCGCGGGATCGGCTTCACCGTGGTCTCGGGCGACATGATCGAGGGCACCGTCACGGCGACCCTGCTGAACCGCCTCAACCCGGGCGCGATCGAGCAGCGCCGCGAGCAGGCCGGCAAACTCTACAACGTCTCGGAGTTCGCGGCCGAGGTGGCGCGCGCCGCGGTCGATCCGGTGCCCGCCGACCACACGCGACTGGTCGGCGACACGAGCAGCTTCGACGGCGACGCGTGACCGGATCCGCGGTCGCGCTCCGGTGCGACCGCGGTCGCTCCGTGCTCCTCGGGTGTGGCGGAGCACGAGCGGTTCCGCGCCGATTCAGCCGGTGGGCGATAGTCGAACGCTCCGATGAACGGGGTGGCGACTATCGCACACCGGCTTTTTCGCGCCCGGTTTCGGAAGGACGACGGCAGTGTTTCGGTTATGTTTCGTGAAATGCGACCGTTCGGAGATTGTCAAGATGTTCCGCAGAATATTTCGAGGAGAAGTATCGGATCGTGAATGCTGTGCATAAAGTGCGTTAGCCGATTCGTTTCGCCGAAGAAACGACTGGTAAACTGGCCCCTCCACAGCCACCATGGCGCGCTGCGACGGCGCTGTCGCAGATGATTCCCCATCGGTGGCTCCGCCCGGGCCGCCGACGTCCCGCCGAGAGAGAGGACGTCGATGAGCGACCGAGCAGCGACCCCCACCGCCAGCCCCGCCGGCTTCCCCGAGCGCGTCGGGCTCTACGACCCCGCCGATGAGCGCGACGCCTGCGGCCTCGCGTCGGTCGTGTCGCTCACGGGCGAGCCGAGCCACGAGATCGTCTCCCTCGCGCTCGAGGCGCTCGAGCACCTCGAGCATCGCGGCGCGGTCGGCTCCGACGCGGGAACGGGCGACGGCGCGGGCATCCTGAGCGATCTGCCCGACCGCTTCATCCGAGAGGTCCTCGCCGAGCACGACGCCCGTCTGCGCCTGCCCGCGGCCGGCGGCTACGCTGCGGGGCTCGCGTTCCTGCCCCAGGCGTCGACCGAACGCCAGGCGGTGCGGTATCGCATCGGCGCCATCGCGGCCGAGGAAGGCCTCTCGGTGCTCGCCTGGAGGCCCGTCGCCGTGCGCCCCGAGGTGCTCGGCGAGAGCGCCCGCGCCGTCAGCCCGGTCATCGAGCAGCTCGTGCTCGTGCCCGCGAGCGGCGAGGCGGTCGACACGGATCAGCTCGAGCGGCGCGCGTTCCGCACCCGCAAGCGCATCCAGCACGAGACGGGCTGCTACCTGCCGTCGCTCGGCGCCCGCACGATCGTGTACAAGGGAATGGTCACCACGCTGCAGCTGCCCGGCTTCTACCCCGAGCTGTCCGACGAGCGCTTCGAGAGCCGCTTCGCCATCGTGCACTCGCGCTACTCGACCAACACCTTCCCCTCATGGCATCTCGCCCAACCGCTGCGCCTCGTCGCTCACAACGGCGAGATCAACACCGTGCGCGGCAATCGCAACTGGATGCGGGCGCGCGAGGCGCAGCTCGAGAGCCCGCTGCTCGGCGACGTGCGGCAGCTCTCCCCGGTCTGCTCGGAGGGCGGCAGCGACTCGGCCAGCTTCGACGAGGTGCTCGAGCTGCTGGTGCGCGCGGGCCGCTCGCTGCCGCACGCGCTCGCCATGATGGTGCCCGAGGCCTGGGAATCCGAGACCGGCCTGCACCCCGACCTCGTCAGCTTCCTCGAATACCACTCGCTCGTGATGGAGCCGTGGGACGGGCCCGCCGCGATGATCGCCACCGACGGCACCGAGCTGGTCGCAACCCTCGACCGCAACGGCCTGCGCCCCGGCCGCTTCCTCGTGACCAGCGACGGCGTCATGGTGATCGCCAGCGAGACCGGTGTGCTCGACATCGCCCCCGACCGGGTGATCCGACGCGGGCGTCTTCAGCCCGGCCGCATGCTCGCGGTCGATCTCGCGAGCGGCACCATCCGCGAGGACGAGGCCGTGAAGCGGGAGCTCGCGAACCTCGCCCCCTGGGGCGAGTGGCTCGAGGAGGGACGCATCCGGCTCTCCGAACAGCCCGAGCGCGAGCACCTCGTGCACCCCCCGGCCTCGATCAGCCGGCGCCAGCGCACCTTCGGCTACACCGAGGAGGAGCTGCGGCTGCTGCTCACCCCCATGGCTCGCGACGGCATCGAGCCGATCGCGGCGATGGGCACCGATACGCCGATCGCGGCGCTCTCGGAGCGGCCGCGCCACATCTACGACTACTTCGTGCAGCAGTTCGCGCAGGTCACCAACCCGCCGCTCGACGCGCTGCGGGAAGAGCTGGTCACGAGCCTCGTCACGAGCATCGGGCCGCAGCAGAACCTGCTCACGCAGTCGGTCGACCATGCCCGTCAGGTGATCCTCGACTTCCCGGTCATCGACAACGACGCGCTCGCGCGCATCCAGCACTTCGGCGACGACCCCGAGCGCGAGCGCGCGGTCACGATCCGCGGTCTGTACCCCGTCGACTACGACGCAAAGGGCCTCGCCGACCGGCTCGAGACGATGTGCTGGGAGGCGAGCGCCGCGATCGAGGCGGGGGCCGAGTTCATCATCCTGTCCGATCGCGACTCCAACAAGGACCTCGCCCCCGTGCCGTCGTTACTCGCCGTCTCGGCGGTGCACCACCACCTCATCCGCGAGGGGCAGCGCATGAGCGTCGCGCTCATCGCCGAGGCGGGCGACGTGCGCGAGGTGCACCACGTCGCGGCCCTCATCGGCTACGGCGCCGCCGCCGTCAACCCCTACCTCGCCATGGAGACCGTCGGGCTGCTCGTGCGCGACGGGTCGATCGCGGGCGTCACCGAGGAGCAGGCGATCGCGAAGCTCATCAAGTCGCTCGGCAAGGGCATGCTCAAAGTGATGAGCAAGATGGGCATCTCGACCGTCGCCTCGTACTGCGGCGCGCAGACCTTCGAGGCGATCGGCCTCTCGCAGCAGCTCGTCGACCGCTACTTCACCGGTACCGCCTCGCGGCTCGGCGGCGTCGGCCTCGACGTGATCGCCGCCGAGGTCGCCGCCCGCCACCGCGCCGCCTACCCCGACGACCCCGCCCCGCTCGCGCACAAGAAGCTCGAGACCGGCGGCGAGTACCGATGGCGGCGCGGCGAGGAGCCCCATCTCTTCGACCCCGAGACCATCTACAAGCTGCAGCACGCCACCCGCACGGGCCGCCGCGAGATATTCGCCGAGTACACCCGCCGCGTCAACGACCAGCAGCAGCGGCTCATGACCCTGCGCGGCCTCTTCAGGCTCTCACCCCAGCGGCCGCCCGTGCCGCTCGGCGAGGTCGAGCCGGTGAGCGAGATCGTCAAGCGCTTCGCGACCGGCGCCATGAGCTACGGATCGATCTCGCCCGAGGCGCACCAGACCCTCGCGATCGCCATGAACATGCTCGGCGGCAAATCGAACACGGGCGAGGGCGGAGAGGCCGAGGATCGGCTGCTCGACCCCGAGCGGCGCAGCGCGATCAAGCAGGTCGCGTCGGGCCGCTTCGGCGTCACCTCGATGTACCTGACGCACGCCGACGAGATCCAGATCAAGCTCGCCCAGGGGGCGAAGCCGGGCGAGGGTGGTCAGCTGCCGCCGCAGAAGATGTACCCGTGGATCGCCCGCACCCGCCACGCCACCCCGGGCGTCGGGCTCATCTCGCCGCCCCCGCACCACGACATCTACTCGATCGAAGACCTCAAGCAGCTCATCTTCGACCTCAAACGGGCCAACCCCGCCGCGCGCATCTCGACCAAGCTCGTCGCCCAGAGCGGCATCGGCCCGGTCGCCGCGGGCGTGGCAAAGGCCCTCTCCGACGTGATCCTCGTCTCCGGCCATGACGGCGGCACGGGCGCGAGCCCCATGAACTCGCTCAAGCACGCCGGCTCCCCGTGGGAGCTGGGCCTCGCCGAGGCCCAGCAGACCCTCATGCTCAACGGCCTGCGCGAACGCGTCGTGCTGCAGGCGGACGGCCAGCTGAAGACCGGCCGCGACGTGGTCGTCGCCGCCCTGCTCGGCGCCGAGGAGTTCGGCTTCGCGACCGCCCCGCTCGTCGTCTCGGGCTGCATCATGATGCGCGTCTGCCACCTCGACACCTGCCCGGTGGGCGTCGCCACGCAGAACCCCGAACTGCGCGAGCGCTTCACCGGCCGCGCCGAGCACGTGGTCAACTTCTTCCGCTTCATCGCCGAGGAGGTGCGCGAGCTGCTCGCCTCCCTCGGCTACCGCACCCTCGGCGAGGCCGTCGGCGACAGCTCGGCGCTCGACGTCGACGACGCGATCCGCCACTGGAAGGCCGAGGGTCTCGACCTCACGCCGATCCTGCGCGGCCCGTCGTTCCCCGAGAGCGAGCCGCGGCGGCACGGCCGCGAGCAGGATCACGAGCTCGACGAGCACTTCGACCGGGGCCTCATCGAGATGGCGGCCGACGCGCTCGACCGTCGCGAGCCGGTGGTGGTCGACCTGCCGATCCGCAACATCGACCGCGCCGTCGGCACGATGCTCGGCCACGAGGTCACGAAGCGATACGGCGCGACGGGCCTCGCCCCCGAGACCATCGACGTCACCCTCACCGGCTCGGCTGGGCAGTCGCTCGGCGCCTTCATCCCGGCCGGCATCACGCTGCGCCTCATCGGAGACGCCAACGACTACGTCGGCAAGGGGCTTTCGGGCGGCGAGATCGCGATCCGCCCGCACCCCGATGCCGGGCACGCGGCGTCGGGCAACGTGATCGCGGGCAACACCATCGGGTACGGCGCGACGAGCGGCAGCCTGTGGATCGCGGGCACGGTGGGGGAGCGCTTCCTCGTGCGCGGATCCGGCGCTACCGCGGTCGTCGAGGGCGCGGGCGACCACGCGCTCGAGTACTTCACGGGCGGATTCGCCCTGATCCTCGGCCCCACCGGGCGCAACATCGGCGCCGGCATGTCGGGCGGCGAGGCGGCGATCCTCGATCTCGACCCCGCGAACGTGAACTCGGCCGAGCTCGGGTCAGGGGCGCTTACCCTGACCCCGCTCGACGATGCACTGCGCGAGCGGATCGCAGCGCTGCTGAAGCGGCACGTCGAGCAGACCGGTTCCGAGCTCGGCACCGCGCTGCTCGACGAGATCGACAGCGACCCCGAGCGCGTTTTCGCGCGCTTCACCCGACTGATCCCGCGCGGCTACTCGCGCGTGCTCGAGATTCGCGAGCGCGCCAACGAACAGGGCGTCGACCCCGACGGAGAGCGGGTCTGGTCCGAGATCCTGGAGGCGACCCATGGCTGATCCCCGCGGATTCCTGAAGGTGCGCGAGCGCGAACTCACCCCCAAGCGACCCGTCGCACTGCGGCTGAAAGACTGGCGCGAGGTCGTCGACCCCGCCGACCCCACCGTCGTCGCACGGCAGGCGTCGCGCTGCATGGACTGCGGCGTCGCCTTCTGCCACCAGGGGTGCCCGCTCGGCAACCTCATCCCCGAATGGAACGACCTCGTCACCCGCGACCGCTGGCAGGACGCCATCGAGCGGCTGCACGAGACGAACAACTTCCCCGAGTTCACCGGCCGCGCCTGCCCGGCTCCCTGCGAGTCGGCGTGCGTGCTCGGCATCAACCAGCCGGCCGTCACGATCAAGCAGACCGAGAACGGCATCATCGACCAGGCCTTCGCGAACGGCTGGGTGACGCCGCAGCCGCCCGCGCGCCTCACGGGCAAGACGGTCGCCGTCGTCGGATCCGGGCCCGCGGGCCTCGCCGCCGCGCAGCAGCTCACGCGCGCCGGTCACACCGTCGCCGTGTACGAGCGCGACGAGCAGCCCGGAGGTCTGCTGCGATTCGGCATTCCCGAGTTCAAACTCGAGAAGCAGCTCGTGACCCGCCGCGTCGAACAGCTCAAGGCCGAGGGCACGCGCTTCCGCTGCGGCATCGAGATCGGCCGCGACATGTCGTGGAGCGAGCTGCGCCGCCGCTTCGACGCGGTGGTCGTCGCGACGGGCGCCACCGTGCCGCGCGAACTGCCGCTGCCCGGCCGCGAGTTCGCGGGCGTGCACTACGCGATGGACTACCTCACCGCGCAGAACCGCGCGCTCGCGGAAGCGGGGGAGCAGCGGGGCGACGAGCCTGCCGCCGGCTTGCCCGCCGAGTTCGACGCGGCGGGCAAGCACGTGATCGTCATCGGCGGTGGCGACACCGGCGCCGACTGCGTGGGCACCGCCCACCGCCAGGGCGCGAGATCGGTCACCAACCTCGCCATCGGTCGCAAACCCTCGCCGACGCGCACCGACACCCAGCCCTGGCCCGTGCACCCGACGCTGTTCGAGGTGTCGAGCTCGCACGAGGAGGGCGGGGAGCGCCGCTACCTCGCCTCGACCGTGGAGTTCGTGGGCGACGCCGAGGGCAGGGTGCGCGCCCTGCGCGTCGCCGAGACGGGCTTCACCGAGCGCGGCCGCGAGCCGATCCCGGGCACCGAGCGGCTCATCGACGCCGACCTCGTGCTCATCGCGATGGGCTTCACCGGCCCCGAGGCGATCGAGGATCAGGGTCTGCGGCTGGGCCGCGGATCGCGCGGCGCGTTCGAGCGCGCCGACGACTACGCGACCGATGTGCCCGGCGTCTTCGTTGCGGGCGACGCGGGCCGGGGCCAGTCGCTCATCGTGTGGGCGATCGCCGAGGGGCGGGCCGCCGCGGCCTCGGTCGACGCGTACCTCACGGGCGAGACGGTGCTGCCGAGCCCGGTCCGGGCCTTCGACCGCGCGTTCGCCTGAGCGGTGCGGCGAACGCCGCACCGCTTCGCCGACGGGACCGTGCGGCGCCGCGCGGAATAGCGGCGGGTCGCGGTCGGTTGCACCGAGGGGCCCGTCGTGTCGGCGGGCCGGGACTTCGAGGAGGCAGAGATGACCAAGGTGACGGTAATCGGCGGCAGCGGGTACGCGGGATCGCACATCGTCGAGGCTGCGGCGGTGCGCGGGCTCGAGGTGACGAGCGTGAGCCGCGGCGAGAGCGCGCAGCAGATCGCGGGGGCGCGGTACGTGCGGGGTTCCATCACCGAGGCGGCCGACCGCGCCCGGGCGCTCGACGGGGCCGACGTCGTGGTTGCCGCGGTCTCACCGCGCGGTGACATGGCAGGCCGCGTCCGCCCCGCCATCTCGGAACTCGCTGCAGAGGCCGCCGCCGCGGGGGTGCGCCTCGGTGTGATCGGCGGCGCCGGCTCCCTGCTGCAGAGCGAAGGCGGAGACCTCGTCATGAACGGCCCCGACTTCGCCGACGAGGTGAAGCCCGAGGCCGCCGAGATGGGCGGCGTGCTCGACGACCTGCGCTCCGCGCCCGAGGCGCTCGACTGGTTCCTCGTGAGCCCGGCCGCCACCTTCGGAGCGTGGGCGGCGGGGGAGTACCGCGGCGAGTACCGGACCGGCGGCGACGTGCTGCTCACCGACGCCGAGGGCCGCTCCGAGATCTCTGGCGCCGACTTCGGCGTCGCGGTGGTCGACGAGATCGAGGATCCGAAGCACCGCCGCGCCCGCTTCACCGTCGCCTACTAGGCGCGCACCGGCGGTCGTGCGAGTCCGCACGACCGCCGGTCGGGGAGCGAATACCCTGGTGGGGTGGATCCCGAACTCATCGACCGCCTGCACGCCGGCCTCGCCGCCGCCGACTACCGCGTCGACGCGGTCGCGAGCCTGCTCGGGGCCGCGGCAGACGGCGCCCGCCAGCGCGGGGTGTTCGCTCCGGCGCTGCGAGCGCTCGGCGAGCGCGACGAGGGCCCGCTCCCCGCGCTCGTGCGGCTCTTCCTGCTCGCCCAGCGGGTCGACGGCGCCGAGCTCGACGCCGCCCTGCCCGAGCTCGGCGCAGCGGGGGCGATCGGGCTCGGCCTCGTGGAGGCCGACAGGGACGGCCGCCTGCGCGCCGCGCTCTCGCTGAACCCCGTCGCGGTGACAGACGCGCGGTCGGACCGGCCGCTGCACTGGTGGATCATCTCAGACCTCGACGATCAGCTGCGGCGCCGGCCAGCGCGCCCCGACCACGTCATGGGCGTCGGAGGAGCGACGCGATCCCTCATCTCGCAGGCGCCGCCCGCGGATGCGGCGAGGTGCCTCGATCTCGGCACGGGCTGCGGGATCGTGGCGATGCACCTGGCGCTGCGCGGCGAGGTCGTCGCGACCGACATCTCCGAGCGGGCGCTGACGATGGCCAGGGCGAACGCCCGGCTGGGCGGGGTCGAACACCGGATCGACTTCCGTCTCGGCGACCTCTTCGCGCCGGTCGCGGGCGAGCGATTTGACCTCGTGCTCTCGAACCCGCCGTTCGTGATCACCCCGCGAGGCGACGGCGACGCGCCCGTCTACGAGTACCGCGACGGCGGTATGGCGGGCGACGGCCTCGCCGAGCGGGTCGTGAGCGAGGCGCCCGGTCACCTCGCCGAGAACGGCACGCTGCTCTGTCTCGCGAACTGGGAGTCGCCGTGGGGGTCGAACGGCCTCGAACGGGTGCGCGAGTGGATCGAGGCGGCCGCCGGCTCGGCCGGCGCGCTCGACGCCTGGGTGATCGAGCGCGACCGGGTGGACCCCGCGCAGTACGCCGAGACCTGGGCCCGCGACGGGGGAGCCCGGCCGGGCACCGACGAGTTCGAGCGGCTCATGGGCTCCTGGCTCGACGACTTCGCGGCGCGCCGGATCACGGCGATCGGGCTCGGGGCGATCCGCGCCCGAAGGTGTGCATCGGCGGGTGCTGCCGAACGCGCGCTCGTGGAGGTCGATCGAGCGGCCGGCGCGTACGCGGCCCAGGATCTCGGAGGCGGGCTCGCCGCCGCGTTCGACGCGGGCGTGCGCGCGGCTCGCATGAGCGACGCCGAGGTGCTCGCGACCCGTTGGCTGCGCGCCGAAGCGGTGGTCGAGGAGCGCGAGCACACGCCCGGCGAGGAGGCGCCGCGCGCGATCCGACTCACCACCGATCGACCCATCGCCCGCAGGGTCGCGGCCGACCCGCTCATCGCCGCAGCCGTGGGAGTGTGCGACGGCGAGCTCTCGCTCGGCCGCATTGCCGACGCCCTCGCCACGCTGCTCGAGGTCGACGCCGACGCGGCGGCAGAGGCGCTGGTCGCCGGGTTCCGCGAACTCGCGTGGCTCGGCATGCTCGCACCGCTCGAGTGACGCGACGATCCGCCCCGTCACCCGAACAGCTCGAAGAGCCCCTGCGACAGCGAGGCCGCCGCCCCCACGAACGCCAGCACGATGACCAGCCGCCGCACCTGTCCCACGGTGACGACCCTCAGCAGTCGCTCGCCGAGGGCGATGCCGGTCAGCAGCACGACCACCACGAGGCCCCAGAACCACCAGCCGGTCGCGGGCAGCGAGCCCGGATCGAGCATCAGCTTCATCGCCGCCGACGTCACCCCGATCATGAGGAAGTAGGGCTGCAGCGTCGCGGCGAACGCCGTCTGCGGCCAGCGGGTGAGCACGGCGTAGGCGCTCACCGCCGGACCGCCGACACCGGCAAGGGAGTTCGTGAGCCCCGAGAGCAGCCCCGCGACCGCTCTCGGCCCGCGCTGCTCCGTCGAGAAGCGGTTTCCTCGCATGGCGAGCGAACCGCCGAGCCCGACGATCACGATGCCGCCCACCGTCACGGCCATCACCGCCGGCGAGAACAGCTGCGCCACCCAGGCCCCGGCGAGGGAACCGACCACGGCGAAGGCGCCGAGCCACCGGAACATCGACCAGTCGATCGACCGCCACACCCGCGGAAGGATCAGGCCGCTCGACAGGATCGAGAGCACGTTGACGAGCACCACGCCCGAGTGAGCGCCGATCACGAGCGCCATGAAGGGCGAGACGAGCATCGCGAAGCCGAGCCCCGCCACCCGCTGCGCCACGGACCCCAGCAGGATGAGACCGAGGATCAGCGCACCGGTCGCCAGGCTCATGCTCCGGCTCCCCGGGGGTCGCGTCGAACGATCGAGTGCTGCATCCGTGCCATGGTCATCTGCACTCCATCCTGTCAGACCGGTTCGCACCCGGCGCCGAGGCGAGCCCGCCGCGCTGCCGGTAAACTGGGCGGGTGATGCGAACGATTGACCTGCGGGGGCAGCAGCTCTCTCGCACCGACCTGCTGCGGCTCGTGCCGCGCGCCGCACTCGACATGGGCACCGCGGTGGACCGCGTGCGCCCCCTCGTCGAGGCGGTGCGAGATCGAGGAGAGGACGCGCTGCGCGAGCAGGCGCGCGACTTCGACGGCGTCGAGGGGCACGCGCTGCGCGTGCCCGCCGAGCGCATCGCCGCGTCGCTCGAAACCTGCCCGCCCGAAATCCGCGCCGCACTCGAACTGCTGATCGAGAAGCTGCGGCGCGCATCCGCCGCCCAGGTGCCCGCCGAGCAGCTCACCCGCTTCGGCGACGGGGCCGTCATCCGGCAGCGCTGGCAGCCGATCGGCCGCGTCGGACTCTACGCGCCCGGCGGCAAGGCCGCCTACCCCTCGTCGGTCATCATGAACGCCGTCGCCGCGCAGGCCGCCGGCGTGCCCGAACTCGCGCTCGCCTCGCCCGCGCAGGTCGACAACGACGGCCTGCCGCACGAGGTCGTGCTCTGGGCCGCCGCGCTCGCCGGCGTCGACGAGGTCTACGCGATCGGCGGCGCCGGCGCCATCGCCGCCTTCGCGCACGGCGTCGAGAGCATCGGGCTCGCGCCCGTCGACAAGATCTCGGGGCCGGGCAACGTCTTCGTCGCCGCCGCGAAGCGCGTGGTGAACGGCGTCGTCGGCATCGACTCCGAGGCCGGCACCACCGAGATCCTCGTGATCGCCGATGAGAGCGCCGATCCGCGATTCGTCGCCGCCGACCTCATCAGCCAGGCCGAGCACGACGAGGCCGCGGCGTCGGTGCTCGTCACCGACTCCGCCGAGCTCGCCGAGCGGGTGCGCTCGGAGATCGAACGCCGCGCGGCCCGCACGCGCCACGCCGAGCGCGTCGCCACGGCGCTCGCCGGCCCGCAGTCCGCGGTGATCCTCGTCGACGACCTCGCCACGGCCGCCCGCGTCAGCGACGCCTACGGCCCCGAGCACCTCGAAATCCAGACCCGCGACGACGAGGCGGTGCTCGCCCGCATCAGCGACGCCGGCGCGATCTTCGTGGGCGGCTACACGCCCGTGAGCCTCGGCGACTACCTGGCGGGCTCCAACCACGTGCTGCCCACCGGCGGCACCACGCGCTTCGCCTCGGGCCTCGGCGCCCACACCTTCCTGCGACCGCAGCAGGTGATCGGCTACGACCGCGCCGCGCTCGCTGAGGTCGAGCAGCCCCTCCTCGCCCTCGCCGACGCCGAGGGCCTGCCCGCGCACGGCGAGGCCGTCAGCGCCCGATTCGAGGCCGAGCGCGCGGGGGAGGGCGCCTGATGCACTGCCCGTTCTGCCGCCACCCCGACAGCCGCGTCATCGACTCCCGCACCGCCGACGACGGCCTCTCGATCCGCCGTCGCCGGCAGTGCCCCGAGTGCGGCCGCCGCTTCACCACCACCGAGACCGCGAGCCTCACCGTGATCAAACGATCCGGCGTGGTCGAGCCGTTCAGCCGCGAGAAGGTCATGAGCGGCGTGCGCAAGGCCTGCCAGGGCCGGCCCGTCACCGAGGCCGACCTCGCCGTGCTCGCGCAGCAGGTCGAGGAGTCCGTGCGCTCCAGCGGCATCGCCCAGTTCGACGCCAATGAGATCGGCCTCGCGATCCTGCCCCACCTGCGCGAACTCGACGAGGTGGCCTATCTGCGCTTCGCCAGCGTCTACCAGGCGTTCGAGTCGCTCGCCGACTTCGACGCCGCGATCGCCGAGCTGCGCGCGCACCCCGCGGGCGAGGCATCCGCATCGACCCCCACGGAGGACTGACCATGCGTCTCTACCCGCTGCTCTTCGGCACCGTGCTGCGACGCATGGACCCCGAGACCACCCACCACCTCGCATTCAAGGTGATCCAGGCCGCGCCCTTCACCGCGGGCGTGGTGCGCCGACTCTGCGCCCCGCACCCGTCGCTGCGCACCCGAGCGCTCGGCATCGACTTCCCGAGCCCCTTCGGGCTGGCCGCCGGCTTCGACAAGAACGCGCAGGGGATCCTCGGTCTCGGCGAGTTCGGCTTCGGGCACGTCGAGATCGGCACGCTCACCCGCCACGCCCAGCCCGGCAACCCGAAGCCGCGCATGTTCCGGCTGGTCGGCGACCGCGGTCTCATCAACCGCATGGGCTTCAACAACGGCGGATCGGCCGCCGCGGTTCCCCGCATCGAGCGCGCCCGGCTGTCGCGCCGGCGCCCCGTGATCGGAGTGAACATCGGCAAGAGCCGCGTCACCGAGGTCGACGACGCCGTGCAGGACTACGTCTGGAGCGCCCAGCGCCTCGCGCCGATCGCCGACTACCTCGCGGTGAACGTCAGCTCGCCCAACACGCCCGGCCTGCGAGGCCTGCAGGAGCTCGAGATGCTCGAGCCGCTGCTCGCGGCCGTGCGCGACGCAGCCGGCACCACCCCGCTGCTCGTCAAGATCGCCCCGGACATGGCAGACGAGCAGATCGACGGCATCGTCGCCCTCGCCAGGCGCCTCGGGCTCGACGGCGTCATCGCCACCAACACCACGGTCTCGAGGGAAGGCCTCACCGCTCCCGCCGCCGAGATCGAGCGCATGGGCGCCGGCGGGCTCTCGGGCGAACCGCTGCGAGAGCGCTCGCTCGAAGTGCTGCGCCGCATCCGGGCCGCCGAGCCGGACCCAGGCTTCTGCGTGATCTCGGTCGGCGGCGTCGCCACCGCCGACGACGTGCTCGAGCGGCTGCGGGCGGGCGCGACGCTCGTGCAGGGGTTCACCGCCTACATCTACGAGGGGCCCCTCTGGGCGCGCGCCGTCAACCGGGGCCTGCGCCGAGCCGGCTGGACGCAGCAGCGGTAGCCGCGGCTTCCGGCTCGGCCTCGGACGCAGGCGGCTCGGCCTCGGTTTCCGGCTCGGCCTCGGACGCGGGCGCGGGCGGATCGGTGCGCCCCGGCCGAGGACATCGCCCCGGTAACGCAGAACCCCCGGTCGATGCGACGTCGTCTCGCATCGACCGGGGGCTCTGCGTGAGGATCCCGGATGCGGGATCAGCTCGGGAAGCTGCCCCGCTTCACCTGGGGCTTGGGCACGCGCAGCGGGCGGAACTGGAAGGCGCGCATCGCGGCGTACCAGCGGAAGCCCGGCTGCACGCGATCCTCTCCGAACTTCTCGCCGAGGCGCTTCTTCAGACGCATGCCGAGGAAGACCGCGTCGATGATCGCGAGGCCCACGAACGCCCAGATCACGATGAGGCTGATCACCTGCATGATGCCCGGGATGAACGTCATCACCAGCACCACGAGCATCATGGGGATGAGCAGTTCGCCGACGCTCCAGCGGGCGTCGACGTAATCGCGCACGTAGCGGCGCTGCGGCCCCTTGTCGCGAGGGGTGAGGAAGCGCTCGTCGCCCTGCATCATGCCGAGGCGGGCGCGCTCGCGCGCCTCCGTCTGCTGACGCCGCTGCTCCTTCATGAGGGTCTTGTCCCTCGAGCCGACGATGGGCCGCGCGTTCGCCGCCTGCGCCTGCTTGCGCGAGGGCGTCGGCCGACCTTTGCCGACCCTGGCCTCGTTCTGAGCGTCGTGCTCGTCGGCGGCGGTCGCGCCGTCAGCGCCCTTCTTTGCCACGCCTGTCCTCTCGATCGATGCGCTCTGCGCGCGTTGCGTACAGCGGATGTCGACGAACCGCGTCGACTGCTGCCCCAAGACTACCGTGCGCTGCTGGCGACTTCCCCGGCGGAGCGGCGTAGAATCGGGGAAGACGGGTTCAACACGCGAGCGAGGAGTTTACGCATGAGCACTGAGACGATCGCTGCAGAGACCGCGGCTGCCGAGCACGCCCACGGAGTCGCGCTCAGCGGGGCCGCGCAGGAGAAGGTGCGCAGTCTGCTGGCGCAAGAGGGGCGCGACGATCTGCGACTGCGCATCGCCGTGCAGCCCGGCGGGTGCTCGGGCCTCATCTACCAGCTGTTCTTCGACGAGCGAGAGCTCGAGAACGACGCCGTCGTCGACTTCGACGGGGTCGAGGTCGTGGTCGACGCCATGAGCATTCCGTACCTCAGCGGCGCCACGATCGACTTCGAGGACACCATTCAGAAGCAGGGCTTCACCATCGACAATCCCAACGCCCAGGGCAGCTGCGCCTGCGGCGACAGTTTCAGCTGAACCGGGCCGGGCATCGAGAGTTCGCGACACCCGGTGTCGGTTCGGGGAATGCTCAGGTTCGCGCTAAGCTAACAGGGAGTCATCAGCTTCGCCTGCCATCCGAGCCGGCGAGAAAACAGTTCGAAAGGTATGCGGTGCGTTCCAATCGTCGAATGAAATGGGTCGCGGCCCCGGTGGCGCTCTCGGCAGCGCTGCTCCTCGCCGGCTGCACCCCCGAGCAGCAGCGGGGCTTCCTGCCCGAGGGTTCCGAGGGAGCCACCAGCCACACGGACGGCATCACGGGCCTGTGGGTCACCTCCTGGATCGTGCTGCTCGCGGTCGGCGTCATCACGTGGGGCCTCATCATCTGGGCCACCATCGCCTACCGCCGCCGCAAGGGTCAGACCGGCCTGCCGGTGCAGCTCCGCTACAACATGCCGATCGAGACCTTCTTCACGGTCGTCCCGGTCATCCTGGTGCTCGGCTTCTTCGCCTTCACCGCTCAGGAGCAGAGCAAGATCGAGGCCCGCATCGACAACCCCGACAACACCGTCGAGGTCATCGGCAAGCGCTGGGCCTGGGACTTCAACTACGTTGATGACGACGTCTACTTCCAGGGCGTGCAGGTGCAGACCGACGCCGAGGGCAACGCCGAGGAAGACACCATGCCGGTGCTCTACCTCCCGGTCGACAAGACCACCGAGATCCGCCTCGAGACCCGCGACGTCATCCACTCCTTCTGGGTGGTCGAGTTCCTCTACAAGAAGGACATGATCCCCGGTCAGACCAACTACATGAGCTTCACGCCGACCAAGACCGGCACCTTCATGGGCAAGTGCGCCGAGCTCTGCGGCGAGTACCACTCGATGATGCTCTTCGAGGTGCGGGTCGTCGAGCAAGACGAGTACGACGCGTACATCGACTCGCTGCGCGACGCCGGCAACACGGGCCAGGTGACCGTCGAGTTCAACCCGAACCAGGAGCGCCTCGCGATCGACAACGACAGCGCGAAGTCGCAGAACGACTAACGAGGGAAACAGAAACATGAAGAAGGGCAACGTCATTGTCTCGTGGCTGACGTCCACGGACCACAAGGTGATCGGATACATGTATCTGATCAGCTCCTTCGTGTGGTTCCTGATCGGCGGCCTGATGGCGCTCCTGATCCGCGCGCAGCTGTTCGCGCCGGGTCTCGAAATCATCGCCACGAAAGAGCAGTACAACCAGCTGTTCACCATGCACGGCACCATCATGCTGCTGATGTTCGCCACCCCGCTCTTCGCGGGCTTCGCGAACGTCATGATGCCGCTGCAGATCGGCGCTCCCGATGTCGCCTTCCCGCGACTCAACGCCTTCGCCTTCTGGCTCTACACCTTCGGCTCGCTGATCGCCGTCGGTGGCTTCCTCACCCCGCAGGGCGCGGCCTCGTTCGGCTGGTTCGCATACGCGCCGCTCTCCGAGATGACCTACTCGCCCGGCGTCGGCGGCAACCTCTGGGTGCTCGGCCTCGGCGTGAGCGGTTTCGGCACGATCATGGGCGGCGTGAACTTCATCACCACGATCATCACGATGCGCGCACCGGGCATGACCATGTGGCGCATGTCGGTGTTCACCTGGAACACGCTCATCACCTCGATCCTCGTGCTGCTCGTCTTCCCGGTGCTCGCCGCGGCGATGTTCGGCCTCGCCGCCGACCGCATCTTCGGAGCGCACATCTACAACGGCGAGGGCGGAGCCATTCTGTGGCAGCACCTCTTCTGGTTCTTCGGCCATCCCGAGGTGTACGTCATCGCGCTGCCATTCTTCGGCATCGTCTCCGAGGTCTTCCCGGTGTTCAGCCGCAAGCCGATCTTCGGCTACAAGACGCTGATCTACGCGACGATCTCCATCGCCGCGCTGTCGATGACGGTGTGGGCGCACCACATGTACGTCACCGGCTCGGTGCTGCTGCCGTTCTTCGCGCTCATGACGATGATGATCGCGGTGCCCACCGGTGTGAAGATCTTCAACTGGCTCGGCACGCTGTGGCGGGGGTCGATCACCTTCGAGACGCCCATGCTCTGGTCGCTCGGCTTCCTGGTGTCGTTCGTCTTCGGCGGCCTGACCGGCGTCATCCTGGCGTCGCCGGCGCTCGATTTCCACCTCTCGGACACCTACTTCGTGGTCGCGCACTTCCACTACGTGATCTTCGGCACGGTCGTGTTCGCGATGTTCGCCGGCTTCTACTTCTGGTGGCCGAAGTGGACCGGGCGCATGCTCGACGAGCGCCTCGGCAAGATCCACTTCTGGGTGCTGTTCATCGGCTTCCACATGACCTTCCTCGTGCAGCACTGGCTCGGCGTCATGGCCATGCCTCGTCGCTACGCGACCTACCTTCCCGCCGACGGCATCACCTGGGGCAACCAGCTGTCGACCGTGGGTGCGATGGTGCTCGGCGTCTCGATGATCCCGTTCCTGCTGAACGTGTACATCACGGCGCGTCGCGCCCCGAAGGTCACCGTCAACGATCCGTGGGGCTACGGCCGCTCGCTCGAGTGGGCGACCTCCTGCCCGCCGCCCCGCCACAACTTCACCTCGATCCCGCGCATCCGCACGGAGTCGCCGGCGTTCGATCTCAATCACCCCGAGATCAGCGGCGTGGAGCAGCCGGTTCGCGAGCCCGCGCTCGCCGAGAAGAAGTGATCTCGAGGAGATACTGAAGCAATGAAATCCAACATCGTCATCTTCTGGATCCTCACGGCATACTTCGTGCTGCTGGCCTCCGTCTACACGATCTGGAACATGTCCGTGCACGGCTACCCCGAGTGGGCCGGCTCCACGGCGATCCTGCTCTCGGGCGGTCTCACCGGCTTCATCGCCTTCTACCTGGGGCTCGTGAAGAAGAAGCAGGGCGGCGTGCTGCATGAGGACCGCCTCGACGCCGACATCGACGACGGGGATCCCGAGCTCGGCGAGTTCAGCCCCTGGAGCTGGTGGCCGCTGTTCCTCGCCTTCGGCGCCTCGATGGTGGTGCTGGGCCTGTGCGTGGGCTTCAACTTCTGGCTCTCGTTCCTGACCCTGCCGCTCGTCATCGTCGGCATCGTCGGCTGGGTGTACGAGTACTACCGCGGCAACTTCGCACGATAGAGGCCTTCGCTTGAGCATCATCATCCGCCGCGGGCGCAGCGAGGACGGCGCGGACGTCCTCGCTCTCGCCCGTCAGTTCACCACGGGGCGCGAGCCCATCGGCCGCGACGAGTTCCTCATCGCGTTCGACAACGTGCTGCGGCACCGCGACCAGGAGACTAACGTGCTCTTCGTCGCGGAGCTCGACGATCGACTGGTCGGCTACTCGCTGATGACGGTCTCGCGCCTGCTGCATGCGCCCGGCCTCACCGCCCACCTGCAGGAGATCGTCGTCGACGAGGCCTCGCGGGGCCACGGCGTGGGGGATCGGCTGATGCAGGCCAACGAGCACTACTGCATGGGCCGCGGGGTGCGCCAGCTCTCGGCGTCCACCGCTCGCATCGGCTCGTTCTACAACCACCGGGGCTTCGAGCCCGTCGGTGAGCACTACCGCAAGGTTCTCGACCTGGGGTGAGCACCACGCATCGTCGCACTCGGCGACGTCCCGGTGAGAACCGGGAGCGCCTGCTGGAGGCCGGACTCGTGGAGTTCGGCCTCTTCGGCTATCACGGCGCCTCCACAAGTTCCATCGCCGCCCGCGCGGACGTGCCGCAGCCACACGTCTACGCCAACTTCGAGACGAAGCAGCAGCTCTTCCTGGCGTGTTTCGAGCGGCTCGGCGAGCAGCTGAGCGTGCGCCCCTCCGAAGCGCCGTCAGAGAGCCTCCTGCGCTTCCTCTACCAGTCGGTGGCCTCCTCGGCGGCGCCCGGGCTGCAGAAGCCGATGCGAAGGCCGCTGCTCGAGCTCCGCGCGTTGCTGGGGGAGCCGCTTTTCGACGCCCTGCTCGCCGCGGGGGCCCGGGCTCTTCTCGACGCGCAGCCCGATCCCCGGCCCTGAGCTCCGGCCCTGAGCCACACCCCTGAGCTCCGCAGACCGGCGCCGGTCAGGCCCGCGTCACTTGCTTGCGTCGCCTACGCGCGTCGCTCCGCTCCGAGTTCTGCAGAGGTGCGACCTTTTGCCGCCTAGACCCTGATCGCGGAGATCGACGCGTGAGGGCGGGCCGGAGGGTTCTGCCGGCGTTCGACGTCGATCACGTCGAATCCCACAGCCCCGAGCATCTCGCGGAACTGCTGCGGAGAGTGGGTGAACGCCGTCGTCACTGCGTGCTCGAACGGCTCATCCGCGGGGCCGTCGAAGAAACCGACGAGCAGCCGGCCGCCGGGGGAGAGCACCCGAGCGATCTCGCGAAGCTGTGCGTCGAGATCCCGAGGCTCGGCGTGGATCAGCGAGTACCAGGACAGCACGCCGCCGAGTGATCCGTCACCGGCCTCGAGCGAGCGAGCGTCGCCCACTGCGAACGCGAGTTCCGGGAAGCGCTGCTGTGCGACGCGCACGAACTCGGGGGTCAGATCAATGCCGTGCGCGTCGACGCCGTGGTGCGCGAGGTGTGCGGTCCAGTGCCCTGGGCCGCACCCGAGATCCAGCAGCCGCCCCTCCACGCTCATCGCCCATTCGGTGATGCGCGAGCGATCGAGGGGATGCATGTCGTCGACCGATCCGAGCAGCCGCGTGTACTCGGCCGCTCGCGCGCCGTAGGCGGCGCTGACGGGGTTCTCGAAGGCGTGCGGGTTGCTCACGCCCCGAGGCTAGCAGCGCGTCGTAGCGGCGCAGGGGAATGAGCGCGCCGCGGTGCGGAAACGCGTGAGGCCCCGCAGGAATAAACCTGCGGGGCCTCACGCGCCGGGAGAGGATCAGTGACCCTCGTGGTGGCCCTTCTCGATCTCGCCCTGGGAAGGCGGGACGATGCGGTCTTCGAAGAACCAGCGGCTGAATCCTGCGCGCAGGCGCTTCGAGAACGGGATTCGGCCGTCGTCGTTGGGACGCAGCATGAGCGGTGCGTAGTCGTGGTAGCTGACCAGCTCCCAGCGCTCGTACTCGTCGAGCGGCTTGTGCACCTCGATGTACTCGCCACCGGGCAGGCGCACGATGCGGCCCGACTCGTAGCCGTGCAGGGCGATCGCGCGGTCCTTCTTCTGCAGACCGAGGCAGATGCGCTTGGTCACGAAGTAGGTGAAGATCGGGCCGAAGATCAGCAGGGCCTGGAGCGCGTGGATCACACCCTCCATCGAGAGCTGGAAGTGCGTCGCCATGAGGTCCGAGCTCGCGCCGGCCCACATGACCGCGTAGAACACGACGCCGGCGGCGCCGATCGCGGTGCGGGTGGGGGCGTTGCGGGGGCGATCGAGGATGTGGTGCTCGCGCTTGTCGCCGGTCACCCACGCCTCGACGAAGGGGTAGATGGCCACGAGCACCAGGAAGATGCCGATGACGATGAGAGGCAGCAGCATGTTCCAGGACCAGGTGAAGCCGAACCACTCGGTTTCGAGCCCGGGCGGCACGAGGCGCAGCATGCCGTCGGCGAAGCCGATGTACCAGTCGGGCTGGGTACCGGCCGACACCGGCGACGGGTCGTAGGCGCCGTAGTTCCAGATCGGGTTGATGCCCACGAACGAGGCGATCAGCACGATCATGCCGAACACGATGAAGAAGAAGCCGCCGGCCTTCGCCGCGTACACGGGAAGCACGGGGTAGCCGACCACGTTCTGCTGGGTCTTGCCCGGGCCGGGGTACTGGGTGTGCTTGTGGATGACCACGAAGGCGAGGTGCAGGGCCACGAAGAGGATCACGAGCGCCGGCAGCACCATGATGTGCAGCATGTACAGGCGGCCGATGATGTCGGTACCGGGGAATTCGCCTCCGAAGAAGAAGTACGAGAGGTAGGTGCCGATCACGGGGATCGCCTTGATGATGCCGTCGATGATGCGGAGACCGTTGCCGGAGAGCACGTCATCGGGGAGCGAGTAGCCGGTGAAGCCCTCGGCCATCGCGAGCACGAAGAGCACGAAGCCGATGAGCCAGTTGAGCTCGCGCGGCTTGCGGAACGCACCCGTGAAGAAGATGCGGAGCATGTGCAGGCCGATCGAGGCGACGAACAGCAGCGCGGCCCAGTGGTGCACGTGACGCATGAGCAGGCCGCCGCGCACGGAGAAGGAGATGTCGAGCGTCGATGCCATGGCGACCGACATCTCGAGGCCCTTCATAGGCACGTAGGGGCCGGTGTAGTGCACCTCGGCCATGGAGGCCTGGAAGAACAGCGTGAGGAAGGTGCCCGACAGCAGGATCACGATGAAGCTGTAGAGGGCGACCTCGCCGAGCAGGAACGACCAGTGGTCGGGGAAGACCTTGCGGCCGAACTCCTTGACGGCGACGCCGATCTTGGTGCGCTCGTCGATGTAGTTCGCTGCGGCGGCGGTGAAGCGGCTCGAACCGCTCTGCGCGGGGGATTCAGTTACGGTGCTGCTCACTTGAGGCGCTCCCAGAAGCTCGGGCCGACAGGTTCATGGAAATCGCTCTGCGCGATGAGGTAGCCCTCGTCGTCGACGGTGATGGGCAGCTGGGGCAGCGGGCGCTTGGCCGGACCGAAGACGACCTTCGCGTGCTCCGAGACGTCGAACTGCGACTGGTGGCAGGGGCAGAGCAGGTGGTGGGTGTGCTGCTCGTAGAGCGCCACGGGGCAGCCCACGTGCGTGCAGACCTTCGAGTAGGCGACGATTCCGTCGTACGACCAGTTCTCGCGCTCGGGAAGCTCCTTGAGCTCGGCCTGGTCGAGACGCATCAGCAGCACGATGGCCTTCGCCTTGGCGTCGAGCAGCGTCTCGCTGCCGCCGCGCTCGTCGAGGCTGAGGTTGTGGAAGTCGTCGTGGTTCAGCGTCTCGGGGATCACGTGGAACGCGGAGCCGATGGTGACCTCGCTGGCCTTGATCGGAACGCCGGAGGGGTCGCGAGCCAGGCGCACGCCCTTGTCCCACATGGTGTGCTTGAGCAGCTGCACGGGGTCGCGGTCCTGCGGAGCGAGGCTGCGGAGGAGCGTGATGCCGGGGAGGGGGAACGCGATGAGCGCGCCGATGAGGCTGTTGCGCACCAGCGAGCGGCGCGAGAAGCCCGACTCCTCGTCGGCGAGCTTGAAGACCTCGGCCGAGGCCTCGCGCGTGGGCGTGTCGCTCGGCACGGGGTGGCGCTCATCGATCGACTCGTGGTCGGCCATGAGGGCCTTGCCCCAGTGCACGGCTCCGACGCCGATGGCGAGCAGCGCGAGCGCCATGCCGAGACCGACGAACATGGTGTGCAGTCGGATCGCCATCATGTCGCCCGTTTCGATCGGGAAGAACATGTAGGCGAGGACGGCGCCGAGGCTGCCCGCGATCGAGATGTAGAAGAGCGTGTAGACGATGCGCTCGGCGCGCTTCTCCCGCTTCGGATCGAGATCCGTGACGCGCTTCCGGTGCGGGGGAAGGCCCGGATTCTGCACAGCGTCGGCCACGACGACCGCGGTGCCTGCCGCAGCTTCGACCGAGCTGTGGCCCTGGGCTGCGACAACGGCGTCACTGCCGCCGTTGTTCTTCGCTTCCTCTGCCATGTTGCTCCTTGACTCCTGACTCATGAACTCTGTGTGCGCCGTCGGATCAGTTCGACTTCGCGGTGACCCAGACGGTGAGGCCGACGATGGCGCCGAGACCGATCACCCAGATGAAGAGGCCCTCGGCCACGGGGCCGATCGACCCGAGGGTCAGACCGCCGACGGCGGGCTCGTTCTCGATGTACTTGAGGTACGAGATGATGTCGGCCTTCTCCTGCGGCGTGATGTTCGCGTCGCTGAAGACGGGCATGTTCTGGGGGCCGGTGACCATGGCCTCGTAGATGTGGGTGGCCGGGACGCCAGTCAGCTTCGGGGCGAACTTGCCCTGGGTGAGCGCACCGCCGGCCGCGGCGACGTTGTGGCACATCGCGCAGTTGATGCGGAACAGCTGACCGCCGCGGGCGATGCCCTCGTCGTCGCTGTCGGCCTGGATGTAGCGGCTCTCGGGGAGCGCGGGCCCGGGGGCGAGGGAGGCCACGTAGGCCGCCATCTGCAGGGTCTGCTCCTCGGTGAACTGCTGCGGCTTGACCATGCCCTGCGGGCCCTGGAAGGCGAGCGGCATGCGGCCGGTGCCGACCTGGAAGTTGACGGAGGCCGCACCGGCGCCGATGAGCGACGGGCCGTCATCGGTGCCCTGCGCGTTGGCGCCGTGGCAGGTGGCGCAGTTGGCGCCGAACAGCTTCTCGCCGGCCTCGATGGTGGCGGGGGACTCGAGGTCGATCTCGGCGGTGGCGGAGGTCTGGCTGAAGCCGGTGTACGCGGCGCCGGTCACGAGCAGGCCGACCGCAACGAGAGCGGCGGTGGCAAGCGGGTGCCGTCGGCCGGACTTGCGAACGTTATTCTTGGCGCGAGCCATGTTCTCGATTACTCCTGACCCCTACTTGAGGACGTAGATGACGATGAAGAGGATGATCCACACGATGTCGACGAAGTGCCAGTAGTAGGACACGACGACCGCGGTGGTCTCCTCCTTGTGCGTGAAGTTCTTGACGGCGTAGATGCGTCCGATGACGAGCAGGAACGCGACGAGGCCGAGGGCGACGTGGATGCCGTGGAAGCCCGTGGTCATGTAGAAGGCCGAGCCGTACGGGTCCGAGCTGAGCGTGATGCCCTCGGAGACGAACGTGGCGTACTCCCAGACCTGGCCGGACACGAAGATGGCGCCCATGAAGAAGGTGAGGTAGAACCACTCGACCGTGCCCCACTTCTTCGGGCTCGCGCCGGTGGCGCGCGGCTGCATGCGCTCGGCGGCGAACACGCCCGCCTGGGCGGTGAAGGAGGAGGCGACCAGGATCAAGGTGTTGACCAGCGCGAACGGGAAGTTGTGCAGCGCGGTCTGCTCGGCCCACAGCTCAGGGTTCATCGCGCGCAGCGTGAAGTAGATGGCGAAGAGGCCCGCGAAGAACATGACCTCGCTGCCGAGCCACACGATCGTGCCCACGGCGACGATATTGGGTCGCTTCACCGAGGGCACGGCTGACTTGGTATTCATAGTGGTCGTTGTCACCCCTCCATTATGGCTGAAAGTTTGGTGTGCGTTTTCACTCGGTCCCGGCGCGCCGAACTTTCTGCGAGTTTCCTGCTCAGCCTACCGTGCTGGAGGGGCGAGAAAGTCCATTCCGGGCCACCTCATTCATCAGATGAACTTTGAAATCTCTGGTATTATCGTTCGCCGCCCTTGACGAAAAGGGGACCCTGCGGCGGCTCGATAGGATTGGCCCATGATCGACGAACGCAGCTGGCCGACCGTGCTCACGACGCTCCTCGAGGGCGACGATCTCAGCGTCTCCCAGGCGGAGTGGGCGATGTCCCGCTTCATGACGGGAGACGCCAGCGGCGCCCAGATGGGCGCCTTCCTGGTGGCGCTGCGATCGAAGGGCGTGACCGTCGATGAGATTGTGGGCTTCCGCGACGCGATCCTCGCCGAGGCCGCCCCCATCGCGCTTCCGGCGATGTCGCTCGACGTCGTGGGCACCGGGGGAGACCGCTTCGGCACCGTGAACGTCTCGACCATGGCATCGATCACGGCGGCGGCGGCGGGCGCTCCCATCGTGAAGCACGGCAACAAGGCGGCGAGCAGCAAGTCCGGCTCCTCCGACGTGCTGACGGCGCTCGGCATCGGGCTCTCGCTCGACGCGGATCAGCTCGCCGCGGTCTTCGACCGTGCGGGCATCGCCTTCGTGCACGCCGCCCGCTTCCTGCCCGGGTTCCGGCACGTCGCCCCCGTGCGCTCCGACCTCGGCATCCCCACGGTCTTCAACTTCCTCGGCCCGCTCTGCAATCCCGTGCGCCCCGAGGCCTCCGCCGTCGGCGTTGCCGATCCGGTCGCCGCTCCGCTCATCGCCGGCGTGTTCCGCATCCGGGGGGCCTCGGCCCTCGTCTTCCGAGGCGACGACGGGCTCGACGAGCTCACCACTACGGGGCATTCCCGGCTCTGGGAGGTCACCCGCGGCGGCCTCACGGAGCACGACATCGATCCGCGCGATCTCGGGATCGCACGTGCGTCGATCGAGGATCTGCTCGGCGGCACCCCCGACGAGAATGCACGGATCGTGCATCGCGTGCTGGCGGGGGAGTCGGGGCCGGTGCGCGACATCGTGCTGCTCAACGCAGCGGCGGGCCTCGTCGCCTTCGACCTGGCGAAGCTGCCCGAGTCGTCCGAGCGCCCCCTGCTCGAGCGCCTCGACGAGAAGCTGCGGGTCGCCGCAGAGACCATCGACTCGGGTCGGGCGGTCGAGAAGCTCGACGAGTGGGTGCGTGCGACCTCCGAGGCGGGCGACGCGGCCTGAGCGGCGCGTCAGCTCCGGCGCTCCCGGCATGCCGCGAGAGCGCTGCTGAGGGCTCACTGCGCTTCCGGCCGGAGCGGGGTCAGGGTCTCGCCGACGCCGTCTCCGCGCGATCCATGCGCGTGTACTTCGCGAAGAACGGCATCGGATCCACGGGCTCGTCGTCGACGCGGATCGCGAGGTGCAGGTGCGGGCCGAACGACATGCCGGTGTTGCCGACGGTGCCGGCCTGGTCGCCCATCGCGACCGTGTCGCCGACCTGGTAAGTGTGGGAACCCATCTCCATGTGGCAATAGCGGCTGGTGACGTTCTTGCCGTCGAGCTCGTGCTCGACCTTGAGACCGAAGCCGCAGCCGTCGCTCGCGAAGCCCGCCTCGAGCACCTCGCCGTCGGCGATGACCTGGATCGGGGTGCCGGCGGGTGCCCCGAAGTCCTGCGCGTCGTGGAACTGCTCGACGGGAGCCGTGCGGTAACCGAACCCGTCGGTGAGCATGACGTTCGAGACGAAAGGGTAGTTGACGAGCGCCTGCGGTCGGAACGTGTAGCTGACGGGGGTTTCGGAGTCCGAGACCGACGCGCTGATCTCGCTGAACGACGTCGGGAGCTCGTCGAGCGAGACCTCGGAGAAGAGTTCCTGCGCCGCGACCACGCCGCCCGCCGAGGCGTCGGCGTCGGCAGGTGTGATGAGGGGGAGCGATGCCGTGAGCACGAGACCGCAGACGCTCGCGGCCGCGGCCACGGCGGCGATGCGGCGGCGAAGCGGCACCGGAGCCGCTGGTGACCTCACGACCGCCGGTTCGGCTGTCGGTACGTGCTCGACGAAGGGCAGCCGGAGCGATCCGGTGGCGGTCGACGGCAGCGCCGTCTTCGGCGTCGGCCGACGCTCGGCTCCGGGTCGGGACGCGTCCGGCGCGACAGTATCGGGCGCCGCCTGCGGTGATGCGGCCGCGCGCGTCGACTCAGGCGCCGTCTGCGGGGTCTCGGGCGAGGTCTCCCGAGCTGCCGACTGCGGCGCGGCCTGCGAGGCGGCCCGCTGCTGTTCCCTCAGCGACCTGCGCGACGGGTAGCCGGAGCCGGCCGAGCCGCTGGGCTCGCTGAGAATCGGGGCGTCTGTCATTCGGGCTTTCGAGAGTCGGGGGCGCGGCGCCGGGGGCCGCGGCAAAAGATAACGCTCAGGTTACAACGTCCGACGCCGGAATGCCAGAATGTGCAGCTCGGGGGACAGCGCTACCGCTCTCGAGCGATCCCCATCCAGTCGAGCACGTGGTGGGCGACGGGCTGTCCGGAGCTGATGAGCGCCTCGTGCCCGCGATCCCGGATCTGCAGCATCTCGCCGCGGGGGAGCAGCCCGGTGATCCGCACGGCCCAGCCTCGCGGGCAGACGCGGTCCCGGGTTCCCCTGATCACGAGGCTGGGCTGCGCGACGCGGGGCAGGCAGCTCTCGAGGCGGTGATCGAGCATCTGCCTCAGCTTGCGCATGAACCAGATCGGGCCGGCCTGCAGGTAGGTCTTCGTCGCTCGGGTGAGCACCGAAAGGGGCTCACCCTCGGCGAGATCCTGGATCATGCGCGCGCCCTGCATGAGCAGGGAACGCTCGGCGGGGTTCACCGAGGGGGCGATCAGCACGACCCGTTCCATGAGGTCGGGGTGCCGGGCTGCGAGCTCGGCGACGATCTGGGCGCCCATCGAGTGGCCCACGGCGACCAGCGGGCCCGCGTGCTGCTCGTGCAGCGCGGCGGCGACCAGGTCGGCGGTGTCGGGCATGCTGAGCGGGTCGGCCGGTTCGGGGCAGTCGGCGAAGCCGGGCAGATCGACGGCGATCGCCTCGCACTCGGTGTGGATCTCGGCGAGGAAGCGATCGTAGACGCTGTGGCCCATGCCGATGCCGTGGATCAGGAGCACTCGCGGCGCACCGGGGCGACGCCATCGGAAGATGTGCAGCTCTCGGGAGTCGAGCTGGAAGCTCGCGCGTTCGGGCTCGGGGAGCGGAGTGCGCTCGTCAGCCGCCTCGTCATTGGGGTCGGCGCGACTCGCCGCATCCGCTGACGCCGGGGGTGCGGGATCCGCGCTCGCGGCGCGAAGGCCCGTCTCCGGGCGGCTCATGCGCGTGCCGCCCGGATGAACCGGGTGATCAGCTCGGGATCCTTCTCGCCGGGCGCGCGCTCGACACCGCTCGACACGTCGACGCCCGCCGGCCGGGACGCGGCGATCGCGTCGGCGACGTTGTCGGGGTCGAGGCCGCCCGCGAGCAGCCAGCCGCGGCCGAGTCTCTCGCCGTCGATGAGCGAGAGATCCCAGGCTTCACCGGAGCCGGGGAAGGCGCCGTCGACGAGCAGGCGTTCCTCGCCGAACTCGCCGGAGCGCAGCCCGGGGTGCTGCGCGAGCGACGTCGCCCGCCAGACGCGCGGCAGGATCTCGCGCGCCGCCGCGAAATCGGCGGCCGCGTAGGAGCCGTGCAGCTGCAGCACGTCGAACCCCAGATCGCGGGCGGTTTCGGCCGCCTCGAGCGCGGGCATGCGGTTCACCACGAGCGCCACGTCGATCTCGCGATCCGAGGCCCGCGCCGCCGCGATGACCTCGGCGGCCTGCGCAGGCGTGGCGTGGCGCGGGCTGCGCGGGCTCATGACGACCCCCAGGGCGTCGGCGCCGGCGGCGACCGAGTGGGCGGCCATCGTGGTATCGCGCAGACCGCAGATCTTCACGTACATCGCTTCGTCTTTCCCGAGGTGTGCAACTCCCGCCAGCGTACCGGAGGCGGGCTCAGCGGGTGCTGGGCGTATCGTCCGCGGCCCGTGCCGTGGACGGGGCCGGGGGAGCGGCGGGGAGGGGAGCGGCGGGCAGGTCGAGTCTCGCGTAGGTGAGCCGGCGCAGCAGCACCTCGGCGGGACCGCGCGCTCCGCGGCGCTCCAGGATCACGGCGAGGATCAGCGACAGCAGCCAGGCGCCGAGCGCGATCCCGAACGCGGCCGCGGTGTTGATGCGCGAGCCCATGCCGAAGCCCCACGCCGCGAGCAGGGGAGCGAACACCACCGACTGCAGCAGGTAGCTGCTCAGCGAGCGCTTGCCCACCGCGGCCACGGCGCGCGACACCGCGCCGGCGCGATGCTGCAGTCGAGGACCGATCACGCCGAAGAGCGCGGCGTAGCCGACGCCCCCCGCGGCGCCCGCCAACTGGTTGAGCAGTATCATCGCCCAGGCGACGGGTTCCAGCGCCGGCAGCAGGCCGAGGTAGAGCATGGCCGTCGGTGCGGCCGCGACCGTGCTGACGAGGATACCCCAACCGGCGACGGCCCCGAGACCGATGCGGGAGCCCGCGGCCTCGAGCCAGCGGTGGCGGCCCGCGAGCCAGCCCAGCAGGATGCACAGGGGCACCACCAGCGACAGCACCGTCGCGGGCGTCGACACGAGCCACATGCCGATGCGGGCGAGCATCGCCCAGCCGTACCCCTGCACGCCGTTCAGCATGTCGGCGGTGCTGCCGAAGTCGGCGGCGGTCATCAACGCCGGCGAGTCGGCGGGCACGAGCGCGTTCAGCAGCAGCCCGAGCCCCAGCGACGAGACCGCACCGAACGCGACGAGCGCGAACATCGTCCACGCCGCGAACTTCAGCACGCGATCCGAGCGCCAGAACAGCGCCGCCGTGAGCGCGAGACCCGCGAGCCCGTAGGCGCCGAGGATGTCGCCCGCGAACAGCAGCGCCGCGTGCACGAACCCGAACGACAGCAGCCACCAGTGCCTGCGCCAGAACATACCGCGCACCGCCACCAGCGGCACGCCCCTCGTCTCCCGAGAGCGAGCGAACTGCACCATGCCGTAGCCGAAGAGGAACGCGAACATCGGGTAGACGCGCGCATCGACGAACAGGATCGTCAGGGCCGAGAGCGCTCGATCGAGCGCGGAGCCGTCGGAGGGATGGGTCGTGTACAGGGGAGTGTCGTGCCCCCACAGATACACCGAGACGTTCGCGATCGCGATGAGCAGCAGCATCCAGCCGCGCGCGAGATCCGGTGCGAGTGCGCGCCGCGCCGGAGTCGGCGGTGCGGCGTTCGTCGACGTGTTCGTCGACGCGGAATCGGTGTGCGGCACGGTACCCCCTGGACAAGCCTCGACGCCGCGTATGCGACACGGGTGTCATCTATTTTATGCAGATCGAATTCGGCGTGGCGGGCTCGGGACCGAAGCGCGAGCCGCAACGGCTCGGATTCGACCGGAGCCCGACGATGTCACGCAACCTCGGCGCTCGAGGGGCCGGAGGGCGTCGGGGGGTGCCGGACGGAGCGGTGCGGGGCGGCGAGGGGGAGAGGCGGGTCATCTCAGAAAGCTGACATAATATCGATTATCATGCACTGGGCGCGGAGCGCCCTCGTGCATGATAATCGAAGCGGTGAAAGCGCCTGTGGGTCTTTTCGCTGTGGAGCAGGCTGGCCGGGAATGAGCGAGCTGTGGGAGCGTCTCACCGTGGGTCTTTTCGCAGTGGAGCGTGTGGCCCCGTAACGAACGCGCGACCGTGAACGCGCCTGCGGGAGTCTCCGCTGGAATTCCCGGAGCTCCGGTGCGGTATCGGCTGGAATGCTTCGTCGGACATCGTCGGACATCGTCGGTCGAAGCCGGTCGACGAAGTCGACGATGCCGGCTGGGCCGAAGCTCGCCGGTGCGCGGCGCAATACGCTCCTGGCCGCGCCCGACTCACGGAGCGCGGTTCGGGCTCGAAGCGCGTTCGCCAGCTCCGGCGTCTCCCTCCCCGGGTGCGGATTATGTCAGGTTCGGCCCACGCTGAGCAGCAGCAGTGTGCGCGACGCGAGCGTCGCCGCGCCGATGCAGCCGAACTGGCCCGCGCTCAGGAGCGTCGCCGCGTTGCCGTTCCACGCGGCGACGGCCGCCAGCACGAGCGCGGCGGCGACCATGATCCACCCGACCAGCGCGAGGCCCACCGCGAGCGTGCGGCCGAGCACGATGCTCCCCCGCGACGTCGCCGGCCGGATCAGGCACGCCAGTGCGAACGCCGTGGTGCCGAGCGCGAGCCCGCCCAGCACGTCGCTCGGGCGATGCCAGCCGTACGCGAGCAGTTGCCACCCCACCGCCGAGAGCAGCACGGCACCCGCTACCGCGAGGAAGCCCCGCGCCCGTGTCGGCACCGCCCAGACGAGCGCGGCCGTCACCACCGCGAACACCGTCATGTGGCCGCTCGGGAACGTGTTCGGCACATCGAGGTCGAACAGCTGGGGTCGTGTCAGCCAGACCTGCTTGAGCAGCTGCGAGGCGACGATGGCGAGCGCCGGTACCACGGTGACGACCAGCGCCCGCTTGACGCCGTGCGCGAGCAGGGCGACGACCGCGACGACGCCGAGCGCGATCGCCACCGACGGGATCGAGACCAGGTTCAACGGCGGCGGCGGGCTGGTGGTGAACTCCGCGGCGTCCAGCACGCTGTCCTCGGCGCGCTGCCCCACCTCGAGCTGCACGCCGAGCACGTACGATCCGACACCCACGGCGATCCAGAAGATCGCGAACCAGAGCGCCCGCCTGCGGCCGCCCCCGCCGATCACGGGCGGCTCCCCCGGCCCTCGGCGCGATCCGGAGCACCGCCCCGGCCTGCGCTGAGGTCCCCGGCGCGATCCGCGGTGCGCACTGCCCAGAGCGCGAGCGCGGCCGCGGTCGCGACGTTGAGCGAGTCGACGCCGTGCTCCATCGGGATCACCACGGAACGCGCCGCCGAGGCGAGCGCCCTCCGCGACAGCCCGGCGCCCTCGGTGCCGAACAGCAGCGCCAGACGTTCGGGCAACTCCCCCGCGTAGTCGGCGAGATCTTCGGCGTCGTCGCGCAGAGCGAACGCCGTGAGCTCGTAACCCTCGTCGCGGAACATGGGGCCGGCGACCGGCCACTCCGGCAATCGGGCCCACGGCACCTGCAGCACGGCGCCCATGCTGACGCGCACGGCGCGGCGGTAGAGCGGGTCGGCGCACGCCGGCGAGAGCAGCACGGCGTCGGCCCCGAGGGCCGCGACCGAGCGGAAGATGGCTCCCACGTTCGTATGGTCGGTGAGGTCCTCGAGCACGACGACGCGCTTCGAGGCGCGCAGCAGTTCGACGGGGTCGCGCGGCGAGGGGCGGTGCATCGACGCGAGCGCGCCGCGGTGCATGTGGAAGCCGGTGAGCGCCTCGAGCTGCTGCGACTCCCCCACGTACACGGGCACGTCGGGGTGGTCGGCGAGCAGCGGTTCGACGCGCGGCAGCCACTCCTCGAGCAGCAGCACGGAGCGCGGGCGATGGCCGGCGTTGAGGGCGCGCTCGATCACCTTCGGCGACTCGGCGAGGTAGAGCCCCTCCTCCGGTTCGCGCACGCGCCGCAGCGCGACATCGGTCAGCTGGGTGTAATCGGCGAGCTCCGGTGCGGAGAGGTCGCCGATGCGAGCGAGCCTCACGCGGCGGCCTCGCGCTCGTCGGCCCGCGCCCCGGCGAGGAACTCCGAGACGAAGGCGACCGCGTCGTCGACGGCTTCGTAGTGCACGAGGTGCCCCGTGCCCGGGATGATGCGCAGGCGCGAGCCAGGCACGCGGTGGCGCAGGTCGAGCTGCTTCGGCAGTGGGGTGATGTCGTCGCGCTCTCCGGCGATCAGCAGCGTCGGCATCGTGAACGCGCGCGCGAACTCGGGCACGGTGTGCGACACCGATGCGCGGAACGCCTGCAGCAGGGTGGTCGGATCCGAGAAGGTGCTGAAGTAGGCGTCGTGCTGGCCGTGGATCCAGGAGCGCAGCTCGGGTTCGCCGGTCTTCGCCATGACCTCGCTCATCACGCGCACGATGACGGGGTTGCCGAGCAGGCGGCGCGCGGCCGGGCGCGGCAGCAGCTCGGCGGCGCGGTAGTAGCCGATCGCGAGCTGGGTGAGTGCGGCCTGCGGCCCCTCGAGGGCCGGCGCCGAGATCGGGTTGACGAGGATCAGCCGGCTCGGCTCGAGGCCCCCGGCGATCGCCGCGGCGACCACGAGTGAGCCGAACGAGTGCCCGAGCACGGCGAGGCCGGCGGGCGCGACGGCGTCGGCGAACGCGCGCAGCCACTCGCCGTAGAGCTCGATGTCGTGCTCCCGCCCCGGGATGGCGGGGCTCTCGCCGAAGCCGGGCAGATCGGGCACGATGGCGCGCACACCGGGGAGCGCGGAGACGATCCCCTGCGCGACGCCCTCGAGACCGTGGTGGTCGCCGCGGAAGCCGTGCACGAGCAGCAGCGGGGCGGCCTCGGGGTCGCCGTACTGCCAGGCTCGGGTGTCGATGCCGAGCGTCGGCACACGCAGGAGGGTGGGTGAAACGGTCACTCCCCGATGGTACCCGCGAACCCCTGGCAGCGCCCTGCGGGCGGGCTCCGGCGACGGTCGGTAGCATCGTTGAGAACGAAAGGATCCCCGTGACCCAAGAACTCCCGCTCTGGGCGGCGAATCTCGCCGTGTTCGACACCGAGACCACCGGCGTCGACACCTCCTACGCGCGCATCGTGAGCGCGACGATCGCCCTGCTCGGCCCGTCCGGCGAGGTGCAGGAGCGCTACGACTGGCTGCTCGATCCCGGCGTGGAGATCCCCGAGCCCGCGGTGCGGGTGCACGGCATCACGACCGAGATCGCCCGCGCGAGCGGCATCGACGCGGCGGTCGGAGTGCAGCAGATCGTCACCCGGCTGTTCGAGATGATCGAGCGGGGCTTCCCGCTGGTCGCCTACAACGCGCCGTTCGATCTGAACCTGCTCGCCGCCGAGGCCGCCCGCCACGGGGTCGCGTGGCCGAGCGAGCTCTCCCCCGTCGTCGATCCGCTGATCCTCGACAAGCAGCTCGACCGGTACCGCAAGGGCAAGCGCACGCTCGAGGCGGTCGCGGCGCACCACGGCGTCGAGATCGGCAACGCGCACGACGCGGGCGACGACGCGATCGCGGCCGGCCGCGTGCTGCAGCGCATCGCCCGCAAGTACGCCGACGTGATCCCGGTCGAGCTCGATGAGCTGCATCGCGCCCAGGTCGCGTGGGCGGCCGCGCAGGCCGCGAGTTTCCAGGACTACATGCGGCGGGTGCGCGATCCCTCGTTCATCGCCGATGGGCGCTGGCCGATGCGCTGACGCCCGCGCGGCCCTCCCGGCCGCGTGCGGATTCTCCCCCGCTTTGCCCGCCTTCCTACGACTTCTCCTCCCGCTTTGCCCGCCTCCCTACGACTTCTCCCCGTGCGTCTGCAGGCCTCCCCGCGGCACCGATCGAGCTTCGCGCACCGGAATCGGTGCGAACGGGGTGCGCGAGCGTCGATCGGTGCTGCAAGCGTCCTTCCCGGCCCAGCGAGACGGCCCGGCGGCGCGCCGGCACACGACAAAGGGCGGTCGATCCGGTTCGGAGCGACCGCCCTTTCGCCTGGGAGGCTATCGGCTCAGGCGCCGAAGCCCTTGAAGCGCTGGTTGAACTTCTCGACGCGGCCGGCCGAGTCCATGATGCGCTGCTTGCCGGTGTAGAACGGGTGCGAGGCGCTGGAGATCTCGACGTCGATGACGGGGTAGGTCGCGCCGTCGAGCTCGATGGTCTTGTCGCTGCTGAGCGTGGAGCGGGTGAGGAACGTCTCCCCCGAGGCGAGGTCGCGGAAAACGATTGCGTTGTACTCGGGGTGGATATCGGTCTTCATGAGTGTTCCTTAATGTGCCTGGATGAGGGTGTGTAACAGCACACCCTGAGGTCTTGGGATCTGCGGCGTGGCCGCACCAAAGATCGAGTTTACCAGAACAGCCGCGTTCTGGGGTTCGAATCCCGGGCGAGGCGGCTACGGTTTGGCGACCGCGGCGTATCGGCCGTTCGACACGGTGAGCTCGAACGGCATGCCGAAGGTGGCTTCGAGGTTCTCGGCGGTGAGCGCCTCGGTGATGGGGCCCGAGGCCTGCACCTGCCCGTCGCGCAGCAGCAGGGCGTGGGTGAAGCCCGGCGGTACCTCTTCGACGTGGTGCGTCACCATGATCATCGCGGGCGAGTGCGGCGACCGCGCGAAGCCCGACAGCATCTGCAGCAGCCGCTCGCGCGCGCCGAGGTCGAGGCTCGCGCTCGGCTCGTCGAGCAGCAGCATCTCGGGATCGGTCATCACCGCGCGGGCGATGAGGGCCCGCTTGCGCTCCCCGTCGCTGAGAGTGCCGTAGGCGCGGTCGACGTAGTCGCCGAGGTCCCACTCGGCGAGGATGCGCTCGGCCTGCCGAACGTCGACGTCGTCGTAGTGCTCGTTCCAGCGGCCCTCGACGCCGTATGCGGCGGTGAGCACCAGGTCGCGCACCTTCTCGGACGCCGGGATGCGGCGGCCCGTGGCCGACGAGACGAAGCCGATGCGGTTGCGCAGCTCGAAGATGTCGACGCGCCCGAGGCGCTTGTCGAGCACCTCGACCGAGCCCGTGGTCGGGTAGTCGTTCGCCGTGGCGAGCTTCATGAGCGTGGTCTTGCCCGCGCCGTTCGGCCCGAGGATGACCCATCGCTCCGAGTCCTCGACCGCCCAGTCGATCCCGTCGAGGATCGGACGGCGGTCGCGTACGTAGGTGACATCGGTGAAGCGCAGCACGTTGACCATGGGCTCAAGCCTAGACTGGATCGCATGACCGTTTCACCGCTTGTTGTGCTCGACTGCGACTCCACCACGATTCAGGACGAGGTGATCGAGCTGCTCGCCGATGCCGCGGGCAGCCGGGAGCGGGTGGCCGAGGTGACCGAGCGGGCCATGCGCGGGGAACTCGATTTCGCCGAGAGCCTCGCCGAGCGCGTCGCGACGCTGGCGGGCACGCCCGACACGGTGTTCGCGGAGGCCTACGGTCGGGTGCGTCTCTCCCCCGGCATCCGCGAGCTCGTCGCCGCGGTGCACGAGCGCGGCGGCAAGGTGGGCGTCGTCTCCGGCGGGTTCCACGAGGTGCTCGATCCGATCGCCGAGGATCTGGGGCTCGACTTCTGGCGGGCGAACCGGCTCGAGGTCGCCGACGGCCGCCTGACGGGTCGCACCGTCGGCCCCGTCGTCGACGGCTCGGTGAAGGCGCGGTCGCTGCGCGAGTGGGCTGAGGCGAGCGGGATCCCGCTCTCCGCCACGGTGGCGATCGGAGACGGCGCGAACGATCTCGAGATGATGGGGGTCGCAGCGGTGGGAGTGGGGTACAACGCGAAGCCGATCGTGCAGCAGCGCGCCGACGTCTCGATCACCGACGACCTGGCGCGCGCGATCCCGTTGCTCGACCGCCTGGCCTGAGGCCTCGCGCCTCGTCCGTTGCGCGGCGAGGCCGGCGTCACACGTCCGACGCCCTCGCGAGCACGATCGCTCCCGAGGGCGTCTACCGGGCCGTCAGCGCGCCAGCGCTCAGTGGCCCATGCCGAGGCCGCCGTCGACGGGGATCACGGCGCCCGAGATGTAGGCGGCGTCGTCGCCCGCGAGGAACGAGGCGGCGCCCGCGATCTCGGCGACCTGGCCGAAGCGGCCCGCGGGGATCGACGAGAGGTACTGCTGCTGCTGCTCGTCGGGAAGCGCGGCCGTCATGTCGGTCTCGATGAAGCCGGGGGCGATGACGTTGGCGGTGATGTTGCGGGATCCGAGTTCGCGGGTGAGCGAGCGGGCGAAGCCCACGAGCGCGGCCTTCGACGACGAGTAGTTGATCTGACCGGGCGAGCCGTAGAGGCCGACGACCGAGGAGATGAGGATCACGCGGCCGAACCGCCCCTTGAGCAGACCCTTCGCGGCGCGCTTCACGACGCGGAAGGTGCCCGTGAGGTTGGTGTCGATGACGCTCGTGAACTCCTCCTCGGTCATGCGCAGCAGCAGGGTGTCGCGCGTGATGCCCGCGTTGGCGACGACCACCGCGACGGGGCCGAGCCGGGCTTCGATCTCGGTGAAGGCCGCGTCGATGGAGGCCGCATCGGTCATCTCGGCGCGCACCGTGAGCGATCCCTCGGGCCCCTCGCCGGAGCGGGCGGTGACGGCGACGCGGTGGCCGTCGGCGATCATGCGTTCGGCGATCGCGTAGCCGATGCCGCGGTTGCCGCCGGTGACGAGTACGGTGCGCGAGGTGCTCATGGAGGTCCTTCCGTCAAAACTGTCCCCAGCCTATTGCATGTGTGCGCGGTCCCAGCGGGACGGCGTAGGCTGGTCTGGTACTGAGGAAAGGGCGCATGGCGAAGAGCTACAGTGTGACATCGGCGGGGGTGAATCCGGCCGAGGATCGCGCGCACCGGATGCGCATGTACTTCATCGCGATGAGCCTGCGCGTGGCCTGCGTGACCTCGCTGTTCTGGGTGCGCGGCTGGTGGGTGCTGCTCGCGGCGGCCGGGGCGGTCTTCCTGCCGTGGTTCGCGGTGATGGTGGGCAACGCGGTCGCGCACGACGGCGGTCAGGCCCCTGACGCTCCCGAGCCGCTGAAGCTCGAGGGCGGCGCGCCCGTCGGGCCCGAGGAGGTGTCGGCCGACACCCTCATCGTGATCGATGTCGAGCCTGAGCGCCGTTCGTCCGCGGCAGAGGGCGCCGGCCCCGCCGGAGCTGCGCAGGGCCCCGCTGGCGGCAGCTCCTCCTCCGACGGCGCCTCGGCTGAGAGCACCTCCGCCGACGGGCCCCGCGCCGAGGGCGCCCCCTCCCCCGGCCCCGAGACGCACGACGCGCGCGGCGGCGCCGCGTGAGCGCCGCAGTGCTGGGCGGCGTGACCCTCGGCGGTGCCCCGTCGCACCGCTTCGAGTGCTCCCGGGCGGGGTGCCGCGACGAGGCGAGCTGGGCGATCCTCTGGCGCAATCCGAAGATCCACGACGAGCACCGCCGGAAGACGTGGCTCGCGTGCGAGGCGCACCTCGAGACGCTGCGCGAGTTCCTCGCGGCGCGCGACTTCCCCCTCGAGACGCGGGTGGTGGGTGAGCTCGATGGCTGACGCGACGCCGGTGGGCTGGCGCTTCCTGTACTCGGGTCGATGGATCGGCTACTTCACGATGCTCGCGATCTTCTCGGTCGCGTGCGTGTTCCTGGGCAACTGGCAGTTCGACCGCCGAGCGGAGGCGCGCGCCGAGATCGCCCGCATCGACGCGAACTACGACGCTCCCGCCGCGCCCCTCGCCGATGAGCTGTCCGATCCGTCGGCCTTCGACGAGGACGCGCAGAAGTGGCGCACGGTCGAGGTCATCGGCGAGTACGTCGGCGATCCCTACCTCGCCCGCAACAGGCCGGGGCGAGACGGCGTCGGCTCGAACCTCATCCAGGCGCTGCGCACCGATGACGGACGGGTCTTCTTCGTGGATCGTGGCTGGGTGCCGATCGACGGCCATGAGGCCGAGACCGGCGGGATCGCCGCCGACGAGCTGCCCGAGCCGCCGAGCGGCGAGGTGCGCGTCGAGGCGAGGCTGCGTGCCTCCGAGCCCACGATCCCGGGTCGCACCTCCGTGGGGCGAACGGTCGCGAGCATCGAGCTGCCCGAGCTGGCGCGTCTCACGGGCACCGAGGGCGAGGCGTACACGGGTGCGTACGGCATGCTCATCTCGGAGACGCCGGCCGGCGAGCACGGCGTGCTGCCTGAGAAGCCCGAGCGGGACGAGGGCCCCCACCTCTCGTACGCGCTGCAGTGGTACGTGTTCATCGGCATCGCCTGCATCGGCGTCGGCTATGCGGCTCGGCGCGAGTACCGGGGGCTGAACCCCGACAGCAGCGTCGTGCGGGAGCAGGATCGCCGCAGCGCCGAGCGCAAGCGCCGTCGCGGGCTCAGCGACGCCGAGGAGGAGGACGCGCTCATCGGCGGCTGAGGCCCCTCCGGTCGGTCTGATCGGCCGTTGAAGCCGTCAAGAGCGCGCAAGGCCGGTGCCGGGATCGGGCGCGCCCGAGATTCGCAGTTCGCCCGAGTTAGTCTGGAGTGTGGTTTCCCTGACGTTCATCCGGCCCCTTTCGATCGTCGCTGCGCTGTGCGCCGCGGTCGTGCTCGCGGGCTGCGCCTCCCAGGTCGATCCGTCGGCGACGCGCGACTCCCTCGCCGAGGTCACCGAGAACCCCGATCCGCCGCAGGCCGCCGAGCTGTACGACGCCGAGCTGCACCCCGACCCGATCGTGGAGCCGCGCGACTGCTCGCCGTATCTCGTGATCACCGTGCGCGGCACGGGCGAGCCGTCGAAGGGGCAGCTGCTCTCCCCCGTCGCGCGCTCGATCTCGCAGGCGAGGCCAGATCAGGTCGACGTGCTCGACCTCGACTACCCCGCCGATGGCGAGATGAGCGAGGGCGGCACGCTCGGGGCGCGCATGCTCGTCGACACGCTCAACGTGCAGGCCGAGGCGTGCGACGAGCAGCGCTTCGTGCTGCTCGGCTATTCGCAGGGCGCGCTCGTGATCGGCGACGCGCTGGCGGCGCCGGACGCACGGATCGTGGGCGGCACCGTCGGCGTGGTCTCCGAGAGCGCGGTCGAGCGGGTGCTCGCGGTGGTGTTCTACGGGGATCCCCGATTCGTCGGGGGCGAGCCCTTCAACGCGGGTAGTTACGATCCCGCGGTCAATGGGCTTCTCCCCCGCGCTCAGGGCAGCCTTGACGCATTCGCCGACCGGGTGCGCGACTACTGCGTGGCGCGCGACTTCATCTGTCAGAGCAGCAGCCTCGACCTCGACGAGTCGGGCCACGTCGCCTACTTCGACAACGGCATGCAGCAGGACGGCGCCGCCTTCGTCATCAACAGGCTCGACCCGCACGACGACGATGAGACCGGCGATTCGAGCGATCGGCGGGGACCCGACGCGCCCGATGCCGACCCGGCCCGCTGAGATGCCCCCGGTTGCGCCCGGGCGCAGGGGTGTTGACCCGAGGCGCTCCGTCGGGCGGGGCGCGTTGCCGCTCGCGGGGCGGCCGACCTAGCCTCGAGACGTGCGCCCGCAACGCGGCGGGCGCCGTGAGGAGGCGGCCTTGTCGGGCAGCGGCAACCAGTACGATCACCTGTTCGTGAAGCACATGCCGGTCTGCGGGCCGGACGACTTCAACAACGAGGGCGAGGCCGCCGATCTCGAACCGCCGAAGAACCTCGGCGAACCCAACTGGCTGCTGCACGCCGGGCTCGTGCCCGATGCGAAGGTCAACATGACCCACATCTGGATCCACGAGACCGAGGTGCCCGAGCTTTGGGTCGTGCCGCACGTGCACGACTACGACGAGATTCTGATCTGGACGGGCGGAGACCCCGACAACCCGCATGATCTCGGGGCCGAGATCTACATGGACATCGACGGTGAGCGGCACACGATCACCACGTCGGGCTGCGTGTACATCCCCGCCGGCGTCGAGCACTGCCCGCTGGGCTTCACCCGCGTCGACCGTCCGTTCCGCTTCAGCGCGCTCTCGCTCGCGCCGCACTACGTGTCGGACCGCGAGGAGCGCGCGGCCGAGCGGGCCCGCGCCCGCGAGGCCGACTGACCCGGGCCTGCGCGTCCGCACGCGCGACGACGATCGCGGCGTGCGTGCGGGCGCGCAGGCGCGCGGGTTCGATCAGGCCAGCTCGATGAAGTCGAGGTACTCCTTCGACCAGTGGTCTTCGGTGGCCTCGGGCATGATGAGCACGCGCTCGGGGTTCAGCGCCTCGACGGCGCCCGGGTCGTGCGAGACCAGGATGACCGCGCCCTTGAAGTGCGCGAGCGCGTCGAGGATCTCCTCGCGGCTGGCGGGGTCGAGGTTGTTGGTGGGCTCGTCGAGCAGCAGCACGTTGGCGCTCGAGACCACGAGCATCGCGAGCGCGAGACGGGTCTTCTCGCCGCCGGAGAGCACACCCGCGGGCTTGTGCACGTCGTCGCCGGTGAACAGGAACGAGCCGAGCACCTTGCGGGCCTCGGTCTCGGTGAGGTGCTGCGAGACCGACACCATGTTCTGCAGCACGCTCGCCCGCACGTCGAGCGTCTCGTGCTCCTGCGCGTAGTAGCCGACCTTGAGGCCGTGACCCGCGATGATCTCGCCGGTGTCGGGCTCGTCGACCTGCGCGAGCAGGCGCAGCAGTGTCGTCTTGCCGGCGCCGTTCAGGCCGAGCACCACCACTTTCGAGCCGCGGTCGACCGCGAGGTCGACGCCGGCGAAGATCTCGAGCGATCCGAACGATTTCGAGAGCCCCTGCGCCATGATCGGGGTCTTGCCGCAGGGCGCGGGGTCGGGAAACCGCAGCTTCGCCACGCGATCCACCTGGCGCTCGTCCTCGAGGCCCGAGAGCATCTTCTCGGCGCGCGCCACCATCTGGTGCGCGGCTGCGGCCTTCGACGCCTTCGCACCGAACTTCGCGGCCTGATCCTTGAGCGCCGAGGCCTTCTTCTCGACGTTCGCGCGCTCCTTGCGGCGACGCTCCTCGTCGGCGGCGCGCTGTCGCAGATACAGCTTCCAGTTCATGTTGTAGACGTCGATGACCTGGCGGTTCGCATCGAGGTAGAAGACCCGGTTGACCGTCTCTCCCACGAGGTCGATGTCGTGGGAGATGATGATGCAGCCGCCCTTGTAGCCCTTGAGGAACTCGCGCAGCCACACGATGGAGTCGGCGTCGAGGTGGTTGGTCGGCTCGTCGAGGATCATCGTGTCGGCGTCGCTGAACAGGATGCGCGCGAGCTCGATGCGACGGCGTTGCCCGCCGGAGAGCGTCTTGAGCGGCTGGTCGAGCACCCGGTCGGGCAGGCCGAGGTTGTGCGAGATCGACGCGGCCTCCGACTCGGCGGCGTACCCGCCGAGGGCGTGGAAACGGTCGGTGAGGTTGCCGAAGCGCTTCATGGCCTTCTCGGCGACGGCCGGGTCGTCGGACGCCATCTCCTCGGTGGCCTTCGCGATGTTCTTGGTGAGCGTGCCGAGGCCGCGGGCGTCGAGGATGCGGTGCCGCGCGATCTGCTCGGGATCCCCGGTGCGGGGATCCTGCGGCAGGAAGCCGAGTTCGCCGGATACCGTGATGCTACCCTCGGCGGGTTGCAGCTCGCCGGACAGTGTGCGCGTGAGGGTCGTCTTGCCTGCGCCGTTGCGTCCGACGAGGCCGATCTTGTCGCCCGGGTTCACCCGGAAGGTGACGCCCTCCATGAGGCGTCGGGCGCCGACGTCGATCGCGAGGTCTTCGACGGTGATCATGTGGGAAGGCTCCTTGGACACGCCGGCGGGGCCGGCTTGCGAGTGGACAACCTCGCTAGTCTACTCGTCCTCGTCGGGGCGCGAGCTGTCGGGTGCGCGGAGGGCGAACGACCGGGTGAGGAGTGCTGCGCGGTACGGCGGCTGCGGGCCGGGAACTGCGAGGGATGTACGCGGATCCGGAACCCGAACCGCGGTGCGCCGGGCGGGCCCGGTCCCGACGGCTACGCCGACAGGTGCAGTGCGGCGTCGTCGGCCCACAGCACCGTGTCGACGCGGCCTGCGAGGCGCGCTGCGGGCACCAGCGGCTCGGTGCGCCCGAGCACCGCGCGCAGTGCCTCGGCCTTGCCCTCCCCCACCGCGAGCAGCCAGGAGTGGACGGCTCGGTTCAGCACGGGCAGCGTGAGCGTGACCCGCTCGGGCGGCGGCTTCGGCGAGTCGCGCACCGGCAGCGCGGCCGCCTCGTCGTCGCCCTGCAGCAGCTCAGAGCGCCCCGGGAAGAGCGAGGCGATGTGGCCGTCCTCCCCCACGCCGCTGAGCACCACGTCGATGCGGTCGACCCGTGCGGCGACGTCCGCGTACTCCGCGGCGGCCTCCTCGAGCGTGAGCCCCGAATCGGAGGCGGTGACGCGGTGCACGAGCGTCGCATCCGTCTCGACGGCGGCGAACAGCGACTCGTCGGCCAGCAGATCGTTGCGATCCGCGTGCCCGGCCGGCACCCAGCGCTCGTCGCCCCAGAGGAAGCGCACCCGCCCCCAGTCGACCGTGTCGCGGTCGCGGTGGTCGCGCACGGCGAGCAGGGCCTGCGCGCCGGCGCGACCGCCGGTCAGCACCACGCAGGGCACCGCTCCGGCCAGCTGCCGCTCCCGGCACACCCCGATGAGCGCGGTCGCGACCGACTCGCCCAGCGAGCGCCGGTCGACGACGCGCTCGACGCGCATCAGAGCCGCACCTCGCTGCGATCGGCCGACCAGAGCGTGTGGAACGTGCCGGGGCGGTCGACGCGGCGGTACGTGTGCGCACCGAAGAAGTCGCGCTGCCCCTGGATGAGCGCGGCCGGCAGCCGTTCGGCGCGCAGACCGTCGTAGTACGACAGCGACGACGAGAACGCGGGTGCGGGAATGCCTGCGGCGGTCGCAGCGATCACCACGCGCCGCCAGGCGGCCTGCCCGCGGCTCAGCGCGTCGGCGAAGTAGGGCGCCGACATCAGCAGCGGCAGCTCGGGCTGCTCGGTGTAGGCCTCGGCGATGCGCCCGAGGAACTGGGCGCGGATGATGCAGCCGGCGCGCCAGATGCGCGAGACGGCGCCGAGGTCGATGCTCCAGTCGTACTCGGCGGCGCCGGCGCGGATCTCGTCGAAGCCCTGCGAGTAGGCGACGATCTTCGACGCGTAGAGCGCCTGGCGCACGTCCTCGATGAAGGCGGTCTCGTCGAGGGGCGCGAAGGTCTCCGCCGGTCCCGGCAGCTCGGCCGCCGCGGCACGCTGCTCGGGGTGCGACGAGAGCGAGCGGGCGAACGTCGCCTCGGCGATCCCGGAGACGGGCACGCCGAGCGACAGCGCGGTCTGCACGGTCCAGGCGCCGGTGCCCTTCGCGCCGGCCTGGTCGAGGATCACGTCGACGAGCGGCCGACCGGTCTCGGCGTCGACTTGCCGAAGCACCTCGGCGGTGATCTCGATGAGGTACGATTCGAGCTCGCCGCGGTTCCACTCGGCGAAGACGTCGGCGATCTCGGCGGGGCTCTTGCCCGTGCCGCGGCGGATCAGATCGTAGGCCTCGGCGATCAGCTGCATGTCGGCGTACTCGATGCCGTTGTGCACCATCTTCACGAAGTGACCGGCGCCGTCGTGGCCGATGTGGGCCACGCAGGGCTCGCCGTCGGCGACGGCCGCGATGGAGGTGAGGATCGGGCCGAGCGTGGCCCAGGCCTCGTCCGACCCGCCCGGCATGATGCTGGGTCCGTTGAGCGCGCCCTCCTCGCCGCCCGAGATGCCGGCGCCGACGAAGTTGATGCCGGTCTCGCGCACCGTCCGCTCCCGGCGGATCGTGTCGGGGAAGAATGCGTTGCCGCCGTCGACGATGATGTCGCCCGGCTCGAACACCTCGACGAGCGCGTCGATCGTGGCGTCGGTCGCGGCGCCGGCCTGCACCATGATGATGGCGGTGCGCGGGCGGGTGAGGCTGGCGGCGAACTCTTCGTAGGAGTAGGCGGGGACGAAGCCGGCCTCGGGATGCTCGGCGATGAGCGCGTCGGTGCGCTCGGGGCTGCGGTTCAGCACCGCCACGGTGTTGCCCTCGCGGCTCGCGAGGTTGCGGGCGAGGTTCGCCCCCATGACGGCGAGGCCGACGACCCCGATGTTCGCGGCCGCTGCGGTCGCGTCTGCTGCTCCGGTCAAGACTGTGACTCCGTTCGATCGTTGGCTTCGAGCTGCTTCACCACGCCGCCGTACATCGCGTCCTCGTCGAGGATCCTCAGCTCCTCGGCCAGGCACTCGCGCAGCGTGCGTCGCGGCAGCGAGATCTCGTGCTGCGGCTGGCCGGGCTGGCGCAGCACCGCCCGGGCGGGCGACACCCGCTCGAGCACGGCGTCGCCCGACGCGCGCCGCAGCGTCACCGAGCGCACGCCCTCGACCACCGGCGCCTCGTTCTGCAGCCGGCACTCGGTCGGCACCTGCAGCATGAGCTCGAGCCAGGTGGCGAGCAGGCGCGTCGACGGCGAATCGGCCCCGCCGACCACCTCGACCGCGGTCACGGGGTCGAAGGGCGGCTGGTCGAGGATCGCGGCGAGATACTCGCGCCAGCGCGTGAGGCGCGTCCAGGCCAGGTCGGTGTCGCCGGGCGCGTACCCGGCGGCGCGCGCCGCGAACGCCTCCGCCGAGGAGTCGGCGCTGTCGGTGATGCGGCGCTGCGCGATGCGACCGAGCGGGTGCGATCCGGGGCGCTCGGGAGACTCCTGCGGCCACCACACCACCACCGGCGCGTCGGGCAGCAGCAGGCCGGTGACGAGACTCTCAATGCCGCTGCACACCTCGCCGTATGCGCGCAGCACGACGACGTCGCTGGCGCCGGCGTCGGCCCCGACGCGGATCTCGGCGTCGAGGCGCGGGGCGGGCTCGTGCGGGTTCGCGACCAGCACGATCACGCGCATCGGGTGCTCGCTCGAGGCGTGGTTGGCGGCCTCGACCACCGTCTCGTCGATCGGCTCGGAGGTCGCGATGATGAGGGTCAGCACGCGGCCCAGCGCGGAGACGCCGCCCTCGAGCCGCATCGCGACGAGGCGGCGCGCCACCGCGCTCACGGTCGTGTTGGGGAGGTGCTCGATCACGGGCGTCTCCATCCGCGGCCGTCGCGGGCCAGCAGGTCGTTCGCCGAGTCGGGCCCCCACGACCCGGGGGTGTACTGCTCGGGGGCCTCGTCGAGCGACGCCCAGAATTCCTCGATGGGGTCGAGGATGCGCCACGACAGCTCCACCTCGGCCTGCCGCGGGAAGAGGGGCGCGTCGCCGAGCAGCACGTCGAGGATCAGCCGCTCGTACGCCTCGGGGCTCGCCTCGGTGAACGCGTGGCCGTAGCCGAAGTCCATCGTGACGTCGCGCACGCGCGTGCCCGTGCCGGGCACCTTCGCGTCGAAGCGCATCGTGATGCCCTCGTCGGGCTGCACTCGGATCACGAGGGCGTTCGATCCCTGATCGCTGCCGTGCGCCTTCGCGAACAGCTCCCCGGCCTCGCGCCGGAAGACCACGGCGATCTCGGTCACTCGCCTCCCCAGTCGTTTGCCGGTGCGCAGGTAGAACGGCACATCGGACCAGCGGCGCGTGTTCACGAACAGCTTCATCGCCGCGTACGTCTCGGTGCGCGAGGCGGGATCCATGCCCTCCTCCTCGAGGAAGCCGCGCACCAGCTCCCCGCCCTGCCAGCCGCCCGCGTACTGGCCGCGCGCCGTCGCCGTGGCCAGGTCGTCGGGCAGCCGTACCGCTTCGAGCACCTTCTCCTTCTCGGCGCGCAGGTGGTCTGCGCTGAGCGAGATCGGCTCCTCCATCGCGGTGAGGGCGAGCAGCTGCAGCAGGTGGTTCTGGATCACGTCGCGGGCGGCGCCGACGCCGTCGTAGTAGCCCGCGCGGCCGCCCACGCCGATGTCCTCGGCCATGGTGATCTGCACGTGGTCGACGTAGTTGCGATTCCAGATCGGCTCGTACATCGAGTTCGCGAACCGCAGCGAGAGGATGTTCTGCACCGTCTCCTTGCCGAGGTAGTGGTCGATGCGGAAGATCGAGTCGGCGGGGAACGCCGACTCGAGCGTGTCGTTGAGCTCGCGCGCCGACTGCAGATCCTCGCCGAACGGCTTCTCGATGATCACGCGCCGCCAGCGCTGGTCGTCGACGGTGCGGTCGACGAGGCCCGAGCTGCTGAGGTGGTGGGCCACCTCGGGGAACGATCTCGGCGGGATCGACAGGTAGAAGGCGTGGTTGCCCATGGTGCCGCGCTCCCGATCGAGGGCGTCCACGGTGCTGCGCAGGCGCGCGTACGCGTCAGGGTCGTCGAATCTTCCCTGTACGAAGCGGATGCCCTGGACGAGCTGCTTCCAGGTCGACTCGCGGAAGGGGGTGCGAGCGTACTTGCGCACGGCGTCGTGCACGATCTCGGCGAAGTCGCGGTCGGCCCAGTCGCGGCGGCTGAAGCCGACGAGCGCGAAGCCGGGGGGGCAGCAGGCCGCGGTTCGCGAGATCGTAGACCGCCGGCATGAGCTTCTTGCGCGACAGATCCCCGGTCACCCCGAAAATGACGAGCGCGCTCGGCCCGGCGATCCTGTTGAGGCGAGGATCGCCGGGCGAGCGCAGCGGGTTGTGAGGCACGGATGTCGGGATCTTAGATCGCGAATCCCAGCGCGCGCATCATGTCGCGACCGTCGTCGGTGATGCGCTCGGGGGTCCACGGCGGCATCCACACCCAGTTGATGCGGAAGGCCGCCACCAGCCCGTCGAGCGCCTCGGCGATGTCGTTCTCGATCACGTCGGTCAGCGGGCAGCCGGCGCTCGTGAGCGTCATGCTGATCACCAGCGCGTCGTGCTCCTCGTCGTAGGCCAGATCGTAGATCAGGCCGAGGTCGACGATGTTGACCCCGAGCTCGGGGTCGGAGACGTTCTTGAGCGCCTCCGTCGCCTGCTCGCGGAACTCGGGATCGATCGACTGCGGGACCGTGGTGGTTTCGTCGCTCATACGACCAGCCTACGCGCCTAGGCGGACGCGAGGAAGCGGTCGTAGCCCTCTTCTTCGAGGCGTTCGGCGAGCTCGGGGCCGCCCTCTTCGGCCACGCGGCCGTTCACGAAGACGTGCACGAAGTCGGGCTTGATGTATCGCAGGATGCGCGTGTAGTGCGTGATGAGCAGCACGCCGAGGCCGGTGTGCTCCTTGGCGCGGTTCACCCCCTCGGACACGATCTTCAGCGCGTCGACGTCGAGGCCGGAGTCGGTCTCGTCGAGCACCGCGAACTTCGGCTTGAGCAGCTCGAGCTGCAGGATCTCGTTGCGCTTCTTCTCGCCGCCCGAGAAGCCCTCGTTGACGTTGCGCGAGGCGAAGGACTCGTCCATGCGCAGGTTCTGCATGGCCTCCTTGACCTGGCCCATCCAGGTGCGGATCGCCGGCGCCTCGCCGTCGATCGCGGTCTTCGCGGTGCGTAGGAAGTTGGCGTTGGTCACGCCCGGGATCTCGACCGGGTACTGCATGGCCAGGAAGAGGCCCGCCTGAGCGCGCTCGTCGGGCTCGAACTCGGTGATGTCCTCGCCGTCGAGCAGCAGCTGGCCGCTCGTGATCTCGTAGCGGGGGTGGCCGGCGACGGCGTAGGCGAGGGTCGACTTGCCCGAGCCGTTGGGGCCCATGATGGCGTGGGTCTCACCCTGCTTGATGGTGAGGTTGACGCCCTTCAGGATCTCCTTCGGGCCCTGCTCGGTTTCGACGCTGACATGCAGGTCCTTGATTTCAAGAACTGAGCTCATTGTTCAATCTCTTTCGTAACGTTGGGGTCGATGTACACGTCGCCGTCTTCGATCTCGACAACGTAGACGGGGACCGGCTCGTAAGCCGGAAGGTTCTGCGGGTAGCCGGTGCGCAACGAGAACGCCGAGCCGTGCGCCCAGCACTCGAGGGTGTCGTCCTCGACGAAACCCTCGGAGAGGCTGATCTGTCCGTGGGTGCAGGTGTCGCCGATCGCGTGCACCTCTCCCTGGCCGTCGAGCACGAGAGCGATCGGCGCATCCTCGACGACCACGCGGGTCGCCTGATCCTGCACCAGGTCGCTCAGCGCGACTACCTTGTGGCGGGCCATTATGCGAGCACGCTCTGCTGCAGCTCTGCCTCGATCGCCTCCTGGAGCCGCGCCTCGACCTGCTCGTTGCCGATGCGCTGGATGACCTCGAAGAGGAAGCCCCGCACCACCAGCTTGCGGGCGTCGTCCTCGGAGATGCCGCGGCTCTGCAGGTAGAAGATGTGCTCCTCGTCGAAGCGGCCCGTTGTGGAGGCGTGACCGGCTCCCTCGATGTCGCCGGTCTCGATCTCGAGGTTCGGGATCGAGTCGGCGCGCGTGCCCTCGGTGAGCGTGAGGTTGCGGTTCTCCTCGTAGCTGTCGGTGCCCTCCGCGATGCGACGGATCAGCACGTCGCCGATCCAGACCGCGTGCGCGCCCTCGCCCTGCAGCGCGCCCTTGTAGGCGACGCGGCTGCGGGTGCGGGGGGCGTTGTGGTCGATGTAGACCTGGTGCTCGAGGTGCTGGCCGGCGTCGGCGAAGTACGCGCCGTAGCTCTCGCCGTTGGCGCCCTGCCCGTCGAGGTGGATCGAGGGGTTGAGCCGCACCACGCCGCCGCCGAGCGAGACGACGATGTGCTGGAGGTTGCCGTCGCGGCCCACGGTCGCGTTGTGGCTGGCGAGGTGGATCGCGTCGTCGGCCCACTCCTGGATCGAGACGACGGTGAGGTTCGCGCCGTCGCCGACCACGATCTCGACGGTCTCGGTGAGATTCGCGTCGCCCGAGTTCTCGAGGATCACGAGCGCGTTCGCGTTGGGCGCCGCCTCGATGATCGTGTGAGCCGCCGCGGGGTTCTGCGCGAGCCCGGAGCGGTCGACCGTCACGGTCTGGCGCTCCTCGCTGGTGAGCAGGATGCGCAGCGCGGTGCCGGCCTGGCCCCAGGCGTTCGCCGCGGCCTGATCCTCGGGGATGCCCGCGCGGCCGACGAGATCCGAGTCCATCGGCACGTGCGTGACCTCGACACCGGGGGCGTCGGAGACGACCGGAGCCGCGGTGCCGGCCTCGAGCGGGCCGTCGATGAGCGCCCGGATCTTCGCGATCGGGGTGAACTTCCAGTTCACCTCGCGGCCGGTGACCTCGGGGAAATCGGCCAGGTTCGTCGACTTGAAGCGCTCCGAGCGGGTCTGCACCGGTGCCCGGTTCTCCCAGTCGCCGTCGCTGTGGGCCTTGAATCCGTGCTGTTCTGTCTGGAGAGTGGACATCTTTAACCGACGGATCCTTCCATGCTCATCTCGATGAGCTTGTTCAGTTCGAGCGCGTACTCCATGGGCAGCTCGCGCGCGATGGGCTCGATGAAGCCGCGCACGATCATGGCCATGGCCTCCTCTTCGGAGAGGCCGCGGCTCATGAGGTAGAAGAGCTGATCCTCGCTCACGCGGGTCACGGTCGCCTCGTGCGCGAGGGTGGCGTCGTCGGTGCGGAGGTCGATGGCCGGGTAGGTGTCGCTGCGCGAGATCGTGTCGACGAGCAGCGCGTCGCAGACCACCGAGTTGGCGGCGTGGTGGGCGTTCGCCTCCACGCGCACCTCGCCGCGGTAGCCGGTGCGGCCGCCGCCGCGCGCGATCGACTTCGAGAGGATCGACGACTTGGTGTGCGGCGCGAGGTGGATCATCTTCGCGCCGGCGTCCTGGTGCTGGCCGGGGCCCGCGAACGCGACCGAGAGGGTCTCGCCCTTGGCGTGCTCGCCGGTTAGGAAGATCGACGGGTACTTCATGGTGACCTTGGAGCCGATGTTGCCGTCGACCCACTCCATGGTGGCGCCCTCTTCGGCGATCGCGCGCTTGGTGACGAGGTTGTACACGTTCGTCGACCAGTTCTGGATCGTCGTGTAGCGCACGCGGGCGTTCTTCTTCACGATGATCTCGACGACGGCGGAGTGCAGCGAGTCGCTCTTGTAGATCGGAGCGGTGCAGCCCTCGATGTAGTGGACGTAGCTGCCCTCGTCGGCGATGATGAGCGTGCGCTCGAACTGGCCCATGTTCTCGGTGTTAATGCGGAAGTAGGCCTGCAGCGGGATCTCGACGTGCACCCCCTTCGGGACGTACACGAACGAGCCGCCCGACCAGACGGCCGTGTTGAGCGCCGCGAACTTGTTGTCGCCCGACGGGATCACCGTGCCGAAGTACTGCTCGAAGATCTCGGGGTGCTCGCGCAGCGCCGTGTCGGTGTCGAGGAAGAGCACGCCCTGCGCCTCCAGGTCCTCGCGGATCTGGTGGTAGACGACCTCGGACTCGTACTGCGCGGCGACGCCCGCGACGAGGCGCTGGCGCTCGGCCTCGGGGATCCCGAGCTTCTCGTACGTCTCCTTGATCTCCTCTGGCAGCTCCTCCCAGGTGGTGGCCTGCTTCTCGGTGGAGCGCACGAAATACTTGATGTTGTCGAAGTCGATGTCCGACAGGTCGGCGCCCCACGCGGGCATCGGCTTGCGGCCGAAGATCTGCAGGGCCTTGAGGCGTCGCTGCAGCATCCACTCGGGCTCGTTCTTCAGCGCCGAGATCTCACGCACGACCTGCTCGTTGAGGCCGCGTTTCGCCGTCGCGCCCGCCTCGTCGCTGTCGTGCCAGCCGAACTCGTACTGGCCCAAGCCTTCGAGCTCGGGTCGGTCGATCAGTACCTCTGGCATGATCACTCCCTCAATTCTTCGTCTCGCCGAGCTCAGACCGCGTGAGCGTGCGAAACGAATCGAGCGCACAGGTCTGGCTCTGCAGCGGTGCAGTAGTCTGGGCTTCGGACGGAGCCGATCCGGTGCTGAGCACCCGAACACGGCTCGCCGTACGCAACCACAGCTTCCCATTCTACAGGTTCCCGGTGAAAACGGGCAGGGGCTCGCCCAGGGCGAAACCCCGTGCGGGAGGCGCCCGAGAGGAGCTTCGTTGTCCACCCCGAGCAGCACCGCCACCGACTCCGCTACCGACTCCGCGACCTCGCCCGGCGGGCGCCCGCGATTCATCGACGCAGATGGTCTGCCGAGCCGACTGGTGCGCGTGCTCGCGTGGATCTCGTTCGTGCTGAACGTCACGATCATCGCGACGGGCGGCGCGGTGCGCCTCACCGGCTCGGGTCTCGGGTGCAGCGACTGGCCGGTGTGCGTGCCCGGCTCGCTCACCCCCACCCCCGAGCTCGGCATCCACGGCGTCATCGAGTTCGGCAACCGCACCCTCAGCGGGCCGCTGCTGATCTTCGCGATCGCGGTGCTGGTGCTGACCTGGACGATCCGCCGGCAGCGCCGCGACCTGTTCGTCATCTCGGCCGTGGTGCTCGGGCTCGTCGCCTCGCAGGCCGTCATCGGCGGCTTCGTGGTGTGGCTGCACCTCAACGCCAACCTCGTGGGTGTGCACTACGTGATCTCGCTCATCATCGTGTGCGTGACGGCGGCCTACCTGGTGCGCATGTACGAGCGCCCCGGGGCGCGCGAGCGGGCGGTGCCGACCCCGTTCCTGATCCTCGCCCACATCACCACCTTCGCGATGGCGATCACCGTCTTCGTCGGCGTGCTCACCACGGGCGCCGGCCCCCACTCGGGCGACGACAGCGTCGTGCGCGACGGCTTCGACGCGTCGCTGCTCGCGCACGTGCACGCCTGGCCCGGCTACGCCGCGCTCGCGCTCACCGTCGCGCTCGTGATCTGGGCGCTCGCGCAGCGGCTGCGCCCCCGCGCCTGGAGCGTCGCGCTGCTCGTCGTGCTGCTCGTGCAGATCGGCGTGGGCGTGTACCAGGCGCGCAGCGGGCTGCCGCCCCTCGCGGTCGGCGTGCACATGGTGCTCGCGTCGCTCACCGCTGCGGCCATGACGGTCGTCGTGCTGCGCCTCAAGCGGCCGGTGGCGACGTAGAGGCCGGGTTCTCGAGCGCGAGTCGGGTCCGGGGTCGGTTCGGCCTGGGCCCGGTGCTGCCCGGTCCTGCCCCGGGGTCGCCCGGGTCGGAGTTGCCCGGTCCTGCCCGGCCCGGTCCGATCTCGGGGCTGTCCGGTCCGGTTCCGGTTCGGTCTCGGGGCCGTTGGGGGTGACCCTATCCCCTGCTCTCCCCCGCCCGCTCCTGCTCTCCCCGCCCGCTCCTGCTTTCTCCTGCCCGCTCCCTCGCGAGTGGTCAGAAAGTGCTTGTGGCGTCCGAAATCCGAGCACTCCTTGACCCCTCGCAAGGGACTTTGCGGCCCGGGTCTAGGATCCTGCCTCCCCGGGTCTCCTAGCCTCGGGGCCGCCGCGCGCCCTTCCCTTTTTCTTTCCCTTCCCACACTTTCCCCTTTCCCTGTCCCCTCGAGTGGTCAGAAAGTGCTTGAGGCGTCCGAGGCCCGAGCACTTCTTGACCACTCGCGAGGAACTTGCGGACCGGGGCCCTGATCCTGGGCTCCCCGGGCCTCCTGGGCTCCCCCCGGTCTCTTGGGCTCCCCCGGTCTCCTGGGCTCCCCGGGTCTTCTGGCTCCCTGGCTGCCACGCGCCCTTCCCTTCCCTTCCCTTCCCTTTCCCTTTCCCTTTCCCTTTTCCTTTCCCTTTTCCTTTTCCTTTTCTCTTCTCTCTTCTCTCTTCTCTTCTTCCTGTTTCCCTCTCCCCTGGCGAGTGGTCAAGAAGTGCTCCGATCGCCCCAGATGGGAGCACTTCTTGACCACTCGCAGGGCCCCACAGGTCGCAGGCACTTCGCTCACAGCTGGGGTTTCGCCCGCCGATCCGGGGAGTTCCCGTGAGCGCTGTGGAGACGGGCGTCCGAGGCGAACTCAAGCGAGACCATGGTCGACATGACCTCTCAACCGCAGCCCATCGCACTCACCGATGAGCGAGCCTTCCTAGTGAGGGACGCGGTGCGGTCGGGGTGCGGCCGAGCCACCTTCAGACATCCTCGGTGGCACCGCCCCTTCGCCGGTGTGCGATCGCGGGGGCCCATCGCGGCCACCCTGCACGGCTGGGCCCTGCAGTACCTTCCGAGGTTGCGGCCCGGCGAACGGTTCAGTCACTCCACGGCGCTGGCGCTGCTCGGCTGCCCCGTGAGAGTGTCGCAGCACGCGCTGGTCGACGTCTCTTCACCGGTGGCCGCCGGCCGCGTGAGGTGCCGGGGCGTCGCCGGACACCGACATCGAGAGGTCGCGCCCGAGTACCCCTGTATCGTGCCCGAACACGACGATTGGATTCCGGTGTCCGCCCCGCTCGACGCCGTGCTGCAGTCGGCTTTGCAACTTCCATTCTGCGAGCTCGTCGTGGCGCTCGATTTCCTGCTTCTCAACCCCTCCGAGCGCTACGATCCTCATCTCTACGTGACTCGAGACGATCTCAAGATCTTCGCGGCTCAGGCATCGGGTCGCGGCACCGTGCGTTTTCGCGAGGCGGCGGCACTCGCTCGGGTGGGGGCCGAGTCGCGCATGGAGACGCTGATGCGGCTCGGCAATGCTCGGGTGGGCGGCCCGGAGTTGCGACTGCAGGCCGAACTGCACGACGGGCAGGGGTGTTGGATCGGGCGCTTCGACGCGGCTGACGACGAGGCGCGCGCCATCTTCGAGTACGACGGCGGGCAGCACCTCGTTTCGCTGCAGCAGCGTCGACGGGATGCGGTGAAGCTGCAGGCGGCGCGCGATGCAGGTTGGCGTGTGCGCGTATTCTTCGCCGACGACGTGCTCAAGAGTTCGCTCGCGACCGGGCGGAGGATGCTGCACTTCACCGGGCGCCCGGAACGCCCGGTGCGGCCGATGCTTGCGAGGCTGCTCGACGAGCGTTCCGGGGATCGCACCGAGCCGGCCACCCACACGTCCTCGCCCATGAGCCGCACCCTGATGAGCGGTCACGAATAGTTCTGCGAGCGCGATGATCGAACACTTGGTGGCCGCTCGCCGGGAAGCGGATCGGAGGGAGAAGCCGAAAGACTCGGAGAACCGGGAACGCGCGGGCTAGAAAGAAGGGAGGAGTGTGAGGAACGGGTGAGAGATGCGGAGCGAAAGGGAGGAAGGACGAGCAGGCGGAAACGACGAGAAGCCAGGAACCACGAGAGGACAGAAGCATCGAGCAACCAGAAGTGCCGAGAAGCCAGAAGCGCCGAGAAGCCAGAAGCGCCGAGCAGCCAGAATCGACGAGAAGCCAGAATCCACGAGAGAGATGAGGGCGGCCCCCGCTACCCCGCGGCAGCTGTGAGGGCGCGGTCGAGATCGGCCCAGAGATCCTCGACGTGCTCGATGCCGATGCTGAGGCGCACGAGCGCCTCGGGCACCTCGAGGGGCTCGGCGGCGTGCCGCCGCCGGCGCTCCACGAGGGACTCGACCCCGCCGAGGCTCGTGGCAGGCGTGAAGAGGCCGAGGGCCTCGACGAGGCGGTCGGCGGCGTCTGCTCCCCCGCTCGGCTCGATCGAGACGATGGCGCCGAAGCCGTCGAGCTGGACGCGGGCCCGCTCGTGGTTCGGATCGCTCGGCAGTCCCGGGTATCGCACGCGCTCGACGGCCGGGTGCTCGAGCAGCCGGCGCGCGAGCTCGCCCGCCGTGGCCTCCGCGCGGTCGAGGCGCAGCGCCATGGTGCGCAGGCCCCGCAGCGCCAGCCAGGCCTCGAAAGGCCCCGCGATGCCGCCGTGCAGCGTGCGGTGCTTCGCGAGCCGTGCCCGCAGTTCGCCGTTGCGGGCGACGACGAGGCCGAGCAGCACGTCGGAGTGTCCGGCGATGAACTTCGTCGCCGAGTGCACCACCACGTCGGCGCCCACCGAGAGCGGGCGCTGCCTGAGCGGCGTGGAGAAGGTGTTGTCGACGACCGCGGTGACAGCGCGGCGCCGCGCCTCCGAGACGAGCCGCGGCAGGTCGACGACGTCGAGCCTCGGGTTCGTCGGGGACTCGAGCCACAGCAGGTCGGCTCCCTCGAGCGCCACGATCGTCGCCGCGAGGTCGAGCGGGTCGACCTCGCGCAGCACGAGCGACCCCGCCTCGGCGAGATCCCGCGCGAGCCCGATCGTGCCGTTGTACGAGGCGCTCGGTACGACCGCCACCCCGCCGACGGGTACGAGCGACAGCGCCGCAGAGACCGCCGCCATGCCCGACGCGAAGGCGAGGCCGGGCAGGTCGCCACCCTCGAGGCTCGCGATCGCCTCCTCGAGCGGCTCCCACGTCGGGTTGGCGTAGCGGGCGTAGACGCGCTCACCCTGCTGAGGTGCGCCCGCGCTTCGGAAGGTCGAGCTGAGCGAGATCGGCGGGTTGAGCGGGCCGTCCGGCGTCGGATCGGGCCTGCCGAGAGTGACGACTGCGGTGCTCGAGCGGAGTTCGGATGCCTGCTGACTCATGGAGTCAGCGTAGCGGCTCGGGTGTGCACCCCTCCGCGCGGAGACGGCCGACGCGGGATCGGCAGACCGGAGTGCGGCAAGCCACGATCTTCCAAGCCGTGATCGTCCAAGGCGAGGGTTCGCGAGCCAAGATCTCGCAAGGCGCGGTCTCGCAAGCTGCGAACTTTCAAAGCGAGGATTCGCGAGTCGAAGGCGCGCAACCCACAGGCCGCGGAGCCTGCATGCCTAAGGATGCTGAGTCAGGGGCCGGCAGGATCAGCCGTGCACGAATCGAACCCTCGAATCGACCTCGCAAGTCGGAGCCTGCGAGTCAGGGAACGCCGCATCAGGGAGCCCGAACCTCAGGCGCCCACGACTCAGAACGGCAGCAGCGGATCGATCGCGATCGCGAGCGACAGCACGGAGAGGTAGGTGATGGAGCCGTGGAACACCTGCATGGGCTTGCCCTCCTGCCCGCGGATCGCGCTGCCGTAGAGACGGTGCGCCTGCAGGATGAAGTAGCCACCCGAGAGCAGTGCGACGGCGGTGTACAGCCAGCCGATGCCGGGCGCGGGGATGAGCAGCAGGCTCGACGCGACAGTGGCCCAGGTATAGAGGATGACCTGCAGGCCGACGGTCGCGCGGCCGCGCACGACACCGAGCATGGGGACGCCCGCCGCCGCGTAGTCCTCGCGGTAGCGCATCGACAGCGGCCAGTAGTGGGCCGGAGTCCAGAGGAAGATGATGATGAAGAACACCCAGGCGGGCCAGCCGAGGGAGCCGGTCACCGCGGCCCAGCCGATGAGCACGGGGAAGCAGCCCGCGATCCCGCCCCAGATGATGTTCTGCTCGCTGCGGCCCTTGAGCCACATCGTGTAGACGACCACGTAGGTAAAGATGGCGGCCGCGCCGAGCACGGCGGCCAGCCAGTTGGTGGTGGCGTAGAGCCACACGATCGAGATCACGCCGAGCACCCAGGCGAACACGAGCGCGTTGCGATCCGAGATCTCGTCCGTGACGAGCGGCCGGTTCTTGGTGCGCTTCATGAGGCGGTCGGCCTCGCGGTCGATGTAGCAGTTGAAGGCGCCGGCCGATCCTGCGCTCATCGCGCCGCCGATGAGCGTGGCGAGCACCAGCCACAGGTCGGGCAGGCCGCGTTCGGCGAGGATCATGGCCGGAACGGTCACCACGAGCAGCAGTTCCATGACGCGCGGTTTGGTGAGCGCGACGTAGTTCTTGACGACGCGTCCGAAGGGGCGGCGGGGCCGAGCCTGCTCGGTGTGCGATGCGGCCTGCGACTGGGCTGAGATCTCGGTGGACATCACCCTCTATGCTACCCCGGCTGCCGTAAGATTGTCGGTGTGTGCGCGAACGCGCTCGGATTCTTCCCGTCGAAAGGTGTCTCTTGGGAAACGAACTGCAGTGGGACGAGCTCGATGATCTCGCGGTGAACACCGCGCGGGTGCTGGCGGCTGACGCGGTGGAGAAGGTGGGCAACGGCCACCCGGGCACCGCGATCAGCCTCGCGCCTCTCGCCTATCTGCTGCATCAGCGGGTGATGCGCCACGATCCTGCCGACGCGGGCTGGATCGGCCGCGACCGCTTCATCCTGTCGGTGGGCCACTCGTCGCTCACCCAGTACGTGCAGCTGTACCTCGGCGGGTACGGTCTCGAGCTCGACGATCTGAAGGCGCTGCGCACGTGGGGTTCGAAGACGCCCGGGCACCCCGAGTACGGCCACACCGACGGTGTCGAGATCACGACGGGCCCGCTCGGGCAGGGGCTCGCGTCGGCCGTCGGCTTCGCCTACGCGGCCCGCTACGAGCGCGGCCTCTTCGACCCGGAGGCTGCTCCCGGCAGCAGCCCGTTCGACCACTTCGTCTACGTGGTCGCGGGTGACGGCGACCTGCAGGAGGGCGTGACGGCCGAGGCCTCGTCGCTCGCCGGCCACCAGGAGCTCGGCAACCTCATCGCGATCTACGACTCCAATCAGATCTCGATCGAGGACGACACCGACATCTCGTTCTCCGAAGACGTCGCGAAGCGCTACGAGGCCTACGGCTGGCAGGTGATCGAGGTCGACTGGAAGAAGACGGGCGAGTACGTCGAGGATCTGGTCGAGCTGAATCGTGCGATCGAGGCGGCGCAGGCCGAGACCTCGAAGCCGAGCCTCATCATCCTGAAGACGATCATCGGCTGGCCCTCCCCCGGCAAGCAGAACACCGGCGGCATCCACGGCTCGAAGCTGGGCGGCGACGAGCTCGCGGCCCTCAAGCGGGCGCTGGGCTTCGACCCCGAGCAGCACTTCGCGGTCGCCTCCGAGGTGATCGAGCACACGCGCAAGGCGGTTGAGCGCGGTGCCGAGCGGCACGCCGAGTGGCAGCGCTCCTTCGACGAGTGGGCCGCCGCCAACCCCGAACGCAAGGCGCTGCTCGACCGTCTCGAGGCCGGCGAGCTGCCCGAGGGCGCGGCCGAGGCGCTGCCTGTCTTCGAGCCGGGCGAGAGCGTGGCGACGCGGTCCGCGAGCGGCAAGGTGCTCGCCGCTCTGGGGCCGATCATGCCCGAGCTGTGGGGCGGATCCGCCGACCTCGCGGGCTCGAACAACACCACGATCCCGGGCGCGCCCTCGTTCGTGCCGAGCCGCCGCTCGACGTCGGCGTGGCAGGGCGACCCCTACGGTCGTGTGCTGCACTTCGGCATCCGCGAGCACGCGATGGCCGCGATCCTCAACGGCATCCAGCTGCACGGTCCGACGCGCAGCTACGGCGGCACCTTCCTGCAGTTCGCCGACTACATGCGCCCTGCGGTGCGCCTGGCGGCGCTGATGAACGTGCCGAGCATCTTCGTGTGGACGCACGATTCCATCGCCCTCGGCGAGGACGGCCCGACCCACCAGCCGATCGAGCACCTGGCCTCGCTGCGCGCGATCCCGAACCTCGCGATGGCGCGCCCCGCCGACGCCAACGAGACCGCGGTGGTGTGGCACGAGGTGCTGAGCCGTCACGCGGGGCCGACCGGTATCGCGCTCACGCGTCAGAACGTGCCCGTGCTGCCCCGGGGCGGCGAGTTCGCGACGGCCGAGCAGGCCGCCGAGGGTGTGCGTCGCGGCGCCTACGTGCTGGCCGACTCCCCCACCGGGTCCGTCGACGTGCTGCTCATCGCGACCGGCTCCGAGGTGCAGCTGGCGGTCGAGGCGCGCGAGCGGCTCGCGGCCGACGGCGTCGGCGCACGCGTGGTGAGCGCGCCGTGCCTGGAGTGGTTCGCCGAGCAGAGCGAGGAGTACCGCGAGAGCGTGCTGCCGGCGACCGTTCCGGCGCGCGTGAGCGTCGAGGCGGGCCTGGCGCTCGGCTGGGAGCGCTACGTGGGCGATCGGGGCCGTTCGGTGTCGATCGAGCACTTCGGAGCCTCGGCCGACTACGAGACGCTGTTCAGGGAGTTCGGGATCACGACCGAGGCCGTGGTCGATGCGGCACGCGAGAGCATCGCGCACGTGGCGCGCAGCCTGGGCGCCGGCGAGCGGAGCCTGGCGGAGGTGGCACGATGAGCGAGTCGACTCGGGCTCTCAGCCGCGCGGGTGTCAGCATCTGGCTCGACGACCTGTCGCGGTCGCGTCTCGACAGCGGTGAGCTGCGCGCGCTGATCGCGAGCCACGACGTGGTCGGAGTGACCACGAACCCGACGATCTTCGCCGGTGCGATCGGCAGCGGCGTCGGCTACGGCGAGCGGATCTCGGCGTGCGCCGGGCCCGGCCTCGACGTGGCCTCGACCATCGTCGAGTTGACGACGGCCGATGTCGCCGATGCGTGCGACGTCTTCGCCGAGGTGTACGCCGAGTCCGGCGGCCGCGACGGCCGCGTGTCGATCGAGGTGGAGCCGGGTCTCGCCCGTGACACCGCGGGCACGGTGGCGCAGGCGCGCGAGCTGTGGGCGAAGGTGGACCGCCCCAACGCGATGATCAAGATCCCGGCCACGGTCGAGGGCCTCGAAGCCATCACCGAGACGATCGCTGCGGGCATCAGCGTCAATGTGACGCTCATCTTCAGCCTCGAGCGCTACCGTCAGGTGATCAACGCGTATCTCACCGGCCTCGAGCGGGCTCGCGCGGCCGGGCACGATCTGTCGGGCATTCACTCGGTCGCGTCGTTCTTTGTGTCGCGCGTCGACAGCGAGATCGATGCGCGGCTGACCGCGGTCGGCACCGCCGAGGCGCTCGCGCTCAAGGGTCAGGCCGGCGTCGCGAACGCCCGCCTCGCCTACGAGGTCTTCGAGCAGGCGTTCGATACCGAGCGGGCCCGCCTGCTGCTCGATCTCGGCGCCAATGCGCAGCGCCCGCTCTGGGCCTCCACGGGGGTGAAGGATCCGTCGCTGCGCGACACCCTGTACGTCGAGGAGCTCGTCGCGCCGCAGACGGTCAACACGATGCCCGAGGCGACGCTGAACGCGTTCGCGGATCACGGCGAGGTGCGGGGCGAGACCGTCACCTCCGAGTACCTGGAATCGAATCAGCTGCTCAACGCGATCGACGCGTTGGGCATCGATTACGGCGAGGTCACCGAGAAGCTCGAGCTCGAGGGGCTGCAGAAGTTCGACGCCTCGTGGGCGGAGCTCTGCGGCACCGTGGAGCGTGCGCTGGCCGACTGAGCGGGACGAGCACGGAGCAGGCCACCGAGGGGAGAGCAATCATGGCTGGGATCGGGATCGCCTTCGGCGATGACATCGAGCGCGTGAACGGCGGGCGCACCGCTGAACTCGTCGAGGAGCTCGTGCGGGGTCGTGTGGCGAGCCGCATCTTCGCACACGACGCGACCCTGTGGGGTGCGGAGGCGGAGGCCGAGGCCGCGATCCGGCTGGGGTGGACCGACTTCGAGCCGGCGGCGGCCGAGTTGATCCCCCGGATCGAGTCGCTGCGGGCCGAGTTCGCGAGCGCCGGCGTCGATCGCTTCGTGCTGTGCGGCATGGGTGGATCGAGCCTCGCGCCGGCGGTGCTCGCCCGCTGGGCGGGCGTCGAGCTCACCATGATCGACTCCACCCATCCCGCGGCCGTGGCTCGCGTCCTCTCCGGGGATCTGGCCCGCACCGCAGTGGTGGTGAGTTCGAAGTCGGGCAGCACGATCGAGACCCGCAGCCATCTCGCGACCTTCGAGCAGGCGTTCCGGGCGGCCGGCATCGATCCCGCGAGCCGCGTGGTGATCGTCACGGATCCGGGGTCCCCGCTCGACGAGGAGTCGCGTGCGGCGGGGCGTCGGGTGTTCAACGCCGACCCGAACGTGGGCGGTCGATTCTCGGCTCTCACAGCTTTCGGGCTGGTGCCCTCGGGGCTGGCAGGCGTTGATATCCGCCGTCTCGTGGCGGAGGCCGCGGAGGTGCGCGGGCTGCTCGCGCGCGACACCGCCGACAATCCGGCGCTGCGTCTGGCGGCCGCGCTCGCGGGCGGGCTTCCCCGGCGGTTCGTGCTCGCGGTGCGCGAGACGCGCAGCGCTCGATGGGGTCTCGGCAGCTGGATCGAGCAGCTCATCGCCGAATCCACGGGCAAGGACGGGCACGGCGTGCTGCCGATCGCGCTGCACGAGTCGGCCCCCGAGTTGCGCGAGACGCCGGCCCAGGCTGTGGTGGTGAGCGTCGCCGACGGCGACGCTCGCGGCGCGATCGAACCGGCCCCCGAGGCGGGTGTGCTCGTCTCCGCTCCCCTGGGCGCCCAGATGCTGCTGTGGGAGGTCGCCACCTCGGCGCTCGGTCGGCTCATGGGGATCGACCCGTTCGACCAGCCCGACGTGGAGGCCGCGAAGGTGGCGGCTCGCGCCGCGCTCGCCGAGGCCGACGGTTCGTCGTCGCCGACTGCGCAGGCGCTGTCGGCGGGCGAGGTCCTGCGTCGCCTGCGGGAGGCGGTTCCGAGCGACGGGTACCTCGCGATCCAGGCGTACGTCGACCCGAACGGCGCGCTCGCCGAGCCGCTCGGCGAACTGCGGGATCGGCTGGCGACGACGCTCGGCGTGCCCGTCGCCCTCGGTTTCGGGCCGAGCTACCTGCACTCGGTCGGCCAGCTGCACAAGGGCGGCCGCGCGCTCGGCGCGTTCCTGCAGATCGGCGACGTTGGTGCGCCCGACGTACCGATCCCCGATTCCCAGAGCTTCGGCGTGCTCATCGCCGCCCAGGCGCGAGGCGATCGCGAGGTGCTCGCCGAGCGAGGTCGGCCGGTGGTCGCGCTGACGCTGCCCTACGGCGATCGATCCGCGCTCGACCCGCTGCTCGCCGAGATCTGATCCGAGCGCGACGAACGCGCTGATCCGACGAACGCGCTAACGCGACGAAAGCGTTGACGCGCTGAAACACGAAGAAGCCCCGGTCTCATCGGACCGGGGCTTCTCTCTGCTGGGCTGGGGCGCTACGCCGACTTCGCGGCGGTGCCGCGCCGGGCGCGGAGCTTCTGCAGCGCGGCCTCGAGCAGCTCCTCGGCCTCTTCGGGCGTGCGCCGCTCCTTCACGTACGCGAGGTGCGTCTTGTACGGCTCGTTCTTGGGGAGCAGCGGGGGGTTCTCGCGGTCTCGACCGGCGGGAAGGCCGGTGGTCGGCGAATCGATCTGCTCGGGGATCTCCTCGGGTGCGACGTCGGCCGCGAAGTAGCGGATCGTCTCGTTGCCGAGCGCGTCCCAGTACGAGATCTGAATACGTTCGGCGCGCGCTCCGTGGTCCTTCTCCCCCATGGGTCCGGATCCGACGCGGGCGCCGCGAATGGCGTTACTGCCTGGCACTGAATACCTTTCTGCTACAGAACTGCGAAGTCGTGGGCGGGGTCGCCTCTGGGCGAGGCACGGGGCCCGCCGGTGATCCGGGGTCAGACCACCGAGAAGCGGGCGATGAGCCCGAGACCCACGATCGACGCGACCCACACCAGCGACACGACGACGGTGATGCGGTTGAGGTTGCGCTCGGCGACGCCCGACGAGCCGAGGCTCGAGGTCACGCCGCCGCCGAACATGTCGGAGAGGCCGCCGCCACGACCCTTGTGCAGCAGGATGAACAGGGTGAGCAGCAGGCTCGTGATCACGAGGACGACGATCAGGGCGATCTTGAGGATGAGCACGCAGTTCACCTTTCAGGGGTCGAGGGCGCGGTAGGCCGAGGTCTAGTATACCGCTCGCGAGCTGGGCGCCGATTGCGGCGCCCCGGCTCACGCACCGGTGACGTGCTTCTTGAACTGGATGATGCGGGTGAACTCGTCCGACTTCAGGCTGGCTCCGCCGACGAGGGCGCCGTCGACATCCGGCTGACGCAGGAAGCCGGCCACGTTCTGGCTCGATACCGAGCCGCCGTAGAGCACGCGGGTGGCATCGGCGCGTTCGTCTCCGCGCAGTTCGCGCAGCGACTCCCGGATCGCCTTGGCGACCTCCTGAGCCTGCTCGGGGGTGGCCGCCTGGCCGCTGCCGATGGCCCAGACGGGCTCGTAGGCGATCACGAACTCGGCGTCCTGCGGCAGCGGCGCGAGCGCGGCCGCGAGCTGGGCGAGCGGGATCGCCGCGGCGCCGTGCTGCTCGAGGTCTTCCGCGGTCTCGCCGACGCAGATCATCGGCACCATTCCGGCTCGGTGCGCTGCGAGGGCCTTCTGCCCCACGAGTTCGTCGCTCTCGCCGTGGCCCTGACGGCGCTCGGAGTGGCCGACGAGCAGGTAGTGCACGTCGAGCTTCGCGAGCATCTGGGCGGAGACGTCGCCCGTGTAGGCGCCCGATTCGTGCGGCGACACGTCTTGCGCGCCGAGCACGAGCGACAGCTTGTCGGCGGCCAGCAGCGTCTGCACCGATCGCAGGTCGGTGAACGGCGGGAAGACCGCCACCTCGGTCTCGCTGTAGTCGTGCTTGACGTCCTTGAGGCCCCACGAGAGCTTCTGCACGAGGGCGATGGCCTGCAGATGGTCGAGATTCATCTTCCAGTTGCCGGCGATCAGCGGGGTGCGCTGCGCTTTCTGGGTCATGCGAGGACCTCCAGTCCTGGGAGCTGCTTGCCCTCGAGGAACTCGAGGCTCGCCCCGCCGCCCGTCGAGATGTGGCCGAATTGATCGTCGGAGAACCCGAGCGCGCGCACGGCGGCAGCGGAGTCGCCGCCGCCGACGACGGTGAAGCCCTCGGTCTCGGTGAGGGCCTTCGCGACGGCGCGCGTGCCGGCGGCGAAGGCCTCCATCTCGAAGACGCCCATGGGGCCGTTCCAGAAGACCGTCGCAGATGAGGCGATCACGTCGGCGAACGCGGTCGCCGAGTCGGGGCCGATGTCGAGTCCGATGCCCGCGTCGCCGAAGCTCGACGACTCGATCGCGTCGGCGGGGACGATCTCGTGGGCGGCGTCGGCCGAGAAGGTCTCTGCGACGACCACGTCGGTCGGCAGCACGATGCGCACGCCGCGCTTCTCGGCATCGGCGAGGTAGCCCCGCACGGTGTCGAGCTGATCCTGCTCGAGCAGGCTCGCCGCGACGGCGTGGCCCTGGGCTGCGAGGAAGGTGAAGAGCATGCCGCCTCCGATGAGCAGCGTGTCGACGCGCTCGATGAGGTGCGAGATGACCCCGAGCTTGTCGGAGACCTTCGAACCGCCGAGCACCACCGTGTACGGGCGCGCGGGGTCGACGGTGAGGCGCTGCAGCACCTCGAGTTCGGCCGCGACGAGTCGGCCGGCGGCGCTCGGCAGCAGCTGCGCGAGGTCGTACACGCTGGCCTGGCGGCGGTGCACGACGCCGAAGCCGTCCGAGACGAACGCGTCGCCGAGCTCGGCGAGCTGCTCGGCGAAGGCGCGCCGTTCGGCGTCGTCCTTGCTGGTCTCCCCCGCGTTGAAACGCAGGTTCTCGAGCAGCACGACGTCGCCGTCGACGAGCGCGCCGACGGCCGCCGACGCCGAGGCGCCGACGGTCTGGTCGACGAACTCGACGGGCGCTCCGAGCAGCTCCGACATGCGCACCGCCACCGGCTTCAGCGAGTAGCGGGCCTCGGGCTCGCCCTTCGGGCGGCCCAGGTGGCTGATGATCACGATCTTCGCCCCCGCATCGCGAAGCTCGCGGATCGTGGTGAGCGAGGCGCGGATGCGGCCGTCATCGGTGATGACGCCGTCGGACAGCGGAACGTTCAGATCGCAGCGGACGATGACGGTGCGGGAGCGCAGGTCTCCCAGTGATTCGATGGTGCGCATGCCGGGGCGGGCTCAGATCAGGCCGGGCGTCTGCGAGCGGGCGGCCTCGAAGCGCTTCGCCACGTCCTGCCAGTTCGCGATGTGCCAGAACGCCTTCACGTAGTCGGCGCGCACGTTGAGGTAGTCGAGGTAGTAAGCGTGCTCCCAGACGTCGAGCATGAGCAGCGGCACGGTGCCGGCGGGCAGGTTGCCCTGCTGGTCGAAGAGCTGCACGATGTTCGGGCGCTGACCCAGCGCATCCCACGCGAGCACGGCCCAGCCGGAGCCCTGCACACCGAGCGCAGTGGCGGTGAAGTGGGCCTGGAACTTCTCGAACGAGCCGAAGTGCTCGTCGATCGCCGCGGCGAGCTCGCCCTCGGTGCGCTCCCCGCCCTCGGGCGAGAGGTTGTTCCAGAAGATGGTGTGGTTGACGTGACCGCCGAGGTTGAAGGCGAGATCCTTCTCGAGCTTGTTCACGGCGGCGAGGTTGTCTGAGTCGCTCGCCTCGGCGATCTGCTCTAGAGCCGTGTTCGCGCCGGTCACATAGGCCTGGTGGTGCTTGTCGTGGTGCAACTGCATGATCTTGCCGCTGATGTGCGGCTCGAGCGCGGCGTAATCGTAGGGAAGCTCGGGGAGTGAATAAGCAGCCATGAGGTGCTCCAATCTCTGCGTTCGACAGTTGACGGTTCAAGTCTAGGGCTCTGGCGCCCGGAAGTGGCGGAGAATCAGCCGGGTGCGGCAGGGTTGACGCCCGGCCGCGCGCGCGTTACATCGAATCGAGTTCTTCGGGCAGGCTCGCCTCGGTGCCCGGGATGCCTCGGGCCTCCGCCTCCTTGTCGGCCATCGCGAGCAGACGCCGGATGCGGCCCGCGATCGCGTCCTTGGTGAGCGGCGGATCGGCGCGGGCGCCGAGGTCGTCGAGGCTCGCCTCGCGATGCGCGAGACGCAGCTGGCCGGCGTAATTCAGGTGCTTGGGCACGTCGTCGCCGAGGATCTCGAGTGCGCGCTCGATGCGAGCGCACGCGGCGACCGACGCCTGCGCCGAGCGCCGCAGGTTGGCGTCGTCGAAGTTGACGAGCCGGTTCGCGGTCGCGCGGGTCTCGCGGGCGCGGCGCAGCTCGTCCCAGCTGGAGCGGGCCTGCTGCGCGCCCATCGCGCCGAGCATCTCGCCGATCGCCTGGCTGTCGCGGATCAGCACCTTGTTCTGGCCCCGGATCTCGCGGCTCTTCGCCTCGATGCCGATGCGGCTCGCCGCGCCGACGAGCGCCATCGTGACCTCGCTGGTGGGGCAGACGATCTCGAGCGACGCGGAGCGGCCCGGAGCGGTGATGCCGCCGCGGGCGAGGAAGGCGCCGCGCCAGATCGCGGCGAGCTCGGCCTGGGCGCCGGTGGTGAGACGGTTCGGGAGGCCGCGGATCTGGCGGCGGCGCTGATCGAGCAGGCCGAGCTGACGCGCCAGCGTCTCGCCGTCGAGCACGCGCACGAGGAACTGGGGGGCGCCGGGCCGCGTGCTCGACGGCGGCAGCTGCTTGGCCTCGGAGCGCACCCCGTAGAGCTCGGCGAGGTCTTTGCGCACGCGCTGCACGATCTGCGGCGTGTGCAGCTCGGCCTCGAGGGCGATGCGACCCGAGATCGTGTGGAGTCCGCCCGCGAGACGCAGAATCGTGGCGACCTCGGCGACGCGCTCACCGGTGCGCTGCACCGGGAACCGTACGAGTTCGCTCTTCACCTCGGGAGTAGACAGCACGAATCGGATCCTTTCGGAGAATGAGGGTGGAGAGGTTTCGGGTGCGGCGCGCGGGCTATTCGCGGCCGAGGTCGCGATGGCGCAGGCTGACGCTCACACCCGGCAGGCCGGCGAGGCGGTCGGCGAGCTCGCGGGCGGTCGCGACCGAGCGGTGCTTGCCGCCGGTACACCCTACCGCGAGTGAGGCGTGCCGCTTGTTCTCCCGCTGGAAACCGGCGAGGACGGGGGTGAGAGCGGCGATGTAGTGGTCGAGGAACTCCTCGGCGCCGTCGCGGCTCAGCACGTAGTCCTTGACCTCGGGGTCGACGCCCGTGAGGGGCCGGAGTTCGGGGATCCAGAACGGGTTGGGCAGGAAGCGCATGTCGACCATCAGGTCGACGTCGGTGGGCGCGCCGTACTTGAAGCCGAAGCTGAGCACGGAGAGCTGCAGGCCGGGCGTGTTGTCGTCGGAGAACAGATCGCGCGTGGCGGTCGACAGGTCGTGCACGTTGTACCGCGAGGTGTCGATCACCACGTCGCTCGAGGCCCGCAGCTCCTGCAGGCGCTCGCGCTCGAGGCGGATGCCCTCGAGCAGACTGCCCGCCTCGCCCTGCAGCGGGTGCGGGCGCCGCACCGACTCGTAGCGGCGAACGAGGATCTCGTCGGTGGCGTCGAGGAAGACGACACGCACCGTCGCGGTCTCGCGCAGCTCGTCGATCACGTCTTGGATCTCGGCGAAGAGGTCTCGGCCGCGCACGTCGACCACGGCCACGATGCGGGGCAGCGCTCCCCCGGACCGGTCGGCCATGTCGGCGAGCGTCTTGAGCATCGAGAGGGGCAGGTTGTCGACGACGTACCAGCCCAGGTCTTCGAGCGTGTTGGCGACCGTGCTGCGGCCGGCGCCCGACATGCCCGTGACGATGAGGATTTCCTGCCCGGATACCTGCTCGTTCACGCCGTGTTCCCCTCGTCTGGCGCGCCTTGCGACGCGCCCTCTGGTGCCTCATCGATCGATGCCTCAAGTTTAGCCGCAGCGGAGGCTTCGGGTTCGTCGGGCGCGGTTCCGTCGGCCGGGGCCGACGAGGCGAGGTGGCCGAGGATCTGCTCGGCGAGCTTCGGACCGAGGCCCGGAGCCGAGGCGAGTTCGTCGTGGGAGGCGGCGCGCAGGCGCGCCACGGAGCCGAAGTGCTTGAGCAGACCCTGCACGCGCTTCGGGCCGAGGCCCGGGATCTCGGAGAGGCGGCTCGCGATCGACGTGCTGCGGCGCTGGCGCTGGAAGGTGATCGCGAAGCGGTGGGCCTCGTCGCGCACGCGCTGCACGAGGAACAGCGCCTCGCTCGTGCGGGGCAGGATCACGGGGAACGGGTCGCCGGGCAGCCAGATCTCCTCGAGGCGCTTCGCGATCCCGCACAGTGCGACGTCGGTGATGCCGGCCTCGGCGAGCGCGCGCGCCGCGGCCTTCACCTGGGGCTCGCCGCCGTCGACGATGACGAGTTGGGGGCGGTCGCGGTAGATGCCGCTCGGCTGTTCGCCCGCCTCGCGGGCGGCGTTCAGCTGCGCGGCGCGGCGGGCGACGACCTGGTGGATGGAGTCGGTGTCGTCGCGCGTCTGCTCGATGCGGTACTTGCGGTAGGCACCCTTCGCGGGCAGGCCGTCTTCGAAGACGACGAGCGAGGCGACCACGCCGGTGCCCTGCAGGTGCGACACGTCGATGCACTCGATGCGCAGCGGCGGCTCATCCATGCCGAGCGCCTGCTGCAGTTCGGCGAGCGCGTCGGTGCGCGCGGTGAGGTCGGCGGCCCGTTTGAGCTTGTGCCGGATCAGGTGCTCCCCCGCGTTCAGCACGGCGCGCTCCATGAGCTGCGCCTTGTCGCCCCGCTCGGGGATGCGCACGCGCACGCGGCCGCGGCGGGGCCGCTGCGCGCTCAGGGCCTCCTCGAGCTCGGGGGTGTTCTCTGGCAGCAGCGGCACGAGGATCTCGGGCGGCGGTTCCCGCTCGCCGTCGTAGGCCGACTGGATCACCTGCTCCAGCAGCTTCGCGGGAGAGTCGTCGAGTTCGACGTCGACGATCCAGCTGCGTTCGCCGCGGATCCTGCCCCCTCGGATGATGAACTGGTGGGCGGCCGCCGCGAGTTCGTCGGCCCGCAGTCCGAACACGTCGAGGTTCACGTCGAGCTTCGAGCCGGTGCCGAGCACCACCGCGTTCTTCTCCATGACGTGCTCGACGGCCTGCGCCTGGTCGCGCAGCCGCGCGGCGTCCTCGTAGCGCTGCTCGGCCGCCGCGTCGCGCATCGCCCGCTGCAGCTCGCGCAGGTGACGGGTGTCGCCGCCCGCGAGGAACGAGACGAGCTCGCCCACGCGTTCGCGGTGCGCCTCGATGGTGATGAGCCGGGAGCAGGGGCCGTGGCAGCGGCCGATCTGCCCCGCGAGGCAGGGGCGCCCGCTCTGCATGGCGCGCTTGTAGTCGGCGTCGTTGCAGGTGCGGATGGGGAACGCGCGCTGCAGCAGCTGCGTGGTCTCGCGCAGCGCCCACACCTTCGGGTATGGCCCGAAGTACCGCGCGCCGCGGATCTTCTCGTTGCGGGTGATGATGAGGCGGGGGGCTTCTTCGCGCAGCGTGACGGCGAGGTACGGGTACGACTTGTCGTCCTTGAACTGCACGTTGAAGGGCGGTTTGAACTCCGTGATCCACGTGTGCTCGAGCACGAGGGATTCGGTGTCGGTGGCCACCACCGTCCAGTCGACCTTCGCCGCGAGCGACAGCATGGTGCGGGTGCGCGGCATCAGCGAGTGCATCGGCTGGAAGTAGTTGGACAGCCGCGCCCTGAGGTTCTTCGCCTTGCCGATGTAGAGCACGCGCCCGTGCTTGTCGCTGAACCGGTAGACGCCTGGGCTGGTGGGGATCTCGCCCTGGGCCGGCCGGAACGCGGCGCGGTTGTCGACGGGCTGGATCAAGCCGAGGCCTTCGCCGCCTCAGCCGCCTGCACGGCGCGCGCCGACTTCGCGGCCCAGCCCTCGAGCACCTCGGCGAGGAATCGGCCGGTGTGGCTCTCGGGGTGCTTCGCGACCTGCTCGGGAGTGCCCGTCGCGAGGATCGTGCCGCCTCCGGAACCGCCCTCGGGCCCGAGATCGATGATCCAGTCGGCGCTGCGGATCACGTCGAGGTTGTGCTCGATCGTGATGACGGTGTTGCCCTTGTCGACGAGGCCGTTGAGGACGAGCAGCAGCTTGCGCACGTCTTCGAAGTGCAGCCCGGTGGTGGGTTCGTCGAGCACGTAGATGCTGCGGCCGTTCGAGCGCTTCTGCAGCTCGGTGGCGAGCTTGACGCGCTGCGCCTCGCCGCCGCTCAGCGTGGTGGCGCTCTGGCCGAGCCGCACGTAGCCGAGGCCGACGTCGACGAGCGTCTTCATGTAGCGGTGGATCGACGAGATGGGCTTGAAGAACTCCTCGGCCTCGGCGATGGGCATCTCGAGCACCTCGGAGATGTTCTTGCCCTTGTAGCGCACCTGCAGGGTCTCGCGGTTGTAGCGCTTGCCCCCGCAGGCCTCGCAGGCGACGTAGACGTCGGGCAGGAAGTTCATCTCGATCTTCAGGGTGCCGTCGCCCGAGCAGGCCTCGCAGCGGCCGCCCTTCACGTTGAAGCTGAAGCGGCCCGGCAGATAGCCGCGGGTCTTCGCCTCGGGGGTCTCGGCGAAGAGGGTGCGGATCTTGTCGAACACGCCGGTGTAGGTGGCCGGGTTGGATCGGGGCGTGCGCCCGATGGGGGCCTGGTCGACGTGCACGACCTTGTCGAGGTGCTCGAGGCCGGTGATGCGGGTGTGCTTGCCGGGCACGAGGCGTGCGCCGTTGAGCTGGTTCGCGAGCACCCGGTAGAGGATGTCGTTGACGAGCGTCGACTTGCCCGAGCCGCTCACGCCCGTCACCGCGGTCATGACGCCGAGGGGGAACACGGCGTCGACGTTCTGCAGGTTGTTGGAGCGGGCTCCCACGACCTTGAGCTCGCGGTTGCGGTCGCGCTTGCGGCGCTTCTTCGGGGTGACGATGCTGCGCCGCCCGGCGAGGTAGTCGCCGGTGATCGAGCGACGGTTCTCGAGCAGCTCGCGGTACTCGCCCGAGTGCACCACGGTGCCGCCCTCGACGCCGGCACCGGGCCCGATGTCGACGATCCAGTCGGCCGCTTCGATGGTCTCCTCGTCGTGCTCGACCACGATCAGGGTGTTGCCGAGATCGCGCAGCTTGATCAGGGTCTCGATGAGACGGCGGTTGTCGCGCTGGTGCAGGCCGATGCTCGGCTCGTCGAGCACGTAGAGCACGCCCGTGAGGCCCGAGCCGATCTGCGTGGCGAGGCGGATGCGCTGGGCTTCGCCGCCCGAGAGGGTGCCCGCGGCGCGGGCCAGCGTTAGGTAGCCGAGGCCGACCTCGATGAGGAAGTCGAAGCGCAGCCGGATCTCGCGCAGCACCTGGGCGGCGATGCGGGCCTCTCGCTCGGTGAGCGTGACCTCGTCGAAGAACCGCTTGGCTTCGGTGAGGCTGAACTCGGTGACGCCCGAGATCGACTCGCCGTTCACCGTCACCGCGAGCACCTCGGGCTTGAGGCGCTGGCCGTGGCAGGCGTGGCACGGCACCTCGCGCAGGAACTCCTGCCAGCGGTCGCGCTTCGTGTCGCTCTCAGCCTCTGCGTATTGGCGCTCGATGAACGGGATCACGCCCTCGAAGCCGCTCGAGTACTTGACTTCGCGGCCGAAGCGGTTCTTCCAGCGCACGTTGACCTTGAAGTTGTTGCCGTAGAGCACCGCGGTGCGCACGTCGTCGCTCAGTTCGCCCCAAGGGGTGTCGAGCGAGAAGTCGAGATCTCTCGAGAGGCCGACGAGCAGCTTCTCGTAGTACTGGTAGAGGCTCCTGCCCTGGCTGGTCCAGGGCACGATGACGCCCTCGGCGATCGAGAGCTCGGGGTCGCCGAGCACCAGATCCTCGTCGACCGACATGCTCGTGCCGAGGCCCGAGCACGCGGAGCACGCGCCGAAGGGTGCGTTGAACGAGAAGGTGCGGGGCTCGATCTCGGTGAGCTGCACCGGGTGCTGATTGGGGCAGCTCAGGTGCTCGGAGAAGAGCCGGGTGCGATCCTCGTCCCCCTGCTCCAGATCCACGAAGTCGACCGCCACGATGCCTCCCGCGAGTCGCAGCGCGGTCTCGAGGGAGTCCGTGAGGCGGCCCAGCACGTCGGGGCCGGCCACGAGGCGGTCGACGACCACCGAGATGTCGTGCTTGATCTGCTTCTTGAGCTTGGGCGGATCGCTGAGCTGCACCAGCTCGCCGTCGACGAGCGCGCGCGAGTAGCCGGCCGCCGCGAGATCCTGGAAGAGGTCGACGAACTCGCCCTTCTTCTTGCTGACGACAGGGGCGAGTACCTGGTAGCGGGTGCGCTCGGGAAGCTCCATGAGGCGATCGGCGATCTGCTGCACGGTCTGCGACGCGATGCGCTCCCCGCAGATCGCGCAGTGCGGCACTCCGACGCGCGCCCAGAGCAGGCGCATGTAGTCGTAGATCTCGGTGATGGTGCCGACCGTGCTTCGCGGGTTGCGGTTGGTCGACTTCTGGTCGATCGAGACGGCGGGGCTCAGCCCCTCGATGAAGTCGACGTCGGGGCGGTCGACCTGCCCGAGGAACTGGCGGGCGTAGGCGCTGAGCGACTCGACGTAGCGTCGCTGCCCCTCGGCGAAGATCGTGTCGAATGCGAGGCTCGACTTGCCGCTGCCCGACAGCCCAGTGAAGACGACCATCGAGTCGCGCGGGATCGCCAGATCGATGTCTTGCAGGTTGTGCACGCGGGCCCCCTGGACGCTGATCTGGGCGTGTGCGGCAGACGAGCGGATCGGGGTGGTGCTGGTGGGTGCGGCGCTCTTCGAAGTCACTGATCCATCCTACGTCGCCACGGCTGAATATTCGAACATGTGTACGAGTGATTCGGCGGATTTCGCCGCAGGCGCACTTCCCTCCCAGGTCGCTTTCGGATATTATTGATGCAAGTTCTCGAAAGGACCTGAGATGTCGATCGCGCACCTTCCCGCCGAACTCCCCCGCAGCCGCCGCGACCTCGCGGGTGCTCCCCTGCGGCCCAGCCGCGACCGGCTCACCGCGCTCATCACGCAGCTCGACGACGATCGCCTCGACATCGCCGAAGAGCTGCTCGCCGACATCCTCGCCCACCAGCAGGCCGATCTCCGAGGCCTGACGGGCGCCGAGATGTCGGTGCTGGCCCGTCTCGACGTGAGCGAAGGCGAACTGCGGCGCCCCACCTCCCTGCCCGCCACCCGGCGCAGCCGCCTGTGGGAGCGCCAGCTCGCCGAGCTCAGCGTCACCGTCGGCGAGGCCGCCGAGACGCTCGGCGTCACCCCCGCCCGAGTGCGGCAGCGCTGCGCCGCGGGCACCCTGCTCGCCCAGCGCCGCAGCGACGGCTGGCGACTCCCCTCATTCCAGTTTCCGGACGGCCGCGAGCTGCCCGGTTGGTCGATCGTCGCGGCCGCGATCCCGGCGGGCACCCCGCTGGCGCTCGTCGAGCGGGTGCTCACCTCCCCCGCGATGCGCCTGCGCGTCGACGACGAGGAGCTGGCGCCCTTCGAGTGGCTGGCACAGGGAGGGGATCCCGCCCTCGCCGCGGCCGCGGTCGACGACGCGCTGAACCGTCTGCCGTGAGCGAGCAGCTGCCCGAGCCGGATTCGGCCCGCTTTCCCGACCTCGACGTCGACCCGCGCTGGGTGCGCGAGGTGCCCGCAGGCACACTGATCGTGCGCATCTTCCGGGCGGGCGGGGCCCACCCGGTCGCGTGGCACGAGTTCCGCTCGTTCGGACCGCTCGACGGCCGTTTCGACCCGCACCCGCTGCCCGTCGGCGACCACCACGGCATCGGTGTGATGTACGGGGTGATCGAGAGCGCCGGGGCCTCCGGGGGCTCCGTCCAGCGGCCCGACGATGCCGTGGACGGTTCGTTCGCGGCTGCTCTGCTCGAGGTGTTCCAGGCGCAGCGCATGATCCGGCTGCGCGACGGCTCCCCCACGCTCGTGGCCTTCGAGACCACGCGGCCGCTGCGCCTGCTCGACCTCTCCGACAGCGATTGGATCGCGGTCGCGGGCGGCAACGCCGCGATCTCCTCCGGAGACCGTGAGCAATCGCGGGCGTGGGCGCGCGAGATCGCGCGACGCTACCCCGAACTCGACGGAGTGGTCTCGGCGTCGTCGCTCGTGCCGACCGTGCGCGTGGTGGCGCTCTGGGCGAATGCGGCAGATGCGCTCCCCCAGCACCCGGCCGCGCTGCTGCCGCTCGGCCTCGACGAGCTGCTCGGTGTGATCGACCGGATCGCCGACCGCTACGGCTACCTGGTGCTGTGAGCCCTGGGAGGTGCCCGGGCGAAGGCGCGGCGATCCGACCGGGCCGCGTGCTGAAGCGGTCATGACCCGGGCCCGCGATCCGGGCCCTTCCGCGTGTCCGATTCGTTCTAGCGCGCATCCCGCGCTCGGCCTACGCTGGCGGCTATGACACTGCAATTCGACTTCATCGGTATCGTCACGGCCGACCTTCCGGCCTCGCTCGGGTTCTACCGCGCCCTGGGCGTGGACGTCCCGCACGGGCAGGAGCAGGCGCCCCACGCCGAGGCGACGCTGCCGGGCGGCATGACGCTCGCCTGGGATCCGGTCTCGACGATCCGGAGATTCATGCCGGACTTCGAGCTCCCCGTCGCAGGCGGGGGCCGCATCGGCTTCGCCTGCCGGGCGCAGAGCGCCGCCGAGGTCGACCGGGCCTACGCCGAGCTCGTGCAGCAGTACCCGGCGGCCGCGCACACCGAGCCCTGGGATGCGCCGTGGGGGCAGCGCTACGCGACCGTGCTCGACCCCGACGGCAACTCGATCGATCTCTACGCGCCGCTCGACCCGGAGGCCGCGGCCAGCTGAGCGGGCGCGGCTCCGATCACCCGCCCGAACTCGCGCGCCATATGCGACTGGTCGGCGTATCCGGCGAGGCTCGCCGCCGTCGCGAGGGGCGCGCCTCGCAGGATCAGGTCGCGCGCCCGCTCCGCCCGCAGCACCCGCCGCAGCGAGGCGTATCCGTAGCCGAACGTCTGCAGCATGCGCCTGCGCAGCTGCCGTTCCGAGTATCCCAGGCGGCGGGCGAGTCGCGGGAGCGGTTCGGCCCGCAGCGCCGCGGCCCGAACCTCGTCGACCCACCGCAGCCGCCGCGCCTCAGAGTGCAGCGCGAGCTCTCGAGGCACGGCCCGCGCTGCATCGCGCAACCTCCCCGCGTACCGAGACTCTGCCGCCCTCGACAGATCGGGGGCGCCGCTCGTCGGTCCCTCTTGCGGCCCGCGCGCCGCCGGCGACTCCGCCGCGCCCAGCAGGGCGCGCAGCGCCCGTTCCCCGCGCTCCGCGAGTGCGGTGGGCAGCAGGCCCTGGGCGGGGAGGATGCGGTCGCGCAGCTCGAACGCGTCGATGCCGAGACCCGCACCCGCGAGCCCCGGAGAGAACCTGAGCCCCACCGTGGGATGCTGCTCGCTTCCGCGTGCGAGCAGCCACCTCGTCGAGGGACCGGCGACGATCAGCTGGTCGTCGCGCAGGATGATGTCGGCGCAGCCGTCGGCCGAGATGGTGGTCGCGCCCTCTGCCGGGCTGGAGATCCAGAGCGTGCCGAGCCCGGGGATGGGCGTTTCACAGTACACGGGGCTCCGATCGTTGCTCGGCTCGACGGGCTGGGTCTGCGATGATCTCGCCTAGAGGTGGCCCGCGGCGTCCATGCTGCGCAGCTCGCGCTTCAGTTCTGCCACCTCGTCGCGCAGGCGCGCGGCGAGCTCGAACTTGAGTTCTTCTGCGGCCACGAGCATCTGCTCGGTGAGGTCGGAGACGAGCTCTTCGAGCTTCGCGGCGCCCTCGGCCCCGATGGCGCCGGCCCTCGACGCGGACTTGCCCTTCGCCCGTTGTCCGGACCCGCCCTTGCGCTGGGCGTGGGCGCCGGTGCGCGAGAGCACGTCTTCGGTGTCGGCGGCCTCGCGGGCGAGCATCTCGGTGATGTCGCCGATCTTCTTGCGCAGCGGCTGCGGGTCGATGCCGTGCTCGGTGTTGTAGGCGACCTGGATCTCGCGTCGGCGGTTGGTCTCATCGATCGCCTCGCGCATCGAGCGGGTGACCGTGTCGGCGTACATGTGTACCTGGCCCGACACGTTGCGGGCGGCGCGGCCGATCGTCTGGATGAGCGAGGTCGACGAGCGCAGGAACCCTTCTTTGTCGGCGTCGAGGATCGCGACGAGCGACACCTCGGGCAGGTCGAGGCCCTCGCGCAGCAGGTTGATGCCCACGAGCACGTCGTAGACGCCGGCGCGCAGCTCGGTGAGCAGTTCGACGCGGCGCAGCGTGTCGACGTCGGAGTGCAGGTAGCGCACCCGGATGCCCGCCTCTTCCATGAAGGTGGTGAGTTGCTCGGCCATCTTCTTGGTGAGCGTGGTGACCAGTACGCGCTCGTCGCGCTCGGCTCGCACCCGCACCTCTTCGAGCAGGTCGTCGATCTGCCCCTGGGAGGGCTTGACCACGATCTCGGGGTCGATGAGGCCCGTCGGGCGGATGATCTGCTCGACGATGCCGTCGGCGCGCTCGAGTTCGTAGGCGCCCGGGGTGGCCGAGAGGTATACGGTCTGGCCGACGCGCTGCTTGAACTCGTCGAACTTCAGGGGCCGGTTGTCGAGTGCGCTCGGCAGCCGGAACCCGTGATCGACGAGCGTGCGCTTGCGCGACGCGTCGCCCTCGTACATCGCACCGATCTGGGGCACGGTGACGTGCGACTCGTCGATCACCACGAGGAAGTCGTCCGGGAAGTAGTCGAGCAGGCAGTGCGGCGCCTCGCCGGGCCGGCGCCCGTCGATGTGGCGCGAGTAGTTCTCGATGCCCGAGCAGAAACCGATCTGCTCCATCATCTCGAGGTCGAAGGTGGTGCGCATGCGCAGGCGCTGCTCTTCGACGAGCTTGTTCTGCTGCTTGAGCTCCCGGGTGCGCCCGTCGAGTTCTTCGGCGATGGTGCCCATCGCGCGGTTCATCACGTTGCGGCTCGCGACGTAGTGCGAACCGGGGAAGACCGACACGGTCTCGACCTGTTTGATCACCTCGCCCGTGACGGGGTGGAGATAGTAGAGCGCCTCGATCTCGTCGCCGAAGAACTCGATGCGGATGGCCAGCTCTTCGTACATGGGAATGATCTCGACCGTGTCGCCGCGCACGCGGAAGTTGCCTCGCACGAACTCGATGTCGTTGCGCTGGTACTGCATGTCGACGAAGCGCCGCAGCAGCACGTCGCGATCGAGGCTGTCGCCGACCACGAGCGGCACCATGGCCTCGTAGTACTCTTCGGGCTTGCCGAGACCGTAGATGCACGACACCGTGGAGACCACGACCACGTCGCGTCGGGAGAGCAGCGCGTTCGTGGTGGAGTGGCGCAGGCGCTCGACCTCGGCGTTGACCGACGAGTCTTTCTCGATGAAGGTGTCGGTCTGCGGCACGTAGGCCTCGGGCTGGTAGTAGTCGTAGTAGCTCACGAAGTACTCGACCGCGTTGTTGGGCAGCAGCTGCCGGAACTCGCTCGCCAGCTGGGCAGCGAGCGTCTTGTTATGGGCGAGCACGAGGGTGGGGCGCTGCACGGCCTCGATGAGCCAGGCCGTGGTGGCCGACTTGCCGGTGCCCGTCGCGCCGAGCAGCACGACGTCGGTCTCGCCCGCGTTGATGCGCCCGGCCAGCTCTTCGATCGCCTTCGGCTGATCGCCGCTGGGCTCGTATTCGCTGATCACCTCGAAGGGGCGTACGCTGCGCGTGGGTTCCATGATCTCGAGGGTACTCGGAGCCACTGACATTCTCGCGTCGGTTCGCGGGAGGCGGATCGCCCCTGGCGGATCGGCCGCCCCACGTCCCGCGCCCCCGATATGTTCTGGCCTCGCTCCCGCCATCCCCTCACCCCACCCGCGCTGAGAGGCGGATTTCGCAGCTCCGCTCGTCGGATCCCGTGCGAAATCCGCCTCTCGAGCCCGGGAATGGGCACTCTCGACCCCGGGAACGGGGCTTCACGAGCCCCTGGGCCCCGCGCACCCCGGCGAGCCACAGGCCCTAGGCGGCGTCGAAGCGTGCGGGCAACGGCAGGTCGCCCGCTCCGCTCACCCGCACCTCGTCGAGCCCCTGCCAGCGCGCGGCCTTCGCGAGCAGGGGGACGGCCGCCTCGGCGGTGCGGGCGGGTGCGCGCTGCTCCTGCCAGGCGGCCTGCACGAGCAGTGCGCCCCGCTCCCCCGCCCGGCGCGGCCGATCGGCCTTGAGATCGATGCGCCCGGCGAGACGACCTCCGACCATGAGCGGCAGGCAGTAGTAGCCGTAGCGGCGCTTCTCCTTCGGCGTGTAGATCTCGATGCGGTAGTGGAAGTCGAACATGCGCTCGGCCCGGGGCCGGAACCAGACCACCGGGTCGAACGGGGTGAGCAGGGCGTCGGGGGCGAGCCGCGCGGGTACGCGGGCGTCGCGGTGCAACCAGGCGGGCTCCGGCGCACCGTCGGCCCGGGTCCAACCGGTGACGCGCACGGGCAGCAGTACTCCGTCGTCTTCGAGCGCTCGTACCGCCGACCGCGCATCGGCTGCCTTCAGCCGGTGGTAGTCGGCGAGGTCGGCGAGCGTGGCGACCCCGAGCGAGCGGGCTGCGCGTTCGACGAGCGCGCGCTGGGCCTGCTCTCGCTCGACCGGTTCGAGCGCCTGCGCGGGCAGCACCTGCTCGGCGAGAGCGTACCGGCGTTGGAAGCCCTCGCGCCCGTGCGAGACGACCTCGCCCCAGGCGAAGAGCTTCTCGACGGCGCGTTTCGTGTCGCTCCAGTCCCACCACGGGCCGCGGCCGCTGCGGGGGCCGTCTTCGAGTTCGCGCACGAACTGCGGCCTGCCCTCGGCGAGCGCCGAGCGCACGCGGTCGATGGTGGGCGCCAGCGCCTCGGCGCGGCCATCGCTGCGGTAGCGGTCGCGGAACTCGTCCATGCGCCACCCGAAGAGCGCCCGATCCCGCACCGGGACGAACGCGGCCTCATGCGCCCAGTACTCGGTGTACTCGCCGCTGCGCCACAGGTGGCGGTCGAGGGCGTCCGCCTCGTAGTGGCCGTGCCTGGAGAACACGGGAAGGTAGTGGCTGCGCGCGAACACGTTGACCGAGTCGATCTGCAGCACGTGCAGCGACTCGAGCGCGGGGTCGAAGGGGCGCCGGCGCCGCAGTCGGGGCGCGTTCGTGAAGCCCTGAGCCGCGAGGGCGATGCGACGCGCCTCGGCGGCGCTCAGGGCGTTCACGACCGCGGGATCAGGCGAACCAGAGCCCGAGCTCGCGCTCGGCCGACAGCGTCGAGTCGCTGCCGTGCACGAGGTTCTGCTGCACGTTGAGGCCCCAGTCGCGGCCGAGGTCGCCGCGGATCGTGCCGGGCGCGGCCGTGGTGGGGTCGGTGGTGCCCGCGAGCGAGCGGAAGCCCTCGATGACGCGCTCGCCCTGGGCGCGCACCGCGACGACCGGGCCCGAGCTCATGAACTCGATGAGCGGCTCGTAGAAGGGCTTGCCCTCGTGCTCGGCGTAGTGCGCGGCGAGCAGTTCGCGATCCGCGCGCACCATGCGCAGGTCAGCGATGGTGTAGCCCTTCGCCTCGATGCGGCGCAGGATCTCGCCGGTGAGGCCGCGGGCCACGCCGTCGGGCTTCACCAGGATGAGGGTCTCTTCAGCGGACATGCACGCTCCTTCGGTACCGGTTCGTCGGGGTGCGTCTCACCCCGAACAGAGTCTATCGAGTGGGGGCTCAGCCGCCTTGAGCCGCGAGCCAGGCGGCGCGGTTGCGATCGATCTGGGCGCCCTTCACCATGCAGTAGATCCAGAGGCCCGTGAACAGCAGGCCGACGATCAGCGCCATCGGCAGCAGGATCGCGGTGGCGAGCATGAGGGCGTGCACGATCCAGCCGAGGATGATGCCGGCCCGCCCCAGGCGCATGATGCCCAGCGCCACGATGATGAGCAGCCCGAGGCCGCCGCCGATGTAGAGGCCGAGTTCACGGGGTTCGAGCACGCTGAGCCCGAAGAGCGAGAGTCCGATCAGCACGACCACGATGAGCTCGAAGCCGAGCACGATCGAGGCGAGCGCCTTCTGCGTGGACTGCGCGCCTCGGCGCGCACCCGAGATGCGCATGGCCGAGTTGTGGGCCATGGTCTCGGAGGGCGACAGCTTGAGATCGTCGTCGGAGTCGTTCTCGCGGCCCGGGCCTGCAGCCGGTTCGGGCACGGTGTTGTCGCGGCTCACGCGATCCCCCATTCTTCGGAGCGCGCGTGCGCGATGGCCTCGCCCGCGAGCAGCACGGAGCCGACCACGAGCACGGCCCGTCCCTCGCCGCGAGCCGCCCAGGCCCGCGCCTCGTCGAGCGCCTCGGGCAGCGAGTCGGCGACTTCGACGGGGGTGTCCGGGATCGCGTCTTCTGCGACCTCGCGCAGCGCGGTGGGGTCGATCGAGCGGGGCGACTCGACCGGAGTGACGGTGACGCGGTGGGCGATCGGTGCGAGCGCCCGCAGCAGCCCGAAGGCGTCCTTCTCTTCGAGCACGCCGACCACCAGCGCCAGCTCTTCGAAGCTGAACGACTCGGCGACGGCCCGGGCGAGCGCCTCGGCGCCGTGGGGGTTGTGCGCGGCGTCGACGTAGATGACGGGGTCGGTGCCGATGAGTTGCAGCCGGCCGGGAGACGTGAGTTGCCCGAGGCCCTCGTCGAGCACCTCTTCCGGCACGGGGCGCTCGGCTCCGAAGAAGGCCTCGACGGCGGCGACCGCGAGTGTCACGTTCTCGGCCTGGTGGCGGCCGAAGAGCGGTACGAAGGCCGGGTCGTACGGGCGACCGCTCAGCCCGACGAACTCGATCTGGCGGCCTCCGACGGCGACGCGATCCTCGATGAGGCGGAAGTCGCGGCCCTGCACGACGAAGCGGGAGCCCGCCCGTTCGGCCGCGGCCTCGAGCTCGGCGAGCGCGTCGGGATGCTGCTCGGCCGTGACGACCGCGCTGCCGGGCTTGACGATGCCGGCCTTCGTGCGGGCGATCGTCTCGACGTCGCGGCCGAGGATCGCGGTGTGGTCAAGATCGATGGGAGTGAACACGGCGACACGCGCGTCGGCGATGTTCGTGGCGTCCCACTCGCCTCCCATGCCGACCTCGATGACGGCCACCTCGATGGGCGCGTCGGCGAACGCCGCGTAGGCGAGCACGGCGAGCGCCTCGAAGAAGGTGATCGGCCCGTGCCCCGCCGCCTCGAGCTCGGCGTCGACCACCTCGAGCGGCAGGCGCAGCTCGTCCCAGGCCGAGGCGAGCAGCTCGCCGTCGATGGGTTCGCCGTCGAGCTGGAAGCGCTCGGTGAAGTCGACGAGGTGGGGGCTCGTGAAGAGGCCGGTGCGCAGGCCGTGGGCTCGCAGCAGTGACTCGATGGCGCGGCTCGTCGAGGTCTTGCCGTTGGTGCCCGCGACCTGGATCACCGGGTACGAGAGCTGCGGCGTGCCGGCGAGCTCGGCGAGGCGGCGCACCGGCTCGATGCGCGGGCGCGGGTTCGCCTCGCCCACGCGGGTGAGCAGTTCTTCGTAGACGCGTGCGGCGGCGTCGGCGTTCGTCGGGTTCACTCTGCGGCCTGCTTCCAGTGCTCGGTGACGTCGATCGTGATGACGAGCGGGTCTTTGCCGGTGCCGAGCGCGTCGGCGCGGGACATGAACACGCCGGGGCCGGTCTCGGGGAGCCCGGTCAGCAGCCCGGCGAACTCGTCGCCGGGCAGGGCATGGGCGGCGAAGCCGACCGCGAGGGTCTCGGCGGAGATGAGATCCGCGTGCGCTTCGAGTGCGGCTGCGTGCTCGGGCGCCGCGTTCAGCGCGAGCACGATGCGGTCGCTCACGTCGAGGCCGGCGTTCTTGCGAGCCTCCTGCACGGCGCGGATCGCGTCGCGGGACACCCCCTCGGCCTCGAGCTCGGGCGTCGTGCTGGTCGAGAGCAGCACGAAGCCGCCGCCCGGGATCAGTGCGAGCGCGGGGCCGCCCGAGTCGCCCGCTCCCCCGTCGCCGGCGCTGAGGGTCAGCTCGTACTCGTGCGGTTCGAGTTCGATGCCGCCCGCGACGATGGTGCCGCGCTGCTCGCTCCAGTCGCCCGACTTGGCGGCCTTGATGGCCTGCTGCACCTGCTTGCCCAGGCGGGGCCCGGCTGCTCGTGCGTTGACGGCGAGGGTCTGCACGATGCCGTGCTCTTCGGCGCTGGTGCCGGTCTGCTGCACGAGGTGCACGGCCTTGACGTTGAGCTCTTCGCTCAGGATGTCGGCGAACGGTTCGAGCGCGTCGGGTCGCGAGGTCACGACGGTGAGCTCGGCGAGCGGCAGACGTACGCGCAGGCGATGCGCCTTGCGCAGGGCGAGCGCCTGCGACGTGATCTGACGCACCTCGTCCATGGCGGCGACGAGCTCGTCGTCGACGGGGAACGCGTCGGCGGAGGGCCAGTCTTCGAGGTGCACGGAGCGGCCGCCGGTGAGACCGCGCCACAGCTCTTCGGTGATGAGGGGGGCCATGGGTGCCGCGACGCGCGCCACGGTCTCGAGCACCGTGTACAGCGTGTCGAACGCCTGCCGGTTCTCGGGCTTGCCGTTCGCCCCCGCGGTGCCCTCCCAGAAGCGGTCGCGCGAGCGGCGCACGTACCAGTTGGTGAGCACCTCGGCGTAGGCCCGCAGCGACTCGGCGGCCGACGTCGTGTCGAGCGCGTCGAGGTGCGCCTCGACGTCGCGCACGAGCCGACCGGTCTTCGCGAGGATGTAGCGGTCGAGCGGATCGCTGGAATCGGTGCGCCACCGCCCCATCACCCCGTCGGCGTTGGCGTAGAGGCTGAAGAAGTACCAGGTGCTCCAGAGCGGCAGGATGAACTGGCGCACGCCTTCGCGGATGCCCTCCTCCGTGACGATGAGGTTGCCGCCGCGCACGACGGGAGAGGCCATGAGGAACCAGCGCATCGCGTCCGAACCGTCGCGGTCGAACACCTCGTTCACGTCGGGGTAGTTGCGCAGGCTCTTCGACATCTTGTTGCCGTCGCTGCCGAGCACGATGCCGTGGCTGACCACGTTCTTGAACGCGGGCCGGTCGAAGAGCGCCGTGGCGAGCACGTGCTGCACGTAGAACCAGCCGCGGGTCTGCCCGATGTACTCGACGATGAAGTCGGCGGGCTGGTGGGTGTCGAACCACTGCTCGTTCTCGAACGGGTAGTGCACCTGCGCGAACGGCATGGAGGCGGAGTCGAACCAGACGTCGAGCACGTCTTCGATGCGGCGCATGGTCGACCTGCCCGTGGGGTCGTCGGGGTTCGGCCTCGTCAGCGAGTCGATGTAGGGGCGGTGCAGGTCGACCTCGCCCGACGCGTTGCGCGGCAGCTCTCCGAAGTCGCGTTCGAGCTCGGCGATCGAACCGTACACGTCGATGCGCGGGTGGTCGGGGTCGTCGCTCTTCCAGACGGGGATCGGGCTGCCCCAGAAGCGGTTGCGGCTGATCGACCAGTCGCGAGCGCCCTCGAGCCACTTGCCGAACTGGCCGTGCTTGACGTTCTCGGGCACCCAGGTGATCTGCTCGTTCGTCTCGATCATGCGCTGCTTGAGGTCGGTGACGCGCACGAACCAGCTCGAGACGGCCTTGTAGATGAGCGGGTTGCGGCAGCGCCAGCAGTGCGGGTACGAGTGCTCGTAGCTGGCCTCGCGCAGCAGCCTGCCGCGCTCGCGCATGAGGCGGATCAGGGGGCGGTTGGCGTCCATCCAGAGCTCGCCGGCCACGTCGGTGACGGGCTTCAGGAAGCGGCCGCCGTCGTCGACGCTCACGATGACGGGGATGCCGGCCGCGCCGGTGATGCGCATGTCGTCTTCGCCGTAGGCGGGGGCCTGGTGCACGATGCCGGTGCCGTCCGCCGTCGACACGTAGTCGTCGCTGAGGATCTGCCAGGCGTTCTCGGTGCCCCACGCCTCGGTGTCGGCGTAGTAGTCGAAGACGCGCTCGTAGCGCACACCCGCGAGCTCGGCGCCGACGACGGTGCGCTCGACGGCCTCGCGGGCGGCATCGGCCGACTCGTAGCCGAGCTCTTTCGCGTGGTTGCCTACGAGATCGACGGCGAGCAGGTACCGGGCTTCGCCGGCCGCTCCGCCGTCGGCGGCGCCCGCAGGGCCGGCGGGCACGAGCGCGTAGGCGATCTCCGGGCCGACGGCGAGGGCCAGGTTGGTCGGCAGGGTCCAGGGGGTGGTGGTCCAGGCGAGCGCGCGCACGCCGTCGAGGCCGAGCTCGGCGGCTCGGGGCCCGGTGAGGGGGAAGGTGACGGTGACCGACGGGTCCTGCCGCATCTGGTACACGTCGTCGTCCATGCGCAGTTCGTGATTCGACAGCGGGGTCTCGTCGCGCCAGCAGTAGGGCAGGATGCGCGAGCCCTCGTAGGCGAGGCCGCGATCGTAGAGCTGTTTGAACGCCCAGATCACGCTCTCCATGTACCCCAGGTTGAGCGTCTTGTAGTCGTTCTCGAAATCGACCCAGCGAGCCTGGCGGGTGACGTACTCCTCCCACTCGCGCGTGTACTGCAGCACCGACTCGCGGGCCTTCTCGTTGAAGGCCGCGACGCCCATCTCTTCGATCTGGGCCTTCTCGGTGATGCCGAGCTGCTTCATCGCCTCGAGCTCGGCGGGCAGGCCGTGGGTGTCCCAGCCGAAGCGCCGTTCGACCTTCTTGCCGCGCATGGTCTGGAAGCGCGGGAAGACGTCTTTGGCGTAGCCGGTGAGCAGGTGGCCGTAGTGCGGCAGGCCGTTGGCGAAGGGCGGGCCGTCGTTGAACACCCACTCCTCGTCGCCTTCGCGGCGGCGGATCGACTCGCGGAAGGTGTCGTCGCCCTTCCAGAACTCGAGCACCTGCCGCTCGATCTCCGGGAACCTCGGCGACGGGTTCACACCCGCGGTGCTCGCCTGCTCGTTCGAGGGCGTCGACGCACCGGAGGGGGTCGTTCCGGTCGACTGCTGGGGGTACGGCATTGCTCGCTCCTGGCTTCTCGGTCTGTCTGCCGCCAGTCTGACTGAGACCACTGACATCGGTGGGTCTCGGTGTCGGATCGGCGGTGCATCAGTGCCGGGACGAGCTCGGGGATGCTGGATCCCTCACCCGCGGTACCACCCCGCTTGCCTCATGCGCGCCCTGTGCGGGAACGCTTCAGCCTCTTCATTCGGCTGTGACGGGCCGTACCCGTTCGGTTCTACTGGGCGAGCGATTCTCGCGGATCGCGCACCGTTCTTCCGAAGACTCCCCGGTGATGGCCGGATCGCAGTCGATGGGTTGCAGTCTATCGCACGCGGCTCGGCCTCGACCCGAGCGCGAGCCCCGAGTCGAAGAGTCGCGCGTCAGGCCTCGCTCAGCTGCTGCTCAAGTTCGGCGATGACGGCGTCGGTGGTGCGGGCGGCCTTGCCCCGGTTGACGAACTCCTGCACGTAGTCCATCTCGCCCCGCATCTGCTCGAGGCGCGTGAGCGCGCGGCCGAAGAGGCGCTCCGAGAACTCCTCGGACTCGCGAGTGACGGCCTCGGCCTGCAGGCGCGCCGCCTCGATGAGGTTGCGGGCCTGTTCGAGGGCATCGCGACGCTGCTGCTCGACGTACTGCTGCACACGCGCGTGCAGCGCCTCGCTCTCCTGCGAGACCTCGTAGGCGCGGCGGTTGATCTCGGCGGCCTTCGCGTTCGACTCGTCGAGCACGGCCTGCGCCTCACTCAGGGCGGCCTCGTGGCGCTGGGCGTATTCGGTCTCGGCCTCTTCCTGGCGGTGCGCGATGGCGCGCTCCGCCGCGAGCACGGCGTGCTCGGTCTCGACCCGCATGCGGTTGATCTCGGCGCGCTGTTCGTCGATCTGCTGCTGCGCGACGGTGCGCATCTGCACGACCTCGCTCTCGGCCTCGGCCTGCAGGCGCGACACCTCGCGCTTGGTGGAGGCGAGTGTGTCGCTGGCTTCTGTGAGCCGTTTGTTGGCGAGGCTCGACATCTCGGCGGCGTGGGTCTCGCTGGAGAGGCGGATCTTCTCTGCGCGGGCCGTGGCGTCGTTGATCAGCTGAGCGGCGCGGGTCTCGCTCTCGCGCGTGCGGCGCTGCGCATCGGCGGCGGCCTCGGAGGCGATCTGCTCGGCCTTGGCGTGGGCGTCGGTGATCATCTTCTCGGCCTGCGACTCGGCGATGCGCAGCACCTCCTCGAACTTCGAACCGAGGCCGGAGAAGTTGGGCTTGCTCTGCTGGGCCTTCGACAGCTGCTTCTTGGCGATGTCGAGCTGAGCTTCGACGTCGAGCAGACGGTCGGCGATGCCGTCGCGGTCGGCCTGCACCTGCTGCACCTTCGCCTCGAAGTTGCGGAGGAGTCGATCGACGGCGTGGCGAGAGTAGCCCCGCACTTCGCGTGGGATCTCGTATTCGTGTAGCGACATGCTGTGCTCTTTCGGTCGTTGCTGGTTCGATGACGATGAGGGGTGTTCGGGCGGGCTATTCAATCGCGGGCGCCTCTTCTGCGGGCGCCTCTTCTGCGGGCGGCTCCACTGCTTCTTCGATCGGAGCGTCTGCCCGGGCGGCGGGGTCGACGCCGACGCTCAGCGTGCCGGCGTTGATGATCAGGTGCTGCGACTCCCGGTAGAGCACCGCGAGTCTGCTCTCCGGGAAGATGAGCACGCGGTCGCCGGTCTGGGCCCGGGCGAAGAACGGTTCCGCGCTGAGCGTCGCCGGATCTTCGACCGTGGCGATGGTGGGGGCCTCCTCGGGCAGGACCATGAGGGAGCCGACCCGCGTGAGGAGCTCATCGCCCGAGAGTCCGGTCGATGCGGCGCTCTCCGCCGCGGCATCGCCGCCGGCTCGCGGGGGCGGGTTCGCGATGATCGGCACCGCCACAGCCACCGCGCCGAGCATCAGCGCGGCCGCCACAGAGATCACGAGCACGCGCACCCAGCGGGTCCGCCACAGCTCGAGCAGACCCCGCGGGCGGCCGTCGGGGCGGGAGCCGTCGCCGCTCGGCGGCTCCGAGCGAGGCGGGTGTTCGGTCTCGGTGCGCGGCTCGCGCTCGGACCGCGGCTGCCGCTGCGGTCGGGGTGCGCGCCTCGGTTTCGGCTGCCGTTTCGGCTCGGTCGGGTGTGCGGCGGGGCCGCCTCGACCGATGTCTGCTGCGGACCGCTCTCGGGCAAGGTTTCGACGGGGGCGGCTGCTGCGGGGGTCTTCGAGGCGGGTGCGAGATCGGGGGCCGACTGCGGGGCGCTCGCTGCCGCGCGCTCGGCAGGGGTGCCGACTGGGGCTGCGGCCAGGCCGTCGGTGCGCGCATCGAAGGCTCGGGCGATGCTGCGGGTCTCGGCGATGTCGGAGAAGAGTCGCTGCGCGGCCTCTTCGCTCGTCTGCTTCGACTGCGCTGCGGCAGACGAGGGCGTCGCCGAGGCGGCACTCGGAGCCACCGCGGAGCCCGAACCCGGCACGGGAGCCTCGGGATCGGCCTGGGCCTCGAGTTCGCTCTTGCTCTCGGCGAGCACGCTGCGGAGACGGGCCATTGCTTCGTCGAGTGCGGTCGAGGCGTCCCAGGGTACCCGCTGCTGCGCGGACTGTTCGCCGTGGCTCGGCGGAGCGGGATGCTGTTCGCTCGTGGTCCCCTGCTGGGTGCGCGTCTGGTTCGGAGGGATGCCGGTCATCGGATGCGCTCCGTTTCGGCAGTCGGATCGACCGACGGGCCGGCAGCCGCGGTGGGTGCGGCCGGCGCGCTCTCGCACATCCTGGCGAGGCCTTCCTCGAACGCGGCGAGCCTCTCGCGCTTGTGCTCGCGCCGCGCGTGCACGATCACTGCGGCGAGACCGATGGTCGCTGCGGCGACGCCCAGCGCCCAGTAGGGGAACCTGGGCAGCATCGAGGCCTGACCGGCGGTCTGCTGCACGGGCGGGGGCTCCAGCCGGTCGGCGGTCACCACGAAGCGGTGGGAGTTGACGCCGAGGGGTGTGCAGGTGATGAGCGAGATGATGTCTCGATCGGCGTAGACGGGGTGCAGGGCGGCCTGCTGGGGCTCGAGCACCTCGGTCGACGTGACCCGGTAGGTGAGCACCTCGTCCATCACCTCGATGTGGATCAGGTCGCCCTTCTTCACCTCGGGCAGGTGGGTGAAGCCGACCGACTCGGCGACTCCGCGGTGCGCTCCGAGCACGGCGTGGGTGCCGACGCCGCCGATGGGCAGCGACGAGTTCTCGGAGTGGCCGACCCCGCGCACGAGGGCGCTCTCGTCGAGGGTGTGCCGGATCGGCTGATCGAGGTCGATCGCGGGCACCCGCAGGCGAGCAATGACGTCGGCGCTCGGCAGCAGCAGCGTGTCGCGGTAGTCGTCGCCCGGCAGACCGGATCCCAGGGCGAAGCGCTGGTTGTACCCGCGCGCGGCGTCGAGCAGCTGGTGGCGCAGCGTGGGGCCGACCTTCTCGACCGTGCTGGAGAGCTCGCGCGTGGCGATGGACTGGGCGCGCTGTTCGAACCACTGCGCGGCGGAGGGGTAGAGCAGCACCAGCACGCCCAGCCACACCATCGTGGCGACGACGACCCGACGACCGGGCGAGAGCGACAAGCCGGCGCGGGGACGCTTCGAAGCCGCGCCCCTGGCGGGTGCGGCTTCGGCGGGCGCGGTGCTCGGCGGCGCTGCTCGGGTGTCGGTCATGATCTCCTGCGGTGGGTGGCTGCGGAGCGGAAGGCAGATAGAGATGTGCTCATCTTATATGGATGCTAATTGTTCTTTGAGGAGTATTCGTGTTTTTTCTAGCACTTAACTCTGGATTTACCGGATGTCGTGGATCGTCTTGCTACGAGTCTTGTGGATCTCCGTCCCTTCGACCGGCTCGGGGCCGGAAAGCCTCCTGCGTGCGGCGTCTTCCCGCCCCCTTCGACAGGTTCAGGGGGCGGGAATGCTCGGCTCAGACCTCGGCGGGATCCTCGGTCTGCTTGCGGCGTCCGAAGGTCGCGAAGAGCACGCCGCCGGCGATGAGGATCGCGCCCGCGACCCCGATCGCGGTCATGCCCGCACCGCCGAGCACGGGCAGCGCCCCGGCCTCGCGCATCTGGTTGGGCACGTTCGCGACCGACCCGCTGCCGGTGAGACCGGTGCCCGGATACACCGTGATCTCGGTGGGCGCAGCCGCGGCGACATACCCCGCCGGAGCCTTCGTCTCGACGACCCAGTACTTCGTGCCCGCAGCCGACGCCTTCAGCCCGTTGATCACCACGAAGCCGTGATCGGCGCCCTGATCGGCGGTGGTGAACGTCTTGCGATCGGCCCCCGCGGTCGAACCCGCACCGAACTCGAGCCCACCCGTCACCGGATCCCCCGCAGCGACCTGAGCCGCCGCAGCGTTCGCCGCAGCCTCGGTGGCGAACACCTGGAACTCCGCACCCGCAAGACGAGCATCCTCATCACCCTGCGCATGCTTGTTCACACGAGCCGTACCCCACAAAGACTGGGCCTGTACGTCGAACTCAGCGCTGTCGATGAAGACCTTCGCGGTGTTCGTGATCGTGCCGTCCGAAGGAATCGAGGTCACCGTCGTCGCGATGGTGAAATCGACCTGCGCGTTGTCGCCGGCGAGCCAGAGCTCGTCGTACCCCTGCGGGGTCAGCTCCATCGTGTAGACGTCGCCCGCGGGAGTGACCGTGAAGTCGGTGGGCGAGGTGAGCTGAACCGGTGCGCCCGCGGCTGAACGGATTGTCACCGTCGGTGCCGGAGAAGCCGCGTAGGCGAGTTCGGCGGGGAGCGTATCCACCACCCGGTAGTCGCTCACCGGCGAGAGGGGGATGTTGCCCGACACGGTCCAGGTGATGACATCGCCGAGTGCGTACGAGTCGGTGTCGTTCACCGTTTTCACCGCGGTCGTGGCTAGGTTCTTTGGGTACGCGTGCACGTCGTACCGGAACACGCCCGGCTCGGTCGTGGGCATCGGCAGCGTCACCAGGAACGGCTGTGCGCGCGTACTCACGTTCGCGGGAGCGTCGGTCTCTTCGACATAGAAGAGCCCCACGTTCAGCGAATCGAATACCAGCTCTCCTGGCACGCCGGCTGCTCCGGTCACACCGGTTCCCGCCGGGACGAGCGTATTCCCCGCGGTCGTGAATGAGCCGGGATTCGCAAGATAGGGCTGGATCAGCGCCCAGCCGGCATCGGTCTCGAGATCGACGGCGACCCCGCCGATCTCAGTGACCTCACGCGCAGTGAAGGTCACCCCGTCGATCGGCAGCGCCCCTGCCGGCAGGCTGCCCGACGGCACCTCCGACCCGTCACCGGCGGCGCCTGAAGTGGCCGGCTGCGACAGCTTATGAATCGTGAGACTCCGCGGCTCATCCGGATCGATGTTCGACGGCGCCGCGGACGCCGCAGACACCGCGACCCCCATCAGCGCGGTCGCCCCTAACACGACCGCCGCCACGGCGGCACTCAACCGCCTCGTAGTTCTCGACATGTGATGTTCCCTTCTTCCACCCGAGGGGGGGATCCTTGCTTACGTACCAACTCAGTTCATAGATTCAGCAGGCGCCGACCCGTCCGCGTGCGGGCCCCGGCGTCGCCGGAGCACCGCCGCCAGCAGGCCGACGGCGACGATCAGGCCGCCCCAGGTGAGGATGCCGAGTACGGTCGCACCGCCCAGCACCGGCAGCGGGAACGCGAACCACTGGGGTGTCGTGAGCGTCACGCGGCACGCACCCGAGTCGCCCCCGCACCCCGTCGGTCGCACCACACCGTCGGTCGCGGTGTCGTCGCCGGGGGCGAAGCCGTTTGCGCTGTTCACGAATGACGCCGACGAGGTGCCGTGCCCCGTGCCGTCGAACACCCGCGCGAGCGAGAACTCCACCTGCGGGTTCGGGCCCGGTGCCGCCTCGGCCAACGGCCCGTTCGCCACCACGGCACCGCCCGCGACCACGCCTACCGCGACCGCCCATGCCACCGCCCGGCGCACCGGCAGCCGTGCTCGGTCGCGCCTCGGCAACTGCGACGAACGCGATGAGTCCGCCCGGCGCGCACCGAAGAACGCTCCGCGACCCGCCCGCGAACGCGCAGCACCAACGCCCCCAGCCCGCATGGAGAGCCTCCTGATCGAAGAACGGTACGCCGACATCACCCCGATGCCGCGTCGCTCCCCTCAACGCACTCTCGACCCCGGATGGTTCTCACAGCGTATCCCCCGGTATCGGACAGGAGGCGCTATACCGGAGCAACAATCACCCTCGGGCGGCGTTTTTCACCCGCGGGCGCAGGTAGTCTCACCCTGCCGGCTCGTGCCCGGGTCGACTCAGCCGCGGAGCCGCGAGAGCGGCACCCACTTGATCTTGCCGTCGACCACGGTGAGCACGTCGCCCTCGTCGCCGATGCGCCCCTCCGAATCGCGCAGCGTCTCAACCTGCAGCGCTTTCGCGAACAGTCCCGTGGCGTGATCGAAGCGCAGCACCGCGGGATCGGCCCAGGCCGTCGCGGTGCCGTCCCACGGCAGGATCTGCCCGCGATTGTGCGACCGCGCCCTCGCCTGATCAGCGGTCGTGCACGCCGTTTCGCTGCGGGTGTAGGGCTGCAGCCCGTCGACCGCGGGCAGCGCCACGAGGTTGCGGTGGGCGTCGCTCGCGTGCAGCAGCCGCAGCCCGAGCACGGAGACTGGCGAGCCGCCCGCCCCTGCGCGGCTCATCACGAGTCGGTACCGACCGAACTGCTGCGGCGAGAGCACCTCGAGGGTCTTCTCCTCGTACGGCTGCCATTCGAGGCCGGAGCGCGTGTCGAGCGTGGCCCACGAGGCGCCGTCGTTCGAGCCCTCGAGGCGGAACTCGGCGGGGGCCGACCCGGGATCCCCGGCAGCCTGCAGCGCGTAGCGTGTCACCGTGCGCTGCTCGGGCAGCGACACCGAGAGCCACTCGCCGAGCGGCGGCGTGCCCGTCTGCCACGCGGGCAGGGCGGCGACGTCGATCCCGAGCTCCGCCGGCCGCGAGAACACCGTGAAGGCCGCCACCGCACCCTCGGGGGCGACGGAGGTCGAATCGGCGACCCGGTAGCCGCCGACGACCTCGGCGTCCATCGCGGGCGTCACGACCGGGTCGCCCTCGGTGAAGAGCGCGTCGGGCACCTCGGCGAAGTCGCTGCGCACCAACTCCTGGCCGTTGAGGCGCAGCCACCCGCGCCCCTGCTCGTCGGTGAAGCGCAGCGCGCTCTCGTCGAGGTAGTCGACCTCGCCGGGCGCCGGGCACGCGTCGGCGGGCGGCTCGGCCGAGACGCCGCAATCGTAGGAGGCGCCCGTCCAGCGAACGCGCTCGCCCGACTCGCAGCTCGGCACCGGGATGCCGAGCGCGCCGCCGATCTCGGTGCTCAGCGACAGCTGCGCAACGGGCAGCGGCGGCGCGACCGATCCGGCGCCCCCGCCCGCGGGCGTCGCCTCGACCGGGTCGTCGGCGAGGGGAGCCTCCTGCGCCGGGGTCTCCGCCGCGGGCGCATCCCGGGGTGGTTCGGGATCCGGGATCGCCGCACCGTCGCCGCCGGACGCCGTGCAGGCGAGCGCTCCGTCGACCACAGCGAGGCCTTGCGCGCCTTCGGCGCCGCAGCTCTCGGCTGAGTATGCGACACCGGCCGTGACGGGGCCGCCGGAGCACTCCCACCCGCCCTCGGCCGTCGCGACGAGCGTGCGGCCCGCCGGGCACAGCATCAGACCCAGCGCGCCCGAATCGACGTGGAGACCCGATCCCTCGGCGAGGAGTGACGGGGAGACCGGAGCACCCGGCTCGCCGGGCGCCCCCGGCTGACCGGCCGCACCGGGGGCCCGGCGGCGCCCGGCGCGCCGCTCGCTCCCGTCGGCCCTGCGGGCCCCGCAGGGCCGACGGCGCCGGGCGTGCCGGGAGCGCCGATCTCGCCCGCTTCGCCGCGTTCGCCGGCCGGGCCCTGGGCGCCCGGCGCCGACTGCGCGCTCATCAGCGCGCCGAGAGCCTGAGGCAGCCAGTCACCATCGCGCCGCCGACCAGCAGGGCGACGGTCACGGCGCCGCCCGCGAACAAGACGCGTTTGCGTCGCTGGATGCGCTGCAGCTCGGCGAGGTCGCCGGGGCTGAAACCTACCGAGAGTCCGTCCACCTGCGTGTGGAGATCGCGTCGGGGATGCCGAGGGCCCGCGCCGGCCCACCGCCTCGTCACTGCGCCGAACCCGGCGGACGCGTCGCGACGACGCGGCGCATCATCGAAGGATCGGGCACGGGAACCTCATCGCGAAGGGATAGGGGGATACCGGGTCAACTCTAGTCTGACACCGGGCGGGATGGCTCGCGGTCATCCAAGGACCTTTCCGAGCACGCGTTCTGCCGGTATCGGGGCGCGACCCGAGCGTGGTTCGACGCCGCCGAAGCGCCGCCTGTGTAACGTCCGGATAACGATGGTGATGTGATGAAACTCCTGATCAGACCGAAGTACACGGCTCTCCTCGGGCACGACGCGACCCCGCTCGCCTTGCAAGTCGCCCCCGAACCTTGTTAGCGTCGAAGCAGCGTCGAGTGCACATCTGATGCCGCTCGTCGCGCCCCTCGGATCGAATTCGCTGAGCTACGGCGAGCCGAAGGCAGGCGCGATGGCAGGTGGCCGGTGAGCATTCCGCAATACGATATCCGGCCTGTTGGGAGGCCGCGGTTCGAGCGAGCCGTTTTTCGGCGCCGCGTCGGCACTCCATAGCGGTGTGCCCGCGGTTCCGCGGTCCCCACGCCAGAGGGGTTGAAAAAGTGAACAGAACAACTGAGCAGCCCGACAGGGCACTCGACGGCGCGCCCGCCATCGAGGTGGAGCGCGCCTACAAAGTATTCGGGCGCCGGCCCAAGGAGGTCGTGAAGCAGCTCAAGCAGGGCGCCTCCCGGGATGAGCTGCGCGCGCACGGGACCGCCGCCGTGATCGACGCGAGCTTCGAGGTGCGCAAGGGCGAGATCTTCGTCGTGATGGGCCTCTCGGGATCGGGCAAGTCCACGCTGATCCGCATGCTGAACGGCCTCAACCCGACCACCGACGGCTCCATCAAGGTGAACGGCAGCGAGGTCGTGGGGCGCAGCGCAGCCGAGCTGCGCGAACTGCGCCGCGACCACATGTCGATGGTGTTCCAGCACTTCGCGCTGCTGCCCCACCGCACGGTGCTCGACAACGTCGCCTACGGCCTCGAGCTGCAGGGCGTCGCCCCGGCCGAGCGTCAGGAGCGGGCGCGCGGCTGGCTCGCACGCGTCGGCCTCGCCGGCTGGGAGCGCAGCTTCCCCGGCGAGCTCTCGGGGGGCATGCAGCAGCGCGTCGGCATCGCCCGCGCCCTCGCGGCCGACACCGACATCCTGCTCATGGACGAGGCCTTCTCGGCGCTCGATCCCCTGATCCGCCGTGAGATGCAGGAGCAGCTCATCGAGCTGCAGCAGGAGCTCGGCAAGACGATCGTGTTCATCACGCACGACCTCAACGAGGCCATGTTCCTGGGCGATCGCATCGCGGTGATGCGCGACGGCCGCATCGTGCAGGTGGGCACCCCCAACGACATCCTCACCGACCCGGCGAACGACTACGTGGCCCAGTTCGTGCAAGACGTGGATCGGGCGCGCGTGCTCACCGCCGGCGACGTCATGGAGCCGCCGCACGCCGTCGTCTTCGCATCGGCCGGCCCCCGCACGGCGCTCAAGACGATGCGCGACATGCAGACCTCGGCCTGCTTCGTCACCGACTCCGGGCGCAAGCTGCTCGGCGTGGTGCGCGACAAGGACGTGCTGCGGCAGGTGCGCGAGGGCAGCACCGATCTCACCGAACGACTGCGGCCCACTCCCTCGATCGTGAAGCGCGATCAGCTGATCGCCGACCTCTTCGAACTCGCCGTCGAGAGCCCGCTGCCGGTCGCCGTGACCGATGAGCAGGATCGCCTCATCGGCGTCGTACCGCGCGTGACCCTGCTGGCGGCGCTCGCCGACCTGCCGACCACCACGACCGAGATCCCGGTCATCGAACCCACCCCGGAGGTTCCCGCAGCCATGATCACGCAGACTCTCGAGGAGAGCGCGGTCGGCGCGCCCGGAGCACCGCTCGCGAGTGAGGAGGCGCACTGATGGACGGCTTCCGCATCCCCCTCGGCGGCTGGGTCGCCGACGCCCTCGATTGGTTTAAGGGCGCCTTCAAATGGCTGCTCGACTTCGTCACCCTCGTCGTCGGCTGGCTCGTCGAGGGCCTCGCCGACGTGCTCGTCGCGATCCCGTTCGCGGCACTGATCCTGGTGTTCGCGCTGCTCGGCTGGCTCGTCCGCTCGTGGCAGCTCGCGGTCGGCACCGCCGTCACGATGCTGCTCATCGTCGCGATGGACCAGTGGGAGAACGCGATGCTCACGCTCGCGCTCGTGCTCGTCGCAGCCGTGATCGCCGTGATCATCGCGGTGCCCCTGGGTATCCTCGCCGCGCGCAGCGACCGGTTCAGCGCGGTGATCCGCCCCGTGCTCGACTTCATGCAGACCATGCCCTCGCTGGTGTACCTGATCCCCGCGGTCGTCTTCTTCAGCGTCGGCTTCGTGCCGGGCGTGTTCGCCACACTGCTGTTCTCACTGCCGCCGGGCGTGCGATTCACCGAGCTCGGCATCCGCGGCGTCGACTCCGAGACCGTCGAAGCCGGCCAGGCCTTCGGCGCGACCCCGGGAAAGATCCTGCGCGGCATCCAGCTGCCCCTCGCCACCCCCACCATCATGGCCGGCATCAACCAGGTCATCATGCTCGCCCTCTCGATGGCGGTCGTGGCGGGTATGGCCGGCGCGAACGGACTGGGCAAGGAGGTGGTGTCGGCGCTGTCGACCCTCAACATCGCGAAGGGCGTCGAGGCAGGCCTCAGCGTCGTGATCCTCGCCGTCTTCCTCGACCGCGTGACCGCCGCGCTCGGCAACCCCGCCGAATACAAGTCGTCGCTGCTCGGCGTGCTGCGCAAGCAGCGCAACGAGCGCACGCCCTCCCCCGCGTCCGTGCCGGCCGCGGCCCACTGACCCGCAAGACCACGAATGAACACGCGGGGCCGCAAGCCCCGTTCCGCGCCACCGGGCGCGGAGAGAAAGGAAACACGATGATCAAGCGCAAGCTCACCGGAATCCTCGCCCTCGGAGCGGCGGCCAGCCTCGCCCTCGTCGGCTGCTCGAGCGACGGCGGATCCGCGAACGGCGACGGCGGTGACAAGGGCACCGTCACCCTCGGCTTCCTGCCCAGCTGGACCGACGGGCTCAGCACCGCCTACCTGCTCGAGAACCAGCTCGAGAAGCTCGGCTACGACGTCGAGATGGAGGAGCTCACCGAGGCGGCCGTGCTCTACACGGGCCTCGCCAACGGCGATATCGATGTGTACCCCTCGGCCTGGTCCGAGAAGACGCACGCCACTTACATGGAGCAGTACGGCGATCAGCTCGAGGATCTCGGCGCCTACTACGACAACGCCGTGCTCACCATCGCGGTGCCCGAGTACATGGACGACGTGAACTCGATCGAGGATCTCGTCGGCCAGGCCGACCGCTTCGACGGCGAGATCATCGGCATCGAGCCGAGCGCGGGCCTGACCGAGCAGACCGAGACCGTCATGATGCCCGAGTACGGCCTCGACGGCGACTACTCGCTCGTCACCTCGTCGACCGCGACGATGCTCGCCACGCTGCAGGAGAAGATCGACAACGAGGAGGACGTCGTCGTCACGCTGTGGCGCCCCTTCTGGGCGAACGACGCCTTCCCCGTGAAGGATCTCGAGGATCCGAAGGGCGCCATGGGCGAGCCCGAGGCCCTGCACTTCCTCGCCACGGGCGGCTTCTCGGAGCAGTACCCCGAGGCGGCCGAGCTCATCGAGAGCATCCAGCTCGACGACGCCGCCTACGGTTCGCTCGAAGCGCTCGTGACGGGCGACGAGTACGAGGGTGACCCCGAGGGCGCCGTCGAGGCGTGGCTCGCCGAGCACCCTGACGCCTTCCCCGGCCTCATCGCCGACTAGTCGTCCTCACGGCCCCCGGCGCAGCGCCTGCGCCGGGGCCGGCGAACACCGAGGAGCCCCGCTCCGTTGCACCGCCGTTTCGGCGGGGCAGCGGAACGGGGCTCCTCTGCTCTGCGTGGACGGCGGACCCTGCACCGGCTCGGGCCCGCGCACCCGTGAGGGCCGTCCGTCAGTCGAGTGAGAACCCGCGCCGTCGCACCTGCTCGCGCAGATGCCTCCTGAGGCTGGCGGCGCCCAGGTGCTCGGGGTTGCTGCAGCGCCGCGCGGTGTGCTCGCACCAGCCGTAGCGATCCTCGTCGTCCGCATCCAGCTCGGGATCGCCGCCCGCCGGCACGTGCCGGCCCCGATAGATGCCGCGCGCGATCGTCGCCCGGTCGTAGGCCTCGAGCGCCTCGTCGAGACGTTCGGCCGAGTAGCGCTCCCGATGCACCGTCGCCTCCACCGGCAGTCTCGGCTTGACCCCTCGCCCGGAGTCTCGTGGGCTCCCGAGCGCCAGCCCGACGACGGCGAACACCCCACGGGGAAGGGCGAGCTCCGCCGCGACCGTGTCGGGCTCGTTGCGCACCGAACCGATCGGCACGCCGGCGAGGCCGACCGACTCCGCCGCGGTCAGGGCGTTCTGCATGCAGAGCGCCGCATCGACGGATGCGAGCAGGAACATCTCGAGCGTGTCCGCGGCGAACGGCTGCCCTTGGCGCTCGCACACTGCTCGGAGCCGGAAGATGTCGGCGCAGAAGACGAGCATCACCGGGGCTTCGCGCACGCACCGCTGGTCGCCGACGAGTTCGGCCAGCCTGTTCTTGCGCTCGACATCGCGGACGACGACGATGCTGTACGCCTGCAGGTTCGAGGAGGTGGGTGCGCTGCGCGCCGCCGTGAGGATCGCGGTCAGCGCCTGCTCCCCCAGCGGTTCGGCGGTGAAGCTTCGGCGAGACTCGTGCGCTGCGATCGTGCGCATCGTCTCGCTCGCCCAGGCGCTCGGCAGCTCGATCCCCTCGAGCTCGAATCGGTTCTGGATCCCGCCGTGTCCGCTCATCGCGCGAGGCCCTCGATCACCGCAGCGCTGAAGTCGTCGGTCGTGGCGCGGCCGCCGAGATCCGCCGTGCGGGGCCCGTGCTCGATCGCCGACGAGCGGCGACAACGAGGCGGTGCTGCTGCACGTCGCCGAGTTCGCGCTGCGGCTCGACACCGCTCGCGACGCGACACTCGACGTCGAAGCGGCCCCTCACGATTCGCTGAACCGCGAGCGTCTGCACGACGAGCTCACCGCCTGCAACACCGCGCTGGGCGCGCTGGCAGCCGAACTGAGGGATCGCCTCAGCGTGGCGAACCGATCCGCCGCGAACCGGGGCGATGCCGCGGCCCGGGCCGTGGCGTAGCCTCCCGGAGCCGAGACCGCTAGAATGGGCCCCATGCGCCTGTACTTCTTCATCTAAGGGTTCGCCTCGCAAGCGACCCCTGACACGCACCGCTGCCGTGCGGCGATCCGCCGCACCCGGTGCTCGATGAAGAAAGAACCTCAATGCCGCACGCATCACCCATGCCCGCGCGCGCCCAGATCACGGCGCGCGACCTCACCATCCACCGCGGGGGCTCCCCCGTCATCAGAGGCCTCGACCTGACCGTCGACGAGCGCTCGAGCATCGCCGTCGTCGGCGAGAACGGGCGCGGCATGTCGACGCTGCTCGCCCTGCTCGCGGGCGCCCCCGACGCGGTCCCGCCCTCCGCCGGCACCGTGAGCCGGATGGGGCGGATCGGCTTCGCCGAGCAGGAGATGCCCGTCGACGCCGAGCGCACCGTCGGCGACGCCATCGCCTTCGCGATCGCCGACTCCCTCGCCGGCCTCGCCGAACTCGACCGCGCCGCCGCAGAGCTCGCCGAGGGGCGCACGGCGGCCGAACACGCCTACACGGTGGCCCTCGACGCCGCAACCGCACTCGACGCGTGGGACGCCGAACGCCGCGTCACGATCGCGCTCGAGGCCCTGCAGGCCGAAACCGACCGGGCACGACCGCTGCGAGAGCTCTCGGTCGGCCAGCGCTACCGGGTGCGGCTCGCGTGCCTGCTGGGCGGCGACGCCCGGATCCTGCTGCTCGACGAGCCCACCAACCACCTCGATGGCGCGTCGCTCGAGTTCCTCACCGAGAGCCTGCGCATGCGACCGGGCGGCTTCGTCGTGGTGAGCCACGACCGTCAGCTGCTGCGAGACGTCGGCTGCACCTTTCTCGACCTCGACCCGAGCTCCGACGGCCGCCCCCGCGCGTACGGCGGCGGCTACGACGGCTACCGGCAGGGGAAGGCGGCTGACCGCGTCCGCTGGGAGCAGGAGCACGCCGCTCAGCTCGACGCCGAGGCGAGGCTCGCCGTCGACCTCGAAGCGGCCCGCCAGCGACTCGTGAGCGGGTGGAGACCGCCGAAGGGAACGGGTAAGCACCAGCGGGCGACCCGCGCGGCGGGTCTCGTCACGAGCGTCAAACGCAGGCAGGCCGACCTCGACGCGCACACCGTCGAGGTGCCCGAACCCCCCGCGCGCCTCATGCCGCCCGAGTACCGCGTGCGGTTGCGCGGCACACTGCTGGCGGCCGAGGAAGCGACGCTCGAGCCGCGGCTGCGGCAGCCCGTCAGCTGCTCGCTGCGAGCCGGCGGCCGCCTACTCGTGCGCGGCCCGAACGGCGCCGGCAAGTCGACGCTGCTCGGGCTGTTGGCGGGTGAGCTGCAGCCCGACGGGGGAACCGTGCGGCGGCGGGACGGCGCGACGATCGAGCTGCTCGCGCAGGAGAGCGAGCTCCCCGGATCCCGCAGCGCCGATGCGCTGTACCGTTCTCGCGCCGAGCTGCTCGTGCTGCGCGGCGCGCTCCCGGCCTCTCGGGTCGCGCCCCTCGGCTCGCTCGGCCTGCTCGGGGCCGCTGAGCGTCGCAAGCGGGTCGGCGAGCTCTCGGTCGGTCAGCAGCGCCGCCTCGATCTCGCGTTGCGGCTGCTCGCGCAGCCCGACGTGCTGATCCTCGACGAGCCGACGAACCATCTCTCGCTCGCCCTCATCGACGAGCTCACCGAGGCCCTCGACGGGCTGGACGCCGCGGTGATCGTGTCGACGCACGACCGGGGCATGCTGAACGATCTCGCGGAGTGGCCGACGGTCGAGCTCGCGGGGGCCTGATGCGCCGCGCGGCGCCCCGACGCGCTCCGGGGCTTCGGCAGCCGCGGCTGGAGCTTCGGACCCGGCCCGTGTTTCGGAGCCCACCCGTGCTTCGGAGCGGAACCGGCGATTCCATCCGAGACACGGGTGAGCTCCGAAACACGGGTGAGCCCCAAGACTCGGGTGAGCTCCGAGAGTCGGGTGAGCTCCGAAACACGGGTGAGTGCCGAAACGCGGGGCGCCGCGCGGCAGCGAAGCCCGGACCGGCGATCGGCGCCGACCCCTCGCGCGACGGCTGCCGGGTGCGTAGGATCGGGCGTGACGCAGCACCGAGCGGCGAGGGTTCGCTGCGAGAAGCCGAGCAGAGGAGCCCACCGTGATCGAGCAGTTCCCCGTTCCGCAGATCGTCGAACTTCCCGAGCAGCATCTCGCGGTCGTGCGCGAGAGGGTCGCGTTCGACGCGCTGCCCGAGCTGTACGACCGCGCCTACCCGCAGATCTTCGGCGCCCTCGCCCGGGCGGGCGTGGCGCCCGTCTCGGCGCCCATGGGTGTGACGCACGGGGAGCCGGATGCCGAACTCGACCTCTCGGTCGCGGTACCGGTCGCTCAGCCGTTCTCTCCCGACGGCCCGGTCGGCGCCGAGACCCTGCCCGCGGGGCGCGCCGCGACGCTGCTGGTGAAGGGCGACTATGCGCTGCTGCCCGCCGCCTACAAACACCTCTTCGCGTGGATCTCGGAGCAGGGACTCGCCCCGACGGGGATCTCCTGGGAACAGTACCTCACGGAGCCGGAGCCGGGAGGCGATCCCGCCGAGAACGAGACGCTGATCGGAGTCGCGCTGCAGGACTGAGAAGGGGCGCGGCGACGGCGCGTCCGGGCCGCGCGCCGGACGAGCCGCGGTCGAAACGCTCCGATAGACTGATCGGGTTGACCATCAGGCACCAAGATCGGCAACGCCGATCGACCACGCGGTGCCGCCCATAGCGAAGACGGAGCCCTGCATGAGCGCGATCCCCGACAAGCCGAAACTCGAAGGCCTCGAAGAGAAGTGGGGCCCGGTATGGGAGGAGCAGGGTACCTACCGCTTCGACCGCGACGGCGCCGAGCGGGCCGAGGTCTACAGCATCGACACTCCCCCGCCCACCGCCTCGGGTTCACTGCACGTCGGCCACGTGTTCTCGTACACGCACACCGACACGGTCGCCCGCTACCAGCGCATGCAGGGCAAGCGCGTCTTCTATCCGATGGGCTGGGACGACAACGGCCTGCCCACCGAGCGCCGCGTGCAGAACTACTACGGCGTGCGCTGCGATCCGTCGCTGCCCTACGTCGAGGGCTTCGTGCCCCCGCACGAGGGCGGTGACGGCAAGAGCGTGAAGGCGGCGGATCAGCAGCCCATCTCGCGCCGCAATTTCATCGAGCTGTGCGAGAGGCTGACCGTCGAAGACGAGAAGCAGTTCGAGGATCTGTGGCGCACGCTCGGACTGTCGGTCGACTGGACCCAGACCTACCGCACCATCGGCGAGGAGTCGCTGCGGGCGTCGCAGCTCGCGTTCGTCCGCAACGTCGAGCGGGGCGAGGCCTACCAGGCGCAGGCTCCCACGCTGTGGGACGTGACCTTCCGCACCGCGGTGGCCCAGGCCGAGCTCGAGGACCGGGATCAGCCCAGCGCGTACCACACGCTCGCCTTCCACCGCACCGACGGTGGCGGCGACATCCTCATCGACACCACCCGCCCCGAGCTGCTCGCGGCCTGCGTGGCCCTCGTGGCGCACCCCGACGACGAGCGCTACCGGCCCCTCTTCGGGCAGACCGTGCGCACGCCGCTCTTCGACGTCGAGGTGCCGATCGTCGCGCACCACCTCGCGCAGCAGGACAAGGGCACCGGCATCGCCATGATCTGCACCTTCGGCGATGTCACCGACGTGATCTGGTGGCGCGAGCTCGACCTGCCGAATCGGGCCATCCTCGGCTTCGACGGACGGGTGATCTCGGAGGCGCCCGAGGAGATCACGAGCGAGCGGGGCCGCGAGGCCTACGCTCAGATCGCGGGCAAGACCGTGTTCAGCGCGAAGGCCGCGGTCGTCGAGGCGCTGCAGGCCTCGGGCGAGCTCGTCGGCGAGATCCGTAAGATCAACCACCCGGTCAAGTTCTTCGAGAAGGGCGACAAGCCCCTCGAGATCGTCTCGACCCGCCAGTGGTACATCAAGAACGGCGCCCGCGACGAGCAGTTGCGCGAGCGTCTGCTCGCGCACGGCCGCGAGCTCGACTGGCACCCCGACTTCATGCGCGTGCGCTACGAGAACTGGGTCGAGGGTCTCTCGGGCGACTGGCTCATCTCGCGCCAGCGCTTCTTCGGCGTGCCGATCCCGGTCTGGTACCCGCTCGATGCCGAGGGCAACCCCGTGTTCGACCGGCCGATCCTGCCGTCCGAGGACCAGCTGCCGGTCGACCCGTCGAGCGACGCGCCCGCGGGCTACTCCGAGGATCAGCGGGGTGTGCCCGGCGGCTTCCAGGGCGAGGTCGACGTGATGGACACCTGGGCGACCTCGTCGCTCACGCCGCAGCTCGCGGGCGGCTGGGAGCGGGATCCCGAGCTCTTCGACCTCGTGTACCCCTACAGCCTGCGCCCCCAGGGCCAGGACATCATCCGCACCTGGCTCTTCTCGACGCTGCTGCGCTCCGAGCTCGAGGCCGGGCAGCTGCCGTGGAAGAACGCCGGCATCTCGGGCTGGATCCTCGATCCCGATCGCAAGAAGATGTCGAAGTCGAAGGGCAACGTGGTGACCCCCGCCGGCCTGCTCGAGCAGCACGGCTCCGACGCGGTGCGCTACTGGGCGGCCTCTGCGAAGCTGGGCACCGACGCCGCGTTCGACCCGCAGAACCCCACGCAGATCAAGATCGGCCGCCGGCTCGCCATCAAACTGCTCAACGCGGCGAAGTTCACGCTCTCGTTCGACGACTCGGGCGCCGGCACGGTCACCGAGGCGCTCGACCGCTCCATGCTCGCCGGGCTCGCCCGCGTGATCGAGGGCGCCACCCGCGCGTTCGAGGCGTACGACCACGCGCGCGCGCTCGAGCTCACCGAGTCGTTCTTCTGGACGTTCTGCGACGACTACCTCGAGCTCGTCAAGGAGCGCGCGCACAACGGCGAAGGCCAGCCCCAGGCGTCGGCCGTGACGGCGCTGCGCACCGCGCTCTCGGTCTTCGTGCGGCTGCTCGCCCCGTTCCTGCCCTACGCCGCCGAAGAGGTCTGGTCGTGGTTCGGAGAGGGATCGGTGCACCGCGCAGCCTGGCCGCTCGCCGCCGAGGCCGGCGATCTCGCCGGCGCCGACGCCGACGCCGAACTGCTGAGCCTCGTGGGCGGCGCCCTCGTGGGCGTGCGCGGCGCGAAGACGGCCGCGAAGGCCTCCCAGCGCACGCCGGTCACGCTCGCCGTGGTGCAGGCGCCCGCCGAGACGCGCGATCGCCTCGCCCTCGCCGCCGACGACCTCGCCGCGGTGGGCCGCATCGCCGAGCTGCGCATCGAGGCCGCCGAGGTCGACGCCGTGACGGTGGCGCAGATCGAGCTCGAGCAGGCCGAGGCCTGATCATGCAGCTGGGGGCGCGCTGGCGGGTGGGCGATCCGCCCCACCGCAGCGTGCCCCCGGCACTGCACGCGACGATCGCCGCGCAGCAGGCCGAGCACCCCGAGGCCTCCTCATGGACGCTCACCTGGCTCGAGGGGCGGCCCCGCTGCGCGCTCGAGCACGCGGTGATCGTGACCCTCGATGCCGCCGGGCGGCCGCTGGTGCTCGACGGCGCCGATCCGGCCTCTGACCGGGCATCGGCATCTGAAGACGACGAAGACGAAGACGACGACTGGCTGCTCTGAAGGGCGATGACATGACCCCCCGCGAACCCCTGCACCTCCCCCGCACGCGTGCGATGGCGGCCGCCGCGCTGGCCGCGCTGCTCACCGTCTCGCTCGCCTCCTGCGCTCCCGAGACCGACGACATCGCCGGCGCGAAGACCAAGGATCAGCTCGCCTCGGGCGAAGCCTCCGAGGATCAGGGCCAGCGCGCAGAGATCCCCGACGAGGCGTCGCAGAAGAAGACCGAGCTGCCCGAGAGCTTCCCCACCGACCGATTCGAGCTGCCCCGGGGAGCGGTCATCGACGACGCGGGCGAGCGCAGCGCGGGCGACTGGTTCGTGGTGCTGCGAGCGAAAGACGCGTCGACCGCCGCGACGCAGTGGACCGAGGTCATCGAGACCGGCGGCTTCGAGGTGTCGGATCAGCAGGGCGACGTGGAGCGCGACGCCTCTGCGACACTGCAGGGCTCGGGGCTCGACGTGTTCGCCCTCATGCTGCCGCAGGACGACAGCTCGGTACTGCTCAGCTACGACATCACCTCGTCCGGCAGCTGACCGTCAGAGCGCGCGACGCCCGGCACGTTCCGCGCTTTCGCTGCCGCGGCGCCTTAGGCGCTCTCGCGGCCCCGGCGCGACTGCAGCACCCGCGGCGCCGCGTCGCCCAGCACCGACTCCCGGGTGACGATCACCTTCGTGACGTCGCCGTCGGAGGGCACCTCGAACATCACCGGCCCGAGCAGGCTCTCGAGAATGGCGCGCAAGCCTCGGGCGCCCGTCTTGCGTGCGACGGCCTGCTCGGCGATCGCCTCGAGCGCGGCGTCTTCGAATTCGAGGTCGACGCCGTCGATCTCGAACATGCGCTGGTACTGCTTGACGAGCGCGTTGCGGGGCTCGGTGAGGATGCGGGTGAGCGCCGACACGTCGAGCGGGTCGACCGTGGCCACGACGGGCAGGCGGCCGATGAACTCGGGGATGAGGCCGAACTTGTGCAGGTCTTCGGGCTGCACCTCGGCGAACAGACGATCGTCGTCGCGCTTGCTCGCGACCGGCGAGCCGAAGCCGATGCCGCCCTTGCCGAGCCGGGAGCCGATGATCTCTTCGAGGCCCGCGAAGGCGCCGGCGACGATGAAGAGGATGTTGGTGGTGTCGAGCTGCAGGAACTCTTGGTTGGGGTGCTTGCGGCCCCCCTGCGGCGGGATCGAGGCGACGGTGCCCTCGAGGATCTTGAGCAGCGCCTGCTGCACGCCCTCTCCCGAGACGTCGCGGGTGATCGAGGGGTTCTCGGCCTTGCGCGAGATCTTGTCGATCTCGTCGATGTAGATGATGCCGGTCTCGGCGCGCTGCACGTCGAAGTCTGCGGCCTGCAGCAGCTTCAGCAGGATGTTCTCGACGTCTTCGCCGACATAGCCCGCCTCGGTGAGCGCCGTCGCGTCGGCGACGGCGAAGGGTACACCCAGCTGACGCGCGAGGGACTGGGCGAGGTAGGTCTTGCCGCAGCCCGTCGGGCCGATCAGCAGGATGTTCGACTTGGCGATCTCGACCTGCTCGGATGCCGTATCGGCGCTCGTGAGGGCAGAGGCGGCGCGCACCCGCTTGTAGTGGTTGTAGACGGCCACGGCGAGCGACTGCTTGGCCCGATCTTGACCGATCACGTACTCGTCGAGGAACTCGGCGATCTCGCGGGGCTTGTGCAGCGTGAAATCTGAGGGCTCGGCGCTCTGGTGCTCGGCCATGCGCTCTTCGATGATCTCGTTGCAGAGCGCGACGCACTCGTCGCAGATGTAGATCTGCGGGCCGGCGATGAGCTGCTGCACCTGCTTCTGCGACTTGCCGCAGAAGGAGCACTTGAGCAGCTCGCTGCTTTCGCCGATTCTCGCCATGCGGGGGCTCCTTCACACTCGAACGGAAACGAGACACTCAGAGACTATCCGGGACCACTGACATTCACGGGTGGGGCGCGCCGTGGCGGGCCCCTCGAGGGGCCCGCCGGCCGCAGCACGAGGGCTGCGGCCGGCGATCCTTCGACTACTGGGAGATGACCGGCTGCGGGTTCTTGCGGCTGGTCAGCACCTGATCCACGAGCCCGTACTCGAGGGCCTCCTGGGCGCTGAGGATCTTGTCGCGATCGATGTCGCGGTTGACCTCCTCGATGCTGCGCTTCGAGTGCTTCGAGAGGGTCTCCTCGAGCCACTCGCGCATGCGGAGGATCTCGCGGGCCTGGATCTCGATGTCCGAAGCCTGCCCGTGGCCCGCCTGACCGGTCGAGGGCTGGTGGATCAGCACGCGCGCGTTGGGCAGCGCCAGCCGCTTGCCCGGCGTGCCGCCCGCGAGCAGCACGGCAGCGGCCGAGGCCGCCTGCCCGAGGCACACCGTCTGCACGTGCGGACGAATGTACTGCATCGTGTCGTAGATCGCCGTCATCGCGGTGAACGAACCGCCCGGCGAGTTGATGTACATGGTGATGTCGCGCTCGGGATCCTGGCTCTCGAGCACGAGCAGCTGGGCCATCACGTCGTCGGCCGACGCATCGTCCACCTGCACGCCGAGGAAGATGATGCGATCCTCGAAGAGCTTGGCGTAGGGGTCCTGGCGCTTGTACCCGTAGGCGGTGCGCTCCTCGAAGGAGGGCAGCACGTAGCGGGAGCTGGGCATCTCGATCTTCATATGGCCTTCGTTCACTTTCTCTCGCGCCTACCGGTTCGTGCCGCCGCCGCCGACCACGTCGGCCGCCGAGTCGCGGATGAAGTCGACGAAGCCGTACTCGAGTGCCTCATCAGCGGTGAACCAGCGGTCGCGATCGCCGTCCTCGTTGATCTGCTCGACCGTCTTGCCGGTCTGCGCCGCCGTGATCTCGGCGAGGCGGTTCTTCATCGACGTGATGAGCTGGGCCTGCGTCTGGATGTCGCTCGCGGTGCCGCCGAAGCCGCCGTGCGGCTGATGCAGCAGCACGCGCGCGTTCGGGGTGATGTACCGCTTGCCCCGCGTGCCCGCGGTCAGCAGGAACTGCCCCATCGAGGCGGCCATACCGATGCCCACGGTGACGATGTCGTTCGGCACGAACGACATCGTGTCGTAGATCGCCATGCCCGCGGTGATCGAGCCGCCGGGCGAGTTGATGTAGAGGTAGATGTCGGCCTCGGGATCCTCGGCGGCGAGCAGCAGGATCTTCGCGCAGATCTCGTTCGCGTTGTCGTCGCGAACCTCTGATCCGAGCCAGATGATGCGATCCTTCAGCAGGCGTTCGAACACGCTGTTCGGTGGCGTCTGTTCTGCCATTCGGTGCTCCTTCGTAGTTGCTTGATTCGAGCGTATCGACTCGATCCGGATCCGGTGGCCGTGTTCGCCCTAGGCGTGTTCGGGCGCAGAGACGGAAAACCCCCGGGCCGCTGGTGAACAGCCGCCCGGGGGAATCCGCACATCACCGCGTTGCGATGAGCGACGCGTTACTTCTCGTCGGCCTCCTCGGCCGCCTCGACGATCTCCTCGGCCTCTTCGACGACCTCGGCCGCAGCCTCGTCCTCGGAGTCGACCGCGGTGAACTCGCTCAGATCGACGGCGTTGCCGGACCGGTCGACGACCTTGGCCTTGCCGAGCGCGATGGCGAGGGCCTTGTTGCGGGTGACCTCGCCCAGGATGACGCCCATCTGGTTGCCCTGGCTGATTGCCTGCAGGAACTGCGTGGGCTCCATGCCGTACTGCTGCGCCGACTGGAAGATGTACTGCGACAGCTCGTTCTGCGTGGGCGTGACGCCCTCGGCCTCGACGATCGCGTCGAGCAGCAGCTGCAGCTGGATCTGCTGCTCGGCCGACTTGCGCACCTCGGCGCGGTGCTCGTCGTCGTCCAGGCGGCCCTCGCCCTCGAGGTGGCGGTGCACCTCGTCCTCGACGAGTTCCTCGGAGACCGGGATGCCGGCCTGCTCGATGAGAGTCTCGGTGAAGAGGTCGCGAGCCTGCTGGCCCTGCGCGAAGACCGAGGCGCGGCCCACCTGATCCTTCAGGCTCTCGCGCAGCTCGGCGATGGTGTCGAACTCGCTCGCCAGCTGGGCGAACTCGTCGTCGGCCTCGGGAAGCTCGCGCTCCTTGACGGCGGTGAGGGTGACCTCGACCTCGGCGTCCTGCCCCTCGTGCTCGCCGCCCAGCAGCTGCGAGGTGAAGGTGGTGGACTCGCCCGCGGTGAGGGTCTCGATGGCCTCGTCGGTGCCGGCGAGCAGGTTGCCCGCGCCGACCTCGTACGACACGCCGCTCGCCTGATCGACCTCGTTGCCGTCGATCTTGGCGGTGAGATCGAGCTCGACGAAGTCGCCCTGCTTGGCCGGGCGGTCGACCGTCACGAGGGTGCCGAAGCGCTCGCGCAGCTTGGTCAACTCGGCTTCGACCGCCTCGTCGTCGATCTCGGCGTCGTCGACGGTCAGCTCGATGCCGTCGTACTCGGGCAGGGTGAACTCTGGGCGCACCTCGACCTCGAAGACCAGCACGAGGGTGCTCTCCGGATCCTGCGCGTCGAGCCACTTCTCGACGTCGGCGGTGGGGCGGCCCATGGGGCGCTCATCGGCCTCGGCGAGAGCGGCCTGGTAGAAGTCGTCGAGCGAGGCGTTGACGGCCTCCTGCACGACGGCCTCGCGGCCGACGCGCTGGTCGATGATCGGCGCGGGCACCTTGCCCTTGCGGAAACCGGGGATCGAGACCTGCTCGGCGATGGTCTTGTACGCCTGCTTGAGGTACGGCTCCAGTTCGTCGAGCGTGACCTCGACGCTCAGCTTGGCGCGGGTCGGAGTGAGCTTCTCAGCGGTCGTCTTCGGCAATTTGGCCTCTCATCGTCGGAATGTCGTGCTGCTTCTCGGGCCGGGTGACCCTGGTCGGGGCGACAGGATTCGAACCTGCGACCTCCCGCTCCCAAAGCGGGCGCTCTAGCCAAGCTGAGCTACGCCCCGAAACCGGTAGGTTTCACGGTCGAGACGCGCGAAAGCGCGCAACCCGAGCAAGTCTAGCCGAATCTGCCCGGGAACATGCATCCCCGCGATGGGAGGGAGCGCCCGGCGGAACGCGGGATCCGGCCGCCTCCGGGCGCGCCCTTGACGCGCACGGTCCTCGCGGGTAGACCGGAGGAAGGGGTGAGAATCATGCGAGTCCTTCAGGACCGGATCGAGGCCGGCCGTCTGCTCGGCGAGCGGCTCGCGGAGGAGTACGCCGGCACCGACACCGTGGTGCTCGGGCTGCCCCGGGGCGGGGTGCCCGTGGCCGCCGAGGTGGCCCGCAGGATCCGGGCGCCGCTCGACGTGCTGGTCGTGCGCAAGCTCGGGGTGCCGCACCACGAGGAGGTGGCGATGGGCGCCGTCGGCGAGGAGGGCGCGATCGTGCGCAACACCGGGGTGCTCGGATCGGCGGGTGTCTCCGCGGTCGAGTTCGAGCGCTCCGAGAGGCGCGAACGGGCCGAGGTGGCGCAGCGCATCTGGCGCTTCCGAGGCGGGCGGGAGCCGGTGCCGCTCGACGGGCGCACCGCGATCGTCGTCGACGACGGCATGGCGACGGGCGCGACGGCGGCCGTCGGGTGCCGGATCGCGCGGGCGCGCGGGGCGGCGCGGGTGGTACTGGCGGTTCCGGTGGCGCCGCCCGATGCCCTCGCGGTCTTCGACGCGGCAGACGACGTCGTCTGCCTGTCTGCTCCGGCGGGGTTCATGGCGGTCGGCCAGTACTACGTCGACTTCGCGCAGGTCGAGGACGAGGAGGTCGTGCGGCTGCTGGGCGAGGCCCGGGAGCAGCCTTAGACGCCGAAGCGCCGACTCCGAGGCGCCGACTCCGAGGCCTCGACAGCCCCCATCCGCACCGATCGACGTTCAAGCACCTCGAACGGCGAGAACCGGGTGCTCGAGCGTCGATCGGTGCTCGGAGAAGCGCCTCGGCGGCGGTGCCGGGTGCTCGGGGGCCCGACGGCGCCGAAACACGAAACCCTCCACCGAAGTGGAGGGTTTCTGCGGAGGGGCTGACGGGAATCGAACCCCGGCCGGCCGCTTGGGGCAACGCGCCAGCGTTGCGCGGCCACGCCGCTGGCGCCGCCCTCGGCGCCAGTTCCGGGTTCTCGAAGATTCCCGACGGCGCCGAAACACGAAACCCTCCACCGAAGTGGAGGGTTTCTGCGGAGGGGCTGACGGGAATCGAACCCGCGTAACCAGTTTGGAAGACTGGGGCTCTACCATTGAGCTACAGCCCCGAGCTGCGAGCAGCACGGGTGTGCCGGAGCACCTCACCGATCATAGTGCATGGCGGGCGGCGCTTCGCACATCCGGGTCACGGCGCGCGCGTCGCGCTGCGGTGGTGCTCGGTGTAGTCGGCGTAGACCTCGGCGTTCTGCCGCACGGCCTCGCGGTCGGCGTCGCGCAGCTCGCGCACGACGCGGCCCGGGATGCCGGAGACGAGCGAGTGCGGCGGGATCACGGTCGACTGGGGCACGAGCGCGCCGGCCGCGATGAGGGATCCCTCCCCCACCACCGCGCCGCTGAGCACGGTGGAGTTCATGCCGATGAGGCAGCCGTTCTCGATCACCGCGCCGTGCACGACGGCGTTGTGCCCGATCGAGACGTCGTCGCCGATGAGCGCCGCCCCGCCGTCGCCGCGCTGCGTGTGGATGACGACCCCGTCCTGCACGTTGCTGCGCGCGCCGATGCGCACGGAGTTCGAGTCGCCGCGCACGACGGCGTTGTACCAGATGCTCGACTGCTCGCCCACCACGACGTCGCCGACGACCGCGGCACCGGGCGCGATCCACGCCGAAGGGTGCACACGGGGAGCGCCGTAGGGCTCGACCGGGATGATGCTGCCGTGGTGGTCGGGGTGCTGCTCGCCCATCGCGTCCTCCTTCGGATAGCAGAAAGCCCTCACCGTGCAGGTGAGGGCTTGTTTGCTCCCCCGGCTGGGCTCGAACCAGCGACATCCTGATTAACAGTCAAGCGCTCTGCCAACTGAGCTACAGGGGATCATTGCCGCAGCAACCCCTCTATGTTAGCAAGCGCGATTGTGGCGGTGCAAATCGGTGCGGGGCCCCCGGGCGAGGCGCGTCGAGCCGCTACTCCTCGGCGATCTCGTCGTACGCGGTGGCCCGCAGCGCCTGCGCGAGCTGCTGAACGTAGCCGTGATCCGCGTGCCTGAAGATCTCGTTGATGTCGCCCTGCCCCACGACGCGGCCGTGCTGCATGACGAGCACCTCCTGCACGAGCGCCTCGAGCATGCCGATGTCGTGGCTGATGAGCAGCATGGTGGCGTCGGTGCGCTCGCGGTACCAGCGCAGCAACTCGACGATCTTGGGCCGGTTGTTGGCGTCGACGCCGAGCGTGGGCTCATCGGCGATGAGGAGCGCCGGATCGAGCATGAGCGAGCGCATCACGGCGACGCGCTGGCGCTGGCCCTTCGAGAGCTCGTAGGGGTACTCCTGCAGTTTCGCGAGCGGCAGGGCGACGATGTCCATCATCTCGGCGATGCGCTCGCCGAGCGCTTCGCGATCGAAGTGCTTGCTGCGCTCGACGATGGGTTCGAAGAGGATGTCGCCCACGTTGAGCTCGGGGGTGAGCGTCGCCCCTGCATCCTGTGCCAGGTGGCCGACGTACGCGGTGAGCCGCGAACGGGTGCGGCGGCTGAGGCGCCGCATGGGCACGTCGAACACCGTGGCGGCGCCGCCGGTGAGCTTGATGCGGGCGGCCTTCTCGCCCGCATCGGCGGCGCGGCCGGCGAGGAACCGGGTGAGCGTGGACTTGCCGGATCCGCTCTCGCCGAGCAGCGCGACGACCTCCCCGCGGGCGACCTCGAAGCTCACCCCCTCGACTGCTTGGAACTCGCGCCCGCCGGCGTGAGCCGGGTAGGCGAGCGAGAGGTCGGAGACCTGTACCGTCGGGTCGGCGTCGAGTACCGGGTGTGCCATGGTTGACGATCCTACTCCTCGCGCAGCCCCCGACGCGCCGCTTCGAGCGCGACGAGCTGCTGCTGGATGCGTCGTGCCCCGGGATCAGAGGCGTCGCCGATGCGCTGATGACGCGCGAGCAGCTCCTGCTTGAGGGCGAGCAGATCTCGGTCGAGCAGCGAGATCACCACGTCGCGGGCGTAGGCCGCGATGAGTTCGGGCCTGCGCTGCGGCATGGGGGCGATCGCGAGCTCGCGCGCGAGCCCGCGGTGACTCTCGGGGGCGGACTCGAGCACGGTGTCGAGCCAGCCCGGCGTCCCGAGGGCGGGCAGCGCCGTGGCGATCGCGTCGCGCACGACCCGCAGGTTCGGCTCGCGCACCTGGGCCGTGACGGCCTGCTGCAGCAGATCCGAGCCGACGGCCTCGCCCTGCTGCAGCATCGCCATGAGCGCGTCGCGCTCGAGCCAGGTCGTGGGGGCGTTGCGCAGCGAGGAGAGGCCGATGCGGGGGCGCTCCGGCTCGGGCGGTGCGTCGCCCCAGGGCTGCTGGGGCGCGGGCTGGGGCCCGTATTCGCCGCGGCCGCGCGGGTTTCGCTCCACCGTGCGCACCGCCTGCTGCACCTCCGCGAGCTCGCTGCCGAGCATGCGGGCGAGCTCGCGCGTGTAGCCCGGGCGCAGGGAGGGGTCCTTGATCTCGGCGATGATGGGTGCGGCGGCGCGCAGCGCGTTCACCCGGCCCTCGACGCTGTTGAGGTCGAAGCGCGAGACCGCCTGGCGCAGCGCGAACTCGAAGAGCGGCGTCTTGCGGGTGAAGAGCTCGCGCACCGCCTCGTCGCCGCGGTGCAGCCGCAGGTCGCAGGGATCGAGGCCCCCGGGGGCGACGGCCACGTAGGTCTGCGCCGTGAACCGCTTCTCCTCGCTGAACGCCCGCAGCGCGGCCTTCTGCCCTGCCTCGTCGGGGTCGAACGTGAACACGACCTCGGCAGCGGCGTCGTCGCCCATGATGCGGCGCAGCACCGCGATGTGATCCTTGCCGAACGCCGTGCCACAGGTCGCGACCGCGGCCTCCTCGCCCGCGAGATGGCAGGCCATCACGTCGGTGTAGCCCTCGACCACGACCGCGCGCTTGCCGCGCGAGATCGCCTTCTTGGCGAGGTCGAGCCCGTACAGCACCTGAGACTTGTGGTAGACGGGCGACTCGGGCGTGTTGAGGTACTTCGGCCCGTTGTCGTCGTCGTAGAGCTTGCGGGCGCCGAAACCGAGGGTCTGGCCGCTCGTGTCGCGGATCGGCCACACCACGCGCCCGCGGAAGCGGTCGTAGACCCCGCGCTGGCCCTCGGAGACGAGGCCGGCCTGCGAGAGCTCCTGCGGTGTGAAACCCTGCTTCCGCAGGTGGTCGGTGAGGTGGTTCCAGCCGCGGGGCGCGTAGCCGACGCCGAAGCGCTCGCAGGCCGCGGGGTCGAAGCCGCGCTGCGAGAGGAACTCGCGCCCCGCCGCACCCTCCTCGCTCGCGAGCTGGGAGACGTAGAACGCGGCGGCCGCCTGGTTCGCCGCGAGCAGCCGGGCCCGGTTCGGTCCGTCCTGGCGCCGCTCGCCGCCCTCCTCGTAGGTGAGCACGTAGTGGATGCGGGCCGCGAGGCGCTCGACCGACTCGGAGAAGGTCAGGTGATCCATCCGCTGCAGGAAGGTGAAGGCGTCACCGGACTCGCCGCAGCCGAAGCAGTGGTAGTAGCCGAGCGCCGGCCGCACGTGGAAGCTGGGGCTGCGCTCGTCGTGGAAGGGGCAGAGGCCCTTCATCGAGTCGATTCCGGCGTTCTTCAGGGTGACGTAGTCTCCCACGAGATCGGCGAGATTGGTGCGGCGCTTCACTTCCTCGATGTCGCTCGCCCGGATCCGCCCTGCCATAGTGTCAGAGTCTAGTCTCGCCGGCCGCTTCGGGTCTCGCGCGACCGTCGCGGGACCGTCGAAGCCTCGTCACGGCGGCGCCACGTCGGCACCCGGCGCTAGGCCAGGGGCGCGTCGCACAGGCGCTTGTACCAGGCGATCGCCGACTGGTCGGTGAGCGAGGCCACCTGATCGACCACGGCGCGCCTGGCGGTCGCCTCGTCGGGCGCGGCGCGGAGATCCGCGGCGTAGGCGGGCTCGAGTTCGTGCGCGCCGGTCTCCCACAGGGTGTGCAGCAGCTCGATCAGCAGGCCGCGCTGGCGGCGGTAGGTCGGCTGGCGACGGCCGCTCTGCATCACGAACGCGGCGACCACACCCTTGAGCACCGCGATCTCGGCTCGGATCTCGCGCGGCACGACCACGTCGGCGCCGTAGCGCGCGAGCGGGCGCCCGTCGGCTTCCTCGAGCGTCGCGCCGATCGCGACGCGGGCGAAACGGCCGATCATGTCGCTCGTGAAGTTCTTGAGCTTGGCCTGATCGCGCCGGGAGCCGTCCCAGCGGGTGAGCCAGTTCTCGCTCTCGGACATGCGGTCGAACGCGGCTCCCAGCTCGTCGGCGTCGAAGCTGCCCCCCGCCCACTCCGCGACGGCGCGGATGAGCGCGCCGTGCCCGGAACGGGCGGTGAGGAACTGCGGATCGATGTGCTCGGCCACGATCGCGTCCTCGAAGTCGTGCACCGAGTAGGCGATGTCGTCGGAGAGATCCATCACCTGCGCCTCCACGCACTTGCGGCGCTGGGGCGCGTCCAGCCGCAGCCACTCGAACACCGGAGCGTCGTCGGCGAAGTAGCCGAACTTCGCGCTGCCCGGTTCGGCCTCGGAGAGCGCCCACGGGTACTTGCAGCTCGCGTCGAGCGTGGCGCGCGTCAGGTTGAGGCCCACGCTCTCGCCATCGGGCGCGAAGTGCTTCGGCTCGAGGCGGGTGAGGATGCGCAGCGTCTGCGCGTTGCCCTCGAAACCGCCGAAGCCGGTCATCCACTCGTTCAGAGCCTTCTCGCCGTTGTGGCCGAACGGCGGGTGCCCGAGGTCGTGCGCGAGGCAGGCCGTGTCGACGACGTCCTGCGAGACGCCGAGGGCGACCGCCAGCTCGCGGCCGATCTGCGCCACCTCGAGCGAGTGCGTGAGGCGGTTGCGCGCGAAGTCGACGCCGGCGGTCGGGCTCAGCACCTGCGTCTTCGCTGCGAGGCGCCGCCACCCGCTCGAGTGCAGCACGCGTGCCCGATCCCGGGCGAAGTCGCTGCGGTGGCCGCCGTGATGCTCGGGCACGAAGCGCTCGGCGTCGACGGCCGCGTAGCCCGCCGGGAGCGCGGGATCAGCCACCGTCGGATCCCCCGTCGGTGCGCTCGGCCTCGGCGACGACCGCGCGGGCGGCGCTGTCGGTCGTGCGGCTGTCGAGCCAGCCGTCGGGCAGGTGGACGCGCTTGGGGCTGCCCGCCCGGCCGCGCTGCCCCTCGGCGCCCTCGCCCGGGTAGGGCATCGAGGCGTCCATCGTCGCGAAGATCTCGTCCATCTGCTCGAGCGACTCGACGGCCGCGAGAGCTCGGCGGGTGTCGCCGCCCACCCCGTAGCCCTTGTAGTACCACGCGACGTGCTTGCGGATGTCGCGGCAGGCGCGATCTTCTTCGCCGTCGAAGAACTCGACGAGCAGTTCGGTATGGCGACGCATCGCGTCCATCACGAAACCGAGCGGCGGCCGCGCCATCGAGGCCTCGGCCTCTTCGCGGCTGATCTCGCCCGCCTCGGCGCGGAACGCGGCGGCCAGATCGCCGAACAGCCACGGCCGCCCCAGGCAGCCGCGGCCGACCACGACGCCGTCGCAGCCGGTCTCGCGCACCATGCGGATCGCGTCCTCGGCGGACCAGATGTCGCCGTTGCCGAGGATCGGCACGCTAGTGATCGTCTGCTTGAGCGTCGCGATCGCATCCCAGTCGGCGTGCCCCGAGTAGAACTCGTTGGCGGTGCGGCCGTGCAGCGCTATCGCCGCCACGCCCGCCTGCTCCGCCGCCCTCGCCGCGTCGAGGTAGGTGAGGTGATCGGGGTCGATGCCCTTGCGCATCTTGACGGTGAGCGGAATGTCGCCCGCGGCCTGCACGGCGCCCGTGACGATCGCGTCGAAGAGGTCGCTCTTCCACGGCAGGGCGGAGCCGCCGCCCTTGCGGGTCACCTTGGGCACGGGGCAGCCGAAGTTGAGGTCGATGTGGTCGGCGAGATCCTGATCGACGAGGAAGCGCACCGCCTCGGACACCGTCTTCGGATCGACCCCGTAGAGCTGGATCGAGCGGGGCGTCTCGCTCTCGTGGTGCTTGATGAGGCGCAGCGACGCGGGCGTGCGCTCGACGAGGGCGCGGCTCGTGATCATCTCGCTCACGTACAGACCCGCGCCGTACTCGCGGCAGAGTCGGCGGAAAGCGGTGTTCGTGATGCCGGCCATGGGCGCGAGCACCACGGGCACGTCGAGTTCGAGCGGGCCGATGCGCAGGCGCGAGCCGGTCAGAGTCTGGGAAGTCATATCGGCCCCATTCTCTCATCACTCGGCGAGGCCGCGTCAGCCCTCCGCGGTCGGCTGGTCGACGGCGCCGCCGAAGCGGCGGTCGCGCGCGTGATAGATCTGGATCGCGCGCCACAGCTCCCGCCGCCCGAAATCCGGCCAGAGCGTGTCGAGGAACACCATCTCGGCGTACGCCGACTGCCACAGCATGAAGTTGCTGATGCGCTGCTCCCCCGAGCTGCGCAGGAACAGATCCACGTCCGGCAACTCCGGCACGTAGAGGTGGCGCTCGATCGTGCGCTCCGTGATGCCGCGCGAGCTCAGCCGCCCCGCCTCGACCTCCGCCGCGACCGCCCGCACCGCGTCGGTGAGCTCGTTGCGGCCCCCGTAGTTGACGCACATGGTGAGCGTGAGGCCGGTGTTCTGGGCCGTCGCGCGCTCGGACGCCTTCAACTCGCTGATCACCGACCCCCAGAGCCTGGGTCTGCGGCCGGCCCAGCGCATGCGCACGTTCCACGCGTCGAGCTGGGCGCGGCGGCGGCGCAGCACGTCGCGGTTGAAGCCCATCAGGAAGCGCACCTCGTCGGGCGAACGGCGCCAGTTCTCGGTCGAGAACGCGTACACGCTCAGGTGCTTCACGCCCGCCTGGATCGCGCCGGCCACCACGTCGAGCAGCGCCTGCTCCCCCATGCGGTGCCCCTCGACGCGGGGCAGCCCCCGACGGTTCGCCCATCGCCCGTTGCCGTCCATGACGATCGCGACGTGCTGCGGAGCGGGTCCGGCGAACGCGGGCGGCTGCTCGCCGGTCCAGTCGACCGGGACGAGGCTGTCGGGGGCGTGATGCATGGGGGAAAGTCTATTGGCGCGAGGATCCGAACGCCCGCAGCCCGCGCTCGAGGTGGAACTGCGTGTAGGCCGCCGCGATCCCGGCCGCCTGGCCGCGCTCCCGCTCTCCGCTCGCGAGCGCGGCGTCCCAGTCTCCGGCGAGCAGCGCGGCGAGCAGCGAGACCGAGCCCGGATCGAGCCGCGGCGAGCCCGGCAGCCGGCAGTTCTCGCAGGTCACCCCGCCGAGCTGCACCGCGACCGCGGTGTGCGGCCCGGGGGCGCCGCAGTTCACGCACGCGTCGAAACCGGGCGTCCACCCCGCGAGGCTCATCGCCCGCAGCAGGTAGCCGTCGCGCACGAGATCGGCCGGGATCTTCGCCGCGGCGAGCGTGCGCAGCGCCCCCACCAGCAGCGCGTACTGCTCGCGCGACGGGGCCCCCTCGGCCAGGCGCTCGGCGGTCTCGACCATCACGCTGCCCGCGCGGTAGCGATCGTAGTCGGAGCTGATCGCGGGCCCGTAGGCGCCCAGCGTCTCGGCCTGCGTGATGGTGTCGAGCGTGCGCCCCTCGAAGCACTGGATGTCGGCCACCATGAAGGGCTCGAGCCGCGCACCGAACTTCGACGAGGTGCGGCGCACGCCCTTCGCGACGGCGCGCAGCAGGCCCCGTCCGCGCGTGAGCAGCGTGACGATGCGGTCGGCCTCGCCCAGCTTGTGGGTGCGCAGCACGACGCCTTCTTCGCGGTAGAGGGGCACCCGACCATTGTCGCACCCGGCGGTCGTCCGCCGGGTGCCGGCGAGTCGGGATCGCGCCCGCATCCGCGATCCGCGATCCGCCGGGATCCCGGCCGCTCCCCGCCCCGCCGCCGAGGACGCCCTGCGCCGGGCCGGGCGAGTGCGCGAGAATGGACGGGTGCTCGACCAGACGTTCCAGACGCCGCTCGCCGCCGACCTCGTCGCGGTGGCCGCCGGCAGTCTGCAGGGCGCCCTCTTCGCGGCGGGCTTCAAGCGCATCGACCTGCTCGGCGTCGCGTTCATCGGCGTGGCGACCGGCATCGGGGGCGGCCTGCTGCGCGATATGCTGCTCGGCACGACGCCCGCCGCGTTCTCGAACAACCTCTACCTGATCGTGTCGATCGGCGCCGCGCTGCTCGGCATGCTGCTGCCCCGCGTGTTCCGCCGCCTCGACCCGTTCATCTCGCTGCTCGACGCGATCGGCATCGGCATGTTCGGCGCCATCGGCACCACGAAGGCGCTCGCGATGGGGTTGCCGATCGTGCCCTCCCTCTTCATCGGCGTGGTCTCCGCCGTCGGCGGCGGCGCGCTGCGCGACGTGATGCTCAACCTGCCGATCGCCGTGATGCACGTCGGGTCGCTCTACGCGGTCGCGAGCCTGGTGGGGTGTCGGTGCTCACCGTGCTGCTGGCCTTCGACGTGCCGGTCGTGATCTGCGGCGTCGTGTGCGTGGTCGTGACGACGGCCGTGCGGCTGCTCGCCGTGCGCTTCGGGTGGAGCCTGCCTGAGCAGCGCGCCCTCAGCCGGGTCAAGCTGCGCCGCCAGCGCCAGGTCGAGCAGGTCATCGACGAGGCCCTGCAGACGGGCGCCATCACGCTGCCGATCGTGCTGCCCGATCCCGATCCCGCTGCCGCCCACGACACCGACGACGCTCCCTCCGCCGCCGACGACGCCGGCGATGACTCCGAAGCCGGCGGGCCGCCGCCCGGCCGGCCCCGCCGGCCCCGCCGGTAGGCGCCCCGACGCGCGAAGGGGCGGCACCGCCTCCGCGATGCCGCCCCTTCGCCGCTGCGGGCTCCGCCGCGGGTCTCGTCGCCCTACGGGTGCACGATGATCTTCACCGCGGTCTCGTTGCGATTGATGAGGGTGTCGAAACCCTCGTCGATCAGGTCGTCGAGGGCGATGCGGCCCGTGATGAACGGCTCGAGATCCACCTTGCCCTCCTGCACGAGTTTGATCGTCGCGGCGTGGTCGCGCACGTACGCGATCGTGCCGCGCAGGTCGATCTCCTTGAGCACGAGCTTCTGCATGTCGAGCTGGGCGGGCTTGCCCCAGATCGAGACGTTCACGATCACGCCGGTCGGCTTCACCGCGTCGAACAGCTGATCGAGCACCGCGTTGACGCTGGTGCACTCGAACGCCACGTCGGCGCCGAAGCCCCCGGTGATCTCGCGCACGCGGGCGATGAGATCCTCTTGCGAGGGATCGATGACGTGATCGGCCACGCCGGTCTCGCGCGCCTTCGCCTTGCGGGCGTCGCTCAGCTCGCTCATGATGACGGTCACACCCTCGGCCTTGAGCACCGCGGCCACGAGCAGCCCGATCGGGCCGGCGCCGCCCACGAGCGCGACATCGCCGGCGCTCGCGTCCGAGCGGCGAACCGCGTGGTGCGCGACCGACAGCGGCTCGATGAGCGCCGCCTGGTCGAGCGGGATGTCGCCGATCGGGTGCACCCAGCGGCGATCCACCACGATCTTCTCGCTCAGGCCGCCCCCGCCGCCCGCGAGGCCGATGAAGCCCATCTTCTCGCACAGGTGGTAGTTGCCGGCCCGGCAGGGGCCGCACTCGTCGCACACGAAGTACGGCTCGACCACGACCGAGTCTCCGACGGCGAGATCGGCGACCCCTTCGCCGAGGGCGCTCACCGTGCCCGAGAACTCGTGACCGAGGGTGACGGGCGACTCCTCGTGCGACAGCGGGTGCGGATGGCCCGGCGCGGGGCAGAAGATTGGGCCGTCGAGGTACTCGTGCAGGTCGGTGCCGCAGATGCCGCACCAGGCCACGTCGATGGCTACGGCGCCCGGCCGCAGCTCCGGCTCCGGTACCTCCTCGATCCGAATGTCCTTGCGTCCGTGGAAGCGTGCGGCTTTCATCTGGGTTCCCTCCTGATCGCGTGCGCACGGAACCCGAGACGACACCGGCCGATCGACGCCGGCCGCCGAGAGTTCCGTCTGGTGCTGGCCGAACCGGTCGATTCGGTCGCACTCGCCAGTCTACGCCGGTCGTCCGCGCGGAGTTCGGGATCGTGTGGCGCTCGACGGCCGCTCGGGATCGCGTGGCTCGCGGCCGGCCGGCATCGCCGAAGACGCGGGATCAGGACCGCGCGCCGCGCCGTCGTCCGAGCTTCGACTCGGCTTCGCGCCACGCGCGCTGCGCCGGCGTCTCGCCCCCCGGCGCCGCGGCCGAGCGATCGAAGCGCTCCATGCGCGTCGCGGCCCCGCCACGGCCCAGGTGCCAGGCGTGGGTGATCGCGAGTGCGAGCGCGTCGGCCGCGTCGGCGGGTTTCGGCGGGGCCGCCAACCCGAGCAACCGCGTGACCATGGTCGTCACCTGCGCCTTGTCGGCGCTGCCGTAGCCGGTCACCTGCGCCTTGACCTCGTTCGGGGTGTAGAGGGCGACCGGGATCCCGCGCTCCTCGGCGAGATACATGACCACGCCGCTGATCTGCGCGACGCCCATCACACTCGCCACGTTGTCCTGCGCGAACACGCGCTCCAGGGCGATGCCCGCCGGCTTCTCGCCGTCGAGCAGCCGCTCGATGCTCGAGCCGATGCGGTGGATCCTCTCGGGCAGCGGCCTGTCGGCGGCGCTGCGCAGCACCTCGACGTGCTCGAAGGCCACCTTGCGCGAGGCGCCGGCGGTCACGATGCCGACGCCGCAGCGGGTCAGGCCCGGGTCGATGCCGATAATGCGCATGCCGCTCCGTTCGTCGGGTTCGGGATCCCCGGGCCGGTGTCGCACCTGTCGGCGCGCCCGGCCCGGGCGGGTGATCCGCTACTCGTCGTGCTCGAGCTCGGCCTGCACCTCGGGCGACAGGTCGAAGTTCGAGAACACGTTCTGCACATCGTCGCTGTCCTCGAGGGCGTCGATGAGGCGGAACACCTTGCGCGCGGTGTCGGCGTCGATCTCGACCTTCAGGTTCGGCACGAACTCGACGTCCGCCGACTCGTAGTCGATGCCGGCGTCGACGAGCGCGGTGCGGGCGCCCACGAGGTCGCTCGCCTCCGTGAACACCTCGAACGACTCGCCGTTGGGGGTCGGCACGACCTCCTCGGCCCCGGCGTCGAGCACCGCCAGCAGCACGTCGTCCTCGGTGGTGTCGGCGGCCGGCACGGTGAGCACGCCCTTGCGAGCGAAGTTGTAGGCCACGCTGCCGGGATCTGCGAGGGTGCCGCCGTTGCGGCTGAGCGCCGTGCGCACTTCGGCGGCGGCCCGGTTCTTGTTGTCGGTGAGGCACTCGATCATCAGCGCCACGCCATTCGGGCCGTAGCCCTCGTACATGATCGTCGTGTACTCGACGGCGTCGCCCGTGAGGCCGGCGCCGCGCTTGATGGCGCGATCGATGTTGTCGCCGGGCACCGAGTTCTTCTTCGCCTTGTGCACGGCGTCGGCGAGGGCGGGGTTGCCCGAGAGGTCGGCGCCGCCGATGCGGGCGGCGACCTCGATCACCTTGATGTACTTCGCGAAGGCCTTCGCTCGACGCGAGTCGATGATCGCCTTCTTGTGCTTCGTGGTCGCCCACTTGGAGTGTCCGGACACGGGAGCTCCTGTTCCTGTCGGTTGAAGTTCAGTAGGTCATTCTAGGTTCGGCTCAGTCGGCCGGCCCAGGGTCGACCGGCCAGGCGGCCGCGATCGACGCGCGCACATCGCCGAGCAGCTGCGGCAGCGCCTTCGTCTTCGCGACGATCGGGAAGAAGTTGGCGTCCGAGGCCCAGCGGGGCACGATGTGCTGGTGCAGGTGCGCCGCGATCCCGGCGCCCGCGATCTGCCCCTGGTTCATGCCGAGGTTGAAGCCCTCGCACCCCATCACCTCGCGTGCCACGCGCATCGCGGTCTGGGTGAGGGCACCGATCTCGGCGACCTCCTCGGGGGTCGCCTCGTCGTACTGCGAGATGTGGCGGTACGGGCAGACCAGCATGTGCCCGTTGTTGTACGGGAACAGGTTGAGCAGCACGTAGGCGGTCTCGCCGCGCGCCACGATCAGCGCGTCCTCGTCGCTGCTCGCCGGAGCGGCGCAGAACGGACAGTCGCTGCGATCCGGCTGGTGGTGATCCTGCACGTAGACCATGCGGTGCGGCACCCAGAGCCGCTGCATGTCATCGGGGGTGCCGACGGCAGCGGTCTCGCGCAGCGACTCTACTCGGTCCACGCCGTCGACACCTGCTCGTGGGTCTCGATCGCGTGGACGATGCGCTCGATCGCCTCGTCGACGGGCACACCGTTCAACTGCGAGCCGTCGCGGAAGCGGAAGCTCACCGCGCCCGCCGCCCGATCGTCCTCGCCGGCGATGAGCTGGAACGGTACCTTCGCCTTCGTGTGCGTGCGGATCTTCTTCGGCATGCGATCGTCGCCGTGATCGACCTCGGCGCGCACGCCGCGCTCCCGCAGCCGCGCGACGACGCCGTCGAGGTACTCGCCGTACTGCTCGGCCACCGGGATGCCCACCACCTGCACGGGCGAGAGCCACACCGGGAACGCCCCCGCGTAGTGCTCGAGCAGGATCGCGAAGAAGCGCTCCACCGAGCCGAGCAGCGCGCGGTGGATCATCACCGGCTGCTTGCGGGTGCCGTCGTCCGCAGCGTATTCGAGTTCGAACAGCTCGGGCTGGTTGAAGTCGAGCTGCACGGTCGACAGCTGCCAGGTGCGGCCGATCGCGTCGCGGGCCTGCACCGAGATCTTCGGGCCGTAGAACGCCGCACCGCCGGGATCGGCGACGAGCTCGAGACCCGACTCCTCGCCCACCTCGCGCAGCGTCTGTTCGGCGACCGCCCACTGCTCCTCGGTGCCCACCGACTTCTCGGGATCCCGCGTCGAAAGCTCGAGGTAGAAGTCGTCGAGGCCGTAGGCGCGCAGCGTCGCGAACACGAACTCGAGCTGGCGCTTGATCTCGTCCTTCACCTGCTCGTCGGTGACGTAGATGTGCGCATCGTCCTGCGTGAGCCCGCGCACGCGGGTGAGACCCGACAGCGTGCCGCTCTTCTCGTAGCGGTACACCGTGCCGAACTCGGCGAGGCGCAGCGGCAGCTCGCGATAGCTGCGCGCACGCGCCCGGAAGATGAGGTTGTGGAACGGGCAGTTCATGGGCTTCAAGTAGTAGTCCTGGCCCTGCTTGACCACGTGGCCCTCGCCGTCGGTCACCTCGTCGAGGTGCATCGCCGGGAACATGCCCTCCTTGTACCAATTGAGGTGCTGGCTCGTCTCGAACAGCGTGCCCTTGGTGATGTGCGGGCTGTTGACCACCTCGTAGCCGTTCTTCAGCAGCTCGCTGCGCATGAACGTCTCGATCTCGTGGCGGATGATGCCGCCCTTCGGGTGGAACACCGCGAGACCCGAGCCGATCTCGTCGGGGAAGCTGAACAGGTCGAGCTCGACGCCCAGCTTGCGGTGGTCGCGCTTCGCGGCCTCCTCGAGACGGGTCTGGTACTCGCGCAACTCGTCCTTCGTGGGCCACGCCGTGCCGTAGATGCGCTGCAGCATCGGGTTCTTCTCGCTGCCGCGCCAGTAGGCGCCCGCCGAGCGCATGAGCGCCCAGCCGTTGCCGATCACCCGGGTGCTCGGCACGTGCGGGCCGCGGCACAGATCCTTCCAGCACAGCTCGCCGGTCTTCGGATCGACGTTGTCGTAGATGGTGAGCTCTGTTCCGCCGACCTCGACGCTCTCGTTGTCGGAGCCCTGATCCGCACCGCCCTTGAGGCCGATGAGTTCGAGCTTGTACGGCTCGTTCGCCAGCTCCTCGCGGGCCTCGGCCTCGGTCACCACACGGCGCACGAAGCGCTGCCCCTGCTTCACGATCTTCTGCATCTCGGACGAGATCGCCTTGAGATCTTCGGGGGTGAACGGCTCAGCCGGATCGAAGTCGTAGTAGAAGCCGTCGGTGATGGGCGGGCCGATGCCGAGCTTCGCCTCGGGGTTGATGCGCTGGACCGCCTGTGCGAGCACGTGCGCCGCGGAGTGGCGCAGAATGTTCAGCCCGTCCTGCGAGTCGATCGCGACCGGCTCGACCGTGTCCGTCTCGGTGACCGTCGCCGCGAGATCCTTGAGCTCGCCGTTGACGCGCATTGCGACGATCGAGCGATCGGTGAACAGGGAGAAGCCATCGGCCACTGGGGCACACTCCTTCGAGACGGAAGCACTAACCCCACGATTCTAATGGGTGAGGCGCCGCACCCCCTGAAACGACGGAGGCCCCCGATTGCTCGGGGGCCTCCGGCCTGCGGTGGGCGATACCAGACTCGAACTGATGACCTCTTCCGTGTGAAGGAAGCGCGCTACCAACTGCGCCAATCGCCCGCGTGATCCGGATCAGCGATCCGTGCCAACCCGAACGATAATACACGGATCGAGGGGCCTCCGTGCCACCCGCAGAGCGAACCGCGTGATCTCGCGGCTCGCACCCGCGCCGGGGCTCAATCGCTCGGGCGTGTCGTCACCGGGGCGAGGTCGCTGTTGAGCTGCTGGTCGAGTTCCGAGCTGAGCTCGCCCAACTGCTTGAGCTGCGCGCCGAGCCCGTTGTAGTAGTCGATGTCGGCCTGCAGCGTCGCGAGCGTCTGCTCGAGCGCATCCCGTCGCTGCGCGAGCTCGTCGCGAATGCGGTCGAACTCCTCGGGCGCGTCCGAGAACTCGTAGCGCTCGTTGCGGGCGCCGAACTCGGCGGCGTCCTCGTTGAAGCGCCGAACCTCGTCGTCGTACGCCGCCTTGCGCGCCTCGATGTCGCCCCGCAGCGCCGTCATCTCGGTCTCCAGGCTCTCGGCCTGCTGCTGCAGGTCGACGAACACCGAGTGGTACGTCTCGAAGATGTCCACGAGCGCACCCCGATCCTCGAACCACTGCGCATAGTGCTCCTCGAGCCAATCCGGCAGCTCGCGCACCTCCGTGCCGAGCACCGAGTGCAGCTCGTTCGCGAAGGCCGCCTCCGACAGGTGCTCGTACACCTCCATGCGCTCCCGCAGGCGCGGATCCTGCTCGGCCAGCTCCTCGTACGCCGTGCGCAGCCGCGGGGCGAGCATCGCACGGTCGCCCTCGCCCAGCCGCGCGTAGGTCGCGTGCAGCAGCTCGTGCGCGGCGGTGACCTCGACGATGCCCTCCACCCGATCATCGGTCACGTCGAACAGGTGGATGCGCTCGCCCGTGTAACAGCCGAGCACGTGGCCGTGCTCGGAATGATCGACCTCCGAGCACTGCTCGTTGAAGTTCTGACTGCCGTCGATCGTCGGCTGCGTCGCCAGGAACACGCGTTCACCCGACGAGGTGAGCGCGAGCTCCCCCATCACCTCCACCACCCGAGGATCCGGGTCGAACCCCGCCGCCGCGAAGTGATCGCGGATCTCCTGCCGGTGCGAGAACGCGAACACCGCGGCGGCGGCCACCAGCAGCACGCACAAGAGGCCGATCCCCCGTTTCAGAGCCGACCGCCCGCGCTTCCCCATGCAGATAACGCTAGCGGCACTCCACCCGCCGGGGGTGGATTACCGCCCCGAAAGACGACGAATGAAGAGAAAACGAGACAAAACCCAAGCGGGTGCAGGCGGCGCGCCCGGGCGTCCGGGCCTGATTTGCGTCGCACACCCGACCCGCATATAGTTGTTCAGGTCGCCACGGCAGCGGAAACGCGAAGCGGGGCGATCGTGCGGATGTAGCGCAGTTGGTAGCGCATCACCTTGCCAAGGTGAGGGTCGCGAGTTCGAGTCTCGTCATCCGCTCCAGTGGCCGAGTTCATCTCGGCCGCTTGTGGTGTCAACCACCACCACGGTGGCGTGGCCGAGAGGCGAGGCAGCGGCCTGCAAAGCCGTATACACGGGTTCGAATCCCGTCGCCACCTCGCCGTATAATTCAATAGCCTCAACAGGCGCGATTGGCGCAGCGGTAGCGCGCTTCCCTGACACGGAAGAGGTCACTGGTTCGATCCCAGTATCGCGCACGGCAAGGCCCCTCCTCGGAGGGGCCTTCTTCGTGCGTTCCCCCGGGATCTCGCGCAGTGCCCTCGCGGATCTCGCAAACGCTGGCGTGTGTGCCCTGAGAACTCGGTGCTACGCGCGCGTCTCGCGACGCAGCACCAGCTCGAGTTTTTCGAGCAGCAGGTCTGCGTGGTTCGAGGTGAACGGCAGCGGTGGGCGGATCTTGAGTGTGGCCGCGGCCGGGCCGGACGCGCTGATCAGCACTCCTTCGTCGCGCAGGGCGTTCACGACACGAGCCGCGAGTTCGGGGTCCGGGCTGAGCCCGGCGTCGCGGCTGCCCAGGTCGGCCGCCAGGAACAGTCCCGCACCGCGCACATCGGTGATGCGCTCGTAATCGCCCATGAGCGACTGCAGGCCCGAGAGCAGCTCTCCCCCGACCCTGGCGGCGTGTTCGACGAGGCCGTCCTGCTCGATCACGTCGAGCACGGCGGTGGCGGCGGCGATGCTCACCGGGTTGCCGCCGAACGTGTTGAAGTACCGCACCTCGGAGCCGAACCTCTCTTGCGCGGCGACCGTGCCGACGACTGCGGAGATGGGTACCCCGTTGCCCATCGGCTTGCCGAGCACGACGAGGTCGGGCACGATGCCGTGGCGTTGAAAGCCCCACCACTCACCGGTGCGCCCGAATCCGGGCTGCACCTCGTCGGCGATGTAGAGCCCCCCGGCATCGTGCACGGCCTGCACGACGGGGGCGAGGAACCCGGCGGGCTCGACCTGCACCCCGTCGCTCGAGAAGACCGAGTCGAGAATAACGGCTGCGACCCCGTGACCGCGTTCGTTGAGGTCGGCGATCGCGGCGCTCACGGAGTCGAGCAGCCGCGTTGCGACCTCGTGGGCAGGTGCGCGCGCGGTGTCGATCGATGGGATGAGCGCGACGTGGTCTCCGACCGGGTTGTTCGGTCCCAGCGACGGCGAGACTTGAGCGGCGGCGTGGGTCGTGCCGTGGTACGCGTGCTCGGTGACGATGAGACCCCGATTGCCGGTGCCGTACTGGGCGGTCCGGATCGCAAGATCGACCGCCTCGCTCCCCGTGCACGCGAAGGTCACCCGCTCGAGAGGGGCGGGAAACTTGGCGACGATGCGCTCGGCGTAGTCGACGACGGGGTCGGTGAGGTAGCGGGTGTGGGTGTTGAGCGTGGCGATCTGGGCGCCGACCGCTGCGGTGACCGCGGGATGACTGTGGCCGATGGCGGGAACGTTGTTGTACGCGTCGAGGTAGGCGCGGCCGTCCATGCCGCGCAGCCAGAGCCCCTCTGCGCTCTGCACCGCCACGGGTTCGCGGTAGAAGAGCCGGTAGGAGGGGCCGAGCACGCGGTCGCGACGGTCGAGCAGGCGTTGTGTGGCGGGGTCGAGCCCCGCCCCGGTCGCGGGATCGTATGCGTTCGCCATGTGAACTCCGGACTGCCTGCGCGTGGTGGCCACCGCAACTCCTCTCAGAATAATTGATCATCAATCATTGCCAGGGTGGCATGATTCCCTGCGGCCGTCAAGGCGAGCGCGCCCGGGTTGCTCACCACTTCGGATAAGGTGTTGCTCGAACTCCAGCGGAAGGCTCACTGTGACCGAGACGACATCCTCCACGCCGGCGGCGGCCGAACTTGCCGCAGGCCGCATCCGTGAAATGATCTTCGCGGGTTCGATCGCCCAGGGCTCGCGGCTGCGGGAGATCGCGCTCACCGAGATGCTCGGAGTGTCCCGCCGCACGGTGCGCGAGGCGCTCCTGCTGCTCGCGGAGCAGCGACTCGTCGTGCACGAACGGCACCGGGGCGCCATGGTGCGCACGTTCTCAGCGCGTGACGTTCGCGATCTCTACACGGTGCGCCGCACCTTCGAGCTGGAGGGCGCGCGCAACGCGCCCTTCGCCTCGGAGGAGGCCCGCATCCGGCTCACCGCCGCCTTCGAGAGGCTTCGCGAGGCTCTCCACGCCGGCGAATCCCGCCGCACGGTCGCCGCCGATCTGCAGTTCCACGGCGCCGTGGTCGGGCTCACGGGCAGCGACCGGCTCATGGGTTTCTACGAGCAGATGAGCGCGGAGATGGAGATGGTGCTCGTGATGATCCGCGATGACGAGGAAGAGCGCGGCGCCACGGCCGAGCAGCTGGTGAGCGAGCACCAGGTGATTCACGACTCGCTCATGGCGCGCAACGTGGTCGAGGCGCAGCGCGCGGTGCTCGCCCACATCGACATCTACGAGCAGCTCGTGCTCGAGATCCTCTCCGAGGCGACCCTCGCCGCGTAGCTTTGCCCATCATAGTGATCACCCTCGGGCGTCCCTTGTGTGTATATTGATCACCAATCATGGCTCAATGTTCACCGACGCAAGGACGTTTGCATGACTTCTCGGAATCCTTCACCCCGCACGCTGACCATTCCCCGCAGCGAGTCGACGCGTCTACTGCGCGAGCACTACGGCATCGAGGCGGTGGGGCTCACGCCGCTCCACAGCGAGCTCTCGACCGTGGTCGGCGTCGACCTCGTCGACGGCACACGACGCGTGTTCCGGGCAAGTGCGTCAAGCCCGCGGGAGCTGGTGCTCGCGCACTGGCGGATCGGGGCAGCGGATCGCCTCGACGACTCCGGCATCCCCACCGGCCGCTCGGTGCCGGCGCTCAGCGGCGAGAAGGTGGTGGAGGCGGAGACCTCGGACGGCCCTGCGGCGCTTCACGTCGGGGAATGGCTCGACGGGTTCATGCTGAGCGCTGCGCTTCCGACGCCGTTTCTCATGCGTGCCGTGGGCGAAGCGGCGGCCCGGGTGTCTGCGGGGCTGGCCGATTGGCCGGCCCCTCCGGCCGAGGTGGCGCACCCGTGGGAGCTGCTGCGCACGGTCGAAACGATTCAGGCGACGGTGCATTCGGTGACCGATCCTGCTGCGCGACGGCTGGTCGACGAAGCGCTCGCGCGGTTCACCGCGACGGTGGAGCCGCGCCTGGCGGATCTGCCTCACCAGGTCGTGCATCACGATCTGCACGACTCGAACATTCTCGTGGACACCGCGAGCGAGCGGGTGACCGGCGTGCTGGACTTCGGCGACATGGTGTGGGGGCCGCGAATCGCCGATCTCGCGATTCCCGGCACGCACGGTGCGCGATCCTCCCTCGACCCGACGTCGGCGTTCATCGAGGTCGCGGAGGGGTGGGGGCGCGTCTCCGCGCTGGAGCCGGAGGAGATCGATCTGGTGTTCACCGCGGGGCTCGGTCGGCTCGCGGTGAATCTGAGCGTGTGGACGGATCGCGCGAACACGGAGCGCGCCGAGTACGCGCGGGCGCGTTCGGCACGCACGGCGAAGACGCTGCGGCGCCTGCTCGCCGCGGATGAGGCGACGGTGCGGGCGGAACTCCACCGCCGCCTCGGCCGTCGATAGATCTCCAGTCCCCGGCCCGCTCCCCCGGCGGTGCGGCGGTCACGAGACGGCGCGCGGCGCTCTACTCGGCGGAGTTCATGCGCTGGCGCTCGCGCTGTCCGTGCGTCAACCTCCTGATGTCGACGTCCGAGTCGAAGCTCGAACCGAGCGCACCCGCCACGGTGCCGAGTGACGCGCTCAGCACGGCGATGTCGACGTAGTTCGAGAAGCGGGCCTTCGAACCGAGCACCTGGCCCATGAAATCGGGGTCGATCACGATGAGCGCGCTCAGCAGGATGATCACCACGAGCGACGCGTAGAGCGCCAGCACGCAGAGCACCAGGGTCAGCACCGTAGACAGGTTGTAGAGCAGGATCACCTCGGTGACGCTCGCATGGCTCGGCCGGTCCCAGAGCCGGTTGCCGATCAACAGCCACGCCACGATCACGCAGATCGCGAGCAGACTGATGACCGCCAGCCGGAACGGGCTGAGCGCCGCGGACATCTGCCAGATCGAGTTGTAGAAGACGCCGAACGCGCCGGCCGCGGCGGCGGCCGCGAGCGCGCTCGACAGCTTGGGCACGATCCGCCACGGATCGTTCGAGAGCACCATGCCGATCACGGTGCGCGCTCCCCCGGCCAGCCGGTGCGCCTGCAGCAGCCGGTTCGAGTTGTCGGGGCTCCCCCGCCACTGCGCCCAGCCGATGCGGTGCCGAGCGTGATCCTGTGCGCCTGGATCCGAACGCATCTGCCGCACGCACGACACCAGGGTTCGCAGCAGGCGGCTACCCGTTGCCCCTGCACCGAGGGTGGGCAGCGAGACTATGGCGACGTCGTCGGAGACGAGGACCTCGGCGACGAGCGGCCTGCCGTGGCGGTGACGCGGGATCTCGGTGACCATGAGGATCACGTCGACGTGCTCGTACTCGGTCGAGAGCTGTTTGACGTCGGAGACGTCGAGGGTGTCGTCGGGGTCGATCCGGATCAGCTCCGTGCGGGCGTGCACCCCGACCGGGGCGCCGAGCAACCGTTCGAGCTGTGCTTCGAGCCGTTCTCGGATGCGGTCGACGCGGCGCGAGGGCAGCCCGGGATCGGCGACGACGAGTACGCTCCACTGGTCGGAGCGCGGGCGCAAACGAGGATCCCCGCGACTCCCGTCCGGGAGCCGCGGGGATCCATCGCGGCGGAGACTACCGATCGAAGACATCCTTCGCGGCGTCCTTGGCTTTCGCGGCGGCGTTCTTGATGTCGCCCTTTGCCTGATCGGCCTTGCCCTCGGCGACCTTCTCGTCGTCGCCGGTCACGTTGCCCAGGGCCTCCTTGGCCTTGCCCTTCGCCTTGTCCATTCCGGCAGACAGCTTGTCCGATGCACTCATGTGGAGCCTCCTTCGTGTTGACGCCCCCAACTCTTCCAGCGCGAGCGGATCGGCTCCAGGGGCTTGCTTGCCCGGCTCATCTGTGCAATACGCGCGGAGGACGCAAGGGTCGGGCGACGTCGTCAGATGGCGTGCCCCTCCTTCGCGCCCCGTCCCCTCGCGGCGCGAAGGTCGGGGCGCCCACCGGCTACGCTCGAAGCGTGAAACCCGAGATGAAGTCGGCCGCGCGCAGCGCGGAGCGCAAGACTCCGCTGCGCGTGCTCGCCCGCGGCGGCTACGTCGCGAGCGGCCTCATCCACCTGCTCATCGGCGGCATCGCGTTCGCGCTCGCGTGGAGCGGGCGCGGCGAGACGGATCAGGCGGGCGCCCTCACCGCGATCGCCTCGGCCCCGCTCGGGTTCGCGGCGCTGTGGGCCGTCGCGGTGCTGCTGTGGGCGCTCGGCGTTTACCACGGCATCCACGGCGTCGCCCTGCGCATCGAGCATCGACCGAAGCGGTGGGCGCGGCGGGTGGCCGAGTGGGGGCAGGCCGCGCTGTTCATCGCGATGGGGGTCGTCGCCGCCGCGGTCGCGGTCGGCGCGCGCCCGGATCCCGATTCGAGCGCGCGCGAGGCCAGCCGGGGGCTCCTCACCTTCCCGGGCGGGCCCGTGCTGCTGGGGTTGATCGGTGCGGGCGTGGCGGTCGGCGGGATCGCGTGGATCGTGATGGGTGTGCGACGCAGCTTCCGCAACCGGGTCACCCTGCCGCCGGGCGCCCCCGGCACGGCTATCGCCGCGATCGGAGTGCTCGGCTTCGTGGTGAAGGGCATCGCGCTCGCGGTCGTGGGCGTGCTGCTCGTCGAGGCCGCCCTGCAGCGGAATCCGCGAGCCGCAGGCGGCCTCGACGCCGCGATCGAGTCGCTGAGGTCCTTGCCGCTCGGCGGTGCGATGGTCGCCGTCATGGCGGTGGGGTTCACGGCGTACGGAGTGTTCTGCGTGTTCCGCGCCCGTTACGCCGATCTGTAGACGTCGGCGAGGCCCGCGTCGCGACCCATCGGCCTCGTGGTGCCCCGATGCGGTCGCTAGCGCTGATCCCGGCGAAAGGGAACCCCCTTTCGCGGCGCGCGCCGGCGCGCCTACGGTGGGCCCATGACTGCATCGCTGACGGCTCTGATGATCAACTGCACGCTGAAGCCCTCGCCCGGTCCGTCGAGCGGGGACGTGCTCGGTGGCCAGGTGATGACCGCGCTCGAGCGGCGAGGCGTCGCCGTCGACACGGTGCGGGCGGTCGACTCTCGCATCCTGCCCGGCGTCGAAACCGATATGGGCGAGGGCGACGAGTGGCCGCGCATCCGCAGGGCCGTGCTCGACGCCGACATCCTGGTCTTCGTCACGCCGACGTGGCTCGGCCAGCACTCGAGTGTGGCGCAGCGGGTGCTCGAGCGGCTCGACGCCGAGTTGAGCGAGACCGACGAGACCGGGCGTCCGATCCTGTTCGATCGGGTCGCGATCCCCGTCGTCGTGGGCAACGAGGACGGCGCCCACCACATCACGGCGATCCTTGCGCAGGCGCTCGGCGATGTCGGCTTCACGATCCCTGCGCAGGCCTCGGTGTACTGGAACGGCGAGGCGATGCAGAAGACCGACTACCGCGAACTCGACTCGACGCCCGATCCCGTCGCCTCGGCCGTCGAGACCGCAGCCGCGAACGCGGCGCATCTCGCGGGGCTGCTGCGTCGCGACCCGTACCCCGCGTAACCTGCGTCGCCGGCGCGCGGCCGGGCCGCTGCGGCTATGCTGACCCGCATGTCACTCGCACGCCCCGCGCTCGTCTCATCCTCACCTGTGGCGGCGCCCGTCGCTGCGCCTGTGGTGGGGGCCGCGCGAGTACTGGCGGGGGCGACCGTCGTCGTCGTGCTCGGGTACGGCTACATCGAGGGCATCGGCCACAACCGAACGAACCCCCTCGACTACTTCGGGTACTTCACCAACCTCACGAGTCTGCTGACCAGCGGGATCCTCATCTCCTGCGGGCTTCGCACGATTCGGGGCCGGCCCGCAGACGCTCGGCTCGTGCTCGCACGGGCCGCCTCGATCGCCTGCATGATCGTGGTCGCCGTCGTCTACAACGGGATCGTGCCCGGCACGGCCGCCGCTCCCCCGTGGGTGAGCGCGACCCTGCATGCGGCGCTGCCGATCGCGGTGGTGCTCGACTGGCTGCTCGTCGGAGACTGGCCGCCGCTCTCGTGGCGTTTGATCTGGATCGTGCTGCCCTATCCGCTGCTCTGGCTCGCCGTGGTGCTCGTGCGGGGCGCCACCGACGGTTGGGTGCCCTACGGGTCTCTGCTGCCCGAGCGGGGCGCGGCATCGCTCGCGGTCACGGCGGCGGGGCTGCTGGCGATGCTGCTCGTCGGCGCGGCCGCGGTCTGGGGCGGAAGCCGCCTCACAGGCGTTCGCGGGGCGCTGAGACGATAGCGTCGGCGAGGGCCCCGGCATCCCCCACAGGGCGGGGCCCTCGCGTGCCTCTCTGCTACTCGTTGCCGATCTTGCCGTCGAGGTTGTCGCGCAGCTCGGAGACCTTGTCGCTGTGCTTGCCCCCGGTGACCTTGTTCGCGAGGCCGGCCGCGCCGTCGAGGATCTTGTCGCTGATGCCCTCGGCCTGCTCGCTCTTCAGCGCCTCATCGATCTTGTCTGCGTTCTGCTTCGCGAACTCCCCGGCCTTGCCCGCCAGCCGGGAGGCCTGCTTGCCCAGATCCTCGATGCCCATGTCCGATTCCTCTCGTCGCGCTCCGACCGATTCGTCGCGTTGCCGCCATTATGGCGCGCGACGAGCCCGATCGACAGAGGGTCGACCGAGAATCAGCCGCGAATGCCGTGCCGACGCATCACGGCCTGCACCGCGGGCGCGAAGCGCTCCCGCGGCAGCACATGCCCCTCGCGACGCATGCCGCTGTCGGTGATGCGCAGCACGCGCTCTGGCGAGAGGAAGCTCTCCCGCCCCTGGCTGTCCCAGCCGCCCGTGCCGACCGAGACGAAGTCGCGGTGCGCTTTCGTGCTCAGATAGCAGCCGGCCGTGGTGTCGCCGTCGATCCGCGCGATGATCAGCACCGGGCGATCCTTGCCGCGCCCGTCGTTCTCCACGTACGGCACCCAGGTCCACACGATCTCACCAGGGTCGGGATCGCCGTCTGGATGCGGCTCGTAGCTCGGACGCAGGGCGCCGATCTCGTGCGGCGTCAAATCTCGGGTCGCGTCCGCGCCGTTGCGGCCCGGGCTGTCCTCCAGACCGAGCGCCGGCGATGCGGTGTCCGAGCCGCGGCGCGCAGCGCGCAGCACGGCGGGCCGGCCGCGCGATCCGCGCCCCCGATCCGATCCCGGCCGCCGCTGCGAACCGATCAGCGCGTCGGCCACGGCGCGCGCGATCCCGCGCAGCAGTCCGCGGCCCGATGCCCCGCCAGCCACGCCGCCGCCCTACGCCTCGAGCTCGCTCGAGGTGAGCGCATTGAGACGGGACATGCAGCGCAGATACTTCTTGCGGTAGCCGCCGTCGAGCATGCCGCCGCCGAAGACCGACGTGAGCGGCACGCCCGTCGCCCGGATCGGGATCTGCGCGTCGTACACGCGGTCGATGAACGCGACGAAGCGCAGCGCCGCAGACTGATCGGTGAGCTCGTGCACGTCGCGCAGGCCGATGCACTGCACGCCGTCGAGCATGCCGACGTAGCTCGACGGGTGCACCGTCGCGAGGTGCGCGATGAGCTGCTGGAAGTCGTCGTCGGTCATGCGTTCGCCCGAGGCGGCCACGTCGGCCAGGGCGAACCGGTACGCGTCGACGTCGAGCGCGACGGCGTCTCCCTCGATGTCGCGCTGACGATAGTCGACGCCGTCGATGCGCACCGTCGTGAAGCGGTCGGCCATCGCCTGGATCTCGCGCATGAAGTCGGCGGCGGCGAAGCGGCCCTCGCCCAGCGCGTTCGGGGGCGTGTTCGATGTCGCGATGAACCGCGAGCCGGTCGAGGTGAGGTCCTTGATCAGCCTCGTCATGAGCATCGTGTCGCCCGGATCGTCGAGCTCGAACTCGTCGATGCAGATGAGGCGCGCGCCCTGCAGCACGCCGAGCGCTCCGTCGTACCCGAGTGCACCCACCAGCGCCGTGTACTGGATGAAGGTGCCGAAGTACTTGCGACCCGCCGTCGCGTGCCACGCCGCCGCGAGCAGGTGCGTCTTGCCGACGCCGAAACCGCCGTCGAGGTACACGCCGGGCTTGGCGGGCGCGCTCTGCCGCGGCTCGGTCTGCTTCTTGCGCCCGAAACCGAAGAAGCCGCCGCGGGCCGCGGGCGGCTCGGGCTCGGTGAACGAGCGCAGCAGGCTTCGCGCCTCCTCCTGCGACGGGTACTCGGGATCGGGCCGGTACGAGTCGAATGAGGCGTGATCGAACTGCGGCGGCGGAACGAGCGTCGCGACGAGCTCGGCGCCCGAGATATTCGGATGCCGGTCGATGAGACGGGCGGAGCTGTGCTGGGGGTCGGAAGACATCGTGGGCAAGTCTACCGCTGCCGCGGCCGCGCGCTGTCGCCTGAGCGCGGTGACCTGCTGCGATTCGACGGCGGTCCGGCCGCCGTTCAGCCGCGCCAGGCCGGCCGGGGCAGCGCTCGCGCGAACTGCTCGGTCGCGCGCTCCCAGCGCTCGGGGTCGACGTTCCACAGCTTCACGTGCTCGCCGCGCTTCTGCAGTCGCAGCTGCACGAGATCGGGCCGCGCCGCCGCGAGGCGCTGCGCGCCGCTGCACGGCACGAAGCTGTCCTGCTCGCTCGCGTGCACGAGCACCGGCACCTGCAGCTCGCGCCCGAAGGCCGCGGCATTCAAGCCGTCGAATGCGATCCCGCCCGCCTCGCCGCCGCGCACGCGCCCCTGCCAGAGCAGGCGGATGCCGAGCTCGGCGACGAGCTTCGGCGCGCGTCTGCCGGCCGCGTGGTAGCGCAGCAGCTCGTCCCAGTCGATGGCCGGCGAGTCGAGGATCAGGCCGTCGATCGCGTCGCGGTGCTCGCCGCGGGTCGCGGAGACGAGCGCGGCCGTGCCGCCCATCGACCATCCGAACAGCGTCACCCGCTGCGCTCCGCGGGCGACGGGCCTCGGCGATCGCCGCGTCGACGTCGCGGGCCTCCGAGACACCCACGCCGTAGCGTCCGTACGCGCCGCTCGGGGCGCCGGGGTCGTTGCGGTAGCTGATCACGAGGCTCGTGATGCCGGCGCGCGCGAGCGGCGCCACGCCGCGAAGCGTCTCCTCCGGAGGGGCGCCGCGTCCGTGCACGTGCACCGCCCAGCGCTTCTTGCGAGTGCGAGGCGGGTGCACGATCCACGCCTCGCACTCGCCGAGCTCGGTGGGGTACTCGATGCGCTCGGTCGCGTATCCGAGTTCTTCGGGTGCGACATACCACCAGCCCGCGAGGCGTGCCCGCGTGCCCTCGCGGGGCGCACCGCGGTCCACCCGCAGCAGTTCGCGCATCGTGCCCTCGGGTCCCGAGGAGAGCACCGGCCCGAGGCGGGCGTGGCCGGCGCCGCCGTCGAAGACCAGCGAGTAGCGGCCCGGCAGGTCGCAGTCGACGCCCCGCAGTCGGACCACGGTCGCCGAGCCGCTGCGCTGCAGGCCGACCAGCGTGACCGGCGACTCGGCCTCGCGCTCGGGCGTCACCGCCATGCGGGCCAGCGCGACGCCGCCCGCCACCACTCCCACCGCGCCGACCGCCGCCGCTCCGGCCGCGAAGCCGAGCCCACGAGCCGCGTTGCGCTGCCAGTTCTCCATGAGCCGCTCTCCTCTCCCGCGATCCGCCCTGCACGGCGTGGCATCGCGAAAACCCTCACAGCAAACTCTAGTGTTCCCCTTGTGATGGCAAGGATTGGTCTGCAGTCGGTCGACTTCGAGGTCGCTGCCGCTCAGATCCGCGGCGCCAGGCTGCGCAGCGAGCTCGTGACGCAGGAGATCCCGGCTCCCGAGAGGATCGCACCCCGATCGATCGCCATGGCGGCGGGCGTGGCGCGGGGCCCGCGGCGCGGCCTCTCCCCCGACGGCACCATCGACTCGCACTACGGCGCGGGTCGTATCGTGCTCATGCACGACCCCGAATCGGCCGAGGAGTGGGGCGCACCGTTCCGCATCGTCTGCTTCGCGCAGGCCCCGCTCGAGGTCGAGATCGGCGTCGACCCCTTCATCTCCGACGTCGCCTGGTCGTGGCTCGTCGACGCACTCGACTCGCGCGGCGCCGAGTACACCTACCTGTCGGGCACCGCCACGAAGACGCTCTCGAGCGGTTTCGGCACGCTCGAGGCGCAGGGGGACGCCGCCCAGATCGAGCTGCGCGCGTCGTGGACCCCGCTCGGCGCGGACTTCGGCGCGCACGCCGAGGCCTGGTCCGAACTGCTGTGCCTGCTGGCCGGGCTGCCCCACGGAGCGGGCGAGTGACCGTGGTCGAGCAGTCCGAACTCGACACCGACTGGTCGCTCGTCACCGACGAGGCGGCTCTGGAGCGCGCCGCCGACGCCCTCGCATCGGGCGCGGGCCCCGTCGGCGTCGACGCAGAGCGGGCATCCGGCTTCCGCTACGGCTCGGACGCCTACCTCGTGCAGGTGTTCCGGCGCGGCGCCCGCCCGTTCCTGTTCGACCCCACCGAGCTCGAGACCTTCGCACCTCTGGCCGAGGCCATCGGTGACGAGGAGTGGATCCTCCACGCCGCGAGCCAGGACATCCCCTGCCTCAGCGCGATCGGCCTGCAGCCCACCCGCCTCTTCGACACCGAGCTCGCCGCGCGACTGCTCGGCTACGAGCGGGTCGGCCTCGGTGCGATCGTGGAGTCGCTGCTCGGGATCAGCCTCGAGAAGGCCCACTCGGCCGCCGACTGGTCGCAGCGCCCGCTGCCCGAGCCCTGGCTCGAGTACGCGGCCCTCGACGTGGCGCTGCTGCCCGACCTGCGAGACGCCGTCGCCCAGGATCTCGAGGCGCAGGGCAAGACCGAGTTCGCGCTGCAGGAGTTCGAAGCCGTGCGCACCCGCCCCGACAAGCCCCGCGGTCCGGAGCCCTGGCGCAAGCTCTCCGGCGGCCACGCTCTGCGCTCGCCCCGTGCGCTCGCGATCGCACGCGAACTGTGGCTGGCGCGCGACGAACTCGCTCGCGAGCGCGACGTGGCGCCCGGCCGGCTGATCCCCGACTCCTCGATCGTGGCGGCCGCCGCGGCGAACCCCCGCTCGAAGGGCGACCTCGCCCGATTGCAGACCTTCCGCGGCCGAGCCAGCCGCCCCGAGATCGACCGGTGGTGGCGGGCGATCCTGAACGGCAAGACGACCGAGGATCTGCCGGGGCCGAAGCCGCGGGATCCCGATTTCATGCCCCACCATCGTGGGTGGCCGCAGCGCCATCCCGAGGCCGCTGCGCGGCTCGCCGCAGCCCGGGGAGCCCTCGAGGCCGAAGCCGAGCGGCAGCGCATCCCCCTCGAGAATCTGCTGACGCCGGACACCCTGCGGCGGGTCGTGTGGAGCCCGCCCGGAGATCGCTCGACCGCCGCAGTGGCACTGCGTCTCAAAGAGTTGGGCGCCCGTGACTGGCAGATTGGCATCACTGCACCAATCATTGCCGCCGCTTTTGTGGACCTCGCATAAGAAGTAACACTGTGGTGCTCGGAATTGCGGCGATCACGCACTCCCCCTTCCCTCGGTGAGACTCCGTCTCTAGGATGGTTGAGACGCAGATCACACACCTGATGGAGGCACAGTGGCCGCAATGAGAGAAGTCGTGTTCGTCGACGGGGTGCGCACCCCGTTCGGTCGCGCCGGCGAAAAGGGACTGTACGCGGGGACCCGCGCCGACGACCTGGCGGTCAAGGCGCTGCAGGGCCTGATCGAGCGCAACGAGGCGCTTCCGCTCGACCGCATCGACGATGTGGGCATCGCGGCGACCACGCAGCAGGGCGACCAGGGGCTCACCCTGGGCCGCACCGTCGCAATGCTCGCGGGCCTGCCCGTCACCGTGCCGGGCTTTGCGCTCGACCGCATGTGCGCGGGCGCCCTCACCGTCGCCTCGTTCATGGGCGCGGCGATCGGCTCGGGCCAGTACGACCTCGCGATCGCCGGCGGGGTCGAGCACATGGGGCGGCACCCCATCGGCCTCGATGCCGACCCGAACCCCCGATTCGTGGCCGAGAAGCTCGTGAGCCCGGACGCCCTCAACATGGGCATCACCGCCGAGCGGCTGCACGACCGCTTCCCCGAGCTCACCAAGGAGCGCGCCGACCGCTTCGGCATGCTGAGCCAGCACAAGGTGCAGGCGGCGTACGACCGCGGCGACATCCAGGCCGACCTCGTGCCCGTCGCCACCCGCTCCGAGAGCGGCTGGGGCGTCGCCACCGAAGACGAGGGCCGTCGTCCGCAGACCACCATGGAGGGCCTCGCCGGCCTGAAGACTCCGTTCCGACCCCACGGCCGCGTCACCGCCGGCAACGCCTCCCCGCTCACCGACGGCGCCACGGTCTCGCTGCTCGCTGGCGCCGACACCGCCAAGGAACTGGGACTCGGTGCCAAGATGCGCCTCGTCGGCTTCGCCTTCGCCGGCGTGCAGCCCGAGGTCATGGGCCTCGGCCCCGTGCCGTCGACCGAGAAGGCGCTGAAGCGAGCCGGGCTCACCGTCGACGACATCGGCCTCTTCGAGCTCAACGAGGCCTTCGCGGTGCAGGTGCTCTCGTTCACCGACCACTTCGGGATCGCCGACGACGACCCGCGCGTCAACCCCTGGGGTGGCGCCATCGCGTTCGGCCACCCGCTCGCGGCCTCCGGCGTGCGCCTCATGATCCAGCTCGCGCGCCAGTTCGAGCAGCGTCCCGACGTGCGCTACGGCGTGACCGCCATGTGCGTCGGCCTCGGCCAGGGCGGCACCGCCATCTGGGAGAATCCTCACTTCGACGGCAAGAAGGGCAAGAAGTAATCGCCATGACCGACTACAGCAAGATCGATTTCTCGCCGATCATCGACGCCTCGGCCGACGAGGTCGTCACCGAATCGTACGTGCGCGACGTCGCACTGCCCTCGGGCGGCGCGCTCGCCCTCATCACCCTCGACAACGGTCGCGACCACACGCGCCCCAACACACTCGGACCCCGTACCCTGCAGGGCCTCGAGCGCGTGCTCGACGAGCAGCGCGATCGGGCCGCCGCGGGCGAGATCCGCGCCGTCGCGGTCACCGGCAAGCCGTTCATCTTCGCCGCGGGCGCCGACCTCTCGAAGGTCTCCACGCTCGCCACCGAGCAGAACGCGCGCCTCATGGCGCAGTACGGGCACCGAGTCCTCGGCAAGCTGGGCAAGCTCGGCGTGCCCTCCTTCGCCTTCGTCAACGGTCTCGCGCTCGGCGGGGCTATGGAGATCGCGCTGGGCTGCGACTACCGCACGCTCGACTCGTCGGCTGCGGCACTCGCGTTCCCCGAGGTCTTCCTCGGCATCATCCCCGGCTGGGGCGGCGCCACCCTCGTGCCGAACCTCATCGGCATCGAGAACGCCCTCGAGATCATCGTCTCGAACCCGCTCAAGAACAACCGCATGCTCAAGCCGAAGCAGGCCTACGAGATGGGCCTCTTCGACGCGATGTTCGGCGCGGCCAGCTTCCTCGAGCGCTCCGTCGCGTGGGCCGACGGCGTGATCGAGGGGCGCGTCAAGGTCGACCGGCCCCACGCGCCCGGCAAGCTCGAGCGCCTCACCAAGTGGCCAGCCGCGATCAAGATCGCGCGCGACACCCTCAAGGCGCGCATCGGCACCGCGGCGAAGGCGCCCTACGTCGCCCTCGACCTGCTCAGCGCGGCGAAGGACAACGACATCGAGCGCGGCTTCGAGCGCGAAGACGACGCGCTCGCCCAACTGATCTCGAGCGACCAGTTCGCGGCCTCCATCTACGCCTTCGACCTCGTGCAGAAGCGCGCGAAGCGGCCCGCGGGCGCCCCCGACCGCGAGCTCGCCCGCCCCGTCAAGAAGGTGGGCGTGATCGGCGCCGGTCTCATGGCCAGCCAGTTCGCGCTGCTCTTCGCCCGCAAGCTGCGCGTGCCCGTGCTCATCACCGACCTCGACCAGGCGCGCGTCGACAAGGGTCTCGAGTACATCCGCGGCGAGATCGACAAGATGCACCAGAAGGGCCGGCTCTCGTCCGACGACGCCAACCAGTTGAAGGCGCTCGTGAGCGGCACCACCGACAAGGCGCTCTACGCCGACTGCGACTGGGTGATCGAGGCCGTGTTCGAAGAGCTCGGCGTGAAGCAGCAGGTGTTCGCCGAGATCGAGCCGATCATCTCCCCCGAAGCCATCATCGCCACGAACACCTCGTCGCTGTCGGTCGAGCAGATCGGCGCGAAGCTCGCCCATCCCGAGCGGCTCGTGGGCTTCCACTTCTTCAACCCGGTCGCGGTGATGCCCCTCATCGAGGTCGTCAAGGTGCCCGCCACCGACGACGCGGCGCTGGCGACCGCGATGTCCGTCGCGAAGAAACTCGGCAAGAGCGCCGTGATCACGGCCGACCGCCCCGGCTTCGTGGTGAACCGCCTGCTCGCGAAGGTGATGGGCGAGGCGGCACGCGCGCTCGACGAGGGCACCCCGATGCCGGTGGTCGAGCGCGCACTCGCGCCGATCGGCCTGCCCATGGGCCCGTTCGAGCTCATCGACCTCGTCGGCTGGAAGGTGGCGGCACACGTGCAGGACACCATGGTGCACGCGTTCCCCGACCGGTTCTACGCCTCGGAGAACCTGCACCGGCTGGCCGAGGTCGACGAGCCCCTCGTCAAGACCAAGCACGGCAAGGTCGAGGATCTGTCGAAGGCGGGCAAGAAGGCCGTCACGCTCGGCAAGACCGCGGCGAGCGAGGAGGAGATCCTGCGCCGCGTCGAGGACGAGCTCGCGAACGAGATCAAGATCATGCTCGACGAGGGTGTGGTGGCCGCGGCGGAGGACATCGACCTGTGCCTCATCCTCGGCGCCGGGTGGCCGTTCCAGGCGGGCGGCGCGACCCCCTACCTCGATCGCGTGGGCGCGAGCGAGCGCGCGTTCGGCGGGGTGTTCCACGAGCCGCGCATCCAGGGCGCCCGCTAGACGCCTCCGTGTGCCTGAGGCCCCTGTTCGGATCATCCGGGCAGGGGTCTCGGCCGTGCCGCGCGCGGCAGGTATCCGACTCGCGCTACTCGGGGCGGGCGATCGGGATACGCTTGCCCCGCACCTGATCCGCGACCGCCGCGGCGATCTGCTCAGCCGTGAGCCCCGCATCGTGCAGCAGCTCGTCGCGAGAGGCGTGCTCGGGGAACGCGTCGGGTGTGCCCAGCTCGCTCACCGCCGTGTCGACGCCGGCGTCGCGCAGCGCCTGCCTGATCCGAGTGCCCACACCGCCCACGCGAATGCCGTCCTCGATGCTGATGAGCAGACGGTGACCGCGCGCGAGGTCCGTGACCGACTGCGCCACCGGCACCACCCAGCGCGGGTCCACGACCGTCGACGTGATGCCCTGCTCGGAGAGGATTGCGGCCGCGTCGAGCGCGACGCGCGCCATCGGGCCGACCGTGACGAACAGCACATCGGTCGACGACGTATCGGTCGACGCGGGACCCGTCTCGGCGGCGCGTTCGGAGGTGCCCGGCTCGAGCAGCACGTCGACGCCGTCGTCGAGTCGGCGCAGCGCCGGCAGCGGCTCCCCTACCGCGCCCTTCGGGTAGCGGATCACCGTGGGGCTGTCGTCGACCCGCACGGCCTCGCCCAGCAGCTCGCGCAGGGACGCCTCGTCACGCGGAGCGGCGATCCTGATGCCCGGCACGATCTGCAGCGTGGCGAGATCCCAGACGCCGTTGTGGCTCGCACCGTCGGGGCCCGTGACGCCCGCCCGATCCAGCACGAAGGTGACACCCGCCCGATGCAGGGCGACGTCCATGAGCAGCTGGTCGAAAGCGCGGTTCATGAAGGTCGCGTAGATCGCGACGACGGGGTGCAGACCGCCGTAGGCGAGGCCGGCCGCGCTCGTGACCGCGTGCTGCTCGGCGATGCCGACGTCGTAGACGCGAGCCGGGTGCTTCTCTGCGAGCAGATCGAGGCCCGTGGGGGCGAGCATCGCCGCGGTGATGCCGACGACGCGGTCGTCGGCCTCGGCCAGCTCCACGATGCGCTCGCGGAACACCGACGTCCAGCTCGCGCCCGACGACGCCTGCACCGGCACGCCGCTGTCGGGGTCGATCTTGCCGACCGAGTGGAACTGATCGGCCTCGTCGTTCTCGGCGGGCGCGTATCCGCGACCCTTCTCGGTGATGACGTGCACCAGCGTGGGCCGGCCGTAGCCCTTCGCCTGCCGCAGCCCCTCCTCGACCGCCTCGAGGTCGTGCCCGTCGATGGGGCCGACGTATTTGATGTCGAGGTTCGCGTAGAGATCCTGGTTGCCGGAGGCGCGGCTCGCGATGCCGCGCATCGCGCCCCGGGTGGCCCGGTAGACGGTGCGGCCCGGAGCGCCGAAGGCGGAGAAGAACTTCTCGCTGCCCTCTTGCAGGTCGCGGTAGCTCGATGAGGTGCGCACCCCGTTGAGGAAGCGGGCCATGCCGCCGATCGTGGGCGCGTAGGAGCGCCCGTTGTCGTTGACGACGATCACGAGGTTGCGGTCGTTGTCGTCGGTGATGTTGTTGAGCGCCTCCCACGTCATGCCGCCGGTGAGGGCGCCGTCGCCCACGACCGCGACCACGTGCCGGTCGTGCTGCGAGGGGTCGGACTGCGCGCGGCGGGCAAAGGCGCGCGAGATGCCGTCGGCCCAGCTCAGCGAGCTCGACGCGTGGGAGCTCTCGACGATGTCGTGCTCGCTCTCGGCGCGCTGGGGGTAGCCCGCGAGGCCGCCCCGCTGGCGCAGCTGCGAGAAGTCCTTGCGGCCCGTCAGCAGCTTGTGCACGTAGCTCTGGTGGCCGGTGTCGAAGACGATGGGATCGCGGGGCGACTCGAACACCCGGTGGATCGCGATCGTCAGCTCGACGACGCCGAGGTTCGGGCCGAGGTGGCCGCCGGTCTTCGCGACCTCGGCGATGAGGAACTCGCGGATCTCGGCCGCGAGCGTGCGGCACTGCTCCGGCGTCAGCGCGTCGAGGTCGCGGGGGGACTCGATTCGATCCAGGATCGCCACTCGCCACCTCCGCTGTCGGTTCCGGCGGGATGCGCCGGGCATCCCCTCAGTCTACCGCGCCCGACCATGGCGGAAGCCCGCCCCCGCCCGTGCGAACCGATCCGGTTCGGGGGCGGAAGCGGGCTTCCAGCGTGTCGCTCGGCCTGGATGGCTCAGACGTCTGGGCGCAGCCCGGACGGCATGAGCTCAGACGCCTGGGCGCAGCCCAGACGGCATGAACTCAGACGCCTGGGCGCAGCCCAGACGGCATGAACTCAGACGAGCGAGCGCAGCACGTACTGCAGGATGCCGCCGTTGCGGTAGTAGTCGGCTTCACCCGGGGTGTCGATGCGCACCACGGCGTCGAAGGCGACCTGCGAACCGTCGGCCTTCGTCGCGGTGACCTGCACGGTCTTCGGGGTGACGCCCTCGTTGAGCTTCTCGACGCCCGTGATGTCGAACGTCTCGGTGCCGTCGAGGCCGAGGCTGTCGGCGCTCTCGCCCTGCGGGAACTGCAGCGGCAGCACGCCCATGCCGATGAGGTTCGAACGGTGGATGCGCTCGAAGCTCTCGGTGATGACGGCCTTCACTCCGAGCAGGCTGGTGCCCTTCGCGGCCCAGTCGCGCGACGAGCCCGAGCCGTACTCCTTGCCGCCGAGCACCACGAGCGGCACGCCGGCCGCCTGGTAGTTCTGGCAGGCGTCGTAGACGTAGGCCTGGGGGGCGCCCTCCTGGGTGAAGTCGCGGGTGAAGCCGCCCTCGACCCCGGCGCCGTTGTTCTCGGCGGCGAGCAGCTGGTTGCGGATGCGGATGTTCGCGAAGGTGCCGCGGATCATGACCTCGTGGTTGCCTCGGCGCGAGCCGTAGGTGTTGAAGTCGCGCGGCGCGATGCCGTTTGCCACGAGGTACTGGCCGGCCGGCGTCTCGGCCTTGAAGCTGCCCGCGGGGCTGATGTGGTCGGTGGTGACCGAGTCGCCGAGCTTCAGCAGCACGCGGGCGCCCGAGATGTCGCGCACGGGCTCGGGCTCGGGCTGCATGCCGTCGAAGTACGGGGCCTTGCGCACGTAGGTCGACTTCTCGTCCCACTCGAAGGTGTTGCCGGTGGGCGTGGGCAGCGACTTCCAGTGCTGGTCGCCGTCGAACACCGTGGCGTACTTGCTGTTGAACATGTCGGAGTCGATCGACGCGTCGGCGATCTTCTGCACCTCGACCGGGTCGGGCCAGATGTCGCGCAGGAAGACGTCGTTGCCCTCGTCGTCCTGGCCGAGCGGCTCGGCGTCGAAGTCGAAGTCCATGGTGCCGGCCAGCGAGTAGGCGACCACGAGCGGCGGGCTCGCGAGGTAGTTCATCTTGATGTCGGGGTTGATGCGGCCCTCGAAGTTGCGGTTGCCCGAGAGCACCGCGGTGACGGCGAGGTCGTTGTCGTTGACCGCGTTCGAGATCTCCTCGTTGAGGGGGCCCGAGTTGCCGATGCAGGTCATGCAGCCGTAGCCGACGAGGTAGAAGCCGAGCGCCTCGAGGTCGTCGCGCAGGCCCGACTTCTCGTAGTAGTCGGTCACGACCTTCGAGCCGGGGGCGAGGGTGGTCTTGACCCACGGCTTCGCCGTGAGGCCCTTGGCGACGGCGTTGCGCGCGAGCACGCCGGCCGCGAGCATCACCGAGGGGTTCGAGGTGTTGGTGCACGAGGTGATCGAGGCGAGCGTGACCGCGCCGTGGTCGATCTCGAACTCGTTGCCCGCCTGGTCCTTGACCTTGGCTGGGTTCGCGGCCTGGGCGTAGTTCTTGAGGTCGGTCTCGAACTGGGTCTTCGCGCTGGTGAGCTCGATGCGATCCTGCGGGCGCTTCGGGCCGGCGATCGACGAGACCACGGTCGAGAGGTCGAGCTCGAGGTACTCGCTGAACTGGGGTTCGCGCGACGGGTCGTGCCACATGCCCTGGGCCTGCGTGTAGGCCTTCACGAGCTCGATCTGCTCATCGGGGCGGCCGGTGAGGCGCATGTAGTCGAGCGTGACGTCGTCGACGGGGAACATCGCCGCGGTCGAGCCGAACTCGGGGCTCATGTTGCCGATGGTGGCGCGGTTGGCGAGGGGCACGGAGCCGACGCCCTCGCCGTAGAACTCGACGAACTTGCCGACCACGCCGTGCTTGCGCAGCATCTGGGTGATGGTGAGCACGACGTCGGTGGCGGTGACGCCCGCCGGGATCTGGCCCGAGAGCTTGAACCCGACGACGCGCGGGATGAGCATCGAGATGGGCTGGCCGAGCATTGCGGCCTCGGCCTCGATGCCGCCGACGCCCCAGCCGAGCACGCCGAGGCCGTTCTCCATCGTGGTGTGGGAATCGGTGCCGACGCAGGTGTCGGGGTAGGCCTGCGTGACGCCGTCGACATCGCGGGTGAAGGTGACTCGGGCCAGGTACTCGATGTTGACCTGGTGCACGATGCCGGTGCCCGGGGGCACGACCTTGAAGTCGTCGAAGGCGCCCTGGCCCCAGCGGAGGAACTGGTACCGCTCGCCGTTGCGCTGGTACTCGATCTCGACGTTCTTCGCGAAGGCGTCTGCGCGACCGTAGACGTCGGAGATCACCGAGTGGTCGATCACGAGCTCGGCCGGCGCGAGCGGGTTGATCTTGTCGGGGTCGCCGCCCAGATCGGTGACGGCCTCGCGCATGGTGGCGAGGTCGACGACGCAGGGCACGCCCGTGAAGTCTTGCATGATCACGCGGGCCGGGGTGAACTGGATCTCGGTGTCGGGCTCGGCCGCGGGATCCCAACCGCCGAGCGCCTCGATGTGCGCGCGGGTGACGTTCGCGCCGTCCTCGGTGCGCAGCAGGTTCTCGAGCAGCACCTTGAGGCTGTAGGGCAGGCGCTCGTGGCCCGGTACCCGATCGATCCGGAAGATCTCGTATTCCTTCTCGCCGACGGCGAGGGTGCTCTTCGCACCGAAGCTGTTGACCGCTGCCATTGCAGTTCCTCCACTCATGTCCCGACACGCCGCATCCGGTGGGATGCTCAAAATATCTCGATGTCGAGATAATTCTACACCGGATTCGGGCGCGCTCAGGACACTCTACCGGAGGCGTCTCCCCAGTCTCCGCGCCGTTTTCGCGCGGCTAATCATCAGATGATGTGGCGCTGTCCGGCGCGTCGCCCAGTGCCGCCGAGACGCGGCTCAGCACGAGCCAGGTCAGGATCGCGGCGAGCGCGAACAGCGGCACGCCCATGAGCAGCCGGGCGAGTCCCAGCGCGTCGACGGCGGCCGTATCGCCGCCCTGCGCCGCGAAGTAGAGCGGCAGCTGCACGGCGAGCCGCGCGCCGAAGGCCGCGATCCAGAACACGGTGCAGAGATTCGCAGCCCGCCGCAGCACCGGCACGCGCCGCCACTCGGTGAGCGAGCCCCGCAGGAAGCCGAGCAGCAGCCCGATCAGGGGCCACCCCACGAGCAGCGACACGGAGTGCGCGACGATCCACGCGGCGTTGATCCAGAACCCCGGCAGGTAGTAGTCCTCGCCGCGTCCGGTGAACAGCGTCACGCCCACGCAGACGAGCACGCCGATCAGCCCGGACAGTGCTGCCTGCACCGGCTCGCGGCGGACCAGGCGCCAGCCGAAGGCGACGAGCGCGAGCGCGAGCGGAGCGATCGCCGAGATGCGCGCGTCGCGCGTGACGACGAAGACGCCGAGGTAGAGGGTCGCCGGAACGAGCGTCTCGGCGATGCCGCGCCAGCCACCGATCGCCTCGAGCACGCCGCGGGCCGACACGGCCTCGCCGTGCAGACCCGCATCGACGACGCCGCCCAGGCCGCCGCGGCCGTTCGGCGCACGACCCGCCGGCTCGCGCGGCGCATCGGCATCGGCGTCGCGCTCGCCCGGCGCGTCGGCGGGTCGGTCGTCGCTCACGCCTGCTGAGCCCCGCCCTGGGCGGGAGGGGTCTGGCGCTGAGCCTGCACACCGGCGGGAACGCGCAGCGGCAGCAACTCGCCCGGGGGCATCGGCTGCTCGCCGCGCACCACCACGAGTTCGCGGAACAGATCGATCACGCGCTCGCGCGTGTCGGCGTCGACCGCGGCCTGGCCCATGATGACGCCGCGCAGCATCCAGCGGGGACCGTCGACCGCGACGAAGCGAGCCACGCGCGTACCGCCCCCCTGGTCGGCCGGCACCGGCGTCCGAGCGACCAGCTCGGTGCCGAGCGGGCCGTCCTCCTCGACGAGCGACGCGCCCTGCGACGCCATCTGCTGCGCCAGGTCGGCTCGCACCCCGTGCCACAGGCCAGTGCTCTTCGGAGCGGCGAACGCCTGCACCTGCAGCAGCGATTCCGCGTAGTCGAGCGACACGGCGACGACGCGGTTCGCACGCTCGTCCACCTCGAGCCGCAGCTGCAGACCCTCCCGCGGGGCCACCTTGATGCCGCCCAGGTCGACGTACGGACGCATCGCCGGAACCTCGCTCGCGTCGAAGGGCCCCGCCTCCGCCCGATCCTCGGGCGCCGGCTTCGAATCGTCGATCCGGGGCGTCTGCGGCTCGCTCAGCTCGATCTCGTCGGCCTGTCGTTCTTCGCTCATAGTCGGAACACTCCTTGTTCGCGCCCGTTCCGCCGGGCCTCTGCGTCTGATTGTGCGGGCACGGCCTCAGCCGCGCACGCCCGTCGATCCGAAACCCGCCTCGCCGCGCACGCTCGACGGCAGCTCCTCCACCGGCACGAACACCGCGCGGGACACCGGCGTGATGATCAGCTGCGCGATCCGATCGCCGGCCTCCACGCGGAACGGCTCATGCCGATCCGTGTTGAGCAGCGTCACCTTGATCTCGCCGCGGTACCCCGCGTCGACGGTGCCGGGCGAGTTCACCACAGTGATGCCGTGCTTCGCGGCGAGCCCGCTGCGGGGCACCACGAACGCGGCGTACCCCTCGGGAAGCGCGATCGCGACGCCCGTGCCGATCAGCGCCCGCTCCCCCGGCTGCAGCACCGCCGATTCGGCGGCGAACAGATCCGCCCCCGCATCATCGGAGTGCGCGTACCGGGGCGGCACCTCGGCTCGGATGGGGATCTCTACGACATCGGTCACCCGGACAGGCTACCGGATCGTGCCGGGAACGCCGTGAGCTGCGGCGCCCCGCACTCGGCGTCCTCGACGGTGCGCACGAGGATAATGGGGGTATGACGAGTCGATCCGCAGCAGAGACCACCGCCCGCCCCTATCGTGAGCGGCTCCTCCCCGGCATCGGCCTCTACATCGCGCTGCTGCTGCTGGTTCCGGCCGTCGCTCTCGTGCTCACGCCCATCAACTCGGATATGGCCCTGCCCGTGGGCGTCGTCGTGTACCTCATCGTCGCCGGCGCGGTCACCCTCATGTGCCCCGTCGTCGCAGTGCAGAACGGTCGGCTCGCCGCGGGGCGCGCCGAGATCCCCGTGCAGCAGCTCGGAGGCATCGAGCTGCTCGGATCCGAGGGCATGCGAGCGGCCATCGGGCCCGGCGTCGACGCGCGCAGCTACCTCGTGGTGCGCGGTTGGATCCACCGCGGCGTGCGCATCGAGAACATCGACCCGGCCGATCCGGCGCCGTTCTGGATCATCACCACGCGGCACCCGCAGAAGCTCGCAGAAGCTATCGAGGCCGCGAAGGCCTGAGGGCGCGAGAGCCGAGCCGTCGGCCCATCGGGATCGCTTCGCCGATTCGAGATGCGGCGCTCCATCCGGCTCCTCGACAGGTCGCGAAGCGGATCATCCGCTGACGGCCCACTCGGGTGCGGACTCGCGGGGCAGCGGCCCCGGCGCGGAATGCACTGAATCGCCTGCGGCGGTGGCCGCAGCGGCTCGAGCGCACAACCCTGGCGGGTTTTGGCTTCAGCTCAAGCCGCGATTCAGCCCGCGCATTCCGCGCACACCGGGCCGAGGTCGGTCTCCTCGGCCATCTGCGAGCGATGACGCACCAGGAAGCAGCTTACGCAGGTGAACTCGTCGTCCTGCTGCGGCAGCACGACCACGTCGAGCTCGACGTCGGACAGATCCGAGCCGCCGATGTTGAAGCTCGGGTTGTCGGCATCCTCTGAATCGATGCCTGAGGCCCCCTTCGCGGGTCCGCGTTCCTTCAGAGCCTCGATCGACTCGGCTTCTTCCTCGGACTTGCGCGGGGCGTCGTAATCGGTGGCCATTCTCTCCTGCATTCCCGTGCCGCGGGAGCGGCACCTCATCGTTCGAGCGGCCATAGTCTGCCCTACGATCGCGGTCGGACGCAAACTCTTCGGCTCGGAGTTCTCTGTGCGCGAAGTCGGGCCCGCCAACGACTCCGCGGATTCTTGAGCACGCGCCGAGTCAATACCCTCCGGTGCCGCCGTTCTGTGGCAGCCTGGTTCGCGACTCACGAAGGGATGCGCCGATGGACGAACTGCGCTTTGTGCGACGCGAAGAGCGCTCGCTGGTCGTTGCGAACGATGCCGGCGAGGAGTTCCGCCTCGTCGTCGACGACGCCGTGCTCAGCGAGATGCGGCACCTGGGTCGCCGCGAACGCGACACCTCCCGCGTGCGACCCCGAGAGATCCAGGCGCTCATCCGCGCCGGCAAGACCCGTTCCCAGGTCGCCCAGCTGACCGGCCTCGACGAGTCCGACATCGAGCGCTACGAGGAACCCGTGATCGCCGAGCGCAACTACGTGCTCGAGCGCGCCCACGCGGTGCCCGTGCGCACCGATGTGGACGATGACGGCGATCAGCGCTTCGGGGCGGTCATCGCCGAGCGCCTCATCGCGCTCGGCTCGGATACGAGCGAGTGGTCGTCGTGGCGCGATCCCGAGACCGGCTGGATGATCGCCCTCGAGTTCATCTCCCGCGACGTCGCCCATCGTGCGGTCTGGTCGTTCGAGCACCGCAAGGGGGTACTCTCACCCGTCAACCCCGACGCCGTCAACCTGTCGAAGCAGGGCGACGTGGGAGACCGCCTCATCCCGAAGCTGCGCGCCGTGGACAACGGAGAGGCGTCGCCCCAGTTCGACTCGGGAGCGTTCGACGGCTCGCCGACCGCCGACCCTGAGGGGATCGAGGAGGCCGATGGAACCGCCGACGATGCGCCGGCCGCCGACCTCGCGGCGCCGCTCTCGGACGCCAACGCCGAGTACCAGCGCCGCCGCGAGATCGATCAGCGGGCCATCAAATCGGAGTCCTCGGACTCGGATCTGAGCCAGACCGCGGACCTGCTCGACGCGCTCCGCAAGCGTCGGGGCGAGCGGGATCGCAGCCGCGGCGCTGTCGAGGAGCCGCTCGAGCTGCCCACCCCCGTCGAGCCCACGAAGCAGTCGGCCCCGCCCGCGGATCCCGATCCTGCGCCGGCCGCGCCGCGCAGCATCTGGGGAGCTGCGGGCGTGTCGGGAGGTCCGGATCGCGCCGGCGCCGATCGCGGTGGCGCGCCGCAGGACGCACCGGCCCGCGAGGGGCAGCGCGACACCCGCGACCGCAAGGGCGACAAGAGCGAGCCGGCCGAGAACGTGCGAGGCGGCCGGAAGGGGCGCGCGTCGATCCCGAGCTGGGACGACATCCTCTTCGGCACCCGCAGCGACGAGGATCCGGCCTAGCTCCCGGCGTCGATCGGTTGAGCCGTCGCCACGGCCGAGGCGAAGCCGCTGCCGTCGAGGGCGCCCGCGACCGCCAGCGGCACGCCCCGCTCGTCCTCGCTGAACGAGCCGTGCTGCCCCACCATGTCGAGCGAGCGCGGATCGTCGGCGGTGCTGTAGTAGGCGACCTGCTTGCGCGCGGCGATCACCACGTCCCCGATCCGCGGGGCCACCTCCGGATCCACCGATCCGAAGCACCCCGAGGCGATCGCCTCTTCGCGCGTCGCCACCCAGGCACGCGCTCCCTCGGCCTGCGCCCAGCTGCGGGCGACAGCGCCGGCGTCGGCCCCGGCGCGCAGGAAGAGGGAGCGGAAGCGCGGTTCTCCCCCGACCTCGGCGATATCGGCGAACAGCTCGGGATCGGCGTCGAGCATCACCTGCTGGTGGGGCCCGACGTCGACGATGCCGTGATCGGCGGTGACCACCACGCCCACGTCGGCGGGAAGGCCGCGCAGGAACCCGTCGAGCTCGGCGTCCAGGCGCTCGAGCCGCCGCACCCAGGCGTCGCTCTGCCACCCGTGCTCGTGGGCGGCCTTGTCGAGCTCGTCGACGTACAGGTAGGCGACGATCGGGTCGCCGGCCCGCAGCAGCCGGGAGGCGACCGCGAAGCGATCCTCGATGCGCTGGCCGGGATGGTACTCCGCGCCGGTGAGGATCGCCTCCGTCAGGCCGCCCGTCGCGTGCGCCGGGCGGCCGATCGCGACCGGCCGCGCTCCGATGGCCCGCGCGATGCCGAACAGCGGCGCGGCGCGCTGCCAGACGGCGCGATCCTCGATGCCGTCCCAGTCCTTCAGCGTCGTCACGAGCCCGAGCCTCGGGTGACGGATGCGGTAGCCGATCAGACCGTGCGCCCCGGGCAGGCGGCCCGTCGTGAGAGTGGTCAGCGCAGCGCCCGTCGTCGACGGGGCCACCGTCTCGATGCGGCGCCTCGGCAGCCGCGCGAGCGTCGGCGCGTGGCCCTCGCGCGCGTTCAGATTGGCGTGGCCCAGGCCGTCGACGACGACCATCACGAACGATCGGAGGCGCGGCAGGCGGCTCGCGTCGGGGATCGGCACGCCCGGCGCCGCTTCGAGCGCCGCACGCGGGTCGATGCCGAGCCCCAGGGCGACCGTCGAGATCCCGCTTGGCAGAATCGCGGCCAGCCTCGCACCGTTGTCGGCGGTCGTCGGTAGCATGATCTCCATTATGACGGAATCCCGAAGTGAGGGCCCCCACGAGACGGCGGGGGAACGCATCGAAGACATCGACATCTCGCAGGAGATGGAGGGATCGTTCCTCGAGTACGCGTACTCGGTGATCTACTCCCGCGCCCTGCCCGACGCCCGCGACGGTCTCAAGCCCGTGCAGCGGCGCATCCTGTTCATGATGCAGGACATGGGCCTGCGCCCCGAGAAGGGGCACGTCAAGTCGGCCCGAGTCGTCGGCGAGGTCATGGGCAAGCTGCACCCGCACGGCGACGCCTCCATCTACGACGCGCTCGTGCGGCTCGCGCAGGGCTTCGCGATGCGCCTGCCCCTCGTCGACGGCCACGGCAACTTCGGCTCGCTCGACGACGGCCCCGCCGCCTCACGCTACACCGAGGCCCGCCTGGCCGGCGCCGCGCTCGCCATGACCGACGCCCTCGACGAAGACGTCGTCGACTTCGTCCCCAACTACGACAACCAGATCATGCAGCCCGACGTGCTGCCCTCAGCCGTCCCCAACCTGCTGGTCAACGGCGCGAGCGGCATCGCCGTCGGCATGGCGACCAACCTCGCCCCGCACAACCTCATCGAGGTGGTCGACGGAGCGAAGCACCTGCTGCACCACCCCGAGGCGACCGTCGACGAGCTCATGGAGTTCATCCCCGGCCCCGACCTGCCGGGCGGCGGCATCATCGTCGGCCTCGACGGTGTCAAGGACGCGTACCGCACGGGCCGCGGCGCGTTCCGCACCCGCGCCAAGGTGTCGGTCGAGCAGCTCGGGCCGCGCCGCACGGGCCTCATCGTCACCGAACTGCCCTACCTCGTCGGCCCCGAGCGCGTGATCGAGAAGATCAAGCAGGGCGTCGAGGCGAAGAAGCTCTCGGGCATTTCCGACGTGGCCGACCTCACCGATCGCAAGAACGGTCTGCGCCTCGTCATCACCCTCAAGACCGGCTTCTCGCCCGAAGCGGTGCTCGAGCAGCTCTACCGCTACACGCCGCTCGAAGACTCGTTCAGCATCAACTCCGTCGCCCTCGTGAAGGGCCAGCCGCAGACCCTCGGCCTGCGCGAGATGCTGCGCGTGTTCCTCGACCACCGCATCTCGGTGATCACCCGGCGCAGCGAGTTCCGGCTGAAGAAGCGCCGCGAGCGGCTGCACCTCGTCGAGGGCCTGCTTATCGCGATCCTCGACATCGACGAGGTCATCCAGCTCATCCGCACGAGCGACGACGCCGAGACGGCGCGCACGCGCCTCATGCAGGTGTTCGACCTCTCGGAGCCGCAGGCCGAGTACATCCTCGAACTGCGCCTGCGCAGGCTCACCAAGTTCTCGCGCGTCGAGCTGGAGGCCGAGCGCGACGAGCTGCGCGCCGAGATCGAGGCGCTGCTCGAGATCCTCGGCAGCGACGAGAAGCTGCGCGCCGTGGTCGCCGAGGAGCTCGATCAGGCGGCCGAGGCCTTCGGCACCCCGCGTCGCACCGTGCTCACGGGCGCGGTGGCCCGCCCCGCCCGAGCCACCGCCGCGGCGACGTCGCTCGAGGTCGCCGATAGCCCCTGCACGGTGCTGCTCTCTGCGACGGGCCGCGCGCTGCGCATCGATCGGGATCCCGAAGCCCCCGAATCGCCGCGCTCGGCGTCGCGGGCGACCAAGCACGGCGCGATCCTCACCCGCGCCGACGGCACGGTGCGCGGCGAGTTGGGCGCGATCCTCTCCGACGGCACGCTGCACCGCTTCACCCCCGTCGACCTGCCGCTCGTGCCTGCCGCGTCGGTCGCCTTCTCCGCCGGCGTGAAGATCGCCGACTACCTCGGCCTCACCGACAAGAAGCTGCGAGTCGTCGGCCTCGTGCCGCTCGACACCGGCACGCCGGTCGGACTCTTCACGGAGCAGGGCACGGTGAAACGGGTCGTGCTCACCGATCTGCCCGCGAAGCCCGCGTTCGAGGTGATCGGGCTCAAGGCGGGCGATCGCCTCGTCGCCGCCTTCGCCGCGCCCGACGACTCCGAGTTCGCGGTCGTGACGAGCGACGCCCAGCTGCTGCGCTTCCCAGCCTCGGCCGTGCGCCCCCAGGGCCGCCCGGCCGCCGGCATGGCGGGCATCCGTCTCGGCGCCGAGGCCCGGGTCGTGTTCGCCGGCGCGGTGCCCGAGGGGGCCGATGCCCGGGTCGTCACGGTGGCCGACAGCTCGATCACGCTGCCCGGCACCGACGTCGCCACGGCGAAGGTGACCGAGTGGTCCGAGTTCCCCCCGAAGGGCCGCGGCACCGGCGGCGTGCGCGCGCAGCGCTTCCTCAAATGGGAGGATCAGATCGCCTGCGCCTGGGTGGGCACCGGCGAGCCCCGCGCTCTCGCCGCGGACGGCGCGGCGCGCAAGCTGCCGACCGAACTCGGCAAGCGCGACGGCTCCGGCCAGCCGATCGACGGCGCCGCCGCCTACGTGGGCGTCGCCCCGTAGACGGTCGCCGATCCGCCGCTCACAGCGCGACGAGCACCACACCCGCCACCACCACGGTCGCGGCGACGAGGCGCAGCGCGGGCCGGCTCTCGCGGTGCCGGAACGCCCCGTAGAGGCCCACCAGCACGACGCTCACCTCGCGCACGGGAGCGACGAGCAAGACGGGCGCGAGCGTGACCGCGGTGAGCACGAGCACGTAGGCGAGCGGCGAGAGCAGACCGAACGCGAGCAGACGCATCCGGTTGAGTCGCAGCTCGGCGCGCAGGCGGGCGAGCGCGCCACGTCGCCCCTCGAGCAGCAGCAGCGCGGTGAAGAACGGGATCTCGGCGAGGCTGCAGCCCACCATGAACGCGACGGGCGCGATGCCGAGCTCCGTGACGGCGTGCGCGTCCCAGACCGTGTAGGCCGCGATCCCGACCCCGGTGAGCAGGCCGTACACGAGCCCCGGATCGAGCCGGCGCCGTCGCTCACCGGGCGCCGAGCGGCCCACCACGCCGAACGCCACCACACCCCCGATCACGAGTGCCACGCCGACGAGCGCGAGCGACCCCGGGCGCTCGCCGAGCACCGCGACCGCGACCAGCACGGTGAGGATCGGTCCCGTGCCCCGCGCCGTCGCATAGACCGTCGAGAGGTCGCCGTTGGCGTAGCCGCGCTGCAGCACGAGCATGTAGAGCACGTGCAGCAGACCCGAGACTCCGACCCCGAGCAGCAACGATCCGGGCGTCGCCGCACCCAGCCCGCCCGTGAACGGAACCGCGACCGCCCACAGCACCGCGCTGCACACCGCACCCCACCAGAGGAACGGCAGGCCCGAGCGGCTCGATCCGTGCGCGATGATGTTCCAGGCGGCGTGCGTGACCGCCGCGCCGAGAACGAGCAGGAGGGGTACGAGCGGCATGGCAGAACCTTCTGCCCGATCGCGAACGGCGCGACGGGCGAGGTTCCTCCGGGCTTTTGTCCTGTCAGATGACGCCGGATCACGGAACCCGGCGTGGCGCCGCTCGGACCAGGCGGGCGATCGGCTCTCGCCGCCGCCCCGGAACCCTAGACGCTATCGCCACCAGCCTAGCAGCGGCGCGCCCCGGCGGCCCCGGCCGTGCGCTGCACCGGGTTCCTGCGCCCTACGCGTCGATGCGTTCGCGATCGAGATCGTCGGCGTTCTCGACGATGAACTCCTTGCGGGGCGCGACCTCGTTGCCCATCAGCAGCTCGAACACCTTCGAGGCCGCCTGCGCATCCTCGACCCGTACGCGTCGCAGCGTGCGCTGGGAGCGATCCATCGTCGTCTCGGCGAGCTGATCCGCATCCATCTCGCCGAGGCCCTTGTAGCGCTGGATCGGCTCCTGGTACTTCTTGCCGCGGCGGCGCAGGTCGGCGAGCAGCGCGTTCAGCTCGCGCTCGCTGTACGTGTAGACGACGTCGTTCGGCTTGCGCCCGGCGTTCTGCACGATCACCCGGTGCAGCGGGGGCACCGCCGCGTAGACGCGGCCCGCCTCGAGCATCGGGCGCATGTAGCGGAAGAACAGCGTGAGCAGCAGGGTGCGGATGTGCGCGCCGTCGACGTCGGCGTCGCTCATGAGGATCACCTTGCCGTAGCGCGCCGAATCGATCTCGAAGTCGCGGCCCGAACCCGCGCCGATCACCTTGATGATGGCGCCGCACTCGGCGTTCGAGAGCATCTCGGCGACGGAGGCCTTCTGCACGTTGAGGATCTTGCCGCGGATCGGCAGCAGCGCCTGGAACTCGCTGTCGCGCGCAGGCCGCGCGGTGCCGAGAGCGCTGTCGCCCTCGACGATGAACAGCTCGGTCTCGGCCACGTTCTTCGAACGGCAGTCGATGAGCTTCGCCGGCAGCGAGGAGCTCTCGAGCGAGCTCTTGCGGCGCGCGGTGTCGCGCTGGGCGCGCAGCGCGATGCGCGCCTTCATCTCGGAGACCATCTTCTCGAGCAGGGCGCCCGTCTGGGTCTTGTCGTCGCGCTTCGTCGAGGCGTAGCGCTGCTCGAGGCCCTTGACGATCGCGCGGGAGACGATCGAACGCACGGCGGCGGTGCCCAGCACCTCCTTGGTCTGCCCCTCGAACTGCGGCTCGGGCACGCGCACGGTCACGACGGCGGTGAGGCCGGTGAGGATGTCGTCCTTGTCGGGCCGGTCGCTGCCGGCCTTGAGCTTGCGCGCGTTCTGCTCGATCTGCTTGCGGAAGAAACGGGTGAGCCCCTGCTCGAAGCCGCTCAGGTGCGTGCCGCCCTTCGGAGTCGCGATGATGTTGACGAAGCTCTGCACCTCGGTGTCGTAGCCGGTGCCCCAGCGCAGCGCGATGTCGACCTCGCAGTGGCGCTCCACCTCGCGCGACACGAGATGACCCGTCTGCTCGTCCATCACCGGCACGGTCTCCGTGAAGGTGTCGGAGTCGGTGATGCGCCAGGTCTCGGTGAGAGGTGCGTCGACCGCGAGGAAGTCGACGAACTCGGAGATGCCGCCCTCGTACTCGAAGCGGTGCACGGGCGCTTCGCCCGTCTCGCCGAGCGACTCGGGTCGGTGGTCGGTGATCTCGATGGCCAGCCCGGGCACGAGGAACGCGGTCTGACGCGCGCGCCGGATGAGCGACTCGGGCTCGAAGCGGGCCGATGCCAGGAAGATCTGCGGATCGGCCCAGTAGCGCACGCGGGTGCCGGTCACGCCCTTCTTGACCTTGCCGATCACGCGCAGCTCCGACGACTCCTCGAACGGCGCGAACGGGGCGTCGGGGCCCTCGCCGTGGAAGACGCCCGGCTCGCCGTGCCGGAACGACATCGCCCACGTCTTGCCGTCGCGGTCGACCTCGACGTCGAGCCGCGACGAGAGGGCGTTCACGACGGACGCGCCCACGCCGTGCAGCCCGCCGGAGGAGGCGTAGCCGCCGCCGCCGAACTTGCCGCCGGCGTGCAGCTTCGTGTAGACGAGTTCGACGCCCGAGAGGCCGCTCTTCGGCTCGATGTCGACGGGAACGCCGCGGCCGTTGTCGGAGACGGTCACGCTGCCGTCTTCGTGCAGGGTGATGCCGATCGCCTTGCCGTGGCCCGCGAGCGCCTCGTCGACCGAGTTGTCGATGATCTCCCAGAGGCAGTGCATGAGGCCGCGCGAATCGGTCGTGCCGATGTACATGCCGGGACGCTTGCGCACCGCCTCGAGGCCTTCGAGAACGGTGAGGTGCCGCGCGGAATAGCTGGACTCCGCTGACGTGGACGTCGCCGCCCCGGTCGCTGAACGCTCCGATGCCACTGTGGGGATCTCCTCTGTTCGATGGACGCATCTACCCTAGGGCAGACCGCCGACACCGACGGCCTAGCCGCCCGGCGAGTGCGGATCCCGGGCTCTGCTCGCTACGCGTACAGCGAACCCGCCGCCCGAGCCGCGCGAAACCGGTCGGGGCGTGCTTGGATAGAGGTGTATCGATTGATCGGACGAACGGGAGGATGCCATGACGACGCTCGAGCAGGATCGTGCGACCGAGGTCGAGGCAGCGGATCGCCCGCTCAGCGCTCTGGACCGCTGCGACAGTTGCGGCGCCCAGGCATATGTGCGAGTGATGCTGAACGGCAGCGAACTGCTGTTCTGCGCTCACCACGCCCACAAGCACGAGGCGAAGCTGCGCCCGATGGCCGAGGTGTGGCACGACGAGAGCCACCGCCTGGGGGCCTGAGCTTCCCCGCAGAACTGAGAAGCGCCGCCCCTCGAAGCATTTCGAGGGGCGGCGCTTCTGTCGTGAGCGGGGCCGCGCGGCCTACTCCAGGTAGTCCCGCAGCTGCTGCGACCGCGAGGGGTGGCGCAGCTTCGCCATCGTCTTCGACTCGATCTGGCGGATGCGCTCACGGGTCACGCCGAAGGTGTCGCCGATCTGGTCGAGCGTCTTCGGCATGCCGTCGCCCAGGCCGAAGCGCATGCGGATCACACCCGCCTCGCGCTCCGAGAGGGAGTCGAGCAGCTGCTCGAGCTGCTGCTGCAGCATCGTGAAGCCCACCGCGTCGGCCGGCACGACCGCCTCGGTGTCCTCGATGAGGTCGCCGAACTCGCTGTCGCCGTCTTCACCGAGCGGCGTGTGCAGCGAGATCGGCTCGCGGCCGTACTTCTGCACCTCGACGACCTTCTCGGGGGTCATGTCGAGCTCGCGGCTCAGCTCTTCCGGGGTGGGCTCGCGGCCCAGATCCTGCAGCATCTGCCGCTGCACCCGGGCGAGCTTGTTGATGACCTCGACCATGTGCACGGGGATGCGGATGGTGCGCGCCTGATCGGCCATCGCGCGGGTGATGGCCTGACGGATCCACCAGGTGGCGTAGGTGGAGAACTTGAAGCCCTTGGTGTAGTCGAACTTCTCGACAGCGCGGATGAGGCCGAGGTTGCCCTCCTGGATCAGGTCGAGGAACTGCATGCCGCGGCCGGTGTAGCGCTTGGCGAGCGAGACCACCAGGCGCAGGTTCGCGCCGAGCAGGTGGCTCTTCGCGCGCTGACCGTCGCGAGCGACCCACTTGAGCTCGCGCACGAGCTTCTTCGGCAGGTTCTTCTCGGTGGCGAGCTTCTCCTCTGCGAAGAGGCCGGCCTCGATGCGCATCGCGAGCTCGACCTCCTCTGCGGCGTTGAGCAGAGCGACCTTGCCGATCTGCTTGAGGTAGTCCTTCACGGGGTCGGCCGTCGCACCCGGGATCGCGGTGGTGACCGTGGGCACGTCCTCTTCGTCGGAGGCCTTGAGCACGATCGCACCGGTGGGGAGCGGCTCGGTCACCGCGGGCGCGGGCTTCTCCTCCTCCGCCGCCTCGGGGGTCTCCTCCTCGGACTCGGAGTCGACCTCGTCGAGGAGGTCGTCCTTCTTCTTCGCGGCGCGACGAGTGGCCGGCTTCTTGGCGGCGGCCGTCGTCTTCTTCGCCGCGGTCGTCTTCTTCGCGGTGGTGCTCTTCTTCGCGGCGGCCTTCTTCGGCGCCGCGGTCTCGGCGGTCTCCTCCGCCGCGGCGACCTGCTCGGCCGCCTCGGAATCCTTCTTCGCCGCCTTCGCGGACGTCGCACGAGTCCTGGTCGTGGATGCAGTTGCCACGCAGCCGCCTCTCTGTCTGGTGTCTCCGCCGGAGCCGTCGATGGCATCGACGAGTGCTCACAGCATGAAAACCCATGTCAAGCCCGTTGTATTCCCTCGGAGGGGGAAACGCTGGATTGAATGGGTTACGACCTCTATTATTGCATGCCGCGCGACCCCGGGCTGACCGTCGCCCGCGCGGGCTCAGACAGCGCCGTCGGCGCCGTTCTCGTCGTCTGCGGCGTTCTCGGCGTCGCCGCCGTTCTCGGCACCCGTTCCGGAGCCCGGCTGCCGCTCGGCGAGGAAGCGCTCGAGCTCGCTGGCGAGCTGCTCGGCGGTGGGAATCATGCCGTCCTCGCCGATGAGGGGCGACCGGATCGTCTGATCGTCCATGTACGCGTCGTAGCGCTCCTCGAGCGTGCGGACCATCTCGACGGACTCGTGATTCGCCGCGATCTGCTCGTCGACCTGCGTCATGAAGCGGCGGGAGGCGTCCCGCACCGAGTCGGTCGCGAGGATGAGGCCGGTCGCGGACATGATGCCGTCGAGCGCCGCGTAGAGCGCCTCGGGGTACTCGGTGTTCGCCAGATAGTGAGGGATCAGCAGCGCGAAGCCGACGACCTCCTCCCCCAGGCTGTGCAGGCGGTACTCGAGCACATGGGCGGCGGAGGCCGAGAGCCTGGTGGTGGGGCGCCAGACCGAGCGCTCCTCGATGAGGTCGTCGCGCGTGCCGCTCACCGTCATCGATACCGGCCGGGTGTGCGGCACCGGCATCGGAAGCGCGTGCGACCAGACCGTGGTCGAGACCTCGAACTCGTGCACGAGCATCAGCACCGCGTCGATGAACTGCTCCCAGCGGAAGTCGGGCTCATGGCCGCTGAGCAGCAGGAAGGGTTTGCCGAGCTCGTCGTGCACGAGGCTCAGCAGCAGTTCCTCGGGTGAGTAGTCGATCAGGTGGTCTTCGTCGAAGGTGATGACGGGGCGGCGGGCGCGGTAGTCGAGCAGCAGATCGGCGTTGAAGCGCAGCAGTTCCTCGGGCTCGTAGCGATTCCAGAGGTACTCCTCGAGCTGCGAGATCGCCCCGCCCGCGTCCGTCAGCCCCTGCATGGCGACGACGAGCGGAAGCCCGCGGGGGACCCGCGCGCGTCGCTCGGCGTAGTCTGCGGAGAAGATCGGATCGGTCACACGTCCATCCTACGAAGGCGGGCACGCTGCGCGCCTGTTCCCCGTCACGCCCATAGCGAACCCGCCTGCGGAGCGCAACGGCCCGCCGTGCGGCGCCTGGCCGGGTGTAGGCTGGACTCAGTGCGCCCGACACCACCAACGGGCCGCCGAGACACATTGCGAACACCCCGAGGGAGATCCCACTTGGCCGATCAGCAGTTTGACATCGTCGTTCTGGGCGGCGGCAGCGCCGGCTACGCAGCCGCCATCCGGGCGAAGCAGCTCGGCTTCAGCGCCGCCGTCATCGAGAAGGACAAGCTCGGCGGCACCTGCCTGCACCGCGGCTGCGTGCCCACCAAGGCGCTGCTCCACTCGGCCGAGATCGCCGACGTGGCCCGCGAGGGCGAGGCGTACGGCGTGCTGTCGAGCGTCTCCGGCGTCGACATCGCCGGCGTGACCCGCTTCCGCGAGAACCTCGTGGCCGGCAAGTTCAAGGGCCTGCAGGGGCTGCTCAAGGCGAACGGCATCACCGTCATCGCGGGCGAGGGCCGTCTGGTCTCCCCCACGACCGTGCAGGTGGGCGACGACCGTGTGATCGGCAAGCACGTCGTGCTCGCGACCGGCTCCTACTCCCGCTCGCTGCCGGGTCTCGAGATCGGCGGCCGCGTGATCGCGAGCGAGCAGGCGCTCGAGCTTCAGGAGATCCCGAAGCGGGTCCTGATCCTCGGCGGCGGCGTGATCGGCGTCGAGTTCGCGAGCGTGTGGCGCTCCTTCGGCGCCGAGGTGACCATCGTCGAGGGCCTGCCCCACCTGGTCCCCAACGAAGAGGAGTCGGTCTCGAAGCAGCTCGAGCGCGCTTTCCGCAAGCGGGGTATCGACTTCAAGGTCGGCGTGCGATTCAAGTCGGTCTCGCAGGACGCGAGCGGCGTGACGGTGTCGCTCGAAGACGGCACCGAGCTGTCCGCCGACTACCTGCTCGTGGCGGTCGGCCGCGGCCCCGCCACCCAGGGGCTCGGCTTCGAGGAGGTCGGGGTCGAGATGGATCGCGGCTTCGTGCTCACCGATGAGCGCCTGGCGACCAACGTGCCGGGCGTCTACGCCATCGGCGACATCGTGCCCGGTCTGCAGCTCGCGCACCGCGGTTACCAGCAGGGCATCTTCGTCGCCGAGCAGATCGCGGGCCTGAACCCCGTCGTCGTGCAGGACGTCAACATCCCGAAGATCACCTACTGCGACCCCGAGATCGCGTCGGTCGGCCTCACCGAGGCGAAGGCCAAGGAGCAGTTCGGCGCCGACAACGTCAGCAGCTACGAGTACAACCTCGCGGGCAACGCGAAGAGTTCGATCCTCGGCACCGCGGGCACGGTGAAGGCGGTGCGCGTCAACGACGGCCCCGTCGTCGGCGTGCACATGATCGGCGCCCGCGTCGGCGAGCTGGTCGGCGAGGCGCAGCTCATCGTCAACTGGGAGGCCTACCCCGAGGACGTGGCGCCCTTCGTCCACGGGCACCCGACCCAGAACGAGACCATCGGCGAGACCATGCTGAAGCTCGCGGGCAAGCCGCTGCACGCCATCTGAGCGCGGCTGACAGACTTCAACGAACGAAACGGAGAAATGCACGATGAGTGAATCGGTGGTCCTCCCCGCACTGGGCGAGAGCGTGACCGAGGGTACGGTGACCCGCTGGCTGAAGAACGTCGGCGACACCGTCGAGGTCGACGAGCCCCTGCTCGAGGTGTCGACCGATAAGGTCGACACCGAGATCCCGTCGCCCGTCGCGGGTGTGGTCGAGGAGATCCTGGTGCAGGAGGACGAGACCGCCGAGGTGGGCGCCGTGCTCGCGCGCGTCGGCGACGGCAGCGGCTCGTCCGCTCCGAGCGAGACTCCGGCATCCGAGGCTCCCGCCGCCGAGGCCGCCCCGGCCGAGCAGCCGGCCCCTGCCGCCGAGCAGCCGGCTCCCGAGCAGCCCCAGGCCGCCGCCCAGCCCGCCGCGGCTCAGCAGGAGGCTCCGGCCGGTGCGAGTTCGGACGCGCAGGACGTCGTGCTGCCCTCCCTCGGCGAGAGCATCACCGAGGGCACGGTGACCCGCTGGCTGAAGAACGTCGGCGACACCGTCGAGGTCGACGAGCCCCTGCTCGAGGTCTCGACCGACAAGGTCGACACCGAGGTGCCCTCCCCGATCGCCGGTGTGCTGCAGCAGATCGCTGTGCAGGAAGACGACACCGTCGAGGTCGGCGGTGTGCTCGCCCGCATCGGCAGCGGTGAGGCTCCCGCGACTCAGGCCGCACCCGAGCCCGCAGCTCAGGCGGCACCCGAGCCCGCGGCTCAGGCCGCGCCCGAGCCCGCGAAGGCCGAACAGCCGGCCGCCGCCGAGCAGCCCGCGGCTGCCGAGGCCCCCGCCCCCGCCGCCGAGACCACGCAGCCCGAGGCGGCGCCCGCCGCTCCCCCGGCCGCGCCCACTCAGCAGCCCGCCGCTCCGGCGCAGCCCGCCGCCGAGCAGCCGGCTCCGTCGTCCGGGTACATCACCCCGATCGTGCGCAAGCTCGCCCACGATACCGGTGTCGACCTCTCGAAGGTCACGGGCACCGGCGTCGGAGGTCGCATCCGCAAGGAGGACGTGCTCGCCGCCGCCGAGACTGCGAAGAGCGCCGCGCCCGCAGCTGCGGCCCCCGCCGCGGCTGCGGCCGTCGAGGTCTCCGAGCTGCGCGGCACCACGCAGAAGATGAGCCGTCTGCGCAAGGTGATCTCGGAGCGGGCCGTCGCGTCGCTGCAGAACACCGCGCAGCTCACCACCGTGGTCGAGGTCGATGTGACCCGCGTGGCGCAGCTGCGTCAGGCCAAGAAAGACGAGTTCCTGCAGAAGACCGGCTCGAAGCTGTCCTTCCTGCCGTTCTTCGCCCTGGCCGCCGCCGAGGCGCTGCGCACCTACCCGATCATCAACGCGACCGTCGACGGCGACTCGATCGTCTACCCCGACACCGAGAACATCAGCATCGCGGTCGACACCGAGCGAGGCCTGCTGACGCCGGTGCTGCGCGAGGCGGGCGAGAAGAACCTCGCCCAGATCGCGGGCGAGATCGCCGATCTGGCCGAGCGCACCCGCGACAACAAGCTCACCCCCGACGAGCTGAGCGGCGGTACCTTCACGCTCACGAACACCGGCTCGCGCGGCGCGCTCTTCGACACGCCGCTCGTGTTCCTGCCGCAGTCGGCGATTCTCGGCACCGGTGCGGTCGTGAAGAAGCCGATGGTGATCTCGGGACCGGAGGGCGACGCGATCGCCGTGCGCTCCACGGTCTACCTGGCGCTCTCCTACGACCACCGCATCGTCGACGGCGCCGACGCCGCGCGCTTCCTCACCCAGGTGAAGCAGCGGCTCGAGGCGGGCGACTTCGAGGGCAATCTCGGCATCTGAGCCGACTCGAATCCAGCGCGGGCCGCGGCCACCTCATCGGTGGCCGCGGCCCGCGTCGTCGTCCGGGGCGCTCCGCGTCGCCGGGGTGATCCTGCTGCGCAGCGCATAGCAGGCGGCCTCGCTCGCGAGCTGCGCGCTCCAGCGGCCGCCCCGTTCGATCTCCGAGGAGGCCTCTTCGAGCGCCTCGAGCAGCAGCCCCGCGGCCCCAACGGTGTCCCAGCAGCGCAGCGCGCGCTCGAGCCCGTGCATCGTCAGCCCCAGGGCTCGGCAGCCGCGATCGTGCGCGTGGCGTCGGCCCCGGCGATCACCGCGAGGGTCGGCGCAGTCGCCCTTCGTGCGCAGCTCGATGCCGGCGAGGCAAACCCGTTCCGCCCTTGCCGCGAAAGCGGCGGCCGCCCCGATCCGGCCAGTGCGCCGTCCTCTGGTTCCCATCACGCTCCCGTCCGAGCCGCCGATCGGCGGCTCCGGCTCGACACCAGTCTGCGGTACGATCCGCACGATCGGCCCGGGTCGTTCGCAACCGTGGAGAACTTCGCAGAAAGCCGCGGATCCCTCGCGCTGTGAGCGAACATGCGCTGCTTCGTGGGCATGGAAGCGCGGTGCGCGGTTCGAGTGCGCCGCCAGAGCCGATATCCTAGGTGTCATGGCAGAAGAGAAGGCGAAGCGCAACGGTCGCATCCGGCAGATGGTGGAGATCTACAAGACCACCAAGGTTCACGACCGCAACCTCCCCTGGGCGCTCCTGCTGTGCTTCATCGCTCCCGTCGCCGTCTCGGTGCTGCTCGCCTGGCTGCTGCCGGGAGGCTGGTTCGGCTGGGTGATCTGGCCGGTCACGGGCGTGCTCGTCGGCATTCTGCTCGTCATGATCGTGCTCGGTCGCCGAGCCGAGCGCATGGCCTATCAGCAGATCGAGGGCCGCCCCGGCGCCGTGGGCGCCGTAGTGCAGGGCGCTCTGCGGCGCTCGTGGCGCGGCTCCGAGGTGCCGGTGGCGATGAACCGCAACCAGGACGCCGTGTACCGGGTCGTAGGCCGCGGCGGCGTCGTGCTGATCTCCGAGGGCTCGCGCCAGCGCACCGAGCGCATGGCGGCCGACGAAGAGCGCAAGATCAAGCGCGCACTGCGCAACATCGAGGTCGTGCACCTCTACGTGGGCCCCGACGGCGACGGCGTGCCGCTCCCGAAGCTCTCGAAGACCCTGCTGCGGCTCAAGCCGAAGCTCAACCGCAACGAGGTGGCGGCCGTCTACAACCGGCTCTCCTCGCTGCAGGCCGCTCCCGTCGGCATCCCGAAGGGCATGGATCCCAACCGCGTCCGCCCGCAGCGTCCACGCTGATCCCGATGGCTGCTCCCTCTGCGCCGCAGCGCTTCGGCGACCTCGAGCCCAGCAAGTGGCCAGGCGAGCGCCTCGGCCTGCCCGAGTCCGGCCCCCACTCGGTCGCCCGGCTCGGCAGGCGCGCGCTCGCGATCCTCATCGATTGGGGACTCGCGGCACTGCCCGCCTACCTGCTCATCGGAGGCGCCCACCCCGAGTGGTGGAACTACCTGATCTTCGCGGTGATGCAGAGCGTCTTCATCCCCACCATCGGCGGCTCGATCGGGCACCGGCTGCTCGGCCTCCGCGTGGTGCCCATCGCCGGCGGCTGGGTCGGCCCCTGGCGGCCCGCGGTGCGCACCCTGCTGCTGTGCCTCGTGATCCCGGTGCTGGTCTGGGATTCCGACCAGCGCGGCTTCCATGACAAGATCGCCGGAACGGTGCTGATCCGTGCCTGATCCGGCGATGCACCGGGCGCGTGCAGGCGTAACACCCGTGAAACATCGGAATCACGGTTTTGAAATCAGGCTCGCATAGGCTGGTAACAAGCAATCGGGCCGAGCCGTCGTGAGAGCACGGGCCGATCTGACCACGAGGAGCAGTATGTTCACCACCCCCCAAGAAGTGATCGACTTCATCAAGGAGACCGACGTCAAGTTCGTCGACATCCGCTTCGTCGACCTGCCCGGCGTGCAGCAGCACTTCAACATCCCGGCTGCCACGGTCGATCTCGACTTCTTCGAGGTCGGTCAGATGTTCGACGGCTCCTCGATCCGCGGCTTCGCCGGCATCGCCGAGTCCGACATGCAGCTCATCCCGGACGTCAGCACCGCCTACATCGACCAGTTCCGCGCCGAGCGCACGCTCATCCTGATCTGTGACATCTTCAACCCCCGCACGGGCGAGATCTACTCGAAGGATCCGCGCCAGATCGCGAAGAAGGCCGAGCAGTACCTCGCCTCGACCGGCATCGCCGATACCGCGTTCTTCGCCCCGGAGGCCGAGTTCTACATCCTCGACTCGGTGCGTCACGAGACCACCCCGCGCCGCACCTTCTTCGAGATCGACTCCGAAGAGGCCGGCTGGAACTCCGCTCGCAACGACGAGGGCGGCAACCTGGGCCACCACACCCCGGCGAAGGGCGGCTACTTCCCCGTCTCGCCCGTCGACAAGCAGGCGGACCTGCGCGACGACATTTCGCTGCGCCTCATCGAGGCCGGTCTCGAGCTCGAGCGCTCGCACCACGAGGTCGGCGCCCCGGGGCAGGCCGAGATCAACTACCGCTTCGACACGCTCGTGAAGGCCGCCGACGACGTGCTGAAATTCAAGTACATCGTCAAGAACACCGCCGAGCTGTGGGGCAAGACCGCCACCTTCATGCCGAAGCCGGTCTTCGGCGACAACGGTTCGGGCATGCACACCCACATGTCGCTCTGGAAGGGCGGCGAGCCGCTGTTCTACGACGAGAACGGCTACGCGCAGCTCTCCGACATCGCCCGCTGGTACATCGGCGGCATCCTGCACCACGCGCCCGCGCTGCTGGCTTTCACCAACCCCACGATCAACAGCTACCGCCGTCTGGTCAAGGGCTACGAGGCCCCGGTCAACCTGGCCTACTCGGCGGGCAACCGCTCGGCCGCCGTGCGCATCCCGCTCACCGGCTCGAACCCGAAGGCGAAGCGCATCGAGTTCCGCGCCCCCGACGCCTCGGGCAACCCCTACCTCGCCTTCGCTGCGCAGATGATGGCGGGGCTCGACGGCATCCGCAACCGCATCGAGCCGATGGAGCCGATCGACAAGGATCTCTACGAGCTGCCCCCCGAGGAGGCGAAGAGCATTCCCCAGGTGCCCGGCTCGCTCGACGAGGCGCTCGACGCGCTCGAGGCGAACCACCAGTTCCTGCTCGAGGGCGGCGTGTTCACCGAGGAGGTCATCCAGACCTGGATCGACTACAAGCGCGAGAACGAGATCCTGCCGATGGCGGTGCGGGTGCACCCCTTCGAGTACGAGCTCTACTACGGGGTGTAATCCGCGTTGAGGCGACGAGAGCCCCCGACGACCTGTCGTCCGGGGGCTCTCGTGCTTCCGGAGCGGGTGCGACGGCGCAGGCGACGGCTCGCGGACGCTGTCCGGGTCTCTTCCCGCCCGTGCTCCGCCGCAGCTCTGCTCCTCCGAGACGACGCAAGCCCCGACCGGGCGGTCGGGGCTTGCGTCGTTCATGTCGGGCGACGACGATGTCGCGAGCGGGCGGCGGCGCCCTTGCCGATCAGGATTCGAGTTCGTCTTCGAACTCAGCACCGTCTTCGGCGAGGAGAGCCTCGAGGAATGACTGTAGGTACTGCATAACAATCAGATTACGCTTGGGTGACCTCGCGCGCTAGCCCCTTGCGTAAACATCGTTCGCATGTTTCGTAGCGTGACGGTGAACGGATCAGGGAAGCGGAAAGCGCACGTCCTGCTCGGCGTAGCCGAAGAACTCCCGCTCGAAGACGGCGCGCGCGCGACGCGAGACGGCGAACCACCGCTCCTCGAGCTCGAAGGTGCGTCCGCGCGGCAGGTCGAGCACCCCGGCGATGCCGTCGAGGTCGGTACGATCGACCGGTAGCGAATCCGAGGAACGGCCCGTCCACAGCTTCAGCGCCGAGCGCACGCGGCTCGCGAAGCGCCACGAGTCTGCGAGGTGGTCGGCCTCGTGCGGGCCGAGCAGCTCGAGCTCGTTGGCGGCCTCGAGCGCGCGCAGCGTCGAGACGGTGCGCAGCTCGGGGTGGCGCTGCCCTTCGCGCAGCTGCAGCAGCTGCACGAGCCACTCGACGTCGCTGATGCCCCCCGGGCCCAGCTTCAGGTGGCGACGGGGATCGGCGCCCTGCGGCAGCCGCTCGGCCTCGACCCGGGCCTTGATGCGCCGTACCTCGCGCACCTCGTTCTCGCCGAAGGACGCGGGATACCGGATCTCGTCGGCGAGCTCGATGAAGTCTGCGCCGAGGGCGGCGTCTCCCCCGACGGCTCGCGCGCGCAGCAGCGCCTGGGCCTCCCACGTCACCGACCACCGCTGGTAGTAGGAGCGGTAGGCGTCGAGGCTGCGGGCGAGCGGCCCGTTCTTGCCCTCGGGCCGCAGATCGAAGTCGAGGTCGACGGGGAACCGCGGATCCGAGACGAGACGGCGCAGCTCCGAGATCAGCCGCACCGCCTCACGGGACGCACGATCCGCGGCCACGGTGCCGGGGGCCCGGAACACGGCGATGAGATCGATGTCCGAGGCGAACCCCAGCTCGCCGCCGCCGTAACGGCCCATGCCGATGAGCGCGAGCTCGATCGGATCGCCCTCCCACTTCACGACCGCGTCGAGGCGGATCGCGGTGAGCAGCGCGTCGAGCAGCGCGGTGTGCGCAGCGTCGAGGCCGGCCGCCACCTCGGCCTCGCCGATCACCCCGGTGATGCGCCCCATCGCGAGCCGCAGCACCTCTCGCCGGTGCACCGTGCGCAGCGCCGCGGCCGCCGCCTCGGCGCCGTCGCGACGCGATGACATCGAGCGCATCTCGGCGAACAGCTGCTCGCGGCTCATGGGGCGCAGCTGCTCGTCGCGCTCGAGCCAGGCCACAGACTCGGGCAGCGACTCGAGCAACTCGGCCGCGAAGCGCGAGCACGACAGCACGCGCGTGAGCCGCTCGGCCGCCTCGGTGCCGTCGCGCAGCAGGCGCAGGTACCAGGGGGTCTCGCTGTTCGCCTCGCTGACGCGCCTGAACGCGAGCAGCCCGTAGTCGGGGTCGGTGCCCTCGGCCAGCCACTGCAGCAGCACCGGCATGAGGTTGCGCTGGATGCGCGCCCGCCGCGACGTGCCGCGGGTGAGCGCCGCGAGGTGGCGCATCGCTCCGTCGGGATCGCGGAAGCCGATGCTGACGAGACGCGCGCGCGCCTCGTCGCTGCCGAGCACCAGCTCCTCCTCCGGAAGCGCCGCGACCGCGCTGAGCAGCGGGGCGTAGAAGATCTTGAGATGCAGTTCGCGCACCTCGCGTTTCGTGCGCTCCCAGCTCTCGAGCAGCAGCCCGCCGTTGTCGGCGAGCCCGGTGGCGCGCGCGAGCACGCGCAGCGCCTCCTCGTCGGTGGGCATGATCGCGGTGCGGCGCAGTTCGCGCAGCTGGAGCCGGTGCTCGAGCACGCGCAGGAAGCGGTAGTCGGCCGCCAGCCGCTCGCCGTCGCCGCGGGCGACGTACCCGCCGTCGACGAGGGCGCGCAGCGACGGCAGCGTGCCGCGCAGGTGCAGGCGGTCGTCGTACTGGCCGTGCACGAGCTGCAGCAGCTGCACGCTGAACTCGATGTCGCGCAGCCCGCCGGGGCCCAGCTTGAGCTGCACCTCGAGTTCGTCGTCGGCGATGTGCTCGGTGACGCGCTGGCGCATGCGCTGCACCGAGCCCACGAAGTCCTCGCGCGATGATGAGGCCCACACGAGGTCGCGCGTGCGCTCCACGAACTCGCCGCCGAGGTGCAAATCGCCGGCGAGCGGGCGGGCCTTCAGCAGGGCCTGGAACTCCCAGGCCTTCGCCCAGCGCTCGTAGTAGCTGAGCATGGAACCGAGGGTGCGCACGAGGGCGCCGTGCCGGCCCTCCGGGCGCAGGTTCGCGTCGAGCTGCCAGAGCGGCGGTTCGAAGGCGGGGTCGTGAATCCCCCGCATCGTCTCGCTTGCGAGCCGGGTGCCGACGCGGATCAGCGCATCGCCGTCGAGCGCATCGTCGTCGGCGCTCGCGACGATGAAGACGACGTCGACGTCGGAGACCACGTTGAGCTCTTCCGCGCCGCACTTGCCCATGGCCACGACGGCGAGCTGCGCGGCGGCGACGCGCTCCGAGGGCACGGGCGGGCCCGAGCATCCCGCGACCAGCGTGGCGCGCGCGACTGCGAGGGAAGCCTCGATCGCCGCCCCGGCGAGCGCGGAGAGCGAGAGCGCGACCTCCTCGAACGCCTCGGCGGCCTCGCCCTTCCTCGAGCGTCGCAGATCGAAGAGCATCAGCTCCGAGAGTAGTTCGCGATAGCGCACCCGCAGGGCGTTCCAGCCGCTCTCGCCGGTGAGCGCGGCACTCGGGGCGGCAGCGTCTGCGCCGTCGTCTCGCACCGCGTCGAGCAGGGCCGCGCGGGCCTCGTCGGCGTGGATCGCGCGCCCACCGGTCTCGAGGATGCCGACGAGCCGTTCGGGGCGCCGCGCGAAGAAGTCGCCGAGTGCGGGCGAGGCGCCGATGAGCAGGCAGAGCCGACGCAGCAGGCGAGGATCGAGGGCGCGGGCGCGCTCGGGGTGGGATTCCGCGAGGTGCCGGATGCGGATCAGTGCCGCGTCGGGGTCGGCGGCGCCGGAGAACGCTCGCAGCAGCTCGTCGACGCCGATCTCGAGGCTGCGGGCGAGCTCATGCAGCGCGTCGCGCGACTCGGAAAGGTCTTGGAAGCCGGCGCGCGCCACATCCGCGAGGCGCAGCTCGGTCTGATCGGCCACCCTGGAGCGCCTCTCAGATGGTGTCGAGCATCGAGCCGAGCTCGTAGGGCGTGACCTGAGCGCGGTACTCGCTCACCTCGCGGCGCTTGTCGCGGATGAAGTAGGCGAACACCTGCTCGCCGAGGGTCTCGGCCACCAGCTCTGAACGCTCCATCACCGCGAGCGCGTGATCGAGACTGGTGGGCAGCGGGTCGAAGCCCATGGCCCGTCTCTCGCCGTCGCTCAGCGCCCACACGTTGTTCTCTGCCTCGGGAGGCAGCTCGTACTCGTCGCGGATGCCCTTGAGACCGGCCGCGAGCAGCACCGAGAAGCCCAGGTAGGGGTTCACCGCGCTGTCCATGCCTCGGTATTCGACGCGCGCGGCGCCGCCCTTGCCGGGCTTGTACATCGGAACGCGCACCAGCGCGGAGCGGTTGTTGTGCCCCCAGCTGACGAACGAGGGCGCCTCATCGCCGCCCCACAGGCGCTTGTAGGAGTTGATGTACTGGTTGGTGACCGCGGTGATCTCGGGCGCGTGGCGCAGCAGGCCCGCCACGAAGCGGCGGCCCGTCTGCGAGAGCTGGTAGCGGGCGCCCGGATCGTAGAACGCGTTGGCGTCGCCCTCGAAGAGCGAGAGGTGGGTGTGCATGCCCGAGCCGGGCTGACCGACGAGCGGCTTCGGCATGAAGGTGGCGTGCACGCCCTGCGCGATCGCGACCTCTTTCACCACGGTGCGGAACGTCATGATGTTGTCGGCCATGGTGAGCGCGTCTGCGTAGCGCAGGTCGATCTCGTTCTGGCCGGGCCCGGCCTCGTGGTGGCTGAACTCGACCGAGATGCCGAGCTCCTCGAGCATCGCGACGCTTTCGCGACGGAAGTCGTGCGCCGTGCCTCCGGGCACGTTGTCGAAGTAGCCGGCGCGATCGACGGGCACCGGGCCCTCGGAGCCGTACTCGGAGGACTTCAGCAGGTAGAACTCGATCTCGGGGTGCGTGTAGAAGGTGAACCCCTGCTCGGCCGCCTGAGCCAGCGTGCGCTTGAGCACGTTGCGGGGATCGGCGACGGCGGGCTCGCCGTTGGGGGTGCGGATGTCGCAGAACATGCGCGCCGTGGGCGCGGACATGCTGCGCCACGGCAGCAGCTGGAAGGTCGAGGGGTCGGGCACGGCCAGCAGATCGGACTCGTACGCTCGGGTGAGCCCCTCGATGGCGGATCCGTCGAAGCCGATGCCCTCGCTGAACGCGCCCTCGACCTCGGCGGGGGCGAGCGCCACCGACTTCAGAGTGCCCGACACGTCGCTGAACCAGAGACGCACGAATTTCACGCCGCGCTCTTCGATGGTGCGAAGAACAAAATCGCGCTGCTTGCTCACACCGGCTCCGTTCGCTCAGTTGACGATTATTGCCAGACTAGCGCGCCCCTGTGACATCCGTGTTTCGGCAGCGCGGGCCGACCGCGTCCTCTCAGCGGGGGCTCAGTCCTCCCGAGCGTCCTCCTCCGCCCACTCCTTGGCGCGCTCCTGCAGCTTGGCCGGGCCGTTGGCGGCCTCCTCGCGCGTCTTGAACGGACCGATCCGGTCGATGCCGAGCGACTGCGGCCCCTCCTCGACCTCGCCGGTGCGGGTGTTGTACCAGTAGGTCTCCTCGGTGTCGTCGACTCCCCAGTCCCGCTTGCTCATCATGACCTCCTCGGTTCGCGCGGATCGCGCGTCTGCTCGGCGCCCGGTCGGTTCCGGACGATCAGGACCCGGGCGAGCCGGGCCTACTTCATAGACTAGAGGCATGCCCTTCGACGCACACGGCCATTTGGTCCCCGGTTCCGCGCCCCAGCCGCGCACCGTCCCCCAGCAGATCGCCCGTCCTCCCTACGTCGGCCTCGCGGCTCCTCCCGCCTACACGGGGGACGACACCTACAGCGAGGCGGAGATCGAGCGCATCCGAGCCGCGGGCCGGGTCGCCTCGCGCGCGCTCGACGCGGTCGGCGACGCCGTGCGTCCCGGTGTCACCACGGCCGAGCTCGACCGGGTCGCGCACGAGTACGTCGTCTCGCAGGGCGCCTACCCCTCGACGCTCGGCTACCGCGGATACCGGGCCTCCTCGTGCACGTCGGTGAACGAGGTGATCTGCCACGGCATCCCCGACGACACGGTGCTGCGCGAGGGCGACCTCGTCAACGTCGACGTCACTGCCTACCTCGACGGCTTCCACGGCGACACCAACCGCACCTTCCGGGTCGGTCGGGTCTCCGAGGAGGTCGACCTGCTCATCGAGCGCACGCACGAGGCCATGATGCGCGGCATCAAGGCGGCGAAGCCCGGGCGCCAGGTCAATGTGATCGGTCGCGTCATCGAGACGTACGCGAAGCGCTTCGGCTACGGCGTGGTGCGCGACTTCACCGGGCACGGCGTCGGTTCGTCGTTCCACTCGGGTCTCATCATCCCCCACTACGACTCGGCCCCGGCCTACGGCGACGTCATCAAGCCGAACATGGTCTTCACGGTCGAGCCGATGCTCACGCTCGGCTCGTACGAGTGGGATCAGTGGGACGACGGCTGGACCGTCACCACGCGCGACAAGAGCGTCACGGCGCAGTTCGAGCACACGATCGTGGTGCGGGAGGACGGCTTCGAGCTGCTGACCGTCTCGGGGTGACCGGCCCGCGGTCTCGTACGACTCGACATCGCCGCGGCGGTGCAGCCCGCGATCATCGCGTCGGGCGGTCTCGTCTCGCGCCGCCACCGTGTCCACGGTGCGTCCAGGGCTCCTCGGAGACACGAAACCGCCCTGATACCTCCGCAGAATCACGCGGAAGCATCAGGGCGGAGAGGGGAACGGGCCGGCTGTACGCCGGGTTCTGTCCCGGCCGGCGAACCGGCCGGTGACGGTCATCTCTCTCGGGGCGCCGTTGCCGACACCCTCTAGCGGCCTACCCGCAGACTCGGCGAGGAGCGTCGACGTCTGCTGTCTGGCCTTGCTGCGAACGAGGTTTACCTGGCCGCCCGTGTCACCACGAACGCCGGTGGTCTCTTACACCACCCTTTCACCCTTACCCGATGCAGCGTGCCGCATCGGGCGGTCTACTCTCTGTTGCACTTTCTCGCGGGTCGCCCCGGGTGGGTGTTACCCACCGTTCTCCTCTGTGCAGCCCGGACGTTCCTCGGCGCGAGCACCGAAGTGCCGCGACGCGACCGCCCGCCAGCCCGTTCCGGATCCAGTCTACCGCGCGTGCGCGGCGGCAGCGGCGCGGGGCGCTACTCCCCCTCGACGCGCACGAGGATCGCGCCGGTGCCCGGGCAGAAGACGAGCTCGTCGGGGGCGGCCGAGCGGATGTCGCTGAGCTCCGCCGGCGTCAGGGACATGTTGCTGGCCTCCGAGACGCCGCCCCGCAGACGGGCCGCGCCGATCCCGATGCGGCCCCGCAGCTCCTCGTAGAGGTCGAGCAGGTCGCGCTGCAGCTCGGCCGCGATGCCGGCCCGCTCCTCGCCGCGCGACGAGAGCTCGCGGTCGAGGCGCTGCTCGGCCTCCGAGATCTTCGCCCTGATCGCGGCGCGGCGCTCGTCGACGCCGGCGAGCACCTGCTGGGCGGCCGAGAACTCGGCCTGCGCCCGCTCCTGCACCTCCATGATCTCGAGCTCGCGATCCTCGAGTTCGCTCTGCCGCCGCGCGAGCGTGTCGAGTTCGCTCTGCAGCGCCTGCGCCTCCTTCGACGACGTGCTCACCGCGATCAGCTGCTCGTCGCGCGCGCGGCGCTGGCTCACGAGCTGCACGTCTGCCTCGACGCGCGCGATCTCGGCGTTCTGGGCGTCGAGCTCGCGCTGCGCCGCCATGAAGCGCGCCTTCGCCTGCTCGGCCTCGCCGGTCAGCCCGTCGAGCTCGGCCCGCTCGGGCAGGGTGCTGCGCTTGCGACGGAGCCGGGCGATCGTGTTGTCGCGGTCTTGCAGGTCGAGCAGCAGCTGCTGCTGGCGAGGGCTGGCTTTCATGGGGTCAAGCCTACCCGGGCGGCGCCCCCGGCCGTTCGCTCGGAGCACGCCGATGTCTCGGGGCGCAACGCGCGATCCGATCCGAGACGTCGGCGAGATCCGAAGCACGGGCAGGCGCGCCGGGCCGGAGCCCGCGACGGCGTCCGGAGAAGGCCCGGATCGGGCCGAGGCTCAGAGCCTCGACGCCCCGACCGCGAAGCTCCACGGATCGGTGCGCAGACCGCTCACCGCGAACTCGACGCCGGGCAGCCGGGCGGAGAGCCGCTCGGCCGCACCCTCGAGCCACAGCGATTCGCTCGCCCAGTGCGCGACGTCCACGAGAGCGGGCCCGCCCGCGGCGAGCGACTGCTCGATCGACTCCTGCGCGGGGTGGTGCCGCAGATCGGAGGTGAGGTAGACGTCGGCGGCGCGCACCGCGGGGTGATCGAGCAGGCTGTCCCCCGCCCCGCCGAGCAGTGCGATGCGACGCACGGGCCGATCCGGATCGCCGGCCACCCGCACGCCGCTCACGGTCTCGGGCAGGATCGCCGCGACCCGCTCGGCGAACTCGCGCAGCGAGGTCGCCTCGGAGAGGTCGCCGACCCTGCCGATGCCGAACACCTCGCCCGGTCGGGGCCCCTCGGCCGGCACGATCGCCTCGGCCGACACGAGGCCGAGCCGCTCGGCGACGACCGCCGAGACGCCGCCCTCGGGCTGGTCGGCGTTCGTGTGCGCCGCGAGCAGCGCGCAACCGCCGCGGATGAGCCTCGCGAGCAGCGCGCCCTTCGAGGTGTCCTCGGCGATCGTGTGAATGCCGCGCAGCAGCAGCGGATGGTGCGTGAGCAGAGCGTCCGCGCCCAGCTCGAGCGCCTCGTCGACGGTCGCCGCCACCGCGTCGACCGCCAGCAGCACCCGGCGCAGGGGCGCATCGCCCGCACCGGAGACGAGGCCGACGCGGTCCCACCCCTCGGCGGTCGAGGCGGGCCAGAACTCCTCGGCGACGCGCCGGAGATCGGCGAGGGTGCGCGGCGGGGCTGATGACACGGGCTACCTCCGGAGCAGCTTGCGGGCGAACACGTTGCCGAGCAGCTGCACGAGCTGCACGATGGCGATGATGATGAGCACGGCCGACCACGTGACCCACGGGTTGAACTGGCGGTAGCCGTACTGCAGGGCGAGGTTTCCGAGGCCGCCGCCGCCGATCACGCCGGCCATCGCGGTCATGTCGACCACCGCGATGAACGCGAAGGTGTAGCCGAGCACGACGGGGCCGAGACCCTCGGGGATCAGCACCGTGAGGATGGTGCGCAGCGGACCGGCGCCCATGGCGCGCGAGGCCTCGATCACCCCGGGCGGCACGGTGAGCAGGTTCTGCTCGACGAGTCGCGCGATGCCGAAGGTCGCCGCGAAGACGAGTACGAAGATCAGGGCGCGATCCCCGATGCCCGTGCCGACGACGAGGCGGGCGAGCGGCTGGATCGCGGCGATGAGGATCACGAACGGGATCGGCCGGAAGAAGTTCACGAGGAAGTTCAGGGTCCAGTAGAGGGCGCGGTTCTGCAGGATGCCTCCCTGTCGGGAGACCGTGAGCAGCACGCCGATGATCAGGCCGAGCACCCCGCCGATGCCCATCGCGAACACGACGTAGACGAGCGTCTCGACCGTCGCCTCGAGGAATTTGCCGTTCGCGAGCAGCTCCATGAGCTTGTCCATCAGACCAGCACCTCCAGGTCGGTCTCCTGCGCGAGCGCCGCGATCGCGTGCTCGACGCGCAGGTCGTCGCCGATGAGTTCGAGGGTGAGCTTGCCGAAGCTGCGGCCGCCCACGTCGGTGACGCCGCCGTGCACGATGCTCACCCCGACGCCGCGCTCGGCGAGGGTGCGGAACACGACGGGCTGATCCACGTCTCCATCGCGGAATGTGAGCGTCACCAGCCGGCCCCGGTGCCGCTCGCGCAGCTGCTCGAGGTGCTCGGCCTGGGGCTCCGTGGGCAGCGCGCTCGACACGAAGCGCCTGGTCGTGGTGGTCTGCGGGCTCGAGAAGACGTCGAAGACGCCGCCCTGCTCCACCGCGCGGCCCCCGTCCATCACGGTGACGCGATCGGCGATCCCGCGCACGACCTCCATCTCGTGGGTGATGAGGATGATCGTGATGCCGAACTCGTCGTTGACGCGCTTCAGCAGCGCGAGCACCTCCTGGGAGGTCTGCGGGTCGAGCGCGCTCGTGGCCTCGTCGGCGAGCAGCACACCCGGGTTCGTCGCGAGCGCCCGAGCGATGCCGACCCGCTGCTTCTGGCCGCCCGATAGCTGGTCGGTGTACGCCTCCGCCTTGTCGCCGAGGCCGACGAAGTCGAGCAGCTCGGCCACGCGACGCTTGCGCTCCGCCGGAGAGACGCCGGCCACCACGAGCGGGTACTCGACGTTCTTCGACACCCGCTTCGAATGGAACAGGTTGAACTGCTGGAAGATCATGCCGATGCGGCCGCGCACCGCGCGCAGCCTCGCCTCGGGCAGGCTCGTGATCTCGTCGTCGCCCACCAGGATGCGGCCCGAGCTCGCCCGCTCGAGGCCGTTGACGAGGCGCAGCAGGGTGCTCTTGCCGGCTCCGGAATAGCCGATGATGGCGTGGATCTCGCCCGAGGCCACGTCGATCGAGACGTCGTCGACCGCCACCACCTGCGCGGCGCCCTTGCCGCGACCCGGATAGCGCTTGGAGACGCCGATCATCTGGACACGCGTCATGCGCGGTCTCCCTCCTGCTCGCCGCGGATGCGGATCGGGGCGCCCGGTGAAACCGAACGCCCCGATCCTAATCGCTGCTCTCGCTGCGCGACGAGCGGTTACTTGTTCTCGCGGACCTGTTCCTCGGAATCGGTGAGGATCTCCTGCAGCTCCGAGACCGGCGTGTTCAGCAGGATCGCGCTGTCCCCCGAATTCTCGAAGACGCCGTCCTGCACGTCCTGGTTCGTCTGGTAGATCTCGACGAGCTTCTGGTAGGTCTCGTTGTCCTTGTCCTCGGCGCGGGCCGCGAAGATGTTGATGAAGTACTTCGCGCCCTCGTCCTCCGGATCGTCCTGGTAGAGCGCCTCGTCGAACTTCAGGCCGGCGTCGGTCACGAAGTCGTTGTTGACGACGGCGGCGTCGACGTCGGAGAGCGAGGTCGCGGTGAACGATGCGTCCATCTCGGTGACCTGCACCTTCGACGCGGAGGCGTCGATGTCGTCGGGGGTCGAGAACAGGCTGCCGCCGTCGCTCAGCTCGATGAGCTCGGCCGCCTGCAGCACGTTGAGCGCGCGGGCGCGGTTGGTCGGATCCGAGGGGATAGCGACCGTGCCGCCCTCGGGGATGTCCTCGAGCGAGTCGTGCTTGGTGGAGAACACGCCGAGGGGGTAGATCGCGGTCGAGCCGATCGCGACGAGGTCGTCGTCGTTCGCCACGTTGTAGTCGGCCAGGTACACGATGTGCTGGAACTGGTTGAGGTCGAGCTCGCCCTCGCTCAGCGCCGGGTTGGGCTGGTTGTAGTCGGTGAAGTCGACGAGCTCGACCTCGATGCCCTCCTCGGCGGCGGCCGCGGTGAAGGTCTCCCAGTAGGGGTCGCTCGCGCCGACGACGCCGATGCGCACCGTCTCGGAGGCGGCCGCGCCGCCGCCGCCCTCGTCGGATCCCCCGGCGGCCGAGCAGCCGGCGAGCGCCGTCGTGGCGGCGAGTGCGAGCGCGGTGATCGAGGCGGCGAGGATGCCGCGCTTCGTGAAGGTCATGATGCTCCTCATGATCGATGTGCTGGTGGGTCGACGCCGCGTCGGGCGCGGCGGTACGAGAACAAGCGTGCGGGATCGGGCCCGGCGGGCGAAATCACGGTGTCACACTGCGTCATCCAAGGCCGGTCATGGGATACTGGCACTGACGAACAAGCGTCGTCGGCGGGCAGGCCGATTCTCTTCATGACAGTGTTGAAAGGACCCCTCCGTTCACATGATTCAGCGTGCTGATGCTCACCTCGAGGCTTGGAAGGCGAAGCAGGAACTCGCAGAGCGGATGATTCCGCTGATCGGCCAGCTCTACCGCGACCACGACGTGGTCATGTCCGTCCACGGACGCAGCCTGGTGGGGCGCTCCCCGATCGACATCATCCGTGCTCACTACTACGCCCACAAGATCGACGACGTCGAGCTGCCCCTGGAGGAGACCTCGGCGATCGTCGAGGCGCTCGCGAAGATCCAGCCGGGCCCGGTCTCGCTCGACCTCGCGCTGCTCGCGAACGGCTTCCGCGCTTCGGGCGGCGGCGACGTCGAGGCCTACCTGCGCGAGCAGCTCGCTCCCGCGCTCGACGCCCGCCCGGGTCAGGGCACCGACGTCGTGCTCTACGGCTTCGGCCGCATCGGACGCCTGCTCGCCCGCATCATCATCGACCACTCGGGCAGCGGCAACGGCCTGAACCTGCGGGCGATCGTGGTGCGCAAGGGATCCGAGAACGACCTCGTGAAGCGAGCCAACCTGCTGCGCCGCGACTCGGTGCACGGCCCCTTCAACGGCACCATCAAGGTGCTCGAGGACGAGAACGCGATCCTCGCGAACGGCGTGCGCATCCAGGTCATTTACTCGAACGACCCGGCCAGCGTCGACTACACCGAGTACGGCATCGAGGATGCGATCCTGGTCGACAACACCGGTCGCTGGCGCGACGCCGAGGGCCTCGGCCAGCACCTGCGCAACCGTGGCATCTCCCGGGTGCTGCTCACCGCGCCGGGCAAGGGCGACATGCTCAACGTGGTCTACGGCGTCAACAACGACAAGATCACCGACGAGCACACGATCCTCAGCGCCGCTTCCTGCACCACCAATGCGATCACGCCGGTGCTGAAGGTCATCAACGACCGCTTCGGTGTGAAGCGCGGCCACGTCGAGACGGTGCACTCGTACACCAACGACCAGAACCTCATCGACAACTTCCACAAGGGCGACCGCCGCGGCCGTTCCGCCGCCCTCAACATGGTGCTCACCGAGACCGGCGCAGCGAAGGCGGTCGCGAAGGCGCTGCCCGAGTTCGAGGGCAAGCTGACCGGCAACGCGATCCGCGTGCCCACCCCGGATGTGTCGATGGCCGTGCTCAACCTGCAGCTCGAGCGCGAGACCACGAGCGACGAGATCAACGCCTTCCTCGAGGAGGTGTCGCTCACCGGCGCCCTGCGCACCCAGATCGACTACGTCGAGTCGCCCGAGATCGTCTCGAACGACTTCGTCGGCTCGAACCGCGCGGGCATCGTCGACGGCCTCGCCACCATCGTGACCGGCGACAGCGCAGTGGTCTACGTCTGGTACGACAACGAGTACGGCTACAGCTGCCAGGTGGTGCGCATCATCGAGCAGCTCGCAGGAAACCACCCCGCGCATCTTCCGGCGCGCGAGGCCTGACCTCAGGCCCGCCGCAGAACCCGAGAGAAAGGAACGAAGATGTCATCGAAGTATCTCATCGGTGTCGACGGATCCGAGCAGAGCCGCGTCGCGCTCGCCTGGGGCCTCGCTCGAGCCACGGAGCGCGGAGCCGAGGTGGAGCTGCTGCACGTCGCCGACGACTCGTTCCTCTCGGAGAGCGTCGCGTTCCTCTCGGAGGCGCAGCAGGCGTCCGAGCAGATGCTGCACGCCGAGACCGAGTACGCTCGCAGCCTCGGCTTCGAGGGCAAGATCTCGGGCACCGCGGTGGTCGGCCACCCGATCGCCGAGGTCGAGGAGGCGTCGAAGCACGCCGATCTGCTCATCCTCGGCGCGCACAACGGCAGCCAGTTCGCGGGTTCGTTCTTCGGCACCCGCGCGGTGAAGGTCGCGGCGACCGCGCACTGCCCGGTCGCGGTGATCCCGGCCGTGGCCTCGGCTGAGCCGAAGCCGGGCGTGGTCGTGGGCGTCGACGGTTCGGAGGCCTCGAAGCGGGCCATCGCGGTCGCGGCCGAGGAGGCCTCGTTCCGCGGCTCGCCGCTCATCGCGGTCTACGCCTGGATGCCCCCGCTCACCCCGGGCCTCGAGTATCTCTGGAGCGAGGAGCTGGTGGAGTCACAGCGTTCGGCCGCCGAGGAGGCCATCGCGATCGGCGTCGCCGGGTTGGCGGAGCGCTACCCCGACCTCGAGATTCGTCGCGAGATCGTGCAGTCGCCTCCAGTGGCGGCGCTCGTGCAGGCGGCCGAGGGCGCCGAGCTGCTCGTCGTGGGCAGCCGCGGCCGCGGCGGCATCTCGCGTCTGCTGCTGGGCTCGGTGAGCCACGGCGTGCTGCAGGCCCTGCCGTGCCCCGTCGTGGTGACCCGCGGCTGAGACGGCATCATGTCGGAAGCACGGATCGACCGGGTGGTGACCCGCGGCCTCGTCGGCGCGGGTCGCCCCGGTTACCCCGGTGACGGGGTCGAGCTCGAGAACAACGTCTGGATCGTGGGCGACGACGAGCAGGCGCTGGTCATCGACGCCTCGCACGACGCCGAGGCGATCGTGGCCGCGGTGGGCGATCGGGATCCGCTGGGGATCCTGCTCACCCACGGTCATGAGGATCACGTGAACGCCGCGGTGGAAGCGGCCCGGATGCTGGACACGCACGTGTACCTGCACCCGGCCGACCTCTTCCTGTGGCGCGAGGCCCACGGCGAGACGCTGCCCGACTTCGAGCTCGCCGACGGCGCGAGCTTCCTGGTGGCGGGCGTCGACCTCGCGGTCGCCCACACGCCGGGGCACACGCCCGGCTCGGTGTGCTTCATCGCGCCCGCGCTCGGCACCGTGTTCTCGGGCGACACCCTCTTCCAGGGCGGCCCCGGCGCCACCCGCTGGGAGTACTCGAGTTTCGAGCAGATCGTGGAGTCGATCCGCACCCGCCTGCTCACGCTGCCGTCGGCGACCGTCGTGAGACCGGGCCACGGCGACAGCACCACGGTGGCGGCGGAGGCGCCGGATCTCGAGGCGTGGCTCGCCCGGGGCTGGTGACCGCGAACGCGGTCATCGCGAAGGACGGATTTCGCTGCGGGCGGGATCGTGACCGTTCGGAAACAGTGAGCGTTTAGACTTGCCCGGTCGCAGTGCCGCGCAGTCCTCGGCGCGCGGGTGAACCCGGGCGCCCGCCCGCCACCCGAAAGGTCGCCCATGACCGAGCCCTCTCTCTCCCCGCTGCGCCGCGGCGTCGCACTGTTCGCCCTCGCCTTCGGCGGCTTCGGCATCGGCGTGACCGAGTTCGCGACGATGGGCCTGCTGCCCGACATCGCGGGCGAGCTGATCCCCGGCTTCGAGCAGGCGCCCGACCGCGTGATCGCGCAGGCGGGTGTGCTCATCACCGTCTACGCGCTCGGAGTGGTGGTCGGGGCGCCGACCTTCGCGGTGCTCGCAGCGCGCATGTCCCAGACGCGACTCGCGTTCTGGCTGCTCGGCCTCTTCATCATCGGCACGGTCGCATCGGCGTGCATGCCGACGTTCGGCTCGCTCGCCCTCTTCCGGTTCGTCGCGGCGCTGCCGCACGGCGCCTACTTCGGGGTCGCGTCGCTGCTCGCGGCCCGCATCATGGGGCCGGGCAAGCGCGGGCGCGGGATCGCCCTCGCGCTCTCGGGGCTCACCATCGCCAACGTGGTGGGCGTGCCGCTCGCGACCTGGATGGGCCAGCTGCTCGGCTGGCGTTCGGCCTATGTGCTGGTCGCCGTGATCTTCGCCACGACGCTGCTGCTCTCGATGCTCGCGCTCCCCAGGTACCCCGGCAACCCCGAGCGCAGCCCGTTGCGCGAGCTCTCGGCGCTGCGCAACCCGCGCATCTGGGTGATGATCGCCGTCGGTTCGGTCGGCTTCGGCGGATTCTTCGCGGTGTACTCCTACATCGCCGAGGCCACCACCCGTGAGACGGGGCTGTCGCCGGCGATGGTGCCGTGGGTGCTGGCCTGCCTCGGCGTCGGCATGACGATCGGCAACCTCATCGGCGGCTGGGCGACGGACCGCGACCCCCGGCGCACGGTCACGTGGGGCTTCATCGGCTTCATCGTCGTGCTCGTGCTGTACACGCAGTTGGCCTGGCATCCCGTCGGCCTCTTCGCGTGCGGCTTCATGCTGGGCGTCACCTCATCGCTGCTCATCCCCTCGATCCAGTCGAGGCTCATCCGCATCTCCGACGAGGCGGCGCTGCTCGGCGCCGCCGTGAACCACGCCGCGTTCAACATCGGCAACAGCCTCGGCGCCTGGCTGGGCGGCATCGTGATCGCCGGCGGGTTCGGCTACCTCGCCCCGGGGTGGGTGGGAGCGGCGCTCGCGGTGGTCGGCCTGGGGCTGGTGGCGGTGAGCAACACCGTCGAGCGCCGCGACAAGGCCCGTGGCCTCAACACGGTGGGCATCTCGGTCGTGGAGTAGCGCCGCTACACCACCGGTGCGAGCGTGCGGAACGCCCGGTCGAGGTAGACCATGGGGTCGGCTGGCTCGCCGAACACCGCGTCGAGCACTTCGGCGACCACGATCACCGAGGCGCCCACTCCGAGCGAGTGCAGGGTGCGGCACCGCAGCGCGACGCGCGTGTGGGGCAGGTGCGGCTCGCCGGTGGGAAGCATCGACCAGCCCTGCTCGGGCGTGAAGCGCTCGGATCCCGAGACGGCGAAGGCCGCCGCGATCTCGGCGTGCCTCGCGTCGAGCAGGTGCACGAGGTAGGTCTCGGCGCCGAGGATGCCGCCGGCGCTGCCGGTGGCCCGCGTGACCGAGAACGAGAGGGCTGCGGGATCGATCCCGACCGAGGCGACGCTCGACGCCGTGAGGCCCACCGGGCCCTCGGGCGTCTGCGCCGTGATGAGCGCCACCCCGGTGGGGTGCTCCCTGAACGCGCGCTTCAGCGCCTCGGCTCCGATGTGCTCGGTCTGCGGATCGGTGGTCATGCGATTGACTCTCCCTCTTCTCGTCGGGCCGCGCCGTGCTGCCCAGTTCGTCGACGCGCTTCTCAACACCGCGCGATCCGGAATCATTCCTCGACCGCTGCCGAGAGACGACCGCGGCGCTCGCGAGCCAGGAGGCCTGGCGGCGCGCGGCGGGCCGGCGTAGGCTGACCCACATGGACGGGTTGCGCGAGGTACCGCTGACGACGATCGACGGCGAGCGGACCTCGCTCGCGGAGTACGCGGATCGCGCGGTGCTGATCGTCAACGTCGCGTCGCGCTGCGGGCTCACCCCGCAGTACGCCAAGCTGGAGGAACTGCAGCGGCGCTACGCGGACCGGGGGCTCACGGTGCTGGGCTTCCCCTGCAATCAGTTCCTCGGGCAGGAGCCGGGCAGCGCCGACGACATCAAGACGTTCTGCTCGACGAGCTACGGCGTCACCTTCCCGCTCATGGAGAAGGTGTGCGTGAACGGCCGCCGCAAGCACCCCCTCTACGCGCTGCTGCACGAGGTGCCCGACGCGGAGGGCAAGGGCGGCCGGGTCAAGTGGAACTTCGAGAAGTTCCTCGTCGCCCCCGACGCGACGGTGCACCGGTTCCGGCCGGCGGTCGAGCCCGACGATCCCGAGGTGATCGCGGCGATCGAGGCCGCCCTGCCCGCGTAGGCGGGCGCGACGCCGAGAGCGGTGGTGACGGGTCGCTGCGGCTGACGGTGCGCCCGGAGGGACTCGAACCCGCCCAGCCGCTCAGGGCAACGCGCCAGCGTTGCGCGGCGATGGCGCGCGGTGAGCCTGCGAGCCGCGTTCAGGGTTCATGGATGAGCCCGACGGGAGTGTGAAGGAGCGAAGCGAGTGAGTGCGCCCGGAGGGACTCGAACCCCCGACCCTCTCGGTGTAAACGAGATGCTCTAACCAACTGAGCTACAGGCGCGCGCCCGCGAGGCGGGCCTCCCCAGCATAGGGGACGCCGCCGCGCGGTCGCGAATCGCGACGGTCGCCTAGGCGATCGCTTCGAGGGCCTCGCGATAGGCCTCGAAATCGCGGGCCTCGCCGGGCGCGGTCTCGAAGGACGCGAGCACGCGGCGATCCTCGCCGATCACGAGCGTCGCGCGGGTGGCGATGCCCGCTTCCTCGACGAAGACGCCGTACTGCTGCGCCACCGCGCCGTGCGGCCAGAAGTCGGAGAGGATCGAGAACTCGTAGCCCTCCTGCTCGGCCCAGGCCTTCAGCGCGTAGACCGAGTCGATCGAGATGCCGACGAGGCGCACCTTGTTGTCGTCGAAGATCGACAGGTTGTCGCGCAGCTCGCACAGCTCGCCCGTGCAGATGCCGGAGAACGCGAAGGGGAAGAACACGAGCGCGACGGGGCCGTCGGCCACCATCTCCGAGAGCGTCAGCTCCTCGCCGTGCTGATCCGAGAGCGTGAAATCGGGCGCCTGCGCGCCGACCTCGAGCACCATGGTGCCTCCTTACCGGCGCTTGGCGCGCCATTGATGATGCGGACGCCTCCACACTATCGACTCGCCTCTCCATGGCCGAGGGAGCCGGGCTCCCAATCGCCCCCGAATATTGTGCGGCTGTGACACCCTCGACAAGGGATGTGCGCGTTTCTTCGTGGAACTTCGATAGTCTGGAGCCACCCCGCGGACCAGCGGGAATGATCGAGCATGCCGCGAACGACCGCACCAACCCGCCTCGCCGCGCGGCCTGCCGAGTGGTGATTGGAGCACAACCTTGGCTGTGAACACGCAGGATCCCTACGCGCCAGATCGTGACGACATGGATCCGCAGGAGACCGCCGAGTGGCGCGAATCGCTCGACGCCGTGGTCGAGGAGCGAGGCGCCGGTCGCGGTCGCGAGATCATGACGAGCCTGCTCGACCGCTCGCGTCAACTGCACCTCAACGTTCCCCAGGTGCCCACCACCGACTACGTCAACACCATCGCCTCCACCGACGAGCCCGATTTCCCCGGCAACGAGGAGCTCGAGCGCCGCTACCGCTCGTGGATCCGCTGGAACGCCGCGATGACCGTGCACCGCGCCCAGCGCCCAGGCATCGGAGTCGGCGGCCACATCTCCACATACGCCTCCGCCGCGTCGCTCTACGAGGTGGGCTTCAACCACTTCTTCCGCGGCCAGGATCACCCCGGCGGCGGCGACCAGATCTTCGTGCAGGGCCACGCCTCCCCCGGCATGTACGTCCGCGCCTTCCTCGAGGGCCGCCTGAGCGCCGACCAGCTCGACGGCTTCCGTCAGGAGAAGTCGCACCTCGGCGGCGGTCTGCCCAGCTACCCGCACCCGCGCCTGCTGCCCGACTTCTGGCAGTTCCCCACGGTGTCGATGGGCCTCGGGCCGATCAACGCCATCTACCAGGCGCAGTTCAACAAGTACCTCACCAACCGCGGCATCAAGGACTGCTCCGACCAGCACGTGTGGGCCTTCCTCGGCGACGGCGAGATGGACGAGGTCGAGAGCCGCGGCCAGCTGCAGGTCGCCGCGAACGAGGGCCTCGACAACCTCACCTTCGTGATCAACTGCAACCTGCAGCGCCTCGACGGCCCCGTGCGCGGCAACGGCAAGATCATCCAGGAGCTCGAGAGCTTCTTCCGCGGCGCCGGCTGGAACGTCATCAAGGTCATCTGGGGCCGCGAGTGGGACGACCTGCTGAACCGCGACACCGACGGCGCGCTGCTCAACGTCATGAACACGACGCCCGACGGCGACTTCCAGACCTACAAGGCCGAGAACGGCGCCTTCGTGCGCGATCACTTCTTCGGCAAGGACGAGCGGGCGCTGAAGCTCGTCGAGGAGTACAGCGACGACCAGATCTGGGGCCTGCGCCGCGGCGGCCACGACTACCGCAAGGTGTTCGCCGCCTACAAGGCCGCGACGGAGCACAACGGCCGCCCCACGGTGATCCTCGCGAAGACCATCAAGGGGTACGGCCTCGGCCCCCACTTCGAGGGCCGCAACGCGACCCACCAGATGAAGAAGATGACGCTCGAAGACCTCAAGCTCTTCCGCGACACGATGCACATCCCGATCTCCGACGCGCAGCTCGAGGCCGACCCCTACCTGCCGCCCTACTACCACCCGGGTGAGAAGGACGAGGCGATCGAGTACATCCACGAGCGCCGTCGCGCGCTCGGCGGGTACCTGCCGGCCCGCCGCACCACCCACACCGAGGTCGTGCTGCCCGAGCCCAAGAGCTACGCGATCGCGGCGAAGGGCTCCGGCACGCAGGAGGCCGCGACCACGATGGTGTTCGTGCGCATGCTCAAGGACCTCATGCGCGACAAGGGCTTCGGCCCCCGCTTCGTGCCGATCATCCCCGACGAGGCGCGCACCTTCGGCATGGACTCTTACTTCCCCACGTCGAAGATCTACAACCCGCACGGCCAGAACTACGTCTCGGTCGACCGCGAGCTGCTGCTGGCCTACAAGGAGAGCCCCGAGGGTGTGCTGCTGCACGTCGGCATCAACGAGGCCGGCGCCACCGCCGCCTTCACGGCGGTCGGCACCTCGTACTCGACGCAGGGCGAGCCGATGATCCCGGTCTACATCTTCTACTCGATGTTCGGCTTCCAGCGCACCGGTGACGCCTTCTGGGCCGCCGGCGACCAGATGGCGCGCGGCTTCGTGATCGGCGCCACCGCCGGCCGTACCACGCTCACCGGCGAGGGCCTGCAGCACGCCGACGGCCACTCGCTCGCGCTCGCGTCCACCAACCCGGCCGTCGTCGCGTACGACCCGGCCTACGGCTACGAGATCGGTCACATCGTGCGCGCCGGCATCGAGCGCATGTACGGCGGCGAGCACCCGGATCCGAACGTCATGTACTACCTCACCGTGTACAACGAGCCCCTCGTGCACCCGGCCGAGCCCGAGAACGTCGACATCGATGGCATCGTGCGCGGCATTCACCGCGTCAGCGAGGCGGCCGGCGACGGTCACCGCGCCCAGATCCTCGCCTCCGGCGTGGCCGTGCCGTGGGCGATCGAGGCGCAGCAGCTGCTCGCCCAGGACTGGGGCGTGGCCGCCGATGTCTGGAGCGTCACCAGCTGGAACGAGCTGCAGCGCGACGGCGCGGCGGCCGATGAGCAGAACTTCCGCTCGCTCGACGGTGACGCCCGCGTGCCCTACCTGCAGCAGAAGCTCGCCGACGCCGAGGGCCCTTTCGTGGCCGTCAGCGACTGGTCGCGCCAGGTGCCCGAGCAGATCCGCCCCTACGTCCCCGGCGACTACTCGGTGCTCGGAGCCGACGGTTTCGGCTTCTCCGACACCCGCGCCGCCGCGCGCCGCTACTTCGGCATCGACCGCGAGTCGGTCGTGGTGAAGGTGCTGCAGCGCCTCGCGGCGCAGGGTCGCATCGACGCCGACGTGCCGCGTCGCGCAGCCGAGCAGTACCGTCTGAACGACGTGAACGCAGGCACCACCGGCGGCGCGGGCGGCGAGGCCTGATCGAGCGATCGCGCATGGATCGCACGAAAGAGCAGGAGCTGGCCTGGCTGCGCACGATCACGGGTGAGCTGTCGACGCGCACCATCACCCGGCTCGACGAGACGCTGCCCTGGTACGGCAAGATGCCGCCCAGCCGGCGCTCGTCGGTCGGGCTGGTCGCGCAGACCGGCATCAGCTCATTCATCCAGTGGTACGAGGATCCGAGCTCGACGCCGTGGATCGCCTCCGACGTCTTCGGGGCGGCGCCCCGCGAACTGCTGCGCTCGATCAGCCTGCAGGAGACCCTGCAGCTGATCCGCGTGGTGGTGTCGGTGGTCGAGGAGCGCGTCGCCCCGCGCAGCGAGGCGCTGCGGGAGGCGGTGCTGCACTACTCGCGCGACGTCGCCTTCGCGGCAGCCGATGTGTACGCCAGGGCGGCCGAGGCGCGCGGCCTGTGGGATGCGCGCCTCGAGGCACTGGTCGTCGACTCGATCCTCACCGGTGAGAGCGACGACGAGCTGCCGAGCCGCATCGCGGCCCTCGGCTGGCACGGCGACGGCGAAGCCGCGGTGCTCGTGGGCACCGCCGAGCGCGTCGTCGACGTGGATCAGCTGCGCCGGTCGGCGAGGCACGCGGGCGCCGACGCGCTGATCGGTCTGCAGGGCACCCGCCTCGTGCTCGTGCTGGGACGGCTCGATGCGCAGCAGCACGCCGCGGCTCCCGCCGATCCGCCGCTCAGCTTCCTCGAGATCGCCGGGAAGCTGGCCGACGGTTTCTCGGACGGCCCGCTGGTGCTCGGCCCCACCGTCGAGAACCTCGTCGACGCCTCCCGCAGCGCCCGCGCGGCGCTCGCGGGCGTCGCCGTGGCGCGCTCCTGGCGCAACGCGCCGCGCCCTGTGGCGGCCGACGATCTCCTGCCGGAGCGTGCGCTCGCGGGCGACGGGCTCGCCCGGCGCACCCTCATCGAGCAGATCTACGAGCCGCTTGCGGCGCACTCGGGCGAGCTGCTCGAAACGCTGTGGTGCTACCTCGACAACGGCCGCTCGCTCGAGGCGACCGCGCGTGAGCTGTTCGTGCACCCGAACACCGTGCGCTACCGGTTGAAGAAGGTCTCCGAGGTGATCGGCTGGAATGCGACGGGCGCGCGCGAGGCCCTGATCCTGCAGTCGGCGCTCATCGCGGGCTCGATCGCGCGCCATGGACGGCGCGCAGCGCCGTCTGGAAAGTAGCCGCGACGGCCCACAGGCCGGAGCGGAGCCCGCGCTTGTGCGCGCAGCGCCGTCGGCGAAGCCGCCCGATCGCCCCAACGGCCGCCCGGGGTGATGGCGCGGCGCTCGCGCAATCCGGCGCACCGCGTCGCCCCGAAAATGATGGGTTCGCACAATCAATTTCAAGATTTATCGTTCGCAATATGCAGGATCACGGCCGTTGATCTGAGAAACTGGAAGACGTGATTGTCATCGCCTGCCCTGGACAGGGCTCACAGACCCCCGGATTTCTGAACGAGTGGCTCGAGCTGCCGGGCAGCCGCGAGTTCCTCGGCACCGCCTCCGACCGCGCGGGCGTCGACCTCATCGAGCACGGCACCGTGAGCGATGCCGACACGATCCGCGACACCGCGATCGCGCAACCGCTGATCGTGGCCGCGAGCCTGCTCGCGTGGCGCGAACTCGCAGCGCGCACCGCGGTCGCCGACGCCGGCATCGCCGGGCACTCGGTCGGCGAGTTCGCCGCCGCCGCCGCCGCGGGGGTGCTCTCCGAGGATGACGCGCTGCGGCTCGTCGGCGTGCGCGGCCGCGCGATGGCCGAGGCGGCCACTCGGGCTCGCACGGGCATGGCGGCCGTCGTGGGCGGGGTCGAGACCGACGTGCTCGCGAAGATCGAGGAGCACGGGCTCACCCCGGCCAACCGCAACGGCGGCGGGCAGATCGTCGCGGCGGGTGCCCTCGACGCGCTCTCGGCCGTCGCGGCAGACGCCCCCCGCGGCGCGCGCGTGATCGCACTGCAGGTGGCCGGCGCCTTCCACACCGACTTCATGTCCAGCGCCATCCCGACTCTGCGGGAGGCGGCTGAGGGCGTGGCCGCGTCGACGCCGACGCACCCGCTGTGGACCAATGCCGACGGTTCCCTCGTCGACGACGGCGATCGCTTCGTGGATCTGCTCGTCTCGCAGATCGCGAGCCCCGTGCGCTGGGACGCCTGCATGGAGGGCTTCCAGCAGGCTGGCATCTCGGGTCTCGTCGAGCTCGCCCCCGCCGGTGCGCTCACCGGCATCGCGAAGCGCGCGCTCAAGGGCGTGCCGGCCGTCGCCGTCAAGACGCCCGCGGATCTCGACGCCGCCGTGGCTCTCATCTCCGAGGCCGCGTCAGCAGCCTGACAGTCTGACCGAAAGGACTCACGCACATGGCATCACTCGTGCAGGCCACGGGCCCCGCGCACACCCGGATCCTCTCCATCGGCGCGGCTCGCGGCGACCTCGACGTGCCCAACGACGATCTGGTCGGCCCGATCGACTCCTCCGATGAGTGGATCCGCCAGCGCACCGGGATCGTGCAGCGCCGCCGCGCGAGCGCGCACCTCGGCGCCGTCGACCTCGCGGTCGCGGCGGGCGAGGAGGCGATCGTGAAGTCGGGGCTCGAGCGCTCCGAGATCGACGGTGTGATCATCTCCACCATCTCGAACGTGGCGATCACCCCCTCGATGGCGGCGCTCGCCGCGCACCGCCTCGGCCTCACGCCCGCGGCGGCCTTCGACATCTCGGCCGCGTGCGCCGGCTACGTGTACGGCGTCGCCCAGGGTGATGCGCTCGTGCGCTCAGGCCTCTGCAAGAACGTGCTCGTGATCGGCGCCGAGAAGCTCTCGGACATCGTCGACCCGACCGACCGCAGCATCTCGTTCCTGCTCGGCGACGGCGCCGGGGCCGTGGTCGTCGGCGCCAGCGATCACGCCGGCATCGGGCCCACGGTCTGGGGGTCCGACGGCGAGAAGTGGGACACGATCCGAATGACCTCGACCTTCGAGGAATACCGCAGCAACCCGGGCGAGGTGGCCTGGCCCACACTGCGCCAGGACGGCCAGACCGTGTTCCGCTGGGCCGTCTGGGAGATGAAGAAGGTCGCGCAGCAGACCCTCAAGGCCTCCGGCATCGAGCCCGGCGATCTCGCCGCCTTCATCCCCCACCAGGCCAACATGCGCATCATCGACGAGTTCGCGAAGCAGCTCAAGCTCCCCGAGTCGGTGGTGATCGCCCGCGACATCGAGATGCAGGGCAATACCTCGGCCGCGTCGATCCCGCTCGCCATGCACGCGTTGCGCGAGCAGCACCCCGAGCTCTCGGGCGGCCTCGCGCTCACCATCGGCTTCGGCGCGGGCCTCGTCTACGGCGCGCAGGTCGTCGAGATCCCGTAGCCCGAGAGCGCGTCGGCTCCGCGCCCGCGCCAACCGCACGTACACTTCTACAACCCCCACCCATATCAAGGAGAAACACACCATGGCATTCAGCAACGAAGAGGTTCTCGCAGGTCTTGCCGAGATCATCAACGACGAGACGGGGATTGCGGCCGACGTCGTCGCCCTCGACAAGTCGTTCACCGACGATCTCGACATCGACTCGATCTCGATGATGACCATCGTGGTCAACGCCGAGGAGAAGTTCGACGTGAAGATCCCCGACGAGGAGGTCAAGAACCTCAAGACCGTCGGCGACGCCGTCGACTTCATCAACAAGGCCCAGGCCTAAGGTTCTCGGAACGGGGTCGGGCCGCGGCCCGACCCCGCCCTCCTCACCACCCCAACGTTCGTTCCACACCAGATCGCGGAGCACGCAAGCATGAGCAAGAAGATCGTCGTCACCGGTATCGGCGCCTCCTCCCCCATCGGCGGCACGGCCCCTGAGAGCTGGGAGTCGCTCCTCGCCGGCGAGTCGGGCGTGCGCACCCTCGAGTACGACTGGGTCGCCGAGTATCAGCTGCCCGTCACCTTCGCGGGCCAGGCTCGGGTCAAGCCCACCGAGGTGCTGGAACGCCCCATCGCCAAGCGGCTCGACCCGTCGAGCCAGTTCGCGCTCGTCGCCGCCAAGGAGGCCTTCGCCGACGCAGGCAGCCCCGAGGTCGCCGCGGAACGCCTCGGCGTCGACTGGGCCACGGGCATCGGCGGCGTCTGGTCGCTGCTCGACGCCTGGGACACGCTGCGCGAGAAGGGTCCGCGCCGCGTCATGCCCCTCACCGTGCCCATGCTCATGCCGAACGCCCCCTCGGCCGCGGTGTCCATGCACTTCGAGGCCCGCGCCTATGCGCGCACGGTGGCCTCCGCCTGCGCCTCGAGCACCGAGTCGATCGTCAACGCCTACGAGCACCTGCAGGCGGGGTTCGCGGACGTCGTGATCGCCGGCGGATCCGAGGCTGCGATCCACCCCATCACCGTCGCGTCGTTCGCCTCCATGCAGGCGCTCTCTCGCCGCAATGACGACCCCGCGACCGCGTCGCGTCCCTACAACGTCGACCGCGACGGCTTCGTGATGGGCGAGGGCGCCGCCGCGCTCGTGCTCGAGACCGAGGAGCACGCGCTCGCCCGCGGCGCGAAGATCTACGCCGAGATCGCGGGCGGAGCGGTCACCGCCGACTCGTACCACATCACCGCGAACGATCCCGAGGGTCGCGGCGCCATCCGCGCCATGCAGACGGCCCTCGAGCAGGCCGGAGCCACCGCCGACGAGGTCTCCCACATCAACGCCCACGCCACCTCGACGCCCGTGGGCGACATCAACGAGTACACGGCGCTGAAGGCGATCTTCGGCGACCGCGCCGACGAGATCCCGATCTCGGCCACGAAGGCCGCCACGGGTCACCTGCTCGGCGGCACGGGCGCCCTCGAGGCCCTCTTCAGCGTGCTCGCCGTGCAGAACCGCATCGCACCGCCCACGATCAACCTCATCGAGCAGGATCCCGAGATCCCCGTCAACGTCTCCTCCGAGCCGCAGCCGCTCGGCGAGGGCCCGCAGCTCGCCATCTCGAACTCGTTCGGATTCGGGGGGCATAACGCCGTCGTCGCTATTCGCTCCGTCGACTGAGCTGATTCTGCTTGCCCCTTCACCGGCCGGTGGGCCGGTGCGGCATCGCCGCGATCAGAGCTCCGCTCTGATCAAGAGCGGCTGGCCGGGCATAACGCCGTCGTCGCTATTCGCTCCGTCTGAGGCGGCGCCCGGCACCGCGCGATCCTGCGCGTCGTAACAGTTCGAGATGCGTGCGGTGCGGCCCGCCTCACGCGCTACGGTAGTATCCATGAAACCGTTCCTGCTCATCACGACCCGGGGCGAAGACGACGTCGCGGCCGATGAGCATGCGGCGTACTGTCGACTGACGGGGCTGCTGCCCGAGGAGCTCGCGTGGCGACGCATCGACCGCGCACCGCTCGGGCCGATCGACTTCGGGTGCTATTCGGGCATCATCCTGGCCGGCAGCCCGTTCACGGTGAGCGAGCCCGTCGAGCGCAAGTCGCAGACCGAACTGCGCGTCGAGCGCGAGCTCGCCCAGCTGCTCGATGAGGTCGTGCGAGCCGACTTCCCCTTCCTCGGCGTCTGCTACGGCATCGGCACGATCGGGGCGCACCAGGGGGCGCGGGTCGACCGCACCTACGGCGAGACCTCGCAGGCGGTGCGGATCAGCCTCACGTCGGCCGGCGTGCTCGACCCGCTGTTCTATCAGCTGCCGGGCGAGTTCGACGCGTTCGTCGGGCACAAGGAGGCCGTCTCCGAGGCGCCGCCGAGCATCACGGTGCTCGCGAGCTCCCCCACCTGCCCCGTGCAGGCCTTCCGCGTGGGGCGCAACGTGTACGCGACCCAGTTCCATCCCGAGCTCGACACGGCTTCGTTCACGTCGCGGGTGCGGGCGTACGCCGATCACGGATACTTCCACCCGACCGAGGTCGACGCCATCATCGAGCGAGTCGAGCGGGCCGACGTGCGCGCCTCCCACATGGTGCTGGGCCGCTTCGTCGAGGAGTACCTCGACTCGAGGCCCGCGGCGGCGGCTGCCGACGGCGCAGTGCGCGACGCTGCCGCGAGAACGGGCAGCGCGGGCTCGCGTTCGGCGGATGCGGCTCGTCCCGCATCGGCGACGACGACGGCGGCCTGAGCCGCGCCGCTACTCGAAGAGCGCCTGCGCGATGAACCCGCCCGGCTGCACGCCCGCCGGTATGGCCCACAGCCCCGAGCCGATGTGGCGGATGTACTCGTTCAGCAGGTCCGGCTTCAGCGACCGCTGCACGCGCACGAAGGTTTCGGGATCCCGCTGGAACGAGATGAAGAAGAGCCCCGCGCCGAGCTGGCCGAGCCCGTTCGAACCGTCGACGTAGTTGTACCCGCGTCGCAGCATGCGGGCGCCCCCGTTGTGGTCGGGGTGGGCGAGGCGCACGTGGGCGGCCACGTCGATCATGGGCTCCTCGGTGTCACCGGCCGGCACTGCCGCTTCGAAGTCGGGCTGGTCGAACTCCGCCCCGCCGCTCAGCGGGCCGCCCTCCCGCTTCGTGCGGCCGATGATGCGCTCCTGCTCGTCGAGGGAGGCGCGGTCCCAGCTCTCGATGGTCATCTGTATCTTGCGCGCCACGAGGTAGCTGCCGCCGCGCATCCACTCGGGAGCCTCGGCGCCGGCCCAGATGTGCTGCTCGAGCGAGGCGGTGTCCTCGGCCATCACGTTCGCGGTGCCGTCCTTGAATCCGAAGAGGTTGCGGGGCGTGTCCTGCCTGCGCGAGGTCGAGGCGGTGCGCCCGAAGCCGAGCTGGCTCCACGAGAGGTGGGCGCGGCCGACCGCGATGCGGGCGAGGTTTCGGATCGCGTGCACCGCGATCTGGGGATCGTCGGCGCAGGCCTGGACGCACAGGTCACCCCCGCTCTGCGTCGCGTCGAGCAGATCGAACGCGAACGAGGGCAGCGGTTCGAAGGCCCGGGGCAGGCGCGACCGGAGGCCGAACGGATCGTCGGGATCCGAGGCCCCCTCTCGCCCCGTGAAGAGGCGCCTGCCGAGCCCGAAGGTCAGTGTCAGGTGCCCGGCGCCGAGGCCTGTGGCCTCGCCGGTGTCGTCGGGAGGCAGCAGGGCGTTGCTGGGTTCGATCCCCGTGCCGACCTCCTGCCCGCGCACGAGGCGTTCGGCGGCGGACGTCCAGTCGCGCAGCAGCGCGATCAGCTCTTCGCGGCCGCTGCCCGACACCATGTCGAACGCGGCGAAGTGCAGCCGGTCCTGCGCGGGTGTGACGATGCCCGCCTGGTGCGCTCCGTGGAAGGGCACGGATCCCGAATCCGGCGCCTCCGACCCGCCCGCCAGGTGGGAGGCGAGGGCCGCGCCCCCGCCTCCCCCGAGCGCGAGACCGGCCGCGCCGGCGCCGAGCAGCCCGAAGAGACCGCGACGCGACGGACGGAGGAGCTCCGAATCGACCTCGCCGGCCTCCTTCTCATTCTCCGCGGACTGCTCGACCGCCATCATCAGCCCTGCACGACGCCTGCGGTGAGCTTCGACATCGGCTCGCTGAGGGCGGTCAGCTTCGCGGCGAGCTCGTTGCGCTGCTGCTGATCGACCGTGTCGTAGAACACGAAGCCCTCGTCGTACGAGCCGTAGGTCTCGAGCAGCGCGAACATGTCGGCGAAGCGCTCGTCGAGCTGCTTCGCGAGATCCTCTCCACCGTTCGCCTCGAGCAGCCCGCGCACGGTGTCGAAGGCCACCTGGGCGCCCTCGACGTTCGCGGTGAAGTCGTAGAGATCGGTGTGCGCGAACTCGTTCTCCTCGCCGGGCAGCTTGCCGTCGGGCGCGGCCACCTCGTCGAGCAGGCCCTTCGCGCCCTCGGTGATGTCTGCGAGCGTGAGCGTGAAGTCGGGGCTCGCGACCTCGTCCTTCAGCTCGTTTACGTCGGCGACCAGCTGATCGCCGATCTCCTTGCGCTCCTCGGGGGTGAGCGGCTTCAGGTCGTCCTTCGGGTAGTGGTCCTTCTCGGGCGTCGAGTAGTTCGCGATCGCCTCGTCGAGCCACAGATCCTGCTCGATGCGGTGGAAGCCGGTGAAGGGCAGCCCCTCCTCGATCGCGCCGGGCTTGCGGTAGTCGATCTTGGGGTCGAGGTCGCCGAACTGCTCGGCGGTCGGCTCGATGCGCTCGTAGTTGATGCGGGCGATCGGGAAGAGCTGACGGGCGGTCTCGTCGTCTCCGGCCTGGTAGGCCGCCACGAACGCCGCGACCTGCGGCACGAGCTCCTCGGTCTGCGTCTTGACGTAGCCGACGTACTGGGCCACGACCGCGTCCTCCTCGGGCGTCGTCGCCACGGCGTCGCCGGTGACCGCGAACGCGGCCTGGCCCACGCCGGTGCCGATCATGCCGGGCTTGCAGCTCGTGAAGTAGTCGCCGGGGCCGACCTGCACGGTGAGGTCGCGGCTCGATCCCGGGGCGATGTTCTCGACCTCGCCGATGATCGTGAGCTCGTTGCTGCCGAGCACGTAGAACTCGTTCACCTTGCTGCCGTCGTTCTTCACGGTGAAGGTGATGGTGCCGCTCTGAGCCTCGGCCGCCTCGACGTTGCAGGCGGTGTCGCTGGCGGTGACGGCGATGGACTGGGCGTTCGCGCCGGTGCCGGCGTTCGGCACGCAGGCGGTGAGGGTGAGGGTCGCGGCGCCGATGGCGCCTAGCGCGACGAAGCCGCGGCGGGGGCTGATGGTGGACACGGGGTTTCCTTTCTGGTTGCGCGTGCTCCGCGGTACGAAGCGACCAGGAACAGCGGAAGGGTGATGACGAGGTAGAGCGCCCAGGCGATGACCTCGAGTCGGGTCATCTCGGGCGAGAAGCCCACGGTGCCCTTGAGCAGTACGCCGAGCACGCCGTCGGGGGCGATGATGTGGGGCACGCGGAACGCCCAGGCGGCGTCCCCGAACCAGGCGGCGGCGAAGGCGCCAGCGCCCGGGGGCACGGCGGCGAAGGGGCCCGGCAGGAAGCCGGCCTCCTGCAGGTCGTGGATCGCGTAGGCCAGCACGCCCGCCGCGAAGACGATGAGCAGCGCGCCCGACCAGCGGAAGAACACGGTGAGGTTGATCCTGAGCATGCCGCGGTACAGCAGCCACCCGAGCACCGAGGCCAGCAGGATGCCCGAGACCGCGGCGGCGAAGCCGAGCAGCGGCGTCGTGTCGGTCGCGCGCGTGGTGGCCCAGATGAAGAGGGCGGTCTCGATGCCCTCGCGGGCCACCGAGACGAAGCCCACCGCGGCGACGCCCCACCCGTTGCCGAGCAGGGCACGGTCGATCTGGGAGCGCAGCTCGCCGCCGATGCCGCGCGACATCTTCAGCATCCAGAAGACCATCCAGGTGACCATGGCCACGGCGACGAGGGAGAGGAGGCCGCCGATGGCCTCCTGCGCGGTGAAGGAGAGGCCGTAGGCGCCGTAGGTGAGCACTGCGCCGGTGATGAGGGAGAGCAGGATCGCTGCGCCGACGCCCAGCCAGATCTTGGCGGCCGCGTCGCGTCGACCGATCTTGTTGACGTAGGCCAGGAGTACGCCGACGACGAGGGCGGCTTCGAGGCCCTCTCGCAGCCCGATGAGCAGCGTGGCGATCATGCGGGGTTCGCCCTCCGAACTTCACCCAGTGATACATGCGATGTTGGTAAGGCGTGCCTTACTCGAAAAACATAGCACAGTTCATCAGACGTGATCGGCGAGCGCGCGGAACGGCGAAGGGCCGTGCCCCTCGGGATGAGAGGCGCGGCCCTTCGGTCGACTGGCGGGAGAGCCGGATCGGCTCGACCGGCTCAGTCGGCGTAGTGCGAGAAGAGGAACCAGCGATCCTTGTCGAGCTGCTGCGCGAAGGCGATCGCGAGATCCTGACTCACGGGATCGATGTCGTCGAGGCCCTTGACCGCCGCGTAGATGGTCTCCAGCGTCGCGTCGAGCTGCGCCACGACCTCGCGCACCGTCACGTCGGACTGCTGGAAGCCGACCGTCATCTCGGGCGTGGTGGTCTGGGCCGCTACCGTGCCGATGCGGCCGTCGACGGGCAGCCCCAGGGCTACCATACGCTCGGCAGCCGTGTCGGCCGCGTCCTGCGCGTGCGCGACCACCTCGTCGAGAAACTCGTGCACGCCCATGAAATTGCTGCCGCGCACGTGCCAGTGCGCCTGCTTGCCGTTCACCGCGAGGGCGATCAGATCGTGCAGCACCGGCGTCAGGTACTGTGCGACTCCGGAGAGTCGACCGAACTCGCCCTGCGCTGCGATCGGCTGCTGTTCAAGAGTAGTCATGCTGAACCTCCATCTTGTCTGCCGGGGAGCACATCTCCGCTCGGTGCAATCTCAACGATACGCCGATCAGAGGGATCCGCAAGCAAGTGAAGGCTTGCCTAAACGTCTCCCCAACGGGGGTTTTACCGCACCGAACGGGCGCGAGGGCGTGCGCCGCCGCCCGCGCGGCACAGACCTCGGCGGCCGCCGGCCGGCGCTCCGGGCACGCGGCCGATCGCCGGCCCGCTCCCCCTAGGTGTAGTTCCTTGGGACGTTGTGAACGCGTAGCAGACTAAAGAAGACCTCCGGCAGGATGTGGGTTACCACACACACGTCCTCAACCGGAGGTCTTCATGCCCCACGCTAACGCACCCCTCACCCCTATCGGCAGACAACGTCTCGCAGTATTGATTGTCGATCAGGGATGGACCATCCGCCGTGCCGCGGAACGGTTCCAAGTGTCACCCGCGACCGCTGCAAAATGGGCTGCGAGATACCGGGCCGATGACACCCTCCAGGATCGTTCCTCACGCCCGCACACCTCACCCAATCGCCTCTCGAAACGACGCGAGCATCGCATCATCAGTCTGCGTTTCACCCGTCAGTGGGGGCCGCATCGCATTAGTTACCACCTCGGTATCCCGCGTTCCACGATCGAGCGGGTCTTGAACCGATATCGAATGCCGCATCTGGCCCATCTTGACCGCGCGACCGGTCTTCCCGTGAGGAAGCCTCGCATCATGAGGTACGAGAAACAGATCCCGGGAGAGCTCGTGCACGTTGATATCAAGAAACTCGGCCGTATTCCCACTGGGGGCGGATGGCGTGTGCACGGACGCGGATCCGCGCAAGATCGTCAAGCGGGCAGTGCTCGTGACCGTGCGGCACGTACTGGCGCAGCATCCTCGCGCGGCTACGCGTTCTTACATCACGCGGTCGATGATTACTCGCGATTGGCGTACTCCGAGATACTGAACGATGAAAAGAAAGAGACCGCGGCAGCGTTTTGGGATCGGGCGCGTAAGTTCTTCACCCAGGCTGGAATCGTGGTGACCGCTGTCATGACAGACAACGGGTCTTGTTACCGATCCCACGCGTTCGCGAGCGCGCTCGGCCCCGGAGTCAAGCATCATCGCACGCGCCCGTATCGGCCACAGACGAACGGGAAAGTCGAACGTTTCAACCGCACGCTCGCAGCAGAGTGGGCGTACGCCGGCATGTATGAGAGTGATGCAGCCAGGGCCGCAACATACGACGCTTGGCTGCATCACTACAATCATCACCGACCCCATACCGGGATCGGTGGTCTCACACCGTCAGATCGTGTTCACAACCTCACGAGGAACTACACCTAGAGCACGACCTTCGCGAGCAGCGACTCGGGGTCGCGGCGGGGGCCTGTGAAGAACGGCGTCTCCTCGATCACGTGGCGGCGCGCGCCGGTCGCGCGCAGCTCGCGCATCAGATCGACGATGCGCGTCAGCTCGTCGGCCTCGAACGCGAGCAGCCACTCGTAATCGCCGAGCGCGAACGACGCGACGGTGTTGGCGAGCACGTCTCCGTAGTCGCGGGCCGCCGCGCCATGCTCCCGCAGCAGCTCCCGGCGCTCGTCGTCGGGCAGCAGGTACCACTCGCGCCCGCGGACGAAGGGATAGACGCAGAGGTAGCCGCGCGGATCGTCGCCCGCGAGGAAGGCCGGCACGTGACCCCGATTGAACTCGGCGGCGCGGTGCACGCCGATCGACGACCAGACGGGCGAGAGGCGCCCGCCCGCCCAGTCGAGTACCGAGCGGTAGGCCTGCTGCGGCGCCTCGGGCGTCGGCGCGTGCCACCACACGAGCACATCGGCGTCGGCTCGGTAGCCGGCCACGTCGTACCAGCCGCGCGTCGTGAGACCCTCGACCTCATCGAGTTCGACGAGCAGACCCCGCACGATCGAGGCCCATGCCGGGGAGACCCCCAGCGCGGGCGCGACGCGCTCGACACGGAAGACGGCGTACATGGTGTAATTGATGTCGTCGTTGATCGCGTCCGCGACGGCGGAGTGGTCGACTGCGGGGCGGGCTGCTTCGGTCATGGCTTCTCGGGTGCTCCTCGTGCTCGGGATCGGATGCGCTCAGTCTTCGTGGCCCGCGATCACCGGGATGCCGGTGACCTCGCCGTGGCGCATGCGGCAGCTGCCGGCCGGTGCATCGTCGGGGAAGGCGGGAAGAGAGCCGGCGGTGCGCGCCTCGACGGTCTCGCCGCGCTCGCGCGCCGCGCGTTCGAGCACCATGTCGACGAGCCCCGAGACGAACGCGCGGCGCACGCCCACGGTGTCGGCCCGCACCGCGGAGACACCTTGCTCGGCGGCGGTCTCGAGCGCTTCCACGTCGAGATCGAAGGCGACCTCCATGTGGTCGGAGATGAAGCCGATCGGCGCGATCACGATCTTGCGCACGCCCTGGCCGGCCAGCACTTCGATGTGGTCGTTGACGTCGGGCTCGAGCCAAGGCGTCCGCGGATCGCCCGAGCGGGAGCAGTAGGCGAGCGAAGATGCGATCTCGACGCCGTAGCGCTGGGCCAGGGCGGCGTCGATCGTGGCGCGCACATCCTCGTGCTGCTCGCGATAACCGGGCCCGGTCACCGCCGAGGCGTCCTGCATCGTGTCGGGGATCGAGTGCGTCACATACACGATGTGGGCGCCGTCGAGGCCGCCGTCGAGGCCGGACGCCGCTTCCTCGATCGCGTGGCGGTTCGCGTCGACGAATCCGGGCTCGTTGAAGAAGGGGCGCAGCACATCGATGCGAGGGGCGTCGGCCTTCAGCTCGGCGAGGGCCGCCGCCAGGTGCTCGCGGTACTGGCGGCTGCCCGAGTACGACGCGTAGGCGCTGGTGACGATGGTGAGGATGCGGCGAGCCCCGAAGGCGGCGGCGTCGCGCAGCGTGTCGACGGTGTAGGGGTGCCAGTTGCGGTTGCCCCAGATCACGGGCAGCGACACGCCGCGCCGTCGCAGCTCCTCCTCGAGGGCCGCGACGAGCGCGAGATTCTGCTCGTTGATCGGGCTGCGGCCGTCGAAGTGGTGGTAGTGCTCCCCCACCTCGGCCAGGCGCTCCTCGGGGATGCCCTTGCCCCGGGTGACGTTGCGCAGGAACGGGATGACGTCTTCGGGGCCGTTCGGCCCGCCGAACGAGCAGAGCAGCAGTGCGTCGTAGGGCAGCGGATCGGTGAGCGGCACGGTGGGGTGAACGTTCTCGGTCATGGCTTGCACCGTATCATCAGGCTTCCTGTAGATCTGATGTATAACATCTGATCTGTGAGATCTGATGTGGGCACCAGTGCGCCCCCGCAACCGACCGCTCAGGTCACGACGCTAGCAATCCCCGCTCGGGAGTTCATGAGGATCCGCCGCGCCCCGCTCGTCGCCCTGGCCTGCACCCTGCTGCTCGCCGTCGCCGCCCTCGCCGCCCTCTGCATGGGCATCGTCTCACTCACGCCGATCGAGACGCTGCGCGCACTCGTGGATCCGGCCCGCACCGACGAGCGCGCGGTCGCGGTCGTCTGGTCGATCCGCCTCCCCCGCATCGCCGTCGCGGCCCTCGTGGGCGCCGCGCTCGCCACCACCGGCGTCGTCATGCAGGCTCTGCTGCGCAACCCGCTCGCCGAGCCCGGCATCACCGGCGTCTCGGCCGGCGCCGCCATGGGCGCGGTCGCCGGGATCACCCTCGGCCTCTCGGGATCGGCGCTGTGGGGCGTGCCGCTCGCGGCATTCGCGGGGGCGACCGTCGTGACGCTGATCCTGCAGTTCGTGCTCCAGGCGAGGAAGGATCTCGGCTCGCCCACGATCATCCTCGTGGGAGTGTCTCTCAGCGCGCTCGCCGGAGCGCTCATCAACGTGCTCATCGCCAACGCCGCCGACGACGCCCTCGTGCGCAGCGCCATGTTCTGGCTGGCCGGAGACCTCGAGCTGCGCAACTGGCAGCACGCCGCGATCGCGACGGTGCCGATCCTCATCGGCATCGGCTACTTCCTCACCCGCATCCGCGCCCTCGACGCCCTCGCGCTCGGCGAGCAGATCGCCGCCACCTCCGGTGTGCACGTGGGCCGCGAACGCACCGTGCTGCTGCTCGTGGCCTCGCTCGTGACGGGCGCGGCGGTCGCGGTGAGCGGGATCATCAGCTTCGTGGGCCTCGTCGTTCCCCACGCGATGCGGCTGGTGCTCGGAGCCTCGCACGCCAGGCTGCTGCCGTTCTCGGCGCTCGGCGGTGCGCTCTTCATGGTGCTCGCAGACACCGTCGCCCGCACCGCCTTCGGCGCCACCGTCGTGCAGACCGGCGTCGTCGCGGCACTCGTCGGCGCCCCGATCTTCCTCTTCCTGCTGCTCAGAAGGCAGCAGAGCTGATGGGGAGCGGGCTGATGGCGCGCCGAACCGGACCCGCGCCCGAGCACGCCGGAGGGGCTGCGACGACCAACCCGTTCGGCGGCGGGCCCTGCCTGCTGCTCGGCGGCACGCTCACGCTCGGCTCCTTCGGCGCCTATCGCGGCGGGCGGGCCCTGAGCGACCCCCTCACCCTCAGGCTGCTGCCCGGCACCGTGCTCGGCGTCGTGGGCCCCAACGGGGTCGGCAAGTCGTCGCTGCTCGGCGCGCTCGCCTGCTCCGGAGTGCAGAGCTTCGGCAGCCTGCGCTACGGCGACGTCGACCTGCCGGGCATGCCGCCCCGCAGACGCGCCTCGGTCGTGTCGCTGCTGCCGCAGGACCTGCGGGCACCCGACGAGCTCCGCGTGCGCGAGCTCGTCGAGATCGGCGCGCACGCGTCGCAGCACCCCCACGCGGGCGAAGCGGCGCGGAGCGCACTCGCCGACGCGGGGGTCGAGGATCTCGCCCAGCGCCGCTACGGCTCGCTCTCGGGCGGGCAGCGGCAGCTCGTGCAGCTCGCCCGCGTGCTGGCGCAGGACACGCCCGTGGTCATCTTCGACGAGCCGACCTCGGCGCTCGACCTGTTCCACCAGCGCGCCGTCGAGCAGACGATGCGCCGGCTCGGCAACGACGGCAAGATCGTCATCGCCGCGCTGCACGATCTCAGCCTCGCCCTCAACGCGTGCACGCAGATCCTGCTGCTCGACGGCGGCGGCGGGTCGCACGCCGGCAGACCCGCCGAGGTGCTGCAGCCCGAGCTCGTGCACGCCGCCTACGGCGTGCACACCACCATCCACACCACGCCTCACGGTCGCTCGTTCCTCGCCACCGACGACCGCTGAACCCGCCCGCTGAGCCCGTCCCGCGCTCCGCGAACCTCTCCCCGAAAGGAACCCCCGTGCCCAAACGACGCCTCGCAGCCCTCGCGATCGCCGCCTCGGCGGCGCTGATGCTCTCCGCGTGCGCAGCATCGAACGACGCCCCCGCCACCGACTCCGCGGGCTCCAGCGGTTCCGTCGCCGGGGAGGCGGCGTTCCCCCGCACGATCCAGGTGCCCGCGGGTCGGGGCGCCGAGGCGGCCGAGCTCACCCTCGAGTCCGCACCCGAGAGCATCGCGGCGCTCGACTACGAGAGCGCCGAGGTCGTGGCCGTGCTGGGCCTCGCCGACCGTCTCGTGCTCGTGCCCGAGGCGGTCACCAAGCCCGCCCTCGGCGGCCACATCGACGAGATGGAGCAGGTGCCGAACACCATCCCCGTCGCCATGGAGCTGAACGCCGAGACCGTGATCGCACTCGCACCCGACCTCGTCATCATGAGCCCCCGGCACGGCGCCGAGAGCAGCATCGGCGGGGTGCTGCAGCACTCGGGCGTGCCCGCCCTGCTGCTGCCCGACGTGTGGTCGAGCGTCGACAGCGTCACCGCCAACATCGACCTCATCGGCCAGGCCACCGGCGCCGACGACGAGGCCGACGCTCTCGCCTCGCAACTCGCCGAAGGCCTGCAGGCCTCCGATTCCGATGCCGACTCGGCTGCGGCCGAGAGCGGCCCGCGCGTGCTCGTGCTCACCAACCAGGCCGGCCGCCCGTTCATCACCGCCGGCCACGCATTCCCTCTCGAGATGCTGAGCCTCGCGGGCGCCCGCTCGGTGAGCGGCGAACTCGGCATCGACATCACCGGCCCGATCTCGGCCGAGCAGATCGTCGAGGCCGCACCCGACGGGATCCTGCTGGTCGATATGAACGGCAGCGGCGACCGCATCTTCGCCGAACTGCTCGCGAACCCGGCCGTGGCCGCGCTGCCGGGCGCGCAGCAGACGATGCTCGTGCAGGGACGCGACGTGCAGGCGCTGGGTCTCACCTCGACCATCGACGGGCTCGACCGGCTGCGCGGCTGGGTGCAGACGCTCGAGGGGTGAGCGGGCGCTTCACTCCTCGGCCTGCGAGGTCGCACCCGCGAGCGCCGGCGAGCGGCGTAGCATGAAGCCATGCTCGAGACGGTCTCCCAGTGGAGCGACTTCAACGTCGCCATGGCCGGCGCGAGTGCGGCCCTCGCCGGTCTGGTGATCGTGGCGGCGAGCGTCAACATCCAGAAGATCGTGAGCGCGGGCACCCTCACCGCTCGGCTGGCAGCGGTTATCGCCACGCTCGTGCTCGCGCTGGTGGTCTCGGCCGTCGGCCTGGTGCCCGGGATCGATCTGCTCTGGTACGGCCTGGTCACCATCGTGGTGGCCCTGGGCGCCGCCTGGTTCCAGGCGCACGCGACGCGGGTCGTGATGCGGGATCCTCAGCAGCGCGCCCGGGTCGCGAAGTCGGCTCTCGGCATCCTCCCGATCGCCGCGTACCTGGCTGCCGGGTCGATGATGGCGCAGGGCCTGACCGGCGGGCTGATGCTCGCGGCGGCGGGATGCCTCGTCGCGATCGTCTCCGCGATCCTGGTCTCCTGGATCGTTCTGGTCGAGGTGCTGCGCTGAAGCGCGAAGCGAAAGCGAAAGCGAAAGCGGGGAATCGTGACGGACATCGAATCGAGACATGATCGGGAGCAGCGCAGCGCTCCGACCGGCCGGGAGCCGGCGCTGCGCGCGCGCCGCTCGAGCGACGGCTCGACTCCCCGCGTGCTCGTGCTCGGCGCGACGGGCTATCTGGGCGGGCGCCTCGTTCCCAGGCTGCTGGCGGGCGGATACCGGGTGCGCGTGCTGTCGAGATCGCACGAGCGCGTCGCGGCGCTGCCGTGGGCGAACGACGTGGACATCGTGACCGGTGACGCGGCCGATCCGGAAGCCGTCGGTCGAGCGATGAACGACATCGACATCGTCTATTACCTGCTGCACTCCATGGCGAGCGGGGCGCGATTCGAGCAGCTCGATCGTGAGATCGCCCGCACCGTCGCGGCGCAGGCGGTGGACGCCCGCGTCGACCGCATCGTCTATCTCGGCGGCCTGCACCCCGAGGGGTCGAACTCTCGCCGCACCTGCGCTCGAGGAAGGAGGTCGGCGGCCTGCTGCTCGCCTCGGGGGTGCCGACCGCGGTGCTGCAGGCCGGGGTGGTCATCGGCTCGGGATCCGCCTCGTTCGAGATGGTGCGCCATCTCACCGATGTGCTGCCCTACATGCCGGCGCCCCGATGGGTGCGCAACTTCATCCAGCCGATCGCCGTGCGCGACGTGCTCTACTACCTGCTCGCGGCGGCGCGGTTGGATGCGGGGCTGAACCGCTCGCTCGACATCGGCGGACCGGACGTGCTGCGCTACGGGCAGATGATGAACGGCTACGCCCTCGAAGCCGGTCTCGGGCAGCGGCGCATCGCGTCGCTGCCCGTGCTCACCCCGCGGCTGGCATCGCACTGGGTGGGCCTCGTGACGCCGGTACCCCGTCAGATCGCGAGGCCCCTCGTCGAATCGCTGCAGCATCCCTGCGTGATGCGTGACCGCACGATCGACGAGATCATTCCGCCTCCTGCCGGAGGACTCACCGGATATCGCGAGGCCGTGCGGCTCGCACTCGGGCGCATCGAGCTCGACGAGGTCGAGACGAGCTGGGTCGACTCGAACCTGCTCGGGGCGCCGAGCGCACCGATGCCGAGTGACCCGGACTGGGCCGGTCGCACCGTCTTCACGGATGTGCGGAGTCGTCGCACCTCCGCCGACGCGGCGGACGTCTGGTCGGTCGTATCTCGCATCGGCGGCGCGAACGGCTGGTACTCGGCCTCGGTGCTCTGGGCCGTACGGGGCTGGCTGGATCGAGCGGCCGGTGGCGTGGGCTTGCAGAGGGGCCGGCGCAGCAGGTCCCGCATCGCAGTCGGCGACGCTGTCGACGTCTGGCGCGTGGAGCGTGTCGAGCCGGAGCGGCTTCTGCGCCTGCGAGCCGAGATGTGGACGCCGGGGAGCGCCTGGCTCGAACTCGGTGTCGAAGACGACGGCAGCGGCACCGAGTACCGTCAACGCGCGGTGTTCTTCCCCAGAGGTCTGCTCGGCCGGCTCTACTGGCTGGCGATGCTGCCCTTCCACGGGCTCATCTTCAGCGGGATGGTCAACCGTATCGTCGCGCTCGCGGAGGCCGGGCGGCACGACGGCCACGAGAGCGCAGGGTAGTCGCTGCGCGGCGGGTCAGGCCGGCTTGCGTGCGATCCTGCCAGCTCTCACGCGGAACCAGAGCGCCAGCTCTTTCGCCGCCCGACCCGTGGTGAACTCGTCGGGGGCAGCTGCGATGTCTGCGAAAGAGTCTCGGAACCCCTCGGGCGGTGCGGCGTCGCGCGGGCCCGTCGTTTCCCGGCACTAGCGGCGCTGGGCGCTCGATGGATCACCGGACTCGTGGCGTCGGCGATGCTCGCTCCTGAGCTCGCGGTAGCGGGGATCCGCCGCAGCGCGATCCCACGCCTCCTTGAAGATGCGTGCGCTCTCGGCTTTGACGGGGTCCTCCTGGCGCTCGAGCTCCGCTCTGCCGTGGGCGCCGCTCTGCCCCTTTCGATCAGCGGGAACCGGACCGCGGTACTTCTTGCCGCCCAGATGGTTCGCGTAGCGCCGTGCCCGGGTGTATCCCATCTGCAGGAACTTGCGAGCCATGTCCGCTCCGACGAAGTCGCCCGACGCGAGATAGTCGTGGAACATGGTCAGAATGCGCTCGCTCGACTCGCGTGCGAGCTCGGGCGTGGCGAACCGCCAGTGCGGCAGCAGCTCCGACTTGTAGGGCTCGACCTTCAGCACGCCCTGCTCGCCGCGCCCGATGCGGTACAACTCGGGATGCCTGCGCAGGTCGAGCGAGGCGTAGTCGAGCGAGTAATCGAAGTCGGCCATGCCCCAACTGTCTCATCATCTCGGCGTTCGGGCCAGGGCCGCACGCCGGCGGGGCGGGCGGCCCAGTCCAATCGTCGACCTGCGAGAAAAGTGCACGGCGGTGCGAGAGTAGGGCGTGCGGGGCTTGAACCCGCGACCGACGGATTATGAGAGCGTCGCGAGTGTCTATCTGGGGCGCGCTGAACTCGACCGTACTTCCCTGAGAAAAGCCGCTATGCCGCGTCATTTCGGGCGATACTCGCTGAGCGCGGTAGCTACTTCGGTCAAGCCTGGATCACGGTAGCGAAGCGCGGCGGAGGGGATTTTGAGGGGATTTTACTCCTCAGTTAGCGCCGCCCATTCACTGCTTGCCGTCCGGCGCACTATCTTGGTCCCGAAGTTCCGTCAGAAGCTCAAGTGGATCGAGATCGAGAGTTTCCGCCAGACGCTCTAGGCTCCGGAGAGAAAGATTGCGTTCTCCACGCTCTATTGCACCCATGTATGTTCGGTGCACACCAAGACGTTCTGCGAAAGCCTCCTGGCTCACGCCTCGGAATGACCGATAGAGCCGCAGGTTGCGCCCAACAACCTTCTGCAACTCACCTTCCACAGTTCCTAGACTCTCGGTGCGCTACTTTTGAATCTACATACTTATAAGTAGCATTACAGGAAGGTCATCCTGACGGCATCGTTAACCTGAGGAGCTATTTGTGAGTACAGTAAAGCCGGTCACAAACCTATTCGGAGGCCATCCACATTCAGCAGAGGTGGTCTATGCGTCCACGGACCCGCAGAACACTTGGTACCTTCTTCGCGAGAATCTCATGACGCAGCTCTCACGGCGTCCTCCGGAGGTCTACACCGAGCGAATCATCGCCCAGGACCGCGGTGGCCGCAAGCGTCTGCAGAAGTTGACGGCGCAAGGTTGGGAAATCCAAAGCGCGACCCCTCGAAGAATGCTGCGCGGAGACGTCTACGTGTTTACCCGCCCCCAGACGACAGCAGACGAACGCGAATTCTTGGGATGGAAGAAATGATCGCCGCCCCCTCGGAGGATCCCTCGGTTCTGAGGATGCTCGCATGAACAACGAAAGTGAACTCGCCCGACCGGGTCGAGAGGCGCGAGGCGTGCCAAGTAGAGGCCTTGCGATAGCTGCGCTCGCAGTCGGTAGCGCCGCCTTCTTGATCGGCTGGACGCCCTTCTTTGGACTGGCCGCGGGAGCTACTGCGATCATTCTCGGCGTGGTCGCGCTTCATAAGAAGCAACCGAAAGCACTCAGTATCACCGGCATCGCTCTGGGTGGTGTGGCTGCTCTCACCTCGATCGCCTTGACCGTCTTCGCGCTTGCCGTTACCGACTGGGACGCTGTCGCAACCGGACCGAGGACGGAGCAGACCGCTGCCGAGCCCTCACCGTCCGCGGAGCCGGAGCCCACGCCGACGCCGACTCAGAAAACACCAGAGGCAACTTCGAAGCCGAAGCCCGAGAAGAAGGAGCAAGAACTTCCGAAGCCAGAGGGGAAGCCCAAACCTAGTACCCCCACCCCGCTTCCAGCAGCAGAAGCAACGTCAGGTGGGATGACTTCTGGCATGGCTGAGGTGGCGTGCGAGAACACGGCTCGCGAAGCATTTCCCTACGGAGTAAAAGTTCACTGGTTCACGGGGACTATTGCGGAACGACTCGAGAATGATGTCTGGTTCATCAAAGCCGAGATCACACCGAAGAATGAGTACGGCACGAAGATCGAAGGCGTGGTGATGGAGTGCACCGTGACGGGCTCTGAAGAAGCCCCGCAGATCCTTGCGTTTGACGTCTACTAGATTTCACCCATCTGACTGCTGAAGCTTAATGTTCGCGGGCGCATGCGCTCGACACTCCGAATGTGGACGTTCAAAACTTCGAATGTCCACATTCGCGATCTTGAGGATTAAATACCCAAACGGTTATTCCGACATAGCGCCTCATGAATCTGTTTGAATTGGCCTGGTTTGAGTTCCGATCTTTATACAAGGATGGAACTACGATGCCAAGCAAATATGACCCTGAACTTCGCCAGCGCGCACTTCGGATGCTCGCCGAAGCCCGTCCCGAGCACGAGTCGCTGACCGCGGCCTGCCGACACGTCGGTGGGCTCCTCGGAGTGAGCCCGGAGACGCTGCGCGTGTGGCAGCGCCGCTACGACATCGATACCGGCGCGAAGCCTGGCACCTCGATCGATATGGCCCAGGAGAACCGGCGGTTACGCCGCGAGGTGAGCGAGCTCCGTAAGGCCAACGAGGTACTCAAAGCCGCGAGCGTGTTTTTCGCGAAGGAACTCGACCGGCCACGAACGAAATGATCAGATTCATCGACGAGTACCGTGATCGTTTCGGGGTCGAGTTCCTCTGTCGTACGCTGCGTGCGGCAGTTCGTGGGTTCCTCACCTCCCGCGGATACCGGGCCGCGAAAGCCCGGTCGGCCTCAGCCAGGCAGCTGCGCGACGAGTTGCTCCTCCCTGAGATCCGGCGGCTCCACGCGAAGCACTATGGCGTGTACGGGCGCCGGAAGATGCATGCCCTGCTGAAGCGTGAGGGGTGGAAGATCGGCCGCGACCAGACCGAGCGTCTGATGCGGCTCGCCGGCGTGCGCGGGGTACGGAAATCAAAGCGCGTGTTCACCACACGCCCTAACAAAACGGCGGCACTGCCTGCCGATCTCGTCAACCGGAGATTCGCCGCTGACGGGCCGCGCAAGCTCTGGGTGTGCGACGTGACCTACGTCGCCACCTGGTCTGGGTTCGCCTATGTCGCGTTCGTCACTGACGTGTACTCGCGCAGAATCGTGGGCTGGAATGTCGCTGCGACGCTGAAATCTGAGGTTCTGCCGATGCAGGCACTCGATATGGCTGCGTGGCAATCGGGCGGCAGGCTCGATGGCCTGATCCATCACGCCGATCACGGGTCGAATTACACCGCCATGGTCTATACGGATCGCATTGCGGAACTCGGAGCAGTGCCCTCGACCGGGACGGTCGGCGACAGTTTTGACAATGCCATGGCTGAGGCGGTCAACAACCTCTACAAGACCGAACTGATCCGACAGCAGGGCCCCTGGCGGACGGTTGAGCAGGTCGAACTCGCGACCCTCGAATACGTGTGGTGGTGGAACCATGAGCGCCTTCACGGGGAGCTCGATATGCGTACCCCGATCGAGGTCGAGCAGGCCTACTATGCTGAGGCCGAGGAACTTCTGTCACCGACAGGTTGACAGGAAAACCGGTCGGAACTCAAACCAGGCCAATTCAGTCCGCCAACCGCGTGGGCAACACCGACCGGAACTGGCTCATTCTTCTTGACCTTCCGGCGCCCTGTCCATGCCATGGCAAGGATTACGACGAGAACAACAAGTTTAACTGCGATCTTTACGTGATTCACTCCTCCGCCACCCATCTCGTTCACTCCGACGAGCAGAACGCCGGTAACGAGTTGCACCCATGCGCCGGCGAACTGGAAGAGGCCGACGGTCGGAGTCTTGAACGTGGCGAGCCATCCGCCCAGGAGTGCGGCTGCGCCGAGAATGTGCAGGAAGACGAGTGAAGCGTGAAGTAGGTCCATGACTTCAACCTAACCGGAACGCTAAAGCCTCCACCTCCTGTCGGCTAACGGTCGCGGATTCTCACAGGCCGCTATCAGGGTTATCGACATAGCGTTGACATGTTTGTTGACGCAGAGTCGACAAAGAGCTGGCAGGAGAGGGAGACATGTTTCTAGCGATCCGCGAACTGAAGTTTGCGCGCGGACGATTCGGCCTGATGGGTGCAGTCGTCTCGCTCGTCGCACTGCTGATCGTTCTGCTCTCGGGTCTCTCATCTGGCTTGGTCAACGACGGGGTGTCTGGTCTGAAGTCGCTGCCGGTCACCGCGTTTGCGTTTGACGAGGGCACGAAGACCGACAACGCTTTTTCGCGCTCAGTCGTCGAGGAGTCGCAGCTCGAGATCTGGGAGTCGTTCCCTGGCGTGGGGGCAGCGACGCCGGTCGGTGCGGGAATGACGAATGCCACGACAGAAGACGGCACTCAGATCGATCTCTCGCTTTTTGGAATCGTCCCTGATTCGTTCCTGAGCCCGAAGGTATCCGAGGGGTCGACCATCTCGGGTCTTGGGGGCATCGTGGTATCCGAGACGGCGAAGAGCGACGGACTAGAAGTTGGCAGCATCATCACCCTTGATCGGCTCGACACTGAACTTGAGGTTGTCGGCTTTACTGAGGGGCAGTCGACGTTCGGTCACGTCGACATGGCCTATCTCAATATTGATACCTGGCGGCTGATCGCCTCCGGTGCTGCACAACCCGGCGTTCCGACGCAGGACCAAGTCGATGCGCTCGATTTCGATGTCGCGAGCGTGGTCGCAATCCAAGCGAGCGATGCAGAAGAGCTCGATCTCGCCGCAGGCGATCGTCAGGCGGAGACCACAGCCGTGACACTGAAGGAGTCTTTCAACTCGTCTCCTGGATACGAGGCAGAGACACTGACGCTCAGCATGATTCAGATGTTCCTCTACGCGATCAGCGCTCTCGTGGTCGGCGCCTTCTTCACGGTCTGGACGATTCAGCGGCAGCATGAGCTCGCGGTTCTCCGAGCTGTCGGCGCCTCGGGTCGCTACTTGCTTCGGGACTCGCTGACCCAAGCCGCGATTCTGTTGGTCGCATTCACAGCAATCGGAGTTGCCGCTGGTGTCGGGCTGGGCTCCATAATGCCTGAAGGCATGCCCTTCGCTCTTGAGCCCGCACCCGTCCTCACGGCCTCCTTGATCACAATCGCTCTGGGTCTCGTTGGGGCTGCGGTTGCGGTCCTCCGCATCACGCGAATCGAACCCATCTCCGCCTTGGGAGGGCAGCGCTAATGTCATTTGCACACAACCTGGAAACGATACTTCGGTTTGAGAATGTCACCCTCGAACTCGGTGACGGCGATAGTAGGGTGCGGCCGCTGGACTCAGTGAGCCTTGAGATCGCGCGCAGCGAGTTCGTGGGCGTGGTGGGCCCATCTGGGGCCGGAAAGTCGACCCTGCTTGCCGTGGCGGGTGCACTGCAGTCACCTGACAGCGGTTCGGTTCGCGTGCTCGACCAGGAGCTCACGGAGATGGCTGGCTCTCAGGGAAAGATGGCCAAATTTCGTCTGCGAAACATCGGCTTCGTGTTTCAATCGGGCAATCTGATCCCCGCACTCAACTCTGCAGACCAGCTGCGTCTCATGAACAGGCTCGCAGGCGGATCATCATCGTTCGATCCGATGCCGTTCCTGGAAGCGGTTGACATGGCACACAAGGCGAAGAATCTTCCTCGTCAGCTCTCCGGAGGCGAGCGACAGCGTGTTGGCATCGCCAGAGCTCTCGTCACCCGTCCGGGTCTACTGCTGGTCGACGAGCCAACGGCAGCACTAGACCGTGCCCGAAGTCAACAGGTTGTCGCCCTCCTCGCGGAACAGAGCAAGACCCATGGGGTTGCCGTCATGATGGTCACCCATGACCACGAAGTGCTCGGACACTGCGACCGCGTGCTAGAGATGGTCGATGGCCGGCTCGGAACATTCCAACCAGCGACAACGTAGACTCCGCGGACCTCCTACCTCGCCCGAAAGGTCAGCTTCACGGTAAGTTCATTAGCAGGCGACGGAATGAGACCAGTGGAGGATGAACTGTGCCACGAATCACTGCGAACACCGTAGCTGAGCACCGCGCAAATCAAGAGCGCCTGCTGCTCGACGTCGCACACGCGATCCTAGAGGAGACTGGCGAGATCGGAAGCATGCGCGATGTAGCTGAACGTGCAGGGCTGGCAAGGTCGAGTGTTTACCATTACTTCGAGTCCACGGAGGCATTGCTTCAGGCGCTGGTAGAGGACATCTTCCCCAGATGGACGATACGCATCACTGATGCCATGGATGCTGAGCCCGAACCAAGTGGCCGACTCGTTGCCTATGCCCTCGAGAATCTCCGTCTCGTGCATGAAGGGGCACACGCCGTCGGCTCCGCACTCGCGGCCCTCTCGCCCGGAGAAGCCCTGAACGAACAAGCGGCCGGAATGCATCGCGCTATCCAGGAGCCACTGATTCACACACTTGAAGTCCTGGGGGTCGAGGATTCCGAGGCCATGGGTGAGATGATCAACGCCGTCGTCCACGCATCCACTCGCCTCTTAGAGGCCGGGAAACCGTTCAATCAAGTGTCCTCGACTCTCATTGCCGTGATTGAACCGATGGCGGTCGAACTGCAAAGACGAGCCGCAGCAAAGACCTCCTAGCATCTCACAGCGCAAATGAATACGCCCTCCTGCTCCGCCTCGCCCAAGAGGCACGGGGTCCAGTGCAGCGCCCAACGCCTTGGAGGGGTTCTGGAGTGGAACTTGCAAATCGCCGCTCGACGGATACCGCGCGATCCCTTGCAAACACTGGTAGGGCGTGCGGGGCTTGAACCCGCGACCGACGGATTATGAGTCCGCTGCTCTAACCGACTGAGCTAACGCCCCTGGCAACCGTTCCATCCTAGTGGAGGCGTTCCGCGGGCTCACCCGTACGCGTCGGGGACGCACGCCTGGCGCCGCGAACGGTCGAAAAATGCCGCGACGCGCGAAGGTCGGAGCGCTTTTCGACCACTCGTGGCCCGTATCACCACGCCCTCGCGCATGTGGCATCCTCACCCAAGGCGGTGCCACGAGAACCGCGGCCCGCGAGAACTGCGAGTGCGACCCGGCAGCCCACTCAGGCCGGGGCGCGGTCGGGGTCGTAGCCCGCGTCGATGAGCGAGGTCGCGCGCTCCGTCTGCGCACTGAAGTCGAGCATGTCGGTGCGCAAACCGAGGTCGCGGTCGACGTGCAGCGCCATCGAGTGCGCGGCGTCGCGCACGTCGCGGGCCGCGATCGCGTCGAGCACTGCGCCGTGGTCGCGGTGCATCGTCTCGAGGGTGGTGCCGAGGATCACGCGCCCCTCGGTGCTCGCACCCTCGAGCACCGACATGACGCCGAGGTAGAGGTCGAGCAGCAGCTTGCTGCCGCTCGCCTCGACGACGAGGCGGTGGAATGCGTCGGGGGCGGTGCTGCGGTTGCAGGTGTCGAGTGCCTCCGGCGCGGCCCCCGCGACCAGCCCCTCGTGCACTCGGCGATGCGCCTCGCGCAGGCCGGCGAGCTGTTCCTCGGTGCGGTGCACGGCGGCGTGCTGGGCGGCTTCGATCTCGAGCGACCTGCGGTAGACGAGCACCTCCTCGAGGTCGTGATCGGCGAGGAACTCGGACAGGATCGAGCTCACGGGGGTGCGTGATCGCACGAACGTGCCGACCCCGGGAACGGTCTCGAGCATGCCGAAGGCGGCGAGCGAGCGCACCGCCTCGCGCACGGTCGACCGGCCGACGCCGATCAGCTCGACGAGTTCGGGCTCCTTGGGGATCAGGTCGCCCACCGCCCACTCGCCGGTGGAGATCTTGCCGCGAAGGAAGTCGAGCGTGTCGCGCGCCTTCTGCGAACCGCGGGTGGTGCTTGTCATGTGACGACCTCGTGAGGATTGGGGGAACAGCGTCAACTATATCGGGCGGTGCCGCCGTCCTTCTGCGCCGCTCTGGGCGCCCGACGGGCGACGCGCTTCACATCACGATGGTGGTGGCCGACACGTCGAGGCGGCGCAGCCGGTTGGCGGTCCAGATGATGAGCGCGCCGAGCAGCACGAGGCAGACGCCGCCGATCACGGCGACGACCGTGAGTGCGAGGCCCGGCCAGGCGAGCGCGACCACGCCGCCGACGAGGATCAGTACGCCGGGTACGAGGATCGCGGGGCCGCGCCCGGCGAAGCGGGCGCCGATCGCGATCCAGAGCACGCCGAAGACCACGAGGCCGACGCCCACGAACGCAACGATCGCACCCACCGTGAGGTCGGAGAACACGATCGCGAGCACGCCCGCGGCGATGAGCACAATACCCCCGATGAGCGCAGCTGGCGACGCCGCCGACCGGGTGAGCACGGCGAGTCCGTTGGCGATCAGCGCGGATCCGAAGAGCACCACCAGCATCCCGGTCGCGGCGAAGAACGGCCACACCAGGAAGCCCACGCCGACCGCCGCGACGAGCACGCCGGTGACGAGCAGCGTCCACCACGGGAACCGCCGCTTCTCGGTGGTGTAGACGACGGGTTGCTGGCTCACGGTCGACCTCCTCGGCGCCCGCACACTGGCGGTGCGCTCGCTTCCAGACTACGACACCGCGCCTGGGCGAGAATGGAAGGATGGACCGTGAGCTCTTCCTCTCCCCCGCGCTCGAGGTGGCGCCCCGTCTGCTCGGGGCCACGCTCTCGGTGACCGGCGACGACGGCCTGGGAGGCGCGGGCACGGTGACGATCCGGATCACGGAGGTCGAGGCCTATCACGGGGTCGGCACCCCCGGCCCCTACGATCCGGGATCGCATTCGAAGGATCGGCGCACCGAGCGCAACGCGTCGATGTTCGGCCCGCCCGGCCACGCCTACGTCTACTTCAGCTACGGCATGCACTTCGCGCTGAACATGGTGTGCTCGCCCGAGGGCACGGCGTCGGGGGTGCTGATCCGTGCGGGCGAGGTGGTCGAGGGCGGCGAGATCGCGCAGCGTCGGCGCTCCGCGAAGCGGGGCGGCGCGACCGTGCCGCAGCACATGCTCGCTCGCGGCCCCGGCAATGTGGCCGCGGCGCTCGGGATCGCCCGCGAGACCCATGACGGCCTCGACCTCTTCGAGGCGCCGTTCGCGGTTGCCCGGGACGGCGCCGTCTCCGGCCGGATCACGAGCGGTCCGCGGGTCGGGGTCGCGGGCGAGGCGGGCGGGCCGGCGTTCCCCTGGCGGTTCTGGCTGGCCGACGAGCCGAGCGTCTCCGCATTCAGGCCGGGACGCGGCGCCCCGAAGCCTCCGCGGGGGTAGCGCTCGCCGAGGCAGCGCCCGGGCCGCGCCCCGGCTCAGGCCGGAAGCCAGGCCCGCAGCGCCCCGCCGTCGGCCTCCCGCTCCAGTTCGAGCTCTCCACCGCGGTCGGCGATGCGGTTGCTCAGTCTGGCGAGGCCGCTGAGCGCCGGGTTCTCGATCGGCACCACGCCGAGGTGGCGCACTTCGGCGAGAAAGCGGCCGTCGCGCGCTTCCAGCCGCAGTTCGAGCCGGCTCGCCTCGCCGTGCCGCAGCGCGTTCGAGACGCCCTCCTCGATGGCGCGCACGAGCAGCAACCGGCTCGTGCGATCCAGCGGGTCGGGCACCGGGATCTCGTCGGCTGAGATGCGCACCGGGATCGAAGGCGGGATGCGGGCGACGAGCGCTCGAGCGGCCGGCAGCAGGCCGCGATCGAGGGCCTCCGGGTAGAGCGAGGCGCTCAGTGCGCGCAGCTCTCGCTCCCGCAGCTCGTCGAGCTCGGCGCGCACCTCCTTGAGGCGGGCGGCGAGTTCCCGGGCTTCGGCCGGCCCGACCCCGGTTTCGCCTTCAAGCCGCGCGCCGGCCTCGCCGAGGGCGGCCCCGAGCATCACGAACCGGTTCTGGAGCGTGCCGTGCAGCGTATCGGCGACCTCGCGTCGCACCCGGATCTCCTCCTGCTGCAGCTCGTCGAGCGCCTCGGCTGCACGGATCGCAGCCGCCTGCCGGTCGCGCTCCGCCCACCGGGCCCGACGGCTGAGCCCGACGATCGAGACGGAGATCCCGAGCACCGCGAGACCGACCGGCACGGCCGTCAGGGCGTCGTGGAGCGCCTCCTCGGCGCGCGCGACCGGGTGCACGTTGAACAGCAGCTGCAGGCCGGCCCGCGCCACGACGCCGGTGGCGACGATCAGCAGGGCGAGCGCCGCGGCGCTCCAGAACGGGCGGTCGATGATCCTCGTCCACGCCGCCCCGAACGCCATGATCGCGACGCTCACCAGGTTGATCGAGGCGCGCAGGCTCGCCTCGGCGACCGGCCCGAGCGCGTGACCGCCGATGCGCGGCGCGGGCACGCCGTGGACGAGCATCGACTGCGCCGTGGCCCCGAAGGCGAAGAAGACACCGATCAGCAGCACCGAGAGCACCAGCATCCGAGTATCGGACACCCGGTCGGCCGCAGCCTCGCGCTGCGCACCGCGCATCACGCGGTCTCCTCCAGGTACAGACGTGCGGCCGCCACGCGGGGGTTGAAGCGCGCGCGGTCGATCTGCAGGCCGGCGTAGATGGCGTTCACGTGGTTGTTCACCGAGCTGAGGGCGAGGCCCAGCCGTTCGGCGATCGCCTGGTTGGTGAGCCCCTCGGTGACGAGCTGCAGCACCTCGAGATGCCGGCTGCTCAGCCCCTCCAGGCGGCCGCCGGCCCGCACTCGGCGCGAGCCGACCACGTCGGGATCGATCACGCGACGGCCGGCGGCGCAGGCTCGAATAGCGCGGATCAGCTTCGCCGAAGAGGTCGAGGAGTTCTTCGAGAGGTAGCTCCACTGCTCGCGCTCGTCGAGCTCGAGCAGCATCTGCGAACGGTCGACCGCGGAGAGCAGCACGACGCGGAGATCGGGGTTCGACCGCTGCAGGGCGCGGCCGACGTCGAGCCCGGTGCCGTCGGGCAGCTCGACGTCGAGCAGGGCCACGTCGAGGGCGCGCGCGTCCCAGTTCGACGTCGCGTCCGAGCAGTCGGCGGCGGTGACGACGGCGAAGCCGGGCACCGCGCGGAGCAGATGCTGCAGCATCTCCCTGAAGAGCGGTTGATCCTCGAGAAGCCCGATCCTGAGCGTCTGCGTCATCGTGTCTCCCGGTCACCCTGCCGTGTGCGAGAAGCTTATCGCACCGGACGTCTCAGTCGGTCGCCGGACCCGCGGACCCCGGCTGCTGCGCGCCCGACCCGGCGGCCTCGGCAGGCGCGTCGAGCGCCGAGGCGCCGGTCTGCGGGTGGAACTTCGCGAGGCCGATCACTCCGACCACCGCGAGGGCGCCGGAGGCGATGAACGCGAACACCGCCCACCCCGGGGCGTTCGCCGCCTCGTTCAGCACGATGATGCCGATGAGCACCGCGACGATCGGATCGATCACCGTCAGCCCCGCCACCACGAGATCGGGCGGGCCGGACGAGTAGGCGTTCTGCACGAACACCATGCCCAGCAGGGCGCCCACCACGAGGGCCGCGACGCAGAGCCAGGTGAGGGTCTCGAACTCGCCCTGCTGCAGACGGCCGATCACCGCCTTCGCGAACGTCGCGACGAAGCCGTACAGCACGCCGGCGCCCACGATGTAGAGCAGCGCGACCCGGTGGTGCCGCAGCAGCACGAAGGCGATCAGGGCGAGCACGAGCACGACCGCGAAGGTGATGAGGATCGTGGTGAGCTTCGCATCGGTCACCGGGCGATCGGTGGCGGTGAACGCCGCGATGCTGACGAAGGCCACGATCCCGAGCACCGCAAGGCCGATCGAGATGCGCACGCGAGTGTCGAGCCGCACGCCGCTCAAGCGCGAGTTGAGGATCGACGTGATCACGAGCCCGACCACGCCGATGGGCTGCACGATGATGATCGGCGAGAGGGCGAGCGATCCGATCTGGAACGCCACCGCGAGGCCGAGCAGCAGCGTGCCGCTCACCCATGACGGGCGCCGCAGCAGCCCCAGCACGTGCCGAAGCGAGAGGCCGGAGCCCGCGCTCGCGCCCACGATGCGCTCGACCTTGTTGAGGCCCCGCGACTGGTACTGCGCCCCGAAGGCCAGCAGGGCGGCCCCCAGCAGGGCGAGCGGAGTCCCCAGGAACTGCCTGGGATCGAGCGAGGCGACCTCGCCGAGCCCCTCCATCGGCAGGACCGACGCCAGCACCGTCAGGCACCGCCGCGCATGAGCTCGACCAGCCTGGCGGCGGCCCGTGGCACTTCGTCGTTCACGATGATCTCGTCGAACTCCTCGGCCGAGGCCAGCTCGACCTTCGCGGTCTCGAGCCTGCGGGCGCGCTCCTCGGCGTCCTCGGTGCCCCGGCCCACGAGCCGCTGCACGAGCTCGTCCCAGCTCGGCGGCGCGAGGAACACGAGGCGGGCCTCGGGCATGCTGGCCCGCACCTGTCGGGCTCCCTGCAGGTCGATCTCGAGCAGCATGAGTTCGTCGCGGGCGGCGGCCTCGAGTACCGGCCCCCGCGGCGTGCCGTAGCGGTGCTGGTTATGCACGGTGGCCCACTCGAGCAGGTCGTCGGTGGCGAGCATGCGGTCGAAGCCCTCGTCGTCGACGAAGAAGTAGTGGCGGCCGTGCTCCTCGCCGGGGCGGGGGGCACGCGTGGTGGCCGAGACCGAGAGCCGCACCTCGGGGTAGTGCTCTCGGATGTAGGCGGCCACTGTGCCCTTGCCGACCGCGGTGGGGCCCGCGAGCACGGTGAGGGGCGGGCGCTCGGAGGACGCGCCCGTGCGTTCGCGCACGAAGGCTTCCAGGCGCTCGCGCTGCAGCGCGCCGAGCCCGCCGAGGCGTTTGCGCTCGGAGATGCCGAGGTCTTCGCGTACGCGGTCGGCCTTCACGGCGCCGATCGCGGGGAACGAGAGGAGGAAGTCGGTGATGCGCAGCGACGCCTCCGTGCTGCCCGGGGCTCGCGATTGCTCGAGCACGCGCAACGGCGACACCTCGCCGCTGCGCAGCTTGCGCTTCAGCTCGGCGCGCGCGCGCCGCGCCGCGATCGCGGCACGGTTCGCCGCAACCCGGTCGACCTCGGGCATCGCCCGCTTCTGCGGGTTCCCATTCGTGCTCATCGTCCTGTTTCCCTCTCCCCGTTCCAAGCCTAGGGTATGTCTCGCGAGCCCTCGTCTCCCGCGCGGGCCGGTTCGGAGCGCCGCGCGCGCCGCCGTCGTCGACTCGGCACCGGACGAGCCCCGCCGCCGCTCCGGGCGAGGCGCCCGGCCGTCCGCTGCGATGCGGCCCACGAGGCGCGGCCCGGGAACCTAGGCTCGCGAGGCGGCGAGGGCGGAGGCGATCGCGTCGGCGCGCCCGCGCACACGATCGGCGAGGCCGACCGCTCCCCCGGCGAGGATGCTGCGAGACTCGTTCGCGAGCAGCGCGTGGCCGATGCCGCCGAAGATCTGCGCCGCCTGTTCGATGCGCGCCCCCTGGTGGCCGAAGCCGGGCGCGAGCACCGGCAGCGCGGGGCGCACAGCGGGCTTCGCGACGTCGATGCCGAAGTCGGCGAGGTCGAGCGTCGCGCCCAGCACGACGCCGACGGAACCGACGCCCGAGCCCGCGGCGGCCTCGGCGTTGAACGCCTCGGCGTCCTCCACCATCGCGCGGGCGACGCTGCGGCCGTCGTCACGGGCCGCCCGCTGCACCTCGCGGGCCTCGGGGTTCGAGGTCGCGGCGAGCACGAAGAGGCCCTTGCCGTGGTCGCGCACGTGCGCGAACGCCCCGACGAGGCTCTCGAAGCCCTGGTAGGCGACGGCCGTCATCGCGTCGGCCTCGAGCGGGGATCCGGGTGCCAGCCAGGCGTCGGCGTAGGCCCCGAAGCTGGAGCCGATGTCGCCGCGCTTCACGTCGGCGACCACGAGCAGCCCCGCCTCCCGGGCGTCGGCGAGCACGCGCTCGAGCGCGGCATAGCCCGCCGAGCCGAAGCGTTCGAAGAACGCCACCTGCGGCTTCACGCACGCGGCCACGCCGGCGGCGGCCGCGACGACTTCGCGCCCCATCCGCTCGGCGCCGGCGGCGTCGTCCCCGAGACCCCAGTCGGCGAGCAGCGGTGCGTGGGGATCGATCCCCGCGCAGAGGTGCCGGCCCGCGGCGAACTCCGCCGCGAGCCGGCCCCCGAAGGAGCGCGCGCTCATCGCGCGGCCGCCGCCTCGGCGAGCACCGCGTCGCGATCGGCCTGGTACTCCTGCAGCGACTTCACCGCGAAGCCCTGCTGCTGCGCCGAGATGGCGCCGACCGCGGCCGAGAGCTCCGACACGGTCGTGAAGATCGGCTTGTCGGCCGCAACCGCCGCAGCGCGGATCTCGTAGCCGTCGGCGCGAGCCGAACTGCCCGACGGGGTGTTCACGATCATGTCGATCTCGCCGCGGTTGATGAGGTCGACGATCGTGTCGCCCTCGGCGTGGGCCGAGTGCTTGCGGGCGACCTCCGAGGAGATGCCGTTGCGCGCCAGCACCACCTGCGTGCCCTGGGTGGCGAGGATGCGGTAGCCGAGCTCCTGCAGCCGCAGCGCCGGCAGCACCACGGAGCGCTTGTCGCGATCCGCCACCGACAGGAAGACCGTGCCCGAGGTGGGCAGCTCGCTGCCGGCCGCCGACTGGCTCTTCGCGAACGCCGTCGGGAAGTCGCGGTCCATGCCCATGACCTCGCCCGTGGAGCGCATCTCGGGGCCGAGCAGCGAATCGACCACGAGGCCCTCGTTGGTGCGGAAGCGCTTGAAGGGCAGCACGGCCTCCTTCACGGCGATCGGCGCGTCGATGGGCGCGCGCGAGCCGTCGCGCTCGGGCAGGAAGCCGCTGTCGACGAGCTGCTCGATCGTCTCGCCCGCCATGATGCGCGAGGCGGCCTTCGCGAGCGGGATCCCGAGCGCCTTCGACACGAACGGCACCGTGCGGCTGGCGCGCGGGTTGGCCTCGAGCACGTAGAGCACACCCTGTCCGATCGCGAACTGCACGTTGAGCAGGCCGCGCACGCCGATGCCCTCGGCGATGCCGAGCGTGGCTTCGCGCACCTGGGCGATCTGGTCGTGGCCGAGCGTGACGGGCGGCAGGGTGCAGCTGGAGTCGCCCGAGTGCACGCCGGCCTCCTCGATGTGCTCCATCACGCCGCCGATGTAGAGCTGCTCGCCGTCGTAGAGGGCGTCGACGTCGATCTCGATGGCGTCGTCGAGGAAGCGGTCGACGAGCAGCGGGTGGCCGGGGCCGACGAGGGCGTGGCCCTCGATGCGGCCGAAGTAGCCGCGCAGCGTCGCCGTGTCGTACACGATCTCCATGCCGCGCCCGCCGAGCACGAACGAGGGGCGGACGAGCACCGGGTAGCCGATCTCCTCGGCGACGCGCACGGCGCCCTCCTCGTCGATGGCGGTGCCGTTGCGGGGCGCCACGAGCCCCGCGCGCTCGAGGATGCCGGAGAACGCGCCGCGCTCCTCGGCGAGGTCGATCGCCTCGGGGGTGGTGCCGAGGATCGGGATGCCCGCGTCCTTGAGCGGCTGCGCCAGGCCGAGGGCGGTCTGCCCGCCGAGCTGCACGACGACGCCCAGCAGCTCGCCGCTCTGCTGCTCGGCGTGGATCACCTCGAGCACGTCCTCGAGCGTGAGCGGCTCGAAGTAGAGGCGGTCGCTCGTGTCGTAGTCGGTCGACACGGTCTCGGGGTTGCAGTTGATCATGATCGTCTCGTAGCCCGCATCGCTCAGCGCGAAGGAGGCGTGCACGCACGAGTAGTCGAACTCGACGCCCTGGCCGATGCGGTTGGGGCCGGATCCGAGGATCACGACCTTCTTGCGGTCGCTCGCCTGCACCTCGGTCTCGAGGTCGTACGACGAGTAGTGGTAGGGCGTGAGCGCGGGGAACTCGCCCGCGCAGGTGTCGACCGTCTTGTAGACGGGGCGCAGGCCGAGGCCGTGGCGCAGACCGCGGATCTCGGACTCGGACACCCCGCGGATCGCCGCGATCTGCGCGTCGCTGAAGCCGTGGTCCTTGGCCTCGCGCAGCACGTCGAGCGTGAGCTGCGGGGCGCCCTTCACCGTCTCGGCGACCTCGTTGATGAGTGCGATCTGATCGAGGAACCAAGGGTCGATCGCGGTCGACTCGAACACCTGCTCGACGGTCGCGCCGAGGCGCAGCGCCTGCTGCACGTCGACGATGCGGCCGTCGGTGGGGCGCGCGATCGATTCGAGCAGTTCGGCGACGCGCGCCTCGCGCTCGGACTCGGCGACCGGCTCCCAGTGGAACGAGGTGCCGCGCTTCTCGAGCGAGCGCAGCGACTTCTGCAGCGCCGTCGTGAAGTTGCGGCCGATCGCCATGGCCTCGCCCACCGATTTCATGGTGGTCGTGAGGGTGTCGTCGGCGGCGGGGAACTTCTCGAACGCGAAGCGGGGGGCCTTGACCACGACGTAGTCGATGGTGGGCTCGAAGCTCGCGGGCGTCTTCTGCGTGATGTCGTTCGGGATCTCGTCGAGGCGGTAGCCGAGGGCGAGCTTCGCCGCGATCTTCGCGATCGGGAAGCCGGTGGCCTTCGAGGCGAGCGCCGACGAGCGGGAGACGCGCGGGTTCATCTCGATGACGATGATGCGACCGCTCACCGGGTCGACGGCGTACTGGATGTTGCAGCCGCCCGTGTCCACGCCGACGCGTCGGATGATGTCGATGCCGATGTCGCGCAGCTTCTGGAACTCGCGGTCGGTGAGGGTGAGCGCGGGTGCGACGGTGATCGAGTCGCCAGTGTGCACGCCCACGGCGTCGACGTTCTCGATCGAGCAGACCACGACCGTGTTGTCGGCCGTGTCGCGCATGAGCTCGAGCTCGTACTCCTTCCACCCGAGGATCGACTCCTCGAGCAGCACCTCGCTGGTGGGGCTGTAGTGGAGGCCGTCGCCGGCGATGCGGATCAGGTCCTCCTCGGTGTAGGCGAAGCCCGAGCCGAGGCCGCCCATCGTGAAGGAGGGGCGCACGACGAGCGGGTAGCCGAGATCCTTCGCGAACTCCTTCGCCTCCTCGAGGGTGTGCGCGATGTGCGAGCGGGCGACGTCGGCGCCCGCCTCGATCACGAGCTCCTTGAAGATCTGGCGGTCCTCGCCGCGCTGGATCGCCTCGACCTTGGCGCCGATCAGCTCGACGTCGTACTTCTCGAGGATGCCCTGCTCGTGCAGCGCCATGGCCGCGTTGAGCGCGGTCTGGCCGCCGAGGGTGGGCAGGATCGCGTCGGGCTTCTCCTTGAGAATGATCGACTCGATCACCTCGGGGGTGATGGGCTCGACGTAGGTGGCGTCTGCGAAGTCGGGGTCGGTCATGATCGTCGCGGGGTTCGAGTTGACGAGGATGACGCGCACGCCCTCTTCGCGCAGCACTCGGCAGGCCTGGGTGCCCGAGTAGTCGAACTCGCAGGCCTGGCCGATCACGATCGGGCCCGAGCCGATGACGAGGACGGAGTTGATGTCTGAACGCTTGGGCATGGCTTAGTTGGCTCCTTCTGCGCTGGCCGAGCCTGCCGAGGCCCGATCCTTGACCAGCTGGCGGAATCGATCGAAGAGGTAGAAGGCGTCGTGCGGACCGGCGGCGGCCTCGGGGTGGTACTGCACCGAGAAGGCGGGGATGTCGAGGCACTCGAGCCCCTCCACCACCTGGTCGTTGAGGCTGTAGTGGCTCACCTGCACGCGCCCGAAGCCCTCGGGAGCGTCGAGCTCGCCCTCGATGGGCGCGTCGACGGCGAAGCCGTGGTTCTGGGCGGTGATCTCGACGCGGCCGGTGCGCTTGTCGAGCACGGGCTGGTTGATGCCGCGGTGGCCGAAGGGCAGCTTGTAGGTGCCGAAGCCGAGGGCGCGGCCGAGCAGCTGATTGCCGAAGCAGATGCCGAAGTAGGGCACGCCGTCGCGCAGCAGCTCCCGCAGCAGCACGACCTGCTGGTCGGATGCCGCGGGATCGCCGGGACCGTTCGAGTAGAACAGCGCGTCGGGGGCGATGGCCCGGATCTCGTCGAGCGAGGTGGAGGCCGGCAGCACGATCACGTCGAAGCCGTGCTCGGAGAGGTACTGCACGGTGGCGCGCTTGATGCCGAGGTCGAGCACCGCGATCGAGCCGATGCGCTCGGCGCCGTCGGCGGCCGGCACGTCGTAGCGCTCGGGCGTGGTGACCTGCTCGGAGAGGTTCTTGCCCGCCATGCCGGCCTGCTCGCGCACGAGCGAGAGCTGTTCGTCGGCCGAGAGCTCGAGGTCGGCGCCCGAGAAGATGCCCGCGCGCATGGCGCCGGCCGAGCGGATGCGGCGGGTGATGGCCCGGGTGTCCACGCCCGAGATGCCGACGACGCCGTCGTCGACGAGGTCCTCGTCGAGCGAGCGCTGCGCGCGGAAGTTCGAGACGCGGCGTGCGGGATCGCGCACCACGAAGCCGGACACCCAGATCTTGCGCGACTCCATGTCGGTGTCGTTGGCGCCGGTGTTGCCGATGTGGGGCGCGGTCATGAGCACGATCTGGCCCGCGTAGGAGGGATCGGTCAGCGTCTCCTGGTAGCCGGTCATGCCGGTCGAGAACACGACCTCGCCGAGCGTGCGACCGGTCGCGCCGTAGGCGCGCCCGTCGTAGCGGGAGCCGTCCTCGAGCACCAGCACGGCGCCGCCCTCGGGCACCGCGGCCGCGGGCGGCGCCGTGACGCCGCTCGTCGTCGACTCGGGGGTCGACACCTCTTCACCTGTGTTCGTGGTCACGCGTCCTCCTGCGTCGTTCCGTCTGTGTCCGTCTGTCCCGGCGCCCCGCACATGGCGGGGGTCAGGATCTGCTCGATCGCCTCTGCGAAGCGCCGCTGCTCGGCGGGGTCCGCGAAGCGGAAGCTCGATTCGAGGGTGCGGCTCTCGCCGCCGGCCTCGCTGTCTCCGTGGGTCTCGTCGGCGCGCCAGGCGAGCAGGGAGAGGCCTCCCCGCTCGACGGCCTTGCCGATGCGAACGCCGGCGTCGCCGGTGCCCAGCACCCGGTCGGCGGCGATGTGCACGGGGCGCTCTCCGGTGACCTGGATGGTGACGCCGTCGCGGCGCACCGTCACCTCGGCGTAGCCCTTGTAGCGCAGCCCGGGCAGGGCGATGCGCTCGAGCGGGGCGCCCGCGGCGGTCGTGGAGACGTAACCCGCGCGCGGGAAGCGCTCGATGATCTCGCCGCCGGGCTCGTCGGACGACGCCGCTGCGGCCGCGTCGCGCTTCAGGCGCGCGCGCCAGGAGCACCACATGCCGACGAGCACGAGCACGCCCACCGCGCCGAAGAGCAGCGCGATCGAGTAGGCGCTCATCGGGCCCCCTCCAGCGCTGCGGTCGCGGCGGCGGCCGCCACGGTGGCGGTCTCGACGAGTGCTCCCCCGTCGAGCGTCAGGTAGCCGCGGCGCACCGTGTAGGCCACTCGACCGGGCAGCTCCATCCCGAGATAGGGCGAGTTGACGCTGAGGCCTCGCAGCCTGGCGAGGTCGAACTCGCTCGCGCCGCCCGGGTCGACGAGCACGAGGTCGGCGCTCTCACCCTCGGCGAGGGCGGCGGGGTGCCCCTCGAGCCTGCCGATCTCGGCCGGCTTCTGCGAGAGCAGGGTCTCGAGCTCGGCCCAGCTGGTGTGGCCCTCGTTCACGAGGGTGAGCAGCGCGATCGGCAGCGCCGACTCGAGGCCGACCATGCCGAAGGCGGCGACGTCCCACTCGCACTCCTTCGCCTCGACGGGGTGCGGCGCGTGGTCGGTCGCGATGATGTCGATGACTCCCTCCGCCACTGCGCGGCGCAGCGCGCGCACGTCTTCCTCGCGGCGCAGCGGCGGGTTCACCTTGTAGCGGGGGTCGTAGCTGCGCACCAGCTCCTCGGTGAGGATGAGGTGGTGCGGGGTGACCTCCGCGGTGACCTGCACGCCGCGGGCCTTCGCCCAGCGCACCACCTCGACCGAGCCGGCCGTCGAGAGGTGGCAGATGTGCAGGCGCGCGCCGATGTGCTCGGCGAGCAGCACGTCGCGGGCGATGATCGACTCCTCGGCGACCGCGGGCCAGCCCTTCAGGCCGAGCTCGCTCGAGAGCGCGCCCTCGTTCATCTGCGAGCCCTCGGTGAGGCGCGGGTCCTGCGCGTGCTGCGCGATCACGCCGTCGAAGGTCTTCACGTACTCGAGTGCGCGGCGCATGAGCAGCGGATCGTGCACGCACTTGCCGTCGTCGGAGAACACGCGCACGGCGGCGCGCGACTGCGCCATCGCGCCGATCTCGCTGAGGCGCTCCCCCGCGAGGTCTTCGGTGACCGCTCCGATGGGGCGCACCGTGGCGTAACCGGCGGCGTCGCCGAGCGACTGCACCTGCTCGACCACGCCGGCCGTGTCCTGCACGGGCATCGTGTTGGCCATCGCGAACACGCTCGTGAAGCCGCCCGCGGCGGCGGCCCGGGTGCCGGTGAGCACGGTCTCGGACTGCTCGAAGCCGGGCTCGCGCAGGTGGGTGTGCAGGTCGACGAGGCCGGTGAGGGCGACGAGCCCCTCGGCGTCGATCACGCGCTCGCCCTCGCGGGGCTGCAGCTCGGCGCCGCGCTCGACGATGCGGCCGCCCGAGATGCGCAGGTCGACGGAGGCCGCCGAACGGGGATCGGCGCCGCGCTCGGTGAGGTCGGCGGCGAGACGCGCGCCGCGGATCAGGAGGTCGGGGTTACTCATGGGTGCTCCGTTCGGATCCGCTCAACAACAGGTACAGGGCCGCCATCCGCACCGAGACGCCGTTCGCGACCTGCTCGAGCACGGTGGAGCGCTCGGAGTCGGCGGCCCGCGACGAGATCTCGAGGCCGCGGTTCATGGGGCCGGGGTGCATCACGATGGTGCGCTCGCCGAGTCTGCCGAGCCTGGCGTCGTCGAGGCCCCAGTTGCGGGCGTACTCGCGCTCGTTCGGGAAGAAGGCGGCGTGCATGCGCTCGGTCTGGATGCGCAGCAGCATCACCACGTCGGGCTGCTCGTCCCGCAGAGCGGCGTCGAGGGAGTGGTGCAGCGTGACCGGCCAGTCGCGGGCGCCGTAGGGCAGCAGGGTCTCGGGCGCGACGAAGCTCACGTGCGCGCCGAGGGCGTTCAGCAGCCAGAGGTTCGAGCGGGCCACGCGGGAGTGGGCGACATCGCCGACGATCACCACCGAGACGCCGTCGAGGTCGCGGCCCCGGCTCGAATCGGCGAAGAGGCGCCGGCGCATCGTGAAGGCGTCGAGCAGCGCCTGCGTGGGGTGCTCGTGGGTGCCGTCGCCGGCGTTGAGCACACCCGCGTCGATCCAGCCGCTGCGGGCGAGCCGTTCGGGGGCGCCCGAGGCCGGGTGGCGGATCACCACGCCGTCGGCGCCGATCGCCTGCAGGGTCTGCGCGGTGTCCTTGAGCGACTCCCCCTTCGAGACCGACGATCCCTTCGCGCTGAAGTTGATGACGTCGGCGCTCAGACGCTTCGCCGCGGCTTCGAAGGAGATGCGGGTGCGCGTCGAGTCCTCGTAGAAGAGGTTGACCACCGTCTTGCCGCGCAGCGCGGGCAGCTTCTTCACCTCGCGCTGCTGGGCGGCGTCCATCTCTTCGGCGGTGTCGAGGATGAGGATCGCTTCGTCTCGGCTCAGCGTGCGCGTGTCGAGCAGGTGCCTCATGCGGTCGCCTCCGGAGCCGTCGCACGCACCCGGGCCGGCGCCTGCGCGAGGGAGGGATCGTCGACGCTGCCGATGGCGACCTCGTCGACGCCGTCGAGCTCTTCCAGCCGCAGCGAGATGCGCTCGTGCTTGGCGCTCGGCAGGTTCTTGCCGATGTAGTCGGCTCGGATCGGCAGCTCGCGGTGGCCGCGGTCGATGAGCGCGGCGAGGCGCACGGCGCGGGGGCGGCCGTGATCGTTCAGCGCGTCGAGGGCGGCGCGCACGGTGCGGCCCGAGTAGAGCACGTCGTCGACGAGCACCACGGTGACGCCGTCGATGCCGGCGACGGGCATCTCGGTCGGCTGCGGAGCCCGTGCGGGCTGCCGCGAGAGGTCGTCGCGGTACATGGTGACGTCGAGACTGCCGACCGGCACGTCGACTCCCTCGATGCGGGAGATGGTGGCGGCGATGCGGTGCGCCAGCAGGGTGCCGCGTCTCGGGATGCCGACGAGGATCAGGTCGCCGGTGCCCTTGTTCGCCTCGACGATCTCGTGGGAGATGCGGGTCAGCGCCCGCGATATGTCGTCGGCGTAGAGGAGGGTACGCATGTTCCCAGCACTCCTTTCCCGCCTCACAGGACGGACTTAAAGGAACTCATTTCCCTCAACAATAGCAGGCCCGGCGACCCGGGCCCGCGCTCGGCCCGCCGCGGTGCTCCGCCGCGGCGAAGCACCGCGAAAGGCGAGTTTCGCAGCTGAACCCGGAGCTGCACCTGCGAAATCCGCCTCTCGGCGCCTGCCGCGCCGTCACTCGCGCCACACCGGCGCGAGCAGTTCGTCGAGCCCGACGCCGAGCGCCCTCGACAGCTTCAGCCAGGTCTTGAGGTCGCCGTGGTGCTTGCCGGAACCGAGATTCAGGATCGTCTGCCGGCTGACCCCGGAGGCCTCGGCGAGCTGCTCGATGGTCAGGCCGGCGCGCGTGCGCTCCCGCCCGATGATCACTCTCAGCTGGGTGAGGTCGGGGTTGGGAGGAAGTGGCACCTCACCAGTCCATAGAGTTTGCCCCCGCAGCGCAGCACAGGATACTGTGCATAAAGCACAGGTTCTTGTACCCTGCCGCTGCACTACCCATCGGAATCCCACTGCCCCGACCGAAAGGACCCCGATCCACATGAAGAAAACGCTTCCCTCACTGGCAGCCGTCGCCCTGCTGACCATCGGCCTCGCCGGCTGCTCGGGCGCCGCGGAGCCCGCCGCCCCCGCTGCCCCCGCTGAGGCTCCCGCAGAGGAGGTCGTCGCCGAGCCCATCTGGACCCCGGTCGCGACGATCACCGGCAACGCGGACCAGCAGTCGGACACGATCGCGCTGACCGGCGGGAAGGTGCGCGTCACCTACGACTTCGTCGACAACGCGGGCGCGAACATGGTCGTCGGCGCGGTCTACGTGCTCACCGAGGGCACCGACATCATGACCGACGGAGCGATCCCCGACGTCATGATCAGCGAGCCCGGAGCTGGCGAGACCATCCTGCGCAAGGACGCCGGCGACTACTACGTGAAGGTCACCGCGGCGAACGCCGACTACACGGTGACGGTCGAAGAGCAGAAGTAGCGCGTGGGCGCGACGAGCGCCGCTCCCGAACGACGAAAGGCGGGTTTCGCCGGCGATTCCGAAGAATCACCGGAGAAACCCGCCTTTCGACTGGGCGGCGGAGGCCGACCCGAGAAGCCCTACGCCTGCGCGTGATCGGCGATGCGGCCGAGCACGCCGTTGACGAAGCGGCTGGAGTCCTCCGTGGAGTAGTCCTTGGCCAGTTCCACGGCCTCGTCGATCGCGACCGCCGTGGGCACCTCGTCGTTGAAGAGGATCTCCCAAGCCGCGAGGCGCAGCAGCGCACGGTCGACGTTCGGCATGCGCTCGAGCGTCCACCCCTGCGCGTAGCTCATGATGAGCTCGTCGATCTCGTCGCGGTGGTCGGTGACGCCGTCCACGATCTCACGGGCGTACAGCCACGAGGCCTCGCGGTCGGGCTCGCCGGCGGCGCGCTGGGCCTCGGCGTTCACGATCGTGATGATCGACTCGTCGCGCACGTCGGCCTGGAAGAGCATGTCGAGGGCGCGCTTGCGCGCCTTGGTGCGGGCTGACAACGGTACTAGTCGTTGACTCGGCCGAGGTAGTCGCCCGTGCGGGTGTCGACCTTGACCCGGGTGCCGGTCTCGAGGAACAGGGGAACCTGGATCTCGGCGCCGGTCTCCACGGTCGCGGGCTTGGTGCCGCCGGTGGAGCGGTCGCCCTGCAGGCCGGGCTCGGTGTAGGTGATCTCGAGCACGACCGAGGCGGGCAGCTCGAGGTAGAGCGGATCGCCCTCGTGCAGCGCGATCTGCACGTCCTGGTTCTCGAGCATGAACTTCGCCGAGTCGCCCACCACGGCGCCCGAGACGGTCAGCTGGTCGTAGTCGCTCTTGTCCATGAAGACGAAGTCGGCGCCGTCCTGGTAGAGGTACTGGTAGTCGCGGCGGTCGACGTTCGCGGTCTCGATCTTGGCGCCCGCGTTGTAGGTCTTGTCGATGATCTTGCCCGAGACGACGTTCTTCTGCTTGGTGCGCACGAAGGCGCCGCCCTTGCCCGGCTTGACGTGCTGGAACTCGACCACGCTCCAGAGCTGACCGTTCTCCTTGATCACGGTGCCGTTCTTGATGTCGTTCGAGGTTGCCATACAGGTGTTCTCCGGGTTCTATCGGGTTCGAGCGCCAGAGCAGCGCCGATACAGTTTACACCGCGCTTACCGAGGCCGCCTTGCAGTTCTCCCACAAACGGCGTGCGGCCGCGATCCGTGCCGCCCTATCCTGCCGTGATGCACATGCTCTTCCGCACCCTCTGGCATCTCTGGTTCGTCGGGCCGCGCGGCCCGCGTCTCGGCTTCGGCGACGTCTCCCGCTCGCGGTTCCGCGCGTGGCCGACCGACCTCGACGTGCTGCGCCACATGAACAACGGCAAGTACCTCTCCATCATGGACGTGGCCCGGTTCGACCTGATCCAGCGCAACGGCGCGCTCGACGTGTTCAAGCGCGAGGGCTGGTACCCGGTCGTCGTGGGTCAGACCATCTCGTACCGCAAGTCGCTGAACCCGTGGATGCGGTTCTGGATCGAGTCGCGCATCCTGGGCTTCGACGAGCAGGCCGTCTACATCGAGCAGCGCTTCGTGCGGCCCGACGCGCAGCGCCGCCCCGAGATCTACGCCCGGGCGATCGTGCGCGGGCGCATCCTGCGCCGCAGCGGCGGCACGGTGCCGGTGAGCGAGGTCATCGAGAAGAGCGGGGCGGATCCCGAGCAGTTGCGCGTGCCCGACGACGTGCTCGCGTGGGGTGCGTCGTCCCGGCTCCCCTCCACCCGATCCGACGCGCGCAGCGTCTGGGAGTAGCCGGCGGCAGCCGGGCACGGGCGCCAGCCAGGTACGGGCGCCAGCCAGGTACGGGCGCAGGGTCAGCCGACCGGCGGCCGTGCCCCGAGGTGCGGCCCCTGGTTGCCGATCTCGCGGCAGTTGATGCGCACGCTGCGCTCGCCGGCGTCGTAGACGTGGCGCGCGGCCAGACGGCCGTCGGCGAGTGCGCCCGCCAGCCAGGTGAAGCTGCGGGCGTCGACCAGCGGCTCGCTCGAGGCCGCGCGCATCAGCTGCAGCATCAGCATCTCGGGCAGCGTGGCGTGCGGGCCGTGCTCGAAGCTCAGGCCGAGCACGGCGGGCGCGAGCCCGCCCGGCACGAGCCGCAGCGTCCACCCCGTCGCGGCGCCCGCGCGGGCGCGCACGATCGGCACACCCGATGGTGCACGATCGAGCAGGGCGAACTCGCGCTCGGCCTCGTTCGCGAGCACGAGCGGCGAACCGCCCTCGGGCTGCGACAGCGGCCCCTCATGCTCGGCCGCCCGTTCGAACAACCGTCGCCAGCCCGCCGCCCCGAGGCCGTAGGGCGCCGGCACGGGCACGAGCGTGGGGTCGCCGGACAGGGCCGCGCCGAGCCGCGCGAGATCCGCACCGGCATCGGCGAAGGCCTCGGGCTGCGGCGGCTCGAGGCCCACCCGGCCGGCGACGGCGCGAGCGGCGTCGAAGGCCCGCCCGAACCGGTCGCGCTGCGCCTCGTCGAGCACGTCGGCGAACCCGACCGAGGAGAGCGATGTCGCGCGCAGCGCTTCGGTCTCGCCGTCGAGCCAGGCGTCGAACCCGTCGGCTCGGTCGCCCCCGTTCGACGCGAGGGCGGCGTCGAGCTCGCTCGCGAGCTCGGGGAAGAGCGCCCGCGTGAGGCGGATCCGATCCCCCGTGTCTGGCGTGCTCATGTGCCCTCCCGCTCCCTGTCGCTCATCTTCACGGTAGCTCACTCTCGACCAGGTCGAGGATCGCCTCGGCGATGCCGCTCGGGTCGTCGACGCGACGGCTGCTCGGTGCGTAGCGCCGCACGATCTCGTCGGAGCCGATGCCGATCCCGTGCACGTCCACGCCCGCGGCCCGCAATCGCCGCAGCTCGCGTGCGGCCGCGACGGGGTCGTTCGACCCTCCGTCGCTCACCAGCAGCACGAGCCGTCGTCGTTCGACGCCATCGGCCGCCGCGGCCGCACTCGCGCCGGCTGCGCCGGGCGCGATCCCGAGCTGCTGCGCCGCGGTGAGCAGCGCAGCGCCGTCGTTCGTGGAGCCCCTCGGCGATCGGATGCCCGAGTCCATGCGGCGCCTCGCCTCGTCGTCGAGGCCCCGGCTCAGCGGCTTCACCACGAGCGGCTCGGCGTCGAACAGCACGAGCGCGGTGCGGATGTCGAGGTCGAGTTCGATCCCCGCCCGCTGCTCGGCGTGCGCGACGTCGCGTTCGACGCCCGCGAGCGCCTCCATCATGATGAGCGCCGCATCGGCCGCCGCGTCGGCGATGCGCCCCTGCATCGACGCCGAGCGGTCGACGAGCAGCACGTAGTCGGTGCTGCCCGCGCGGCGGCGGCGGCGCGGCCGGGTCTCCCGGCGCAGAAAGGCGGCCGGGCGCGCCACGCCCGCCCGCGCCTCGGCGACCGCGCGGGCCAGGGCCTCGGGGCTCAGCATCTCCCCCTCCGGCACCGGCCGGCGACCGATCCCGCGCACCTGGGCGACCCGCTCGGCGATGACCCGCGCCCACACCGCCCGCATGCGTTCGATCGCGTCGGCCAGCTCGCCGGCCCGACCGCGGTAGTCCGAGAACGCGAGCCCGCCGTTCGCTGCGGCGGCGCCGCCCCCGGCCTCCCTCGGATCGTCGCTGCTGCGCGGCGCACCCTCGAGCGGAGGCAGGGACATCGCCTCGAGCAGCGCCCCCTCGGCGGGGAGCGGCGTCGCGAGCAGCGCGCTCACGAATCCCGCCTGCTCGGCGGCGAACAGGTCTGCGCCCTCGGCCGTCTGACGCCCCTCGCCCGCCCGGGCGCGCTCGTCGTCTTCCGGCGCCGACGCCTCCCCGTCCTGGCCGCCCTCGTCGGGCGCCTGCTGAGCGGCGTCGCCGCCCGCGCCGGCCGCGCCGAAGTCGTCGGAGGCGCCGCCGCCCTCGTGCTCCTGAGCCTCGGCTCCCCGGGGCGCCTCACCCCACCCGCGGTCACGCGCGTCCCTCGCGAGCAGCCGTTCGTAGGGCGGCAGCAGCAGCGCGAGCGCGCGTTCGAAGCGGTCGAGCGCGCCTCGTCCGGGGTCGGGCGCCAGCACGCGCTGCAGGGCGTCGCCCCGCTCGGAGGCCCGCTGCAGCGCGTCCCACTCGGCGGCGACCTCGGCGTCGGCCCCATCGGTGGGCGCCGGCGCGCCGAATCCCGCCGCGAGCAGCAGGGCGACCCACTGCAGGTGCCGAGCCTGCTCGCCCAGCCCCTCCGGCAGGCTGCGGGCCATCGCCGACGCGAGCCGGTCCCGCATTCCCGGCAGCGCCGTGAGCAGCTCGGCCGCGGCCTGCAGGCGCACGACTGCCGCGACGAGCGGCTGCGCGGCGGGCCGTCCCGACACGATGGAACGGCCGCGACGCGCCCGCTCGGGGGTCACCCGCTCGCCGCGCACGCTCTCCCAGAGCTGCAGCAGTGCGAGCGCGACGGCCTCGTCGCGCCCGTGACCGCGCTGCGCGTACCAGCCGAGTCCCACGCGCAAGCCGGCCTCGTCGAGCTCCCAGTCGTCGTCATCGGTGACCGAGACGGGCACGCCGATCAGGGCGCCGACGGCGCGCAGCCGCTCCCGCTCCTCGATGCCCCGGTCGACCATGCCCACACCCTACCGGGGCCGGCGCGAGACCGATGCTGCCTGCGCGTGACGCGCGACGACCCGCCGCGGCCGCAGCCGCTCGCGTGAGCGTCGTGCGCGCAGTGGTAGCGTGACGGGCATGCTGGCATTCGACGCTGACCCGGTGCTGCGCGAGGCGCGCTCCATCGCCGATGAGCGCCGCCGTGTGCGCCGCGCGCTGCGTTCTGCGACCGGGCACGACGAGGCCGCGGAGCACCGCGCCGATCTGGCCTCGCTCGATGCCAGGCTCGCCGCGATCCTCGACGACCCGGACAACCGCGAACTCGTCGACCGGGCCCTCGTCGAGCGGGCGCGCGTGCTGCGCCTCGCGGTCGCGGCCCGGCGCGAACGGACGGCCCGCGACGCGACCCTCGCCTCCGCGCACGCGATCGTGGGTCGCGCGGTCGCCGCGGGCAGGGCGCCGACGGCGTCCGAGGGGGTGCGCGTGCGGGAGCTGCGAGCGGCCGCCGGCGCAGAGTCCCAGCGGGGATGGCGATCCGCCATCACCTCCGCAGAACGCCGCGACGGCGTGCTCGAAGCGCTCGGCGCGCTGCGACTGCGGGAAGCCGCCCGCCAGCTGCGCGGCGGCCTGCTCGAGACGGCCCAGATGCGCGGCATCATCTCGGAAGCGCTGCCCGCCGTGCTGCGCGGCGACCCGGTGCTGCTCGTCGGCGAGACTGGCGGCGCGAAGACCGCCCTCGCCGAGCACCTCTCGCGGCTCGCGGTCGGCGGCGAACCCGAGTTCGTCTCCGGCTACGGCGACATCACCGGCGCCCAGCTCATCGGCACCCACGAACTGCGGGCCGCTGGCGGCGCGACCGTGAGCGTGTTCGTGCCGGGGCCGCTGCTGCGGGCCATGACCGAGGGCCGGCCGGTGATCCTCGACGAACTCAACGCGATGCCGGCCGAGTTCCTGAAGCGTCTCAACCGGGTGCTGCAGCTGCGCCCGGGCGACGCGTTCGGCGTGCAGGAGGACGCGGGCCGCGAGGTGCGGATCGCGTCGGGCTTCGCGATCCTCGCCACCGCCAACGAGCAGACCCCGCATCGATACCGGGGGCTCGATCGCCTGAGCGCCGAACTGGTGAACCGCTTCGGCGCGAACGCCTACCGCGTGCACTACCCCGACACCGGCCTCGGCTACGACGGTTTCCCCGTCGAGAACGCGCTGCTCGCGACCGCCGCCGTCGTGGATCGGCGGGGCGAGCTGCCGCCGGGGCTCGGCGTCGACGAGCTGTTCCGGGTGGCGCGGGCGGCGTTCATCAGCCAGCAGGTGTTCGCGGGCGAGCACGGCGAGGGCTTCGGCGACTACGTGAGCACGGAGCGCGAGATCGACGGGCGACCGGGGCTCGAGGAGGCGGTGCTCGCGCCGCGCACCCTCGTCGCGATCCTGCAGAAGGTCGCCGGCAGCGCCGGCACCGTGACGCTCGATCACGCGCTCACCCGCTTCGTCGAGGGTGTGATGCACCGCGAGGATCGCCGAGTGCTCGCGCTGATCCTGCAGGGGCAGGGATTCCGGATCGGCTGATCCGCGTCGCTAGAAGATCTGCCGCAGGTTGGTGCGGGCCAGGTCGAGCACCTCGTCGCCGCGACCGGACAGCACCGAGCGCAGCGCGTAGAGCGTGAAGCCCTTCATCTGCTCGACGCTGATCGAGGGCGGCATCGACAGCTCCTGCCGGTCGGTCATCACCTCGACGAGCGCGGGTCCGTCGTGGGCGAAGGCCTCGCGCAGCGCATCCTCGAGCTGATCGGAGTCGCTCACCCGCGTCGCGTGCACGCCCACGGCTCGCGCGACGGCCGAAAGGTCGGGGTTCTTCAGCTCGGTGCCGTAGTTCACGAAGCCGGCGGCCTTCATCTCGAGTTCGACGAAGTTGAGCGACGAGTTGTTGAACACCACGATCTTGAGCGGCAGCGGCGCGTTCTGCTCGAGCGTCAGCAGTTCGCCGAGCAGCATCGCGAGGCCGCCGTCGCCGGCCAGCGCGATCACCTGGCGGTTGCGGTGCGAGGCCTGCACGCCGATGCCCTGCGAGAGCGCGTTGGCCATCGAGCCGTGGCTGAACGAGCCGATGAGGCGTCGGCGTCCGTTCATCGTGAGGTAGCGGGCGGCCCACACGACGGGCGAGCCCACGTCGGGGATGAACACCGCATCGTCGGCGGCCAGGCGGTCGATCAGCCTGGCGACGTACTGGGGGTGGATGGGCTTGCCCGACGCGGTCGGTGTGGCGAGCTCGTCGAGCTTCTTGCGGGTCTTGCGGTAGTGCTCCAGCGCGTCGTCGAGATGGGAGCGGCGCTTCTTGCGCTCGATCAGAGGCAGGAGCGCCGCGGCGGTCTCGCCGGCGTCGCCCACGATCCCGAGGTCGAGCGGGGCGCGGCGGCCCAGCTGCTCCCCGCGCACGTCGACCTGGATCTTGGTCGCGCCCGCGGGGAAGAACTGCTGGTAGGGGAAATCGGTGCCGAGCATGAGGATCGTGTCGGCCGCCTCCATCGCCCGGTAGCCGGAGGCGAAGCCGAGCAGCCCGGTCATGCCCACGTCGAAGGGGTTGTCGTACTCGATGTGCTCCTTGCCGCGCAGGGCGTGCACGACGGGGGCGGCGAGGGCGTCGGCCAGGGCGATGACCTCGTCGTGGGCGCCCGCCACCCCCGCTCCGGCGAGGATCGTCACCTTCTTCGCGCCGTTCAGCAGTTCGGCGGCGCGCTCCAGCTGCTCCTGCTGCGGGAGCACGCGCGGGCGGGTCGTCGTGATCCTCGCGATGCCCTCGTCCGGGATGTCCGCGAGCGCGACGTCGCCGGGGATCACGAGCACGGCGACCCCCTGCCGTTCGACGGCGGTCTGCATCGCGATGCGCAGCAGTCGGGGCATCTGCTCCGCGCTCGAGACGTGCTCGGCGTACACGGAGCACTCGCGGAAGAGCTCCTGCGGGTGCGTCTCCTGGAAGTAGTTCGACCCGATCTCGGCGCTCGGGATGTGCGCGGCGATCGCGAGCACCGGCACCCGCGAGCGCTGCGCGTCGTACAGCCCGTTGATGAGGTGCAGGTTGCCGGGACCGCAGCTGCCCGCGCACACCGCCAGCCGCCCCGTGGTGCCGGCCTCCCCCGCTGCCGCGAAGGCGGCGCCCTCCTCGTGGCGCGCGTGCACCCACTCGATGTCCGAGGTGCGGAGCGCGTCGGTGAAGCCGTTGAGCGAGTCGCCAGGGATCCCGTAGACGCGTTCGACTCCGTTCGCCTCGAGGGTGTCGACGATGTTCTGCGCGACCGTGGTCATGGAGGTCCCCCTTCGCCTGTTGCGGCGGCGGGTCTCCGCCGCTCCCTCCCATCCTCGTGGCGCCCCGGGACGGGCACAAGGGGGTTGCGGCGGGAGCGGCGGGCCTCGGCGGGCTCAGCCGGCGGGCGCCTCGTAGGTGAGCACGCGGGCAACGTCGTGCTCGGGCCTCTTCTCGCCGGCGAGCACCTCGAAGTCGAGGTGGTTCTGGCGCGGCGGCAGCGGGCACGTCACGAAGTTCGTGACGGCGCAGGGCAGTGCGACGGCGTAGTTGAAGTCGATCCAGTCGATGCGGCCCTCGCCGTCCTCCGAGAATTCCAGCTCGATCACGCGGCCGGCCCCGTAGGTGACGGGGCCGCTGGTGAGGTCGCGGATGTGGGCGACGGGCTGCACCCGGTCGCCGGCGTCCTTGCCGATGAGCACGATCTCGTAGGTCTTGCCGCCGTGCTCGAAGCGCAGGGTGCCGATCCGGCTCGTGGTCTCGCGCACGCCGCGCTCGACCGTCTCCTGCTCGACGTCGTCGCGCTCGGCCGGCGTGAACGCGGCGGGGATGCGCCAGTCCGGGTCGTAGTCGAACGCGGTGAGGCCGATCTGCTCGGCGCGCACGGAGACGCGCGGATCGCGCACGCGCACGCCGAAGATGCGTTCTCCGGCGTCGTTCGTGCGCGGCACCGTCTCGACCTCGCACTCGCCGAAGTAGACGGGCGCGCTCGCGCCGTGGCCGTAGGTCTGATTGCGGCCGGTGACGATCTCGACGGGACCCGTCGGGTACTCGCCGTCGACGGACAGCGTGGGGCCTTCGGCGGGCGGGGTGTAGATGACGCGTCCGTCCTCGACGCTCCAGGCGCCGGTCAGCAGTTCGAGCTCGACGCCCGACGCGCCCTCGTGCAGCCAGTACTGGGCGACGAGCGCCGTCCAGCCGTAGGGCCGCGTGAGATCCGAGACGTGCTTGTGGCGCCACTCGCGCCACTGGCCTGCGAGATGCTCGGTTACCGGCATCGGTGCTCCTTTACTGTTCATGGGTGGAAGTCTGTCGCGCCGCGCGATGCACGAACTCGCACACGCGGTCGAACGAGTCGGTGCTCGCCTCGGCGTTGCCGCGGGGTGTGCCGCCGTTCGAGTAGTGCACCCCCGAGACCGGGTGCACGCGCTCGATCTCGGTGCTCGGCAGGTGCGGGATCGTGATGCCGTGGCCGGCGTCGGCGTAGTCGAGGTGCAGCCGTTCGGCGGCGTGGCCGTGCCGTTCGAGGGCGTCGAGCACGATGCGTGAGGCCAGGCTCGACGGCCAGGCTCGGTCGTCGAGGCCCGACACGCACGCGACCGGGCCGGGGAAGCGCTCGATGGGGATGCGGGCGGCGCGGGCGAGGGCGCGGTCGCGCAGACCGTCGACGTAGACGTCGGCGTGGCGGGTGGGCGCGGGGTCGTCGTTCCAGGGCTGCCAGTCGACCTCTCGGTTGTCGTGCCAGAGATGCTCGAGCGGCTCGCCGCCCCGGGTCCACGTGGGGCCGTTCCACCCCTCGGCCGGATCTGCGGCGCCCTGTGCGCCGAACACGAAGGCGGCCGGCACGAAGGCAACGGCGCCGAGGATGCGCTCGGGGAAGGTCGCCGCGAGCAGCAGCGTGAGCTCGCCGCCGCGCGACTGCCCGCTGACGAGCGGCGCGCCGCCGAGCGGGTCGAGCTCGGCGACGGCGTAGTCGAGGGCGCGCTCGAAGTACTCGAGGGGCGTGCGGGAGATGTAGTCGGGCAGCCCGGGCGCTTTGAAGTAGCCGAGCGCGAGGGCCTGGATGCCGTGCGCGGCGTAAAGGGCGGCTCGGGGCTCGTTGACGCCGCCGCCGGAGCCGTTCATCACGATGATCGTCGGGAAGGGACCGGCGCCTGCGGGCCGGAAGAGGGTGGCGACGAGGCCCCGTTCGCGGATCTCCCGCCGCCGCACGCCCTCGGCGAGCAGTCGCTGCTCGACGACGACTTCGGCGAACGCCGGGGGCGCGCCCCGGTCGAAGACGCCCTCGGCCGGCACGTCGAGCAGGCCGGTGCCCGGCTCGGCGCGGCCGGTGATGCGGGTGAGGATCGGCTCGGCGACAGCACGCGGCTCGACGCCGCCGCCGACGGCGGTCTCCCGGCGCTGCGCCCAGAAGAGGCCCATCGCGTCGGCGACGCGATAGTCGCCCGAGACCGGGGCCGAGACGTCGAGGTCGACCCGGCCGTCGGCGTCGGCGAGGAAGGTCGCCTGGGATGCCCACAGCTCGGCGCCGCGCAGCGTCTCCGCGCGCAGGGTCACGAGGGATCCGGGCACGGTCGCCTCGACCGTGACGCGGCGGCGTTCGGAGAGCAGGCCGATCCGTGGTTCGGCCTCGATGCGCAGCGCGCCGGTCACGACGCCCCCTCCGCTCCGCGCGCGAGCAGCGCGTCGTACTGGTGCTGCGTCAGGGCGACAGCGCCCTCGAGGTCTTCGTGCCCCTGCGGGAGCGCATCGAAGCGGCCCGGCACGTGACCGCCCGCCGCACGCCACTCCGCCGCGATCTCCGCGCACGTCTCGGCGATCCCGCTGCCGCCCGCCCGCGCGGGATCGAACGCGATGATCACCGCTCCACGGCCCGCGGCCGCCTCGCCGGACGGCGCCCGCCCGCCCACCGCGGCCCCGGCGATCACCTCGACGAGCAGGCCCGTCAGTGACCCGAGACGGCCTTCGGGCAGCAGGGCGGCCGCGGCATCGGCGGCGACGGTCGGCCGGCCCTGCGCGTCGAGTGCGACGCCCTCGGGCAGCGGCTCCCCCGCCTCGCGACGACGGCGCAGCTCGGCGAGCGTGATGCGGGAGGTGGCGAAGTCGGCCACGAGCGGCGATCCGCCGGTTCGCGGTGCGGCGAAGGCGAGCGGGTTGGTGCCGATCGCGGGCGAGGATCCGCCCCACGGCGCCACCATCGCCGGCGCCTGCGCCGAGACGAGCGCGACCGCCCCCGCCTCGGCGAGGGAGCGCGCCGCGAGCCCGAGCACGCCGAGCGCGCCGACGTTGCGGACGCCGACCAGCCCGATGCCGTGGGCGGCCGTCGACGCGGCGGCGATCCTCACCGCCGCCGCGAGCGCCAGCGGTCCGGGGGCGCCGGTCGCATCGATGCCGTCGATCGCCCCCGAGCCGGTCGCACCGGCGTCCACCGCCGACTCCCGGCCGGTCGCAGGGTCCGCAGCAGCATCCCGCGCGTCGCGCGTCGCGGGCGCCCCCGGGCCTGAGCCCGAGACGTGCGCGAGGTCGCGCAGCAGCATGTCGACGCCGAACCCGGTCAACCCGAGACGCTCGGCCTGCACGATCCAGCGCGCCGCGAGATCCGCGTCCTCGGCCTCGATGCCGCGCGCTCGCCCCGCATCGGCGAAGGGTGCGAGCGCGGCCGCCACGTCGCCCTTCAGGCGGTGAGCCGCGACCTCGATCAGCGCGTCCACGGCGCCCCGCTCAGTACTTCACCCACGGCACCACGCGGCGCTCGACGAAACCCTCGAGAGCCGTCGCGCCGTAGCCGAGCGCCGAGATGGTGACGATGCCGACGTACATCTTCGAGACCGCGAACGTCGACCACGAACTCCAGATGAGGTAGCCGAGGCCGCTCTGCGAACCCACGAACTCCGACGCCGCGATGATCACGAACGCGCCGCCCGTCGCGAGCTTCATGCCCGTGAAGATCGACGGCAGCGCGTACGAGAACGACACCGTGAACCACCGCTGCAGCCGGGTCGCGCCGTTCGCGCGCGCCACGTCCTCGAACAGCGAGGGCGTCTGCATCACGCCGCTCATCGTGTTGAAGAACAGGTAGAAGAAGACGCCGATGGCGACGATCACGTACTTGCTCGTCTCGCCGAGCCCGAAGATGAGCAGCAGCAGCGGGAAGATCGCGACCTTCGGGATGGGCAGCAGGCTCGAGAAGATCGGCTCGAGCAGCTGGCGCAGCGGGCGAACGGTGCCGAGCAGCACCCCGAGCAGCACGCCCGGGATCGCACCCATCAGGAAGCCGACGAAGATGCGCGACAGCGTCATCGCGGTGTGCTCGATGAGCACACCGTCCATCAGCATCTTCACGAACGTCTCGACGATCGAGCTCGGCGGCGGGAAGAACCGCGCGTCGAGCACGCCGGCGCGGCTGAGCACCTCCCAGACGAGGATGAGCAGCAGCGGGGTGTACGGACCGATGCGGCGGATCCACGGCGAGCCCTTCTCGGCCTGCACCGCCGCGGCCAGCTTGCGCGTGACCTCCTCCCGCGACGCCGTCGGATCCTGCCGGGTCTCCTCCACCTGAGCGGTCACGCCGCCTCCTCCCCCCCCCCCCCCGCCGCGTCCTGCTCGAGCAGGTTCCAGAGCTGATAGGTGATCTCGCCGTAGCGCGGATCGCGCCGCAGCTCGATGATGTCGCGCGGCCGTTCGAACGGGATCTCGATCTCGGCCACGATGCGGCCGGGCCGGCGCGACATCACCACGACGCGGTCGGCGAGCGTGAGCGCCTCGTCGACGCTGTGCGTGATGAACATGACCGACTTCGAGGTCTGCTCCCAGATGCGCAGCAGCTCCTGCTGCAGCGCGACGCGGGTCTGCTCGTCGAGCGCGCCGAAGGGCTCGTCCATGAGCAGCGCGTCGCCGTCGTCGGCGAGAGCGCGCGCCACCGAGGTGCGCTGACGCATGCCGCCCGAGATCTGCGCCGGGTAGTAGCTGCCGAAGTCGGAGAGCCCCACCAGGTCGAGCAGCTCGCGCACCCGCTCGCGGCGGGCGGCGCGCGGCATGCCGCGCAGCTTCAGCGGGTAGCCGACGTTCTCGGCGACCGTGAGCCACGGGAACACGCCGTGCTCCTGGAACACCACCGACGGGCGGCTCTGCGTCACGACCGAGCCGAGGCTCGGCTTCTCGAGCCCGGCCGCCACCCGCAGCAGGGTGCTCTTCCCGCACCCGGACGGGCCGAGCACGCAGACGAACTCCTTCTCGCCGATCTCGAGCGAGACGTCCTCGACTGCGACGAGCACGTCGCCCTTCGAGTCGGCGTCGGGAAACGCCTTCCAGAGGTTGCGGATGGAGATGCCGGGCTTCGTCACTTCGCCGCTGCCTGCTCCGAGGCCTGCGCGACCGCCTGCTGCAGGATGTCGTCGCGGAAGACCTCCTCGATGCCCGACGGGCCGTCGAACTCGAGGGCGCCGCGCTCGCGGAAGAAGGCCTCCTGGCGGGCCACGTCCTCCCAGTCGATGGCGCCGTCGGGATCCTGCAGGGTCAGGCCGATGGCGGTGAGGGTCTCGACCGGCAGATCCGTGTACTCCGCGATGATCTCCTGGTCGCCCGGATCGTTCCAGCCGCCGGCCTCGAGCTCCTGCACGGCGCGCAGGTAGGCGGCGGTGAAGGCGGTCACGGCCTCGGGGTACTTGTCGACGTACTCGCTGTTGAACACCAGCGCGCCCAGCTCGACGCCCGCCTGGTAGTCGACGGGCAGCAGCTCGTGGCCGATGTCCTCGCCGGCGATCGCCGACGAGATGGGCTCGATCGTCCAGCTCGCGTCGACGGAGCCGTTGGCCATGGCCGGCGGGATGTCACCCGGGCTCAGGTTGACCAGCTCGACGTCGTCGAGGCTGAGCCCCACCGAGTCGAGGGCGAGGTGCACCGAGTAGATGCCGAACCCGCCGTCGCCCGGAATCCCGATCTTCTTCCCCCTGAGATCCTTCGCATCGGTGACGCCCGAGACGTCGGAGGCCATGAGCGGCGCGGGGTTCTTGCCCTCGGCGGGCACCTTCGAGACGCTCGCGATGACCGAGAGCGAGGCGCCCGCCTTCGTCGCGTTGAACAGGCCGGCGCCCCAGGTGGCGCCGCCCGCGGTGATGCTGCCGGTGCTGACCTGCTGGTAGGTCTCGCCCGAGCTGCCGCTCTTCGAGATCAGTTCGACGTCGAGCCCGGCCTCCTCGAAGTAGCCCTTCTCCTCGGCGATGAAGAACGGGGCGTAATCGGCGTACGGCGAGTAGAGGAAGGTGATCTTCGGGGCGTCTGCCGGGTCGCCGGTGCCGGCGGCCTCGGCGTCGCCGCCCGAAGCGCATCCTGCCAGCAGGGCTGCGCTGGCGAGGAGGGCGATGCCTCCCGAGAGTCGGCGTCGAAGGCTCATAGCGGGAACTCCTGTGTCATGTGGGATCGCGGACCGGATGTCGCCCGCAACGCATCAAATCTACCGGGCGGCGGAGGCCGTCGCGCGCCGCGCGTCACATTCGGCAACACCGCCGCGGCGGAGCGCTCCGAGCGCGCTCGTCAGGAGGCGATCTCCTGGTACGCGAACTGCAGCACCGACTCGTCGACGCCCGCGAGCACGCGCGGCCTGGCGATGTCGTCGAGCACGATGAAGCGCAGCATCCCGGCGCGCGCCTTCTTGTCGCGCTGCATCGTCGCGAGCAGCCCCGGCCAGCGGCCCGCGGGGTACGACAGCGGCAGCGAGAGCGACGAGAGCACCCTACGGTGCCGCTCCACCACCTCGTCGGAGAGCGATCCGGCCATGCGCCCGAGCTCGGCCGCGTACATCATGCCGATCGAGATCGCCACGCCGTGGCGCCACTGGTAGCGCTCGGCGTGCTCGATGGCGTGGCCGAGGGTGTGGCCGTAGTTGAGGATCTCGCGCAGCCCGCCCTCGCGGAAGTCTTCGGAGACGACGCGCGCCTTCACCCCGATGGCGAGCTCGACGACCCGCTGGAACTCGGGCGCTCCGGGGTCGGTCGCGCGCTCGACGTCGGCCTCGATGATGTCGAGGATCTCGGGCTCGGCGATGAAGCCGCACTTCGCCACCTCGGCGAAGCCGGCGAGGATCTCGTTCTTCGGCAGCGTGTCGAGCAGTTCGATGTCGCAGATCACCGCGGAGGGCGCGTAGAAGCAGCCCACCAGGTTCTTGCCCTCTGCTGTGTTGATGCCGGTCTTGCCGCCCACGGACGCGTCGACCATGCCGAGCACCGTGGTGGGGATCTGCACGAGCCGCACGCCGCGCAGCCAGGTCGCCGCCACGAAGCCCGCGAGATCGGTGACGGCGCCGCCGCCGAGCCCGATCACGGCGTCGGTGCGGGTGAAGTCGGCCTGCCCCATGATCTGCCAGCAGAACGCCGCCACCTCGACGCGCTTCGCCGATTCGGCGTCGGGCACCTCGGCGAGCAGCACCTGGCCGTAGCGCTGCTGCAGGGAGCTGCGCAGCTCGTCGGCGAGCCTTCCCACGGTGGCCGTGTGCACGATGAGCACCTTGGCGACGCGGTCGCCGAGCGCCTCGGGCACCCGGTCGAGTACGCCGCGTCCCACCGTGACGGTGTAGTCGGTGTCGCCGGTGACCTCGATGAGGGTCGGGGTGTCGCTCATGCGTTGTCGCTCCTCTTCCTGAAACTGCGAGCCCACTGCGCCACGCGGCGCGCGAGCTGCTCCTTGGTGGCCCGGTCGGTGCGATAGGTCACGTCGGCGACCTCCTCGTACAGCGGGCGGCGCTCCTCGAGAATGCGCCCCCACGCCTCGGGATCGTCGCGCAGCAGCGGCCGGCGCGACAGGTTCGCGGTGCGCAGCACCGCCTCCTGCGTGGTCATGAGCAGCACCACCGGGTGCTCGGCGAGCAGCCGTCTCGTGCTCTCGGTGAGCACCGCCCCGCCTCCGAGCGCCACGATGCGCCCGCCGCCGGTCGCGAGCTCGGCTGCGATCACCTCGGCCTCGAGCCGCCTGAACTCGGGCTCGCCGTGCCGCTCGAAGAACTCGGTGATGGGGCCGTACTGGCGCACGAACACGGCGTCCGTGTCGATGAACGGCACACCGAGCTCGCGCGCCACCCGCTTGCCGAGACTCGTCTTGCCCGCCGCCATGGGGCCCACGAACACCACGGCCCGGTCGGGCAGCCGCGCGCCGCCGCGCCGCCGGCGCCGCCGCCGTGAACGGCCGCGCGAACCCGCGGGCGCGTTGCGAGCGGCAGCAGCCTGGTCGGCCGCGGCGTCGCGCGCCTGCTGACCGTCGTTCGGAGGCGTCGGCCGCGCTGGCGGAGCGGGCTTGGGCTTCGACGCGGGCGGCCCCGTGTCGCGCCCCGCTCGCCGGTGACCGTTCACGACTCGATGACGGTCGCCAGCCGCTCGGGGATCGCCGCCACGTAGGCTTCGAGGTTGCGCCGGGTCTCGGGCAGGCTGTCGCCGCCGAACTTCTCGGTCACCGCGTCGGCCAGCACCAGCGCGACCATCGCCTCGGCCACGACGCCCGCGGCGGGAACGGCGGTGACGTCGCTGCGCTGGTGGTGCGCCTTCGCCTCCTCGCCGGTCGCGGTGTCGATGGTGGGCAGCGCGTGGGGCACGGTGGCGATCGGCTTCATGCCGGCGCGCACGCGCAGCACCTGACCGGTCGTCATGCCGCCCTCGATACCGCCGGCCCGGCCCGTCTCGCGGGTGATGCCGCCGTCCTCGAGGTGCAGCTCATCGTGCGCGACCGAGCCGCGGCGGCGCGTGGTCTCGAAACCGTCGCCGACTTCGACGCCCTTGATCGCCTGAATGCCCATCAGAGCACCGGCGAGGCGCGAGTCGAGGCGGCGGTCCCAGTGCACGTAGGATCCGAGCCCGGGCGGCAGGCCGTAGGCGAGCACCTCGACGATGCCGCCGAGGGTGTCGCCGGTCTTCTTGGTGTCGTCGACCTCCTCGATCATGCGCGCGCTCGTCTCGGCGTCGAAGCAGCGCAGCGGGTCGGCGTCGAGCGACGCGACGTCGTCGGGCCGCGGCAGCGGCGATCCTGCGGGCACCTCGACCTCACCCATCGAGATCGTGTGGCTCACGAGACGGATCCCGAGCTCGGCGAGGAAGGAGCGGGCCACGGCGCCGAGCGCCACGCGCGCGGCGGTCTCGCGCGCGCTGGCGCGCTCGAGCACGGGGCGCGCCTCGTCGAACCCGTACTTCTGCATACCGGTGAGATCGGCGTGCCCCGGACGGGGGCGCGTGAGGGGGGCGCCACGGCCGCGGGACTTCTCGGTGAGCTCGGTCTTCTCGGCGCTCATCACCTCGGTCCACTTGGGCCACTCGGTGTTGCCGATGCGGATCGCGACCGGACCGCCGATCGAGACGCCGTGCACCACGCCGCCCGACAGGTGCAGCTCGTCCTGCTCGAACTTCATGCGCGAGCCGCGGCCGTAGCCCAGCTTGCGGCGAGCGAGGTCTTCTCGGATTCCGTCGAGCGAGACGGGCACCCCGGCGGGCAGTCCCTCGAGGACGGCGATCAGTTCAGGGCCGTGTGATTCTCCGGCAGTCAGCCAACGCAGCATACCCGCTATCTTCCCACATCCGTCGGCTCCGCCGCGTCGCGCATGGCCTCGAGCACGCGGTCCTCGTGCGGCAGGGGGGTCGAGGGATCGCCGGCCACGAAGATGCGGATCTGCAGCAGCGCCTGCTCCACGAGCATCGCCGTCCCGGGGTGCGCCTCGCCGCCGGCCTCGTGCCAGCGCACGGCGAGCGGAGACGGCCACGGGTCATAGGCGACGTCGAACAGCGGGATCTCCGCCAGGGCGTCCGGCAGGGCGAACTCGGCGCCCGCCGGGCCCGGCAGGGTCGAGATGATGAGCGTCGGGCGCGCGACGCGCGGGTCGGCGTCGACCATCGCGGCGAGGACAGCTCCGTCCATGAGGCTCTCGGTGCGGGGCGCCACGGTGCCGGAGACGTGCAGCGCCCGATCCGACCCCGGCTCGCACGTATCGCCGAATCGGGCGACCAGATCGCCGATCGCGGCGACGTTGCGAGCGACGATCTCGACGTGCTCGGCGCCCAGGCCGCGGGCGGCGAGCACCGCCGACACGGCGGTGGCGCCCGACCCGAGCACGACCGTGCTCGTCGGGTCGAGCCCGGCCTTCGAGATCGCGGCGGCGAGGCCCCCGACGTCGGTGTTGAAGCCGGCCCAGGCCGTTCCGCCATCAGGGCCGGGTACGCCGAGGCGCAGCAGCGTGTTCACCACGCCGCTCTCCTCTGCGACGGGGTCTCGCACGAGGGCGAGCCGATGCGCCTCCTCCTTGAGCGGCATCGTGAGCGACAGGCCCCGCCACTCCGCTCCGCACTGCGCGAGGAACCCCGCGAGCCCGTCCGCCTGCAGTTCCTCTCGCCCGTAGCTCCAGTCGAGTCCGAGCTGCGCATACGCCGCCGCGTGGATCGCGGGAGACTTCGAGTGGGCGATCGGCGAGCCGAGCACCGCGAGGGTGGCCGCGGGCAGCGCCGTGGTGGGCGGCCGCTCCCCCTCTGCGTGCCGGGGTGCGCCCGGGCGGCTCACCTCAGCACCCGCTGTCGGGGGTCGCGGCGCACCAGTCGCGGTACTCCTGGATCGCGGCCTCGTGCTCCGCCTCGTTCGTGGTGAACGTCAGGGCGCCGTTCCCGCCGGGGGCGTTCACGAAGTACAGCCAGTCGGTGTCGGCCGGGTGCAGAGCGGCATCGATCGCCGCGCGGCCGGGGTTCGAGATCGGGCCGATCGGCAACCCCTTGTGCACGTAGGTGTTCCACGGGTTGTCGTCGCTCAGCGCCTCGTCGCTCGACCAGAAGCTGCCGTGCTCGCCCGAGCCGTACTGCGCGGTGGAGTCCATGCCGAGCGCCATGTCGATCTCGAGCCGCTTGTAGATCACCTGAGAGATCTTCGAGAAGTCGTCGTCCCGGCCCTCGCGCTGCACGATCGAGGCGACGGTGAGCACGCGCTCGCGATCCGCCTCGGGCACGCCGAACTCGTCGAGCACCTGCACCTGGTGGCTCACCAGCAGGGCGATGATGTCGTGCGCCGTCATCTCGGGCTGGAACTCGTAGGTCGCCGGGAACAGCCAGCCCTCGAGCGACGGCACGCCCTCGCTGAGGCCGAACACCGTGGGGTCGACGGCGGCCGCGGCGAACTCCTCGTAGGGGATGCCGGATCCCTGCGAGAGCCGTTCGAGCGTGCCCTCGATCGTGAGCCCCTCCGGGATCGTTGCGCTCAGCTGCCGGAGGTTCGCCGGATCCTGCATGGCGTCGAGGGCGGCCTGCGAGCTCATCCGCTCGCGCAGGGTGTAGATGCCCGGCTGGAACTCGACCTGGGGCTGCTGCGCGAGCAGCAGTTCGGTGAACGCGTCCGAGGTCTTCACCACGCCGGCCTCCTCCAGCGAGGCGGAGATGTCGGATCCGATCTCGCCCGCGCGAACGGTGACCGAGACCTCGTCGCCCTGGTCGCTGTCGTCATAGTCGTTCGTGGTCCACCCCATGGCCAGCGAGACCTGCTCGCCGTAGTGCGACCAGAGGTAGGCTCCGGCGCCGGCGAGACCGCCGAGCAGCAGCAGGGCGACGAGCAGCGAGATGAGGACTCTCCGGCCGGTGCGGCGGGCGTCCTCGCGCGTGCGAGCGTTCATGTTCGAGTCTCCTCCTCGGGGGGCTCAGGGATTGCGACCGCGTGTCCGGGGGCCTCGCCGCGGGCGCGCTCGACGTCGAGCGCGTGCTGCAGGATCACCACCGCCGCGGCCTGGTCGATGATCGACCGGCTCTGCTTCGTCTTCTTGCCCGCCTGCCGCAGCTGGCCCTGCGCGGAGACGGTCGAGAGCCGCTCGTCGACGAGGCGCACTGGCACGCCGTCGCCGTCGAGCCTCGAGGCGAGGCGCTCGGCGAAGGCCGCGGCGTCGTCGGTCGAGGGGGTGCGCTCGCCCCGCAGGTTCAGCGGCAGGCCCACGATCACCTCGACCGCATCGAGGTCGGCCGCGACCCGCGCGATGCGCACGAGGTCGGCGTCGCCGCCGAGGTCGCGCGGCACCGTCTCGACCGGGGTGGCCAGCATGCCGTGGGGGTCGCTGCGGGCGACGCCGACGCGGGCCTTGCCCACGTCGACGCCGAGTCGCACGCCGATGCGCATCAGCCGCCCAGGTGTCGCCGGATCTCGGCGAGCGCGTCGTCGATCTTCGCGGGGTCGGTGCCGCCGCCCTGCGCGAGGTCGGGCTTGCCGCCGCCGCCGCCGCCGAGCACCTTCGCCCCGAGCTTCGCGAGGTCGCCCGCGCGCACGCCGCGATCGCGGGCGCCCTGGGTGGTCGCCGCGATGACGACGGGCTTGCCGCCGGCCTCCCCCGCGAGCGCTACGACGCCCGCCTCGGCGGCGAGCCGATCCCGCAGCTGCAGCACGAGCGCGCGAACGTCGTCGGCCGATCCGACCGAGCCGAGCGAGCCGAGCACCGCTCGCACGCCGTCGAGATCACGGGCGCCCGCAAGCAGCTCGGGCACGCGCTGGCCCAGCTTCTCGGCCTCGAGCGCGGCGACCTTCTTCTCGGCCGCCCGCAGCTGGGCGCCGAGATCCTGCACCTTCGTGACGAGCTCGGCCCGCGGCACCTTCAGCCCGCTGGTGAGCTGCTGCACGATGGCCCGCTCGGCGGCGAAGTTGCGGAACGCCTCGATGCCGACGAGAGACTCGACGCGGCGGTTCGTCGAGCCGACCGAGCTCTCCGAGACGAGACTGATCATGCCCACCTCGGCCGCACTCGACACGTGGGTGCCCGCGCAGAGCTCGCGCGACCACGGACCGCCGATATCGACGACGCGCACGCGGTCGCCGTACTTCTCGCCGAAGAGCGCCATCGCGCCCATCGCCTTCGCCTCGTCGAGGGACATCTCGCGGGTGACCACCTCGTAGTCGCTGCGGATCGCGAGGTTCGAGATCTCCTCGATCTCGCTCTTCGTCTCGGTCGAGAGGGCGTCGCTGTGGGTGAAGTCGAGCCGCAGGTAGCCGGCCTTGTTGTACGAGCCGGCCTGGTGGGCGTTCGGACCCAGCACGTCGCGCAGCGCGGCATGCACGATGTGGGTGCCCGAGTGGGCCTGCGTGGCGCCCCGGCGGTAGTCGGCGTCGACGCGGGTCTCGGCGCGCGCATCGAGACCGATGGTGCCGATCGTCACCTTGACGGTGTGCACGATCAGGCCCGGCACCGGCTTCTGCACGTCGAGCACCTCGGCTTCGAAGCCGTCGCCGATGATGATGCCCTGGTCGGAATCCTGCCCGCCCGACTCGGCCCACAGCGACGTCTCGGCCAGCACGATCTCGGCCAGCTGGCCCTCGCGCGCCTCGGGCGCCGGCGCGCCGTCGACGACGATGCCGAGCACGCGGCTCTCGTGGATCAGCTCGTCGTATCCGACGAAGGCGGTCTCGCCGAGTCCGCGCAGCTCCTTGTAGACCGAGAGGTCGGCCCGCTGACCCTTCTTCGCCTTGGCGTCGGCCTTCGCGCGGTCGCGCTGCTCCTGCATGAGCTCGACGAAGACCCCGCGGTCGACCTGCACCCCCGCCTCCTCGGCGATCTCGAGCGTGAGCTCGATCGGGAAACCGTGGGTGTCGTGCAGCAGGAACGCGGTGTCGCCGGGAACGTCGGCGCCGGCGCCCTTCGCGCTGTCGACGGCGGCGTCGAGGATCTGGATGCCCGAGGCGAGCGTGCGCAGGAAGGTCTTCTCCTCGGCGTAGGCCGCGCGCGAGATGAACTCGAAGTCGCGCTCGACCTCGGGATACGCGGCCTTCATCGCGTCGCGGGAGACGGGGAAGAGTTCGGCGAAGCTGGGCCCGTCGAAACCGAGCAGCCGCATCGAGAGGATCACCCGGCGCAGCAGGCGGCGCAGAATGTAGCCGCGGCCCTCGTTCGACGGCGTGACGCCGTCGGCGATGAGCATGAGGCCGCTGCGCACGTGGTCGGCGATGACGCGCAGTCGCACGTCGTCGGCGTGGTTCTCGCCGTAGGTCTTGCCGGCGAGCTCGGCCGCGCGATCGAGCACCGGCCGCACCTGGTCGATCTCGTACATGTTCTGCACGCCCTGCTTGATGAAGGCGACGCGCTCGAGCCCCATGCCCGTGTCGATGTTCTTGTTCGGCAGCTCGCCCACGATCGTGAAGTCGGTCTTCGACGTCACATCGGTGATCTGGTACTGCATGAACACCAGGTTCCAGATCTCGACGTAACGGTCGTCGTCGGTGGCGGGGCCGCCGTCGACGCCGTACTCGGGCCCGAGGTCGTAGAAGATCTCCGAGCACGGGCCGGCGGGGCCGGGCTGACCGGTCGACCAGTAGTTGGTGTCCTTGCCGAGCCGCTGGATGCGCTCGTCTGGCAGCGTCGAGAGCCGCTTCCACAGCGCGAGGGCCTCGTCGTCGTCTTCGTAGACGGTGACCCAGAGATCCTTCGGGTCGAAGCCGAGCCCGCCGTCCGCCTCGCTCGTGGTGAGCAGCTCCCAGGCGAAGCCGATCGCCTCCTCCTTGAAGTAGTCGCCGAAGGAGAAGTTGCCGCACATCTGGAAGAAGGTGCCGTGGCGCGGGGTACGGCCGACCTCTTCGATGTCGTTCGTGCGGATGCACTTCTGCACGCTCGTCGCGCGCGGGTAGGGCGCGGGAACGAGGCCGGAGAGGTAGGGCACGAACGGCACCATGCCCGCGACCGTGAACATGAGGCTGGGGTCGTCGCTGACGAGCGACGCCGAGGGCACGACGGTGTGCCCTCGCTTCTCGAAGAAGTCGAGCCAGCGGCGGTGGATTTCAGCGGTCTGCATCCGGTGGGGATCCTTCTGGTCGGTGTTCGTGGGGCTGGATCAGCGCTGCTCGCGCAGCTTGCGCAGCGCGGCCTCGACGTCGTCGAGCAGTTCGTCGGCCTCGGCCTCAGCCTCGCGGTAGCCGGTGACGAAGGCGCGGTTCAGCTCGTCGACGCCGCGGTTGACCCGGGCGAAGAAACGGCGCCCCTCGGGCGTCTGGTTGACGAAGTGCGCGGCGATGAACCCCAGCACCACTCCGCTCATGAGCCACAGCAGTTTGCGCATGTTTCCATTCCTCCTAGCGGCGTTCGACCGCGGCCGGTCGGCCGGGCGCGGGAAGCACCCCTCAAGCTTAGCGGTAGCCCCCGACGGAGGCTCTGCGACCCGTGGGAACGCCGAAGGGGCGCCGGATCTCTCCGACGCCCCTTCGGCGTGTGGTGCTCGGTGTTCAGCGGCCCGAGTAGTACTCGACCACGAGCTGAACCTCGCAGGTCACGGGGACCTCGGCGCGCTTCGGGCGACGCACGAGGCGGGCCTGGAGCTTGTCGAGCTCGACCTCGAGGTAACCGGGAACGTTCGGCAGCACCTCGGCGTGACCGCCGGCAGCGGCGACCTGGAAGGGCTCGAGGCCCTCGGAGCGCTCCTTGACGTGGATGAGCTGACCCGGCTTCACGCGGAAGGAGGGACGGTCGACGATCTTGCCGTCGACGAGGATGTGGCGGTGCACCACGAGCTGGCGGGCCTGCGCGGTGGTGCGGGCGAAGCCGGCGCGCAGCACGAGCGCGTCGAGGCGCATCTCGAGCAGCTCGACCAGGTTCTCACCGGTCAGGCCGTCCTGGCGACGGGCCTCCTTGAAGGCGATGACGAGCTGCTTCTCGCGGATGCCGTACTGGGCACGCAGACGCTGCTTCTCGCGCAGGCGGACGGCGTAGTCGCTGTCGCTCTTGCGCTTGGTGCGGCCGTGCTGACCGGGGCCGTAGGGGCGCTTCTCGAGGTAGCGCGCGGCCTTCGGCGTGAGGGCGATGCCGAGCGAGCGGCTCAGGCGAGTCTTGGAACGGGTACGCGACGTAGTCGACACGTGGGTCCTTTCGGGTTTCTGTGCGGGGTGCGGGCTCGGGATCGAGCCCTGTGTTCTCTCGGCCACGCTGCGCCCGCATTCACGAGCTCTCGCTCGCAATGCACGCGACGCAGCAAACCGTCTTCGGTGAGGGAACGACCAGTGCAGAAACCCGGCTACAGGGCGACTGCCACCTGCTCTCCGCGCGCAGCCGTGCGCGGCAGTGGTGTTGGCCAGCGACTAGCTTATCAGATCTCTCGGCGCGGTTCGCGGCACGAACTGCTCGTGAGCGGAGGATCAGCCGCCCCGCGTGATGCGGCGGATCTTCTCGAGGCGATCCGAGATCTCGCGCTCGTTGCCGTGCTGGGTCGGCGCGTAGTAGACGCGGTCGATCAGCTCGTCGGGAAGGTACTGCTGACGCGAGACGCCCCGCGGGTCGCTGTGGGGGTAGACGTAGCCCTTGCCGTGGCCGAGCCGTTTCGCCCCCGGGTAGTGGGCGTCGCGCAGGTGCTTCGGCACCAGGCCGAAGCGGCCGGCCTTCACATCTGCAATCGCCGAGTCGATCGCCGTGATGACCGCGTTCGACTTGGGCGCCGTGGCTATGTAGATGGTGGCCTCGGCGAGCGGGATGCGGGCCTCGGGCAGGCCGATGAGCTGGGTCGCCTCGGCCGCTGCGACCGCGATCGGCAGCGCCTGCGGGTCGGCGAGCCCCACGTCTTCGGCCGCGTGCACCATCAGTCGGCGCGCGATGAACCTGGGATCTTCGCCGGCCTCGATCATGCGTGCGAGATAGTGCACCGCGGCGTCGGGGTCGGAGCCGCGCAGCGACTTGATGAAGGCGCTGATGACGTCGTAGTGCTGGTCTCCGTTGCGGTCGTAGCGCAGCAGCGCGCGATCTACCGCTGCAGACACGATCTCGGGCGTCAGCCGCGGGCGGGCGGGCTTCTCGGCTCCCGATCCCGCTGCTCCTGCTGCGCCCTCCCCCGCACGCGCCCCGCTCGCCGAATCAGCCTCGGCACCCGCGTCCGCCACGGCATCTGCGTCTGCCCAGGCATCCTCGCCCGCATCGGCAGCTGCGGAGGCGTCGCCTTCGCCGGCGTCCGACTCCCCCTCCTCGCCGGCACGGGCCGGATGCCCGTCCGCCCCCGCCTGCTCCTCATGCTGCACCGCCCCGCCGCCGGCGAGGGCCGAGGCGGCGGAGGCCTCGAGCGCGGTGAGCGCCCGCCTGGCGTCGCCCGAGGCGAGCTGCACGAGCGCATCGAGGGCCTCGTCGTCGGCGTCGACCGCCCCGCCGAGCCCGCGGGGATCGGCGATCGCCCGCTCGAGCAGGCGACGCAGATCGGCGTCGTCGAGCGGTTCGAGGGTGAGCAGCAGCGAACGCGAGAGCAGCGGACTGATCACCGAGAACGAGGGGTTCTCGGTCGTGGCCGCCACGAGCGTCACCCAGCCGTTCTCGACGCCGGGCAGCAGCGCGTCCTGCTGGGCCTTCGTGAAGCGGTGGATCTCGTCGAGGAAGAGCACGGTCGCGATGCCGTAGAGGTCGCGGTCGTTCAGCGCCCGCTCCATGACCGTACGCACGTCTTTGATACCGGCGGTGACCGCCGAGAGCTCGACGAAGCGGCGGCCGCTCGAGTGCGCGATCGCCTGCGCCAGGGTGGTTTTGCCCGTGCCGGGCGGCCCCCAGAGGATGACCGACACCGCGCCGCCGCCGCCCTCTGAGTCGGAGGCGAGGGTGCGCAGCGGCGATCCCGGGCGCAGCAGATGCTGCTGCCCCACCACCTCGTCGAGCGAGCGGGGCCGCATGCGCACCGCGAGCGGCGCCGTGTGCGAGGGAGCGGCGTTCGTTTCCACGTGGCCATGCTACCCAGCGCCTCTGACATTCGCGCCCGAGTCGAGCCCCGACGAGCCGGGCAAATCCGGCTGTGGCATAGTGGAGGGGTCTATTCCGTTATGGTCGGCGACCCCGGCCCCACACGACAGGTGAGCAGAACCTTGAGCGAAGCGACCAACGAAACGCCCTGGGGCCGAGTCGACGACGACCGCACCGTCTACGTTCGCGAGGGTGACGGCGAACGTGTGGTCGGCTCGTTCCCCGACGGCACGCCCGAAGAGGCCCTGGCCTACTTCACCCGCAAGTACGCCGACCTCGAAGGGCAGATCGTGCTGCTCGAGGCCCGCATCGCCCGCGGCACCGCCGATGTCTCCGCGGCCGACACCGTCGCGAAGCTGCGCGAGCAGCTCGTCGAGCCCGCCGCCGTCGGCGACATCGCCGCCCTCCGCGCGCGCGTCGAGAAGCTCGGCGAGAAGACCGCAGAGCTCGGTGAGAAGCAGCAGGCCGAGCGCGAGGCCGCCCGACAGGAGGCCGTCGCCAAGCGGGAGGCCATCGTCGCCGAGGCCGAGCGTCTCGCCGCCCAGCCCGAGTCCTCGATTCGCTGGAAGGACACGAGCCACGCCTTCGAGCAGCTCTTCACCGACTGGCAGACCGCCCAGCGCAGCGGGCCCCAGATCCCGAAGCCGCAGGCCGACGCCCTCTGGAAGCGCTTCCGCACCGCGCGGCAGACGTTCGACTCGGCGCGCCGCTCGCACTTCGCCCAGATGGACGCCAACAACAAAGAGGTGAAGCAGCGCAAGGAGCGCATCATCTCTGCAGCCGAGGCGCTCGCGCCGAAGGGCGTCGAGGGCATTCCGGCCTACCGCGCCCTGCTCGACGACTGGAAGGCGGCGGGCCGCGCGAGCCGCAAGCTCGACGATCAGCTCTGGGCCCGGTTCAAGGCGGCCGGCGACGTGCTCTACGAGGCGAAGGCTGCCGAGGCCGCTCAGACCAACGAGGAGTACACGGCGAACCTCACCGCCAAGCAGTCCCTGCTCGACGAGGCCGCCCCCATCCTCGAGCAGCGCGACCACGGCGCCGCGCGCAAGGCGCTCACCGAGGTGCAGCTGCGCTGGGACGAGATCGGCCGCGTTCCCCGTGAGGCGCTGCGCGACATCGAGTCGCGTCTCCGCAAGATCGAGGATCACGTGAAGGGCCTCGAAGAGGAGCACTGGCGCAAGACCAACCCCGAGACGAAGGCCCGCAGCGAGGGCCTGCGCGGTCAGCTCGAGGCCTCGATCGCCGAGCTCACCGCGGAGGTCGAGGCGGCCCGCGAGGCGGGCGACGCGAAGGCCGTGGCCTCGGCCGAGGAGAAGCTCGCCACGCAGCAGTCGTGGCTCGCCGCGATCGGCGACTGAGCACCTCGACCGGAGTTCGCTCACAACGGGAGCCCAGGGCTCCGATCCGAGCGAGTTATCCACATTCAACGCCGGGGCCTGGTCTTTCCAGGCTCCGGCGTCGAGCATTGAGGCATGACCGCTTCCGCGCCTCCCCTGCTCCCCCGCTTCGACCGCTGGCCCCCGGCGGTGCGCTCGGCCGAGCGACTGCGCGGCAGCCTCGTGGGCTGCGGGCCCGGTGTGCGCGGAGCGGGCTGGCCCGACACCCCGCGGGTACGCGCCACGGCCCTCGGCCCCTGGCTCACCCCGGATCGGGTCGCTGTGCGGCTGACGGCCGCCTGGGTGTGGGGCGCCTGTCGCGATCCGGGGCGCCCGCTCGAGTTTTCGACGCTCGGCGGACGTCGCCCACCGCTACGGCGCCGCGGCCCCGATCTCGCCCTGCACCAGTTCGTCTACCCCGACGAGGCGCTGCACGTCTTCGATCCCGGCCTGCGCGTCACCGGGCCCGCCCAGACCGTCTGCGACCTGCTGCGCACGCCCGGCGCCTTCGAACCGCGGCGCCGAGTGGCGGTGCGGCTGCTGCTCCCGCTCGTCGCCGGAGGCGCCGATGAGATCCGCGCGAGACTCGTGAACGGGCGGGCGCAGTACCGCTGCGTCGCGCTCGGGCGCCTCGACGCGGTGTGAAGGGCCGCCGTCAGTTGGTGATGCGGTAGACGTCGTAGACGCCGTCGATGCGGCGCACGGCGTTGAGCACGTGATTGAGGTGGGTGGAGTTCGCCATCTCGAACACGAACTTGCTGATCGCCAGACGCGACGTGGAGGTGTTCACCGAGGCCGAGAGGATGTTGACGTGGTGCTCCGAGAGCGAGCGGGTGATGTCCGAGAGCAGACCCGCGCGATCGAGCGCCTCGATCTGGATCTGCACCAGGAACACGCTCTTCGTCGACGGAGCCCACTCGACCTCGACCACCCGATCCTGCTGCTCGCGCAGGTTCTGGAAGTTGTGACAGTCCACGCGGTGCACCGATACGCCGTCCGCCTTCGTCACGAAGCCCATCACCTCGTCGCCAGGAACGGGCGTGCAGCACTTGGCCAGCTTCGCCAGCACGCCCGAGGCGCCCTTCACCACGATGCCGCTCGAATCGGCCACCTTGCTCGCGCGGGGCGCCTCGATGATGGGCAGCGTCGCGAGGGCGGGTTCTGTCGAGGTCTGCTCGTCGAACAGCAGCGCGGTGACCTTCTCGACCACCGATTGGGCCGACACGTGCCCTGCTCCCACCGCGGCATAGAGGGCGGTCACGTCGGCGTACCGCAGCTGCAGCGCGACCTGCTGCAGGCCGTCGGAGTTCATCACCTGGTGCAGCGGCAGCCCCTGCTTGCGCAGGGCCTTGGTGATCTCGACTTTGCCGCTCTCGGCGTCCTCCTCCCGGCGCTCCTTCGTGAACCACTGACGGATCTTGTTCTGCGCCCGCTTGCTCTTCACGAAGTCGAGCCACGACTTGTTCGGGCCGGCGTTCGGATCCTTCGACGTGAACACCTCGACGACGTCGCCGTTCTGCAGCGGTGTCTCGAGCGACACGAGGCGGCCGTTCACCCGCGCGCCCATCGTACGGTGCCCGACCTCCGTGTGCACGGCGTAGGCGAAGTCGACCGGGGTACCGCCGGCGGGCAGCCCGATGACGCGCCCCTTCGGGGTGAAGACGTAGACCTCCTTGGCGCCGATCTCGAACCGCAGCGCGTCGAGGAACTCGCTGGGATCTTCGGTCTCGGCCTGCCAATCGGAGATGTGCGCGAGCCAGGCCATGTCGCTCGAGCCCGGCGCCTGCTGCCCCTGCTGGCGTTGCTTGTACTTCCAGTGCGCGGCCACGCCGTACTCGGCGCGCTGGTGCATCTCGACCGTGCGGATCTGGATCTCCACCGCCCGGCCGTCGGGGCCGATCACGGTGGTGTGGAGCGACTGGTACAGGTTGAACTTCGGCGTCGCGATGTAGTCCTTGAAGCGGCCCGGGATCGGCGTCCATCGCGCGTGCACGGCTCCGAGCACCGCGTAGCAGTCTCGGATCGAGTTCACGAGCACGCGGATGCCGACGAGGTCGTAGATGTCGTCGAAATCTCGGCCGCGCACCACCATCTTCTGATAGATCGAATAGAGTTCCTTGGGCCGGCCCGTCACCTCGCCGCGGATCTTCGCCTCGCGCAGATCGTTGTCGATCGAGCTGATCACGCGGCCGACGAGCTCGTCGCGCTGCGGGTTGCGCTGCGTCACGAGGTTCTCGATCTCGGCGTAGAGCTTCGGCTTCAACACCGCGAACGAGAGGTCCTCGAGCTCGGCCTTCAGCGACTGGATGCCCAGCCTGTGGGCGAGCGGCGCGTAGATCTCGATGGTCTCCTGCGCCTTGCGCTTGGCGGAGTCGCCCGGCACGAAGCCCCAGGTGCGCGCGTTGTGCAGGCGATCCGCCAGCTTGATCACGAGCACGCGGATGTCCTTCGACATCGCGACGACCATCTTGCGCACCGTCTCGGCCTGCGCGGAGTCGCCGTACTTGACCTTGTCGAGCTTGGTCACGCCGTCGACGAGCATGGCGATCTCATCGCCGAACTCCTCGGTCAGCTGCTCGAGCGTGTACTCGGTGTCTTCGACGGTGTCGTGCAGCAGCGCCGCGGCGATCGCCACGGGGGCCACCCCCAGCTCGGCGAGGATCTGGGCCACCGCGATGGGGTGGGTGATGTAGGGCTCGCCGCTGCGCCGCTTCTGCCCCCGGTGAGCGCGCTCGGCCACGGTGTAGGCGCGTTCGATCACGGAGAGATCGGCGCGAGGATAGTTGCCGCGCACCGTGCGCACCAGCTGGTCGACGGCGCCGGGAGAGGTGCCGCGGGAGAAGATCCGGGGCACCAGCCGACGCAGCGCCGTCGCGCCGCTCTGCTGCGTTACGTCGTTCGTGACCACCTCAGACCTCCCTCGAATGTTTGAACGTTACACCACGAGAGGTCATTCCCACGAACCAGCCGCTAGGCGCCGATCGGAGCTCCGTTCTGCTCGTCGGCGTCGCTGGTCGCGGGCTTGCGGGAGCGCAGGGCCTTCTCGTCGTGACGCTTGATCCCGGGCTCCCCCGCGCGCAGGTGCGCGTAGGCCGGTGCCGCGATGAAGATGGTCGAGTAGGCGCCCACCAGGATGCCGATGAACAGCGCCAGCGAGATGTCGCGCAGTGTGCCCGCCCCCAGCACGAACGCCCCGATGAAGAGGATCGACGCGACCGGCAGCAGGGCGACCACCGAGGTGTTGATCGAGCGCACGAGCGTCTGGTTGACGCCGAGGTTGACCGACTCCGCGAAGGTGCGGCGGTCGTTGAGCTCGCCCGGAGAGGTGTTCTCGCGGATCTTGTCGAAGACCACGACGGTGTCGTAGAGCGAATAGCCGAGGATCGTGAGGAAGCCGATCATGGCCGCCGGCGTGATCTCGAAGCCGGAGATGCCGTAGATGCCCGCCGTGATCACGAGGTCGTGCAGCAGCGCGATGATGGCCGCGAGCGACATCTTCCAGGTGCGGAAGTAGATCGCCATGACGAGGGCCGCGAAGAGCAGGAAGACGAAGAGGGCGATGACCGCTTGTCGGGTGATGTCTTGGCCCCAGGCCGGGCCGATGTACGAGTACGTCACCTCGTCCTCGCCGACCCCGTAGGCCTCGGCGAGCGCCGTCGTCACCGCGCGGTTCTCGTTCTCGTCGAGCGCCTCGGTCTGCACGCGGATGTCGGTGGGGCCGAGCTGGGTCACGCGGGGCGCCGCCGAGGGCAGCACGTCGGCGACGGCCTCCTCGGCGAGCGCCGGATCGCGGTCGCCCTGCTCCGAGAGGTGCACCTGGAACTGGCTGCCGCCCGTGAACTCGATGCCGAAGCTGAATCCGCCGCGGGCGAGAGGCCCGAGCACCGAGAGCACGATGAGCACGATCGAGATCACGTACCAGATCTTGCGCTTGCCGACGAAGTCGATCGACTTCTCGCCGGTGTAGAGAGCGTTGCCGAATTCGGCGAATGAGCGAGCCATGCTTAGCTCTCCTTTCCGGTGTTGGCGGTCTCGAGCGAGATGCCCTGCTCCGCCGCCTTGCGCTCAGCGATGGTCTGCCGGCGCTCGGCCTCCTTCTGGCTGCGCGCGTTCTTCTTGCCCGCGCCCTTGGCGGCGATGACAGGCTCGCGGAACTGGGCGCGGCCTCGGTACACAGCGCTGAGGCGCTGGGGATCGAGACCCGACGCGGGGTGGCCCGAGCGGTAGAAGCGGGTGCGGGCCAGCAGCGTCATCATCGGGTGCGTGAAGAGCGCGACCACGAGCACGTCGACGAGCGTCGTGAGGCCGAGCGTGAACGCGAAGCCCTTCACGTTGCCGACCGCGAGGATGAAGAGGATCACCGCGGCGAGCAGGTTGACGCCGTCCGAGGCGAGCACCGTACGGAAGGCCCGCTTCCAGCCGTGCTCCACCGCGCTCTCGATGCTGAACCCGTCGCGCAGCGCGTCGCGGATGCGCTCGAAGTAGACGATGAAGGAGTCGGCGGTGAAGCCGACCGCGACGATGATGCCCGCGACGCCCGCGAGCGAGAGCCGGTAGCCCTGCCTCCACGAGAAGAAGGTGAGCAGCAGGTAGGTGAGCACCGCGGCGATCGCGAGGGACGCGATGGTGAGCGAACCGAGGGCCCGGTACTGGAAGATGGAGTAGACGACCACGAGCAGCAGGCCGATCAGACCGGCGAGCAGACCCGCCTGCAGCTGGTTCGTGCCGAGCGTCGCCGAGATGTCCTCCTGGCTCTGCACGGTGAAGTCCATCGGCAGTGCGCCGAACTTGAGCTGATCGGCGAGCGCCTGCGAGGACTCCTGCGTGAAGCTGCCGCTGATCGAGGGGCGTCCGTCGAGGATCTGGCCGTTCATGGTGGGAGCCGAGAGCACGCTGCCGTCGAGCACGAAGGCGAAGCGGTTCTGAGGCTCGGCAGCACCGTAGAGGCGCGTGCTGATCTTGCCGAAGGTATCGGCGCCCTGGCTGTTCATGGTGATCTGCACGACCCACTCGCCGGTCGTCGCACCGGTGTTGGTGGTGCCCATCTGCGCGACCGCGTCGGTGATGACATCGCCGCTCAGCTCGACCGGGCCGAGGATGAACTTCTCCATGCCCGCGTCGTCGCAGGTGATGAGGGGTCGGTCGGCCGCCGCTTCGCGGGTGTCGAGCGCGGCCTCGGAGTCGCAGCTGAACGCGTCGAACTGCTGCTGCAGCGCGGGGGTGATCCAGGCCATGTCGCCGGCTTCGGTGGGCAGCGGATCGGGATCCACGTCGCCCGCGTCGGCAGCGGCGTCGTCGGCCGTCTCGGCGTCGTCAGCCTGCTCGTCGGTCGCGGTCGTCTCGGACGACTGCTCATCGGCGGCAGCGGCATCCGACGAGTCCTCCGCGTCGGCCGTCTCGCCCTCGGGGGTCGCCGCCGCGTCGTCGCCCTCGGCCTGCTGCTGCAGCTGCTCGAGGTCGACACCCATGCCCGTGGCGAGCACCGGGCGGAAGTCGAGCTTCGCCGAGGCCTCGATGCGCTGCAGCGTGGCCTCGTCGGCCTTGCCGGGGATCGACACCGAGATGTGCTGGCCGCCCTGCGTGGTGATCTCGGCCTCGGAGACGCCGGCGGCGTCGACGCGCTGGCGGATGATCGAGACGGCCTGCTGCAGCTGCTCGCCGCTGACCGCCTGGCCGTCCGTCTGCTCGGCTGCGAGCAGGATCTGCGTGCCGCCCTGCAGGTCGAGTGCGAGCTTGGGCGTCCATGTCGCATCGCTGCGGAACACCCCGTAGGTGATGAGGCCCGCAAGGCCGACGATGAGGACCAGGAGGAATACGAGGGAGCGACGAGCCCTCCGCACCGCGGGTGTGGACGCCAAGACTTACTGCTTTCTCTATGGGTGAAGTGGAAGGTGCCGCGGTTCCCCTCCCGCGGCGCGCGGATCAGGCCTTGGGAGCCTGCCCGTCGGTCTGGTCGTCGGCGTCGGGGCGCTCGGTCTCGGTCGAGTCGGCGCTGCCCTCGGCGGCGTCGGCACCGGTGGCGGGCTCGCCGGGAACGCCCTTGGCGAGGCGCTCGCCGAACTCGGGATCGTCGTCGGGGGCGAAGGAACCGGCGATCGGCTCGTCGGCGTCGGTGCTCTCGACCGGGGTGACGACCTGCGAGATGGCGTTGCGGTGCACGACCAGCGTGCTGGTGCCGCTGCGCACGACGGCGCGATTCTCTTCCTCGTCGATCGACTCGATGGTGCCGAAGATGCCCGACTGCAGCATCACCTCGGCGCCGGGGCGCAGGCCGTTCTGCAGCTCCTGCATCGCCTGCTGACGCTTCTTGCCGTTGCGGAACATGAAGAAGATCAGAACTGCGATGAGTCCGAACATGAGAATGCTGATCGGGTCGAGAGCCACGAGAGTCCTTTCGATGGGCGGTCCGGAAATGGAGCCGCGAGGCACAGATTTCATAAGCCTACCGTGCTTCGGCTGGAAAACCCGACGAACGGAAGGCCTCATCCGACGAAGCCGTACGGCTGGCTCTCAGGGAGCGGGCAGCGGCCCGGCGCCTCAGATGAGCGTGGGCGCGCCGTTCGGAGCGCCGGGCGGCGCGACGCCCACGTGCTCCCAGCCCAGCCGTGTCGCCACCCTGCCGCGAGGGGTGCGGGTCAGCAGACCGGTGCGCACGAGGAAGGGCTCGACGACCGCCTCGATCGTCTCGGCTTCCTCGCCCACCGAGACCGCGAGCGTCGAGAGGCCCACCGGCCCTCCCGAGAACCGTTCGACCACCGCGCGCAGCACCTCGCGGTCGAGACGGTCGAGGCCGTGCTGGTCGACGTCGTAGAGGGCGAGTGCCGCCTGCACGCTGGCGGTGTCGCCGGGCGTCTCGTGCACGAGGCTGTAGTCGCGCACTCGGCGCAGCAGCCGGTTGGCGATACGAGGGGTGCCCCGGGACCGCCGGGCGATCTCGTCGACGCCCTGCTCCGACAGCGCGAAGCCGAGCAGGCCTGCCGCGCGGCGGACCACACTCGCGAGCTCGTCGTCGGAGTAGAACTCGAGATGCGCGGTGAAACCGAAACGGTCGCGCAGCGGATTGGGCAGCAGACCCGCCCGAGTGGTCGCGCCCACGAGCGTGAAGGGGGCGAGTTCGAGCGGCACCGACGTCGCGCCGGCGCCCTTGCCCACCATGATGTCGACCTTGAAGTCCTCCATCGCGAGGTAGAGCATCTCCTCGGCGCTGCGCGCCATGCGGTGGATCTCGTCGACGAACAGCACCTCTCCCGGCGTGAGGGCGGAGAGCACGGCTGCGAGGTCGCCGGCGTGCTGGATCGCGGGGCCGGACGTCTGGTGGAGCGGCTTGTCGAGTTCGGAGGCCACGATCATCGAGAGCGTGGTCTTGCCCAGTCCGGGCGGGCCCGCGAGCAGGATGTGGTCGGGGGTGTGCTGCCGCATGGTCGCGGCGTCGAGCAGCAGCCCGAGCTGGCGGCGCACCTTCGACTGGCCGACGAACTCCGAGAGCGTCGACGGGCGCAGCGCGCCCTCGTACCCCTGCTCGGACGGCGACGCCTGAGGCGAGAGCTCCCCCGTCATCGGCGTGCTCCGGCTCCGCCGCGAGCGGCCTGCAGCAGTGCGAGCGCGGCCCGCAGCAGACCCGCATGGTCGTCGGGGGCTCCGGCGTCGCGGGCGTCCTGCACGGCCTGGCGGGCATCCGATTCGGACCAGCCGAGGCCGACCAGGCCCTCGCTGACTGCGTCGGCGGCGCGCTGCACCGGGTCGCCGGGGGCCGTGTCGGGAGCGCCCGCATCGGCGAAGGCCGACTCGGGAAGCTTGCCCGCGAGCGAGACGACGATCAGCTTCGCCGTCTTGGGGCCGATGCCCGAGACCTTGCGGAACGGTTTCTCGTCCTCCGCGGCCACGGCGCGGGCGATCTCGGCGGGGCTCAACGACGAGAGCACTCCGAGCGCGCTGCGCGGTCCCACGCCCGAGACGGCGATGAGGTGACCGAACACGTCGAGTTCGTCCTGCGTGGCGAAGCCGAACAGGGTCAGCGAGTCCTCGCGCACCACGAGCGAGGTGTGCAGCGAGACCTCGTCGCCGACGACGGCCTGGGACACGCGCCCGCTGGGCACCTCCACGCGCATGCCGATCCCGCCGACACCCACGACGACCCAACCGGCGCCGGACGCGAGCACGGGCCCGCTTATCGAAGCAATCACGCACCCAGCCTAGAGTGCGCATCGGACGGAGGTGCTCGCGCCACACCGATCATTCGAATATATCTACGAACGACCGATGCATGCCGGCATGGCGCCTCGGCGGCGGTCTCACCGACTGCACCGGTGCGGGCCTCGCGCTCCCGCGAGGTCCGCACCGCACCGCTCTACGCGCCGTGGGCCGCCGCCGTGCGGGACACGCCGGCGGCGGCACCTTCCGCGTTCCGGCTGCGCACCGCCCGGTTCACAGCCGAGACGATCGCCTTGAGCGTCGCGCGCGTGGTATCGGGGTCGACGCCCACGCCCCACAGCCGCTGGCCGTCGACCTCGAGATCGACGTAGGCGGCGGCGACGGCATCGCCGCCCGAGCTCATCGCGTGCTCGACGTAGTCGAACAGCGTCACGGCGTGGCCGTTCTCGTTGATGCCCGTGATGAAGGCGTCGACCGGGCCGTTGCCGCGGGCGGTGAGCTGATGCTCCCCCTCGCCGTCGCGGTAGTCGACGGTGAGCTCGGTCACCCCGTCGCCCGCGCTCGTCGACGCGGTCCGGAACAGCTCGTAGCGGCCCCAGCGCTCGAACGACGAGTCGGTCGTGGGCAGGTACTCGTCCTGGAAGATGCGCCAGATCTCGTCGCTCGAGACCTCGCCGCCCTCGCTGTCGGTGAGCCCCTGCACCACCGCGCTGAACTCGATCTGCAGCCGGCGCGGCAGGTCGAGGTTGTGGTCGGTCTTCAGCAGGTAGGCGACGCCGCCCTTGCCCGACTGGGAATTGACCCGGATGACCGCCTCGTAGGAGCGCCCCAGATCCTTCGGGTCGACGGGCAGGTAGGGCACGGCCCATTCGATGTCGTCGATCGCCGTGCCCGCGGCCTCGGCGTCCTGCGCCATGCGCTCGAAGCCCTTCTTGATGGCGTCCTGATGCGAACCCGAGAACGCCGTGTAGACGAGGTCGCCGGCCCACGGGCTGCGCTCGGGCACCCGCAGCTGGTTGCAGTACTCGGCGGTGCGACGCACCTCGTCGAGGCGGGAGAAGTCGATCTGGGGGTCGATGCCCTGGGTGAACAGGTTGATGCCGAGGGCGACGAGGTCGACGTTGCCCGTGCGCTCCCCGTTGCCGAAGAGGCACCCCTCGATGCGATCCGCACCCGCCATGTAGCCGAGCTCGGCCGCCGCGATGGCCGTGCCGCGGTCGTTGTGAGGGTGCAGCGAGAGGATGACGTTCTCGCGGTGGTTCAGGTGGCGGCTCATCCACTCGATCGAGTCGGCGTAGACGTTCGGGGTCGCCATCTCGACCGTGGCGGGCAGATTGATGATGACCTTGCGATCGGGCGCGGGCTCGAAGATCTCGAGCACGTCGTTGCACACCTCGACCGCGTACTCGAGCTCGGTGCCGGTGTACGACTCGGGCGAGTACTCGTAGTAGATGTCGGTGCCCGCGCAGATCGACTCGCTCGCCCGGCAGAGCTTCGCGCCCTCGGTGGCGATCTTCTTGATGCCCTCGCGGTCGGAGCGGAACACCACGTCGCGCTGCAGGATGCTCGTGGAGTTATAGAGGTGCACGATGGCCTGCTTGGCGCCGACGAGCGACTCGTAGGTGCGCTTGATCAGGTGCTCGCGCGCCTGGGTGAGCACCTGGATGGTGACGTCGCCGGGGATCGCGTCGTCTTCGATGAGCTGCCGCACGAAATCGAAGTCGGTCTGACTGGCCGAGGGGAACCCGACCTCGATCTCCTTGTAGCCCATCTTGACGAGCAGGTCGAACATGATGCGCTTGCGCTCGGGGCTCATGGGATCGATGAGCGCCTGATTGCCGTCGCGCAGGTCGACGGCGCACCAGCGGGGGCCTCGGTGATGCGCTTCGCGGGCCACGTGCGGTCCGGCAGGTCGACCGCGATGATCTCGTGGAACGGGCGGTAGCGATGGACCGGCATGCCGGAGGGCTTCTGCGTGTTCTTCATGGGCTCGTACTCTCTCGTCTCAATAACTCTTGCTCAGCCAAACACGAACACCGCGACGAGGGAGGCCTGGGACTAGGACTCGTCGCGGCAGCTAAGGAGAAGCGAGCCGAACAGCATGCAGCCATTATACCACCGCCGCGTGGGCCGCTCGCTCGCCCGCAGCGCCTCGCCGAGCCGCCGGGCTCGCCGCCGCGTCGGCATCCGGCGGGGCGCGTCGAGGCAGAACCTCATAGGGTGGAACGCATGAGGACGATGCGCGGAAAGCTGTTCGGGATCGCGATCGCGGTGCTCGGGATCACGGCGGGGCTGTTCGGGATCGGGCCGGTCGCGCTCGCCGGATCCGCGCCGCCCGCGCACGCGAGCGTCGACGATTTCAGCTACGACGGCTGGCGGGTGGAGTACCGGATCGACACCGACGACGAGGGGCGCGCGATCGCGCGCGTCACGGAGACGCTGACGGCCCGCTTCCCCGACTTCGATCAGAACCGGGGTCTCGTGCGCGGCCTCCCGATCGACTACGAGGGCTCGTCGACGGACCCCCGCGACTTCTCGGTGACGGACGCCGCCGGGGAGCCGGTGCCCTTCGACGTGGAGCGCGACGACGGTTTCGTCGCGGTGCTCACGGGCGACGACCGCTACGTGCACGGCGTGCAGACGTACGTGATCGAGTACACCCTCAGCGACGTGGTGCTCGCCCGCGACGACGGAAAGGCCGACGAGTTCTACTGGGATCTCACGGACTTCGAGCACCGGCAGCCGATCAACGGCTTCTCGGCGCAGATCTCCTTCTCCCCCGAGCTCGCCGAGCACCTGAACGGCGCCGCGAGGTGCTACTCGGGCGCGGCGCACTCCACGCAGGAGTGCGCGATCAGCGAGGCCGGGGGCGAGTTCTCGGTCTCGGTCGCCGCACTCGATCCGCGCGAGGGCGTCACCGTCGCGATCGGGCTGGAGCCCGGCAGCGTCGCGCAGCCCCCGGCGCGCCTGCCGAACTTCGCCCTCGACACGCTGCCCTTCGCGAGCGGCGCCGCCGCGCTCGGAGTCGGCGTCGCCGGGCTGGTGTCGGTCCTGTCGCTGCGCCGCAAGCATCGCACGGCGCGCGGCACCATCGTCGCGCAGTACGACGTGCCGAACTACCTGCCCCCGCTCGTCGCGGCTCCGATCGTCGGCTCGACCTCGAACCCGGCGTCGGCGCAGCTCGTGCACCTCGCGGTGAACGGCACGCTCCGCATCGAGGACGGCGTCGCCGAGCAGGGCCTCTTCGGGCCGAAGCAGCCGCAGCCGGTGCTGCGGCTGGTCGACCCCGGGCGCGCGGTCGACCCCGTCGACCGCGAGGCGATGCTGCAGCTCTTCCCCCAGGCCGCTCCGGGTGCGGCGTTCACGATCCCGAAGCAGAGCGAGTCGTTCGCGTCGAAGATGCGCAAGCTGCAGTCGAGCGGGGTCGAGCAGGCCCGGAGTCGCGGTTACTTCCAGCGGCTGCACAGCCCGGCCGCGCGCGCTCGGCATCGTCGGCATCGTCGTCTCTGCGGGGCTGCTCGTGCTCTCGCTCGTCGGCATCGCCCAGCGCGGCAGCGTCGCGGGGCTCGTCGGCCTCGTCGCGGGCGGAATCGCGCTCGTGCTGTCGATCATCGCCGTGTGCCCCCAGCGCGTGCATACGCCGGCCGGGGCCGAGACCCGCGAGTACCTCGAGGGCGTGCGCGAGTTCATCAGGGTCGCCGAGGCGGATCGCATTCGGATGCTGCAGTCGTACTCCGGGGCGGAGCGACAGCAGGACGGCTCGGTCGACGTGATCCACCTCTACGAGAAGCTGCTGCCCTACGCGATGCTGTTCGGGCTCGAGAAGCAGTGGACGCGCACCCTCGCGGTGCGCTACGAGCAGAGTCCCGGCTACGTGCCGTACTGGTACCCGGCGGTCGCCATGCACGGCCTGGGCGCGTTCGACAGCACGATCTCGCAGTTCACGAGTTCGCTGAACTCGTCGGTGAGCTACACGTCGAGCAGTTCGGGAGGTTCGAGCGGGGGCGGCTTCAGCGGAGGCGGCGGGGGAGGCGGGTTCAGCGGCGGCCGGTAGCCCGCGGAGCGAAGCGAGGGGCGGTGCGCGGAGACGGCCTGGAATCGTAGGATCCCAGGCCGTCTCGGCTTCGACGCGGAGCGCAGTGGGCTTACGCTCGACGCTCGGAGTACTGGGCGCTGCCGAAGCCGATGATGAGGTAGCCGATCGCCGACAGCAGCCACAGCAGGAAGAAGGAGAAGACGCCGCCCTTGCCGAAACGCTCACCCAGGCGCAGCGCGACGAGGATGCCGAAGACGATGTTCACGATCGGGATCAGGTAGAGCAGCGCCGACCACGCCGAGTATCCCGCCACCTTGACGAGAATGAAGACGTTGACGATCGGGATGATCGCGAGGATGCCCGGGTACCCGGCCTTCGAGAACACCCGCCACAGCGCGATAGCGACGATGACGTACCAGATGATGGCGAAGACGCCGTACTCCTGGGTGAGCGCGGTGATCTGAGCCTGATCGGTGATGGATTCAGTGAGGTGCATACTCCAGACAATACTGGATACCGGTCAGAAACCGAGCCTTCCGAGCGCCTTCGGATCCCGCTGCCACTCCTTGAGCACCTTCACGCGCAGCGAGAGGTAGACTCGGCGCCCGAGCAGCGCTTCGATCTCGCGGCGGGCGCGCTCTCCCACGTCGCGCAGCCGCGATCCGCCCTTGCCGATCACGATGCCCTTCTGGCTGTCGCGCTCGACGTAGATGGAGGCGTAGATCTCGATCAGGCCGGGTTCGCCGTCCGATCCCTCGCGCTCCTCGCGGTCATCGACCGTCGCGGCGAGCGAGTGCGGCAGCTCCTCGCGGGCGCCCTCGAGCGCGGCCTCGCGGATCAGTTCCGCGATGCGGTCGTCCTCACCCTCGTCGGTGGTGGTCGCGCTCTCGTAGAGCGGAGGCGAATCCGGCATCAGACCGAGCAGCACGTCGCTCAGCACGTCGAGCTGGTCGCGCGTGACCGACGAGATCGGCACCACCGCGTCCCACTCCCGCAGGGATCCGAGCCGGGTCAGTTGGTCGATGATCTCGCCCTTCGACGCCTCGTCGACCTTCGTGAGAATGGCCACCTTCCTGGCGCGCGGGAAGTCGTCGAGCCGCTCGTTGATGAAGCGGTCGCCCGGGCCGAGCTTCTCGTTCGCGGGCACGCAGAAGCCGATCACGTCGACGTCGCCGAGGGTCGCCTCGACGAGCGCGTTCAGCCGCTCCCCGAGCAGCGTGCGCGGGCGGTGGATGCCCGGGGTGTCGACGATGATGAGCTGCCCGTCGGGGCGGTGCACGATGCCGCGGATGGCGCGTCGCGTCGTCTGCGGTTTCGGGCTGGTGATGGCGATCTTCTCCCCGACGAGCGCGTTGGTGAGGGTCGACTTGCCCACGTTCGGCCGCCCCACGAACGAGACGAAGCCCGCGCGGAATCCGGCTCCCTCGCGCGCGGCCGCGTCGGCCCGCGCGCCGCCCTGCTCGGCGTGTTCTGAGCGCTGCTCGCTCATTCGTCTTCCTCTTCCTCTTCGGGCCCGACCCACCGGGCCACCACGGTCAGCAGGCGCTGCCGCTTGCGCTCGGTGTCGGCCGCGGTGAGCTCGATGCCGTCCACGGTGACGGTGTCGCCCGTCTCGGGCAGGCGGCCGAGATGCTTGGCCACGAGCCCGCTCACCGTGTCGACGTCTTCGTCATCGAGTTCGAGGCCGAACAGCTCGCCGAGGTCGTCGACCGAGAGGCGCGCGCTCACGAGGAACGATCCGTCCTCGCGCTCGGCGACCTCGGGCACTTCGCGGTCGTGCTTGTCGGCGATGTCTCCGAGCAACTCCTCGATCAGGTCTTCGAGGGTCACGAGACCCGAGATTCCGCCGTACTCGTCGACGACGAGCGCGAGATGGTTCGACTCGCGCTGCATCTGCCGCAGCAGCTTGTCGGCGGGCTGCAGCTCCGGAACGAACATGGCCGGCTTCATGATGCGGGTGACCCGCTCGGTCTCGGCCTCGTCGGGGCGACGCAGCACGAAGCCGCTCGCATCGCGCAGGTAGGCGATGCCCGCCACGTCGTCGGGTCCGCCGGTGACGACGGGCATGCGCGAGTGCCGGGAGGTCAGCAGGGCCTCGAGCGCCTCGCGCACCGACTGCGTCGCGTCGACCGTGATCATGTCGGTGCGCGGCACCATGAGCTCGCGTACGAGGGTGTCGCGGAACTCGACCACGGAGTGGATCACGTCTCGATCGTCGTCCTCGAGCAGATCCTGCTCGGCGGCCCGATCCACGATCGAGAGCAGCTGCTCCTCGTCGCGCACCCGGCCGCGGCCGAGCGCGACGAGCCCGCCGATGCGCTTCGCGGTGGCCGAGAGCCTGCGCGGCAGCGGCACGGAGCCGGTGGGAGGGTCGACGCTCACTTGCGGCCCCGTTCGCGCATCGCGAAGGAGAGCAGCAGGTCGCGCTGCAGGCCGAACATCTCGGCCTCCTCGTCGGGGGCGGCGTGGTCGAAGCCGAGCAGGTGCAGCATGCCGTGCGTGAGCAGCACCGACATCTCCTGCTCGAGGTCGTGCCCCGCGGCCTCGGCCTGCACCTCGGCCACCTGCGGGCAGATCACCACGTCGCCGAGCAGGCCGGCGGGGGTGCGCGCGTCGACCCGTCCCGGGCGCAGCTCGTCCATGGGGAAGCTCAGCACGTCGGTGGGGCCGGGCTCGTCCATCCACTGCACGTGCAACTGCTCGATCGCCGCCTCGTCGACCATCACCACGCCGAGCTCGGTGTCGGGGTGCACGTGCAGCGACTCGAGCACGAAGGCGGCGAGCCGCTGCAGTCGCGACTCGTCGACTTCGACGCCCGACTCGTTGTTGATCTCGACGCTCACTCGGCGTCTCCCTTCTGCCTGTTCTGGTCGTAGGCCGAGTAGGCGTCGACGATGCGGCTCACCAGGTTGTGGCGCACGATGTCGTCGGAGCCGAGCTCGGCGAAGTGGATGTCGTCGACCCCGCGCAGGATGCGGTTCACCACGCGCAGGCCGCTCGCCGCGATCGGCAGGTCGATCTGGGTGATGTCGCCCGTGACCACCATCTTCGATCCGTAGCCGAGGCGGGTGAGGAACATCTTCATCTGCTCGGGCGTCGTGTTCTGCGCCTCGTCGAGGATCACGAACGATTCGTTGAGGGTGCGCCCGCGCATGTAGGCGAGCGGTGCGACCTCGATGGTGCCGCTCGCGAGCAGCTTGGGCACGACCTCGGGGTCCATCATCGAACCGACAGCGTCGAACAGGGGGCGCAGGTAGGGGTCGATCTTGTCCTCGAGCGTGCCTGGCAGGTAGCCCAGCCGCTCGCCGGCCTCGACGGCGGGGCGCGTGAGGATGATCTTCGCGATCTCGCGCCGCTGCAGGGCCTGCACGGCCTTCGCCATCGCGAGATAGGTCTTGCCCGTACCGGCGGGGCCGATGCCGAAGACGATGGTGTGGTCGTCGATGGCGTCGACGTAGGCCCGCTGCCCGCGGGTCTGGGGCCTCACGGCGTGGCCGCGCACCGTGAGGATCGGTTCGCTGAGCACCTGCGCCGCGGTGGGACCGTTGCCCTCGTGCACCATTCGGGTGACCTCTTTCACATCGTGGCGCGAGACGGCGCCGCTGAGCTTCGCGATCTGCAGGATCTCCTCGACCACCTGCTCCGCCGTGCGCACGGCTGAGGCGGGGCCCCGCATGGTGAGCACCTGATCGCGGGCATGGAACGAGACGAGCGGATGCTGCGCCTCGAGGTCGGCGATGAGCTGGTCGCGGTGGCCGAGGAAGGACGCCAGGTCGACGCCCGCCAGCAGCACCGTGCGCTGCAGCTCGGGTTCGGAACCCGCCTGCGGGGCTTCGCCTTCGCCCGTCGATCGCGCGTCAGTCGAGTTCACGGACTCCCTCTCTAGGATCCAATGAGCGAGCGCTCCTCGAACTCGCCGGCGAGCACGTGCGCGTGCACGTGGAACACGGTCTGACCCGCGCTCGCCCCGTTGTTGAAGATGATCCTGAACTCGCCGTTCGCGCGCTCGTCGGCGAGGCGCTTCGCGACGGCGATCATCTCGGCGAGCAGCTCGGGATCGGCCGCCGCGAGCTCGGCGACGTTCTCGTACTGCGAGGTCTTGGGAATCACGAGGATGTGCACCGGCGCCTGCGGCGCGATGTCGGGGAACGCGACGACGCGCTCGGTCTCCGCGAGGATCTCGACCGGGATCTCGCCGGAGGCGATCTTGCCGAAGATGGTGTCCTGTGCCATGGGTCCAGTCTAACGCCGCGCCGCCGAGAGCCGGGCGTGCGCCGCCGACACTCGCACGCGCTACCAGCGCCCGAGGGCCGCGCCGAGCACCGCGAGCGCTGCCGGGCCGGCCGACGATGTGCGCAGCACCGTGTCCCCGAGCACGAGCGCACTCGCGCCGGCCGCCTCGAGCGCGTCGAGCTCGCCATCGGCGAAGCCGCCCTCGGGGCCCACGACGAGCACGATCCGCTGCGCCGAGCGGGCCGCCGCTCCCCCGGCCCACGCCACGAGGCGCCGCCCGCTCCGCGGATGCAGCGCCACGACCTCCGCGTCGGCCGCCGTCGCCATGCGGCACAGATCATCGAACGACACGGGCGACGCCACCCGCGGCACGCGCGCCCGCAGCGACTGCTTGGACGCCTCGCGCGCGACCCGCGCCCACTTCGCGACGCCCTTCGCCGACTTCTCGGAGCCGCCCGCGCCATCCCAGCGCGACACCGATCGCGCAGCCTGCCAGGGCACGATCTCGTCGACGCCGAACTCGGTGGCCTGCTCGACCGCGCGCTCGTCGCGGTCGCCCTTGGCGAGCGCCTGCACGAGCACGAGGCGCTGCGTCGGCTCGGGCGCCGCCTCCACCCGCTCGATGCGCACGGCGAAGCGATCCTTCGCCACCTGCTCGGCTACCCCCGCGCCGAGAGTGCCTGCGCCGTCGCCCAGGAGGATCCGTTCCCCCTGGCGCAGCCGGCTCACCCGTACCGCGTGGCGCGCCTCGTCGCCCGTCACCTCGACGAGCGCGCCCGGTGCGAGCTGCCCCGCCGCGAGATCCTCGCGGTAGTAGAGGTTGGCCATCGACCGCTACCCCTGGCGGAAGAAACGGTCGCGCAGCTTGCCGAAGAAGCCCTGCTGGAACTCGCCGAGGTGCGGCGGCTCGTCGCTGCGCAGCGAGGCGAGCTGGCGCACGAGATCCTGCTCCCGCTTCGACAGCTTGGTGGGGGTGTTCACCTGCACGGCGATCTTGAGGTCGCCGCGGTTCGTGCTGCGCAGCGCCTGGATGCCGCGCCCGCGCACCGTGAGCACGTCGCCCGACTGGGTGCCCGGTGCGACCTCGACCTCCACCTCGCCGTCGAGCGCCTGCAGCTTCGCCGCGGTGCCGAGCACCGCGTCGGTCATCGAGACCTGCATCGTGCAGAGCAGGTCGTTGCCGTCTCGGCTGAACACATCGTGGTGCATCACGCGGAACTCGATGAACAGGTCGCCGTTGGGGCCGCCGCCCGGGCCGACCTCGCCGCCGCCGCGCATCTGCAGGCGCGTGCCGGTGTCGATGCCCGAGGGGATGTCGACGGGGATCATGCGGCGCTCGCGCACGCGGCCCTTGCCGCCGCACTCCACGCAGGGGTGCTCGATGACGGTGCCGTAGCCGTGGCAGCTGCCGCAGGGGTGCATCGTCACGACGTTGCCGAACAGCGAGCGCACCTGGCGCTGCACCTGGCCCTGGCCACCGCACACGTCGCAGGTCACCGGGTGGGTGCCCGGCTGACAGCAGCTGCCCTGGCAGACCTCGCACAGCACGGCCGTGTTGACCGTGATGTCGCGCTGCACGCCGAAGATCACGTCTTCGAGGGAGACGTCGACGCGGATCATCGCGTCGTCGCCGCGCTCGGAGCGGGGGCGGGGGCCGCGCTGCGCGCCGCCGAAGCCTCCCCCGAAGAAGGTCTCGAAGATGTCGCCGAAGCCGGCGGCGCCGCCCTGGCCGCCCCCCATGTCGTAGCGCTGCCGCTGCTCGGGGTCGCTCAGCACGTCGTAGGCGTGGGTGACGTCCTTGAAGCGCTCTGCGGCGTCGTCGCTCGGGTTCACGTCGGGGTGCAGCTCGCGCGCGAGCCGGCGGTAGGCCTTCTTGATATCTTCGGGCGTCGCCTCGCGCGGCACGCCGAGGGTCTCGTAGTGGTCGGCCACGTTGTGCTCCTCAGGGGTGTTGTTCGGTGAAAATGACGACCGGGCGAGACGGGGCGGGCGCCCCGCCGAGCTACTGCTCCTCGCCCAGGAAGCGGTTGAGATAGCGGGCGACCGCGCGCACGGCCGCGATGTTGCCGGCGTAGTCCATGCGCAGGGGCCCCAGCACGCCGAGACGCGAGACCGAGTCGGCCTCCTGCTCGTAGCTGGACGCGATCACCGAGGTGGCCGCGAGGCCGTAGGGCGCGTTCTCGCGCCCGATCGAGGCGGAGACGTCGCGCCCGTCGTGCGCGAGCTCGCCGAACAGCCGCAGCAGCGCCACCTGCTCCTCGATGGCCTCGAGCACCACCGGCAGCGAGCCCGCGAACTCGCCCGGGCGCGACAGGTTGGCCGCTCCGGCGACGGCGATGCGTTCGCTGCGATTGGCCTGCAGCTGGCTGCCGACCACCGAGAGCACCCGACGCACGAGCTCGGCCTCGTCGGGCTGGGCCCACTCGGAGACCCGCTCGATGAGGTCTGCGACCGCGGTGGCCGCCGTCTCGACGTCCGACCCGACCGCCGTCTCGGCGATCCGCTGCCGCAGCCCGTGCACCCACGCCTCGGTGACCTGCGATGCGGGCAGCCAGGCCACCTGCTGCTCGACCACGCCGCTGCCGAGGATGAGCACGCACAGCACCCGGTCCTCGCCGATCGCGACGAGGTCGATGTGGCGCACCACGGTGCGGCGCAGCGACGGGTAGTGGGCGACGGCCACCTGGTTCGTGAGTTGCGCGAGCAGCCTCACGGTGCGGGCCATCACGTCGTCGAGGTCGCTCGACTCGCCGAGGAAGCGCTCGATGGCGGATCGCTGCGCCGCGCTGAGCGGGCGGATCCTGGCGAGCGTGTCGACGTACAGGCGGTAGCCCTTGTCGGTGGGCACGCGACCCGAGGAGGTGTGCGGCTGAGCGATCAGCTCGTCCTCCTCGAGCAGCGCCATGTCGTTGCGAATGGTGGCGGCGGAGACGCCGAAGCTGTGCCGGTCGACGATGGCCTTCGATCCCACGGGTTCGTTCGAGGAGACGTAGTCGCTCACGATCGCGTGCAGCACCGCCAGGCTGCGCTCGGACACCATGTGACCGCACCCCCTTCTTGGCACTCACCATCTCAGAGTGCCAAGTCTACCGCAGGCCCCGCCGCTCCGTCGGCAGCGACTCACGCCCTCGGCGAACCCCCGAGCGAGCGGGGCCGGCGCCGCGGGCGCGGATCTGAGCCGCGGTTCAGTCCCGTGATCCCGGACGCGCCGGCGCCCCGAGCCGTCAGCCGAGCAGGCGGTGCACGACCGTGTCGGCGAGCAGTCGCCCGCGCAGCGTGGGGACCACGCGCGCGGTTCGGCCCGCTGCCGCGATCGCGGCGCGGCCGTCGATGAGCCCGTCGGCGATGAGCTGCGGGATCGCGCGGCGCTCCTCGGCCCGCAGCACGTCGGCGGGCAGGCCGTCGGCGATCCGAGTCTCGAGCAGCACCCGCTCCTCCCGTCGCGCGTCGCCGCTCAGCGTCTCCCGGGCGTGCGCGGGCGAGACGCCCGCCTCGATGCGCTGCGCGTAGGCGCCCGGGTGCTTCACGTTCCACCACCGCACCCCGCCGACGTGGCTGTGCGCACCGGGGCCCGCGGCCCACCAGTCCTCGCCCGTCCAGTATGAGAGGTTGTGGCGCGAGCGGGTGCCGGCCGTGCGCGACCAGTTGCTGATCTCGTACCACGAGAACCCGGCCGCGGCGAAGCGGGCGTCGGCCAGCTCGTACATCTCGGCGTGCAGGTCCTCGTCCGGCTCGGGCACCTCGCCGCGACGGATCTGGGCCGCCAGCTTCGTGCCCCGCTCCACGATCAGGGCGTAGGCCGAGATGTGATCGGGATCGGTCGCGAGCGCCGCGTCGATCGAGCGCTCCCAGTCGGAGAGCGACTCCCCCGGCGTGCCGTAGATCAGGTCGACGCTCACCTGCAGCCCCGCCTCGCGCGCCCACCGGGTCACGAGCGGGATGCGCTCGGGCGTGTGCGTACGGTCGAGGGTGGCGAGCACGTGCGGCACCGCCGACTGCATGCCGAAGCTGACTCGGGTGAACCCCGCCTCGGCGAGCGTCGCGAGGTAGGCCGCGTCGACCGAGTCGGGGTTCGCCTCGGTCGTCACCTCGGCGCCGGGCTCGAGGCCCCACTCGTCGCGGATGCTGGCGAGCATCGCCGCGAGATCGCTCGCCGGCAGCAGCGTCGGCGTGCCTCCGCCGAAGAAGACCGTCGACACCCGGCGATCCGGCACCCCGGCTCGCCGCAGCACCTCGGCGCCGAAACCGAGCTCGCGCTGCACCTGCCCCGCGTAGTCGTCGCGCCGCGTTCCGCCGAGCTCGCTCGCGGTGTACGTGTTGAAGTCGCAGTAGCCGCAGCGCACGCGACAGTACGGCACGTGCACGTAGACCCCGAAGCGTCGTCCGTCGGCGCCGACGGCCGCGCTCGGCGGCAGCGAGCCGTCGGCCGGCGCCGGGTCTCCCTCAGGCAGAATGCTCGGCATCGTCGCCCGTGTCGGGGCCGTCGGCGGGATCGGTCGTCGCGGCGGGATCGACGGAGTGCTCGGCCGTCGGCTCTGCGGCTTCCTCGACCGCGGCGGGGCCGTCGGTCGCCGCGGCGGGCGCCGTCTCGTCGGACTCGGCGGGGTCGGCGGCCTCGGGCGTCTCGGGAACGGGGGCCTGAGCGGCGGCGAGGTCGTCGGTCTCCGAGGTCTCGAACCCGACTCCGGGGTCGGCGCCCGCATCGGCAGCGGCATCGGCATCGGTCTGGGGCGCCGCGGTCTGCGGCGCGGCCGAGGGATCCACCGCACCCGCACCCGGGGCGAGCGCGGCGAGCTGCGCCTTCACCGCGTCGACGGCGGCCCGCAGGTCGGCGCGCGCCTTGAGGCCGAGCAGGCCGCTCTTCGGGGCCGACAGGAAGCCGCGGGCGACCGCCCACACGGTGTCGTCGTCGCGGTGCTCGATCATGAAGAGCTGCTCGCCCACCGCGCCGGCCTCGTCGCTCGTGCCCCAGGCGAATCCCGAGCGCCGCTCCTCGTCGACGGTGTAGACGATCAGCACGTTGCGGGGCTGCTGCCCGGGCGCGCGCAGCACCGCGGTCGTGCCGGCCACCAGGTAGGGCTCGCCGTCGGGCCCGAACTGCTCCTCGACCTCGCCCCCGGCCTGCGGCTGGCCGTCGTCGTCGAAGCTCACGCCCGTGTAGCGGTCGCCCGATCCGCGCACCACGTCGGCGACGGTGACGCCGCTGCCGCGCTGGGCGCCCCAGGTCATCAGCAGGCTCGAAGCCAGCAGGAAGCGCTCCTGGCCGCTGCCGAGGCGAAGGGTCTCCTCGTAGGACGTCGTGCCGTCGGGCGGGAAGCGCACCAGGTCGGGCGCCTTCGACGCGCCGACGGCCGCGTAGGCGACGGGCATCTCGATGTGACTGCTGCGCCGCGCGGGCTGCTCGTTGCTCATCGTTCGCTCACCCTCACTTCTTCGAGGTCTCCTTGCCCTCCACGTCGCCCGAGAGCGCGGCGATGAAGGCTTCCTGCGGCACCTCGACGCGGCCGACCATCTTCATGCGCTTCTTGCCCTCCTTCTGCTTCTCGAGCAGCTTGCGCTTGCGGCTGATGTCGCCGCCGTAGCACTTGGCGAGCACGTCCTTGCGGATCGCGCGGATGGTCTCGCGGGCGATGACCCGGGCGCCGATCGCCGCCTGGATGGGCACCTCGAACTGCTGCCGCGGAATCAGCTTGCGCAGCCGCTCGGCCATCATCGTGCCGTAGTGGTAGGCGTTGTCGCGGTGCACGATCGCGCTGAACGCGTCGACCTTGTCGCCCTGCAGCAGGATGTCGACCTTCACGAGATCGGCCTCCTGGTCGCCCATCGGCTCGTAGTCGAGGCTCGCATACCCCTGCGTGCGGCTCTTGAGGTGGTCGAAGAAGTCGAACACGATCTCGCCGAGCGGCATGCTGTAGCGCAGCTCGACTCGCTCGCCGAGGTACTCCATGCCCATGAGGCTGCCGCGGCGGCTCTGGCAGAGCTCCATGATCGCGCCCACATAGTCCTTGGGTGCGAGGATCGCGGTCTTCACGACCGGCTCGCGCACGCTCGCGATCTTGCCGTCGGGGTACTCAGACGGGTTGGTAACCGTGACCTCCTTGCCGTCGTCGGTGGTGACCTGGTAGATCACGCTCGGCGCGGTGGCGATGAGGTCGAGGTCGAACTCTCGGCGCAGGCGCTCGGAGATGATCTCGAGGTGCAGCAGCCCGAGGAAGCCGCAGCGGAAGCCGAATCCCAGCGCGACCGAGGTCTCGGGTTCGTACTGCAGGGCCGCGTCGGACAGCTTGAGCTTGTCGAGCGCCTCGCGCAGGATCGGGTAGTCGCTGCCGTCGAGCGGGTAGAGGCCCGAGAACACCATCGGTTTCGGGTCGGTGTAGCCGGGCAGGGGATCCTGCGCCGCCCGCAGCTTGGTCGTGACGGTGTCGCCCACCTTCGACTGGCGCACGTCTTTCACACCCGTGATGAGGTAGCCGACCTCGCCCACCGCGAGCCCCTTCGTCGGCGTGGGCCCGGGAGCGGACACGCCGATCTCGAGGGCCTCGTGCTCGGCCTTCGTCGACATCATGAGGATCTTCTCGCGCGGCGTCAGGCGCCCGTCGACCATGCGCACGTAGGTGACCACGCCGCGATAGGGGTCGTAGACGGAGTCGAAGATCATGGCGCGGGCGGGGGCGTCGATCTCGCCCACCGGCGCCGGGATGCGCTCGACCACACGATCCAGCAGCTCCTCGACGCCGGCGCCCGTCTTGCCCGAGACCTTCAGGATGTCGTCGGGGTCGCCCCCGATGAGATCCGCGATCTCGCGCGCCACCCGTTCGGGGTCGGCCGCCGGCAGGTCGATCTTGTTGAGCACCGGGATGATCTCGAGATCGTTCTCCATCGCCAGGTACAGGTTGGCGAGGGTCTGCGCCTCGATGCCCTGCGCGGCGTCGACCAGCAGGATCGCGCCCTCGCACGCGGCGAGCGAGCGCGACACCTCGTAGCTGAAGTCGACGTGGCCGGGGGTGTCGATCATGTTGAGGGCGTACTCGCCGCCGCCGAGCGACCAGTGCATGCGCACGGCCTGCGACTTGATGGTGATGCCGCGCTCGCGCTCGATATCCATGTTATCGAGGTACTGCGCGCGCATGTCGCGATCCGAGACGGTGCCCGTGATCTGCAGCATGCGGTCGGCCAGCGTCGACTTGCCGTGGTCGATATGCGCGATGATGCAGAAGTTGCGGATCTGCGCGGGGTCGGTCGACGCCGGCACTGGGGGGTTCACACTGCGAGGAGACATTGCCCGCCATTATCCCACAGCGGCGGGGCCCGGCTCTCCGCGGAGCGCGCGGGCGCGCGGGTTCCGTGAGCATCGGAGCCCGGGCCGTATGGAAACCGTGAGGATCGCCGCAGCCGCGGCCGCCGAGCGGCAGATCATGGAGCTGCTGATCAGGAACTCAGGCAGACTCGTCACCCGGCAGATGCTCCTCACCCGCATCTGGGGCACCGAACACGCAAAGGACACCGGCTATCTGCGCCTCTACCTCTCCCAGCTGCGCAAGAAGCTGGAGCCGCAGCCCGCCGAGCCGAGGTACCTGCTGACCGAGCCCGGCATGGGGTACCGACTGCAGCGCGACGAGGAATGAGCGGCTGCGCCGACGCAGCGCGGCTCCGACACGGTGCCGGAATCGAGACTCCTGCGTTCGCTTCTGCTAAAGTTGATTCTTGGCTTGCGTGTGGTGAAATCCACACAACCCGCGAGGTGCCCTCTCTCGCCGCGCGGAACAACCGTCAAACCTGTACCTAAAGGACACTATTCAACGTGGCAAACATCAAGTCGCAGATCAAGCGCATCAAGACCAACCGCAAGGCGACCGAGCGCAACAAGGCTTACAAGAGCGAGCTCCGCACCGTCGTGCGCGCCGCCCGCGAAGCCATCGCCGCCGGCGACAAGGCCGTGGCCGAGCAGAAGCTCGCCCTCGCCAGCAAGAAGCTCGACAAGGCCGTTTCGAAGGGCGTCATCCACAAGAACCAGGCCGCGAACCGCAAGTCGAAGCTCGCCACTCAGGTGGCCGCGCTCTAAGCGACCGGTTCTTCCGCGGTTTCACGAAGAGACCCCGCCTCGGCGGGGTCTCTTCGTGTATCCGGGCGGTGCGACGTTCGCACTCGCTCAGTCGGCCCATTTGCACCGAGTCGGCCTATCATTCGCGCGACAATCAGGCCGACTCGATAGGAATGGGCAGTCTCGACGGGTGAGCTCGAGCTAGCGGCCGCGCTTCGCCACGAACAGCAGGTACTTCTCGAGCGCGTACTCGGGGTCGCGGCTGCCGCCCTTCAGCAACCACTCCGTCTCGGCGGCCAGGTCGATGCAGCGGGCGAGGTCCTCCTCGCGCCAGCCGCGCACCTCGCGCAGCGCACGATCCACCTGCCACGGCGCCATGCCGAGCTCCTTCGCGAGCTGCCCGCTCGAACCGACGGCGCCGTACACCCGCGCCATCGCGCGCACCTTCATATTGAGCGCGGCGAGCATCGGGATCGGGTCGGTGCCTGTCGAGAGCGCCTGCCGCAGCAGCACGAGGGCGTCCGCGGCGCGCCCCGCCGTCGCGGCGTCGGCGACCTTGAAGGCGTTGGTCTCGACCCGGCCCTCGGTCGCCCGGTTCACCTCTTCCTCGGTGAGCCTCGATCCGGCGTCCGATACGAGCTGCGCGCAGGCCCCCGCGAGCTCCCCGATGCCGCCCGAGTAGGCGGCCACGATCATGCGCAGCGCACCGGGCGTGATCTGCGCCCCGAGCCTGCGGAACTCGGCCTGCGCGAACCCCAGGCGATCCTGATCCTTCTTCACCTCGGCGCAGACCACCTCGATGCCGCCGACCGCTCCCCCGCGCACCGCGTCGAGCAGCGCCTTGCCGCGCTGACCTCCCGCATGGCGCAGCACCAGGGTGGTGTCATCGGCGGGCTCGGCGACGTAGCGCTTCGCGTCCTCGATGAACGCGTCCGAGCACTTCTCGACGCCCTCGACCCGGATCAGCCGAGGCTCGGCGAACAGCGACGGGCTCGCGATCGTGAACAGCTCGCCCGAGGTGTACGAGGCGGCGTCGACGTCGTGCACCTCGAGGTCGGTGTTCGCCTCGAGCAGCGCGGCGCGGATCGCCTGGCCCGCGCGGTCGGCGAGAAAGCCCTCTGGGCCGCTCACCAGCACCACCGGCGCGGGGCGCGCCTCGGTCCAGTCGAGCTGCGGGATCTTGCTCTTCGCTCCTCGTGCTGCTGCCACCCCTCAACCCTACTCGCCCGGCCCCGGTGCCGGGTCTCCGGGGCGGCCTTGGGGCGGCCTCGCGGGGGCGCTCCGCACGCCGCCTTCCGGAGCGGCCTCCCGCGGCGCCCCGCACGCCGCCCGGCACGACGCCCGAGGTCGGGCGATCCCGGCCCCGACCCGCCCGCATATCCCTCCCCACCGCACCGCGCGCCTGCAATATCCTTCCCCCGCCGCACCGATTCACGCTCAAGCACCTCAATCCCGGAGAAATCGGTGCGTGAAGGTCGATCGGTGCGTGAGGCGAGGCAGGCCGGAGCCGGGAAGCGGAGACCGGGGGTGGAGGAACCGAAGAGAACCGACCGGAACGAAAGGAACGGAGGGAACAGACGGAACAGACGGAACGGAGGGGTCCGAAGGGAGCGGCCTGAACGGAGGCAACGGCGGGCGCGGCGGGCGGGGCGGCGAAGGGCGAGGGCCGGCGCGGGGAACGACGACACGGGCGGGCGGTTCTCGCCGAGGCGGCGGGGTGACGGTCTGAGGAAGCCGCAAACTCAGAGGGCGGCGAACTCAGGGGGCAGCGGTCTCGGGCGACGAGGCGGAGGTCCGCTCCGCCCAAGCGCGTAGCTCACCCGGCGAGCCGCTGATCGCGAGGGATCCGTGACGGTCTGTGCGCAGCGGGCGGGCTCCGACCCGGGCGAAGGCGGCGAGCGCGGCGGCCGCGGGGTGTCCGTAGCCGTTACCCGCGCCCACCGAGACGAGCGCCAGTTCGGCGCCGATGGCGCCGGCCAGCACCGGATCCTGGTCCCGGCTGCCGTGGTGCGCGATCTTCACGACCGCGGCGCTGAGATCGGCGCCGCCGGCGCGCAACGCGCGCTGCTCGTCTTCGCCGGTGTCGGCGAGCAGCATCACCAGCGCCCCGCCGGCCTCGACGCGCAGCACGAGACTGGCGGCGTTCGAGTCGGCGGGCACGGCGCCCGGTGCGGGCGCGAGCACCTCCCAGCCGAGACCCGTGCCACCGCCGCGCAGCCCGGTCTCACCGGTCCGGTGCGGCACACCGGCGGCGCGCAGTTGCGCGAGCACCGGTCGAGACCCACCGTCTTCGCGATTGTCGGGGGCGACCAGCGCGGCCTCGACCGTGTGGATCACCTCGCTCAGGGCTCCCACGTGGTCACGATCGTCGTGGGTGAGCACGAGCAGGGCGATGCGCGTCACACCGAAGCGGTCGAGGCAGATGCGCAGCAGCGCGGGGTCGTCGCCCGTGTCGACGAGCATCACCTCGGCCGGACGGTCGGGGTCGCGCAGCAGGATCGCATCACCCTGCCCTACATCGCAGGCGACGACGAACCAGTCCGAGGGTGTGCCGATTCTCGCGACGGCCGGCGCGACGAGCACCGGCCCTGAGAAGGTTCCGGCGGCCGCGCAGAGCAGCACCGCGACGACCGCGCGACCGCGCGTCGAGAGCTGTCGCCACCCGCGCCAGGGCACGCGACCGGCCGCGCGATCCTCGGGAAGCCTGATCCGGTGGGCGGCGAACGACCACGCCGCCAGCAGTGCGAGCTCGACGAAGGCGAGCAGCAGCGCCCCGGCCCAGCCGTCCGGCCACGGCCAGCGCGCGAGCGGCAGCTGCGCCGTGACCTCGGCCGTCGCGGAGATCCACCGCGCGGGCAGACCGGCGACCGCTACGGCCTCCTCTCCCAGCGTCGGCGAGATCGGGAGCGCCAGCAGCGCGATCAGGCCGAGGCCCGTGCCGAGCGGCACGGCAGGGCCCGCGAGCACGTTTGCGAGCACACCCACCGCGGGGATCCCCGGCTGCAGGAGCAGCAGCAACGGCCCGCACGCGAGCTGGGCCGACAGCGCGACGGCCACGGGCAGCACGATCCACCGCGGTACCGGCGCCACCCGCCGAAGCAGGCGCACGATCTCGGGGACGAGCAGCAGGATGCCGGCCGTCGCCGCGACCGACAGCGCGAAGCCCGGCTGCAGCGCCTGCCAGGGCTCGGTGAGCAGCATCAGGAGCATCGCGGCGCCGAGCGCGGGCAGCGCGACCGCTCGTCTGCCCCCGAAGCCGGAGGCGAGCACGACCGCGCCCATCACGGCGGCGCGCTGCACGCTGGCGTCGGGCCCCACAACGAACACGAAGCCCGCGAGCATCATCCCCGCGAGTGCGATTCTCAGGCGACGCCCAGCGCCCAGCAGGCCGGCGAGCCAGATCGCGGCGCCGGTCACGAGCGCGCAGTTGGCGCCCGATACGGCGACCAGGTGGGTGAGCGAACTCTGCTGCATGCGCAGTTCGAGCGGCGCCCCGACGAGGGCGGTGTCGCCCACCGCGAGCCCCGGCACCAGCTCAGCGCCCGGCACCTGCGCCGCGGCCTCGCGCAGCCCGCCGCGAAGATCGGCGGCCGCCGTCCCGACATCGGCGACGACCCCATCGAGGCAACCGCTCGCGGGCTCGCCCCGAGCCGAGCCCACCCTGACGCCGTAGGCGGCCGCCGCACCGGGTTCGAGCGGCACGGCAACCCCGTGCACGATCAGACGCGTGCCTGGCGCCCAGCTCGCGCGTCCACCGGCACTCGACCCGTTCACCGCACCCGCACTCGACTCGTTCACCGCTTCGGAGCCCCGTTCGGTCTCCGTGTCGGCGCTCGACTCGATCTCCGTCTCGGCGCTCAGCCAGAGCACGATCGGCACCTCGCCGCGAGGCGTCGGCACCGCCGCCGCCACCCAGCCTCGCTCGCCGCCGAACTCGGCCGGCTGCGAACGCGGGAATCCCCGCAGCACGACGTCGAGGCGCAGCTCGCGCTGCTCTGCGGCGGCCCCGGCGAGTCGCGGATCCGCGCGCGCCCACTCACCGGAGTCGATGCTCGCACCCAGCAGCGCGAGCGCTGCGCACAGCACGGCACCGTGCCGCAGCGCGGTGCGCGCCGCCCAGCCCGCCATCGCGAAACCCCGGGTGCTGCCGCGTGCGCCCCGTCGCCGCCCCACGGCCGACCGACCGCCGGCTTCCCGACCCGCGAGCACGCGCCCGGCCGTCTCGGCCGCACCGTGCTCCTCCGAAGCTCCGACCGACCGATGCGCCTCCGCCCGCAGAGGCGTACCGCTCGTACCGGTCGCCCGGGTCGCCCCGTGCTCCGTGCCGCCGGCGGAACGGGCCCCCGCGGCGACGCCAGCACCGGCTGCGATCACCGCGAGCGCGATCATCAGCGCTCCTGCCCCGATCGCGGCCACCGCGATCCAGCGGCCGGTGCCGGGGTTCACCACGGCGAAGGCCGCGGCCGCCCAGACGAGCAGGGCCGGGCCGAACAGCCGCCAGCTGCCCGGCGGTGATCGCGTGCGCGAGGCAGCCGGGGCGCGGTGCGGCACGACCTCCGGCACGACTGCCTCGGGCTCGACCTCGCGCTCGACCTCGTGCCCGATGCGCAGTGCCGGCGCCGCGGCGTCCGTGCGGGGCATCGCCCGCCGCGACCCCGCACCGTTCACACCCGCACCAGCTCTCTGAATCCGTCGAGCGTCTTCGCCCCGATCCCCGGCACCTCGAGCAGCTGGTCGATCGAGGCGAAGCGGCCGTTCGCGGCGCGCCATTCGATGATGCGCTGAGCGAGCGCCGGGCCAACCCTCGGCAGGGCCTCGAGGGCGGTGGCATCCGCCGTGTTGAGGTCGATGACCCCGCTTTCGCCTGCACCGCCCGCATCCGGCTGCCCGATCGCGCGCGCCCTCTGCGACCTGCTGAGCGTTCGGCACGACGATCTGCTCGCCGTCGGCGACCGCGCGGGCCAGGTTCACACCCGAGAGCACGGCGGCGCCGGTCGCTCCCCCGGCCGCCTCTATGGCCTCGGCGACGCGGGTGCCGGCCTGCAGCTCGACCACGCCAGGGCTCACCACCTCGCCCACCACGTGGACGTACAACGGCGCAGCGCGAACGCCGCCCGCGGCGGCATCGCCGTTCGCGGCGCTGCCCGGACCCGCGGACCCGGCGCTCCCATCGGCGGCGGCCCCGTCGACGCCCGCGCCCGCCGCTCCCCCGTCGCTCGCACTCGCGTCGAGCATCGCACCGGCACCGCCCGGCCGCAGCGCCACGACTGCGATGGCGATCAGCACGGCGACGACCAGCACCGTGGCGCCGGCGAGCACGGGCACGGCGACCGCTCGGCTGAGGCGCCGTCGAGGCGAGACCGCATCGTGCTGCTCGAGTGCGGGCGGCGCCCCGTGCGCAGCCACCGCAGCGGGTCGTTCCCGCCACAGTCCGCGCTCCAGGATCGCCTCTGAGTTCCAGGGCCGCGAGTGCGGATCGGAGTCGACGGCACCGTGGATCGCCTCCGGTTCTGCCGACTCAGCGTACCGCGCCGTCGCAGTCGGCCGCGCCGGCGCAGCACCCCCGCCCTCGGGCGCCGACGGCACTGCTCGGTGCGGGCTGCGATGCCGGGGCCCGGCGCCGGCAGGCGACCCCGCCGCCGTCTCCGTGCGACGCTCGTGCAGCTGCTCCCAGTGGCTCATGCGCCCACGCTAGGCGGCGCGAGCGGAGCATCCGGGCCGATGGAGCGCATCTGTGGAGAAGTGTTCGCCCCACCCGCGGAACGGTCTCCTGTGAACGACGTCGCCGAAACGACGCGCACGGGCGGCGCAACCCGCGCGAGGGCCGCCGTACGCACGACACCACCGCCGCACGCGAGCAGGCCGGCCAGCCAGTCAGCACGCGAATCAGCCTGCCCGCAAACCGGCCAGCCGACGAACCAGTCAGCACGCCAGCAAACCCGCACGTCGGCGAACCAGCACCGACCCGAGGCGGGCACCACGGGCGCGCCGCGACGTGACCGAGCGCGCGGGTCTCGGCTCCGACGCGCCGACCGCCGCCCCTACTTCGTGGCGATGCTCACGATCTTCGGCACGCGCACCACGACGTTCACGACCTCGCGGTCGCCGATCGCGCGCTGCACGGCCGCTGAGGCGCGGGCGGCGGACTCGGCTTCGGCCTCGGTCACCGACGCCGGCAGCGTGAGGCGATCCCGCACCTTGCCGTCGACCTGCACCACCATCGTCACCTCGTCCTCGACGAGCAGCGACGGGTCGGCCACGGGCCACTCGACGAGCGCGACGGTGGGCTCATGCCCGAGCTTCGCCCACATGTCTTCGGCGGCGTAGGGCGCGAAGAGCGACAGGATGAGAGCGATCGCCTCGGCCGATTCGCGCACGGCCGGATCGGCGACGCCGCAGCCCGAGTCGATGGCCTTGCGGGTGACGTTGACCTGGTCCATGAGGCGGGCGACGACGACGTTGAACTTGTAGGCCTCGACGAGCCCGGGTGCGTCGCCCAGCAGGTGATGGGTGTGCTTGCGCAGTGCCGCGTCGCCGCCGGCGAACGAGGCGCCGACGGGCGCGCCGGAACTCTGCACGTCATCGGCGATGCGCCAGGCGCGCGCGAGGAACTTCGCCGAGCCCTGCACGGACACGTCGGCCCAGTCGATGTCGTCCTCGGGCGGGCCGGCGAACGCGAGGGTGACGCGCAGCGCGTCGGCGCCGTGCTCGCGCAGCTCGCTCGCGAACTCGACGAGGTTGCCCTTCGACTTCGACATCTTGGCGCCGTCGAGCAGCACCATGCCCTGATTCAGCAGCGCGGTGAAGGGCTCCTCGAACTCGAGGTAGCCGAGGTCGTGCAGCACCTTGGTGATGAAGCGCGAGTAGAGCAGGTGCAGGATCGCGTGCTCGACGCCGCCCGCGTACTGGTCGATGGGCCCCCAGCGCTTCGCCTCGGCCGGGTCGAAGGCCTGGGTGTCGTCGTTCGCCGACAGGAATCGCAGGTAGTACCAGGAGCTGTCGACGAAGGTGTCCATGGTGTCGGGATCCCGCGTCCAGCTCTCGCCGGTCTCGGGGTCGACGACGGTGGCCCACTCGGTCGCGGCGCCGAGCGGTGAGGAACCCTTCGGCTTGAGGTCGAGCCCCTCGGATGAGGGCAGCTCGACGGGCAGCGACGACTGGTCGACGGGCTTCATCTCGCCGCCGGCGCCGTGCAAGATCGGGATGGGGGTGCCCCAGTAGCGCTGACGCGAGATCAGCCAGTCTCGCAGACGATAGGTGGTGGCGGCGCGACCGGTGCCGCGCTGCTCGAGCACCTCGATGGACTTCGCGATCGCGTCGGTCTTGGCGAGGCCGTCGAGTTCGGCCGAGTTGACGAGCGTGCCGTCGCCGACGAGTGCGACGCCGCTCTCGGCGGGGTCCGGCAGCCGAGCGCCGTCTTCGTCGCGCACGTCGAGCACCACGCGCACGGGCAGCTCGAATTTGAGTGCGAAGTCGAGGTCGCGCTGGTCGTGCGCGGGCACTGCCATGATCGCGCCGTGGCCGTAGTCGGCGAGCACGTAGTCGGAGGCCCAGACGGGGATGCGCTCGCCGTTCACGGGGTTGACGGCGAAGTGGTCGAGGAAGACGCCGGTCTTCTCACGGTCGGCGTTCTGGCGTTCGATCTCGGTCTGCTTCTGCGTCTGCTCGAGGTATGCCTGGAACTGCATGCGCACCTCGGGCGAGGCGCCGGAGGCGAGTTCGGCGGCCAGGTCGGAGTCGGGGGCGACGACCATGAAGGTCGCGCCGTGCAGCGTGTCGGGTCGGGTCGTGAAGACGGGCACCTTCTCGGCGCGGCCCTCGATCTCGAACTCCACCTCGGCGCCGCGCGAGCGGCCGATCCAGTTGCGCTGCATGTTCAGCACCTTGGAGGGCCACTGGCCCTCGAGCTGGTCGAGGTCGTCGAGCAGGCGATCCGCGTAGTCGGTGATGCGGAAGTACCACTGGGTGAGCTTCTTCTTGACCACGATCGCGCCGGAGCGCTCGGAGGTGCCGTCGGCGAGCACCTGCTCGTTGGCGAGCACCGTCTGGTCCACCGGATCCCAGTTGACCCAGCTCGCCTTGCGGTAGGCGAGGCCCTTCTCGTACATCTTGAGGAACAACCACTGGTTCCACTTGTAGTACTCGGGGTCGCTCGTGTGCAGCACGCGGCTCCAGTCGAACGACGGCGCGTAGGCGCGGAACGACGCCTTCTGCTGGTCGATGTTGGCGTAGGTCCACTCGCGGGGGTCGACGCCGCGCTTGATGGCGGCGTTCTCGGCGGGCAGGCCGAAGGAGTCCCAGCCGATGGGGTGCAGCACGTCGTAGCCGCGTCCGCGCCAGTAGCGGGCGAGCACGTCTCCGAAGCAGAACGCCTCGGCATGACCCATGTGCAGGTCGCCCGACGGGTACGGGAACATGTCGAGCACGTACTTGGTGGGACGGTCGCTGTCGCGGCTCACCTCGAAGGGCTTCAGCTCGTCCCAGACGGGGAGCCAGCGGTCCTGGATCGCCCGGAAGTCGTAGCCCTCGGCCTCACGCGCCTGCTGCTCGGTCACACACACCTCGATCTCGTTCGGGATCGCCCACTGCCGCGGGCTCGCACACATTCCTCAAGAATACCGCGGATGCGGGCGCGCCCGCCCCCCCCCCCCCGGGCGGGGCTCGCCGCGGCGACCGCGCTACCGTGACCGCGGTTCGCGCGGCGCGAGCGCGGCGAGGAGCGGCGCGGCTTTGAGGTGCTTCTCGGCGGTCTCCCGCTCGGGATCGGAGTCGGCGGTGACCCCGCCCCCTGCGCCGATGCGCGCCGCACCCGGCCCGGCTCCACCGGCGCGCAGCTCGACGCTGCGGATCGTCATGGCGAGCTCGGCGTCTCCGCCGTCGTCCACCCAGCCGAAGCAGCCGGCGTAGAGCCCGCGCGGGGCGCCCTCGAGCTGCCGCAGGATCTCGACCGCGCGCCGCTTGGGCGCGCCCGTCATCGAGCCGCCGGGGAAGCACGTCTCGATCGCGTCGAAGACATCTCGACCCGCCCGCAGCTCGCCGCCGACGGTGCTCACGAGCTGATGCACGTGGGGGTGGGTCTCGACGCGCAGGAAGCCCTCGACCCCCACCGAGCCGACCTCGCACACGCGGCTGAGGTCGTTGCGCATGAGGTCGACGATCATGAGGTTCTCGGCCCGCTCCTTCGGATCGCTCGCGAGCTGCGCGGCGAGAGCGGCGTCGGCGTCGGGCGTCGCGCCTCTCGGCCGCGTGCCCTTGATCGGGTGGGTGAGGATCCGTCGGCCCCGCGCGCTCAGGAAGCGCTCGGGGCTCGCGCTCACGAGTGCGCGGTCTCCCGCCACGATGACGCCGCCGCGCACCGCGCCGCCGCCCGCCCGCAGCCGCAGGAAGAGTTCGAGCGGGTCGAAGTCGCCGCGCATCTCGGCGGTGTCGGTGAGGCACAGCACGTAGGCCTCGCCGTCGCGGATCGCGGATCGGCAGGCCTCGACCTCGGCCGCGTAGGCGGCGTCGGTGCGGCGCCACCGGGGTGCAGCGGCAGAAGGGCCGGGTCGAGCGGCGCAGTCGCTGCCCGCAGCGGCCGGCACGGCCGTGGCCTCGGATCCCGCCGACCTCTCGGATCCCGCCGATGTCTCGGAGCTCGCCGATGCCTCGGAGCAATCAGGGCTCTCCGGTCCGAGATACGGGCCAGAGCCGAGAGACGCGGGGCCGAGCAGGGCGGCGAGCTCGGACGTGTCGCCCCGCGGCTCGACCGCCCCGCGGTCGTGGTCGATCGCGAGCACGCCGTCGAGGCGCAGCGCGAAGCCGGGCGCCCCGGCAGGGCCCTCGTCGCAGTCGCCGTCGGCCGCGCCGCCGATCCCCGTCGGCCGGCCGCCGCCGCCTCTGCCGCCGTCTCCGAGATCACCGCCCGCAACGGGGTCGAGCAGCGCCACGCCGAACTCGTACGCCAGCGCGACGGCCCAGCCCGACTGCAGGCCCGGCACCGCGGTCGTCACCGCGGCCGCCCCCGGCGCCGCCCGCAACCCCGCCAGGAACTCGCGCTCCAGGCCGGTCTCGGCGATCCGCAGCTCGCTCGCCACCCCGAGGTAGCTCACCCGGGGCTCACCCGGGGCCGCCGCCGCGCCGTCGAACCAGACCCAGGGCCGGCCGCTCGCGGCGAGCACGCGCGCGATCTCCTCCGCGTCGCTCGGCCAGGCCCGTCTCCCCGTCACCCGACCACCCTACCGAGACCGCTCCCGCTCCACGGCCGTCGCCCCCGATCGCGACTCGCTCCCCCTGCTCTCACTCGCCCCGGCCCCCCGCCCCGGGCGCGCACGCCCGCACCGGCGGTAGTCTGAGCGCGTGGCAACTTCTCCTGGCGCACTGCTGGTGGCCGACTCGTTCCGGGTACGGGTGAACCTCCGCACCGGGGGCGCCGAGGTGCGCGGGCTCTCACTGCACGTCGAGCGGTTCAGGCGGTCGGCGATCGAGGCGCTGCTCGGGGAGCCGCCCGCGCCGGATCCCCGCCCGGCGCTGCGCGCCCCGGACTCCCGCGAGTCCGCCGCACACGCCGCCGTCGATGCGTTCCTCGCAGAGGCGCTGCCACGCATCGCGGCGTACGGCGAGGGCTTTCCTCGGCTCGAGCTGCGGGGCGCGGCGGATCGCGCTCCCGAGTTCGGCCTCTCGCTGCGACCGCTGCCCGAGCTGCGCACCGCCATCGAACTGCGCACCGCGCCTCCGCTCCCCCTCGAACACCCGGAGCGCAAGGGCCCGAACCTCGATCGGCTGACGGCGGTGAACCGCCGGCTCGGAGCCGAGGCGCTGCTCGTCGACTGGCGCGGTCGCGCGGTCGAGGGCGCGACCACGAGCCTGCTCTGGTGGCCCCGCGCCGGCGACGATCGGGAGCCCCGCGGCGCGGTGTCGGCGAGCAGCCGCCGAGTGCGGTCGGTGACCGAGCGGCTGCTGGTCGAGGCGGGCGGCCGCCGTCTGCTCGGCGAGACGCCCCGCCGCGGACGGGTGGGCCGCCCGCAACCCCGCAGCGCCACCGTCGCGGAGCTCGCGCGCCACGAGGTCTGGGCGGTGAACGCGCTGCACGGCATCCGGCTGGTCGCCGCGATCGACGGCGTGCCGCAGGCCCCGCCCGAGGAACGGCGGCTGCGCTGGTTCCGCGAGGCGCTCGACCGCTGCTGGCAGCCCCTCGCGCAGGGCGGAGAGTTTACGACCGCATAGCGACGCCGCGGCGCCAGTACCCCATGAACGCGACGCGCGAGCGCTCGAAGCCGAGCTCCCCCACGAGGCGCCGTCTGAGTGCCGTGACCACGCCGCTCTCGCCCGCGATCCACGCGTAGGTCGCGCCGTCGACGGCGGCCCCGGCTCGGGTTGCGGCGGCCCGGATGTCGTCTCCGCCGGCCAAGCCCTCCGCTGCGTGCCCCGGTCCGCGACCGGTCTCGGGCGGGTGCTCCGGCGTCTCCCACACGAGCTCGTCGCCCGCGGCCTCGCGCTCCGGCCCCCCGGGTCCGGTCGCGGCTCCGAGATGTCGCAGCACGGCGGGCAGTAGCGCCTCGCCGTGCTCGGCGCCATCGCGGGGCAGCCAGTGCACGCGCACGTCGCATCGGGCGTCGATGGCGAGGCGATCTTCGAGGCCGGGCACCTCGATGAACGCGTCGCCCGTCGCCTCGGCGGGCAGATCCTCGAGGATCCGCGCGATCGCGGGGGCGGCGGTCTCGTCGCCGACGAGCAGCAGCGAGGAGGCGCCCTCGGGATCGAACTCGATGCCCCCTCCGGCCTGGCCGCGTCGCGGGGCAAGCAGCAGGATCTCGTCGCCCCGGCGCGCGGCGTCGGCCCAGGCCGAGGCGGGGCCGGTGAGCCCCGGGCTGAGGTGCAGCACGAAGTCGACCGCGAGGCGCGTGCCGTCTCCGGAGCCGGTGAGGTGGCGGATCGAATAGGTGCGCATGGATCCCCGGCGCTCCTCCGGAAGCGAGGTCCACTGCGCGTACCAGTCGTGCGCGTCGGGCGCGAGCGTCGGCAGGGTTCCGGAGGCGCTCGGGAAGATGAGTTTGATGCGCTGATCGTAGATCGGGCCGTCGATTCCGACCTGGGCGAGGTCTGGGCCGGCGAAGACGACGCGGATGAAGGCGGGCGAGAGCCGCACGACCTCGGAGACCGAGACGCGGGCGAGCACGTAGGGCGAGGGGGCAGTCATCGTGGATGCGGTCGATCGCCGGGGGCCGATCTGCGGCCCCCGGCGATCGGGGGCGCTCAGCCGATGATCTCGGAGAGTCGGCTCGCGAGGCCGTCGACGACGATCGGGATCGAGAGCGGGCTCGCTGCGCTGAACGCTTGCGTCAGCTCGTCGCCCTCTTCGAGCCAGACGGTGCGATCCTGCTTGACGACGTCGAGCGAGCCGACGAGCGGATCCTGCTGCATCTCCTCGAGCGTGTAGCCGATCGGGAAGAAGATCGCCGCCTCGGCGTCGAGCGCGCTGATCTGCTCGGCCGAGAGTTCGACGTAGAAGCCGCTGGGTTCGAGGTCGAGCACCGGCGGGTTCTGCTCGAAGCCCAGGTCCGCGAGCAGGTCCCAGCGGAAGTCGCCGGCGATGTAGGCGCCGTAGGAGTCGCCGAACTTGGTTCCGGTGACCGCCGTGACGCTGTCGAACTGGGGGTGCGCCTCGGCCGCGTCGGCGATGCCCTGCTGCACCTCTTCGACGACTCGCTTCCCCTCGTCTTCGAGGCCGAGGGCCGCAGCGACCTGCTCGACCTGCGCATCCCACGAGGTTCCGAAGTCGGGTGTGCCCTCGGGGGCGTACACGGTGGGCGCGATCGAGCTGAGCCGCTGATACTGCTCCTCGTCGGCGGCGGATCGGGTGTTCAGGATCACGTCCGGGTCGAGGGCCTGGATCGCCTCGTAGTCGTATCCGCCGAAGGGGTTCTCGAAGACGGTGGGGTCGGCGCCGTCGAGCGCGTCCTGCGCCCAGGCGCCGACGCCGTGCGATTCCTCGCCGAGCGCCATCCAGTCGGAGACGGCGACGGGCACGACGCCGAGGGAGAGCGCGACCTCGGCGTCCGACCAGCCGAGCGCGACGACGGTCAGCTCGCCGTCGTCGGGCTCGGGCACCTCGACGGGTCCGTAGATCGTGTCGGCCACGGTGCCGAGGAGCCCCTCGGCGGAGCCGGTGTCGCCGCCGCCGGCGCTGTTCGAGCAGCCGGTGAGGGCGAGCGCGGCGATCGCGAGCCCGGCGGCTGCGGTGCGGAGGTGTGTCATGAGTGCTCCTTCGGTGCGGGGATATCGGGGGCGTGCGGAATGATGAGCGGGCCGCCGGTCTCGGGGTCGGCGATGACGCGGGCGGCGACGCCGAAGACGTCGTGCAGCAGTTCGGGGGTGACCACCTCGTGCGGGGCGCCCTGCGCCACGATGCGCCCGCCGTCGACCGCGACGAGGTGCGTCGCGTAGCGGGCGGCCTGGTTGAGGTCGTGCAGCACCGCGACGAGCGTGCGCCCCTCGCGCTGCAGGCCGGCGCACAGGTTGAGCACGTCGATCTGGTGCGAGATGTCGAGGTAGGTCGTGGGCTCGTCGAGCAGCAGCACGGGCGTCTCCTGGGCGAGGGCCATCGCGATCCAGACCCGCTGGCGCTGCCCGCCCGAGAGCTCGTCGACGATCCTCGTCGCGAACTCGGTGAGGCGCGTGCGCTCGAGCGCGTCGCGCACCGCCTCCTCATCGTGCCGGCTCCAGCGCTTGAGGATGCTCTGGTGGGGGTGCCGGCCGCGGCTCACGAGGTCGATCACCGTGATGCCCTCGGGTGCGATCGAGGTCTGCGGCAGCAGGCCGATGCGGCGTGCGAGCTCCTTGGCGCGGATCGTCGCGATGTCCTCGCCGTCGAGCAGCACCGCGCCCGCCGAGGGCTGGATCAGCCGCGCGAGCGAGCGCAGCAGCGTCGACTTGCCGCAGCCGTTCGGCCCGATGATCGCGGTGAACTCGCCCGGCGGCACGTCGAGGTCGAGCTGCTCGATGATGCTGCGGTCGCCGTAGCCGGTGCTGAGCCGCTGAGCGCTCAGCCGGTGGGCGCTCAGCCGTGGCGCGGCGTCCGCAGCGGACTCGGGCGCGGCGGGCAGGGGCGCGCCTGCGCTCAGGCGGGGTAGCTCGGTCATCTGGCTTTCCTTCCGAACGAGGCGAGCAGCCACACGAGATAGGCGCCGCCCACTGAGAGCGTGACGACGCCGACGGGCAGCTGCTCGGGGGCGATGATGGTGCGCGCCACGAGGTCCGAGGCGGTGAGGAGCAGGGCGCCGAACGCGGCGGCGGGCAGCACGCGCACGCCCGGCGTGCCGGTGACGCGCATCGCGAGCTGCGGCGCGGCGAGGGCGACGAAGGCGATCGGACCGGCCGCCGCGGTGACGATGGCGAGCATCGCGATCGCGATGATCAGCATGCGCAGGCGCACCGCCTCGGCACCGACGCCGAGCCCTCGCCCGGCGTCGTCGCCCATCTCGAGCATGCGCATGTCGGCGGCGAGCAGCAGCACGAGCGGGATGCCGACGAGTGTGCTCACGACGACCGGCACCGTGTGCGCCCACGAGATGTCGGCGAGCGACCCCGCCCCCCAGCTGGCGGCGGAGATCGCCTGCTCGACGCGCAGCACCGTGAGCAGCCAGGTGTTGAATGCGCCGAGGAAGAGGCTGACGCCGATGCCCACCACGATGATGCGCATGCCGCTCACCCCGCGGCGGTAGGCCAGCAGGTACACGGCGGCGCCGGTGAGCAGCCCGCCGGCCAGCGCGCCGAGCGCGGTGCCGAGCGCGCTACCCGCCGCGGCCAGCGAGACGAGCAGCGCTCCCGTGTACGCTCCCGTCGAGAAGCCGATGATGTCGGGGCTGCCGAGCGGGTTACGGGTGATCGACTGGAAGACGGCGCCCGCGACCGCGAGAGCCGCTCCCCCGAGCAGCGCGAAGACGATCCGCGGCAGCCGCCACTCCAGCAGGATGCGCGCGGTCACGTCGTCGGCCCGGCCGCTCAGCGCCGCGAGCAGATCGCCGAAGCCCAGCCCCGAGCTGCCGATCGTCACCGAGAAGAGCCCCAGCGCGAGGGCGGCGAGGGCGGCCGCGGCCGTCCACCACGCGGCGCGCACCTCGAGCCTTCCGCTGAAGCCGCCGAGGCGCACGGGTCTGATCGCGGTCGGCCAGTGCAGCTGCCCCTTCACAGTCCCCTCGCCCCCCTGCGCCGCGTCAGCGCGATCAGCACGGGCGCCCCGAGGAAGGCGGTCACCACCCCCGCCGGTAGCTCGCTGGATACGGCGACGCGCCCCAGGATGTCGGCGGCGAGCATGAGCACGGGGGCTGCGATCAGGCAGAGCGGCAGGATCCAGCGCTGATCCGGCCCGACGATGCTGCGCAGGGCGTGCGGCACCATGAGCCCGACGAAAGCGATGGGCCCGGCCGCGGCGGTGGCGGCCCCGCACAGCAGCGTCACGGCGGTGACTCCGGCGAGCTTGGTGACGGCGGGCCGCGATCCGAGCGCGACCGCGACGTCGTCGCCGAGTGCGAGCGCGTTCAGGGCGCGGGGCAGTACGAGGGCGATCGCAGCGCCGACGACGATGAACGGCAGCACCGCCCACAGCGTGTCGAACTGGCGGTTCTGCAGCGATCCCGCCGCCCAGAAGCGCACCCGGTCGAAGACCTCGGGCTGCGTCAGGGTGACGGCGAAGCTGATGCCGGTGAGCACGGCGCCGAAGGCCGTGCCGGTGAGCACGAGCTTCGTCGGCGTGCCGCCGGCGGGGCCCGTGGTGCCGATGCCGTAGACGACGAGGGCGGCCACGAGGGCGCCCGCGAGCGAGAACGCGATGTGGGCGCCGGTGAGCGAGGATCCGAGCCACGCCGCAGCGAACACGACCGCCGTGTAGGCGCCGGCGTTCACGCCCAGGATGCCGGGGTCGGCGAGGGGGTTGCGCGTGATCGCCTGGATGATCGCGCCCGACAGGCCGAGTGCGATGCCGACCGCGATCGCGAGCAGGGTGCGCGGCACCCGGTACTCCCTGACGATCAGGCCGTCGGGCCCGCCGTCATCCGTGAACAGCAGCCGCCAGGCTTCCGCGGTGCTGAGGCGGCCGGAGCCGACGAGCAGGCTCGCGAGCGCCAGCGCCGCGAGCAGCACGACGCCGAGCACGACCGCGACGACGCGACGACGCCTCATCGCCGACGCGGCGCGCAGCGTGTCTTCCGCGGTCGTGGTGGCGTGCACAGCAGGGCTCCCGGTCTCGTCTCCGCCGGGTGCGACGGAGCTGAGGGTATCCTAACCCCACTTCATCTGATGAACTCACGGGAGAATCGCAGGCACGCGCTCCAGGCGCCCCGCAGCGCCCCGGCCCCGGTCAGAGGGCGAGGGTGCGGGCGGGCAGTCCGGCGGGCAGCTCGGTGTGCGTGATGAGGATCACCGCCCGGTCTTCGGGCACCGCGCCGACCAGGTCGGTCAGCAGCCTGTCGGCGAGCTCGCGGTCGACGCCCGCCGTCGGTTCGTCGAGCACCACGACCGGGAAATCGGCGAGGATCGCGCGGGCGAGCGCGATCCGCTGCGCCTGCCCGCCCGAGACCAGCGCCCCGTGCTCGCCCACCGCGGCGTCGAGACCGCCGCGGTCGCGCGCCCACGCCCCGAGTCCGACGCGATCGAGCGCCGCCATCAGCTCGTCGTCGCTCGCCGTGTCGCGGGCGAACTTGAGGTTCTGTCGCAGGTCGGCGTCGAACAGGTGCGGCGCCTGTTCGCAGAGGCCCACGGAGCGCCGCACCTCGGCGATCGGCAGCCGCCGGGCCTCGACGCCCCGCAGACGGTAGGCGCCGCGGTAGTCGATGAACCGCACCAGGGCGAGAGCGAGCGTGCTCTTGCCGGCTCCGCTCTCGCCGGTGACCACGAGCGTCTCGCCGGCGCGCAGCTCGAAGTCCACGCCGGCGACGGCGTCGTGATCCGCCCCCGGGTGCCGCACCGATAGGTCGCGCACCTCGATGAGCGGGCCGAGCGGGCCGTCGGCGACTCCGGCCGAGTCCACTGCTGCGCCGACGCGGGCGTCGCCCCAAACGGACTCGATCTCCGCACCCTCGCCGACGCGATCCACGGGGATCTCCCGCGGCAGCGGCGTCTCGGTGAGCTCGGCCACCCGGTCGGCGCTCGACCGCACGGTGCGGCGAGCCGCGAGGGCGGCCGGCACCTGGGCGAAGACCTCGAACACGGCTGCGGGCACGATGATCACCGCGGCGAAGAGCGGCGCGCTGAGGCCCGAGCCGAGGGTCGGCAGCAGCGCGACAAGCAGCAGCAGCGAGGCGAGCCCGGCGCCGAGCGACAGCAACCCGCCGGTGAGGCCCGCGGCGCGCGCGCGGCGCAGCTGCACCCGCGACAGGCGCGCCTCGGCAGCCGCGATCCGCTCGCGCTGCATGCCGGTCGCCCCGAAGGCGGCGAGCACCTCGGCCGAGGCGAAGCGCTCGAGCAGGGCGTCGACGAGGCCGGCGCGGGCGGCGCTGAGCTCGCGGTCGTCGCGGCCCGCGAGGCGCTCGGCGAGCAGGGCGGCGAGCCCGCCGGCTGCCAGCAGCACCGCCGCGAGGATCAGTGCGCCGAGCGGCGAGGCGAGGGCGACGACGATCAGGCTGAGCAGCACCACGACGCCGCTCACGACGAGAGGCTGGCGCACGCGCAGCGGCTCGTCCTGCAGTTGGTCCACGTCGTCCACGAACGCCGCGAGCACCTCGCCGCGCCGGTGCGACTCGACGGCGCCGGGCACGCGCGGCACGAGCGCGTCGAAGGTCTGCGCGCGCAGCGCCGCGAGTTGCGCGAGCGCCGCGTCGTGGCTGAAGAGCCGCTCGGTGTAGCGGAACGCCGCGCGCCCGATGGCGAGGGCCCGCACGCCCACGACGGCGAAGGTGAGGTGCAGGATGGGCGGCTGCTCGCCCGCCCGCACGATCAGCCACATGCTGAGGCCGAGCAGGCCTACGACGCAGGCGTCGGCGAGCACCCCGAGCAGGGCGCCCGGGGTGCGCCGGCGCCGCGAGGGCATGGCGCGCTCGAGCACCGCCCGGCGCGGCGCCTCGGCTGTCGCAGTGCGGCGGCTCACGCGCTCACCCCGCTCTCCGCGTCGGCATCGGCATCGGCGCCCGCGGCCCGGCGGGCATCCATCGCGGCTCCCCCCGCATCGGCGTCGGTCTCGCCGCCGGGGATCGCCTCGAGCCGCACCACCCGGTCGGCGGCGGCCAGCACCGCCGGCCGATGGCTCACGACGAGCACGACTCGACCGGTCTGCGCCTCCTCGCGCAGCACCCGGCAGACGAGCGCCTCGTTCTCGGCGTCGAGCGCCGAGGTCGGCTCGTCGAGCAGCAGCGCGGCGGCGTCGCGATTCCACGCCCGGTACAGGCAGCGGGCGATCGCCACGCGCTGCGCCTGCCCGCCGGAGAGCCCCGCGCCCGCGGCGCCGAGCTCGGCCTCGGGATCGATCGCCGACAGGCCCACGGCGGCGAGGGCCCGGGCCACGAGCGCGGGATCCGTCCGCGGCTCCCCCAGCGCCACGTTCTGCGCGACGCTGCCCTGCAGCAGGCCCGGCCGCTGCCCGACCCAGGCGACCTCGGCGGGTCGCGCGATCCTCCCCTCCCGGGGTTCGAGGAAACCGAGCAGGGCCGCGAGCAGGGTCGACTTGCCGGCGCCCGAGGGCCCGGCGATGCCCACGATCTCTCCGGGGGCCGCGAACAGCGTGATCGGCCCCACCACCGGCGGGCCGCCGCGGGCGAGCACGACGGCGTCGACCGAGACGCGATCCGAGTGCGCGACGCCCGCGGTCCGCCCCTCGTCTCGCCGCTCGATGATGTCGAACACCTGCGCCGAGGCGGCGAGCCCCTCCGTCGAGGCGTGGAAGGCCGCGCCCACCTGGCGGATCGGGATGAACACCTCCGGCAGCAGCAGCAGCACGAACAGACCGAGCGCGAGCGGGAACGCGCCGTCGACGAGGCGCGTGCCCACCGTCACCGCGACGAGGGCGATCGAGAACGTGCCGGCCAGGTCGAGCACGAAGCCCGAGAGGAACGTGACGCGCAGCACCTTCATGGTGCGCGAGCGGTACTCCTCGGTCTCGCGGGCGATGCGAGCCGATTGGCGCTGTTCGCGCCCGAAGATCTTGAGGGTGGCGAGACCCGAGACGGCGTCGAGGAACGAGCTCGACAGCCGCTGCAGCTGCGCCCACTGGCGATCCTGCACCGCCTGGGTGGCGAGGCCGATGAGGATCATGAAGACCGGGATCACCGGGAAGACGATGAGCACGATCACACCGCTGACCGGGTCCGCGAGCAGCACCGCCAGCACCAGCAGCGGCGTGGCGACGGCGGTGAGGATGAGCTGGGGCACGTAGCCCGAGAAGTATCCGTCGAGGGCGTCGAGGCCGCGGCCGAGCGCGGTCGCCTGCTCGGCGTCGGAGCCCCGGCCCTCGCGCAGCGGGGAGCACGCGTCGACGGCGTCGAGCGCCGCGGCCCGCAGCTGCGCCTTCACCAGCACCGCGCCGCGGGCGGCCACCGCGTCCATTCCCCACGACGCCGCCGAGCGCACGCCGAGCGCGAGCAGCGCGCCGAGCAGCAGCCACGGCAGCTGCTCGGTCGGCAGCACCCCCTCGGCGACCCTTCCGGAGGCCCCGCCCATCCCGCCCAGCACCGGCAGCGCCACCACCGCGAGCGCCTGCGCGAGCAGCCAGCTCCAGGCGAGGATCGCGAGCGTGCGCGCCACACCCAGCGCGGCTCCGATCAGCAGCACGCCGCGTGCGGCGCGGGCGTGCCGCAGCAGCCTCGGGTCGAGTGGTTTCACGGGGTTCCTGTGCGTTCGAACGGACGGGGCGCCGGAGAACGGTCGCCCGCTCGCCACCGGCAGTCTAGGGCAGTCCGGCGCCTCACGTCTGATGAGCGGCAGAGTGGGCGGCGGCGGGTACCGGGACGCCGAAGCGATCCGGGCACCCGCCGCCGCGGCCTCTCAGTGCGCGCCCGCGGGGATCGCCTCGCGGGTGAGCCGCTTGCGGAACACCCAGTACGTCCACGCCTGGTAGGCGAGCACGAGCGGCATCGTGAAGCCGGCCACCCACGTCATCAGCTCGAGCGTCTTCTGCGAGCTCGCCGCCCCCTCGATCGACATCGAGAATGCGGGATCGATCGTCGAGTACATGAGGTAGGGGAAGAGCGCCATGAAGATGGTGAGCAGGGCGAAGGTGATCGCCACGGCGTTGCCGGTGAACGCCCACCCCTCGCGCCCCGCCAGGTTCGCGATGAAGCCGCCGATGAGCCCGATCGCGGCCACCGCCGCGCAGAGCACGATCAGCCAGAGCATCTCGTGATCCCGGTGCATCAGGATGGTCCAGATCAAGAAGCCGGCGCCGGCGACGATCGCCGCGATCCCGACCTTCGTGGCGAGCCGGCGAGCCCGCTGCCGCATGTCGCCCAGCGTCTTCAGCGAGATGAAGACGAGGCCGTGCGCGAAGCAGATCAGCAGCATCACGAGCCCGCCGAGCAGCCCGTAGGGGTTGAGCAGCGTGAGCAGCGTCCCCTCGTAGATCCATCCGCCCTGCGGCAGCAGCGAGATCGGCAGCCCCTGCGCCAGGTTCGCGAAGGCCACGCCCCACAGCAGGGGCGGCAGCGCCGAGCCCCAGAAGATGAACTGGTCGAACCAGCGCGTCCACTGCTCGCCCTTGCCCTGATGGCGGTACTCGAACGAGACCCCGCGCAGGATCAGTGCGACCAGGATCAGCAGCAGGGCGAGGTAGAAGCCCGAGAACATCGTCGCGTACCACTCCGGGAAGGCGGCGAACAGCGCCGCACCGGCCACGATGAGCCAGGTCTCGTTGAGATCCCAGACCGGTCCGATGGTGTTGATGATGAGCCTGCGGTCGGTGTCGTCGCGCCCCAGGAAGGGCAGCGACATGCCGACGCCGTAGTCGAAGCCGTCGAGCACGAAGTACCCGATGAGCAGCACCCCGACGATGAGGAACCAGAGTGTGGTGAGTTCCATGTGTCCGTTCCTCCTAGTAGACCGTCGCCAGCTTCTGCTGGTCGGGTTCGCCTTCGCCGTCGCCGCTGTCGTCGTGCATCTCGATCTCGGGCGGGCCCTCCTTGGCCGCGCGGGTGATGAGCTTGAACTCGAGCACCGCGAGACCGCCGTAGACGAGGGTGAACACGATCAGCGAGACGAGCACGGCCCAACCCGGCACACCGGGAGAGACGCCCTGCTCGGTGGTCATCACGCCGAACACGATCCAGGGCTGGCGGCCCATCTCGGTGAAGACCCAGCCCACGAGCGACGCGAGCATCGGGATCGGGGCCGTCCAGATCGCGACCTTCCACACCCAGGCGGGCAGTTCGGCGTTCTTGCGAGTGATCCAGAGGCCCACCGCCGAGACGAGCGCGGCGAAGGCGCCGAGGCCGGTCATCCAGCGGAACGACCAGTAGGTCACCCACACGATCGGCACGAAGCTGCCATCGCTCGGGCAGGTGAGCGCGGAGTCGGCCCCGCAGAAGGCGAGCTCGTACTCGGCCTGCAGATCGCGGATCCCCTCGACCGTGCCGTCGAAGGTGCCGTTCGATAGGAACGAGAGCAGATACGGGATGCGCACCGAGAAGATCTCGTGCATGCCGTCGGGCGTGCCCCAGCTGAAGATCGAGAACGAGGCGTCGGGGCCGCTCGCGGTGTTGTAGAGCGCCTCGGCCGCGGCCATCTTCATGGGCTGCGTCTGGGTCATGACCATGCCGAGCTCGTGGCCCGTGAGCCCGACGCCGAGGAAGGCCACGATGTTCGTCCAGGCGCCGAAGCGCAGGGTGGTGCGCATCTCGTCGACGAACTGGCCGCGCTGCAGGTGCCAGGCCGCGACCGCGACCAGCACGACGCCCGCGAACATGATCGATGCGAACAGCGTGTGCGGGAACTGGGTGAGGGCGACCGGGTTCAGCAGCACGCTGCCGATGCTGTCGAGCTCGGCGCGGCCGCGCTCCTCGTTGATCTCGAAGCCGACCGGGTTCTGCATGAACGCGTTCGCCGCGAGGATGAAGTAGGCCGAGAGCACCGTGCCGATCCAGACGAACCAGATGGTGAGCACGTGGATCTTCTTCGGCAGCTTGTCCCAGCCGAAGATCCAGAGGCCGATGAAGGTCGCCTCGAAGAAGAAGGCGATGAGCCCCTCCATCGCGAGCGGCGCACCGAAGATGTCGCCCACGAACCGCGAGTAGTTCGACCAGTTCATGCCGAACTGGAACTCCTGCACGATGCCGGTGACCACGCCCATCGCGAAGTTGATGAGGAAGATCTTGCCGAAGAGGCGGGTGAGCCGCAGGTACTTCACCTTGCCCGTGCGCACCCAGGCGGTCTGCAGGATCGCGACCAGCAGACTCATGCCGATCGTGAGGGGCACGAAGATGAAGTGGTAGAGCGTCGTGAGCCCGAACTGCCAGCGGGCGAGCGTCAACGCATCGAGGAATTCGTTCATGTATCGCTCCTGAACGAAGGAGGCCGCACCTCACCGAGGGGCTGCACTCCCTTAGTGAGATCCGCCACGAGATATCATTCTCGCCGGAGCTGCCGATCGGCGACCGGCCAACTCGAATTCTACTCTTTCTGTGAGTTTGCTGCGAGTTCATTTTGATGTCGAGAGAGTTTTCTCTCGGCGTCGAAACGGTTTTCGCTCGACGTCGAGCGAGCCGCGCGGCGGGAGCCTACGGAGGCCCCGACCCCTAGACTGGATCCGTGATATCGAACGCGCAGCCCGACAGCCGACCCCGCTTCGCGGCGCGCCTCGAAGACTGGGTGCACGGCCGACGGGCCCGCCGCGCGGTCACCCGGGGCAAGGTGCCCTCCGTGATCCCCTACATCGGCTATGGCGGCGACGGCTGGGTGCGCGTGCTCGGCCGGGTGCTCTACCTGAAGCCCGAGAGCCGCGAGCACACGCGCCTGCGCCCAGACGTGGCCGCGGTGTCGCGCGTGCGCGGCTGGCGCACCTTCACGAGCCTGAACGTGCCCTACCAGCAGGTGCGGGTCTCGATCGACGGCGTGTTCGTCACCGAGATCACCGCGGATCGCGGCGGCGTGATCGACGCGATGGTGCCCGTCGCGCTCACCCCCGGCTGGCACACCATCACCCTGCAGGCCGGCGACAGCGAACCGGCCGACGCGCCCGTCGCCGTCGTCGACCCCGACGCGAAGCTCGGCGTCATCTCCGACGTCGACGACACGATCCTCATCACGGCCCTGCCGCGGCCCTTCGTCGCCGCCTGGAACAGCTTCGTGCTCGACGAGCACGCGCGATCCGCCACCCCGGGCATGAACGTGATGCTCGACCACTTCGTCGCGGCCAACCCGGGCTCCCCCGTGATCTACCTCTCCACCGGCGCGTGGAATGCGGCGCCCGCCCTCAGCCGGTTCCTCGCCCGCAACCTCTACCCGATGGGCCCGCTGCTGCTCACCGACTGGGGCCCCACCCACGACCGCTGGTTCCGCAGCGGCAAGGAGCACAAGCGCCGGGAGCTGCAGCGGCTCGCCCGCGAGTTCCCCGACACGCGATGGGTGCTCTTCGGCGACGACGGGCAGCACGACGAGGCGCTGTACCACGAGTTCGCCACCGAGCACCCGAGCAACGTCGCCGCGGTCGCGATCCGTCAGCTCTCGGTCGGCGAGGCCGTGCTGGCCGGTGGGCGCTCGAAGGCGCGTCTGCACCGCAGCACGAGCGGCGTGCCGTGGGTGTACGGGCCCGACGGAGCCACTCTGCGCGACAAACTGCGCAAACTGGGGCTGCTGTGATCGCCCGGAGCCGCCGTGCCTGATCCATCCCCTGCGCGCTGGCGGCGGGCGCCGCAGCAGCTGACCGGCCGATTCATCGCGGATCGCCGCACGCCGCTGATCCAGGTGATCAAGACGCTCGTGGCGATGGTGCTCGCCTGGTTCACGTGCCTGCTCGTCTTCCCCGAGCAACTGCCCATCTTCGGCGCGATCGCCGCGCTGCTCGTGGTGCAGGACAACGTCGACCAGTCGCTCAGCAAGGGAATCGAGCGCGTCGTCGGCGTGCTGCTCGGCGTGACCGTCGCGCTGCTCACGGGAGAGCTGCTGGGGCAGCACTCGTGGCTGTTCATCGCCGCACTCGTCGCGGGCCTCGCGCTCGGCTGGGTGCTGCGCATGACGCCGAGCGCGGCCAACCAGATCGTGGTGAGCGCGCTGCTCATGATCGCGCTCGGCGGGCTCGACCTGCACTACGGCGTCGAACGGCTCGTCGAGACCCTGATCGGCGCCCTCATCGGCGTCGCGATCAACGCGCTCGTGGCCGCGCCGGTGCGCACACTGCCCGTGCACGAGGCCATCGTCTCGCTCACCGCCGATGCCGCCGGTTCGCTGCGGCGGATCGCCGACGCGCTCGACGAGCCGCGCGACGACGACTGGCTCGAGCAGATGCACATCGATGCGCGTGCGCTGCAGAGCGAGCGCACCCGGGTGCACGGCCTGCTGCGGCAGGCGCGCGAGAGCCTGCGCCTCAATCCGCGCAGCCGTCGGTACCGGCGGGGCCTCGCCGAAGACGACGCCCTGTTCCAGCGCCTGCAGCCGATCGTCACGCAGATCGGCGGCATGTCGCGCGCCGTCTACGACCTCTACGAACCCGACCTCGTGACCGACCCCTCGGTGGTCGGCCTGGTCGAGGAGATGCGGCGGGCAGCCCACGACCTCGAGCGCCTCGTCTCGCTCTCCGGCGACGAGGCCGACGCGGTCGAGCCGCCCGCGCTCACGCAGCCGTACACGATCCCCCAGGCGCACCCCGATCACTGGGTGCTCATCGGCTCGCTGATGGAGGATCTGCGGCGCGTACGCGGCAGGATCACCGGCGAGCTCGACTAGGACACATCTGGCAGGTCCCAGCCCGATCGGCTCGCCCGGGTCGGGCGCTCCCCCGAGCTCGTTCACGAGGCCGCCCGCAACGCACGGCTTGAGGAGCCGCCCGGGTTCGACCCCTCACGCAGGGGCGGCCCCGCGCCCGAGCTCGTCGCGGGGTGCGGGGCCGCTCTCGGCCGGCGCGGCGGGATCAGGCCTGCAGCTGCGGCAGTGGCCGCAGCTGCTTTCGCGGTGAAACGCCGGCGCGTGTCACTCCTGAACGAAAGCTGCCTGGATGTCGAGGGTGACGGTCACGTCGGAGCCGAGCAGCAGGCCGCCCTTCTCGAGCGGAGCGTTCCAGGTGAGGCCGAAGTCTTCGCGCTTGACCGAGGTGGCGGCGGTGAAGCCGACCTTGTAGTTGCCGTAGGCGTCCTCGCCGAAGCCGCCGAGCTCGAAGTCGAAGGTGACGGGCTTCGTCACGCCGCGCATGGTGAGGTCGCCGTCGACCTTGAACTCGCCGTTCTCCTCGCGCACGCCCGTCGAGACGAAGGTGAGCTGCGGGTACTCGTCGGCCGCGAAGAAGTCGCCGGTGCGCAGGTGGCCGTCGCGGTTCTTCTCGTTCGTGTTGATGGAGGCGACCTCGGCGGAGGCCTCGACCGACGAGTCGAGCGGGTTCTCGGCGGTCACGAAGGTCGCGTCGAACTGCTCGAACTTGCCCTTCACCTTGCTGATGGCGAGGTGGCGGATCGAGAAGCCGACCTCGGAGTGGGTGGGGTCGACCTTCCAGGTGCCGACGCGGTAACCGGGGATCTGATCAGCGGTGATGCTCATGACTTGCCTTTCTGCTGGTGGGAGCCGCCCCTCGGCGGCCTCATCGGAGCACAACCGGGCAGACTCGAACTGTATTCCCATGCATATAAATTTTTCTTCGGGAGTCTCGGGTCGCTCGGTCGCCCAGTCGCCCAGTCGCCCGGTTCGGCGAAGAGGCTGCACCGCCCCGCGCGTCGGCCGAAGAGCACCCCCGCGAGTGGTCGAAAGCGGCTGCGCACCGAGGGCGATCCAGCCGTTTTCGACCACTCGCCACGCACACCCGCGCACCGAAGCAGGAGCAGGAGCAGGAGCAGGAGCAGGAGCAGGAGCAGGAGCAGGAGCGGGCTCTGCGCCCGGCTAGCGGGGGCGACGCTTCGCGCTCTCGCGCGCCCGCCGCACCGTCTCGTCGACGCCCGCCACGGGATCGAAGGAACCGTAGCGCCGGCGCGCCGCCTCGCCGATCAGGAAGTCGCTGAGCGCGGGGTTCTTGGGCAGCAGCGAGCCGTGCAGGTAGCTGCCGATCACGTTGGCGGTGCGCGCCCCCTCGAAGCCGTCGTCGGGATTGTTGCCCGCGCCCTGCGCGACGCGACCGAGCGGGCGCGATCCGGGCCCGAGGCGCGTGTTGCCGCTGTGGTTCTCGTAGCCGATGATCTCGCCGAACTCGTCAGAGTCGAGCACGATGTTGCCGATCATGCGCACGTCGCCGCCGCGCGTCTCGACGTCGAGCACGCCGATGCCGGTGAGCTCGTCGCCGGTGTGGGTGACGAAGCGGTGCCCGAAGAGCTGATAGAGCCCGCAGACCATGAGCATGGGGGCGCCGTCTGCGGCGAGGATGCGGATCTCGTCGGCGCGCGCGGCGAGATCCCGGGCCACGCGGCCCTGCCCCGAGTCCTGGCCTCCCCCGCCCACGACGATGTCGACCTGCTCGGGCAGCGGGTCGCCGGTGTTGACCTCGACGACACGGGGCGCGAAGCCGTGCGCCCGGGCCCGCCGGGCGAGCGACAGCACGTTGCCTCGGTCGCCGTAGATGTTCATGTCGCGCGGGTACAGCGACACGATGACGAGCTCGCGCTCGTCGCGGGTCTCGTTCTCGTTCTCGCTCACCAGATGTCCTCCACGTCGGTCAGCTCGGCCAGCGCCCGTCGCAGCTCGAGCATGGCGGTGTAGGTGCAGTAGATGCGTCGCGGCCGGGCGCCCTCGCCCTCGCCCTCGCCCAGGGTGCGCTGCCGGAATGAGGCGAGGGCGCGGCCCAGATCCTCTTCGACCTGACCGACGGGCACGTCGTCGTGTTCGAGACGCAGCGCCATGTCCCACGCGCGCGTGCCCGCGACCGTGTCGACGCCCTCGTCGGCGAGCGAGCCGAAGTCGACGTCCCACAGCCACGACATGTCGCGCCCGTCGGCGTACTGGTCGTTGATCGCGATCATCACGTCGACGCCGCTCGCGTCGAACGACGCGAGACCGAGCCGGAAGCCGGCGGGGTTCTTCACGAGCACGAGTTCGAGGGGCCGCCCGTCGAGCAGCAGCTGCTCGCCGCGCCCGAAGGCCGGGCGCACCTCGGCGAGGGCCGCCACGAGCGCCTCGTCGGTGTCGGCGGTGCGGAATCGCGCGGGTCGGCCGGGCAGCGGCCCGGCGTCGAGCGCCATGCGCACGGTCGCGAGGGCCGCCGCGGCGTTGAACGTGTTGTAGAGCCCCTCGAGCTTGAGCGCGGTGCGGTGATCCTCGCCCTCGATGCGGAACACGGCCTCGTGGTCCCCCAGCCCGACGAGCGTGACGTCGGCGTCAGGGCGTTCCGGGGCGTCGTCGGCCGCTGCCTCTGCGAGGGGCGTCGCGTGGAAGTCGTCGTCGCTCGGGAAGGTCGAGAGCAGCGCGGCCGAGAGGCCGAACTCGCGCACCTCGGGGCGACCCGCGGGCGAGGCGGATCCGGCGCGCTCGCGCGTGCGCTCGCCGATCGCGGCCACCAGTCGATCCTCGCGGTTGACGACGAGGCCCTCGACCGTGGCGTCGGCGATGCGCTGCAGCAGCTTCGCGGTGGTGTCGATCTCGCCGAAGCGGTCGAGCTGGTCGCGCAGCACGTTGAGCAGCAGCGTGAACCGGGGCTTCACACGGTCGATGAAATACATCGCGTGCGCCTCGTCGAGCTCGAGCACCGCGATGTCGGCGTCGAGCCTGCCGCGGAGCGAGCATTCCTGGATGGCGGCGGCGACGACGCCCCGCGAGAAGTTCGATCCGGTCTTGTTCGTGAAGACGCGCAGACCGCGGGCCTGCAGCATCTCCACGATCATCTTGGTGGTGGTGGTCTTGCCGTTGGTGCCGCTCACCGCGATCACCCCGTAGGGCAGCCGGCCGAGCACCCGGCTCAGGAAGCCGGGATCGAGTTTTTCGACGACGAGGCCGGGCAGGGCGGATCCGCCGCCCCGCAGCCTCGCCGCCTGCCGCACCGTCTTGCCGATGACGGCGGAGAGAACATCACGCATGGATCAAGCTTAGAGGTTGCGCCCGCGGAGGCGATGCCGCCGTGCCCCGCGGCGGCATCAGGCTGCGGCGTCAATCCGCGGCGTGACGGCCGCGCGATTCTCCGCGCAGCTCGCGGGGCAGCAGCTCGGGCCGCACCCGGCGGGTGCGCTCGACGCGCTGCTCTCGGCGCCAGGCGTCGATCGCGGCGTGGTTGCCGCTCAGCAGCACGGGCGGTACCTCGCGTCCGCGCCAGTCGGCGGGCTTCGTGTAGCTCGGGTACTCGAGCAGACCGTCCTCCTCGTGCGACTCCTCGACCAGGCTCTCGGGGTTGCCCACCACCCCGGGCAGCAGCCGGGCGATGGCCTCGATCATCGCGATCGCGGCGACCTCGCCGCCGTTGAGCACGTAGTCGCCGATGCTGACGAGGCGCACGCGCCCCCGCCCGGAGTACTCGTCGAACACGCGCTGATCGATGCCCTCGTAGCGGCCGCAGCCGAAGACGAGGTGCTGCTCCTCGGCGAGTTCGCGCGCCATGCGCTGCGTGAAGACCTCGCCGGCGGGCGACGGGAAGATGATGAGCGGCTCGGCGCCGCTCGTCGCGCCCGATCGTCCGAGGGACGGCTCACGGGTGTCCGCCGTCCCCGCCGATGCCTCGGGCGCCGACGACGACGCGGCTGCGGTCGGCGACTCCGCCAGGATGCCGTCGAGCATCTCGCCCCACGGTTCGGGCTTCATGACCATGCCGGCGCCGCCCCCCGTGGGGGTGTCGTCGACGGTGCGGTGCTTGTCGTGGGCCGCGTCTCTCAGGTCGTGCACGCGCACGTCGAGCAGCCCCTTCTGCTTCGCCTTGCCGAGCAGGGAGAGCTCGAGCGCGTCGAAGTAGCCGGGGAAGATCGAGACGACGTCGATCCTCATGCGCTCGCGCCGTTCGGATCGCCTTCGCCCGGAGCGGCTGCATCGCTCGACGCATCGTCGCCCGGAGCATCGTCGCCCGGAGCATCGTCCTCGGCGATCTCCTCGAAGAGACCCGCGGGCGGGGTCACGCGCACGACGCCCTCGTCGATGTCGACGCTCGGCACGATCGCCTCGACGAATGGCACGAGCACGGTGCCCCCGGCTGTGGAGACGACGAGCAGGTCCTGCGCCGGGAAGTGCCGCACCTCGGCGACGGTGCCCAGTTTCACCGCGGTCGTCTCTCCCGAGGCGTTCTCGGTCTCGCGGACGACGTCGAGCCCGACGAGCTGGTGGTCGTACCAGGCGTTCTCCTCTTCGCCCTCGGCGACGGCCTGCTCATCGATCCAGAGGATCGCGCGCACGATGCTCTCGACGGCGGTGCGGTCGGGCAGCTCCTGGAAGAAGCCGACCGGGGAGTCGTTGAACCAGCGCAGTTCGCGCATGGTGATGGTGCGGCCGAACCAGGAGGAGTCCTCGGGCACCTGCAGGTGGAAGACCGCTCCGGGTGCGAAGCGCAGTTCGGGGTTGTCGGTGAAGAGCTCGAGCTTGACTCCGCCCTTGAGCCCGTGGGGTTTCGTGAGGCGCCCGACGCGCAAACTCCCCGCCCCGCTTGCGGGACGGGGAGCTCGCGCACGCTCGTGAGCGTCGGCCATCAGGCGGCGCCCTCCGTGTCGACCGGGTCGGCCTCGTCTTCGCCGAGGTCGTGCTGGTCGGTGTCGATCACGTCGACGCGCACGCGCCCGCCGTCGGCCAGAGCCGATACGACGGTGCGCAGCGACGAGGCGGTGCGACCGCCTCGTCCGATCACACGGCCGAGGTCGCTCGGGTGCACGCGCACCTCGAGCACGTCGCCCCGCGGGGTCTCGCGGGCGTCGACGCGCACACGATCGGGGTGGTCGACGATGCCGCGCACCAGGTGGTCGAGCGCTTCGGCCAGCGCCTGCTCAGCCAAGAGGATTAGCCCTCGGTGGCCTCGGCGGCGACCTCCTCGGCCGGAGCCTCGGCGGTGTCCTCGGCCTTCGCCGCGGGCTTCTCGGCCTTGGGCCGCAGCACGGGCTTCTTGGCGGCGTCGACCTCGAAGACGGGCTTCGGCTCGACCGGCTTCACCTGCGACTCGGTGTTGCCCTCGCCGGTGAACTTGCCCCAGTCGCCGGTGAGCTTGAGGATCGCGGCGACCTGCTCGGTGGGCTGGGCGCCCACGCTGAGCCAGTACTGCGCACGCTCCGAGTCGACCTCGATGAACGAGGGCTGCTCGGTCGGGTGGTACTTGCCGATCTCCTCGATCACGCGGCCGTCGCGCTTGGTGCGCGAGTCGGCGACGACGATGCGGTAGTAGGGGGCGCGGATCTTGCCGAGGCGCTTGAGACGGATCTTGACGGCCATGATGACTCCTTGGATCGAGGGGTGCGACGCCGCGCCTCGCGATTCGAGCGGGAGCGGAAGCCTGGGCGCGCAGGGTTGCGCGAACCCATCAATCCTCACATAATCCGGGAAGAAAAGCAATTTTTGTCACGATCAGGCTTTTCTTCGCGACTGGGTGCCGCCGAGCCGGTGTTCGAGGGCGACGAACAGCCGCTCGGCGACTCCGTCGTGGTGCACGCCGTCGTGCTCGTACTCATTGGTCACCCACGCGTGCACGGCCCCGACGCGGGAGGCCGTCTCGAGCGAGAGGCGGGCGTCCACGTACATGTCGTCGAAGTAGACGGCGGCTTCGACGGGCACCTCGTTCGCAGCGAGCCGCTCGGCGTCGTAGAGATCGATCGGCCACTCCTTCGCCGCGAGCGCCTCGACGCCGGCGCGGAACCCCCGCAGCGCCCGGATCTCCTCGAACATCCAGGGGAACACCATCTCGCCGGTGAAGAGCAGCGGCCTCGCCGTCTCGGCGAACTCGGGCCGCCGATCCCGCTCCCGCTGCGCCGCCCAGGCCGACGGCCCGGATCCGTAGATCGCTTCCTGGAGAGCGGCGTACAGCGGCCGACCCCCGAAACCGGTCTCGGCCCCCACCGCATCGACGAACGCCTCGCTCAGCCGCGTCTCGGCTGCATCGGCGAACGCCTCGTCGAGCACCCAGTGCACACGGTCGAAGCCCGGCGCCATGCCGAAATCGAAGCCGAGCGTCTGCAGGCGCCGCACGGTGAGCCGGTCTCCGTCCGGCAGCCGCACGTCCTCTCGCTCGAGCAGGTCGGCGATCCTGCCGACGCGCTCGGCGAGATGCGGCGCCCGCTCCCTGAACTCCCGGTTCTTCTCGACGGTGCGCGGGAAGGTGCGGCGGTAGACCTCGGCGGGATCCGCGTCGAGCCCCGCGAGACCGCCCGTCACCGCGGATCCGACGATCGCCTCGGGCGCAGCCGACAGGTAGTGCAGCGTCAGGAAGCCGCCGTAGCTCTGCCCGATCGTCCACCACTGGCGACCCTCGTAGCGCGTCCGCCGCACCTCCTCGAGGTCGCGCACGATCGAGTCGGCGCGATGCAGGGACAGTCGATGAGCGGCGTCCTCGGCGGCCAGGTTCTCGAAGTGCGCGCCGCTCACGGGCGTCGAGCGGCCGGTGCCCCGCTGATCCGGGATCACCAGCCGGAAGCGCTTCAGCACCGCTCCCACCCAGCCGGATCGACCGAGGGGGCGCGTGCCCTTGCCGCCCGGGCCTCCCTGCAGGTGCACCAGCAGCGGCAGATCCTCGCCGCGCTTCTCGGCCGCGACGAGCTCGCGGGCGAAGACCCGGATCGTCTCGCCGCCCGGGTTCGCCCAGTCGAGCGGCACCGTCGTCCACACGTCGCGGGCCACGATGTCCCTGCCGATCCAGTACTCCGGGCTTCTGCTCATGCGATCCACCCTAGGGCCTGCGGCGTCCGCGGCGACACGCGGTGCGTCGGGTCGCCATGCGCCGCGGCCCGCACGCGAAGCACGCGGCGGTTGCCGTCAGCGGCGGCGGCCGGCGACCATCAGCCGGAAGTAGTCGGCTCCCACCACAATGTGCATGGCGACGCCGACGGCGGTGATCCACCGCCCCGCCTCGCCGAGCCACTCGAGACCGGGCAGGATCCCGAACCCCACCGCGGCGATGCCGGTCATCATCACGGCCGTGCGGGCCTTGCCGAGCAGACTCGCCTCAGGGATGCGTTCGGGGCGCGTCATGAAGTAGACGACGAGCAGCACCAGTTCGACGCCGGGGATCGCGATCGCGGTCCACGCGGGCAGCAACCCCGCGACGATCATGGCGAGCACGATGGCCACGACGCCGACGCGGTCGGCGAGCGGGTCGAACAGCTTGCCGAACTGCGACACCTGGTTCATCAGCCTGGCGAGAGTGCCGTCGATCCAGTCGCTCGCACCGAAGATCACGAGCAGCACCACTGTGAGCACGGGCTGTTCGCCCTCGATCAGCAGCACCACGATGGGGATGACGAGCAGCAGCCGCAGCAGTGTGATCGCGTTGGGCAGCGTGGCCCACGATCTTTCGCTCGTCATGCTCAGCGCCCCTCCCCCGGCCGACCGGCCTGTCGCCGAGTCTACGCGGGCGACGCGCTTCGATCCGGGCGGCGCGCAGGGCGCAGCCGGTTCAGACCGTCAGCGCAGGCCCTTGCCGAGCATCTGCTGCAGCTTCGCGAGGTCTTCCTCGCTCGGCTGCGCCTTCCCGGCGGCGCCGAGCCCGAAGCCGGAGCCGCCGGCCGGCGCCGCGGCCTGCTGCGTGGCCAGCCCGGCGGCCTCCTGGGCTCGCTTGGCGGGGTTGCCCGACTGCTTGCGCCCCTTGCCCTTGGCCTGCTGCTTCTTCTTGCCGCCGTGACCCATGCCCGGTATCGGCCCCATGCCCGGGATCTGCGGCACGCCGCCGCGGGCGACGGTCTTCATCATCTTCGCGGCCTGCTCGAAGCGCTGCACGAGCTGGTTGACGTCGGTGACGGTCATACCCGAGCCCTTGGCAATGCGCAGGCGGCGGGAGCCGTTGAGGATCTTCGGGTTCTGACGCTCGTCGCGGGTCATCGACTGGATGATGGCCTCGGTGCGCACGATCTCGCGCTCGTCGAAGTTGTCGAGCTGATCCTTCATCTTGCCCATGCCGGGCAGCATCCCCATCATCTTCTTCAGGGAGCCGGCCTTGCGCAGCTGCTGCATCTGGCCGAGGAAGTCGTCGAGGGTGAAGGCGTCGGTGGCGATCTTCTCGGCGACCTTGCGCGCCTCGTCCTCGTCGAACGCCTGCTGGGCCTGCTCGATGAGGGTGAGGATGTCGCCGAGGTCGAGGATGCGGCTCGCCATGCGGTCGGGGTGGAAGGGCTCGAAGTCACCGAGGCCCTCGCCGGTCGAGGCGAAGAGGATCGGACGACCGGTGACGCTGCGGATCGAGAGCGCAGCGCCGCCGCGCGCGTCGCCGTCGAGCTTCGTGAGCACGACGCCGGTGAAGTCGACGCCCTCCTGGAAGGCCTGCGCGGTCGCGACCGCATCCTGACCGATCATGGCGTCGATGACGAAGAGCACCTCGTCGGGCTCGGTGGCCCTGCGGATGTCGGAGGCCTGCTGCATCAGCTCGGCGTCGACGCCCAGGCGACCCGCCGTATCGATGATCACGAAATCGTACTGCTTCGCCCGGGCCTCGGCCACGCCGTTCTTCGCGACCTGCACCGGGTCGCCGACACCGTTGCCGGGCTCGGGCGCGTAGATCGCCACGCCGGCCTGCTCGGCGACGACGCCGAGCTGGGTGACCGCGTTGGGGCGCTGCAGGTCGCAGGCCACGAGCATCGGGGTGTGGCCCTGATCCTTCAGCCACTTCGCGAGTTTGCCCGCGAGCGTGGTCTTGCCCGCACCCTGGAGACCGGCGAGCATGATGACCGTGGGAGGGTTCTTGGCGAACTGCAGTCGGCGCTGCTCGCCGCCGAGGATGCCCACGAGTTCCTCGTTGACGATCTGCACGACCTGCTGCGCCGGGTTGAGGGCCTGGTTGACCTCGTCGCCGAGCGCGCGCTCGCGCACCTTGCCCGTGAACTCCTTGACCACGTCGAGCGCGACGTCGGCCTCGAGCAGGGCGCGACGGATCTCGCGCACCGTGCTGTCGACGTCCGAGGCCGACAGCTTGCCCTTCGTACGGAGGTTCTTGAAGGTCTCGGTGAGCCGAGCAGACAGGTTTCCGAAAGTAGCCATAGCGGGTCCAGTCTACCCGGCTCGCCCGGGATCGTCCGACCTACTCGTACGCGTAGAAGCCGCGGCCCGATCCCTTGCCCAGGTAGCCCTTGTCGATGTACTCGCGCTTGATGTATTCGGCGAACTCGCGCTGCTCGGGATCGTCGCTGTCCTTGCCGAGGTTGTAGGGCGTCATCATGCCGACCACGTCGTAGATCTCGAACGGCCCGGTAGGTGCCCCCGGTCGCGATCTTCCAGGTCCTGTCGATGTCCTCGGGGGTCGCCACACCGCGCACGAGCAGGTGGGACGCGGCGTTCAGGAACGGCACGAGCAGCGAGTTCAGCACGTAGCCCGGCTGCTCCTTGCGGATGCGGATCGGCACCATCCCGATCTGCTCGGCGAACTGCGCGACGGCTTCGAAGACCTCTGGGTCGGTGCCCGCGTGCCCCATGACCTCGCCCGTGTTCTTCGCCCAGACCTCGTTCGCGAAGTGCAGCGCGAGGAACTTCGCGGGGCGCCCGGTGAACGGCGCGATGTCGCTCGGCAGCAGCGTCGATGAGTTCGTGCAGAGGATCGTCTGCTCGGGGGCGACGGCGGCGACCTTCTCCCAGGTCTGCTGCTTGATGTCGAGCCGCTCGGGCACGGCCTCGATGATGATGTCGGCGCGCTGCACCGCGTCGGCGAGGTCGGAGCTCGTGCGGATGCGCGCCACGGCGGCGTCGAGCTTCTCGGGCGTCGCGTCGGGCAGGTCGCGCAGATACAGGGGCTTCAGGTACTCCCAGCGCGCCGGGAGCTTGGCGAGGATCTCGTCGTTCAGGTCGTACGCGACCACGTCCTTGCCGGAGTACGCGGCCTGGAAGATGATCTGGGAGCCGAGCACGCCGGTTCCGAGTACGGTGAGGTTCTGCAATGTCGTGCCTTTCTCGAATGTATCGCCCGGTGGGCGGTGATCCGGTCCGGCGGTCGCAGCGCGGGGCTCGGCCGTCAGGCCTCACCCTCCGGTCTACTCCTCCGCGGGCACGGCGTGGCCGGATTTCGCGGGCAGCGAATCCCCGGCGGGTGACCGGTCGCTGACGGGCGACCGCTCTCAGTCGGGCGTCGGCACGCGCCGCGGCATCGCGACGGCGCTCGCGAGCATGAGCAGGGCCGTGATCGCGACTCCCGCGAACACCCAGGTCGTCGCCGACACGACCGTGGGCGCGTGGTGCTCTCCCCCGCCGCCCGAGATGACCGCGTTCGAGATCGCGCCGTAGATCGCCACTCCGATCGCGCCGCCGGCGGTGCGCGCGAAGACGTTGAGGCCCGTCACGGCTCCGCGCTGGTTCCACTCGACCGACGCCTGGGCGGCGATGAGCGTCGGCGTCGCCGTCCACCCGATTCCGAAGCCGATGCAGAACGCGCAGACGGCGATGCGCAGGGGGTCGGGCCAGGGGGCGACGAGCACGAGGGCGACGGCGCCGAGGGCGGCGATCGTGCTGCCGATGAGCGCCGTGCGGCGGAACCCCCACCGCAGGTAGAGACGCCCCGACATTGAGGCGGCGAGCGGCCAGCCGAGCGTGCACGCCGCGACCGAGAGGCCGGCCACAAGGGGCGGGGACCCCGCCGTGCGCTCGAGATAGCTCGGCGCGAATGCCGTGAACCCGGTGAGCAGCGCACCCACGCAGGCGGAGATGCAGGTGGGCGCCCACACGACGGGCAGTTTCAGCAGCCCGAGGTCGAGAATCGGCTCGGACGCACGCCGGGTCGAGCGGGCGAACACCGCGAGCGCCGCGATCCCGAGCGCCGCCAGGCCCAGGCTCGGCAGCGAGACCCACTCCCACCCGTGGCCGCCCTCGATCAGCGCGAGGATCACCGCCGTCAGCCCGATCGTCAGCACCGCGGCGCCGAGCACGTCGACGCGGCGGTCGCTGCGTTCGGCGCGCTCGCGGTAGTTGCGCAGCAGCAGCGCGCCGGCGATGAGGCAGAGCGGGATGTTGATGAAGAAGATCCATCGCCACGAGACGAACTGCGAGAACACGCCGCCGAGCACGGGGCCGAGCACCGAGGCCGCGGCCCACACGCTCGCCATGTACCCCTGCACTTTCGCCCGCTCCTCGACGGTGTAGATGTCGCCCGCCACGGTCTGCGTCATCGGCGCGACGGCGCCGGCCCCGAGCCCCTGCACGGCGCGGAACACGATGAGCGCGGGCATGCTCCACGCGAAGCCGCAGGCGATCGAGCCCACGAGGAAGAGCGCGATGCCGAACAGCAGGATCGGTTTGCGCCCGATCATGTCGGAGAGCTTCGCGTAGATCGGCACCGAGACCGCCTGCGCCAGCAGATAGCTCGAGAACAGCCACGGGAACTGGTTGAAGCCTCCGAGGTCGGCCACGACGCTCTGCACGGCCGTCGCGAGGATCGTCGCGTCGACCGCGATGAGCCCGGCCGAGAGCATCAGGGCGAGCAGGATCGGCCCGCGCTCCGAGCGCAGTCCGACCTGGGCGCGGGAGACCACCGGCTCAGCCGACGAGCTGCTGCGCGAAGACGTGGGGCGTGAAGCCGGTGAGGTCGCCGATGCCCTCGCCCTGCCCGACGAGCTTGATAGGCAGGCCGGTCTTCTGCTGCACCGAGAGCACGAAACCGCCCTTGGCCGAGCCGTCGAGCTTCGTGAGCACGAGGCCGGTGACGCCGGCGTGCTCGATGAAGGCCTCGGCCTGCGCGAGCCCGTTCTGGCCCGTGGTTGCGTCGAGCACGAGCAGCACCTCGGCGACGGGCGCCTGCTTCTCGATCACGCGCCGCACCTTGCCGAGCTCGTCCATGAGGCCGCCCTTCGTCTGCAGGCGGCCGGCGGTGTCGATGATGGCGATGTCGTAGCCCTCGTTCTTCGCCTGCTCGACGGTCTGGAACGCGACCGAGGCGGGATCCTGCCCCTGCTGCTGGGGCTTCACGATGTCGACCCCGGCGCGCTCGGCCCAGGTGGCGAGCTGCTCGACGGCGGCGGCGCGGAACGTGTCGGCGGCGCCCACCACGATCTTCTTTTCGAACGCGGTGAGGTACTTCGCGAACTTGCCGATGGTGGTGGTCTTGCCCACCCCGTTGACGCCGACCACGAGGATCACGGCGGGGCGCTCCGAGAGGTGCAGCGTGGGGTCGTAGGCCGCGAGCCGCTCTTCGATGGCGTCTCGCAGCATGCGGCGCATGTCTTTCACCTCGGTGACGCGGTGGCGCTCGACGTCGGCGCGCAGCTGGTCGAGGATCGACTCGGTGACGTCGGGCCCGAAGTCGGCGGTGATGAGCGCGGCCTCGAGATCGTCCCACGTCTCGTCGGTGATGAGCTCGGGGCCGGTGAAGAGAGTGCGGAACGCTTTCGAGAAGGACCAGGATCGCTCAGCCATTGCTCAAGTCTATCGAGATCGGGATCGGGCGCCCGCTACTCCTCGCGACCGATGCGCTGGCCCACGACGGCGCTGATGCCGTCCTGCCGCATCGAGACGCCGTAGAGCGCGTCGGCGATCTCCATGGTGCGCTTCTGGTGGGTGATCACGATCAGCTGCGAGTTCTCGCGCAGCCGCTCGAAGACCTGCAGCAGGCGGCCGAGGTTCGCATCGTCGAGCGCGGCCTCGACCTCGTCGACGATGTAGAACGGGCTGGGGCGGGCCTGGAAGATCGCGATGAGCCAAGCGACCGCGGCGAGGGATCGCTCGCCGCCCGACAGCAGCGAGAGGCGCTCGACCTTCTTGCCCGCCGGTTTCACGGCCATGTCGATGCCGGTGTTCAGCAGGTCGTCGGGATCGCTGAGCGCGATCTCTCCGGACCCGCCGGGGAAGAGGATCGGGAAGACCTCGGAGAACGCCGCCTTCGTGTCCTCGAAGGCCGCCGCGAAGATGCCCTGCATCTTGTGGTCGAGCTCCTCGATGATGGCCAGCAGATCCGAGCGCGTCTTGGTGAGGTCCTGCAGCTGGTCGGTGAGGAAGCGGTGCCGCTGCTCGAGGGCCGCGAACTCCTCGAGCGCGAGGGGGTTGATGCGGCCGAGCTGGGCGAGCTGCTTCTCGGCTTTCGCGAGCCGCCGCTCCTGCTCCGCGCGCACGTACGGCACGGTCTCGACGGCGGGCGCCTCTGAAGCGTCGCGGTCCTGTCCCTCGCCCTCGGCGTCTGCGCTGCCCGGCGCCGCACCCTCCGACTCCGTCGAGGGGAGCGCCTCCGCCTCGGCGCGCTCGGAGGCGGCGCTCGTCAGCCCCAGCTCCGCGGCGAGCTCCGCCTCGAGCGCATTCGCGTACGCGGGCTCGGGATCCGCGGCCTGCTCCGGCTGCGGAGATGCGGCGTCCGCCGCGTGCACCGGCACCCCGACCAGGGGGCCGTACTCGGCGATGAGCACGTCTTCGACGAGTCCGAGCTCGTTGCCCGAGCGTTCGAGCAGCCCCGAGAGCTGCAGCTTGCGCTCGTAGCTCTTCAGCTCGGCGCCGTGCACCCGCTCGGTGAGGGTCTGCAGCTTCTGCCGCAGCTCCGACTCCTCGGAGCGCAGCAGCGTGAGCTCCTGGCTGTGCTTGGCGCGCTGCTGCTCGGCGGCCTGCTGGGCGAGGCGGGCCTCGGCCAGGGAGCGGTCGCAGGCGTCGAGGATCGCGGGCAGCAGCTCGGCCACCCGCTCGGCCTGCGCCACCTGCCGGGATCGCAGCACGGCGCGCCGCGCCGCCTCCTCGGCCGCCTGGCGCTCCGCTTCGAACTGATCGGCGAGCGCGCCGCGGCGCGCTTCTGCGGCGCGGGCCCGCTCGCGGGCGGTCTCGAGCGCGAGACGCAGCTCGATCTCGGCCGACCGCGCCCGCTCGAGCTCGGCGAGCAGCTCGTCGCGCTGGCTCGCGTCGAGGATCGGCCGGGGCTCCGCCTCCGCCGCGGCGAACGCCTGGGCGGCGCGCTCGGCATCGGCCGCAGCCTCCCCGACCGACTGTTCGACGGCGACGAGCGCGTGGCGGGCGCGGTCGGCCTCGGCCCGGGCGGCCTCGGCGCGGGTGGAGAGCCGGTTGCGCTCCTTCGCGGCCTCCGCGAGACGGGCATCGGCCGCGCGCAGCTCGGCGAAGGCCTGCTGCGCGTCGGTCTTGGCGCGCGACGCGGCGTCGCGCAGCTCGGCGAGCTCGGCCTCGGTCTCGACGATCCGCTCGGCCACGCGGGTGCGCGCCTGCTCCGCCTGCTCCAGCTCGGCCGTGAGCTCGATGCGCGACGGGGCGAGGCCCGACCCGCCGCTCAGCGTGTGCTCGGTGAGCACGTCTCCCCCGCCGGTCACCACGGTGTATGCGCCGCCGGGCCACTGCTCCCGCAGTGCGGAGGCGACGCGGATCGCCGACTCCAGGTCTTCGACGATGTAACTGCGCGCGAGCAGCCCGCGCACCCCGACAGGGGCCTCGAGGATCACGTCGACGGCGCGGGTCGCCCCGTCGACCTCGGGCCCGGCGCCGGCCGCGGGATCCGCGTCGCCACGCCCGCCGCCCGCGAGCACGGCCCGCAGCCGCCCCAGATCCCGCTCGCGGGCCGCCGACACGGCGAGCCCCGCTGCCGCGTCGGACTCGGCGAGCAGGGCGTCGCCGAAGACGCCGAGCGCGGCGCCGACGGCCGCCTCGGCGCCCTCGCGCACCCGCACGTGGTCGGAGACCCGCCCGGAGATCCCGCTCGGCGCATCGGCCAGCAGCGCCCCCGAGGCGTCGCGCTGATCCAGCGAGCGGGTGAGCGCGCTCACCCGCGCGTCGAGTCCGGCGCGCTCCTGCTCGAGCTCGTGCAGCCGCTCCCGGGCCTCGTCGCGCCGCTGCTCCGCGTCGCTCTGCCGCTCCTGGGCGGCGCGGTAGGCGGCGTCCCAGTCGGCGATCCGCGAGCCGGCATCGGCGGCCGCCGCGCCCGGATCCTCGGCCTCGGCCCGCTCCTCGAACCCCGCGAGCTCGAGCCGCGCGGCTTCCGCACGCTCCTCGGCCTGCTCCACCGCGTGCTCGCGCCGCGCCAGCTCCTGCGCCACGGTCGCCCGCTTCTGCTCGGCGGCCTCGGCCCGTCCGCGCAGCTGCGACAGCTGCAGGTCGTGCCTCGACACGAGCGCGCTCTGCGCGGCGATGTGCTCATCGATCGCGTCGAGCGCCTGCTGCGCCTGACGCGTCGCCGATCCGCCGCGCTGCCACGCGGACTCCGCCTCGGGAATCAGCGCCTCGAGCCGGCGCACCTCCTCGGCGGCCTCGTCGACCGCGCCACGCGTCAGCCGATTCACCTGCTCGGGCGTCTCCGCCTGCGTCGCGAGGAAGGTGAGCCGCTGCTGCGCCTGCGAGTAGAGGCCCCGCAGCTTCGACTGCGCCGATTCGAGACCGATCGTGACGCGCCGCGCCGCGTCGAGCTCGTCGCTCTGCTGCTCCTGCTCCAGCCGCTGGATGCGCAGCTGCTTCTGCTCGACCTGCTCCTGCAGCACGATGCGCTCCGAGTGCCGCTCGGCCTCGTCCTTCGCCAGCTCGTCGAGCTCGGCCCGCAGCCGCGCGACGTCGTCGGCGAGCAGCCGCGCCTTCGCGTCGCGCACCTCGGCGGCGATCGTCTGCGCCTGCCGCGCCACCTCGGCTTGACGCCCGAGCGGTTTGAGCTGCCGCCTGATCTCGCCCGCCAGATCGTTCAGACGCGTGAGATTCGTCTCCATCGCATCGAGCTTGCGCAGCGTGCGCTCCTTGCGGCGGCGGTGCTTCAAAATGCCCGCGGCCTCCTCGATGAAGCCGCGGCGATCCTCCGGGGTGGCGCGCAGCACCGCGTCGAGCTGGCCCTGCCCCACGATCACATGCATCTCGCGGCCCAGGCCGGAGTCGCTCAGCAGCTCCTGCACGTCGAGCAGGCGGCAGCTCTCGCCGTTGATCGCGTACTCGCTCGACCCGTTGCGGAACAGCGTGCGGCTGATCGTCACCTCGGTGTACTCGATCGGCAGCGCACCGTCGGAATTGTCGATCGTGAGTCGCACCTCGGCCCGGCCGAGCGGGCCCCGGGTGGAGGTGCCCGCGAAGATCACGTCCTCCATCTTGCCGCCGCGCAGCGTCTTCGCGCCCTGCTCGCCCATCACCCACGCGAGCGCGTCGACCACGTTCGACTTGCCCGAGCCGTTGGGGCCCACGATGGCGGTGACGCCGGGCTCGAACTGGAACGTGGTCGGCTGAGCGAAGGACTTGAAGCCCTTGAGCGTGAGGCTCTTGAGGTGCACGCCGCCGCCTTTCCGTCTCTCGCCCGGCCGACAAGGATCCGTCGATCTCTACGACTTTACCCGGCCGAGAGCCGATTCCCCGCTATTGCGAAGCCTCGAGAACCAGGGCGGCGAGGCGCGCCCCGGGCTCAGCCCAGCACGCTGCCGACAGGGATGATGTCGCCGTCGGCGTCTCGGAAGCCGTAACCGAAGGCGCGATCCGCCGCGATGTGCACGAACCAGGCCGCACCCGCGAGCGCGAGCGGCCAGAATCCGCCGTCGAAGCCGCCCGTGATGAAGAACACGGCCGCCCCGAGCACGAGCATCGCGATCGGCACCGGCATCGAGTGCAGCGTGTTGTAGAGGCGCACGCGCTCGGACTTCAGGCGGCCCTGCTCCGCGAAACCACCGATGAGCGCCACGTCGGGCAGCACCGCGAAGAGCACCGCGATGCCGACGGCCGGCCAGCCGAGCGCCACGCACGCCAGCACGATGAAGCCGAACCAGACGAGGGCGCTCATGCCCCAACTCACACGCATGAAGTTCATGGGCTCCATGCTATTGCTGACGCCGCCGTGAGCCGGGCCGCGATCCAGCACCCCGCGAAGAGCAGGATCACCCCTGCCAGCAGCGGCCAGAACACGCGGGCGCCGCGTGGCGTCACCGACCAGATCGCGAGGCCGTAGCCGACCGCCCCCGTCAGGAAGAACGGGAACCCCGCGAAGAAGAGCACGAGGAAGACCCCCACTCCCCCCGTGCTCGGGTCGAGGAGCCGGTTCGCCGCCTCGACCAGGATCGCCAGCACGAACGCTGCGGCGAGCGCGATGCCGCTGAACAGCAGCGCCTGCCCGAACGGGTAGAAGCGCCGCAGCCAGGGGCCGAGCACCGCCGCGGTCGCGATCATCACGAGCAGCTGCGGGATTCCGAACCAGACCAGGTTGAGCGTGGTCTGGGGCATGGGACTGTCACCGAGCAGGCCGAAGAGCGTGATCACCAGCACCACGCAGAGCCCGGCGACGATCGCCCCGAGCGCCGAGCGCCACGCGATCCCCCACCGCGAGAGCAGAAGCCACGGGTGATCCGGAGGCAGCCCGGGCTCGGTCTGATGCAGGTCGACCATGCCCTCGCCCTACGCTCGGCCGCGCTCGTCGACGGGGCGTGCGCGGTACTCCCGCCAAGCGGCGAGCAGATCCTCGCGGCTGCCATCCGGGTGGGCGGTGTGCCAGGCCCGGGTGAAGCGGTTGTACTCGAACTGGGCGTCGATGCCGCGTTTCCCCTGCTCGCGCGTCGCGACCCAGTGGTCGAGGGCGTGCTGCAGGGTCTGCGTGCCATCCGAGGCCGCGAAGAAGGCGCGCATCTCGGCGTCGAAGTGGAAACCCGGCCCCGCCTGCTCAGCCATCCACGCCCGCACCGTCTGGCTGCACCGCTGACCCGCCGGGATCAGGGTCTCGGGCGTCAGCTCACCCGCGAGCTGACGCCCACCGGTGCGCCTCCGCTGCGACGGCTCGACGAACTCGCGGCCGTCGAGGCGAGCAGCGATCCGCTCCGTCAGCAGTTCTTTGCCGCCGGTGGCGCGGATGCCGAGCGACCGCGCGAAGTCGCTCAGTTCGTCTTTCAGCCAGTACCAGCGTCGCAGCTCGTCGCCGGAGAGCCCCGGGGTGAGCGCTGGGCGGGCCGAGCCCGGCGAAGACTGAGTCATCCCCTCACCCTACCGAGGGGCGCACGCGGCGCTCGCACCGGCGCCCGGGCCGTCATCCCGGGCCGTCATCCCAGGCCCGAGATGAGATTGACGACGTTCGCGATGATGCCGACGCCGAAGAGATAGCCGAGCAGCGTCTGCGCGATCACGACCCGGCGCAGATCCGAACTGCTCACGTTCGTGTCGGCCACTTGATAGGTCATCCCGAGCCCCACCGAGAAGTAGGCGAAGTCGGTGTACTGCGGCGGATCCGCCTGATTGAAGTCGATACCGCCCCGCGGTGCGCCATCGGGGCCGCTCGCGTAGTAGAGCGCGGCATACCGCAGCATGTAGTCGGTGTGGATCAGCGCCCAGGAGCTCGCAACGCTGAGCAGCGCGATCCCCGCGAGCAGGTATGCCTCGATCCCGTCGGCTCGCTGCGCCTGCGCCGCGACCACCGCGACGGCGACGAGGCTCGCGACACTGCCGGCCACAGCGACCACGCGCGCGAGCCCGCGCCCCGGATCCTCGGCGGTCGCGTGCGCCCTCGTCTGCTGCGGGTTCATGCGCCAGACCACCAGCAGCACCCAGACCACGTTGATGAGCGCCACGAGCCCCCAGCCCGCGAGCAGTCCCGCAGCGACTCCGAGCGAGGGGGCCACGACGGCCCCCGCACCGATGCCGAGCAGGATGGAGACGCAGGAACGCAGCCGCAGATGCGCGTGCGCATGCGCACCTGCGGAGACTTTCGGGCCCATGCGCGCAGTCTATTTCGAAGCGGCGGCCGGCACACGCGCGTGCCAGCGCTCGTGGCTGCCCCGGCCGGGGAACGGCGTCGTGCCGCGTAGGATGAGGTCAGGCACGCATGGAACGGCGAACGCCTCGGCCGCCTCAGCCTCCGTCTCGATGCCGCGTACTGCGGGTTGCTCGGCGCGGGCGTCGCACTCGCCGCCCCGGCGATCGCGCCCACCCTCGCGCTGCCGGCATGGCTGGTCGCCGCCGTCGGCGTCGCCGTGGTCGTCTGCGCCGGCCTGATCCTGCTCATGCTCGCGAGACTTCCGCTGCGCACCGCGCTCCGGCTGGTGATGATCGCGAACCTGCTCGCCGCCGCCGCGGTCGCTGCGGTCTCGGCGACGGGCGCCGCGGTGCTGGTCGCCCTCGCCGTGCTCGCCATCGCCGTCGATATCGCCCTCTTCGCCGCCAGCCAGGCCGTCGCGCTGCGACGCCTGCAGCCGGCGAGCTGAGCCCCCTGCGGAACCTTCGGTGCCGCGAAGGAGCCTCAGCGAGCGACGGCCGTCCGGTCGAGCCAGTCGCGCAGCAGGGCGCCGACGACCGCCGGCTGTTCCAGGTGCACATTGTGCCCGGCGGCGTCGAGCACGACGAACGCACCCCGCGTGTAGTGGTCTCGCAGCGCCAGGCCGTCCTCGAAACCGACGACGTGGTCCTGCCTGCCGAAAACGTGCAGCGACGGCGCATCGAAGGGCTCCGCGGCGCCCGCCTCAGGAGAGTAGGCGTGCGTGTACTTCGCCGCGATCCGCCCCATGACCCGCTGATCCGCACCGCGCAGACCCGGCAGCGCGGAGGTGAGGAACGCGTCGAGGGCCGCCTCGCTCTGCACGACCGCCATCTCCTCGAAATCCGCCCGCGCCTCCCCCGCCCGCACGAGCACCTCGTCGTCGAGCACGACCGCCTGACGGTCGGGACAGATGCGCCGCGAACGATCCGGCTCGAACATCCCGCCGAGCGTCGCAAGACCCAGGCACTGCGCCGGCAGCGCGTGCGCGAGGTGGCGCGCGACCATCGCTCCGAACGAGTTGCCGATCACCGCGAAGGGCGCCTCGCCGATCGTGCCACGGACCTCGGCGAGCACCGCGTCCGCAAGCTCACGCGGGGTGCGCTCGCCGGTGTCCGCAGCGCCCTCCGCCCATGGAAGGTCGAGGTAGATGCGCTGCCACCCCCGGTTCGCGAGATCGTCGTCGAGCGGCAGCATGATGCGGTGATCCACACCGAAGCCGTGAATCGCGATGAGCGGGGTTCCCTCGCCGAGGATCTGCGCAATCATCGTTCAAGGGTATCGGCGCAGGCGCCTGGCCTGCCCCGAGACCGGGGCTCGAGACCTGCACCCCGACTATATTGATGCGATGAGCACCGACCCGGTTCAGAGCCTCACCCTCGACCATGTGCGCGAGCAGATCGACGCGATCGATCAGCGCATCGTCTCACTCATCGCCGATCGGCAGCGGTGGGTGCTCACGGCTGGTTCCCTCAAGCAGAACGAGGGCGAGGTGCGGGCGCCCGCCAGGGTGGAGCAGGTCATCGAGAAGGCGCGGGGCCTCGCCGAGGAGCGCGGGGCCTCCCCCGAGGTGGTCGAGGCCGCGTACCGTGCCCTCATCGGAGCCTCCATCGATCTCGAACTGCGGCAGCACCGAGCAGGCTAGCGGCCCGAACCCTGGCATACCCGGCGCCTGCGACAATGGTCGGATGCGTCTCGAAACCCCGCGCCTGCAACTTCGCGAGCTGAACGAGGGCGACCTGCCCGCGCTCCGCGCGATCCTGCAGGACGAGCAGACGATGACCGCCTACGAGGGCGCGTTCGACGAGCCGATGGTGCGCGGCTGGCTGCAGCGCATGCGCGAGCGGTATCGGGAGGACGGCTTCGGGCTGTGGGCCGTCGAGCTGAGTGACACCGGCGAGATGATCGGGCAGTGCGGGCTCACCCGGCAGCGCATCCTCGGCGCCGACGTCATCGAGGTCGGCTACCTCTTCAACCGCGCCCACTGGCACCGCGGATACGCCGTCGAAGCGGCCACCGCCTGCCGCGAGTACGCCTTCGATCAGCTCGCCGCCGAGCGGGTGTGGGCGCAGGTGCGCGACACCAATCTCGCCTCGATGAACGTCGCGATCCGCCTCGGCATGACCGTCCGCGGACGCTTCGTGAAGCACTACCGCGGCGTTGAGATGCCGCATCTGGCGTTCGCGGTGGATCGGCCGCGCTCGGGCTGTTGATCCCCATCGCGGTTCGCGTGGACGATCTGCTGCAGACAGCAGGCTTCTGCGTCTCACGCTTCAGTCGGGACCTGGAGACCGCGCCTCAGCGCGAGCGCGCTATCGCTTCGAGAATTCTCTCGAGCCCGAAACGCCACGCCTCCTCCACATCTCCGTCCAGGCGGAAACCCCCGTTGTTCTCCATGATGATGAAGCCCGTCGCCCACGCAGTGAGGGTGCGAGCAGCGTCAAGCCCTCGAGCTTCGCCGCAGAGGGCCCGTGTAGCGTCGATCACCGGCTGCGTGACCGCCGCCGTCGCCGCGAGACTCGCAACCGGAACACCTGCACCGGGAGCCATGATCAGTTGGAATGCGGCAGGATGCAGATGCCCGAAGCTGCGAAACGCTTCCGCAAGGCGGTAGAGGTCGGGAGCCGCCCTCAACGCATCGGACAGGTCGCTCAGCGCAGCTTCAGCGACGAGTCGGATCAGTTCGTCTCGATTTCCGACGCGCTTGTAGAGAGAAGGCGCACGAACTCCCACACGCTGAGCAACGCTCTGCATGGTCAAGCCGGGCAATCCGTCGGATTCCACAAGCTGCCGGGCAGCATGCACGATCGCACCCAGGGAAGTCTTGTCAGGAGCTGGCATCCCCCAAGTATAGCTATTGACAGTAGCCTTCATGGCTATATATCTTAGCCTTCATGAAGCTGAGCACCCATCTCTACCGAGTCGGCAATGACATCGTGGCCGCCTACCTCGTCGTCACCCCCGAAGGAGTCACGATCATCGATGCGGGGCTCTCCGGCCACTGGCGCGATCTCCGCGCCGAACTCACAGTTGCGGGCAGAACCCTGGGCGACGTCAAGGGCATCATTCTGACGCACGGCGACTCCGACCACCTCGGCTTCGCTGAACGCCTGCGCCGGCACCTCGGAATACCCGTCTACGTCCACCACGCAGATGCAGCGCGTGCCATGGGCGGACCGAAGCCGCCCAACGCCAAGCAGCAGATGAGATTCCTGCCCCTCGTCGAATTCCTGACATACGCCCTCCGCAAAGGCGGACTTCGCACTTCGTGGCTCACCCGCACGATCGACGTGCGCGACGGAGAAGTCCTGGATCTTCCGGGATCCCCCCCCCCCCCGCATCATCGGCCTTCCAGGGCACTCCGAGGGCAGCATCGCCGTGCATGTTCCGCTCGCCGACGCAGTGTTCGTCGGCGATGGACTCACGACACGCAACGTCCTGACCGGCGTGACCGGCCCCCAGCCCGCGCCGTTCACCGATGACCCAGAGCAAGCCATCGCTTCTCTCCAGAATCTGCTCCCGACCGAAGCGACATGGGTACTCCCCGGACACGGCGCCCCCTGGAAGGACGGCATCACCGCCGCCGTGCGTGCAACCGCTGCGGCCTCGACGGCCCGGCCCTAGCACTCCGCCGCGGCGGCGCACCGCCAGCGGGAGCAGCGAATCGGACCGGGCGGATCCTGCCCCAACGCCTCAGACAGAGGTGCGGGACCGCGGGGCGGAGCCCCTTTTCTGGCACCGCGAGCAGAAGTGCGAGGAGCGTCCGCCGATGACGATGCGCCGGATCGGCCCCCCGCAGCGCGGGCACGGCTGCCCGGTGCGGCCGTAGGCGTTGAGCGAGTGCGCAAAATAACCCGCCTGACCGTTCACGTTGACGTACTGGGCGTCGAAGCTCGTGCCGCCCTCGGCGAGCGCCTTCGCGAACACGTCGCGCAGCGCGGCGAGCAGCTCGCGGGCCTTGCGCGGCCCGACCGACGTGCCCGCCGTCTCGGGGTGCAGTCGCGCCCGCCACAGGGCCTCGTCGGCGTAGATGTTGCCGACGCCGCTCACGAGCCCCTGGTCGAGCAGCAGCTTCTTCACACCGGCGCTGCGGGAGCGCAGCGCCGCGATGAAGCCGATGTCGTCGAAGAGCGGATCGAGCGGGTCGCGCGCGATGTGGCGCGCCTGGCTCGGGATCGCGCCGCCGCCCGCGGCCTCGACGAGCGCGTCGAGCGCCAGCGAGCCGAAGAGCCGTTGGTCGGCGAAATCGAGACGCAGGTCGCCGTGCTCGGGGTGCTCGATCCAGAGCCGCACGCGAACGTGCCGGTCGTCGGGCGCTTCGAGCGAGCGCAGCAGCAGCTGCCCGCTCATGCCGAGGTGCGCGAGGAGCGCCGATCCGGGAGCGCCGCCGTTCGGGTTCGCTACGGGGATCCACATGAACTTACCGCGCCGCTGCGGCGCGGCGAGCCGGAGACCGGTGACCCGGCGCTCGAAGTCGGCCGAGCGCGACAGGCCCGCCTCGACGGGCAGGGTGACGCTGTGCCCGCCGAGGCCGTCGTCGAAGGGCAGTCCGTCGAGGCCGAGCGGCAGGTGCCGCTTGAGCGCGCGGGGGTCACGCACCTCGGCGGCGACGATCCGCGCACCCGTCACGGCGGGGGCGAGGCCGGCGCGCACCACCTCGACTTCGGGCAGTTCGGGCACGCCGCGCTACTTCCCGGCGCCGCGCTCGGCGCGACGGCGACGGGCCTCGAGCAGCTGCTCGACGGCGTCGCGCGCGGCGGCGAGCTCGGCCACCTTCTTGCTGGTGCCCTCGCCGACTCCGGTCGCACCGTCGAGCGTCACGCGCGAGGTGTATCGCCGATCGTGATCCGGGCCGGTGCCGGTGGTCTCGTAGGGCGGGTGCGACAGGCCGCGCTGGGCGGCCTCCTTCTGCAGCGAGGTCTTCGGATCGACGGCCGCCGTGAACCGTTCGGGGTCGGCGAACAGCGGGGCCACGAGGTCGAGCACGAAACGGTTCGCCGTCTCGCCGTCGGTCGACAGGTAGACGGCGCCGATGATCGCCTCGACGGTGTCGGCGAGGATCGAGTCCTTGTCGCGCCCACCGGTCTGGCGCTCGCCCTTGCCGAGCCGCAGCGAGGCGCCGATGCCGAGACCGCGCGCCACCTCGGCGAGCGCCACGGTCGACACGAGCGCCGAGCGGCGCTTCGCGAGTTCGCCCTCGCTCAGCTCGGGGTAGTCGCGGTAGAGCTTGAGGGTGACGGCCTGACCCAGGATGGAGTCGCCAAGAAACTCAAGGCGTTCGTTGTGGGGCGCCCCGCCGTTCTCATACGCCCAGGAACGGTGCGTGAGGGCGAGCTCGAGCAGCTCGGGATCGACTCGCACCCCGAAGGGCATGAGAAAGCCGCCGGGCTCGCCCTGCGGCGTTCCCGACGGCTCTCGAGCGTTCGATGCCAACTTACGCGTCGGCGACCTTGCGGCCCTTGTAGTCGAGGAAGAGGGCGTTGCCCTGCGAGTCCTCGACCACGCGAGCGCGGTGCGGGAGGCTGTACACGGTGCGGCCGTTCTCGACGGTCTTCACCAGCTTCGGGGCCTCGGCCTTCCACGCCGAACGGCGGTGACGGGTGTTCGAACGCGACATCTTGCGCTTGGGAACAGCCATGATGCTCTCTTTCCTAGTTGCCTTCAGGATCGGCGGACCGATCCACGTCTTTTTCCTCGGCCAGATACCCGGCCAGCGCAGCCCATCGCGGATCAACCGCGCCGGACTCGGCTGCAGCCTCGGCCTCGCGCAACTCACCGGACTCGGGATCGAGCCCCGGGCAGTCCGGGCGACACACTGGCTGGAACGGCAGTGCAAGCACTACCGCGTCTCGGAGCGGGGGTTCAAGATCCACGTGATCACCGTGAACCCCATACTCGTCGGCCTCCGTAGGAGTATACGCGAAAAGCTCCTGAAACTCGACTTGAAACGGCGTGGCGAACTCTTTCAGGCAGCGCCCGCACTCGGCGTGCACGGTGGTGTTCACCTCGACGGTGGCGAGGATGCCCTCGTGCACCGACTCGAGCCGCAGGTCGAGGTCGAGGTTCTCGCCCTCGGCCACCCAGGCGAGCCCCTCGCCCAGTCGTTCGGGCGCCGCGACGGTGCGCGTGCGCTCGCGCATCTCACCCGGACGATTGTAGATGTCGCGGATGTTCTCGTGGAACACTCGTGCGCCGCTCATCACGCGGGCCTCGTCTTCGCGAGGAAGCGGGCCACGGCCGGGGGCACGTACTGCGAGACGTCGCCGCCCATCGACGAGACCTGGCGCACCAGCGTGCTCGACACGTGCGCGTGGGCCGGGTCGGGCAGCAGGAACACGGTCTCGACGCCTGCGAGGCTGCGGTTCATGATGACCATGGGAGTCTCGTAGGCCACGTCGATCTGGGAGCGGATGCCCTTGACGAGCACCGAGGCCCCGACCTCCGTGCAGTAGTCGACCAGCAGGCCGACCGACCACGACGCCACGAGGATGTTCTTCGGCATCTGGGGGTCTTCGTCGAGCGCCTTCTGGATCAGGCCGACGCGCTCCGAGATCGGCAGCATCGCGTCTTTGCCGGGGTTGTGCACGACGAGGACGTGCACCTCGTCGAAGATGTCGGCAGCCCGACGGATCACGTCGAGGTGCCCGAGGGTGATCGGGTCGAACGACCCGGGTACGACGGCGATATTGCTCATGCCTTCAACCCTATCTGCCGCAGCTTGGAAGAGCGCCGCGTCGCCGCTGTCAGCGGAATCTCTCAGAGTCCGTGCTGCTTCGCGAAGATGACGGCGTGCACGCGGTCGCGCAGCTGCAGCTTCGCGAGCACGCGCCCGACGTGGGTCTTCACCGTCGACTCCGAGAGGAAGAGCTCGGCGCTGATCTCGGCGTTGTTGAGCCCCTCGGCGATGAGGCGCAGCACGTCGAGCTCGCGCTCGGTGAGCACCTCGAACACGGCGTGCGGGTCGGTATCGGCGCCGGGAGCGCCGGCGGCGCCCGACACCTCGGGCGCTGCGGAGCCGGACGACGCCTGAGCCGGATCCGCGAGTCGCAGCTGCTCGATGAGCCGGCGCGTGACGCTCGGCGCCATCGCGGCGTCGCCGCCGGCGACGCGGCGGATCGCATCGACGAGGTCGTCGGGACGGGCGTCCTTGAGCAGGAAGCCGCTCGCGCCGGCCTGGATCGCTCCCGTCGCGTACTCGTCGAGATCGAAGGTGGTGAGCACGAGCACACGCGTCGCCGGGTGCTCGGCGACGATGCGGCCGGTGGCCTCGATGCCGTTCATGCCGGGCATGCGCACGTCCATGAGCACCACGTCGCACCCGCCGCCGCTCGCCTCCAGACTCGCGAGCTCGGCGAGCGCCGCCTCGCCGTCGGCGGCCTCTGCGACCACGTCGATGCCGGGCTCCCCCAGCAGCACGAGCCGGAAGCCCGTGCGGATCAGTTCCTGGTCGTCGACCAGCATCACCCGGATCTGTGCGTCGCTCATCGTCTCTCCTCGTCGGGTTCGGGATCTCGGTCGTCCGCGCCGCCCTCCTGCTGCGCGGCGGGATCGCCCGGCACGCGTTCGCGGGCCGCCGCGCTGACGGGCAGCTCGGCGTGCAGCAGCCAGCCCGCGCCGGGGCCCGCGACGGGCCCCGCCGAGATCTCGCCGCCGAACACCCGCGCGCGCTCGCGCAGGCCGGCGATGCCGCGCCCCGAGCCGACGCCGGATACCGGCGCCGACGATCCGGGTTTCGCGCCGAAATCGCGCACCTCGATCACGGTGCGGTCGGGCAGGCGCTCGATCCGCACCTCGGCCCGGGCGCCCGTGCCCGCGTAGCGCAGCACGTTCGTGAGCCCCTCCTGTACCACGCGGTACACGGCGAGATCCTGTCCGCGGTCGCCGGAGGCCTCGCCCGAGATCTCGAGGCTCACATCGACGCCCGCGTCGCGGAAGCCGCGCGCGAGCTCGGGCAGATCCTGCACACCCGGCTGCGGCACGAGTTCTGCCTGCTCGCCCTGTTCGGTGAGCGCGCCGAGCAGGCGCCGCATCTCGGCGAGGGCCGTGCGCCCGGTCTCGGCGCTGCGCGTCATGGAGTCGACCGCCGCGTCGGGGGCGGCCTGCGCGGCTCGCGCCGCATCCTCGGAGAGCGCGATCATGACCGACAGGGAGTGGGCGACGATGTCGTGCATCTCGCGGGCGATGCGCGAGCGCTCCTCGGCGACCGCGAGCTGCGCGAGCTGGTCGCGCTCCCGCGCGAGCTGGTGCGCCCGGTCGATGATCGCCTGCAGATACCGGCGGCGGTTGCCGAGGTTGATACCGAGCATCAGCACCGCGAGGTACCAGATCGCGGTCATCACACTCACGACGATGAAGTCCGGGATCGACATCGCGGCCGCGTCACCGGCGCGCACGACCCCACCCGGGGTGATCTCGCCGGTGGTGCTCCACGTCGAGCCCGAGAGCATCGAGACGAGGCTGCCGCCCACGCTCGCGACGACCACGATCGCGTAGCCGATCCATCCGGCGGCGACGCTGCGGTAGACCGGAACGGCGTAGATCATGAAGAGCAGTGCGACGCCCGACGCGAGCGCCTGGGCGCCGTGGTCGCCGAGCATGGCGACCGTCACCACGATGAGCCCCGCCAGCGGATAGCGGCGTCTGAAGAGCAGCGCGGCGCCGATCACCAGTACCCGCAGCACGGCCAGCGGCCACCACGGCCAGTGCAGGTAGCCGGGCAGCGCGAACCAGTCGGAGACGGCGAGGCCGTCGACCGGGGCCTGGGCGGCCACGAGGTCGATGAACACGCCGAGCAGGCAGCCGAGCACGTACCAGGTCACGATGAACACGTCGACCGCGAGCGGGTGCGCCGCCAGCGCCCGCCGGATCACTCCCGGCGAGCGCGGCAGCCGCACCTCGGCCGCGGTCGACAGTTCTGCGTTCACCCCTTCACCCTACTGACTCGCCCGACCGCGCGGATCAGCGCGCGTCGCGGCGCTTGAAGAGGATCGCGGCGGGCACGAGGGCGGCGACGGCCCAGGCGGTCATCGCCGCGAGCGCCGTCCAGTAGCCGGGCCCGGAGCCGACCGCGAGCGCCTCGCCGTCGACCGTGACGGCCTCGGGGAGCGCGCTGTCGGAGATGCCCGCTGCGAGCGTGCCGCCGAGGTCGGCGGGCAGGTAGGCGGAGACGGTGGGCAGCCACTCCCATCCGGTGAGCATGAGCACCTGCATCGCGATCGGCAGCACGAACGTGAGGCCCGCGATCACCGCGATACCGCCCGCGGTCGAGCGCAGCAGCGTCGCGATGCCGAAGGCGAGCAGCGTGATGAGCACGAGGTAGGCCACCGTTCCGAGTCCGCCCGAGATCACCGCGGTGGAGCCGAGCTGCTCAGCGGCCTGGGGCAGGAACGCCACGGCGAGCGCGAGGCCGCCGAGCACGAGCACGAGGGCCGTCGCGGCGGCGACGGCCGCGGTCACGATCGCCTTCGCGATCAGCACCGGGGTGCGACGCGGCACCGCGGTAAGCGTGGAGAGGATCATGCCGCTCGAATACTCGCTCGTGACGGCGAACACGCCCAGCACGCCGAAGACGAGGGCCAGGAACGGCGCGGTGAACGTCGACACGATCAGCAGGTAAGTCTGCAGGCCGGCGGGATCCGACGTCATCATGGCGTCGGCGCCGTCCATCTGGCCGCTCCACAGCAGGGCGATCATCGCGCTGAGCCCGAGGCCGACGAGCGCGGTGATGAGCAGGGTGAGGCGGATGCTGCGCAGCGACGACAGCTTGATGCGCTCGGAGCGCAGCACACCGCCGAAGGTGAGCCGCGGGGCGCCGCCCATGGCCGGGCGGCCTTCTGGAGCGGGCGCGGATCCGCCGGCCTGCTGGCCGGGCACCTGGCTCGCGTCGATGGTGATGGTGGAGGTCATGATCTGCTTCTTTCGCTGGAAGATGTGGTGCGTCTGGGGATCGGAGACGGCCCATTCCCGAGGCCGCCGGAGGTGGCGGTCGTCCGGCTTCGCGCGGGCGATGCCGCCGCCGGCCGAGTCACGCGGACTGGTACTCGAGCTCGCCGCGGGTGAGCGCGAGGTAGGCGTCCTCGAGCGACGACGAGAGAGGGCTGAGCTCGTGCAGCTCGATGCCGTGCGCGGCGGCGGCGCGGCCGATCTCGGCCGCAGCGATCCCGCGCGCCGTGAAGCCCTGCTCCCCCTCCGGATCGAGCTCCACGCCCGAGGCGTTCATGAGCAGCGCAGCGAGCCTCGCGGCGTCGGGGCTCTGCACCCGCACGCGTTCGCCCTGCGCGCCCTGGCCCCCGGCTACGAACTCGGCGATGGGCGCGTCGGCCACCACGCGTCCGCGCCCGAGCACGATCACGTGGTCGGCGGTCTGCGCCATCTCGCTCATCAGGTGGCTCGACAGCAGCACGGTGCGTCCCTCGCCCGCGAGGTGGCGCAGCAGCTGACGCACCCACAGCACGCCGTCGGGGTCGAGACCGTTCACGGGCTCGTCGAGGATGAGCGTCTGCGGGTCGCCGAGCAGCGCCGCCGCGATGCCGAGCCGCTGCCCCATGCCCAGCGAGAAGCCGCCGACGCGCTTGTTCGCGACCGCCCCGAGCCCGGTCTGCTCGAGCACCTCGTGCACGCGGCGATCCGGGATGCCGTGCGTCGCGGCGAGGGCGCGCAGGTGGCTGCGGGCGCTGCGGCCCGGATGCACGCCCTTCGCGTCGAGCAGCGCGCCCACCTCGGCGAGCGGCGCCGGGGACTCGGCGTAGCGCCTGCCGTTCACGGTGACGGTGCCCGCCGAGGGGCGGTCCAGCCCCACCATGAGACGCATGCTCGTCGACTTGCCCGCACCGTTCGGGCCGAGGAATCCCGTCACCTGCCCCGGCCTGATCGAGAAGCTGACGTCGTCGACGGCGGTCTTCTTGCCGTACTGCTTGCTCAGGCCTCGTGCCTCGATCATGGTGCTCTCCTTCGCGTGGTGCCTGGGGTGATGCGCTCGTGGTGCATCGTTGCTTCCACGCTAGGACCGCGCGAGCGGCGACGGATCGGCCCTCGGTGCCTGGGGAATGGTACCTGGGTACCGCTTCGGGGCCGGCCGAGGGGCGGCGTCGCACGGCGCGGCCGCCGGATCCCGGATCGCGGGTGCGCGACGCGGTACGAGCACGCGCCTTCCGAGGCGCCGAGTCCACGCCGTGCTCGACGGGCGTGCGGCCCCGGCAGCTACGACTTCGCGAGGTTGTCGAGCAGGCCCGCCTCGTACTCGCGGGCGATGAGCTCGGCGAGGCCCGGGGCGGTCTCGAGCTCGGGATCGTGCTCGAGCAGCGCCGCCGCCACCTCGCGGGCGTGCGCGATCAGTTCGCCGTGCTCGGCGACGCGCAGCAGGCGCAGCGTCGACCGCCCTCCCGACTGCGCCGTACCGAGGATGTCGCCCTCGCGGCGCAGTTCGAGATCGACCTCGGCGAGCGCGAAACCGTCGGAGGTCGCCGCGACGGCCTCGATGCGCTCTCGCGCCACAGAGCCCTGCTCGGCCGTGGTCATGAGCAGGCAGAGACCCGCGTGCTCGCCGCGCCCCACCCGGCCGCGCAGCTGGTGCAGCTGCGAGATGCCGAAGCGGTCGGCGTCGCGCACGATCATGATCGTGGCGTTGGGCACGTTGACGCCCACCTCGATGACGGTCGTGGCGACGAGCACGCCGATGCGCCCATCGGCGAAGCCCCGCATCACGCGGTCCTTCTCGTCGGAGGCCATGCCGCCGTCGAGCCCCTCGATCTGCACGCCCGCGAACTCGGGGCGGCGGCGCAACTCGGCGACGGTATCCTCGACGTTCGCGAGCGGCCGCGGCCGCTCCTCGGCGCCCGTCTCGTCGCCGTCGAGCTCGGGATCGACCTCGCCCGCCGAGATCGCCGGGCAGACGACGTACACCTGTCGGCCTCCCGCGAGGTCTTCCGCAGCGCGCGCCCACACGCGGGCCGCGCGGTTCGGCATCTCGAGTTCGGGCACGGTGAAGGTCTCGATGCCCTGCCGCCCGGGCGGCAGCTCTCTGATCGTGGTCACCTCGAGGTCGCCGAAGGTCGTGAGCGCGACCGTGCGCGGAATGGGGGTGGCGGTCATCGCGAGCACGTGGGGCGAAGCCCCCTTGCGCCTCAGCGCCTCGCGCTGCTCGACGCCGAAGCGGTGCTGCTCGTCGACCACGATGAACCCGAGGTCGTAGAACGCGACCCCCTCGCTGATGAGGGCGTGCGTGCCGACCGCGATGCGGCAGGTGCCCGAGGCGAGCGAGAGCAGCGCCCGCTTGCGCTCGGCGGCCGGCATGCGGCCCGTGAGCAGCACGGGGTTCAGCTCGGCCGTGAGGTCGGGGCCGAGCGCCTCCGTGATCGAGCGGAAGTGCTGCGCCGCGAGCACCTCGGTGGGCGCGAGCAGCGCGCTCTGGCCATCGCTGCCCGCGACCTGCAGCATGGCGCGCAGCGCCACGAGCGTCTTGCCCGACCCGGCCTCGCCCTGCAGCAGACGGTGCATCGGGTGCGATTGAGCGAGCTCGGCCGAGATCGTGTCACCCGCGAGGCGCTGGTCGCCGGTGAGGTCGAAGGGCAGGGCGGCGTCGAATCGGTCGAGCGGGCCCGGCTTGCCCGCCGCGCCGCTCGTGAGCGGCCTCGGGGTGCTGGATTCGAGCCCGGCGCGACGCCGGCGATCGAGCAGCGCGAGTTGCAGCTCGAACGCCTCGCGGAAGCGCAGACTCTGCTGCGCGCCGCGCCAGTCGGCATCGGTCTGCGGGCGGTGGATCAGCTCGAGCGCCCGCCCGTAGGCCATGACCCCCTCGGCGTCGCGGATCTCGGCGGGCAGCGGGTCGGTCACCGGCCCGAGAGCGTCGAGGGCGAGTTCGACGGCCCGCTGGATGGTCCAGCTGGGCATCTGCGCGGTGGCCGGGTAGATCGGCACCGGCGTCTCGGCCCACGCCTTCGCCGCCGCCTCGTCGAGCTGCTCTGCGCCGGGGGCCTCATCGCGGTTCTCGAACAGCTCGTACTCGGGGTGCTGCAGCTGCAGGTTGCCCCGGTACTCGCTGACCTTGCCCGCGAAGATGCCCCGTCGCCCCGCCACCAGCTCCCGGCTGCGCCACTGCTGGTTGAAGAAGGTGAGCGTGAGCGTTCCCGTTCCGTCGGTGATGCGGGCTTCGAGGAGGCTGCCGTTGCGGCGCTGCATGCGGCGCTCGCGCACGTCGAGCACCTGGGCGACCACCGTGATCTGCTCGCCCGTCGGCAGCCCGCGCAGCGGCGTCAGCTCGCCCCGCCGGGAGTAGCGGCGCGGGAAGTGGTGCAGCAGGTCGCCGACCGTGAGCATCTCGAAGGCCCGCTGCAGCGGCTTCGCCGTGCGCGCTCCCACGACACCGTCGAGGCGGGTGTCGAGCGTGGCCTGGGTCATGTCTCCAGCGTAGCGGCGACCCCCGACAGACGCTCGCGGCGGCGAGACGGTACCCTCGTGTGATGACCAGAATCATCGCCGGAGCCGCCGGATCGCTGCGCCTCGACGTGCCCCGTTCCGGCACGCGGCCCACGAGCGATCGCGTGCGCGAGGCGATCTTCTCGGCGCTCGAGTCGTGGGGCCTCATCGACGGCGCACGCGTGCTCGACCTCTACGCGGGCTCGGGCGCTCTGGGCCTCGAGGCGGCGAGCCGCGGTGCAGCCGCCGTCACGCTCGTCGAGAAGCATCTCCAGGCGGCGCAGGTCGCGGGTCGCAACGCGCGAACGGTGCTCGGGGCGTTCACGCGCTCCGGATCGGCCCCCCTCGTCGAGGTCGTGCGGCAGTCGGTCCAGGCGTTCCTCGACTCGGCCGGGGAGAATCCGGCCGCTCCGCGCTGGGATGTCGCGCTCATCGACCCGCCCTACGATCTCGGGGACGCCGAGCTCGCGGCGAACCTCGCCGCGCTCGTGCCGCTGCTCGCCGACGACGCCGCCGTGCTCGTGGAGCGCAGCACCCGCTCCCCCGAGCCGGAGTGGCCCGCGGGGCTGGCTCCGGTGCGCGAGAAGCGCTACGGCGAGACCGCGCTGTGGTGGGCAGAGCCCGCCTGAACCGCGATCCGCCCCCTCCGGATACACCTCGGGCCCGGAACCTCAGAGGTTCCGGGCCCGAGTGCGGACTCCGAGCTCGAACTACGAGCGCGGGATCAGCGTGTACTTCGTCGACAGGAACTCGTGGATGCCGTCGAAGCCGCCCTCGCGGCCGATGCCCGACTGCTTCACGCCGCCGAACGGAGCCGCGGCGTTCGACACGAGGCCCGTGTTCAGGCCCATCATGCCGGTCTCGAGCTTCTCGATCATGCGGTGACCGCGAGCGAGGTTCTCGGTGAACACGTAGCTCACGAGGCCGTACTCGGTGTTGTTGGCGATCTCGACCGCCTCGTCCTCGGTGGAGAAGCGCACGATGCCGAGCACCGGGCCGAAGATCTCCTCGCGCATGATCGCGGCCTGCGGGCCGAGGTTGTCGATCACGGTCGGCTGGAAGAAGTTGCCGGGGCCGTCGATCGGCTCACCACCGGTGACGATGGTGCCGCCGGTCTCGACGGCGTCGGCCACGAGGCGGGCCGTGTTGGCCACGGCCTTCTCCTCGACCAGCGCGCCGATGTCGTTGCCCTCGTCGGCGCCGCGGCCGATCTTCATCGCCGCGACCTTCTCGCCCACGCGGCGCGCGAACTCGTCGGCCACGCTCTCGTGCACGATGATGCGGTTCGCCGCGGTGCAGGCCTGGCCGATGTTGCGGAACTTCGCGAGCATGGCGCCCTCGACGGCCTTATCGAGATCCGCGTCCTCGAACACGACGAACGGCGCGTTGCCGCCGAGCTCCATCGAAGTGCGCAGCACGTTCTGAGCGGCGGCCTCGAGCAGCTTCACGCCCACCGGGGTGGAGCCCGTGAACGACAGCTTGCGCAGGCGGGGATCCGACAGCAGCGCCGACGACTGAGCGCTCGACTTCGAGGTCGGCACGACGTTCACCACGCCGGCGGGGAGGCCCGCCTCCTCGAGCAGCTGTACGAAGAAGATCGTGGTCAGCGGAGTCAGCGCAGCCGGCTTGATCACCGAGGTGCAGCCCGCGGCGAGTGCCGGAGCGATCTTGCGGGTCGCCATCGCCAGCGGGAAGTTCCACGGCGTGATGAAGTAGCACGGGCCGACGGGGATATGCGAGACCACCATGTTGCCGGTGCCCTCGGGGTTCTGGCGGTAGTCTCCCTGCACGCGCACGGCCTCCTCCGAGAACCAGCGCAGGAACTCGCCGCCGTACACGACCTCGCCGCGGGCCTCGGCGATGGGCTTGCCCATCTCCATGGCCATGAGCAGCGCGAACTCCTCCTTGCGCTCCATCAGCAAATCGAACGCGCGGCGCAGGATGTTCGAGCGCACGCGGGTGGGGGTGTTGCCCCACTCCTCCTGCGCCTCGACGGCCGCGTCGAGCGCGCGCACCGCGTCCTCGACGGTCGCGTCGGCGATGGTCTTGATGACCTCGCCGGTGGCGGGGTCGGTCACGTCGAAGGTCGCGCCCGAGGTGGACGCTTCCCACTTGCCGCCGATACCGAGACCGGACTCAACACGATCGAGCAGTTCCTGCTCGTTGGGCTTCAGTGCCATGATGTCTACTTTCTGTTCGTCAGTCTGCTGCGTCGGTCAGTTGGCGGCCAGCGCGTCGGCGACGACCTGGAGGCCCTCGCGCAGCAGCTCGTCCGAGATGGAGAGCGGCGGGAGGAAGCGGATCACGTTGCCGTAGGTGCCGCAGGTGAGCAGGATGACGCCCTGGTCGCCGGCCTGCTTCGCGATCGCGCCGGTGAGGGCGGCGGCGGGCTTCTTCGAGCCCGACTCGACGAGCTCGACGGCCTGCATGGCGCCGCGTCCGCGGATGTCGCCGATGCGGTCGTCGTTCTTCTGCAGCTCGGCGAAGAACTCTTCGATGATCGCGCCGATCTCGCGGGCGCGCTGCGAGAGGTTCTCCTGCTCGTAGGTCTCGATGGTGGCGAGGGCCGCGGCACAGGCGATGGGGCTGCCCGCGTAGGTGCCGCCGAGGCCGCCCGCGTGCGCCGAGTCCATGATCTCGGCGCGGCCGGTGACAGCCGACAGGGGCAGACCGCCGGCGATGCCCTTGGCGGTGGTGACCAGGTCGGGCACGACGCCCTCGTGGTTCGCGGCGAAGAGGTCGCCGGTGCGGGCGAAGCCGGTCTGCACCTCGTCGAGGATGAAGACGACGCCGTTGGCGGTCGCCCACTCCTGCAGGGCGGGGAGGAAGCCCTCGGCGGGGGCGATGAAGCCGCCCTCGCCCTGGATGGGCTCGATGATGATGGCGGCGAGGTTCGACGCGCCGACCTGCTTCTCGATCTGGGTGAGCGCGACCTCGGCGGCCTCGGCGCCGGTCAGGCCGTCGCGGAAGGGGTACGAGGTCGCGACGCGGTAGACCTCGGGGGCGAACGGGCCGAAGCCGTCCTTGTAGGGCATGTTCTTGGCGGTCATGCCCATGGTGAGGTTGGTGCGGCCGTGGTAGGCGTGGTCGAAGACGACGACGCCGTTCTTCTTGGTGTAGTGGCGGGCGATCTTGATCGCGTTCTCGACGGCCTCGGCGCCCGAGTTGAAGAGTGCGGAGCGCTTCTCGTGGTCGCCGGGGGTAAGCTCGTTGAGCTTCTCGGCGACCTGCACGTAGCCCTCGTAGGGGGTGACGGTGAAGCAGGTGTGGGTGAACTGCTGCACCTGCTCGGTGACGGCCTTCACCACGGCGGGGGCCGAGTTGCCGACGCCGGTCACGGCGATGCCGGAGCCGAGGTCGATGAGCGAGTTGCCGTCGACGTCGACCATGACGCCGCCACCGGCTGCGACGATCGACACGGGCAGGGCGGCGCCGACGCCGGCCGCGACCGCGGCGCTCTTGCGCGCGATGATCTCCTGCGATTTCGGACCGGGGATGCTGGTGACGAGCTTGCGCTCCTGCGGGAGCGAGGGGCCGCCGATGATGCTGGCATCAGCCATGAGGTTCTCCTTGCCTGGGGGCTCACCGCGCTGCGCTCGGGTGAGCGCCTCGCGGGTTCGAATGTGATTCCGGATCAGCCTAGCCCCGTCCGCCTACCCGCTCCTGTGCCACAATGGACTAAATAGACTCGAACTTTCGCCACTTCGGCAGACACCATTCAGGGAGGGCCATGGCAGCCAGCTCCGCGCCGGATGAGCGGGCCGCGAGGGGCGGGACGCCCGCCACGCACTCCCCCGCCATCGAGCTCGGCGAGCTGCTGCGTCAGTACCAGCTCGGCCTCGTGCTGATCGCCGGGGCGAGCGCCGACGTGCTCGAGCGACCGGTGCAGTGGGTGCACGTCAGCGAGCTCGAGGATCCCGCCCCGTTCCTCACGCCCCGCACCGTGCTGCTCACCACCGGCGCCCGGTTCTCGGCGGTGCACGACCAGCAGGACGCCGACGCGTACGTGCAGCGGCTCGTCGGCGCCGGTGTCACCGCCCTCGGCGTCGCGGTCGGCCTGCACTGGGACCGTGTGCCGGCGCAGATCGTCTCGGCCTGCGACCGGCTCGGCCTGCCGCTCTTCCGCGTGCCCTACGATACGGCGTTCATCGAGATCGTGCAGACCGCGGCGCGGCTGCTCGAGGCCGGCGCGAGGGAGCGCGACGTCTGGGCGCTCGAATCGCAGCGCGCGGTGGCCTCGGCCTCGCTGCAGCGCGACGGGCTGGGCTCGGCCGTGCGCGAGGCCTCCGCCCGTCTCGGGCGCTGGGTGTGCATCACCGACAGGTCGGGGCGCATCGTCGAGTTCTCCCCGGGCTCCGCCCGCTCCGATGTCCAGGCCGAGTGGATCCGCCGCGAGACCCGTCGCCTCGTGGAGCGGGGCGTGAGCGCGGGCCGCATCGGCGGCGCGGGCGGCGGTGTGCAGATGCAGGCGCTCGGCCGGCGCGGCCGGGTGCTCGGGGTGCTGGCGGTCGAGGATCGCGGCGCCCCCGACACCGCCGAGCGCACCCTCATCGGCCTGGTGGCCGCGCTCGCGACCGTGCAGCTCGAGCACCGCGGCGGCATCGACGAGGCGCAGTCGTCGCTGCGCGACGCGATCGTGCAGCTGCTGCTGGACGGCGACCTCGCCCTCGCGGAGAGGATCGCCGCGGGCGCGCTCACCCGGGTGCCGCGCGGATCCGTCGTGGCCGTGCGCTACCGCACGCCGGAGGGGGTCGATCCCGCGATCGTCGAGGATCTGCAGTCCTTCGACGCGGGCAGCCCCGGGCTCATCAGGGCGACCCTCGGCGATGCGCCGCTGATCATCGCCGAGACGCGGCACCTGCCCGCGATCCGCCGCCTGCTGCTCACGCGCCGCATCCTGTCGGGGGTCTCGGAACGCGGAACGCTGCCGCAGCTGGCCGAGTTGATCGACCAGGCCGACCGGGCGGTCGAGTACGCGGTCGCGAGCGGCGCGGAGGGGCCGGTCGACTACCTGCCCGCGCTGCACGACGGCGTACTGCACCTGCTGAGCGGAATGCCCGATGCGCGGCACCGCGCCGAGAGCCTGCTCGCTCCGCTGCGCCAGCACGACCGCAGGCACGACGACACCATCGAGCACAGCCTGCGCGTCTGGCTCGCCCACCACGGCCAGACGAGCCCGGCCGCGACCGAGCTCGGCGTGCACCGCCACACGCTCAAGGCCCGGGTGCAGACGGCCGCGCAACTGCTGCAGAGCGACCTCGACTCCCCCGACACCCGCGCCGACCTGTGGACGGCGCTGCGACTGGCGGAGAAGAGGGCCTGAACCCCCTCCTCCGCCGGGTCGCCGATCCTGCGGGCGTGTCGAGCATCAGGATCCGGGCGGGCGCACCGTGTACGGGTCCCAGCCGGCGGGGTCGAGCGCGCCGCCGTCGAGACGGATCCCGGGCGCGGCCGCGGATCCCGAATCGATATCCCGCACCGCGCCGATCGGCAGGAAGCCGTGCGGCAGCGCCGCCGACGCCGGGAACGTCGCGAGCAGCCCGTGATCCTCACCGCCCGTGAGCATCGCCCCGATCGGCACTGCAGCGCCGTGCTGCACTCCGAAGCCGCGCTCCAGCAGGAGCGCGTCGAGGTCGACTGTCACCCCGCTCGCCCGCGCCAGGCGGTCGGCGTCGATCGACAGCGAGTCGGAGACGTCCATCATCGCGGTCGCTCCCGCGTCGGCCGCGGCCGCTCCGAGCGCGATGGGCGGCTCGGGGGCGAGCTGCGCGGCGACGGCCGCGGGGTAGGCCCGCCGCAGGGCGGGCAGCGACCGGGAGTGGGCGGTGCCGTCGGGATCGGCGGCCTCGGCGAACAGCAGCGACAGCCCGAGCCCCGCGAGCCCGAGCTGCCCCGCGTACGCGACCCTGTCGCCCGGCCTCGCGCCCGAGCGGGTCACGGGCGGCCGCCCCTCGAGGTCGCCGAGCGCCGTCACCGAGGCGGTCACCACCGGCGCGCGCCCGAGGTCGCCGCCGATCACACCGCAGCCCGGCGCGAGCTGCCGGCAGGCGGCGTCGAGGCCGCGCGCGATCCGCTCGAGCAGATCGACCGGTGTCTCGTGCGGCACGGCGAGCGCCACGGTGAGCGCCGTGGGCCGCGCACCCATGGCCGCGACGTCGGAGAGGTTGGTGGCCGCGAGCTTCCACCCCAGTTCGAATCCGTCGTGCCAGGCCAGACGGAAGTCGGGCCCCTCGATCATCGTGTCGGTCGTCACGACCGCGTCGCCCTCGAAGCCGAGCACCGCGCAGTCGTCGCCCGGACCGAGCCGCGCGCTCGCGGAGGGGCTCAGGCGGGCGAGCACGCGGGCGAGCACCTCGCGCTCCCCCAGTTCCCCCACGGTCGCGTTCACACTCTCAAACTAGCGCACAGGCGGCACTCGCTAGGCTGGCAGCGTGACTTCGCACCGCACCCGCCTGCTCGCGCTCGCCACCGCGGCGCTCGCCTCTGCGACGCTGCTCACCGGCTGCGCCGGCGACGTGCCCATGGAGGCGGCCGAGAACGCCAACGACCCGGCCTGCGCCGACGTGATCGTGCGCCTGCCCGACACGGTCGCCGGCCTCGAGCGGCGCACCACCAACGCCCAGTCGACGGGCGCGTGGGGCGATCCGGCCGGCGTGCAGCTGCAGTGCGGCGTCGAGCCGAGCGGCCCCACCACCGACACCTGCGTGAACGTCGACGGGGTCGACTGGATCATGGACGACTCGCAGGCGCCGCTCTACCGCTTCGAGGCCTACGGGCGCTCGCCCGGCCTCGCCGTGTTCGTGAATTCCGAGTACGCGAGCGGTACCGCGGCGGTGCTCGACCTCGGCACCGTCGTCAGGGAGCTGCCGCAGACACGCGAGTGCGTCGGCCTCGTCGACACGCTCGATCTGTAGCGTCGACCCTCGTGTCCGGTGTCTCGGGTGACACCGGCGTCTCGGGTGGGACCGGTGCTTCGGATCGAGGCCCGGGATCGCGTCCGAGATACCGGTACCGTCCGAGAGACCGGAAGCACCCGCACCCGCAGCGGGCCGGGGCTCAGTAGGCGGGCTTCTTCTCGATCGCCAGCTCGACCAGCTCGGTGATGAGGTCGGTGTATTCGAGCCCCGACTCCTGCCAGAGCCGCGGGTACATCGAGATCGGGGTGAAGCCGGGCAGCGTGTTGATCTCGTTGAGCACCGGTCCCTCGTCGGTGAGGAAGAAGTCGATGCGCGCGAGCCCGGCGCACTGCGTCACCTCGAAGGCGCGCACCGCGGCGTCCCGGATCGCCTCGAACTCGAGCTCCGTGACCTGCGCCGGCAGCGCGAGCTCGACGCCCGCGGCCCCGAGATACTTCGCCTCGAAATCGTAGAAGTCGCGCCCGGTGAACACGATCTCGCCGATCACCGAGCTGGTGCGCGGGCGATCCTCGCCGCGACCCTCGAGCACTGCGATCTCCACCTCGCGCCCCGTCACGCCCGACTCGATGAGCACCGTGCGATCCTCTGCGAACGCCACCTCGAGCGCGGCGGGCAGCTCGGCGAGCTCGGCGACCCGGCTCACCCCCACCGACGAGCCGGCCCGGGCCGGCTTCACGAACAGCGGGTAGGAGAGCCCCTCGTCGAGACGCTCCGAGAGGTACGGGTCGCGAGAGAGCTGCTCGCGCGTCACCGTGCGCCAGGGCGCCACCGGGATGCCGGCGTCGGCCAGCACGGTCTTGACCGCGTGCTTGTCCATGCAGAGCGCCGAGCCCAGGACGCCGCTGCCCACATAGGGCAGGTCGACCAGGTCGAGCATGCCCTGCACGGTGCCGTCTTCGCCGTACGGGCCGTGCAGCATGGGCAGCACCGCGTCGACGTGCCCCAGCGATCGCAGCGCGCCCGCCTGATCGACGACGGTGAGCGTGCGGGTCGCGGTGGAGGCCGGCCACAGCACGCGCGTGCCGTTGTCGCCGACCTCGGGCAGCGCGCCGGGCTCGAGCCGGTACCCCTCGAGGTCTTCCTCCCGCATGAGCACGGTGGCCCCCTGCTTCGTGATGCCCACCGGGATCACGTCGAACTTCGCGCGGTCGATCGCGCGCAGCACGCCCGCGGCGGTGACGCAGCTGATGCCGTGCTCGCTGGAGCGGCCGCCGAAGAGCAGCGCGACCGTGCGCTTCTCGCCCGCGCCGGGCGCGTCGGCGCGGCGCTCCGACGGGGAGGATGAGGATGCTGCGGTCACGCCTGGGTTCCCTTCAAACGGTTGAGCAGTCGCCGCCACGTGCCCTCGTGGGCTCCGTCGGGAATCGCCTGCTCGGGCTGCGGTACGTCGTCTTCGGTGGCGAGGTGCGGGCCGAGATCCTTCGGGGCCATGCGGCCGTCGAGCACCATCTGCACCTGCTCCACGATGGGCATGCGGATGCCCAGCTCGCGGGCGAGCTCGAGCACCGGGGGCACCGACGTGATGCCCTCGGCGACCTGCTGCATCTGCTCCCGCGTCTCCTCCTGCGTGTAGCCCTGCCCGATGAGGCGGCCGGCGGTGTTGTTGCGGGAGAGCGGCGACTGGCAGGTAGCGATGAGGTCGCCGAGGCCGGCGAGTCCCGAGAGGGTCGCGGGATCCGCGCCGTGCGCGACGGAGAACTGGGTCATCTCGGCGATGCCGCGCGTGATGATCGCGGCCTTCGTGTTCTCGCCGTAGCCCACGCCGTCGACGATGCCGATCGCCAGCGCGATGAGGTTCTTGAGCACGCCGCCGAGCTCGGTGCCGACGACGTCGGTGTTGACGTAGGTGCGGAAGTAGGGCGCGGAGGCGGCAGTCGCGATCTCCTGCGCGACGGTGAGATCGGCGCAGGATGCGACGCCGCCGGTCGGCTGCTCCTTCGCGATCTCGAGCGCGATATTGGGGCCCGAGATCACGCCGATGCGCGTCGGGTCGAGGTCGAGCGTGTCGGCCATCACCTGCGACATGCGCATGGTCGTGGTCTTCTCGACCCCCTTCACGAGGCTCACTAGCACGCTGCGCCGGTCGAGGTAGGGCTCGATGTCGAGCAGGTTCTGCCGCAGGGTCTGGCTCGGCACCGCGAGGAAGACGAGGCCCGCGCCGCGCAGCGCGACGCTGAGGTCGTCGGTCGCCTTCAGGCTCTTCGGCAGGTTGATGCCGGCGAGGTACTGGGTGTTGCGCTTCGCGACCTGGATCTCGTGCGCGACCTCGCGCCGACGCGCCCAGACGGTGACATCGCAGCCCGCGTCGCAGAGCACCTTCGCGAACGTGGTGCCCCAGCTGCCCGCTCCGATGACCGCGACCCTGCGGCCGCGGTTGCGCAGATTCCTACCGGTGACGATCGGGATCGGCCGCGTGCTCAAAAGCGGCCCGTCTCGTTCTGCTGGTGCTTGCTGGGGTCCCAGCGCTCGGCTGGCGGCTGCTCACCGCGCAACTCGGCGAGCAGCGCGGTGATCGCGTCCATGAGCAGGCTCGTGGCCTCGGTGACGACGCGCTGATCGACGGGACGGTTCTCGAAGCGGCTGAGGTCGAGCGGCTCGCCCACCGAGACCCGGATGGTCTTGCGCGGGAACGGATGGATGCGCTTCGCGTAGCGCGGCATCAGATCCTGGGTGCCCCAGTGGGCGACGGGGATCAGGGGAATACCCGACTCGAGAGCGAGGCGCACGGCGCCCGACTTGCCCCGCATGGGCCAGAGATCCGGATCGCGGGTGAGCGACCCCTCCGGGTACACGATCACCCCCGACTCGCGCTCGATGAGCTGGCCGGCGGCCCCCATCGGGTTGACTCCGTCGCGTGCGGGCCGGGTGGATCCCTGGCGCTCGACCGGGATCTGACCGGAGGCTCGCAGCACCCACCCCAGCACGGGCACGCGGAAGAGGCTCGCCTTCGCCATGAACCGGGGCAGCCGCCCGAGATGCCAGACGGCCGCGCCCATCGCGATGGGGTCGATCTCGCTGTAGTGGTTCGGCGCGAGGATGAAGGGGCCCGTCTTGGGCAGCTTCGACTGCGGCGCGAAGCGGTAGCGCACCATGACGGACCACACCGGCAGGATCATCCCGGCCAGGAACCAAAACACGGAGGGTCGACGCTTCTCCGCGGAGGGGCGGCTGCGGAGTTTTACCGTGTCAGTCATGGTCCCATTATCCCGCTCCCGCGCCCCCGGCACGGCATACCGTGCCGGGGAGGCGATATCGAGGGATCAGCTCTCGTAGACGAAGTCGGCGCCGAGCTGCCGCAGCTTCTCGATGAAGTTCTCGTAGCCGCGCGAGATGATGCCGATGTTCGTGACCTTCGAGCTTCCCTCGGCGGTGAGCGCCGCGATGAGGTGGCTGAAACCGCCCCGCAGGTCGGGCACCTCGATGTCGGCACCCGTGAGCGGGGTGGGCCCCGTGATCACGGCGGCCTGCTCGAATTCGCGGCGCATCACGCGGCGGGTGCTGTCGTGCAGCCCCTCCTTGTAGACCACGATGTCGGCGCCCATCTTGTTGAGGGCCTCGGTGAATCCGAAACGGTTCTCGTAGACCGTCTCGTGAATCGTCGACACGCCCTGGGCCTGGGTGAGGGCGACGACGAGAGGCTGCTGCCAGTCGGTCATGAAGCCGGGGTGCACGTCGGTCTCGATGGTCACCGGCTTGAGGTCGCCCCCGGGATGCCAGAAGCGGATGCCGTCAGAGTGCACGTCGAAGTCGCCGCCGACCTTGCGGAAGACGTTGAGGAAGGTCATCATCTCCTCCTGCTTCGCGCCTCCGACGAACACGTCGCCCTTCGTGGCGAGGGCGGCTGCGGCCCAGCTGGCGGCCTCGTTGCGGTCGAAGATCGCCGCGTGGTCGTAGCCCCGCAGCTCTTTCACGCCCTCGATGAAGATGACGCGGTTGGGCTCGACCGTGATGATCGCGCCCATCTTCTGCAGGATGCAGATGAGGTCGATGATCTCGGGCTCGATCGCCGCGTTGCGCAGCTCGGTCTGCCCCTCGGCGAGCACGCTCGTGAGCAGCACCTGCTCGGTGGCACCGACCGACGGGTAGGGCAGCTCGATGTTGGCGCCTTTGAGCCCGTTGGGGGCCGTGAGGCTGATGCCGCTCGGCAGCTTCTCGACGACCGCACCGAACTTGCGCAGTGCGTCGAGGTGGAAGTCGATGGGCCGGTCGCCGATGCGGCACCCGCCGAGGTCGGGGATGAACGCCTCGCCGAGACGGTGCAGCAGCGGGCCGCAGAAGAGGATCGGGATGCGGGACGACCCCGCGTGCGCGTCGATGTCGGCCTGGTGGGCCACCTCGACGTTCGAGGGGTCCAGGCGCCACACGCCCGGCTCGTCGCCGCGGGTGATCAACACGCCGTGCAGGGCCAGCAGACCGGCGACGACGCGCACGTCGGAGATGTTCGGCACGTTGCGCAGCACGCTGGGCGACTTGCCGAGCAGCGCCGCCACCATCGCCTTGGTGGCGAGGTTCTTGGCGCCGCGCACCTCGATCCGCCCCTGCAGAGGCCGACCGCCGTTGATGAGGATCTCATCGGAGGTCAGCCCCACGCGGGCGCCGGCTTTCTGAGCGTCTTTCTTGAGCCCTTCGGCGGTCGTGTCGTCGTTCGGTGCGTCCTGCTCGCTCACGCGGCCTCCAGCGGGGTTGTGGTCGGCATCCAGGTCGGTCGCCGAGCCTCGAATTCAGTGATTGCCGACTCGTTGCGAAGGGTCAGCGAGATGTCGTCGAGCCCCTCCATCAGACGCCAGCGGGTGTAATCGTCGACCTGGAACGGCACGGTCAGGTCGCCGACCGAGACGGTGCGGTCTTCCAGGCTCACGGTCAGCTGCACTCCGGGCTCGGCGTCGATCGCCGCCCAGAGCTTCTCGACGTCGGCCTCTTCGACCTGGGCGGCGAGCAGACCCTGCTTCCCGGAGTTGCCTCGGAAGATGTCGGCGAAGCGCGGCGAGATGACCACCTTGAAGCCGAAGTCGCGCAGCGCCCAGACGGCGTGCTCCCGCGACGATCCGGTGCCGAAGTCGGGGCCGGCGACCAGGATCTCGGCGCCCTGGAAGACGGGCTGGTTGAGCACGAAGCCCTCATCTTGCCGCCAGTGGTAGAAGAGCGCGTCGTCGAAGCCGGTCTTGGTGACGCGCTTCAGGAAGACGGCGGGGATGATCTGGTCGGTGTCGACGTTGGAGCGCTTCAGCGGTGCGGCGATGCCCGACATCGTGATGAACTTGTCCATGGTTACGCTGCCTCAACCTTCTCGGCGGCGTGCGCCGCGCCGTCCGCGTCGTGCGTGATGCCGTTCTCGGCATCCTCCTTCAGATCCCAGGGGCTCGAGAGCGTGCCGCGGATCGCGGTCGCGGCGGCGACGAGCGGAGACACGAGGTGGGTGCGGCCACCCTTGCCCTGGCGGCCCTCGAAGTTGCGGTTCGAGGTCGAGGCGCAGCGCTCCCCCGGGGCCAGCTGATCGGGGTTCATGCCGAGGCACATCGAGCAGCCCGCGAAGCGCCACTCGCCGCCGAACTCCTCGACGATCTTGTCGAGGCCCTCGGCCTCGGCCTCGAGGCGCACACGGGCCGAGCCGGGCACCACGATGAGGCGCACCCCCTCGGCCTTCTTCTTGCCCTTGATGATGCTGGTGAAGGTGCGCAGGTCGTCGAGACGGCTGTTCGTGCAGGAGCCCATGAAGACCGCGTCGACCGCGATCTCCTTCATGGGCGTGCCGGCCTCGAGGTCCGTGTACTCGAGCGCTCGCTCGGCGGCGGCGCGCTCGTTCGGATCCTCGATGTGGACGGGGTTCGGCACACGATCGCTCAGCAGCACGCCCTGGCCGGGGTTCGTGCCCCAGGTCACGAAGGGCTCGAGCTCGCCGGCATCGATGAACACCTCGCGGTCGAAGACGGCGCCGTCGTCGGTGGGCAGCGTCTTCCAGTACTCGACGGCGCGATCCCAGTCGTCGCCCTGCGGCGCGTGCGGACGACCCTTGACATAGTCGAAGGTGATCTCGTCGGGCGCGACCATGCCCGCGCGGGCACCGGCTTCGATCGACATGTTGCAGATCGTCATGCGGCCGTCCATCGAGAGGCTGCGGATCGCCGATCCGCGGTACTCGAGCACATAACCCTGCCCGCCGCCGGTGCCGATCTTCGCGATGACCGCGAGGATGATGTCCTTCGCGGTCACGCCGGGGCGCAGCTCGCCCTCGACGTTGATCGCCATGGTCTTGAACGGCTTGAGCGGCAGGGTCTGGGTCGCCATCACGTGCTCGACCTCGCTCGTGCCGATGCCGAACGCGAGAGCGCCGAAGGCGCCGTGGGTCGAGGTGTGGCTGTCGCCGCAGACCACCGTGATGCCCGGCATCGTGAGGCCGAGCTGCGGACCGACGACGTGCACGATGCCCTGCTCTTTGTCGCCGAGCGGGTGGGCGCGCACGCCGAAGTCCTCGACGTTGTGGCGCAGCGTTTCGATCTGCAGCCGGCTCGTCGGATCCTCGATCTGACGGGTGATGTTGACCGTGGGGGTGTTGTGATCCTCGGTGGCGATCATGAGATCGACGCGGCGCAGGGGCCGGTTCGCCATGCGCAGGCCGTCGAAGGCCTGCGGACTGGTGACCTCGTGGATGAGGTGCAGGTCGATGTAGATGAGATCCGGCTCGCCGTTCTCGCCCTTCACGACCACGTGGTCGTCCCACAGCTTCTCGGCCAGAGTTCGGGGCTTGGTTGCTTCAGTCATACGTGCGCTTCTCTATTCCGTAACTTGCATGCGCCAACGCGCGCGATTGCTTTTCGGCCGTGCCGGACTCCGCGACGGGAGGGCCGAAATGCTACACCCCGTCGCGGCAAGGAAGAAGAAGCTGCCGACGACGCATAGCGAAGAGTCTACCACCGGGTGCCCGCGTTCCCTGGAAGCGGGCACCCGGTGCGACCGGTTCAGTCGCCGGGGTTCTCGTGAGCGCCGAGGTGCAGCCGCTCGCCGGTGCGCTTCGCCTCGCGGTTCATCTTCACGACGCTCGCAACCGTAGCGATCGCCATCGCCGTGACGATGAAGCCGAGCGACACCCACGTGTTGATCTCGGGCACCGGCACGTGCTCGCCGCCGTTGATGAAGGGCAGCTCGTTCTCGTGCAGGGCGTGGAAGATGAGCTTCACGCCGATGAAAGCGAGGATCGCTGCGATGCCGTACTTGAGGTACTCCAGGCGATCGAGCAGGCCGCCGAGCAGGAAGTACAGCTGGCGCAGGCCCATGAGCGCGAAGACGTTGGCGGTGAAGACGATGAAGGGGCTCTGCGTGATGCCGAAGATCGCGGGGATCGAGTCGAGCGCGAACAGCAGGTCGGTGGCGCCGAGCGAGATCAGCACGAGCAGGAAGGGCGTGAACATGCGCTTGCCGTCGACCGTGGTGCGCAGCTTGCCGCCGTCGTAGTGGTCGCTGAAGGGGAACATCCTCTTCGCGAGACGCACGGCGAGCCCGTCGCCCTGCTCGTCGTGCCCGCCGGGCTTGACCTGCTGCCACGCCGTCCAGATGAGCCAGGCTCCGAACAGGAAGAACACGGCGATGAAGCGCTCGATGATGGCCGCGCCGGCCAGGATGAACAGTCCGCGGAAGATCAGCGCGAGGATGATGCCGATCATGAGGGCCCGCTGCTGGTAGGCGTACGGCACCTTGAAGCTGCCGAGGATCAGCACGAACACGAAGAGGTTGTCAATCGAGAGGCTGTACTCCGTGAGCCAGCCCGCGAGGAACTCGGTGCCGTGCTGCACATCGCCCAGCAGGAACATGCAGCCGGCGAAGACGAGGGCGAGCAGCACGTAGAAGCCGACCCAGAGGCTGGCTTCGCGCATGCTCGGCACGTGCGGGCGCTTGATGATGAGGAGCAGGTCGATGACGAGGATCGCGACGAGCACGACCATCGCTCCGATCTCGAACCAGAGCGGAAGAACAGGGGTCACGGCAACTCTTTCGGTGTGGCGCGGGTACGCGGAGTAACCGAAAGTCTCTCCCCGGCGAGGCTCCCCGCGAAGCGGCGGAACCCCACCGCGTCCGCACCGGCCGGGCCACGGAGCCCGGCGTACTGACGACACGGACGAAACGGAATACTCCCTCTCGAAGGCATCATCATACCCCGGCGGGGCCGAGCGCTCAGCGCTCGTCGGCGAGTCGCGGGGTCCGCCGAGAGATCGGCGCTCCCGGCTCGTTCCGATCGACGGGCGGGTGCGCGCAGCGCCCCGCACCGTCGCGTTCCCAGCGCGAGACGGGGTTCGCCTCGCTACGATGTGATCCTCCGCAGACGAAAGGACGCCCGTGACCGACCGTTCGACCCCTCCGATCGAGCGCAGCACCCAGCGGGGTCCCGGCCCCGCCTCCCGCACGCTCGCCGGATTCATCTTCGCGAGCCGCTGGCTGCAGGCCCCGCTCTACCTCGGCCTCATCATCGCCCAGGCGGTCTACGTCGTGCTCTTCTTCGTCGAGCTCTGGCACCTCATCGAGGGCGCCATCCTCGAGGGCCACATCAGCGAGACCGAGGTCATGCTCAGCGTGCTCGCGCTCATCGACATCGTGATGATCGCGAATCTGCTCATCATGGTGATCATCGGCGGCTACGAGACCTTCGTCTCGAAGATCCGCGTCGAGGGCCACCACGATGAGCCCGACTGGCTGTCGCACGTGAACGCCAACCTGCTCAAGGTGAAGCTCGCGATCTCGATCATCTCGATCTCGTCGATCCATCTGCTCAAGACCTTCATCGAGGTCGGCCGCATGGACGGCGGCCTCGTGCACAACGCGAACGGCACGGTGCTCTACTCGTGGGACGGCGTGCTGTGGGAGGTGGTGATCCACCTCGCGTTCATCGTCTCCGCTCTGGCGCTCGCCTGGATCGACAAGATGAGCCACCAGCACCCCGCCGCGCCGAAGAACGAGCAGCTCACGGCTGGGCGCCTGGAGGCGTCGCTGCGGGACCCCGTCCCGGCCCCCGCGGCCGACGGCTACGTGACCGTCCGGCTCCCCGCCGGCTCGCAGCTTCCCGAGGGCGCCCGCATCCTCGAGTGAACGCGGACCGCTGAAACGCGCGAACGGGGGCCCGACTTCGGCGGGCCCCCGTTCGCGCGTTCGGATCAGAACTGGTTCATGGTGTTGTCCTTGCCGCCTGCCTTGAGGGCCGCGTCACCGGCGAAGTACTCCTTGTGGTTGTCGCCGATGTCGCTGCCGGCCATGTTCTGGTGCTTGACGGTGGCGATGCCCTGGCGGATCTCCTGGCGCTGCACGTCGCGCACGTAGGTGAGCATGCCCTCGTCGCCGAAGTACCCCTTCGCGAGATTGTCGGTGGACAGCGCAGCCGTGTGGTAGGTCGGCAGGGTGATGAGGTGGTGGAAGATGCCGGCGCGAGCCGATCCGTCGCGCTGGAAGGTGCGGATCTTCTCGTCGGCGAGGCGCGCGAGTTCGGTGCCGTCGTACTCGACGCTCATGAGGTTGTCGCGGTCGTAGGCCGCCACGTCCTCGCCCCGCTCGACGAGCAGGTCGTAGGCCTGCTGACGGAAGTTGAGGGTCCAGTTGAACGAGGGGCTGTTGTTGTAGACGAGCTTCGCGTTCGGCACGGCCTCGCGGATACGGTCGACCATGCCCGCGATCTGCTCGACGTGAGGCTTCTCGGTCTCGATCCACAGGAGGTCGGCGCCGTTCTGCAGGGAGGTGATGCAGTCGAGCACGCAGCGCTCCTCGCCGGTGCCGGAGCGGAACCGGTACAGGTTGCTGGCGAGGCGCTTCGGGCGCAGCAGCTTGCCGTCGCGCTTGATCACGACGTCGCCGTTGCCGAGCTCGTCCTCGGAGATCTCCTCGACGTCGAGGAACGAGTTGTACTGGTCGCCGAGATCGCCGGGAACGTTCGTCACCGCGAGCTTCTGGGTGAGGCCGGCGCCGAGCGAGTCGGTGCGGGCGACGATCACGCCGTTGTCGATCCCCAGCTCGAGGAACGCGTATCGCACGGCGTTGATCTTCGCGATGAAGTCCTCGTGCGGCACGGTGACCTTGCCGTCCTGGTGGCCGCACTGCTTCTCGTCCGACACCTGGTTCTCGATCTGGATGGCGCAGGCCCCGGCCTCGATCATCTTCTTCGCGAGCAGGTAGGTGGCCTCGGGGTTGCCGAAACCGGCGTCGATGTCGGCGATGATCGGCACGACGTGCGTCTCGTAGTTGTCGATCTGCGACTGGATGAACTCGACGGCGGTCTCGTCGCCCGCCCGGCGGGCGTCGTCGAGCTGGGTGAAGAGCAGGTCGAGCTCGCGGGCGTCGGCCTGGCGCAGGAAGGTGTAGAGCTCCTCGATGAGCGCGGGCACCGCGGTCTTCTCGTGCATCGACTGATCGGGCAGCGGCCCGAACTCGGAGCGCAGGGCCGCGACCATCCAGCCCGAGAGGTAGAGGTAGCGCTTGTTGGTGGTCTCGAGGTGCTTCTTGATCGAGATCATCTTCTGCTGCCCGATGAAGCCGTGCCAGACGCCGAGCGACTGCGTGTAGACCGACGAGTCGGCGTCGTACTCGGCCATGTCGCGTCGCATGATGTCGGCGGTGTACTGCGCGATCTCGAGGCCCGTCTTGAATCGGTTCTGAGCCCGCATGCGGGCGACGTGCTCGGGGTTGATCGCATCCCAGCTCGGACCGTTCTGCTCCTTGAGCGCCTCGACGGCCTCCCTGTCGTTCTGGAACGCACTCATTCTGACTCCTTCGCATGATGGCGGCTAGCTCCGAAATGAACTACTTCTACTCTGGGGGACGCCAGACCCCCGCCACGCACGAATCCCGGGATGAAGATTCGCGGTATTTCTGCGCGGCGGAAATCTTGCTCGCCGGGCGGTCGGATCGCTCCGATCCGACCGCCCAGGGGCCGCCGCCACGAGCCGATAGGCTGTCAGCTGCCCCGCGGACCGGGGCCGCGCGCGAGTGGCGGAATTGGCAGACGCGCTGGATTTAGGTTCCAGTGTCCTCGGACGTGGGGGTTCAAGTCCCCCCTCGCGCACCTGAGACGGCCCCCGGGCCGGACGACGGCCCGGCGCTCGGAGCATCGGCGGCACCCGGGAGGAGGCGTCCGCCCCGCCCCGGGCTCGCCGTGATGGGCGGCTTCGGAGTGTTGCTCGCCGCCGCGCCGGTCACACTGCGGAGGCGGCGGGCCGGCGAGCCCGCAGGATCTCCCCCGTCTTCACCGCGACCACTCCGGCGATGATCAGCGCCGCGCCCGCCCACTGCGCGCCCGTGGGGACGACCGCGAGCAGCACGATGGTCCAGACGATGCCGAACAGCGCCTCCGAGTACCCGGTGAAGCTCGCGACCGTCGCTCCGAGCCTGCGGGAGGCGGCGACGCCGAGCACGTAGGAGAGCACCGTCGAGATGAGCACCATGCCCGCGACGACGACCGCGGGAGGCAGCTCGGCGCCCGCGATCGCCGCCGGGGCGCCGGTGACCGCGAACGGCAGCAGGCCCGTCGCGCTCACCACGACCAGCATCACCGCTCCGACCGCGAGGCCGAGCCCCACGAAGGGGATCGGCGGGATGCCGTGGTCGCTGCTCGCCCCCGTCGCGTAGTACGCGGCATTGCCGATCGCCGCGATGAGCGCGAAGACGATGCCCATCGGGTGGAGTGCTCCGCCCGCTCCGGCGCCCGATATCGCGGCGAGGCCGAGCACGGCGACGGCGGCGCCGATCAGCGTCAGCGCGGCCGGCGCCACGCGCGTTCGGGCCCAGATCCAGAGCATCAGGATCACGGGCCCCATGAACTCGATGAGCAGCGCCAGACTCGGCGGGATGAACTGCACCGCCATGAAGAACGCGAGTTGACAGCCGGCGACCGCGAGCACGCCGAACAGCAGGATCGGCCGCCACGCCGCCAGAACCGTGCGCCACCGGCTCCGCAGGGCGAGCGCGGTGGGCGCCGCGAGCACGAGGGCCGCGAGGGTGATCCTCGCGGTCGTCGCGGCTCCCGCCGACCACCCCGCTGCGAGGAGCGCGCTCGCGAAGCTGCCCGACAAGGCGAACGAGGCCGCGGAGCCGACCGCGAGCAGGAATCCGGCGACGGGAATCGCCCGCGTCGCAACCGGCATCGGCACCTCCGTGAATCGCCTGAACCCGTCATGAGACGGCACTGCCTGCCAGGATATCGCCGACCGAGACCGCCTCGGGCCAGGGGAAAGTGCCGACGGTCCCGCCGACGCCGAGTCGCGGCTCGGACGGCTCGCTCCCCGCCGATTTGACCCTGCCCCCGGGGGCAGGGTTTACGCTGACGGCAGAGGAGGAGCATGCGTATCGGAGAACTCGCGAAGCGCACCGGGGCATCGGTCAAGGCGATTCGCTATTACGAGAGCATCGGACTGATCGAGCCCGCCCGTCTCGACAACGGGTACCGGGTGTTCGACGAGCACCACGCCCGCGCCGTGGCCGAGATCCGGGAGCTCGCGGGTCTCGGCGTGTCTCCCCAGCGCGCGGCGCCCTTCCTCGAGTGCCTCGGTCTGGGGCACGAGCACGGCGACGACTGCGTGAGTTCACTCGCCGTCTACCGCGACACGATCGCCGACCTCACCCGCATGATCGACGCGCTCGCGGCGCGGCGCGCCGCGCTGCGGCACCGCTTGGAGGCGGGCGCCGGACGGACCTTCACGAAGGAGCAAACGATGACCGACTACACGATCCTGCCCGAGGGGCTGCCGCGGCCCGAGGACGACGGGGCCGCCGATCACCTGCCCGGCATGAGCGTGCCGCGGCTCGAACTGCCGACGAGCGACGGCCGCACGCTGCGGTTCGCCGACCTCGGCCGCGGCCGCACCGTCGTCTACCTCTACCCGCTGACCGGCCGACCGGGCGTCGACCTGCCCGAGGGCTGGGACGCCATCCCCGGCGCCCGCGGCTGCTCGACGGAGGCCTGCGATTTCCGCGACCACTTCGGCGATCTGCGCGCGGCGGGCGCCGAACGGGTGTACGGCATGTCGAGCCAGGATCCCGCCTACCAGGCTGAGGTCGTCGACCGCCTGCGGCTGCCCTTCGCCATGATCTCGGACGAGGGGTTCGCGCTGGCCGACGCGCTGCGGCTGCCGACGTTCGCCGCCGCCGGTCACGACCGCCTGTACTCGCGCCTGACGCTGATCGTTCGCGACGGCCTGATCGAGCACGTCTTCTACCCGATCTTCCCGCCCGACGCGCACGCCCGGCAGGTGCTCGACTGGCTCGAGCGCACCCCCGCCTGAGAGGCCGGCATGTCGAAGACTCCGAAGTACAGTTCGACCTTCATCTTCGAGGTCGGCGCTCTCGATGACGAGTTCCACCGCATCGACACCGAGATCGCGCAGCGCGCCAGGCGCATCAAGGGCTTCCTCGGAGAGGAGGCCTGGCACAACGAGCGGACCGGCCTGCACGCCGAGGTCTACTACTGGTCGAGTTTGGAGGCGCTGCGCGAACTCATCGGCATGGACACCCATCGCGTCGCGAAGAGCCGATACGGCGAATGGCTCGGCGGCTACCGCGTCGTCATCGCCGAGGTGACGGCCGTCTACGGCGACCCGGTCCTCGGGCTCGAGCATCGGCCGGAGCGCGAGCGATGAGCCTGTTCTCCGGCCTCAGCGCCTTTCCCCTCACGCCGCTGCTCGACGACGCCGTCGATGAGCGCGCATTCGCCGGCATCATCGAGCGTCTGGCCGACGCGGGGGTCGACTCGATCACCGCCCTCGGCTCCACCGGCTCCTACGCCTACCTCACCGTGGAGGAACGCGCACAGGTGGCCGCCCTCGCGGTCGAGCACGCGGGCGACGTGCCGGTGTTCGTCGGCGTCGGCGCGTTGCGCACCTCGCACGTGCTGGCGAACGTCGAGCGCGCCGAGCAGGCCGGCGCACGTGGGCTGCTGCTCGCCCCCATGACCTACCAACCGCTGACGCACGACGACGTGTTCGAGCTGTTCCGCAGCGTCGCCGAGCGCACCGAGCTGCCCGTGATCGTCTACGACAACCCGGGCACCACCCGCTTCGCCTTCACCGTCGAGCTCTACGCGCGCATCGCCGAGCTGCCGGGCGTCTCCGCCATCAAGATCCCGGGTGCACCCCGCGATCCCGTCGACGCCCGCCGCCACGTCGACACGATCCGAGCCGCGGTGCCCGAACGCGTCACCGTCGGGATATCCGGCGACGCCTTCGCGGCGGCAGGTCTGAACGCGGGATGCGATTCCTGGTACTCGGTCATCGGCGGCACGCTGCCGGAGCCGGCCGTCGCCATCACACGCGCCGCCCTCGGCGGCCGGCCTCATGAGGCGACCGCCGAGTCGCAGCGCCTCGCGCCGCTCTGGGCGCTGTTCGCCGAGTTCGGCGGTAGCGTGCGGGTCGTCGCGGCGATCGCCGAGCACCTCGGTCTCGCACGGGAGGGGTGCCTGCCGCTGCCGCTCCGCGGTCTCGCGCGAGAGCAGCGCGCTCGGGTCGTCGAGACCGTGACCGCGCTCGGTCTCGTCTGAACGCCCCGAGGCGCGGCGCCCGGGAGACGAGACGGTCACCCGAAGGCGCGGACCTGGCCCGCGGGCTCACCCCATTCCGACCGCGGCCGCCCTACCCCAGCTCGAACCCGGTGCGCGGGTGAGCGACCCCGTTGATCTGCAGCGCCACGCCGTACCGCCCCGGATAGTAGCGGCGCGTGGTGATCGCCCGGAACGAGTGCGAGGCCCGCACGACGGTGCGCTCCCCCGGACCGAGCGTGCGCTGCGCGATCTTGAAGACCTTCGAGCGTTCCTCGCCTCGAGCCCCCGGGAAGAACAGCGCGTAGTCGATCACGAGGCGCGCCGGATCCGCCCCCGTGTTCTCGACCTCCGCCTCGAAGGCGACGGCTCCGCCCGCCTCGACCCGCACGGGCGAGACCTCGAGCGGCGAGACCTCGACGAGCGCCGGCGGAAAGCCCAGCAGCTCGAGCGCACCGGCGTCGCCCCGCTTCACGAGCGTGCGCAGCGCATGGCGGGACACCCGCTCGAGATGATCGCCGCCCGCGTCCCGCCAGCCGCGCACGACCTCCACGGCGAACGCGGCATGCCCGCGGCTGTGGTCGTTGACGTGGTTCGCGACCGAACGGCGCACGCTCTCCTCGGCATCGTCGTGGAGGGCGTCGAGGATCACCCTCGTCGGCGACGGGTCGGCGACGAGGGCGGGGAGGCGCTCGGCCCACGGCAGCAGCGGGCGACTGCCCTCGGTCGCGAGCCGGCGCACCCTCCAGTCGGGGTCCGTCGTCCACGACGCCATGCGGTCGAGCCCGCGATCGAGGTCGTGCAGCAGCAGCGGGCGGATCGCGAACTCCGAGGTGAAGCGCTTCGTCAGCTGCCGCAGCACCTCGAGCGAGTCGTCGAACGCCGACTCGGTGCGCTCGGCGACCGCGCGCCGGGCGGAGGCGAGCCCGACCGGCCAGAGCGCCCACCCATCGAAGCCGGGGTGCTCGATCGCCGCGCGCACCACGCGCGCGAGTTCGGCGTGATCGCCGGGCAGATCGAGCAGGATCCCGTCGGCGAGGCTCCTCGCACGTCGACTCAGCGTCAGCGCGCTCAGCCCGGCGGCCGCCTCGCGCGTGGCCTCGAAGCGACGGCCGGGCGCCGCGTCCTGCAGCGCGCCGAGCAGCGATCCGACGCTCTCGTCGCCGAGCAGCTCATCGGTCATCGACATCCGGGCCTCCGTTCCCCGCGCTCAGTATACGAAGGCGGGGAACAGCGGCGGGAGGCGGCGCTCGGGCAGGATCAGCGCAGCCCCGCGGAGAGGGCTCGCTGCAGCGGGGTGCGGAACAGCCAGAGCGCGACACCGAGACCGAGGCCGATGGCCACGATCACGACGAAGTACGGCACGGGATCCATCACCTCGAACAGCTGGCCGAGCAGCCCCGAGATGGAAGAGCCGAGCGCCAGCGTCAGCGCGTTCAGGCCGATGAGCTGCAGTTTGACGGCGGCCGGGCCGATCCGCGTCGCCAGAGACAGGCCGATCGGTCCGATGAAGACCTCGGACGAGCCGGCGACGATCATCACGACGATCACGAGCAGCAACGGGATCTGGACGCCCGGGGTCTCGGGGAAGAGGATGAGCGCCACCATCATCAGCACGTACGCGAGCCCCATCTGCACGAGCCCCAGGGCGAACTTCGCGGGTGCACCGGGCCCGTCGTTGCCGCTGCGACCCCAGAAGCGGGCGATCACCGGCGTGATGAGCACGGCCGAGAGCTGGCTGATCATCGTGATCCAGGGCACCGGCATGCTCCAGCCGCCGATCACGAGATCCACGCGCTCGGTGATGAGGAACGTGATCGCGGTGAACTGCTGGAACAGCAGACCGAAGTAGACGCCCGCGGCGAGGAAGAGCGGCAGGTACGCCGCGACGCGACGCTTCTCGTCCCGGCTCACGCTCTTCGCCGAGAGCATCATGATGAAGTACCAGGCCGCGGCCAGCAGGATGAGCACCGTGGCGACGGAGGCGAGCTGCTCGGCGCGCACCGAGCCCGTCGCGAGCAGCAGGCCGACGACCGTTCCGACCAGCGCGGCGCCGACCGCGATCCCGAGCGCCCTCGCACGGGCGATGGGTCGCGCGACCACGTTGGTGCGCTCCGGCAGCTTTCGCATCGAGACGACGTACTGCACCAGCGCGCCCGTCATGCCGATCGCGGCGAGCCCGAAGCCCCAGTGGAAGCCCCACTCGTTCTGCACGAAGCCCGTCGACATCGGGCCGAGCACCGCGCCCACGTTGATCGCGAGGTAGAAGTAGGCGAAGCCGACGTCGCGCTGCCCCTCATCCCGCCCGTCGCCGACGATGCCGACGATGTTCGTGATGTTGGTCTTCAGCGCGCCGGTGCCGAGGATGATGAGCACGAGGCCGACCGCCACCCCGGTGATGCCGGGGATCACGGCCAGCACCAGGTGGCCCGCGGTGATGACGAGTCCGCCCCAGAACACCATCCATTTGGGGCTCATGACGCGCTCGCCGAGCCAGGCGCCGAGCAGCTGCGCGAGATAGACGGATCCGCCGTAGGCTCCCACGATTCCGGCCGCGGCCGCCTTGGGCAGCTCGAGTCCCCCGTCCTGCAGGTTGAAGTAGAGGTAGAGCGTCAGGATGCCGTTCAGCCCGTAGAAGGAGAATCGCTCCCAGAGCTCGGTGAAGGCGAGCCCCCAGATGGTGCGGGGAAGCTGGTTCACCGAGATCGTGCTCGTCGAGGTTTCACGAAGCATGGTGCGGCCTCCTAGTCGCGGATGATGGTGAAGGACTTGGTCAGGGTCGCGTCGATCTCCCAGCGTCCCCGCCACCCCTCGGGCAGAAGGGCCGTGGACCCCGACCGGAGCTCGGTCACGGCGCCGTGCTCGCTGACCAGTCGGCCGCTGCCGCCGATGATGTGCACGAACTCGACGTAGCCCGCGTGGTCGGTCGAGAACGCACCGGGAGTGACCCGCCAGAGACCCATCTGAGCCTTCGGCGTGTCGCGCAGCACGTGCGTCGACGTCTCGGGTGCGCCGCTCAGCACCTTCGCCTGCGGCACCGCGACGAAGGCGGGCCACTGGATCCGGTCGGAGTCGACGGCTTCGGTCTCTGCGAAACTCACGTGTGTTCCTCTGCTCTCTGAGAAGGGAGTGGGAAGGGATGGGGGCGCGCTGAAACGCCCTCGCGCGGCGCGGCGGAGGGGCGGGGCGCGACTCCGGGGGTTCGCTAGCGGCCGCTGACGAGGTTGGCCATGCGCGCGGTCCAGTGTGTGCGGGGCGCGTCGAGGGCATACTCGCGCTTGTCGGCGTATCCGTAGACGGCGTAGAGCGCGGTCGCTCCGATCCAGCGCACGGGCTCGATCTCCCAGTTGCGCGCCCGGCGGCCGATCCACGGCAGGCGCGCGAGCGCGGTGTCCTCGCCCAGGATCAGATCGCGCATGGTGCGCGCGGCGAGGTTCGTGCCCGAGAGGCCGTGGCCGACGTAGCCGCCGGCGGTCAGCACACCGGATGAGCGGTCGAAGTTGACCGAGGCACACCAGTCGCGCGGAACGCCGAGCACACCCGACCAGGACTGCTCCAGGCGCACGTCGGAGAGAGCCGGGAAGAGCTCGCCCAGCCGCTTCTTCAGCTGCAGCACGGCGGAGTCGGCGGTGCGCCCCTCGCGGTCGAAGCTCGATCGGAAGTTGTAGGGCACTCCCCTGCCGCCGATCGCGATGCGGCCGTCCTGCGTGCGATGCATGTAGGTGAAACTGTGCGCCACATCGCCCACGAGTTCCGCTCCGTGCCACCCGACCGCATCGAGCTGGGCGTCGGAGAGCCGCTCGGTGATGACCATGCTGCTGTTCATCGGCAGCAGCTTGCGGGCCTTGCCCTGCAGCGAGAGCGTGTACCCCTCGAGCGCTTCCACGACGAACTTCGCGCCGACGACGCCCCGGTCGGTGTGCACCCGATGCGGCTCCACGCTGATCGCGGTCGTGCCCTCGTAGATCGTGACCCCGAGCCCCTCGACGGTCGCCGCGAGCCCGCGCGTGTACTTGGCGGGGTGCACCCGCGCGCAGTGGGGGGTCCAGTAGCCGCCCTGGGCGCCCTCGATGCGCACGCGCTCGCCGAGCTCGGCGGGCGACAGCTCGAACACGTCGCCCTCGCCCCAGCCCTGCTGCCGCATCTCGGCGATGTGAGCGCGGGCGCGGGCGAGCTGGGCGGCGTTGGTGGCGGCGTGGACGAGGCCGTCGTGCACGAGATCCTCGGAGAAGCCCTCGGCCCGTGCGACTTCGATCGACTCGCGCACCGCGCCGAACATCTCCCGCTGTAGCGCGCGGGCGGCTTCGACGCCTCCGGACTTCGCATACCGGCGGAACTGACCCGCGGGCTCCGCGCTCATCCAGCCTCCGTTGCGGCCCGAGGCTCCGAATCCCGCGAACTCGCGCCCGATGATGACGATCTCGAGCTCGGGCCGCGCCTTCTTGAGGTAGTAGGCCGTCCAGAGCCCCGTGAGGCCGGCGCCGACGATCGCGACGTCGGCGGAGACGTCTCCCGGCAGGGCCGGCCTCGGCGTCGGCCGGCCGGTGCTGCGCATCCAGAACGAGACCTCTCCGTTGACGAACCCCGGGGCCGAGTAACTCTGCTGCGTCATAAAATCCATATCCTCGTTGAGACGGCGGAAGCTGATGCAGCGAGCCTACGCACCGAGAACGTCGATGAGCATCGTCACGGAGATCAAAAATGATTAATCATATGTACCCTGGTATGAATACCGGCAGACGGGTCCCCCGACTGCGGACGCTCACCCTTCCGCCGCGCGCACGCTCTCCCAGGCTTGGTAGGCCACCCAGAAGGCGGCGATGTCGGCGGATCGGGTCACGCTGAGGCCCGTCTCCTGCTCGATGCGGTTCAGGCGATAGGAGAGCGTCTGGCGGTGGATGCCGAGCTCGTCGGCTGCGCGCTGCCAGTGGCGATCGTGCCGCAGATAGGCGAAGAGGCTCTCCCTCAGCTTGCGCGCCCCGTCGGAGCCCTCGGCGAGCGGGCCGAGCACGCCCCCGATGATCTCCTCGGCCTCGCGATTCGATCGCGAGAGCACGGCGATCGTCGTGCCCTCGAACTCGGTCCACGCGCGGCCGCTGAACTGAGCGGCGGTCAGCACCCGCGCCGCCTCCTCGGCGGCGGACCCCACATCGCGATGATCGATGAACACCGAGGAGACGCCGAACCGTGCCTCGGAGGCCTCGGCAAGCTCGCGGATCTGCGCCACCTGCGACAGCGGGATCAGCGCGAGGTGGCTCGTGCGCCCCGCGCCGACCAGCACCGGCAGCTCTCGCAGAGCCACCCCGCGCGCGATCCGTTCCGCTGATTCGGCGAATGCCGCGACCTGGTACCCGCCGGCCAGCGAGTCGCCGAGTATCCTCTCGGCCTCGTCGGGCTGGGTTCCGGCGAGCAGGCCGGCCAGCGCCTGCGCCGATCGCTGTGCACGCGCATCGGCGGCCCCGAGCACCCGATCGATGGTCACCTCGAGCACCTTCATGAGGTGCACCAGGATGAAGCTCTCGACGGGCTCCCCCGGGTACTCGACGAGAATCAGCTCGGCGGCGTGCCGCCCTCGCAGCGGGTAGCTGCGCACCCGGCGCTCGCTCGCTCGCGCCCCCTGCTGCGCCCGCCCCGTCTCGAGCACCGTGATGCCGGTCGCACTGTCCACGACCCGCAGATCGGCCCGGAGCAGGGCGCCGAGCCCCGCCATGAGCCCCGCGAAATCGTCGTCGGCGTTCGCCGCGACCTGGTAGAGCTTGCTCAGCTTGAGCACCTGCAGGATCTGCGATGAGGAGGTTGCGGCGGCCACGTGCCGCGACACGACCGCGTACGGGGTCTCGGTGGCGGCCAGCAGCAGGGGGAAATCACGGCGTTCGGCCTCCGTGAGCATCGCCTCGCTCACGGGAGGCGCGACGTCGTGGTCGCCGATCATCAGGCCCGCGAGCCCGGCATCGTCCAGGCGGCGGATGAACCCGCGCTGCTCATCCGGATTCGCGGGCACGCAGAGCCCCACCGTCATCAGCAGCTCGTGCGGCCCGAGCCACTGCTCCGGCGCCTGCATCTCGCAGCTGTGCGCCCACAGCACCTCCCGGCCGAGCCCGCCCCCGCCCGCGAGCACCTCGATGCCGACGCTCGCGGTCGACACGAGGTCCTCGACCAGCATCACGGATCCCGACTCTGCCATGATCAGATCATCGCACAACAAACCCGACCGCTTCATCACTCAGTACAGTCGCGGCCGCCGCTCGCGAACCGCCCCCGGCGCCCCTGAGATCCGCGCCCGCCCCGTTCAGCCCGCCCCGCGCCCGCTCCGGGATCGCCGCGCCCCGACCCCCGCCGCGCAGTACGATGTGTGCACACCCTGCAGGGCCCCCATCAACCGCGAGGAGATCCCATGGCAGCGAAAGAGCCCGCGATGTCACCCTCGGACACGCCCGTCGCCGAGGTGCTCGACCGAGTCGCCGGCCCGCGCCGGGCCGAGGCCGATGAGCTGCTCGCCCTCCACCGGGAACTCAGCGGCGCCGAGCCCGTCGTCTGGGCCGGCCGCATCATCGGCTTCGGGGAGTACGAGTACCGGTACGAGAGCGGGCACGGCGGCCGCGCCCCCGAACTCGCGTTCGCCACCGGATCGGCGAAGCACACGCTCTACCTCGTCGACGGCTTCTCGGAGCGCTGGCCCGACCTCATGGAGCGGCTCGGTGCATACCGCGCGAGCAAGGCCTGCCTCTACCTCACGCGGCTCGCGAAGGTCGACCGCGGGGCGCTGCGTGAGCTGCTCGAGCACTCCCTCGCCGAGACTCGCGCGCAGTCCGCCTGAGTCGTGCAGGCCGGGCCGGGCCCGCAGTCTCCTCCGGCCGCGTCTGAGAGGATGGGGGTCGTGCCCGCTGCCCCGCTCCGCCGCCCCGATACAGCCCCGAGCCGACCGGGGCCGCGCCGATGACCGCGGCCGGCTGGGGCGGGCTGCTCCTGGCCTGGTTCGCGGCGCTCGCACTGCCCGGGCCCGACATCTTCCTGCTGCTGCGCCTCGGGGTGCGGCAGCGACGCGCAGCCGTGCTCGCGGCGCTCGGCATCATGAGCGGCAACCTGCTCTGGATCGTCGTCTCGGTGCTGGGGCTCGCCGCGCTCTTCCAAGCGCTGCCCGGCCTGCTGCCGATCATGCAGAGCGCGGGCGCACTGGTGCTCGGCTTCCTCGGGGCGCAGAGCATGCGGAGCGGGATCGCGCAGCTGCGCGTTGCAGAGGCGGATCGGGGTGAGGGATCGGTGTCCCGGCCGTGGCTGCTGGGATTCACCACGAACCTCGCCAACCCGAAGGCCCTGATCTTCTTCACGGCGCTGCTGGCGCAGTTCCTGCCCGCGGGGGCGGGCTGGGACACCCGGATCGCAATCATCGCCGCGATGGTCGCCGTCGGTGTCGCCTGGTTCCTCTCGATCGCGATCGCGTCGTCGGCCGCCGCGTTCCGCGGCTGGTTCGGTCGCGCCGCCCCCTGGTTCGACATCGTGGCGGGGGCGCTCTTCGTGGTCATCGCCGCGGCGATCCTCGCGGAGGCGGTTCTCGCAGTCGTCCGCTGAACGGAGCGGCTCGGCGCGGGACGGCTCCGCGCCGCGGGCCGGGACGTCGGGAGGTGCTCGCACGGCGTCCCGGCGCACGCCGACACGTCGACCGGGCTTGTCGCCGATCCGCGTTCCTGTTAGGGTCGCTGCGGATCGTGTCGCGCCCGCTGTGCCGGAGCTCGCGGTCCCCGACCCACGACCCGAAGCGAGGTGAGCCCATGCCCAGTGACAGTTGCAGTCACCAGCCGGGCCACGTGCTCGCCCCTTCGACCCGCTCCGACTAGTCGAGGCGGCGCTGCGGCCCGGCGCATCTCTCTGAGCGCCGCGTTCCGCACAGGTTTCGCGGTGCGCCGACCCGCGCCCGCGCCGTCCAGGCGTGCGCCTCCTGTGAAGGAGCTCACATGACCACCCAGAGCATTCCCGTCGTCGACGGGCTCATCGACACCATCGAGCAGCAGCTCGCCGCCCGTGACCTGCACGCGCTGACCGAGACCCTGGCCCCGCTCACGGCCGCCGACCTGGTTCCGCTCTTCGACCGCCTCAGCCTGCGGCGACGAGCGGTGGTGTTCCGATTGCTCGGCAAGCAGCGAGCGCTCGAGGTCTTCGAATCGCTCGACCCCGAGCTGCAGAGCGATCTGCTCGCAGGGCTGCACGATGCCGAGGTCGCGCGGCTCTTCGCCGAGCTCGATCCCGACGATCGCGCCTGGCTGCTCGAGGAGCTGCCCGCGTCGCTCGCGACTCGACTGCTGCGGGGCCTGCCCGAGACGGATCGGGTGCTCACTGCGGCCGTGCTCGGCTACCCCCAGGGCAGCGTCGGCCGGCGCATGACGCCCGAGTACGTATGGACCAGGATCGGGCTGACCGTCGACCAGTCGCTCGCCCGGGTGCGCGCCCGGCTCGACGACGCCGAGACGGTCTACACGATCCCCGTGCTGGACGACGTCAGACGAGTCGTCGGCGTCGTCAGCCTGCGAGACCTGCTCGGCGCCGATCCCCGCGCGAGCGTCGAGGAACTGATGCAGCAGGCTCACACCGCCGCGGCCGTCGAGCACGCGGAGAGCGCGGCTCGCCGGTGCGCCGATCTCGCGCTGCTCGCGATGCCGATCGTCGACAGCGAGCAGCGCCTCGTCGGCATGTTCACCATCGACGACGCCGTGCGCATCCTCGAGCGCGAGGAGAGCGAGGACACGGCGAGGCAGGGCGGCACCGAACCGCTGCGGCGCCCCTACCTGTCGACGCCAGTGCGCTCGATCGTGCGCTCCCGAGTGGTGTGGCTGCTCGTGCTCGCGATCGGGGCGACCCTCACGGTGCAGGTGCTGTCGGTGTTCGAGTCGACGCTCGAGCGGGTGACGGTCCTGGCGCTGTTCGTCCCGCTGCTCATCGGCACCGGCGGCAACACGGGCAACCAGGCCGCCACCACCGTCACTCGGGCACTCGCCCTCGGAGACGTGGGCCCGAGGGATCTGCTGCGGGTGCTCTCGCGCGAGCTGCGCACCGGGGCGATGCTCGGCCTGCTGCTCGGCGGGCTGGGCTTCGCGGTCGCCGGGCTCGTCTACTCGCCGCAGATCGGCGCGGTGATCGGGATCACGCTGCTCACCGTCTGCACGGTGGCCGCTGCCGTGGGCGGCTGCATGCCGCTGCTGGCACGGGCGGTGCGCGTCGATCCGGCGGTCTTCTCCAACCCGTTCATCTCGACGTTCGTCGACGCGACCGGTCTGATCGTCTACTTCATGATCGCGAAGACGATCCTGCAGTTGTGAGAGCGGTGCGGCCGGCGGGTTGCGACGCGACGCGAGCCGCCGGCCGCGGGATCACCAGCCGGTGCTCAGCACGCGATCGAGTTGGGCGACGACGAAGTCGGCGCTCTCCTCGGTGAGGCAGAGCGGGGGCTTCACCTTGAGCACGTTCGAGCGCTCCGAGGTGGTGAGCACGATCACCCCGAGCTCGCGCAGCCGTTCGCAGATCGCGGCGGCCTCCTCGGTGGCGGGCTCCATCGTCTCGCGGTCGCGCACCAGCTCGACGCCGAGGTAGAGCCCCTCGCCGTGCACGGGGCCGATGATGTCGTGCTGCTCGGCGAGAGCCCGGAAGCCGTCGGCGAGGCGCCGGCCGACGAAGTGCGCGTTCTGCTGCAGCCCCTCGCTCCGCATCGCGTCGAGCACTGCGAGCCCCACGCGGCAGCTGAGCGGGTTACCGCCCGCCGACGAGAAGAACTGACCCTGCGTGGTGAGCGCATCGGCGATGCGCTTCGAGGTGATGACACCGCCGATCGGGAATCCGTTGCCCATGGGCTTCGCGATGGTGATGAGGTCGGGGGCGACTCCCGACTGTTCGAAGCCCCAGAAGCTCGACCCCATGCGACCGAACCCGACCTGCACCTCGTCTGCGATGCACAGACCGCCCGCGACGCGAACCCGGTCGTAGACCTCGGCGAGGTAGCCGTCGGGCAGCAGCACGCCGCCCGCGTTGCCGAGCACCGATTCGCAGATGAAACCGGCGATGTGTCGCCCCGACGCCGCGAGGGCGTCGAGGTCGCCCCCGAGGTCGGCGGCGTAGCGGGCCCCGACGCTCGTGTCGCCCGCCTCGCCGCGGTAGGTGCCCCGGAACCGGTTGGGCACGTCAGCCACGTGGATCCAGTCGGGGCGGTTCTCGAGGGCGTACGGGTTGTCGTAGGCGCTCGTGGTGACGGCGTCTGAGGCCATGGTCCAGCCGTGGTACGCCTCGCGCAGCGCGACGACCGTCTTGCGGCCCGTGGCGGCCTGAGCGAGCCGAAGCGCGAGGTCGACCGCTTCGGAACCCGAGTTCACGAGCAGCACCGTGTCGAGATCCGAGCCTTCGGGGAGCAGGGCGAGGAGGCGCTCGCTGTACTCGGCCAGCTCGCGGTAGAGGAAGCGGGAGTTGGTGTTCAGGATGCGGATCTGCCGGTTCACCGCGTCGGCGACGCCCGGATGCCCGTGCCCGAGGCCGGTCACGTTGTTGACCATGTCGACGTAGGCTCGCCCCGTGGTGTCGACGAGGTGGTGGCGCCAGCCGCGCTCGATCTGCATGGGGCTCGCGTAGTAGCGCTCCTGCGCGCTCGCGAAGATCTGCTCGCGCCTCGTCTGCTCGTCGGCGGACTCGTCGCGCTGCACGAGCGAGTCGAGGCCGAGGATCGACGCCGGGTCGTGCGTGAAGCGCGCCCACGCCGGCACGCGCTCGGGGGCGACGAGTTGCGCTCGCCCCTGCTGCGGAACCTCGACCGAGAGGATGGGCGGCTCGGCTCCGTCGAGCGCGTCGCCGCGGCACACCGTCACCGTGAGAGGACGGGGATCCGAGGACGCCGCGAGGCGTACGATCGGGTCTGCCGCACGAACGTCGGCGCCGACCTCCACCTGCGCCGGGACACCGTCGATCGAGAGGAACCAGCCGTTCTGCAGTTCGAGCAGCACGCCGCGCTCCGTCGCCGCCGCGACACTGCCCGAGAGGGGCGCGAGCACGTCGAGCGCGCCTCCGCCGCCCACCCACAGCTCGGTGCCGATGGGCCAGGTCTCGGCCGCGTCGACGGAGTCGATCGCCGTGCGCGTGAGCCGGTAGACGCCGTACGGCAGCACTGCGACTGCGGCGCCGTCGCGCAACGCGGCATCGACCAGACGACGCTCCGCGACGTCTCGTTCGAGCCACGTGCCGGCGTCGAGCGCCTCGCTCTCGACGCCCGGGTCGACCATGGCGACCCCGCCGGTGAGGCCCGCCAGCAGCGCGCCGAGCGGGCGCTGGCCGGGACCGCCCGGCCCGTCGACGCCCGCACGGCGAGGAATGCTCGGCGCGGCGACGAGGCGCAGCCCCTGCCCGTGGGGGACGCCCTGCATGCCGAGGCGCGCGAGCACCTGCTCGGTCGCCTCCGCGAGCGGCAGCGCGGTCGCGGCGTCGAAGATCGCCTGCTCCCCCGCGATGCGCTCGCGGGCATAGTCGTTGCCGCCGTCGATCTCGAGCTGGCGCCAGCCGCTCGCGACGAGCACGGCCGCGCGCAGCACGATCAGCGGCCAGACGGCGCGCGCCTCGGCGTTGGAGAGCGGCGCGGCGCGGTGGAACGCCGCGATCGTGTCGAGCACCCGCAGGGGCCGCTCGGGGTCGTGGTGCAGCATCGAGCTCGCCGTGACGGCGAGCTCGGAGACGCGCCAGCCGTAGGCGAGATCGCCGAGGTCGAGCACCACGTGCGGGTGCAGGCGGCGATCATCGCCGCGACGACCCGTCACGTTGTCGTCGGTGAGGTCGCCGTGGATCGCCTGCGTCGGCAGCGCCGCGCTCACGAGGTCGAGCTGCCGCTGCGCCGCCTCGGCCGCCGCGAGCACGCGCTGCCGCAGCTCCTCGTCGGCGTTCGAGTGACCGAGCCCCGCGGTCTGCTCGTGCGCGACGCCCATGATCCACATGTGGTCGCGGGCGAGGCCCGGGTGGGATAGGCCCTCGAGCGCGTTCACCGAGGCCGCCGCGAGCGCGCCGAACTCCTCGAGCACCACGGGGGCGAGGTAGCCCGCGTCGACGAGCGGCTCGCCTTCCGCGAACTCGCTGCGCCGAACCGCGAAGCCGCGCCAGCGCTGCGTGAGGGAGCCGTCGAGGCCGGGCAGCACCGAGGCGACCGGCACGCCGGCGGCGCGGTACGCATCGAGCGCCGCATGCTGGGCGTCGCGCTCGGCGTCGCCGAAGACCGGGTTGTCGACGCGCAGCACGCTGCGACCGCCGTCGGCCTCGAGCAGCACGAAGTTGCGGTCCTGGTTGCTGCCGAGCTCGTGCGCCTCGGCCTCGATGCCGAAGCACTCGCGCGCGATGGCCGCCGCGTCGACCTCGGACACGTTCGGCCGCACGAGGCCGCCCTGGGGTTCGGTCATGTCGCGTTCTCCTCGTCGGGTTCAGCTCGGAAGGTGTTCGCCGCCCAGCTGGGAGCGGATCGAGGGGGCCAGCGCGGAGAACGCGCGGGTGCGGTGCGAGAGCAGGTCTTTCTCGGCCCCGGTCAGCTCGGCGGCCGAGCGCTGCTCGCCCTGCGGCTGGAAGACGGGATCGTAGCCGAAGCCGTGCTCTCCCGCCGGCTGCCGCAGCACGCGGCCGGGCCAGACGCCCAGCTCGCAGACCTCGCCCGCTCCGGGCCCGCCCGTAAGATCGGCGCCCTCACCGGGAGGCACGACGAGAGCGGCCGCGCACACGAAGCTCGCCGCCCGATGCTCGTCGGCGACGTCGGTGAGCTGCCAAAGCAGCAGATCGACATTGGCGGTGTCGCTGCGCGACGGGCCGCCCCAGCGCGCCGAGAAGATGCCCGGGCAGCCGCCGAGCACGTCGACCGCGATGCCGGAGTCGTCGGCGATGGCCGGAAGCCCGGTGTGGGCCGCGGCAGCGCGCGCCTTGATGAGGGCGTTCTCCTCGAAGCTGAGCCCGTTCTCGACCGGCTCGGGGCCGTTGTAGCCGACGAGCTCGATGCCGGGGATCAGCGGGCCGAGGATGCGCCGCAGCTCCTCGAGCTTGTGGGCGTTGTGGGAGGCGAGTACCAGCCGGGTCACGGTTATCGCCCCTCGGCCAGCACCGAGCGCTGGATCTCGGCGAGCTCGGAGGCGCTCGTCAGCGCGAGATCGAGCAGCCCGTCGAGCTCGGCGCGGTTGAACGGCACGCCCTCGGCGGTGCCCTGCACCTCGACGAAGTCGCCGGATCCGGTCACCACGACGTTCATGTCGGTCTCTGCACTCGAATCTTCGACGTAGGCCAGGTCGGTCATCGGCGTCGTGCCGACGATGCCGACCGACACCGCGGCGACGCTGTCGCGCAGCGGCTGGGCCTTGCGGGCGATATGGCCCTCGGACCGGGCCCACTCGATGGCGTCGGCCAGCGCCACGTAGGCGCCGGTGATCGACGCCGTGCGGGTGCCGCCGTCGGCCTGCAGCACGTCGCAGTCGATCACGATCGTGTTCTCGCCCAGCGCCTTCGTGTCGATCACGGCGCGCAGGCTGCGGCCGATCAGCCGCGAGATCTCGTGCGTGCGACCGCCGATCTTGCCGCGCACCGACTCGCGCTGCATGCGCTCGTTGGTGGAGCGCGGCAGCATCGAGTACTCGGCCGTGACCCAGCCGGTGCCCCGCCCAGCCAGCCAGCGCGGCACGCCGGGGGTGAACGAGGCGGTGCAGAGCACCCGCGTGCCGCCGAAGGAGATCAGCGCGCTGCCCTCGGCCTGCGAGCTCCAGCCCCGCTCGATCGTCACCGGGCGCAGCTGCTGCGGGGTGCGCCCATCGGCGCGGGTCTCATCACTCATGTTCTCTCTTTCGGTCGGGGGTCGGGTCGGGGACATCGCCTCGGTTCGGCTCTGCCAGCACGCTACCGGCAGCCGCCGACACTCATCGGGATCGGCGCGCGGGTCAGCCGGGCAGTGTGATCGCGCCGGTCTCGAGGCGGTCGACGGCGTCGATGCCGATCCCGAGCATGCGTCGCGCGAGGTCGACGAAGCCGCGGGTGTCATCGCCCGTCGCCTCGTAGCGCAGCATCGGATCGCCCGCGGCCGGCGGCCGCAGCAGCTCCTGCTCGGTCAGCACCCGGAACACCTCGTTCGCGGTCTCGATGTCGCTCGACACGAGCGCCACGTCGGGTCCGACGACGCGGGCCAGCGCCCCGCGCAGGAACGGGTAGTGGGTGCAGCCCAGCACGAGCGTGTCGATGCGCTGGGCGACGAGCGGGGCGAGGTACTGCTCGGCGATCGCGTGCACCTCGGGTCCGCTCGTGAGGCCGGCCTCGACGAGCTCGACGAAACGCGGGCAGGCGGCCGCGGTGAGCGCGATCTCGGGCCGCATGGAGAAGAGGTCGTCGTAGGCGCGCGACTGGATGGTGCCCTGCGTGCCGATCAGGCCGACCCGACCGTTGCGGGTGATCGCGGCGGCGCTGCGCACGGTCGGGCCGATGACCTCGACCACGGGCACGTCGTAGCGCTCGCGCGCGTCGCGCAGCACGGCCGCCGATGCGGTGTTGCAGGCGATCACCAGCATCTTCACGCCCTGCGCGACGAGGCCGTCGAGGATCTCGAGCGCGAAGCGGCGCACCTCGGCGATGGGGCGCGGCCCGTACGGCGTGCGCAGCGTGTCGCCCACGTAGATCATCGACTCGTGCGGCAGCTGATCCCGGATCGCCCGGGCCACCGTCAGGCCGCCGACTCCCGAGTCGAACACCCCGATCGGCGCATCGGGCGAAATATCGCGGTTGCTCACCGCACCAGCTTATCGTCCCGTCCCGACCCTCCGCCGAGCGCCCCGCAGCGGCTCGGCTACGCGCGGGGCCGTGTGATCCAGGTGTGCCGGTGCAGCTCGGTGAGGCCGCGGGCGGTGATCCCCTCGTAGTGCGCCCGGGATCCGTAGCCCTTGTTCGACGACCAGCCGTACTCGGGATGCGCCTCGTGCGCCTCGCGCATCAGCGCGTCGCGCTCGACCTTCGCGCGCACGGAGGCGGCCGCGACCGAGGCGCAGCTGCGATCCGCGCCCACCCGGGTGCGCACGCGCAGCGGCGAGCGGAGCGCGGGCGTGAGCCAGTCGTGCGATCCGTCGAGCAGGATCAGCGCCCGCTCCACCGCCACGCCCGCCGCGTGCAGCTCGAGCAGCGCACGCCGGCCCGCCTCGCCGAGCATCGCGCCGATGCCGTGCTCGTCGATCTCCTCGGCGCTCGCGAAGCCCACCGCGCCCGCGCCCCAGCCGCGCACGAGCGGCGCCATCGCCTCTCGCCGCTTCTCGCTCAGCAGCTTGGAGTCGCGCAGCCCCTCCGGGAACTCGCACGTGCCGCGGACCACGGCGTGCACGCCGACCGCGACCGGGCCCGCTACGGCGCCCCGCCCCACCTCGTCGACGCCGATCACGAGGTCGAAGCCCTCGTCGAAGCAGCCGAGTTCGACGTCGAGGGTGGGATCCTTCGGCGGCGCCGCGGCTCGCGCCTGCGCCTGCGCCTGCGTCTCGGCCCGCCGAGGGGCGCCCGCGCCGACCTCAGCCTGCTGCGCGACGGCCCCACGCGAACCGGCGGGTTCCACGAGAGCCCGATCCGGAGCGAGCGCCAGCGCGTCCGCGGAGTCCCGGCTCACTGCTCTCGCGCCTGCTCGACGCCGGTGAACGTGTGCTCGGGCGTGCCCAGCCAGGTGAAGCGGTTGAGCGGCCAGTTGAGCACGAACGCGCGGCCCACGATCTCGGTCTCGGGCACGAAGCCTCGGCCGGGCTGATCCTGGTTGTAGCGTGAATCCTTGCTCTGGTAGCGGTTGTCGCCCATCACCCAGACCGACCCCTCGGGCACGGTGACGTCGAAGTCGATCTTCGAGGCGCGGCCGCCCTCGCCGTCGGGGATCACGATGTAGGGCTCGTCGAGCGGCACGCCGTTCACGGTCACCCGGCCGTCGGCGTCGCAGCACTGCACCCGGTCGCCGCCGACCCCGATCACGCGCTTCACGACGTACTCGTTGCTCGTGTCGGCCGCGAGGCCCACGGCCTGCAGCACCTTCTCGAAGCCTTGGGGGGGCTCGGTGCCGCGCGGCAGCAGCCAGCCGCCCGGATCCTTGAAGACCACGATGTCGCCCCGGTTCACCGAGACCACGTCGGGCACCAGCTGGTTCACCAGGATGCGGTCGTCGACCTGGAGGGTCTGCTCCATCGACTCGGACGGGATGTAGAAGCTGCGCACGAGGAAGGTCTTCAGCAGGAACGAGACGAGGAACGCGACCACCAGGATCACGATCAGGTCGCGGATGAACCCGAGGATCCCGCTCCCGCGCCGCCGAGGCCTCCCAGCCGCTTCGTTCATCTCGCATTCCCTCTCCGGTGCCGCCGATCCGTCGGCCGCACCCGTCCATCCTGCCACCCGAGCCCTGGGAAAACAGAAACCCCCGCCGAAGCGGGGGTTTCTGCTCAGGAAGGCCCGACTCAGATGTCGCGCTTCTCCTTGATCTTGGCCTTCTTGCCGGTGAGGCCGCGCAGGTAGTAGAGCTTCGCACGGCGCACGTCGCCGCGAGTCACGACCTCGATCTTGTGGATCGCGGGCGAGTGCACGGGGAACTTGCGCTCCACGCCCACCTGGAAGCTGATCTTGCGCACCGTGAAGGTCTCACGCACACCCTCGCCGTGGCGAGCGATCACGACGCCCTGGAACACCTGGACACGCGAGCGGTTGCCCTCGACGATGTTGACGTGCACCTTGACGGTGTCGCCGGCGCGGAACTCGGGGATGTCGCTCTTGAGCGACGAGGCGTCGACGTGGTCGAGCTTCTGCATGATTGTCTCTCTCTGCGCCCGCCGCAAGTCGGAACGCGGAATGAAGGTGAAAGTACTGGGTGTTCGGCTCACGGCGTGTGCGGACCCTCACGGCAGTGCCGCACCGTGGCACAAGGAACTATTATGCCACATCGGCGGCGGAGGTCGAAGCCGTGTCTCGGCGTGCGCTCGGTGCGTGATCCGGCCTCGGCGAGACCGCCCCGCCCATTCTCCCCTCACCGGAGCCGGATCTCTGACCGAGCCGTGCGGGACCGGTCGATGTCAGCGGTCTCTGACATCATCGGGGCATGGAACCCCAGCACGAGACCCTGCGCACCGAGGCCCGCGAACTGCTGATCCGGCTCACCGGGCGGTCCGACGCCGACTTCCACGACGGGCAGTTCGAGGCGGTGCACGCGCTCGTGGCCGACCGCCGCAGGGCGCTCGTGGTGCAGCGCACCGGCTGGGGCAAGTCTGCGGTCTACTTCGTGGCGACCGCGCTGCTGCGCAGACGGGGCGCGGGGCCCACGCTGCTCGTCTCGCCGCTGCTCGCCCTGATGCGCGATCAGGTCGCCGCGGCCGAGCGGGCGGGCGTGCGCGCCGCGGCGATCAACTCCGCCACCGCAGACGAGTGGGATCGGATCGAGGCCCGGCTCGCGGCCGACGAGATCGACGTGCTGCTGGTCTCCCCGGAGCGCCTGAACAATCCGCGCTTCCGAGAGCAGCAGCTGCCGGGGCTGCTCGACCGCATGGGCCTGCTCGTGATCGACGAGGCCCACTGCATCTCCGATTGGGGGCACGACTTCCGGCCCGACTACCGCCGCATCGCCGCGCTCCTCGCCGGGCTCGACCGCGACGTGCCCGTGCTCGCCACCACGGCCACCGCCAACGCCCGCGTGGTCGACGACGTGGTCGACCAGCTGGGGCACGACGTGCTGACCCTGCGCGGCTCGCTGGCCCGCGACTCGCTGCGGCTCGGCTGCCTGTCGCTGCCGACTCCCCGCGAGCGACTGGCGTGGCTCGTCGCCCACCTGGGCGACCTGCCCGGCAGCGGCATCGTCTACGCGCTCACGGTCTCGGCCGCCGAAGACACCGCGCTGCTGCTGCGCGACGCCGGGTACGAGGTCGCCGCCTACACGGGGCGCACCGACCCCGAAGAGCGGGAACGGCTCGAGGCCGCGCTCAAGGCGAACGGGGTGAAGGCGCTCGTCGCCACGAGCGCCCTCGGCATGGGCTTCGACAAACCCGATCTGGGCTTCGTCGTGCACCTCGGGGCGCCCTCGTCGCCCGTCGCCTACTACCAGCAGGTCGGCCGCGCGGGCCGCGGCGCGGCGAACGCCGACGTACTGCTGCTGCCCGGCTCCGAGGACGAGGCGATCTGGCGGTACTTCGCCACCGCGTCGATGCCCGACCCCGATCGGGCGGCGGCCGTGCTGGCCGCCCTCGGGGCGCCCGGCTCCGCCCCCCCCTCTCGACGCCAGCGCTCGAGGCGCGCGTCGACATCCGGCGCAGCCCGCTCGAGCTGCTGCTCAAGGTGCTCGACGTCGACGGCGCGGTAACCCGGGTCTCAGGCGGGTGGGTCTCCACGGGCGCGCCGTGGAGCTACGACGCCGAGCGCTACGCGCGCATCGCCTCGGCGAGAATCGCCGAGCAGCGCTCGATGCTCGAGTACGAACGCGGCGAGCGGTGCCGCATGGAGATGCTGCAGCACGATCTCGACGACCCGAGCGCGGCGCCCTGCGGTCGCTGCGACGTCTGCGCGGGGGCCTGGTATCCCTCGGAGGTGCCGGCGCAGGCGGCCGAGCGCGCCTCGGGCCAGCTGGAACGCGTGGGCGTGCCGATCGAGCCGCGCGGCATGTGGCCGACCGGCGCGGATCGCCGCGGGCTTCCGGTGAAGGGCCGCATTCCCGAGGCTGAGCGTCCCGAGACGGGGCGGGCCATCGCCCGCCTCACCGACCTCGGCTGGGGCGGGCCGCTGCGGCAGGTCTTCGCGGCCGGAGCCGCGGATCGCGCCATCGAAGACCGGCTGCTGGAGGGGGTGATCGCCACCCTGCGCGACTGGCCCTGGGAGACGCGTCCCGTGGGTGTCGTCGCGATGCCCTCGCTCACTCGGCCGCAGCTCGTCGGCAGCACGGCTGCGGCGATCGCGCAGCGCGGGCGCCTCCCGCTGCTCGGCTCCCTCGACGTCGACCCGGGCGTTCCGGTCGCCGGCCCGGGCGGTAACAGCGCCTTCAGGCTGGCGTCGGTGTGGGGTCGCTTCGCCGTCGGCCCGCAGCTCGCCGAGACCCTGGCGCAGGCGCCCGGCCCCATCCTGCTCGTCGACGACCTGGTCGACAGCCGCTGGACCGTGACCGTCGCGGCGCGGGCCCTGCGCGCGGCGGGTGCGCCGGCCGTGCTCCCGTTCGCACTCGCCAGCGTGGGGTGAGGGCTCGCGGCGTTCTCGGCGCAGCGCGAGGCGAGGCGCTCAGCGAGCGGTCGAGCGCTCAGCGAGCGGGCAGCGGATAAGCGGTCAGAGCTGGCAGCCGGGACACCAGTAGAGCTTGCGAGCGCCGAACTCCTCGAGCACGATGTTCGTTCCGCACCGCTTGCAGGGCGTGCCCTCGAGCTTGTACACCCAGTGCCGCTCGTCGCGCTCGGCGAGCGCCCGCCGGTAGTCGTCGCCCTCGAGCCCGTCGATCGTGATCATCTGACCGACGGTGATGCCGATCTCGAGCAGGTGGGCCCAGTCGTCCCAGAGATCCTCGAGCACCGCAGGATCCAGCGTGTTCGCCGGGGTGTGCGGGTTCAGGCGCGCGCGGAACAGCATCTCGGCCCGGTACACGTTGCCGATGCCGGCGATGATCGACTGGTCCATCAGCACGAGGCCGATCGGGGTCTTCTTCTTGCGGGCGCGTGTCACGAAGCGCTCGCGCTCCTCGGGCGTGTTCGCGTTCGCGGGGTCCGGGCCCAGCTTCTGGACCACGGCGTCGACCTCGGCGGGGGTCAGCACCTCGCAGGCGGTCGGCCCGCGCAGGTCGGCGCACACCGTCTCGTTGAGCAGCCGCACCCGCACCTGCCCGACGGGATCGGGCGGGAACGCGCCGTTCGTAGCCTCCGCTCGATCGCGTTCCGCCATGTGCACGCGCGCGACGCGCGACCGCCGGGGTGCACCGATCGACGCGACCGAATCTTCGCCGGCGCTGTCCATCGGGGTGTCGACCACCCCGGCCATGCCGGTCTGCCCGAGCCGGCCGCGGCCGAACTTGGTCGTGTGGATCTGGATGGCGGGATCGATCGCGACCTCGCCCGCGAAGTCCCACGCGCCGTAGATGCCGAGGTGCACGCGCAGCCAGTGGTCGCCCTCGAATTCGAGGAACATCTGCTTGCCCACGGCGCGAGCGTCGGTCATCTCGCGCCCGCTCAGCAGTGCCGCGCCCTGTGCGAAGCGGCCCTGCGGGCTCGTGACCTCGGGTGCGGTGCCCACGAAGTTCACTCCGAACTGGCGCGCGATGCGATGTACGCTGTGCCCCTCAGGCATGGTTCACAGTTCGTCGACCTGCTTGCCGGCGATCTCGCCGGTGCGCTCGTACTCGCCGAGCTGGCCGATGCGGCGCACGTGGCGTTCGTCGCCCGTGAAGGGCGTGTCGATGAACAGATCGATGAAGCGGATCGCGTCGGCCACTTCGTGCTGGCGCGCGCCGATGGAGATGACGTTGGCGTTGTTGTGCTCGCGCGCGAGCTGCGCGGTCGACTCGTTCCACACCAGCGCGGCGCGGATTCCCTCGACCTTGTTCGCTGCCATCTGCTCGCCGTTGCCCGAGCCGCCGAACACCACACCCAGCGCCTCGACTCCGTCGCGCTCGTCGCGCGCGACGCCGACCGCCGCATTGATGCAGAACGACGGGTAGTCGTCGAGCGCATCGTATTGCTCGGGCCCGTGGTCGATGACCTCGAACCCACGATCGCGCAGGTGCTGCTGCAACTGCTGGCTGAATTCGAGTCCGGCGTGATCAGTGGCGACGTGAATGCGCATGGGCACCATCGTACCGTTCCCCGCCGCCCGGAACTGCCCGTCCGGGCTCCGCGTTCCGCGCAGCCCGCCGAGGGACCGCAGTGACGATGAGGATCATCGCTCCCCACGCCGCCGGAAGGCCGCCGAGGACGAGGATCATCGCGGTGTATCCCCCGTCCGTGGCCCGGAATGCTCCGAGTAGGGCGAGCCCCAGCAGGGGCCCTACGAACTGACCGAGCGCCCCGGCAGCGCTGAACGCCCCGATGAACCGCCCAGCGCGGTGCCGCGGCACCCCCTCGAGCGCCGTCACCAACAGCGTGGAGGCGTTCACAGCGACGGCTGCTCCCGTGAGGAGAGCCGCGATCGCGAGCGAGCCGAGGGTGATCCCGAAAGCGCGCGCGCCGATGGATCCGGCGAGCAGCGCTGCCGCGAGGAGCAGCGCTGCGGCCCCTGTCCCGAACAGCCGCGGTCGCAGGAACAGCAGCAGGGCGACGGAGAGGAGGCCGAACAGTCCGGCTGCCAGCACGAGGGCGCTGCTGCGCACAGCATCCGGTCCATGAACGCCGAGGCGGTGCTCAAGATCGAGCGGGTGGAACGTCAGGAACGCTGCGAGCACTGCAGTGGAGGCGACTTGCACGACCAGCACTGTCCAGCCCGGGAGGGATCGGGCCTGGCGAAGCGATGCGGACGCCGGAGTTGCCCGGGGCTCAGGGGACGCAGTCTGGGTCGCGGCTTCCGCGATCCGCGCGTGCGGATCGTCCTCGCGCGCGCGCAGGAAGGCTCGACGCCGCGCGAGTAGCACCGAAAGGGGAAGCAGCACGCCCGCGGCGGCGAAGCCGAAGGTGATGTGCCAGGCGGATCCGGGCAGAGCGATGAGCAACAAGATCGGGATCAGCGCACCGAGGTAGCCGCTCATCACCATGACGACGGATCCGCGGCGTCGGTACGATTCCGCGACTGAGGCGAGCATGGAGCGCAGGACCGCCATCGAACCCGAGTACCCGAACTGAGCGAGTCCCCACCCGCAGATGAGCGCGGGCACCGCTTCTCCGGCCGCGAGCACGAGACCAAGTGTGCCGATCACCGAGGCGATGAGCGCCCAGCACCACTTCCCCGGCCGAGGCACCAGATCGGTGAGCGCGCCGAAGCCAAGCGCACCGACGACCGCGCAGAGCGCGCCGACGGCCACGACGACCGCCACGATCCGGGGAGCCTCGGCGGCTCCCACCAGCGCCGAGGCTCGCTGTGCGAGGCCTCCGACCACGAGCGGAGCAAGCGCTGCGAGGAGTAGGAGCTTCGCGATGTTGACCTCGACGGCAGTGCGGCGCGAGCCGTTCCGACCGCCCAACGGGCCGACCTCGGCCCGGCCGTCTCGGCGCTCACGATCACCCATCCCTAGTTACCGCGGAAAGCCGCCCGAGGCAGGTCGGGTCACCGCCGTCCCCTTCGAACATCCCCGCCTCGATCGCCATCCGGACCGCTTCCTCACGGCTGTTCACGCCGAGCTTCCGGTATGCCCGCCTGATGTGGGACTTCACGGTGTCGGTGCTCAAAAACAACGCCTGAGCAGCCGCCGGAACCGTCCCGTGCCGCACCGTTGCCGCGAGGGCGCGCAGTTCCGCGGCCGACAGCGCGCGGATCTCATCGCCGACACCGGCTGCGGTCCCCGTCGGCTCCACCCACCCGGCGAGTGACGGCGCAAGCTCTGCGAGCCTATGCAGAGCATCGTCCGTGACCGCGAGCCGAGGCAGGCTGAGGCCGTGCTCACGCATGAGTCCGGCCGCGGCATTCGCGCTATCCGATGCAGACCCGGAATCACCGTTTCGACGCTCGGCTTCGGCCTGCACGAGCAGGAGCTCGGTTCTTCTGCGGGGAGCGCCGGCGAGCCCAGGCTCGCGCTGCAGGGCTGCGACAATCATGCGGGCGGCAGCGTCATCTCCCCGGCTCAGGGCCGCGTACGCGCTGCCGAGGTCAGCGCTGCTCGGCTTCGAACCGCGAACGACCATCCCGGCCCGCCACTGCAGTCGAGCCCGAAACTCGGCCAGCATGCGGCGGTGAGCGGGCAGCGTCGCAAATCGCCTCCGCCGCTGCTGGAGGCGCCACTCGAACGAGTCGAGTGCGGATCGCGAGCCGGTGCACTCCTCGAGCACGAGGGCGCGCAGCACCTCGAGGTACGGCCAGTGCTCGATGGTGGGCTCGTGCGGCACGAGCGCGTCGAGATGATTCTCGGCGCGCTCCGGGTCGCCCGCCTCGAGCGCTTGCACAGCCGCCGCGATGCGGTACCCCGAACCCGTATAGGAGGTGCGCCAGCCCATCGGCGTCTCCTGGCTCTCGCACTGTTCGATCCGCTCCCCCAGCCGCAGCATCCAGCCGCGCCAGGCGTCGGAGAAGGCTCCGAGCGCGAGGGTGTGCACCTCGCCGAGCGGCGTCTCTTCCTCGTCGAAGTCGCACCGCAGCAGCACTCGTTCGACGTCGTCGAAGCGCGACGCGTGCAGATAGGTGACGGCGGCCTGGGTCGTGCCGGTCCAGAGCGGACGCTTCAATGTCATGCGCGTCGCTTCATCGAAATCCTCGATCGCGATCTCGAAGCGATCAGCCATGCGCAGCGCCAACTCCTGGTTACCGCTGAGGCGAGCCGCCACCATGCGCAGGGCTGATGCGACGGCTCCGGGCAGCCCCCGTTTCTCGGACTCCTCCGCGAGCCGCGAGCCTGTCAGCATCTTGAAGCCGTTGATCACCGTGTCGAATCGACCACGAGGGTACGCGAACTCATCGATCAGCGCGAACGCGGCGATCACCGGGTGCCGATCCCGTACCGCAGACGGAATATCCCGCAGCCACTTCTCGCCGACCAGATCCTCTCTTCGGCCCAGACGCTGAAAGCTGCGAGCCAGCAGCATGGGTTCCAGGAGGTCCCACGCCTCGGCCTGGAGCGCGGCGCGCACCGCCTGGAAGGGCCGGATCGGTTCGAAGACGACGGCGGCGCGGCGGTAGAGAATGCGCAGACGTACGGCTCCGACTTCGATCTCCGCGCGTCGCCGCAGCTCCTCGCGGATCAGATCGTGGTGCCGGTACCAACGCGTGCCGGCGTCGCTCTCCCAGTATCCGAATCCGGTCTCCGACGACCCCTCGAGCATCTCGAGGGCCCGCTCCTCGTCGACCTGAAACATCCGGGCGACGACGCCGCTCGAGATCTCGTCGAAGAGCGCCGTTGCGCAGAGCACTTCCCGACCGTGCTCACCGGCGTGCGCGAGCATGCGGGAGACGTGATTCCGCACGAACACGCGATGGGCGGCGGCACCTCTTCCCGACTCGCGCTCGACGATCGCGGCGTGGGCGGCTAAGGGCCAGCCTCCGGAACCGCGCTCGATCGCGACCGCGAGGCGATCACGCGCTGCGCTGTCGAGCTCGGGCAGCCTGCGCGCCAGCAACGACGAGATCTCGTCGCGGCCGAACTGCAACTCCCTCGCCGTGATCTCCCTCACGGGGACACGCATGCGCGCGTCGATATCGACCAGCCGGGCATGTCTGGAGCGCGACGCGACGACGACGCTCAGCATCCGATGCGTCTCGAGCATCTCGAGCAGGTCGGCTTCGAAGGCGCCGTCGCCGACGAGATGCAGGTCATCGAGAACCAGCACGAGCCGCTCCGGGAACCCGCGCCCGACCGCGCGCATCGCCCGCGTCAGGGGCTCAACGCCCGCAGGCAGTTCCGAGCCCCGCATGCGTCCGAGCTCCGAATCCTCTGGTACGAGCCCGGAATCCACGAGCGCCTGCAGAATCGCCTGCCAGGCGCCCGCGGCGTCCGACCGGTCGGCGCCAAACCTCACCCAGACTGCCGGCGTGTCGCCACCGCTCAGCCGCACCGCGATCTGCGCGGCGGCGACGGACTTGCCCGCCCCGCTACCGCCCCAGCAGACCACGAGCGCCGGACCGCCTCGCAGCGCGGAGTCGATCACGCGCTCGCGCAGCAGCGGCTCGTACCTGCTGGTCGGGAAGTAGTGGGTGCGGTTCGCGGGCCCCGTCGGAACGGCGCTCACGCCGATCAGAACTGCGGACCGACCGTGCGACCGCGCTTGAGCTCGTAGAAACCCGGCACGGTCGCAGCGGCGACGATGCCGTCCCACAGCTGCAGGGCGGTGTCGCCCGTCGGCGCGGGCGTGACCACGGGACCGAAGAACGCGACGCCGTTCACGGAGATGATCGGCACCCCCACATCGGGGCCCGCGATCTCCATCGCGTGGCCGGTGTTGGCGCGCAGCTGCGCGTCGCTCTGCTCGTCATCGGCCGCTGCGGCGAGCGCTGCGGGCAGGTCGAGCGCTTCGAGCGAGTCGGCGATGATCGCGTCGAAGTCCGTCCGCCCGCCCGGGTGCACGCGGGTGCCGATCTCGGTGTAGAGCGGGCCGACGACCTGCTCGCCGTGGGCCACGCGCGCGGCCTCGACGACGCGCCCGAGTCGGTGCCCCTGCCGGTGCGCATCTCCGTGGCGGTCGTTCTGGCCCTCGTTGAGCACGGCGAGGCTGATCGGGTGCCAGGCCACCTCGAAGCCGCGCGCCTCGGAGACCTCGGCGACCCAGCGACTGGTCATCCAGCACCAGGGGCAGATCGGATCGAACCAGAACTCGACTTCGGGTGTGGCGTTGCTCATGGGCCCAGTCTACGACCCGCCGCCGCCGCTCGGAAGGAGGGGCCGCTTCCTGAGTCCGGCCATAGCGTCCGGGCATAGGCTGGTGCCGATACTTCCCATCGTGCGGGCCGATCCTTCGCGAGATCCGGCCCCGACACAGAACGTAACGCCCGAAGGAGCACCGTGTCCGGAGAGAACCTGACCCGCGTCGAAGCGCGCGATCGCGCGACCATCGTCACGACCGAGAGCTACGAGGTCGAGCTCGACCTCACCACCGGGGCGGAGACCTTCGCCGCGGTCACCACGGTGCGCTTCGGCGGACGCGCAGGCGCCTCCACCTTCATCGATCTCATCGCCGATTCGGTCGAGAGCGTCGAGCTGAACGGCCGCGCACTCGATCCGGTATCGGTCTTCGCCGACTCGCGAGTGCAGCTCCCCGAACTCGCCGAGCAGAACGTGCTGCGGATCGCATCGACCCAGCGCTACATGAATACGGGCGAAGGCCTGCACCGCTTCGTCGATCCGGCCGACGGCGAGGTCTACCTCTACTCGCAGTTCGAGGTGCCCGACTCCCGCCGCATGTTCGCGGTGTTCGAGCAGCCCAACCTCAAGGCGACGTTCCGGTTCACAATCACGGCTCCCGCCCGCTGGCAGGTCGTGAGCAACCAGCCGACGCCCGAGCCCGTCGCCGCGGGCGAGAAGGCCGGCGCGCAGGGCGACGACTGGGCCGAGCAGGCGATCGCCACCTGGAGCTTCGAGCCCACCCCGGTGATGTCGAGCTACATCACGGCACTCATCGCGGGCCCCTACCGCGTGGTGCGCAGCGAGCTCACGAGCCGCGACGGCCGCACCATCCCGCTCGGCGTCTTCTGCCGCGAGTCGCTGGGCGAGCACCTCGACGCCGACTACATCTTCGAGAAGACGCGCGAGGGCTTCGCGTTCTTCGAGGAGCAGTTCGACTACCCGTACCCGTTCGACAAGTACGACCAGCTCTTCGTGCCCGAGTACAACATGGGTGCGATGGAGAACGTGGGGGCGGTGACCTTCACCGAGGCGTACGTGTTCCGCAGTCAGGTGACCGACGCCATGCGCGAGCGCCGCGTGGTCACGATCCTGCACGAGCTCGCGCACATGTGGTTCGGCGACCTCGTGACGATGCGCTGGTGGAACGACCTGTGGCTCAACGAGTCGTTCGCCGAGTACATGTCGACGCTCGGTGTGGCAGAGGCGACCGAGTGGAGCGACTGCTGGACCACGTTCGCGGCCTCCGAGAAGTCGTGGGCGTACCGGCAGGATCAACTGCCCTCGACGCACCCCATCGTCGCCGAGATCCGCGATCTCGAAGACGTGCTCGTCAACTTCGACGGCATCACCTACGCGAAGGGCGCGTCGGTGCTCAAGCAGCTGGTGGCCTGGGTGGGGCGGGAGCCGTTCATGCGCGGCGTGCACGACTACTTCGTGAAGCACCACCACGGCAACACCGAGCTGGTCGATCTGCTCACCGAGCTCGAGGCGCAGAGCGGCCGCGACCTCGCGGAGTGGTCGAAGCTGTGGCTCGAGACGGCGGGGGTCAACACGCTGCGCCCCGTGTTCGAGCTCGACGACGCCGGCCGCTACGCCTCGTTCGCGATCGAGCAGAGCGCGGTCGCCGAGTACCCGACGATCCGCCCGCACCGCATCGCGGTGGGCCTCTACTCCCTCGTCGACGGCTCCCTGCGCCGGGTGCACCGCGTCGAGCTCGACGTCGACGGCGCTCGCACCGAGGTGCCCGAACTGTTCGGCGCCGAGCAGCCCGAGCTGCTGCTGCTGAACGACGACGATCTCACCTACGCGAAGATCCGCCTCGACGAGCGCTCGCTCGACACCGCCGCTGCGCGCCTCGGGGCCATCGACGACTCCCTCGCTCGCGCCCTCGTGTGGGGCACGCTCTGGGACGCGACCCGCGACGCCGAGTTCCCCGCCTCCCGCTTCGTCGACATCGTGCTCGCGCACATCGGCCGCGAGACCGCGTCGACCACGCTGCGCACCGTGCTGGGCCAGCTGCTGCTCGCGGCCGCGAGCTACGTGGATCCCGCGCAGCGCGAGACCTCGCTCGCCCGGGTCGCCGACGGATTGCAGGGCCTCGCCGAGACGGCGGAGCCCGGCTCCGACGCGCAGTTCCAGTTCGTCAAGGCGTTCGCGCAGCTGGCGGCGAGCGACGCGCACCTCGACCGGGTGCAGAGCCTGCTCGACGGATCGGCCCCGCTCGAGGGCCTCGAGATCGACACCGATCTCAGCTGGGAGCTGCTCACCGCGCTCGCCGCCGGCGGTCGTGCCGACGCGGATCGGATCGAGCGCCAGCTCGAGACCGACCGCACCGCGAACGGCAACCTGTCGGCCGCGCACGCCCGCGCCGCACTGCCCACCGCCGCCGACAAGGAGCGCGCCTGGGCCTCGGTGTTCGATGAGAGCGACAAGCCCAACGCGATCGTGCGCGCGACCGGCGCGGGCTTCACGCGCGCCCACGACCGCGCGCTGCTCGAGCCGTTCATCGACCGCTTCTTCGCGGCGCTGCTGCCCGTCTGGGAGTCGCGCAGCTACGCGATCGCCGAGGAGCTGATCGACGGCTTCTACCCGGCCCCCCTCGCGAACGTCGAGCTTGCCGAGGCCACGCGCGCCTGGCTCGCCGCCCACGTCGACGCGCCCGCCGCGCTGCGCCGCATGATCGTCGAGCACCTCGCGGGCGTCGAGCGCGCGCTTCGCGCACAGCGGGCGGACCGGGAGGCCTGATGGCGGCATTCCGGTTCGAGGGCGTCGAGGACGTGCCGGAGGTGGTCGGCAACGCGTTCGTCGACTTCGTGACGGCGTATCAGGTACCGTTGCGGATCCTGCTGATCGTCGCGGTCGCGGTGGTGCTCAACTGGGTGCTCCGCAGGATCCTCATGCGCACCGTCACCCGCATCGTGCAGGGCGTGAAACGCGCGCAGGACGTCGACACCACCTCGGAGATCCAGGCCGCGCCCTACGTGAACGCGCGCGCCGTGCAGCGCACGCGCACGCTCGGCACCGTCGGCCGCGCGGTGATCACCTGGGTGGTGGTGGTGATCGCGCTGATCCTCGTGCTCTCCGAGCTCAGCGTGAACGTGGGCGCGCTCGTCGCCTCCGCCGGCATCGTGGGCGCGGGCCTCGCCTTCGGCGCGCAGAACATCGTGAAGGACATCCTGAACGGGATATTCATGGTGTTCGAGGATCAGCTCGGCGTCGGCGACATCGTCACGATCGGCGAGGTGAGCGGCACCGTCGAGGACGTGGGGATCCGGGTGACCCAGGTGCGAGCGATGGATGGCACGCTCTGGTTCGTGCGCAACGGCGAGATCCTCACCCTCGGCAACTCCTCCCAGGGGTGGGGCCGCGCGCTCATCGACGTGACGGTGCGCGCCGACAGCGATCTCGCCGAGGTGGAGCGCGTCACGCTCGAGACGGCGAAGGGCCTCGTGCACGACCCCGCGATCGCCCGGAAGATATCGGGCGAGCCCGAGATCTGGGGTGTGGAGAGCGCCTTCGGAGACCGCGCCACCCTGCGGCTCGCGGTGCGCACGCGCCCCGAGGCGCAGTGGGCGGTGCAGCGCGCGCTGCGCGCCGCACTGATCCGCCGCTTCCAGGAAGCGGGCATCCAGCTCGCCACCGAGCTGCCGAAGTACCCGGGAGGTGCAGCGTGAACGAACAGCAACCGCCCCCGCCGAGGCTGACCCTGCGGGCGAGCGAAGAGGGGCCCGCGGTGACCGACACCCTCTGGGCCCAGGTGGGCGGCATCGAGACGTTCGAGCGCATCGTGCGCGCGTTCTACGCGGGCGTGCGCGAAGACCCGGTGCTCGCGCCCATGTACCCCGACGCCGACTGGGAGGGCGCGATCTGGCGGTTGCGCGCCTTCCTCGAGCAGTACTGGGGCGGGCCGACGACCTACTCCGAGCAGCGGGGTCATCCGCGGCTGCGCATGCGTCACGCGCCGTTCCCCGTCACGCCCGACGCGAAGGAGCGGTGGCTGAAGCACATGCACGCCGCGCTCGACGAGGCGGCGCTGCCGCCGATGCACGATGCCGCGTTCCGCGACTACGTCGAGCGGGCCGCGCTCGCCATGGTCAACCGCTTCGAGTAGCCGGCGATCACGGCGGCGGGTCTGGCCCCGGTCTGCCCCTGGGCGCCGGGCCAGACCCGGGCCGACCGCCGGCGCCAGTCACCCCTCGCCGAGCATCTCCGCGATCCCGGCTCGATAGTCGGTGACCTCGAAGCCCGGGAACCGCGTCGCGAACTTCGACGAGTCGAAGATGTTGTCCTGGCGGTAGCGCGGCAGCAGTTCGGCCGCCTCCTTGGCCGCCGGGCTGACCAGCCCGCCCAGCTTGAACGCCCACTCGGGCACCGTGGTGAACGCGATCTCCCGTCCGGAGATCTCGGAGGCGATGCCGATCAGCTGCGCGTAGGTGAGGCGATCCCGGTCGATCGGCAGGTGCCACGTCTGCCCGTAAGCGTCGGGGGTGTTGCCGATGAGCGCCATGGCCCGGCTGGCGTCCGGAGTCCAGATGAGGCTGCGCTTCGCGCGGGCGTTCAGTGGGACGAGGGGCCGCTTGCCCTGCTCGATGCGATCGAACACGGCCGAGTTGGTGAGGCTCTGCGTCTTGCCCGGTCCGTAGAACTCGGGGGCTCTGCAGATCACGGCGTCGATCGCACCGGCTTCCATCTCGCGCAGCAGCATCGTGGCGATCCGGGCCCGCACCGTCGCCTTGCGCCCGACCGGCTCGAACGGAGTGCGCTCGGTCTGAGGCGCGGCGGTGCGGGGGTACATGTAGGTGTTGTCGAAGAACACGAGCCTGCTGCCGTGCTTCTGGCAGGCCGCGATCGTGTTCGCCATCATGGTGGGGAACCTCTGCTCCCAGAGGTCGGAATCCATGGGCAGGCCGACGGTGAGGTACACGACGTCGCTGCCCGCCACGGCCTGATCGGTGGCCTCGGCATCCATGAGGTCTGCGGGGACGAGCTGATCAGTGTCGTGGATCTTGCTGGGGTTCCTGCTCACGAGGCGGATCTCCTGAGTGAAGTTCCGGTGGAGTTCGCGGGCGAGCTCTTCGGCGATCTGGCCGCCGGCTCCGAGTATCGTCTGCATGGTGTGTCTCCCTGGTCGATTCGGTGTGGTCGTGCGGCGCGTCAGAGAAGCGCTGAGACCGCCGCCGCGGTCTCCTTCGCCGAGCCGGGGTTCTGCCCGGTGACGAGCCGCCCGTCGACGACCGTGTTGGAGACGAACGGCAGCAGGGCCTTCGAGTATCGCGCACCGCGGTCCTTCATTCGCTCCTCGACGTTGTAGGGCACGAGCTTCGCCACGCCCGCGAGCACTTCCTCCCGCCAGGAGAACCCGGTGATGCTGCGGCCGGCGACCAGGTGGCCTCCGTCGGAGAGTCGGGTGTTCAGCAGGCCGCAGTAGCCGTGGCAGACCGCCCCGACAACGCCACCGCGCTCGAAGATGTCGCGCGTGATCCGCTGCAGCCCCTCGCTGCCGGGGAAGTCGAACATCACCGCGTGGCCGCCGGTGAAGTAGATCGCGTCGTAGTCGGCCGAGTCGACCTCCTCGGGGGCTGCCGTGTGCTCCAGCAGCGCCATCCGCATCGGGTCGCGATACCAGGACTTGGCGGAACCGTCGAGGTTCGGGAAGGCGAGCGATCGGGGTTCCAGAGGCGATCTGCCGCCTGCGGGGCTCACCAGGGTCTGCTCGAAGCCCCGCTCGGCGAAGACGTCGAAGGCGTGGGTCAGCTCAGAGAGCCAGAGGCCGGTCGGGTGCGTCGGGTCGGCGTCGTAGTGGTCGACGTTGGTGACCGCGATCAGTACGCGTCTGGAGGTCATGAGGCTCTCGATTCGGGATCGGGTGATGGGGAGGGGGTGATTGCGGCGAAGGTCGCGCGCACGCGATCGTCGACGGCGCTCGGGTCGGCATTCGGCAGCTTGCCGTCGAGGTGCAGGAAGGCGAGCCCGTGGGCGAGCGACCAGCCGGCCGTCGCCAGAGCGACGGGGTCGGCGTGCGGGAAGACGCCGGCCATCACGCTCTCGAGGTACTCGTGCAGGGCGCCGGCCGCGCGCACCCGATCGTCGTCCTGCTCGTCGCACTCCCGCCCGAACATCAACCGGAAGAGCGCCGGACGCCGCAGGGCGAAGCGCACGTACCCGACCGCGATCTCGGCCACGTCGGCGGCGCATTCCGGCGCACGCCCATCGCCGGTGATCGCGTCCATCAGCTCGTGCAGCCCGTGCACGGCCAGCGCCGACTCGAGCGCGTCGCGATCGGCGAAGTGCCGATAGGGCGCGGCCGTGGACACGCCCGCTCGCCGGGCGATGGCGCGCAGCGAGAACGACTCGCCGGCCTCGAGCATCTCGAGGGCGGCGAGCACCAGCGACGCCCGCAGATCACCGTGGTGGTAGCCCGCCCGAGCGGATTCGGAGTCCATCGACACTCCTTCACAAAGTAAGCACTGCTTACATTAGCACGGTCTCCTCGGATCCGACCCATCCCGCAGCGCAGCGCCGCAGCGCATCGGGAGCCCCGGGTGCGATACTGGGGCCATGGATCTGCACCTCACCGACGACACCGAGGCCGACCGCCTGCTCACCGAGAACCCGCTCGCGCTCCTGATCGGCATGCTGCTCGATCAGCAGGTCGCGATGGAGGTCGCATTCTCGGGGCCGCTCAAGATCGAGCAGCGGATCGGCGCCGTCGATGCCGCCGCCATCGCCGACTGCGACCCCGACGACTTCGCCGCCGCCTTCAAGCAGTCGCCCGCCGTGCACCGGTTCCCCGGGTCGATGGCGGCGCGGGTGCAGACGCTGTGCCGCACGATCGTCGACGAGTGGGGCGGCGACGCCTCGGCCATCTGGCAGCAGGATGAGCCCGACGGCAAGACGGTGCTGAAGCGCCTCAAGGCGCTGCCTGGCTTCGGCGACCAGAAGGCGAAGATCTTCCTCGCGCTGCTCGGCAAGCAGTGCGGCTTCGACGGCGCCGGCTGGCGGGAGGCGTCGACCCCCTACGGCGAGGAGGGATCCTTCCGCAGCGTCGCCGACATCACCTCCCCCGAGACCCTGCTCAAGGTGCGAGAGACGAAGCGCGCCGCGAAGGCAGCGGCGAAGCAGCGGGGCTGACGCCGCTCAGCCGCGCCCCTCGCGCAGCATCGCGACCGCCGCCTCGTCCACGATCGAGCGGGCGCAGGCCTCGGCACGATCCGCGTCGCCCGCCCGCACGGCCGCGGCGACCTCGCCGTGCAGCGCGAGCGCATCGGCGCTCGCAACGTGCGGCATGAGCGCGTGGTGGGTTCGCCCCTCGAGCACGGCCACGACGACGCTGCCGAGGCTCGCGAACATCGGATTGCCCGAGGCCTCGAGCAGCGTGCGATGGAAGGCGATGTCGTGGGCGAGGTACTCCTCGGCGTCGGCGGATCGCGAGGTGCTCGCCATGCCCACGTAGGCGGCCGCCAGCTCGCCGCACTGCGCGGGGGTCGCGCGGTGCGCGGCGAGGCGCGGCAGCCGGCTCGACCGCCGCGCGGAGCTCGCTGAGCGTGCGGAGCAGCTCGGGGCGCTCGGGGCCGTCGAGCCGCCACCGCAGCACGCGCTCGTCGTAGGGCTGCCAGGAGCTCGAGGGCTGCACCGTGATGCCGATCCTCTGCCGCGCGGTGACCATGCCGAGCGACTCGAGCACACGCACCGCCTCGCGGATCACGCTGCGCGAGACGCCGTGGGCCGCGGCGGCCTCCTCGACCGAGAGCCGCTCGCCGGGAGCGCGCAGCCCTGCGGCGATCTCGGCGCCCCAGCGTTCGGCGATCTCGGCGTGCAGCGGTCCCTGACTCACACCCTCAGCTTACGGTTATGAACAGAGTTCATTCCACGCTCCCGAAATATACACGACTTATTTTCGAAGCATTCTTGAAATAACCGGCTTATTTGGTTAGTCTCACTTCAGCCACCTCGGCAGCCGCTCCGCAGGATTCCACCCGGAGCCCGAAGAAGGATAAGGAACGAGGATGTTTCCCACGAGTCTCTTCCCCATGGCCGACGAGGTGGTTCCCGTCGGCTCGGACGCGCAGCTCATCGTCGCGGCGCTCGCCGGCTTCGCCGTCATCATCCTGCTCATCACCTGGCTCAGGGTGCACCCGTTCCTCGCGCTCACCATCGGCGCGCTGGGCGTGGGCATCGCAGCCGGTATGGAGTCGCTGCAGGCTCTCACAAGCTTCACGGCGGGCTTCGGCTCAACCGTCGGCGGCGTCGGCGTGCTCATCGCGCTCGGCGCGATGTTCGGCAAGCTGCTCGCCGACTCCGGCGGGGCCGACCGGATCGTGGACACGCTCGTCAAGCGCTCCAGCCCCCGCATGCTGCCGTGGACCATGGGCCTCGTCGGCGCCGTCATCGGCCTGCCCATGTTCTTCGAGATCGGCCTCGTGCTGCTGATCCCGATCATCATCCTCGTCGCCCGCCGCTCAGGCCTCGCCCTCATGAAGATCGCGATCCCCACGCTCGCGGGCCTCTCGGCGATGCACGGCCTCGTCCCACCCCATCCCGGCCCCCTCGTCGCCATCGACACGCTCGGCGCGAACCTCGGCCTCACCCTCGCCTTCGGCGTCATCGTCGCGATCCCCACCGTCATCGTCGCGGGCCCCCTCTTCAGCACCTACGCCGCCAAGTGGGCCCCGGTGCCCGTGCCCGAGATGTTCGTCGGAGCCGATGGCGACCAGGCGGAGGCCCGCCCCCGCCCCTCCTTCGCGGCGGCGCTCACCGCGATCCTGCTGCCCGTCGTGCTGATGATGGTGAAGGCGCTCACCGAGGTCTTCGTCGCCGAGCCGAGCGGCTTCTGGTGGAGCATCATCGACTTCCTCGGCACTCCCGCCATCGCGCTGCTCATCACCCTGATCTTCGGCATCTTCGTGCTCGGCGGCGGCGCCCGCATGACCCGCTCCAGCGTCTCGAAGACGCTCGAGGAGAGCCTGCCTCCCATCGCCGGGATCCTGCTCATCGTGGGCGCGGGCGGCGCGTTCAAGCAGGTGCTCATCGACACCGGCATCGGCGAGGTCATCACACGGGCCGTGATCGACAGCGGCATCTCGGTGCTGCTGCTCGGCTGGGTCGTGGCGGTGCTCGTGCGCGTCGCCACCGGCTCGGCCACCGTCGCCACCGTCACCGCCGCGGGGCTCATGGCTCCCGTCGCCGCGACGCTCCCCTCCCCCGAGGTCGCCCTGCTCGTGCTCGCGATCGGCAGCGGCTCGGTGTTCCTCTCCCACGTCAACGACGCCGGCTTCTGGCTCGTCAAGCAGTACCTCGGCACCAACCTGCCCCAGACCTTCAAGACCTGGAGCGTGCTCGAGTGCCTCATCTCGGTCGCCGGCCTCATCGGCGTGCTGCTGCTGGACCTGGTGGTGTGACATGGCGCAGAACGACACCCCGACCGTGCTCGTGCTGATGGGCGTCTCCGGCTGCGGCAAGTCGACCCTCGCGGGTCTCCTCGCCGGCGCGCTCGGGTGGGATCTCGCCGAGGGCGACGACCTGCACCCCGAGGCGAACGTGGCGAAGATGGCCGCGGGCGAAGCGCTCACCGACGAGGATCGCTGGCCCTGGCTCGACAGGATCGCCGAGTGGATCCGGGATCGCCAGCAGGCGGGCATGCCCGGCATCGTCACCTGCTCGGCCCTGCGGCGCGTCTACCGCGACCGCATCGGCGGCCCAGGCGTGCTCTTCGTGCACCTCGAGGGATCGCGCGACGTGGTCTCCGAGCGGCTCAGCCGCCGCCTCGACCACTTCATGCCGCAGAGCCTGCTCGGTTCGCAGTACGCGACGCTCGAGCCCCTCGAGCCCGACGAGAACGGCATCGTCATCGGCGTCGCCCGCCGCCCCCGCGAGCTCGCGTCCGACCTCATCCGACGCCTCGGGCTGCGCCGGCTGCCCGGGGCCACCGAGGCCATCACCACGATCCCGAGCGACTGACCGGCCCCGCCCCAGCATCCGCACCGCCCCGCACCACGCCCACGCACCAGGAGGACCCCCTCATGCACTTCGGCATCATCGGACTCGGCCGCATGGGCGCGAACATCGCCCGCCGCGCCATGCGCGCCGGGCACGCGTGCGTCGCGTACGACGTCGACCCGCGATCCGTGGAGGCTCTCGCCGCAGAGGGGGCGAAGGGCGTCGCCGGGATCGCCGAGCTGGTCGAGGCGCTGCCCGCGCCGCGCGTGATCTGGCTGATGATCCCGGCCGGTCTCACCGGCGACGTCGTGGCCGAGACGGCGCGGCTGCTGAGCGCCGGCGACATCCTCATCGACGGCGGCAACTCCCACTACCGCGACGACGTGCGCCGCGGCCGGGAACTCGCCGAGCGCGGCATCCACTACGTCGACGTCGGCACGAGCGGCGGTGTCTTCGGGCTCGAACGCGGCTACTGCCTCATGGTCGGCGGCCCCGACGAGGCCGTCGCCGCCGTCGAGCCGCTGCTGCGATCCCTCGCCCCCGGCGCCGGCGACGTGGCCCGCACCCCGGGCCGCGAGGGCGAGCACAGCCCCGAGGAGCTCGGCTACCTGCACTGCGGTGCGACCGGCGCCGGCCACTTCGTGAAGATGGTGCACAACGGCATCGAGTACGGCATGATGGCGGCCTTCGCCGAGGGCCTCAACCTGCTCGAGCACGCCAACGCCGGCGCCGAGCGCGACGAGCTCTCCGTCGAGCACGCCGCCGAGGTCGCCCCGCTCGACGAGCCCGAGCTCTACCGATTCGACATCGACACCTCGAGAGTGACCGAGCTGTGGCGGCGCGGATCGGTGGTCTCGTCGTGGCTGCTCGACCTCACCGCCGCCGCGCTGCGCGAGAACCCCTCCCTCGACGGACTCGCGGGTCGGGTCTCCGACTCGGGCGAGGGCCGCTGGACCGTGAAGGCCGCCATCGACGTCGGCGTGCCCGTGCCCGTGCTGGCGGCGTCGCTGTTCGAGCGCTTCTCGTCGCGGGGCGAGGATCGCTACGCCAACCAGGTGCTCTCGGCGATGCGCCAGCAGTTCGGCGGCCACCGCGAGCTGCCCGGCTCCCGGGCGTAGCGGCTGCGAGGAGGGCGGCCGCGGCGGCCGCCGCCGCGATGGCCGATCGCGCACGGCCGCGCCCCGCTGCGCTACGCTGGAACCCTTGCCTCCGTAGCTCAGTGGATAGAGCAACGGCCTTCTAATCCGTTGGTCGCAGATCTTCTACCCTCGCAAGCGCGGGGGCTTTCTGTTGTGTGGGTACCGCGGCTTCGATCGGCGCCTTGCCGATTAGGTAGTCAATCGAGACCTCGAAGATCTCGCCAAGTGCGATTGCGTCCTCAAGCCCCCAGCTCCCTTTGCCGTGGATCTTGTTGTTCAGAGTGCTCGCGCTCATGGCAAGCCGCAGAGCGAGTTCCTTCTGTTGCAGACCATTGATGAAAATCAGGTGGTTCACCCGCACGGACACGATCTGCTGCAGGCTCTGCGAAAGTTTCGGCTCTCCCATAAGCCCAGAGTAGCGCGATTCTTCACCGCATTGGGCAGGATTCGATAATCCCTCTTAGTTCCACTTATCGAATCTTGTGCTACTGTCGGACCATGCCAACGTCAAACGATGACGCAGCTAGGGAACTCCGCGAACTTGCGAAGAAGGCTAGCCTCACGGGGTCGAGCCTGGCGCGCAAGGTCGGGAAGTCACCTCGTTGGGTTCAGCGTCGCTTCAACGGCGATACAAGACTCAGCGTGGACGACTACAACCTCCTTCGCAACGCGATCGAAAAGCAGTCCTGAAAACGAACGAACCCCCGGAGTTGCACCTCCGAGGGTTCGTGATATCCCAGAAAGGAACATCCATTCGTGTCTCGCAAGTATGACACGATCTCGCGCGCTGCCGAAACGCCTGGAAGCAATTTCACAGCACCCGAGATCTCCAATTCTCCCACGCCCGCCCTTGAATACGATAGATCAGGCCCCGCAACTGCCGATGACTTCGCTTCAGTTTCGGCGAAGCTGCTGACTATTCACGCACAGCACGCGGGTCTGTCCGATAAACGGTGTGTGGGATCCGGCGGTTTTCATTCGTGAGTGGTTTTCTCGAACCGTCCGGCGAAGGTGATCGCGAACGCGTTCAGCGCGGGCTTCCACCTCATCACCCAGCGTGCCCTTCCGCCGCCAGTCGGGTCAAGCGACCGCGTCACGAGGTAGAGACATTTCAGCGCGGCGGCCTCGTTGGGAAAGTGCCCCCGAGCTCTCACGGCGCGCCGATAGCGAGCGTTGATTGACTCGATCGCGTTGGTCGTGCAGATCACCCGCCGGATCTCGACGTCATACTCGAGGAACGGCACGAACTCCGCCCAGCTGTTCTTCCAGAGCTGCACGATCGCCGGATACCGTCCGCCCCACTCGGCGGCGAACTCCTCGAACCGATCCTTCGCCGCCTGCTCCGACGGGGCCGTGTAGACGGGTTTGAGGGAACGGACGATCGCGTCGCGGTGTTGCCGCCCGGCGTAGCGGAAGCTGTTGCGGATCAGATGGACGATGCACTGCTGGACGACCGTTTGCTCCCAAGTGGTGTTGATCGCCTCCGGGAGACCCTTCAGCCCGTCGCAGACCGCGATGAGCACGTCCTCGACACCCCGGTTCTTCAGCTCGGTGAACACCTGCAGCCAGAACCTCGCACCCTCCTGACCGTCACCGGCCCAGATGCCGAGGATGTCGCGTTCCCCGTTCACGGTGACGCCCATCACGACATAGAACGGGGTGTTCCTCACCTGCCCGTCACGGACCTTCACCACGATCGCGTCGACGAAGATCACCGGGTAGAGTGAATTGGCCTGGTTTGAGTTCCGACCGGTTTTCCTGTCAACCTGTCGGTGACAGAAGTTCCTCGGCCTCAGTATAGTAGGCCTGCTCGACCTCGATCGGGGTACGCATATCGAGCTCCCCGTGAAGGCGCTCATGGTTCCACCACCACACGTATTCGAGGGTCGCGAGTTCGACCTGCTCAACCGTCCGCCAGGGGCCCTGCTGTCGGATCAGTTCGGTCTTGTAGAGGTTGTTGACCGCCTCAGCCATGGCATTGTCAAAACTGTCGCCGACCGTCCCGGTCGAGGGCACTGCTCCGAGTTCCGCAATGCGATCCGTATAGACCATGGCGGTGTAATTCGACCCGTGATCGGCGTGATGGATCAGGCCATCGAGCCTGCCGCCCGATTGCCACGCAGCCATATCGAGTGCCTGCATCGGCAGAACCTCAGATTTCAGCGTCGCAGCGACATTCCAGCCCACGATTCTGCGCGAGTACACGTCAGTGACGAACGCGACATAGGCGAACCCAGACCAGGTGGCGACGTAGGTCACGTCGCACACCCAGAGCTTGCGCGGCCCGTCAGCGGCGAATCTCCGGTTGACGAGATCGGCAGGCAGTGCCGCCGTTTTGTTAGGGCGTGTGGTGAACACGCGCTTTGATTTCCGTACCCCGCGCACGCCGGCGAGCCGCATCAGACGCTCGGTCTGGTCGCGGCCGATCTTCCACCCCTCACGCTTCAGCAGGGCATGCATCTTCCGGCGCCCGTACACGCCATAGTGCTTCGCGTGGAGCCGCCGGATCTCAGGGAGGAGCAACTCGTCGCGCAGCTGCCTGGCTGAGGCCGACCGGGCTTTCGCGGCCCGGTATCCGCGGGAGGTGAGGAACCCACGAACTGCCGCACGCAGCGTACGACAGAGGAACTCGACCCCGAAACGATCACGGTACTCGTCGATGAATCTGATCATTTCGTTCGTGGCCGGTCGAGTTCCTTCGCGAAAAACACGCTCGCGGCTTTGAGTACCTCGTTGGCCTTACGGAGCTCGCTCACCTCGCGGCGTAACCGCCGGTTCTCCTGGGCCATATCGATCGAGGTGCCAGGCTTCGCGCCGGTATCGATGTCGTAGCGGCGCTGCCACACGCGCAGCGTCTCCGGGCTCACTCCGAGGAGCCCACCGACGTGTCGGCAGGCCGCGGTCAGCGACTCGTGCTCGGGACGGGCTTCGGCGAGCATCCGAAGTGCGCGCTGGCGAAGTTCAGGGTCATATTTGCTTGGCATCGTAGTTCCATCCTTGTATAAAGATCGGAACTCAAACCAGGCCAATTCAGTCAGCGTCTCGTCACCGGTGTTGGTTACGACCAGCCGGTAGGGGACGGTGTCACCCGCGTATCGTGTCGGATAGTCGTCCACGTTCTGCGCGTCATGCCAGCCGCCGTCGGAATCTTGCACGTACTTCTTGATCGAGATCGAGTTCACAGCCGCGATCGGGACTGTCTGAATAATGGTGTGTGAGGGTCCGGCCTGATCCGAAAGGAGATGGCCGTGGCTGACACGACCACTGTCGTTGTTGACGACGAGATGATTGATCCCGTGACCGGGGAGATCATCGATCAGAAAGAACTCGCAGAACGCTTGCTCGCGCAGGCGAAGGAGCAGGGCGTGAGCCTGACGGGGCCGGGCGGCCTGCTCAGCCAGCTCACGAAGAACGTCCTCGAGACCGCGCTGAATGCCGAGTTGACCGAGCACCTCGGCCACGAGCACGGCGGGACCCCAATCGGCGAGAACATGCGTAACGGGACGCGGGTCAAGACGGTGCTGACAGAGATCGGCCCCGTCGAGATCGAAGTCCCGCGAGATCGAGACGGGTCGTTCGAGCCGGTGATCGTCCCCAAGCGGAAACGCCGACTGGACGGCATCGATCAGATCGTTCTGTCCCTTTCCGCTCGGGGGTTGACGACCGGTGAGATCGCTGCGCATTTCGACGAGGTCTATGGGGCGAAGGTCTCCAAGGACACGATCAGCCGGATCACCGAGAAGGTCGCCGGGGAACTCGCCGAATGGTCGAGCAGGCCGTTGGATGCGCTCTACCCGGTGATCTTCGTCGACGCGATCGTGGTGAAGGTCCGTGACGGGCAGGTGAGGAACACCCCGTTCTATGTCGTGATGGGCGTCACCGTGAACGGGGAACGCGACATCCTCGGCATCTGGGCCGGTGACGGTCAGGAGGGTGCGAGGTTCTGGCTGCAGGTGTTCACCGAGCTGAAGAACCGGGGTGTCGAGGACGTGCTCATCGCGGTCTGCGACGGGCTGAAGGGTCTCCCGGAGGCGATCAACACCACTTGGGAGCAAACGGTCGTCCAGCAGTGCATCGTCCATCTGATCCGCAACAGCTTCCGCTACGCCGGGCGGCAACACCGCGACGCGATCGTCCGTTCCCTCAAACCCGTCTACACGGCCCCGTCGGAGCAGGCGGCGAAGGATCGGTTCGAGGAGTTCGCCGCCGAGTGGGGCGGACGGTATCCGGCGATCGTGCAGCTCTGGAAGAACAGCTGGGCGGAGTTCGTGCCGTTCCTCGAGTATGACGTCGAGATCCGGCGGGTGATCTGCACGACCAACGCGATCGAGTCAATCAACGCTCGCTATCGGCGCGCCGTGAGAGCTCGGGGGCACTTTCCCAACGAGGCCGCCGCGCTGAAATGTCTCTACCTCGTGACGCGGTCGCTTGACCCGACTGGCGGCGGAAGGGCACGCTGGGTGATGAGGTGGAAGCCCGCGCTGAACGCGTTCGCGATCACCTTCGCCGGACGGTTCGAGAAAACCACTCACGAATGAAAACCGCCGGATCCCACACACCGTTTATCGGACAGACCCCACGGGAGGGTTCGTTGCCATGTGTCGATCGAGGAGTCGGACACTCGGCGATAGCGAGAGAGGCTTTGGAGGTCAGAATGACGCATGCCGGCGGCGATCACTTCGGTTGGTGCTCCGGCTTCGCCGAGCTCCGTGGCATACCACGCTCTGAGATTGTGCGGGCGGTGTCCGACGATGCCGGCTCGACGCATGGCATCGCTGAGAACTCTCGAGACATTGTTGGCGGTGACGTGGCCATTGCCACTTGGGGACGGGAACCAGAGTTCGGCCCGAGGGTACTTCTGCGCCTCCTCCCACACGAGTGGGTGCATTGGGCGCCACACCTCTTTCCCACCCTTGCCTTCGGCAGAGAGGATCCGACGACGCTCCCAGTCGATACTTCGACCGCCATGCACTGCTGCGATCTCGACGGCCCGATAGGACTGATAGGCATAGAGCAGGACGTACATGCGGGTCTTCGCATAGATGCCGGAGTTGATGAGCAGTTCGAGGTCGACCGTTTCGACTGGGTTCGCTTCAGCTTTAATGACGCGTACTCGCGGGAGTCGCACCGCGGGATTGTCAAGGCGGAATCCTTCATCCTGCACCCAGGTCCAGAAGCCGTGGAAAAGGCTCCTGTACCGCTGTCGAGTGGCGGGCATGAGGTTGTCTCGTCCGAGGTCCACGATGAGGTCGTGTCGTGTCATCGAGAGGATGCTCTTGCCAGTGCGGCGCAGTGTCGCGCGAAGGCTTATGGTGTGCTCTTTGATGGTCCGCTTACGATATCCGCATGCGGTGGCAAAGGTTGCCCAGTAGGCTAGGATAGCCTCGTCGTCCATGTCTTCATTGTCTCCTGATTTGATTGGCACACGTCACTGAGTGAAATCGGAGACTAGCGAATAATGCCAATGAGGGTTTTTCGATAGGATCAGGAGTTTTGCTCCAGGAAGAGGTCTCGCATGGCATCCGCTATTGCGCATGAGCGCTCGAGCTGTCGGCGACCTTCGCCATAGTCCTCGCGCGCAGCGGCGCGGAACGCAGCAGCGTGCACGAGATCCCGAAGCGCGGCGAGGCGGACTCGCGACCGCTCGCGACGTTGGAAGTCGCTTTCGCAGCAGCCGAGGCCGGGGCACGCTTCGTCACCCCTGCCACCGCAACGCTGGCATATCTCGAGTTCGTCGCCCCAACCGCGGTCGAGCCCGGATCCGCAGCAGGCGATACACCAGTGCCGTCCGGCGGCGAGTTCGGCGACGGGGTCGCCAGCAACGTACCGGTCATTGCCGCAATCGATGACGGTCGCCACGATCAAGCCTTCGCAGCGAACCCGAGGTCGGCGGAGCGCAGACGGGGAGCGTCATAGATGCTGATCACCGGCGCGATTCGGTCACTCGAACCTGCAACCATATAATCCGTCGGTCGCAGGTTCGAATCCTGCCGGGGGCACTCACCGCTCCGCTTCGACGCGCACCGGCCGGGCGCCCCGAACCATGCCGATACACCCGCCGGAGGCCCGCTGGAACACGCACGGCTCGCTCGTTAGGCTGAAGGAAGCAGCGCGAGGTGAGGAGCGGGCGATGAGCGAGAGTCGAGTAGCGGTGGTCACCGGGGCGGCGAGAGGGATCGGCCGCGCCTCCGCGGTCGCACTCGCCAGAGCCGGGTACCGCATCGCGGGCGCAGACATCGCGGCGCCCGCCAGTTCCGCGATGGACTACGAGCCCGCGACGCCCGGCGATCTCGCCGAGACCGGTCGGCTCGTCGAGGAGGCCGGCGCCGAGTGGCTGCCGGTCGTCTTCGATCAGCGCGACAGGCGCGCCGTCCGCGAGGGCTTCGCGCAGGTCGCGGATCGGTTCGGCGGCGTCGACGTGGTGTTCGCCAACGCCGGGATCCAGGGGTTCGCCCCGCTGCTCGAGATGAGCGACGAGCTCTGGGACGACCAGATCGACATCAACCTCACCGGCACCGCGAACGTGCTGCGCGCGGCCGCGCCCCTGCTCGTGGAGCGCGGCGGCGGGCGCATCATCATCACCTCATCGACTCAGGGCCAGCACGGCACCCTCGACGGCTCCGGGTACTCGGCGTCGAAGTGGGGGCTGCTCGGCCTCATGAAGTCTGCCGCGCTGGAGCTCGGGCGGTACAGGATCACCGTGAACGCAGTGATCCCCGGCCTGATCGATACGAAGCTCACGCGGCACGAGGATCGCTACGCGCAGATCATCCGCAGCGGCGGCAACGAGCCGAGCGGCGACGTGGGGCAGGACGAACGGGCGGCAGCGGCGGCGCAGCGCAAGAAGCTGCCCCTGGGGGTGCCGTGGGTGGAAGCCGACGACGTTGCCCCGCTCGTCGTGTTCCTCGCGTCGGAGGAGGCCCGCATGGTCAGCGGCACGAGCTTCGCCGCGACGGGCGGCGACAGCGCCAACGTCACCGCGTGACGGGGCGCGCCGAGGCGGCGCGAATCGAGGCGGGGCGTGCGAACAGGATCCCGGTGCGTAGCCCGGGTCCGGCGGAGCCGGGCTCGGGAGCCGAGTCGTGCCAGCTGCATCCCGACGGATGGTCGAAAAGGGCACCGCCGAGGCGCGAGCCGAGCGCTTTTCGACCACTCGCGCCGGTCGCCGCGGCGCGGGCCACGCGACGCGCGACGCGCGTGCCGCCCCGCGCGCGGGCGCCTAGCCTGCCCGACGCCGGTACAGCACGATCGAAGCACCCGCCGCGGCGACGAGGATCCCAGCGCACCAGGCGAGCGCCACCCAGATCTCGCCGCTCACGGGCTGCTGCGCGAGCAGCCCGCGGATCGCGTCCACGATCGACGTCACCGGCTGGTGCTCGGCGAAGAACCGCACCGGCGCGGGCATGGTGCCGGTCGGCACGAAGGCGGAGCTGACGAAGGGCAGGAAGATCAGCGGATACGAGAAGGCGACCGCCCCGTCGAGGCTCTTCGCCGCGAGGCCGGGGATCACCGCGATCCAGGTGAGCGCGAGCGTGAACAGCACCAGGATCCCGAGCACCGCGAGCCACTCCCCGACTCCCGCGCCGCTCCCGAACCCCACGAGCAGCGCGGCGGCCACGACGACCGCGAGCGAGACGAGGTTCGCGACGAGCGAGGTCAGCACGTGCGCCCAGAGCACCGACGAGCGTGCGATCGGCATCGACTGGAAGCGCTCGAAGATGCCGGTGTTGAGGTCTTGGAACAGGCGCATCGCGGTGTAGGAGACGCCCGACGCGACCGTGATGAGCAGGATGCCGGGCAGCATGTAGTCGACGTAGGGGGTGGCTCCGGTGTCGATCGCCCCGCCGAGCACGAGGACGAACATCAGCATGATCGCGATCGGCATCACGGCGGTGGTGATGAGGGTGTCGGGGCTGCGCAGCACGTGGCGCAGCAGCCTCGCGTGCAGCACACCGGTGTCGTGGATCAGGTAGCGGTTCACCGTTCCTCTTCTCGGCTGCCGGCCCCGATGACCGCCAGGAACACCTCTTCGAGCGAGGGCTGCTTCTCGACGTACTCGACGCGAGCCGGCGGCAGCAGCTCCTTCAGCTCTTGCAGGGTGCCGTTCGCGATGATCCGGCCCCGATGCAGGATCGCGATGCGATCCGCGAGCTGCTCGGCCTCCTCGAGGTACTGCGTGGTGAGCAGCACCGTCGTGCCTCCGCGGGCGAGCTCGCGCACGGCCTGCCAGACCTCGAGCCGGGCCTCGGGATCGAGCCCGGTCGTCGGCTCGTCGAGCAGGATCACCTCGGGGTCGCCGATCAGGCTCATCGCGAGGTCGAGGCGCCGCCGCATGCCGCCGGAGTACGACGAGGCCCGCCGACCCCCCGCCTCGGTGAGCGAGAAGCGCCGCAGCAGCTCGCGCGCCGCGCGCTCGGGATCCGGCAGGTGCCGCAGCCGCGCCATCAGCACGAGGTTCTCGAGCCCGGTGAGCACGCCGTCGACCGCGGTGAACTGCCCGGTCAGGCTGATCGCGCGGCGCACCTCGGCGGGCCGGCTCGACACGTCGAAGCCGGCGACAGAGGCCTCGCCGGAGTCGGCGCGCAGCAGGGTGGTGAGGATCCGCACGAGCGTGGTCTTGCCCGCGCCGTTCGAGCCGAGGAGCGCGCAGATCGCGCCCCGTTCGACGGCGAGGTCGACGCCCCGCAGCACCTCCACCGCGCCGAACGACCGGGTGATCCCGCTCATGCGGATCGCGGGGGCCGGGGGCGCCTGGGAGGCCCGTGCGGCGGCGCTCATGGCCTCCGACCTCCGTCGACATCGTCGGCGCCGTCGAGCGCGTCGATCGCCGCCGCGAGCCGGCGCCGCTCCTTGTTGATCCACTGCCCCTCCGAGTAGTTCGCGAGGAAGGTCTCGGCGAACGCGACCGGATCGTCGCCGACGACGGCGCGCACCGGGGTGCCGTCTGCTGCGGCCTGCTCGAAGAGGTCTGCGAGGTCCTCGGTCATGCGCACCAGCACCTCCCCCTTCGATACGGCGCCGAAGTGCATGAGGTAGCGCTCGACCGCTTGGGTGGCCGTGCGGTAGTCGGCTGGCAGCGTCTTGATGCGCGCCTGGCACTCGCGCCAGCGGCGCTTCTCGCCGAGGTCGCCGAGGATGGTGTCGAGGAATGTACTCATGAGGCTGCTCCCTGTCGAAGTTGGATGATGCGATCGGAGAGGAAGCCCCACGACTCCCAGAACTCGTCGAGGTAGGCACCGCCCCGCGCATTGAGGGAGTACACCTTGCGCGGCGGGCCCTTCTCGGACGGGGTCTTGGCGACGGCGACGAGACCTCGCTGCTCGATGCGCACGAGCAGGGCGTAGACGGTTCCCTCGGCGATGTCGGCGAAGCCGAGCTCTTGGAGCCGCGCGCGGATCTGGTAGCCGTAGCTCGGCTGCCCGGAGATGATGGCGAGCACGATGCCCTCCAGCACGCCCTTCAGCATCTCAGTCATCTGCCGCGCCACGGCCCCGCCTCTCACTACATAGCATTACTGGGTACCACTACACCGTAACGCTAAGTAGCGGTCCCCGCAACCAGGCTGGCGCCGCGCCGCTCGCGCGAGGACGGCCCGCACCCCGCGAGTGGTCGAAAGATGCCCCGCCTCCGCGAGCGGCGAGCGCTGATCGACCACTCGCGCGGGCACAGCCCGCGGGCCGCGCAGGCCGGGCGCTCCGAGGGCGGGCGGGTAGGATCGTCGGATGCGCGACACCACCCGGCCCCGACTCCCCTTCGAGGTCTGGGCCCTCGTCGCGGGCGGCTTCACGGTCGCGCTCGGCTACGGCGTCGTCGCGCCCGCGATCCCGCAGTTCGCGCTCGAGTTCGGCGTCTCGGCGTTCGCGGCGTCGGCCATCGTGAGCGCCTTCGCACTCATGCGCCTGCTCTCGGCACCGCTGGCGGGCTGGGTGGTCGGCCGATTCGGCGAGCGGCGCACCTACACGGTCGGCATCCTCATCGTGGCGCTCTCGACAGGAGCCGCGGCATTCGCGGCCGACTACACGCAGTTCGTGGTGCTGCGCGGCCTCGGCGGGGTCGGCTCGACCATGTTCACGGTCGCGGCCACGGCACTGCTCGTCAAGGTGAGCCCGCCCGACGCGCGCGGCCGCGTCGCGAGCCTCAACGCGGCGGGCTTTCTGCTGGGTGGCCTGCTCGGGCCCGTGTTCGGTGGCATCGTGGCGAGCTTCGGGCTGCGCGCACCGTTCGTGTTCTACTTCGCGACGCTGCTCGCCGCGGCGACGGTCGTGGCGGTTGCGCTGCGCCGTTCCCGGGCAGCGGGCGCCCCGGTGCCGCTGAGCGGCGCGGAGGCGGAGGCCGGCTCGGCGCTGCGGCTCGGCGAGGCCCTGCGGGTGCCGCAGTACCGCGCGCTGCTGCTGTCGGTGTTCGCGTTCGGGTGGGCGTCGTACGGAGTGCGAGTCTCGGTGCTGCCGATCCTCGTCGCGGTCGCGTTCGGCGGCGACGCGACGGTCGCCGCCTGGGTGCTCGCCGCGTACGCCGCCGGCAACGCGATCCTCATCTTCCCCTCGGGCCGCTGGAACGACACCCTGGGCCGCAAACCCGTGCTCATCACGGGCATGGCGGTGCTCGCGGTCACCTACGCAGCGGTGCCCGCCTCCCCCGGGGTCTGGACGGCGGCGGCCGTGATGTTCGTCGCGGGTGCGGGATCGGCGCTCGTCAATCCGGGCCAGCAGGCGGTGCTCGCCGACGTGCTGGCGCAGCGCCGGGGCGGGCAGGTGGTCGCGGGCTACTCGATGATGAGCGATCTGGGCGGCGTGCTCGGGCCCGCCGTCGCGGGCGCCGTAGTCGACCTCGCGGGCTTCGGCTGGGCGTTCGGGATCACGGCGGCGCTGCTCGTCGCAGCGTCGATCGCGTGGTCGCTGATCCCGGACTCCCGCGGCCTCGCCCCCGCGGATTCGGCCCGCTGAAGCGGTCCGCCCAGCTCCACCCCCTGCAGAATCGCGGAGTCCCGTATCGGCGGGTTCACGCCGCGGGACGCGGCGATCCGGGCCTCCGCGTCTTCCGAGAGAGCGCGCAGCAGCGAACTCGCGGGGCTCGGCGCCGGACGTCGGGCCGCGAGGGCGGGCGCTCAGCCTTCGAGGTCGTCGAGGCCCGGCAGCCAGCTCAGGCCGGGGCGGCCCCAGCCGTTCCTGCGCTGCGCCTTCTGCGCCCCGCGGTTCTCGGGGTGCACCAGCCGGTCGACGTACAGCAGGCCGTCGAGATGGTCGAACTCGTGCTGCAGGATACGCGCGAACCACCCGCTCGCCCTCACCTCGAACGGCTTGCCGTCGATGTCGTGCGCGCGCAGCAGCGCGCGCGGCGAACGACGCAGGGCGAAGCGCTCGCCGGGGAACGACAGGCAGCCCTCGACCTCGTCCTCGCCGGGCAGGCCGGGCTCGATCGGCGCGATCCACAGCTCGGGGTTCACGGCGACGCCCTCGGCGGGCGCCTCGTCCTGGTCGTCGTACATCCACACGAAGATCCGCTTGCCGACGCCCACCTGCGGGGCGGCGAGGCCGACGCCCGGCGCGGCCACGGTCGTCTCGAACATGTCGTCGACGAGCGTGCGGAGGCCGGCATCGAACTCGGTGACGGGGGCCGCGGGACGATGGAGCACGGGTTCGCCGGAGATCACGATGGGAAGAACTGCCATGTGCACCAGTGTAGGGGCGGGCTGCACGGCGCCGGCGGTAGACTGGTGCGGTTCGGGATCGGCGATCCCGAACCGCACAGAGCAGCCAGCTACGAGCAATTACGCATCGGGGAACGAGGAACGACCGTGTCGAACGTGCCAGCGGATCAGATCGTCTGGATCGACTGCGAGATGACCGGTCTCGACGTGGATCAGGACGGTCTGTGCGAGATCGCGGTCATCGTGACCGACTTCGAACTGACGCCCCTCGACCCCGGTTTCGAGGCGATCATCAACCCGGGCGCCGAGGCGCTGGCGCGGATGAACGACTTCGTGCGCAAGATGCACACCGAGTCGGGCCTGCTGCCCCGCATCGAGAACGGCCTCTCGCTCGAGCAGGCCGAGCAGCAGGTGCTCGACTACCTGCGCGGGCTCGTCACGCCCGGCCGTCGCCCGCTCGTCGCGGGCAACACGATCGGCATGGACCGCCGCTTCATCTCGAAGTACCTGCCGGGGCTCGACGAGCGACTGCACTACCGCAGCATCGACGTCTCCACGATCAAGGAGTTGAGCCGCCGCTGGTATCCGGCCGCCTACTTCGGCGCTCCCGAGAAGCGCGGCGGCCACCGCGCGCTCGCCGACATCGCCGAGTCGATCCAGGAGCTGGCCTACTTCCGCAGCACCGTGATGGTCGCGGGGCCCGGCCCCGACAAGGCCGCGTCCGAGGCCCTCGCGCAGACCGCGAGCGCGCGGTATGCCCCCATCCTCGACGGCCTGCAGCAGCAGTCCGAGGGCGTCGTCGAGCCCTGAGCCCGGCTCGCCTCCGCCCCGTCGCCGCACGCTTCGAAGCGCCGGATCGGCGGGGGCGTCCCTCCGCGTGCGAACAGGGGTGAGCGTGGCGTCCTTCTCTCGCCAGGCGCAAGACGCCGTCTCAGTAATCGACACCTGCTGACGAAACGGCGGCGCGGCCGCATTCCCCTCGCCGACCCGCCCGCGTGACACTCCGTCGCAGCGGCGAACCCCAGATTCTCGAGGCCCCCGCAGAACACAGGCGATCACCGGCCTCGCGACGCGAAACGCCGTTCGCGGGCCTGCGGAAAGCACTCCCCTCGCGCGCTCCGCGTGCCATGATTGACCTTGCGAAACCGCAGCGGCCGCGTCTCGACAGCCGCGTGGAGTGTGCGGACATCAAGAGGAGGGCCAGTGTTCAGGCTCATGGATACGACGAGGCGGGGCAATCTCTTCGCCGCCCCCTTCGTCGTATTGGCTCTGGCCGTCATCGGCTACGGCGTCTACCGCCTGATCGGCTCGGTGCCCGAGTCCTGGACGCTCGTGCTCACCGTCATCGCGAGCGTGATCATCTGCGGTCCGCTCCAGCTGCACGTGGGCCGCTCCCCCGGCTTCCCTCTCGTCGGCGTCGCGATCGCGATGCTCGCGATGCCGCCGATGGAGGAGCTCACCCTGCTCAACGTGTCCATCTGGGCGACGGGTCTGCTGATCTCGCAGACGTTCATGCGTCGCAACCTGGTGCACGCGCTCTATCTGACCGGCCTGAGCTCGGTCGCGGCCCTCGCCTTCGTTCTGGTCCAGGCCGCGCTGATCGACCTCGGGGTGTGGCTGCCGCTCGACTTCCTCGCCGCGACCGCCGTCTACTACGCACTGTTCCTGCTCGGCGAGTTCGCCCGGCAGTGGAGTGGCGCCGACCCGGATCGCAGCGTGCGCCTCTCCACGATCGACCCCCTGCGGCTCGGACTGGTCGTACTCGTCGTCGCCGCGACGGCGACCGCCATGGCCTACTTCGACTCCGAGGTCATCCCCTGGCTCGAGCAGGATCCCACGGCCGACCTCACGCCGCTCATCGTGCTGCTCGCGGCCTCGCTCTTCTACATGTTCGCGCAGCGCACCCGGTTCGCGGGCATCGAACGCCGACTCAGCGCGCTCGTGGAAGCGGCCGTCGAGCTGCCCCGCGTCACCGCCGAGGGCGGGCTCGCCCCGGCCCTGCTGAGCCGGGTGCAGACCATCGTGCAGGCCAAGCAGGTGGAGCTGCGCGACGGGGCCCCGAGCGCAATGAGATCGGCGCACCGGTGCAGCTCGAGTTCGGGCGGGAGCAGTATGTGATCGCGTCGCAGAAGGCCGGCGGCGCCCCGTTCGAACGCGAGGACGAGCGCGCCCTCGTCACCCTCGCCCACGTGGCGAGCGAGACGGCCCGCGCTCATCACGAGGTCGAGACCCTCGAGCGTCGGGCGAACAGCGACGCCCTGACGGGGCTGCCGAACTACGGGGCCTTCCAGAGGGCACTCACCGACGCCAACGAGAACCGCTCCTACCACGAGGGCATCGCGCTGCTCTTCATCGACCTCGACAACTTCAAGAAGCTCAACGACAGCCACGGCCACCGCACGGGCGACGAGCTGCTCAAGGCCGTCGCCGCGCGGCTGCGCGAGGAGGCGGGCGGCGGAGACTTCGTCTCGCGCGTCGGCGGAGACGAGTTCGTCATCATCTTCTCGGACCTCGACAATCTGGAGCAGGCGAAGGCGTCGGCCGACCGGATCATCGAGGCCGTCGCCCAGCCGCTCATCATCGAGGGGCATCACGTGCGCCCCGCCCTCAGCGCCGGGCTCGCGTTCTCGGGCCACCGCGAACTCGACGCACAGGCTCTCGTCGAGGACGCCGACCGTGCGATGCTGCACGTCAAGCGCTCGCGGCGCCGGGGCGGGCCGGCCTCGGGCAGCGGCGTGAGCGTCTCCTCCCACCGATCGACGCGCACCAACGAGATCGTCGCGCGGGCGATCCGCGAGGATCGGCTGCTCGTCGCCTTTCAGCCCATCGTGAGCCTCGATCGCGGCGAGATCTGGGCGTTCGAGGCGCTCGTGCGATACGTCGATCCCGAGATCGGCCCCATCTCGCCGCCCTCGCTCGTCGCACGCGCCAAGAGCCTCGGTCTCATGAACGAGCTCACGAGGCAGGTCATCACCAAGGCACTCCACGCGGCCGACGAGTTCCACCGCGTCGAGCCGGGCATCAGGTGCATGACCATCAATCTCGAGCTCGGCCAGATCACGGAGGCCGAGCTCGGGCCGTTCGTGCGCAATGCGGCCCGCACGCACCCCGATATCTCGCTCTGCGTCGAGCTTAACGAGCGCTCGCTCCACGCGGTCACCGACGAGCTGCGGCGCGACGCCGAGGTGCTGCAGGCGGCCGGCGTGGTCATCGCGCTCGACGACTACGGCTCCGACGCCTCATCGGTGGGCGCACTCGTGCACTTCCCCATGAACATCCTCAAGATCGACAAGAGCCTCATCGACGATCTCAACGATGCGCGGCAGCGCGAGGTCATCAAGGCGCTGCAGGGCTTCGGCGACAACCTCGGGTACACGGTGATCGTCGAGGGCGTGGAGACGCACGAGATGGCCGAGGTGCTCACGGGTCTCGGCGTGCGCAGCGCGCAGGGCTACCACTTCGGCCGTCCGCTCTCGTTCGAGCAGGCGATGAAGCGCCTGCGCCGCTCGGGGGCGGGTGCCATCGTCGACGCGTAGCGGATCGGGTTCGGGATCCGGATTCCGACCTCATCCGGCGCCACCCCCCTCGATGACAGGCCTCGGTTCAGTACCCCGAGTCGGGATCCGGGTCGGGAGTGACGTCGATGCCGCCGCTGAGCCGCGCGACGGCCTCCTGCACGTTGAAGTCGGGGTCGGGCTCGATGAAGGCGTCGACCACGCCCACGAAGGCGAGCGCGGCCACCGACCAGGTCTCGTCGCCGCGATCGGTGACGAAGTCGAAGTGGGACTCGACGAGGGCGGGCACCGTTGCACGCACGATCCCGAGCCCCTCGATGACCGAGGCCGCGGCGACGACGAACGGCTGGTAGTCACCGTGGAACTGGGGCTTCAGGCGGTACCCGACGGTGGGAAGCACGTTGCGGTAGAAGCTCTCCATGGTCTCGACGAAGGCGAGTTCGCTCGCCCTGAGCGCGTCGATCACCCGCGTGCGGGTCGCCGCGTGAGGCCACGACATGATCGTCGTGGAGAGCGCGGCGTAGGTGCGCCACTTGTTCGAGGCGGTCACCACGTCGAAGTTGTACTGCGCGGCGGTGCGAATGATGTCGATGAGCACCCTGCGGCGCCCCTCGCCCGACCGCAATTCGTCGACCCGCATGCTGAGGTGCTGCCAAGTGCTCAGCAGTGTCTGCGAGTCGGCGTGATCATCGCGGGCCTGATTCGCCAGTTCGCAGAACAGGTCGGCGAGGAACGCGTCGGGGGTCGGCCACACCCGCGAGAACTGCTTGGCGGTCACTCCCGCCTCCGACGAGAGCTGCTCGATGAGCGCGCCGCTCAGCCCCAGGGAGAGGCCCACGGACTCCACGTGACGGGTCGCGCTGACCAGCACCCTGGTGCGCACATCGTCGGCACCCGACACGGTCGACGGCCCGGTCGCCTCGCTCCGACTGTCCTCAGGCACGACGGCCCCCTCTCTCCGACTTCGCAGTCGCTTCATCGTACCAATTTGGGCGGCCTCATCACGGCTTTTCATGGCCGCGTCTTCCACGACGATGCGGTCGCATAGGGCAGAATAGAACCTCGACCGGGCCGTTCGAGTTCGGAGTCCGGGGGAAGCATGAGCGGGTCGTCGCGGTTGGGGCGGAGCAGCACACAGGAGGTCCTGACCATTGTCACGCATTGATCGCACGGTGACGAATCACGCAGTGATCCCCGTCGTCGCCTCGGCGCTGTTCGCCGAGAACACCGGCGCGCGGCTGGCCTGCGGCGTGATCGCCGCCGACGGAGCGCCCCTGCCCGGCCTGGAGGCGGAGTACGCGGCGCACTTCCAACTGCGCAGACGGGTGTACGTCGACCAGACCGGCCAGCTCGACGCGAGCGAGCTGCAGCCGGACGGCACCGACCGCGACGCCGACGACGCCCGCTCGATCACCTTCGGCGTGTTCGAGAACCACCGCTCGGGCGTACGGGTGCTCGGGGTGTCGCGCCTCATCATCCGCGGCGAGCAGGAGCTGCCGGTCGAGGAGTTCTGCCCCGACTCGTTCGCGCCGGGCGAGCTGACCCCGAAGAGCGTCGAGGTCTCGCGCGTCATCGCGCGCCACGAGTCGGCCGCGGTGCAGGATCTCGTGCAGTGGCACCTGTTCGCGGTCATGCTCGCGTACGTCGCGAACCATCGCCTCGAGCGCACCTTCGCGATCATCGAGCCCTGGCTGGAGCGCCACCTCAGGAGCATCATCGCGATCGCGGCGATCGGCGAGCCGCGCTACGTCGAGCACTACCTCGACTACAACGTGCCCATCGAGATCGACATCCCCGCCTCCGCCCGGCTGGCGAACGCCCGGGAGGGCGGTGTCGTCGACCGGTACCGCGCCGCGGAGCCGGCGATGAGCTTCTTCGGCCGCGTCGCAGGCGGCTCCTGCCGCGAGCAGGCCGCCTGATGAGGAGCATCTCCTCCCCCGAGTTCGCCCGGAACTACGGTTTCTGGAGCGAGCTGGAGCAGCGAGCGCTCATGGAGGCGCGGGTCGCGATCGCGGGAGTGGGCGGCGACGGGTTCCAGCTGGGCCTCAAGCTCGCCCGCATGGGGGTGTCGAAGTTCAGCATCGCGGATCCCGAGGTGTTCGAGCCCGAGAACGTCAACCGGGTGGAGGGCGCCACCACCTCGTCGTTCGGGCGTCGCAAGGCCGAGGTGTTCCGGGAGCGCGTGCTCGACATCAACCCCGACAGCGAGGTCGAGGTCTTCCTCGACGGTGTGACCGCCGAGAACATCGATCCGTTCATGCGGGGCGCCTCGCTGGTGCTCGACGAGTCGGAGCTCACGAAGCCCGAGATCGGCACGCTCATCGCGCGTCGCGCTCGGGCGCAGGGCATCCCGGATCTGCTCGTGATGAACGTGGGCTTCGCCGCGCAGGTGACCTCGTTCGCGCCGCGGTCGCCGTGGACGTTCGAGCGCTTCATGGGCTTCACCGCCGACACGCCGCTCGACGAGATCGCCGAGACGGGTGTCGATCTCTCGCGCTGCCTGCCGTACATCCCGGGATACACCGATCTGCGATCGCTGCAGGCCGTGACCGGAGAGGGCGGGGCGGCCCCAGCACCGCTCCCCTCCATCTCGATCGGCGTCGACGCCGCGTCGGCCATCGGCAGCGCTCAGGCGTTCCTGCACCTGACCGCGGGAGTCGCGAACCGTCGCCGCTCGCCGGTCTGGGCCCCGCGCATCGCATACACCGACGCCTACGCGCTGCGCACGCGCATCGTGCGCGCCGGACGGCCGTCCCACGTGCGGCACCTGCTGCTGGCCGCGGCACGGCAGCGGGTCGGCCTCAACCCGCGCGCCGACTACACGCTCGCGGACATCGCCCGCCGATCCTGACCCCGCCGACCGACCGGCGATGGCGGGGCGGGCGCGCCGCCCGTGCCGCCCGTTCCGGTCGACTGCGCCCGTGCCGCTCGACCGCGTCCCTGGCGGTCGGCTGCGGCAGCGACCGCGACCTCGTGAGACGGTGTCGCCCCGGGAATGGGCGATAGCCTCAGCACACGCGCCACAAACACAAAAACCCCTGACGAACAGGGGTTCTTGTGATCCGGGTGGCTAACGGGACTTGAACCCGCGACCACCGGCACCACAAGCCGGTGCTCTACCAACTGAGCTATAGCCACCATACTGACCGCGCTCACCGGGGCGAACGAGGCAACCCCACGATCATAGCCCATAGCGCCCCCTCTTCGCCAAACCGACGCACCGATCGACGCTCGGGCACCCCGAACCCCGCACAGCGGGTGCGCGAGCGTCGATCGGTGCGGCACGACGCGGTAGGGATCGGTGCGGAGCGGTGCGGTGCGGGAGGCGGTGCGGAGCGGCACGGAGGCGGCGCCGGGATCCGCCCACGAGGCCCCGGGATCCGCGACGCGGGACACCGGGATCCCCACATCGGGCGCCGAGACCCGCCGCGCACGAATCTCCCACGCGCGGGTCAGCGCTTCTGTGCAGGGTGAAAACATGCTCGAGATGTCGCATGAGGAGTTCGAATCGATGGTCGCCGACGGCCTCGATTCGCTGCACGACGACATGCTCGAGCAGCTCGACAACGTGATCTTCCTGGTCGAGGATCGGCCGATCGACGGCAGCGACATCCTCGGCGTGTACGAGGGGTTCTCGCTCGCCGAGCGAGGCGTGTACGGCTACGGCGAGGAGCCCGACCGCATTATCCTGTTCCGTGAGAACCTGCTGCAGCACTGCGGCGACCGAGACGAACTCGTGCAGGAGATCCGCGTCACCCTCGTGCACGAGATCGCGCACTTCTACGGCATCACCGAGCAGCGCATCCACGAACTCGGGTGGGGTTGACCCCGGTGGTCACAATGGGCGCGACGAGCACCGGAGCCGAGCGGCGGGAGGCCCAACAGGTCGCCGCCGAGCCCGTGTGGCAGACGGTGGTGTGGGACGACCCGGTGAACCTGATGTCGTACGTGGCGTACGTCTTCCAGACGCACTTCGGCTTCGATCGGGATCATGCCGAGGAGTTGATGCTGCGAGTGCACCATCGAGGCAGCGCCGTCGTCGCCGAGGGCGGCCGCGAGGCGATGGAGATGCACGTGGAGGCGATGCACGGGTACGGGCTGTGGGCCACGGTGAGACAGGCGGGCGACGCATGAGACTGCTGCCGCTGCAGGAGGGCGGGCTGCGGCTGCTGCTGGAGCACGACGAGGCCGCGATGCTGGATCAGCTGGTGACACAGCTGATCCACCTGCTGCAGAGCCACAGCAGCACCGCGCTCGACCCGGATCCGCTGTTCGCGAGCCTCGAGGTGGGCGGGTCCGACGAGGCTCCCGACGATCCGGCTCTCGCGCGGCTCTTCCCCGACGCGTACGAGGACGACGACGACGCCGGCGCGTTCCGCCGGGTCACCGAGCAAGGCCTGCTCAACCGCAAGCTGCAGGACGCGATGCAGCTGACCTCGGCGCTCGGCCTCGGCGGCATGCCCCACGAGGAGCGCACGGTGGAGGTCGACATTCCCGCCGCAGAACTTCCGGCCTGGGCGCGCACGCTGACCGCGCTGCGGCTCGCGATCGCCGCGCGTATCGGCCTCGACACCGCGGGCGATCACGCCTCGCTGCTCGACGAGGACGAGACGCGGGGCACCGTCATGGTGTTCGACTGGCTCGCCGCGATCCTCGAGTCGGTGCTGGCGATCATGGCGGCCGATCCCGGCGACGCCGAGCACGACGACACCGACGACGACCCGTTCTGACGACTCGAGTCGATGCGGACCGGCGCGTCCCCGCCCCCTAGTCGGGCGCCTGCAGCGCACGCGGGTCGACGACCTCGCCCCGCTCCTCGAGCAGGCTCGCGGGCCGCACGCCGGCGGCGCCGAAACGGCCCCGCACCTCGTCGACGGCCTGGTCCACTGCGCGCCAGTCGTCGTCCTCGCTCCACAGCGCCGCGATGTCGCTGCCCGCGGCGAGCAGCTGCTCGGCCCGCACCCCGATGAGCCGCACGGGGCGGCCCGCCGCCCCGAGGCCCTCGAAGAGTTCGACGGCGGTGCGGTAGATGCGCTGCGACGAGTTCGTGGCCTCGGGCAGCGTGCGGGAGCGGGTGACGGTGTCGAAGTTCTCCCACCGCACCTTGATGGAGACGGTGCGGGCCTCGGCTCCGGCGGCGCGCAGCCGCTCGCCCGTCCGCGTCGCGAGCCTCAGCAGCTCGCGCTGCAGGGTGCCGGTGTCGCGCACGTCGGTGGCGAACGTCTCCTCGTGCCCGATGCTCTTCTCCGCACGGGAGGTCTCGATGCGTCTCGCGTCGCGGCCGTTCGCGAGTTCGTGCAGGCGACGGGCGTTCGCCGCGCCGACGACCCGTTCGAGGGAGTACAGCGGCTCGCGGGCGAGGTCGCCGACCGTGTGGATGGCGCGGGCCTGCAGGGCTCTCGACGTGGCGCGCCCCACACCCCACATCGCCTCGATCGGCAGCGGGTGCAGGAACTCGAGGGTGCGCGCGGGCGGGATCTCGAGCACGCCGTCGGGTTTGGCGCGCTGCGATGCGAGCTTCGCCACGAACTTGGTGCCGGCGAGACCGACGGAGGCCGGAAGGCCGGTGCGTTCCCGTACCCGCTGACGCAGCTGACGGGCGATCTCGGCCGGCTCGCCGAACAGGCGCACGGACCCTGCGACGTCGAGAAAGGCCTCGTCGATGCTGAGGGGTTCGACGAGCGGCGTGAACTCCTCGAAGACCGCCATGACCTGCCGGGAGGCGCGGCGGTACTTCTCGAATGTCGGGGCGACGAGGATCAGCTGGGGGCAGAGCTGCTTGGCCCGGGCGACGGGCATCGCGGATCGCACGCCGAACCGCCGGGCCTCGTAGCTCGCGCTCGACACCACGGATCGGGCGGTGTCGTGCGCCGCGGCGACGGGGAGTCCGCGCAGTTCGGGCCGGTCGAGCAGTTCGACCGACACGAAGAACGAGTCCATGTCGACGTGCAGGATCGACGCGGTGCTCCGAGCGCCGCCGGGCCGCCCCGAGCCCGTGTCGCCCGCTCCCCCGCTCATGCCCGTCATCCTCTCACGAGCCCGCGCTGTCGGCGGCGAGCACCTGCCGGGCGAGCCGTTCGTCGACGACGAGGTCGGTGATGATGCCCGCGGCGAGGGCGCCGCGCAGGCTGTCGCGCTTCGCCGCCCCCGATACGACGCAGAGCCGCTGCGGGATGCGCCGCACCACGTCGAAGCGGGGCCCGCTGGAGCGCTCATTCATCGCGATCCCGTCGGTGCCGCCGTCGGCCCGGTAGAAGACCGTGGCGCAGTCGCCCACGACGCTCTGATCGACGAGTGAGCGCAGATCGTCGTTGCCGAGGTATCCGCCGGAGTAGATGTGCGATCTGGGGTCGCCGATGCGGGAGCCGAGGCCGAACACGAAGAGGTTGACCGCGGCCTGCAGGTCGATCACGCGGCTCACGGCGCGCTCGCGCCAGAGCGCGGTACGGGTGGTCGGGTCGTCGAAGATGGCGGGCACCGGGAACTCGTAGACCTCTGCCGAGAAGGCGCCCGCGAAGCCGCCGAGCAGTCCGGTCGCATAGGAAACCCCGGTGGTGCGGCCGTTCGCCGCGCCGTTCATCTGCACGACGCGGGTCTCGGCGGTGGGCTTGCGTGGCAGGCTGCGCGCGACCGCGCTGGTGGTGGATCCCCACGCCACTCCGATGGTGGTGCGCGGCGCGACCGCGGCCGCGATGAGCTGCGCGGCGGCCTGGGCCGTGCGCTCCAGGCGCTCGTTCTCCGACTGCCGCTCCGACCCCGGCACGACGTGCGCCGTGATCCCGAACCGCTCCGAGAAGCGCTGCTCGATGCGGGAGCGAGCCTCCTGCGGGGAATGGATGCGGATCTCGACGAGGCCCGTCGCGCGGGCGTGCGTGAGCAGGCGGGAGACGGAGGATCGCGAGACGCTCAGGCCTTCGGCGATCGCCTCCATCGTGAGGTTCTGCTGGTAGTAGAGCTGCGCCGCTCGCAGCGCGTCGCGCGTTTTCGCAGGACTCTGCCGTTCGGCCATGTCGTCACGCCTCCGATCCGTCACCATTCTGCACATATGTGCAAGTACTTTGCAATTCAGTTCAGAAGTGGAGCATTCTGGCCGAAACAGTCTCGAAAGGTTCTGGAAATGAACGAGCGCTCAGCTTCAACCCGCCCCTCGGTCGAGCAGCTTCGGGCCCGCCCCCATGCCGACGTGCTCATCATCGGCGGCGGCATCAACGGCATCGCCACCTTCCGCGATCTCGCTCTGCAGGGCATCGACGTCGCCCTCGTCGAACGGGGCGACTTCGTTTCGGGCGCTTCGTCGGCTTCGAGCCACATGGTGCACGGCGGCATCCGCTACCTCGAGAACGGCGAGTTCCGCCTTGTGAAGGAGTCGGTCGCCGAGCGCAACCGGCTCGTGCGCAACGCCCCCCACTACGTGCGCCCACTCAAGACCACGATCCCGATCTATTCCACCTTCTCGGGGATCCTCTCGGCGCCCTTCCGCCTCCTCGTCACGCACGGACGCGGCAAGCCGAACGAGCGCGGCGCGGCGCTCATCAAGATCGGCCTGATGATCTACGACACCTTCTCGCGCGGGGGCGGCCGGGTGCCCCGCCACCGCTTCCTCGGCAAGACCCAGTCGCTCAAGGAGCTACCGCAGCTCAACCCCGACCTCAAGTACACCGCCACCTACTACGACGCCTCGATGCACGACCCCGAGCGCCTCGCGCTCGACGTGCTGAACGACGGCCTGCTCGCGGGCGGCGACCGCGCCCGCGCGGCGAACTACCTGCCGGCCGTCGGCAGCGCCGAGAACGGCGTGCGGCTGCGCGACGAGATCACGGGCGAGGAGTTCGACTTCTCGGCCCGCCTCATCCTCAACACGAGCGGCCCCTGGACCGACATCACCAACGAGACCCTCGGCGACACCACCCGCTACATGGGCGGCACGAAGGGCTCCCACATCGTGCTCGACCACCCCGAGCTGCTCGCCGCCACCGGCGGGCGCGAGATCTTCTTCGAGCACTCCGACGGGCGCATCGTGCTCATCTACCCGCTCAAGAACCGCGTGCTCGTCGGCACCACCGACATCGACGCGGATCCCGCGAAGCCGGTCGTCTGCACCGAGGAGGAGGTCGACTACTTCTTCGACCTCGTGCACCACGTCTTCCCGAAGATCGCGGTCGACCGCTCCCACATCGTCTACTCCTTCTCGGGCATCCGTCCGCTGCCCCGCCACGACGACACCGCCCCCGGCTTCGTCTCGCGCGACTACCGCATCGTCGCCACCGACCACCGCTCCACGCCCGTGCTCAGCCTCGTCGGCGGCAAATGGACCACGTTCCGCGCCCTCGCCGAGCACCTCACCAACGAGGCGATGGCGCAGCTCGGCAAGCAGCGCCGCGTGAGCACCGAGAAGCTCGCCGTCGGCGGCGGCGACGGCTATCCCGTCGACGCGGCCTCCCGCCTGCGCTGGCTCGCCGCGCACTCGGACGGACGCGATCGCGGCCGCGTCGCCGTGCTGCTCGACCGCTACGGCACCCGCGCCACCGAGGTGCTCGCCGCAACGCCCGAGCAAGATCCCGAACTGCCCGAGCTGCCCGGCTACACCGCCGCGGAGCTCGAGCATCTCGCCACCACCGAGCAGGTCGTGCACCTCGACGATCTGCTGCTGCGCCGCACCTCGATCGCCTTCGTCGGCGGGCTCACCGAGGAGCGCGTGCGCGCCGCGGCCGAGGCGATCGCTCCCGCTCTGGGCTGGAATGAGGGTACGATCGCGGCAGAGGTGGATCGCACGATCGAACTGCTGCGTGAAGCACATCGCATCGATGCTTCGAAGGGAGGCTCATTCATCGCCGGGTGAGCGATCCGCTTCCCCATCGGGCCGGAAGCCCCGGCTCTCGCAATTCACTTCTTTCTCTCACAACCTCCGCGACGCCGCAGTGGCGACGGGAGATGCACATCTGAAAGGTCAATGGAGACAACTATGGACGTTAATCTCGGACTGTACTTCCTCTCCGAAATGGTCGGCACGGGCCTGCTCGTGCTGCTCGGCTGCGGCGTCGTCGCGAACGTCGCCCTCGCGAAGACGAAGGGCAACGCCGGCGGGTTCCTGATGGTGAACTGGGGCTGGGGCCTCGCGGTCTTCGCCGGTGTGCTGGCCTCGGCCTACTCCGGCGCGATCCTGAACCCCGCCGTCGGCATCGGCCTGCTCATCGCCGGCACCATCGACGCACCGATGTTCTTCGTGGCGTTCGCCGCCGAGATGGTCGGCGCGATCATCGGCGCGATCCTCTGCTGGGCCGCCTACAAGCAGCACTTCGACGACGAGCCCGAGGCGGCGAACAAGCTCGGGGTGTTCTCGACCGGCCCCGCGATCCGCTCCTACGGCGCCAACTTCGTCACCGAGGTCATCGCGACCTTCGTGCTGGTGTTCATCATCCTCGCGTTCGCCGACTACGGCGACGTCAACGTCGGCGTGCCCGGCGGCCTCGGCCCGCTGACCGCCCTCCCCGTCGCCCTGCTCGTCGTCGGCATCGGCGCCTCCCTCGGTGGTCCCACCGGATACGCCATCAACCCCGCCCGTGACCTCGGCCCCCGCATCGCGCACGCGATCCTGCCGATCAAGGGCAAGGGCAGCAGCGACTGGGGCTACGCCTGGGTGCCGGTCGCGGGCCCGCTCGTCGGCGGCGCGATCGCGGCCTTCGCAGCGCCCGCTCTGCTCTCGCTGTAAGCACCACCCGGGCCGGGGCGGCTGCCCCGGCCCGCATAGCACCGATCTCAACGGAGGGGCCGGCCGCGGAGGCCCGCGGCCGGCCCCTCCTCACACCACGGCGACGCATCGCCGCATCGCCGCTTCGAAAGGAACTCCATGTCCAAGTACGTCATCGCCATCGATCAGGGCACGACCTCGAGCCGCGCCATCATCTTCGATCGGTCGGGATCCATCATCTCGGTCGGGCAGAAGGAGCACGAGCAGATCATGCCGCAGGCCGGCTGGGTCGAGCACGACGCGACCGAGATCTGGCAGAACGTGCAGGAGGTGATCGGCATCGCCCTCGGACGCGCCGACCTCACCCGGCACGACATCGCCGCGATCGGCATCACCAACCAGCGCGAGACGGCGGTCGTCTGGAACAAGAAGACCGGCAAGCCCGTCTACAACGCCATCGTGTGGCAGGACACGCGCACGCAGGACATCGTGGACCGTCTCGCGGCCGACGGCGGCACCGACCGCTTCAAGGAGATCGTCGGGCTGCCGCTCGCCACCTACTTCTCCGGCACCAAGATCGTCTGGATCCTCGAGAACGTCGAGGGCGCGCGCGAGGCGGCCGAGGCCGGCGACCTGCTCTTCGGCACGACCGACTGCTGGGTGCTGTGGAACCTGACTGGCGGCGTCGACGGCGGCGTGCACACCACCGACGTCACCAACGCCTCGCGCACCCTGTTCATGGATCTCGAGACCCTCGAGTGGCGCGACGACATCCTCGAGGTGTTCGGCGTGCCGCGCTCGATGCTGCCCGAGATCAAGTCGTCGTCCGAGGTCTACGGCCACGCCGAGGACTCGTCGCTGCTGCGCGAAACCCCCATCGCGGGCATCCTCGGCGACCAGCAGGCCGCCACCTTCGGCCAGGCCGCCTTCCAGGCGGGCGAGTCGAAGAACACCTACGGCACCGGCTGCTTCCTCATCTTCAACACCGGCGAGGAGATCGTCCGCTCGAAGAACGGGCTGCTCACCACCGTCGGCTACAAGCTGGGCGACGGCCCCACCCACTACGCGCTCGAGGGTTCCATCGCGGTGACGGGCTCGCTCATCCAGTGGCTGCGAGACCAGCTCGGCATCATCGAGTCGGCGCCGCAGGTCGAGGAGCTGGCGGCGAGCGTGCCTGACAACGGCGGCGTCTACATCGTGCCCGCCTTCTCGGGCCTGTTCGCCCCCTACTGGCGCCCCGACGCCCGCGGCGCCATCGTCGGGCTCACCCGCTACGCGAACAAGGGCCACATCGCCCGCGCCGCGCTCGAGGCCGTCGCTTTCCAGACCCGCGACGTGCTCGACGCGGTGAACGCCGACGCGGGCGTCGACCTCACCGAGCTCAAGGTCGACGGCGGCATGGTCGCGAACAACGCGCTCATGCAGTTCCAGGCCGACGTGCTCGGCGTGCCCGTGGTGCGCCCGGTCGTCGCCGAGACCACCGCGCTCGGCGCCGCCTACGCGGCCGGCCTCGCAGTGGGCTTCTGGAACGGCCTCGACGACCTGTCGGCCAACTGGCAGGAGGATCGCCGCTGGGAGCCCGAGATGGAGGACGCCGACCGCGACCGCCAGCTGCGCAACTGGCGCAAGGCCGTCACCAAGTCGATGGACTGGGTCGACGACGACGTCAAGTAAGCGTCGCAGGCACGACTCACCTCGGTGCCCCGGGGCGGCGGGAGAGATCCCGCCGCCCCGGTTTCGTCTGCGCGGGAGGTGCGGCCGCGGGGCGGATGCCGCCCCGCGCCGGCGCGGTGATGCCGGCCGGCCGGCGGGTCGACCGGGGGCCGACCGGCGAGTCGACCCGCCGCCGGGCCGACTGGCTCCGCTCGGCTACAGCTGGTAGAGCGGGTTGTGGCCGGCGGCGATCCGCTCCCCCTCGCGCACCGGGCCGGGCGGGGTGCCGTCGCCGAACGGCTCGCCGCCGAGACGCTCTCGCCCGTGCGGGTCGAGCCAGTTGCCGAGGTCGGGGCCGGCCGGCACGATCCTCGTGGGGTTCACGTCCTCGTGCGTGATGTAGTAGTGCTGCTTGATCTGCACGAAGTCGATCGTGTCGCCGAAGCCGGGCGTCTGGAAGAGGTCGCGCGCGTACCCCCACAGGTGCTCCATCTCGGCGAGCTTGCTGCGGTTCGTCTTGAAGTGGCCGTGATACACGGGGTCGAAGCGCGCGAGCGTGGTGAAGAGCCGCACGTCGGCCTCGGTGATCGTACCGCCCATGAGGTAGCGGCGGGGCGAGAGACGCTGCTCGAGCCAGTCGAGCGCGTCCCAGAGCCGGGCGTAGGCGGCGTCGTAGGCCTCCTGGCTGCCCGCGAAGCCGCAGCGGTAGACGCCGTTGTTCACCTCGGTGAAGACGCGCTCGATCACGGGCCACATCTCGTCGAGCAGATCCCGGGGCAGCAGGTTCGGCGCGCCCTCGCGGTGGAACTCGCGCCACTGCGTCGAGAAATCGAGGGTGATCTGCGGGTAGTCGTTCGTGACGACCCCTCCGGTGGGGATGTCCACGATGGCGGGCACCGTGATCCCCCGCGGGTAGCCGGGGAACCGCGCGAAGTAGTTCTGCTGCAGACGCTCCGTGCCGAGCACCGGGTCGCGGCCGTCGGGATCGAGGTCGAAGGTCCAGGATCGCGCGTCGTGGGTGGGTCCGGGCCGTCCGAGCGAGATCGCGTCCTCGAGGCCCAGCAGCCGGCGCACGATGACGGTGCGGTTCGCCCAGGGGCAGGCGTTGGCGGCGACGAGCCGGTAACGCCCGGGCTCGACGGGCCACGCTTCGGCTCCCTCGCCGAGGCCGTATCCCAGCGAACCGATCTTCGAGGGCGGCGGGGCGGGCAGCCGTCGGACTGCTGCGGGGTCGGCGACGATGCGGTCCTCGATGTAGTTCGTGTCGCGGCTGAACTCGGCGCCGCTCGTCACGTACGAGCCCCTGGTCGAGTGCTCGCTCTCGTGCGAACCGGTGGCGTCTGATGGTGCGGCGGTGTCTGACATGCGGTGCCTCCTCGGGGACGGTGCGGGTTCCGATGGCGCGGCTCGCGCCGCTGCGCCGAGTCTATGCGGGGATGCTTCGGAGTCGCTCAGACGGTCGCCGGGCGCTTCGCGCGGAGAGCGGTTCGCCCCGGGGCGCGAGTGCGCTCCCGGGGCGACCGGTCAGGGCTGGGGTCTCGACGGGGTCAGGCCCCGCCGTCGATCCTGAGTTCGCCCATCTCGTCCCAACCGGCGCCCTCGACCTTGCGTGACACGATCTTCGGGGTGCTGACGAGCAGCGGTCGCATCGCTTCGAGCCCCTTCGGGAAGTGCTCGGAGCCCACGTGGGCGCTCGCGGCCTCGTCGTCGGCGAAGGCCTCGACGAGCACGAACTCATCGGGGTTCTCGACGCTGCGCGACCACTCGAACCAGAGGTTGCCCGGCTCGGCGCGGGTGGCCTCGGTGAACTCGGCAGTGTGCTCGATGAAGACGTCGGCGAACTCGGGCTTGACCTGGTATTTCACCACGATGAAGTACATGTGCGGTGCCTCTCTGCCCGGTGAGGGCCTCTCGTTTCTTCGGTGTCGGCGGCGCGGGTGCTGCGTCGCCGCCGCCGCTCGATCCACCCCGCGCGACGCCGCCACGTGCGGCGCGCACGAGGCGAACGCCCCGAGCGCCTACTTCGCGCGTTCCAGTACCAGCTCGCGCACTCGGGCCGCGTCGGCCTGGCCGCGCATCGCTTTCATGACGGCGCCGATGATGGCTCCCGCGGCCTGCACCTTGCCGTCACGGATCTTCGCGAGCACGTCAGGCTGCTCGGCGAGAGCCGCGTCGACGGCCTCGATGAGCGCGCCGTCGTCGGAGACGATCCCGAGCCCGCGAGCTTCGACGATCTCGGCCGCCGTGCCCTCGCCGTCGATGATGCCAGCGATGACCTGTCGGGCCAGCTTGTCGTTGAGCGTGCCGGCGTCGACGAGCTCCACGACCGAGGCGATCTGCTGGGGCGTGATGAGCTCGGCGGGCACTGCCGAGCGCTCGTTCGCGATGCGTGCGATCTCGCCCGTCCACCACTTGCGGGCGGTCTGCGGCGGCACGCCGGCGCTCACGGTGGCCTCGATGCTGGAGAGCAGGCCCGCGTTCACCACGTCCTGGAACTCGAGTGCGCTGAACTGCCACTCCTGCTTCAGGCGTCGGGTGCGCAGCGTCGGGTGCTCGGGCAGCGCGGCCCGCAGCTCCTCGACGAGCTCGCGCGACGGGGTGAGCGGCGCGAGGTCGGGCTCGGGGAAGTAGCGGTAGTCGTCGGCGTCGCTCTTGGGCCGACCCGGCGAGGTCTCGCCCGTGTCCTCGTGCCAGTGGCGCGTTTCCTGCGTGATGGAGCCGCCGTCGGCGAGGATCTGCGCCTGGCGCTGGATCTCGTAGCGCACCGCCCGCTCGATCGAGCGCAGCGAGTTCACGTTCTTCGTCTCGGTGCGGGTGCCGAGCACCGACATCCCGGCGCCCTCGTTGCCGCGGGGGCGCAGCGAGACATTCGCGTCGCACCGCAGGTTGCCCCGCTCCATGCGGGCGTCGGAGATGCCGAGCGCGATGACGATCTCGCGGATGGTCGCCACGTAGGCCGCTGCGATCTCGGGAGTGTCGGCTTCGCCGCCGAAGACGGGACGGGTGACGATCTCGACGAGGGGCACGCCTGCGCGGTTGTAGTCGACGAGCGAGTACTCGGCGCCCTGGATGCGGCCGGTCGAGCCGCCCACGTGGTTGAGCTTGCCCGCGTCCTCCTCCATGTGGGCGCGCTCGATGGGCACGTGCACGACGCGGCCCGAGGCGAGTTCGATCTCCACCGATCCGTCGTACGCGATGGGATCGTCGTACTGCGAGATCTGATAGTTCTTCGCCATGTCGGGGTAGAAGTAGTTCTTGCGGGCGAAGCCCGAGACCTCGGCGATCTCGCACCCGAGCGCGAGCCCGAGGCTGATCGAGCTGCGCACCGCCTGCTCGTTGATCACGGGCAGCGCTCCGGGCAGGCCGAGGCACACGGGGGTGAGGTTGGTGTTGGGGTCGGACCCGAACGCGTTCGGCGCCGACGAGAACATCTTCGTGCGGGTGTTGAGCTCGACGTGCACCTCGAGGCCGATCACCGGCTCGAAGAGCTCGAGGGCCTTCTCGAAGTCCATCAGCTTGGTCTTGGCCATCAGTTCGCCGCCTCTCCGGTCGAAGCACCTGCAAGGGAGGGGGCCTGCGCCCAGAAGGGCGAGCCGTCGCGCTCGGCGATGAGGCTCTCGATCGCGGAGCCGGCGCGGTACAGCCGCGCGTCCTCGAAGGCGGGCGCCATGAGCTGCAGGCCGACCGGCAGGCCGTCCTCGCTCGCGGTGCCGATGGGCAGGCTGAGCCCCGGGATGCCCGCGAGGTTCGCGGGGATCGTCGTGGCATCGTTGAGGTAGTCCTGCAGCGGGTCGCCGCCGTGGGCGCCGAGCTGCCACGCGGTGGTGGGCGCGGTGGGCGACGCGATCACGTCGACCTGTTCGAAGGCGCTCGCGAAGTCTCGCTGGATCAGGGTGCGCACCTTCTGCGCGCTGCCGTAGTAGGCGTCGTAGTACCCGGCGGAGAGCGCGTAGGTGCCGAGGATGATGCGGCGCTTCACCTCGGCGCCGAAGCCCGCGGCGCGGGTTTCGCTCATGACGCTCTCGACCGTGCCGCCGCCCTCGGGCGCGACCCGCAGGCCGAAGCGCACGGAGTCGTACTTGGCGAGGTTGCTGGAGGCCTCGGCGGGCAGGATCAGGTAGTACGCGGCGACGGCGTACTCGAAGTGGGGAGCGTCGATCTCGACGATCTCGGCTCCCTGCGCGGCGAGCAGAGCGAGGGCCTCGTCGAAGCGCGCCTTCACCCCGGCCTGCAGGCCGTCGAGCATGAGCTGCTTCACGACGCCCACGCGCAGGCCCGCGAGGCTCGAGGGATCGGCGCCTCGGCGAGCGGCTTCGGCCATCGAGGGCCAAGCGAAGTCGAGCGACGTCGAATCGTGGCGATCGTGACCGGCGATGACGTCGTGCAGCAGCGCGGTGTCGAGCACGGTGCGGGCGCACGGGCCGATCTGGTCGAGCGACGAGGCGAGCGCGATCGCGCCGTAGCGGCTGACGCCGCCGTAGGTGGGCTTGACGCCGACGGTGCCGGTGAGGGCGGCGGGCTGGCGGATCGAGCCGCCGGTGTCGGAGCCGAGCGCGAGCGGGGCCTCGAAGGCGCCGACGGCCACGGCCGAACCGCCGCCCGAGCCGCCGGGCACCCGGTCGGCCGCCCACTGGTTGCGGGTGGGGCCGTAGGCCGAGTTCTCGGTCGACGAGCCCATCGCGAACTCGTCCATGTTCGTCTTGCCGATGTTGACGAGCCCGGCCGCGCGAGCCTTGGCGACCGCGGTCGCGTCGTAGGGCGAGCGGTACCCCTCGAGGATCTTGGAGCCCGAGGTGGAGGGCATGTCGGTGGTCACGAGCACGTCCTTGACGGCGAGCGGCACACCGGCGAGCTCACCGAGGACCTCTCCCGAGGCTCGGCGAGCGTCGATCTCGCGCGCCGCTGCGAGCGAGGCGTCGGCGTCGGTCGCGAGGAAGGCGTTCAGCGCGCCGTCGACGGCGGAGATGCGGTCGAGGTGGGCGCGCGTCGCCTCTTCCGAGGAGACCTCGCCCGCGGCGAGCTTCGCGGCGAGCTCCGCCGCGGTCAGCTTGATCAGTTCGCTCACTGCTGCCGCCCCCTTCACTGCTCTTCGCCCAGGATCGACGAGACCCTGAACATGCCGTCGGTCGTCTCGGGCGCGTTCGCCAGCGCCTGCTCGCGGGTGAGCACGTCGGCGATCTCGTCGGGCCGCGTCACGTTGTTCAGCGGGATCGGATGGCTCGTGGCCGGCACGTCGTCGCGCGCGACCTCGCTGACCTTGGCGATATTGGCGAGGATCGAGTCGAGCTCAGTCGTGAGCGAGTCGATCTCCGCGTCGGTGAGGGCGATCCGGGCGAGGCCGGCGAGATGCTGCACGGTCTGCGCCGTGATCTCGCCGCTCGCCCCGGCACGTTCTGCCGCAGGGGTCTCAGGCATGCTGCTCCATCGTGACGTGGTGAATGGGGTTCGGTGAACCACACCATCCTACCGAGGGCCGGGCTCGGGCTCCCTGCGGGTGCCGTCAGGGTTCCAGAGGCCCGAGCACCCTCGCCGGTGGCTGCTCATGAGGTGGACGTCGACGATGCCGATGGCGCACATGAGCGCGTACACCGTCGTCGGGCCGACGAAGCTGAACCCTCGGCGCTTCAGCTCCTTCGCGAGCGCGTGCGACTCGGGCGACGTCGAGGGCACATCGGCGTCGGTCTCGGGCGTCGGAGAGCGCTCGGGCATGTACGACCAGACCAGCTCGGACAAGCCCTCCCCCGTCTCCTCTCGCAGGCGCAGCGACGTGCGCGCGTTCTCGACCGTGGCCATGATCTTGCGCCGGTTGCGGATGATGCCTTCGTGCTGGAGCAGGCGTTCGACGTCGCCCTCGTCGAACACGGCCACGCGCCGCGGCTCGAATCCCGCGAATGCCTCGCGGAAGGCCTCGCGCTTGCGCAGCACGGTGATCCAGGAGAGACCGGATTGGAAGCCCTCCAGGCTCAGCCGTTCGAACACCCCCGCCTCGTCGGTGACCGGCATCCCCCACTCGGTGTCGTAGTAATGGGTCAGCAGGGGATCCTGCCCTGCCCAGCTCGCACGAACCATCTGGCGCGGTTCCTGAGGCATGGTCGCTCCTTTCCGGGGTCTTCGTGCGGCGTCCGGTACCACCGGATGCCGCGCTGCCCTCAACGCTAATGAACGGCGCCCGACCCGAGAGCCGAAACCGGCGAACTGTGGATAACTCGACCGTTTGTCGCTCGGTGGGAGCCTGTGAGCGAGGGCTGCTGGACGCCGCGGCGACTCGCTCCGCCCCGACGCGGGAGGCTTTAGACCGGATCCCGCGCCGCCCGGATCACTCCCCCGCGCCGCTCGCCTCCGAGCCGTTCGTCTCGGTGCCGCCCGCGCCCGCGGTGCCCTCCTCCGCGTCAGTCACGGCCTCGTCGTCGTCCTGAGCGAGCGCCGCCGGGCCCTCGGTGACGAGCACGGCGAACTGCGCGGCGTCGAGCACGGGGATGCCGAGATCCCTGGCCTTCGTCTCCTTCGAGCCCGCCCCCGGGCCCGCCGCCACGTAGTCGGTCTTCTTCGAGACGCTCGAGGCCGCCTTGCCGCCGGCCTGGATGATCGCCTCCTTGGCCTCATCGCGCGTGAACCCCTCGAGCGTGCCGGTCGCGACGACGGTGAGCCCTGCGAGCACCCCGCCCTTCGCGACCGCGGCGCCGGGGCTGGGGTGCCCGGGAGTCGACCACTGCACCCCGGCCGCGGCCCAGCGATCCACGATCTCGCGGTGCCAGTCGACCTCGAACCACTCCTTGAGCGATTCGGCGATGATGCCCCCCACGCCGTCGACCTCGGAGAGCTCTTCGACCGACGCCTCCCGGACCGCGTCGAGCGAGCCGAACCACTCGGCGAGAGCCCGTGCCGCCACGGGGCCCACGTGCCTGATGTTGAGGGCGACGAGCAGCCGCCACAGCGGCTTGGTCTTGGCCTTCTCGAGTTCGGCGAGGAACGTCTCGGCGTCCTTCGAGGGCAGGATCACACGATGGTCTTTGCGGTAGCCGGCCTTGCGCCGCGCCGCGGGATCGAGTCCCTCGGCCTCGGGCGGGTACTCGAGCAGCACGCGCTGGAACGGCGAGCGCCGCCTCGGCTCGCCCGTCTCCTCGTCGATCACCGGCTCGCCGGTCTCGCTGTCGCGCACCACGACGGTGATGGGCACGAGCTCTTCGAGGCTCAGGTCGAAGAGCCCGGCCTCGGTCTCGAGCGGCGGATCGGCGGGCACCTCGGGCTGCGTGAGCGCAGCCGCCGTGATCTCGCCGAGCACCTCGACGTCGAGCGCGCCCCGCGACCCGATGTGCTCGACACGGCCGCGCACCTGAGCGGGGCAGGCGCGCGCGTTGGGGCAGCGCAGATCGATGTCGCCCTCTTTCATGGGGCGCAGAGGGGTGCCGCACTCGGGGCAGCGCTCGGGCATCTGCCACTCGACCTCGCTGCCGTCGCGCAGTTCGAGCACGGCTCCGAGCACCTCGGGGATCACGTCGCCCGCCTTGCGCAGCACGACCGTGTCGCCGATGAGCACCCCCTTGGCCTTGACGACCTGCTGATTGTGCAGGGTGGCCTGGCGCACCGTCGATCCGGCGACCTTCACGGGCTCCATGACGGCGTAAGGCGTCGCCCGACCGGTGCGGCCGACCCCCACGCGGATGTCGATGAGGCGGGTGTGCACCTCCTCGGGCGGGTACTTGTAGGCGATCGCCCAGCGCGGAGCCCGACTCGTCTCGCCGAGCTCGGCGTGCAGGTCAAGCTCGTCGACCTTCACCACGATGCCGTCGATCTCGTGCTCGACGTCGTGCCGGTGCTCGCCGCGGTCGGCGATGAACGCGACGACCTCGTCGATGGTGTCGAAGACGCGCGAGTGGGGCGAGACGGGCAGCCCCCACTCGCCGAGCAGGCCGTACACCTCGGACTGGTTCTCAATGCCGGGGTGTTGCCAGGCGCCGATGCCGTGCACGTACAGGGAGAGCCGCCCGAGCCGGTCGCGCATGAGCGCCAGGTCGGTCTCGCTCTTCTTCTCGGCGCGCTGGCGCAGGGTGCCCGCGGCGGTGTTCCGCGCGTTCGCGAACTCGGGATAGCGGATCGAGATGCGCTCCTCGGGCACGCCCTTGGCGCGCTGCTCGGCGGCGTATTCGGCCTGCAACTCGTGCTGACGCTCGTTGAGCGCCTCGAAGTTCTCGCTGCTGAGGAACACCTCGCCGCGGGCCTCGAAGAAGTCGGGGATGCCCTCGCCGTGCAGTTCACGCGGGATCACCGGGATCAGCTCGACGTTCTCGGTGATGTCCTCGCCCACCCGGCCGTCGCCTCGGGTGGTCGCGGTCTCGAGCACGCCGCGCCGGTAGGCGAGGCTGATCGCGAGCCCATCGATCTTCAATTCGGAGAGCCAGCGCACGTCGCGGCCGGCGGCGGCGCGGGTCTTCTCGGCCCACTCGCGGAACTCGTCGAGCGAGAAGACGTTGTCGAGGCTGAGCATGCGCTCGGCGTGCTCGTGCTCGGGGAACCCGGCCGACACGACGGCGGCGCCGACCTCGCGCGTGGGACTGTCCTGCCCCGCGAGTTCGGGGAAGGCCCGTTCGAGCGCTTCGAGCCGGTGGAACATCTCGTCGTACTCGGCGTCGGAGACGAGGCTCGTCGCCTCTGAGTAGTAGGCGCGGCGCAGGCGCTCGATCTCGACGGCCAGGCGCTCGGCCTCGGCGCGCGCCTCATCAAAGTCTATGGGGATCTGCGCGTTCTCGTTCACGCCTCAAGTCTAGGAACAGCGCGGCCTCGGTGAGAGATCCGGCGTCGGTGAAACGCATTCGGCTGCGACGCTCTCACCGGGCCCGGATCCCGCCCCGAACGGGCGATGCGCCTCAGCCGCCGACGGCCGCGGAGTTCGACGCCGGCACCGCACGGTCGATCGTGAACTGGCCGAGCACGCGGGTGCCGATGTAGACGACGGCGGTCTGGCCCGGTGCGACCCCCAGCAGCGGCTCCGCGCGCTCGAGGTCGATGTCGACCACCACCTCGTGCGTGGCGCCCTCGCGGTGCTGCTCGGTGCGCTCCGTTTCGAGGATCGGCTCGAGCCTCGCCCGCGCGGGAACCGGATCGGCGTGGGCGCGGATCTGCACCTCGCAGTCGAAGGGATCGCTCACGTCGAAGCCCGGCTCTCCGGCCCAGCTGAACCGGCCGCCGGCGATGCGGCCGATCGCGAGGCTCTGCTTGGGGCCGACGACCACCTGGTTCGAGACGGGGCGGATCGACAGCACGTAGCGCGGCTGCCCGTCGGGTGCGGGCCTGCCGAGTTGCAGACCGCGCCGCTGTCCCACGGTGTAGCCGTGCGCGCCGTCGTGGCGGCCCACCACCTCGCCCGATTCGTCGAGGATCTCGCCTGGTTCGCGCTCGAGGTGGTCGGAGAGCCAGCCGCGCGTGTCGCCGTCGGGGATGAAGCAGATGTCGTGGCTGTCGGGCTTCTGCGCGACCTGCAGGCCGCGATCCTCGGCCTCCGCCCGGATCAGCTCCTTCGAGGGTGTGTCGCCGAGCGGGAAGTAGCAGTGCGCGAGCTGCCGCTCGGTGAGCACGCCGAGCACGTACGACTGGTCCTTGGCCCAGGCACTCGCCCGGTGCAGTTCGCGGCCGTGGGGGCCGTCCTCGAGGCTCGCGTAGTGCCCGGTGGCCACGGCGTCGAAGCCGAGGGCGATGGCCTTGTCGAGCAGCGCGGCGAACTTGATCTTCTCGTTGCAGCGCATGCACGGGTTGGGGGTGCGGCCCGCGGCGTACTCTGCGATGAAGTCGTCGACGACGTCCTCCTTGAAGCGTTCGCTGAGATCCCAAACGTAGAAGGGGATGCCGAGCAGGTTGGCTGCGCGGCGGGCGTCCATCGCGTCCTCGATCGTGCAGCAGCCGCGGGATCCGGTGCGCAGCGTGCCGGGCATACGACTGAGGGCGAGGTGCACGCCGACCACGTCGTGCCCCGCTTCAACGGCGCGCGCCGCCGCCACGGCGGAGTCGACGCCCCCGCTCATCGCCGCCAGAATCTTCATCCGATCCATTGTACGCGCCCGGCGCGGCGCGCAACCCGATCCCTCGCGCCCGGCCCCTCAACCGCTGCGCCCTCGTCGCCGCAGCCCTTCGGATCTCAGGCGAGTCCCGCGGCGCGGGCGCGCTCGAGCGCGGCGGGCAGGGCGGCGAGCAGCGCGTCGACCTCGTCGTCACGGGTGTCGGGGCCGAGCGTGAAGCGCAGGGCGCCGGCCGCTTCGGCCTCGGATATCCCCATCGCGAGCAGCACGTGCGAGATCTCGGCGACGCCGGCCCGGCACGCCGAACCGACCGAGACCGAGACCCCCGCCGCGTCGAGCAGGAACACGAGCGAGTCGCCCTGACAGCCCGGGAAGGTGAAGTGCGCGTTCCCCGGCACCCGCACCGGTTGGTCGACGGGTTCGAGCGCCGCGTCCCTGCCCGGGCCCGTCGCGGCCGCCCCCTCGGCAGCCCACGGCTCCGGGCCGCGCAGCACGGCGCTCGGGTCGGCCGCGCGCACGCCCGCCACGAGGCGGTCGCGCAGCGCGCGGAGCCGAGCGGCACGAACCGGCTCGGGGCGCCCGTCGGGATCGACGGCGAGGTCGAGGGCGGCGGCGAAACCGACGGCGCCCGCGACGTCCTGGGTGCCGGATCGCGCCCGCTGCTGGGTGCCGCCGTGCAGCAGCGGCTCGGCCGCGATCCTCCGTCCCAGCACGAGGGCGCCGACGCCGACGGGCCCGCCGATCTTGTGCGCGGAGACCGACACCGCGGCCGCCCCGGCCGCCGCGAAATCGATGGGCAGCTGCCCCAGGGCCGACACGGCGTCGACGTGCGCGGGAAGCCCCGCGCTCGCGGCGATCCGGCACAGCTCGGCGACCGGCTGCACGGCCCCGACCTCGTTGTTCGCCCACAGGAACGAGACGAGTGCGACGTTCTCGGCGCCCTCCTGCGCGATCGCGGCCTCGAGCACGGCGGGGCGCAGCACCCCGTCGGCATCGATGGGCAGCCATCGCAGGCGTGCGCCCTGGAAGTCGCGCAGCCACTCGGCGGCCTCGATCGTCGCGTGGTGCTCCCCCTCGGCGACGAGGATCACGGCGTCGGGCCCGAGCGAGGCGCGGCGCGCCCAGTAGATGCCCTTGAGGGCGAGGTTGATCGACTCGGTGCCGCCGCCGGTGAGGATCAGCTCTGCGGTGTCGCAGCCGAGCGCGCGGGCGATGCGCTCGCGCGCCTGCTCGAGCAGCTCGCTCGCCCGTTGCCCGTGCCCGTGGGTGGAAGCCGGGTTGCCGACGACGCGCAGCGCGTCGGTGTAAGCGGCGAGCACCTCGCGCGGCATCGGCGAGGTCGCCGCGTGGTCCAGGTAGGCTCGCACGTCGCTCACGTCAGGGGCGCACCCGCTCAGTAGAGCAGGTTCGCCAGACGGCCGCGCGCGGCGAGCACCCGCGGATCCGCGATGCCGACCACCTCGAAGAGCTCGAGCAGGCGCTCACGGATCGCGGCGCGGTCGTCGGCGTCGGTGCTCGCGGCGAAAAGATCGAGCAGCCGCAGGAAGGCGTCTTCGACGTGCCCGCCCGAGATGTCGAGGTCGGCGACGCGCATCTGCGCTGCGACGTCGCTCACGTCGGCCGCGGCGGCGCTGCGGATCTCGTCGGCGGTGACGCCCTGCAGGCGCTGCAGCAGCTTCATCTGCACGAGCGCGGCGCGGGCCTCCGCGTCGGCCGGTGCCTTCACGAGCACCGCCTCCCACTCCGAGACCGCGGCGGCGTAGTCGCCGCGTTCGGCGGCCTCGACGGCGGCGCGGTGCGCCTCTGGGATCTCGGGCTCGGCGGGGGCGGCGGGCGCGCCCTGCGCGTCGGCGTCGCCCTGATCCGGAGCGCTCACGCGACCCGTCACGCCGTGCTGCTCGGCGAGCTGCACGAGCTGGGTGAAGAACTCCCGCACCTGCGCCTCGGGTACGGCCCCCTGGAAGAGGGGCACCGGCCGGCCGCCGACGAGCGCGACGACGGTGGGGATCGACTGCGCCTGGAACGCCTGCGCGAGGCCGGGATTCGAGTCGACGTCGACCTTCGCGAGCAGCACGCGGCCGTCGAACTCGCGCGTGATCTTCTCGATGACGGGGCTGAGGGTCTTGCAGGGCTGGCACCACTCCGCCCACAGGTCGAAGACCACGGGCACCACCGACGAGAGCTGCGCGATCTGCTCGAAGGTCTCGTCGGTGACGTCGAGCACGAGCGAGGGCACGTCGACCGTCTGCCCGGTTCCCTGGGCCTGGTCTGCGGTCGGCGCGCCGGGCTGGCCGCCGGGGCCGGCCTGGCCGCGAGCCGCGAGGTGGCTCAGATCGACTCCTCCGCCGGGAAGGCGCGCGGGCATCTGCTGCGTCATGTCTAGTTCCTCACTCCCACGAGTTCGCTCGTCACACCGAGCAACTGGATCTTGCTTCCGTCGGTCTTGCTGGGCACGTAGAAGAGCAGCTGGTGCGCGACCTCCTGCACGAGTCTCTCCTGCTCCCCAGTGAGCCCGGAGAGCGCCGTCACGGCGCCGTTCGCCTGCGGCTTGTAGCGGCCGCCGGCCGCGTCGACGATCTGCTCCTCGATCACGGTCGTCGCCACGAGTGCCCCGCCCACACCGGTCGACAGCGCCACGGGGGCCTCGTCGCCCTGCCGCGCGGCGACCGAGTAGACCATGGTCTGCCCCTTGCCGTCCGACTGCACCTGGGCCTGCTCCGCGAGGGTCTTGCCGTAGTTCTGCAGCAGCGTGTCCTCTGCGATGTCGAAGGCCTCGGCCTCGGGCACGTCGGGGCCGCCCTGCAGCACTGCCGCGAACTGCGCGCCCACGTCGCCCGGAGGCAGCACGAGCGACTCGATGTCGTTCGCGAGCAGTGCCGTGCCCTCCTCGGCGGGGGCCGCCTGCGGCATCGAGATGCCGCCGCGCAGCGCGATGACCCGCGACACGTGGTAGTTGTCCTGCGGCGTCTCCTGCGTGAGCACGAGGGCGAGCGAGGGTGACGCGGCGGCCGTCTCGGTCGGCTCGCTCTCGGACCCCTCGCCGTCGGCATCCTCGACCACCGGATCCTCGGGGTCGTCGACGCCGCGCGTCGAAGCCACGGTGACGAACAGGGTGCGGGGCCACGACTCGGTGCTCTGCACGAGTTCGTAGTCGAGTTCGTCGTCGGTGATGCGCGGAGGAATCACGCTGTAGTCGGGCATGGTGGCCCGGATCGTGTAGTTGGCGGTGCGCTGCGCGAGGGCGTCTCCGACGAAGCGGTCGCCGAGCAGGTCGACGTTCAGGGCGTCGTCGGCCTCGTTCGCGACGTTCGAGATGCGCTGCACGATGCGGCTGAGCTGCCCGTCGGTGACGGGCACCGGTGCGGCTGAGGAGGGCGTGGGCGCGGGGGTCTCCTCCTGCGTCGTCTCGGGGCCGAACTGGGGCCAGTAGCTGGGCGAGCAGCCGGTGAGCCCGATGACCGCGACCGCGCCGAGGGCCGGGATCGCGAGACGTCGCCGCAGTCGGGTGCGACGATCGGCGCGCATCGAGGCGCTGCCGCCCCCGGAGGCCCCGGATCCGCCGTCCGCTCCGTCGACGGGCGCAGCGGTGCCGCGCGCGGCGCCGGGCTTGGAGAACGCGTTGCGGATGCCCTGCAGCGGGCCGCGACGGCCGCGCCGCGGGCCGAGCCCACGTCGGTTGTGGTCGACGGCGAGCAGATACATCACCGCGCCCGCGAGCGCGAACAGGCCGCCGGCCGCGAGCAGCGGGCCGGCCCAGGGGGTGTTGGGGTCCTGCGCCCACACGAGCGAGACATCGGTGGGCACGGGATCTTCTCCGTTCGACGCGATGAGCACGGACTGGTCGGCGCCCAGCGAGACGGGCACGCGAAGGGTGCTGGCGTCGGCGCCGGCGCCCTCGTCGTCGACCGAGCGCTCCTCGAGCCACAGGTCGCTGCCGCGGGGGTCGCGCGGCTGCGGGGTCTCGGCTTCGGCGCCCGCCTCGGGCGCGTCGACCACGGCCGGGGCGATGAGGGCGCTCAGCAGGCGCTGCTGCTGCTTGTCGACCGTGAGCTCGGCGTGCAGGTAGGGCTCGAGCCAGCCCTCGACGTCGCGGGTCTGACCGGTTGCCACGAACGCCTGCTCGCTTCTCACGACGATGTTGGCCTGGCCCGGCACCTTGGCGAGCTCGGTGCCGTCGATGAGCGCGTAGCCGGCCTCGGAGTTGGTCTCGACCGGAAAGCTGATCTCGGAGGGGCCTGCGAGGAAGGTGCGCTGGCCGATGCCCAGCAGCAGCAGAACACCGGAGATCACCAGCGCTGCGATCGCGAGCACATATCGCACGGGGGCTCCTATCCACGGTTGACGGCGCCCGATCACCCCTCACGGCCGGTGGCCGGGGGCGCGTCGAGCACGACTCTTCATGACAACGCTACCGGAGCTTCCTCGACGCGGCATGGATGCGGCATGGATGCGGACTGGTGGACCGCGGTCTCGGCGACGTCGCGCCGGGCCTGCCCGAACGCCCGCGACCCCGCTCCGGGCCGGGTGATTTTTCCGAGGATCCCCGCCTCATCCTCTGACGAGTGCGATAATCTGGACCTCATTCTCCGTGCCAGCCCATCCGCTCCGCGGGGCGCGCACGAAATCGTTCGATTCCCGGAGGCCCAGTGTCCGAATCAGCTCAGCAGTTCTCCCCTGCCTTCCGCGGGTACAACCGCGAAGAAGTGGACGAGCGCATCGGATCCCTCACCGGGCACATCGCCACCCTGCAGTCGCACCTCGAGTCGCTGCAGTTCGCCCACCAGCAGGCCACGCAGACTGGCCAGGAGCAGCGCCAGCTCATCGCCGAGCTGCAGGACCAGGTCGCCGAGCTCGGCGCCAGCGGCTACTCGGGGCTCGGCCTGCGGGTCGAGAAGAGCCTCAAGATCGCCGAGGATCACGCCCAGCGCCTCATGGCGCAGGCCGACCTCGACGCCGAGAAGCTGCGCCGCTCCTCCGAGGAGGAGGCGAAGCGCGTGCTCACTCAGGCGCAGGCACGCGCCGACGAACTGCTCTCCTCGGCCTCAGAGCAGGCCGAGATCATCATCACCGGCGCCCGCACCGATCTCGCCGAGCAGACCGCGGCTGCGAACGCCGAGCGCGAGCGTCTCGTCGACGAGGCCCGCCGCGACGCCGAGCTCACCGTCAGCTCCGCCTCCCGCGAGGCCGCCACCGAGCGCGAGACCGCGCACCGCGACGCCCAGGCAGAACTCGCCGCCGCCCGAGCCGAGGCCGAGCAGCTCACGGCCGAAGCACGCTCCGCCGCGAACGAGCTGCGCGCCGAGACCGAGCGCCACGCCGAGGCCTTCGCCAGGCAGAAGGCCGAGAGCGAGCGCGAGGCCGAACTCGAGCGCGCTCGACTCGTGCAGGAGGCCGAGCGCGCCCGCGCCGAGTTCGAGGCCAAGCGCCAGCGCGAAGAGACCGAGCTCGAAGAGCGATACACCGAGCGCCAGCGCGAGCTCGAGGGGCGGCTCGAGGCCGAGCGCCGGGCCCTCACCACCGAGATGGACACGCTGCGCGGCCGCATCGCGCAGGAGCGCCAGGAGCACGACGAGGCACTCGCCGTCGAGCGGGAGCAGCACGAGCGCCGCATCGCCTCCGAGCAGCAGGTGCACGCCGACCGCATCGCGCAGGAGCGCGAAGCGCACGAGGCCGCGATCGCGCGCGGCCTGGAAGCCCAGCAGGCCGAGCTCTCGACGCTCGCCGAGCAGGGCACCCGCGAACGGGCGCGCGCAGACGAGCTCGCAGCCCGCGACCGCGCCGAGGCGCAGCAGCGGCTCGAGGCCGAGCTGGCCGCCGCGAGCGAGCGGCAGGAGCAGCAGCTGCGGCAGGATCTCGAGGCGCACGAGGCGCGCATCGCTGCTGAGCGCGAGGCCCACGAGCAGACCATCGCCGAAGAGCGCGACGCGCACGATGAATCGATGCGCGCCGAGATCGTCTCGCACGAGGCGCGCCTCAAGAACGAGCGCGACGCTCAGGAGGAGCGCCTCTCGGCCGAGCTCTCCGCCCACGTCTCCCGCCTGGCGCGCGAGCGCGAGACGCACGAGCAGAGCATCGCCGAGGAGCGCGAGGCCCACGATCGCGCGCTCGCCGACGAGCGCGAGGAGCACGAGGCGCGCATCGACCGCGAGCGCGAAGAGCACGAGGCCCGCATCGCGCAGGAGCGCGAGGAGCACGAAGCCCGCATCGACCGCGAGCGGGGCGAGCACGACATCGCCATCGCCCGCGAGCGCGAAGAGCACGAGGCCCGCATCGACCGCGAGTCCGAGGCGCACGACGCCCGCATCGCCGAGGAGCGCGAGCTGCAGGAGCGCGAGCTCGCCGCCCAGCGCACCGCGCAGCAGAACCTGCTCGCGACTGAGACCGAGGCCCACGAGACGCGTCTCGCCCGCGAGCGCGAGGCCCACGAGAACCGCATCGGCAGCGAGCTCGCGAGCCACCAGGATCGCCTCATCGCCGAGTGGGAAGACCACCGCGGCCGCATCGACGCCGAACGCGAGGCCCACGAGCGCGAACTCGCTGACGAGCGCGCTCGGCAGCAACAGCAGCTCGCTCGCCAGCGCGAAGAGCACGAGGCTCGGCTCACCGACGAGGCCACCGTGCACGCCGAGCGGCTCGCGTCGCAGCTGCGCGAGCACGAGCAGCGCATCGCGGACGAGACCGCGGCGGCCGAGGAGCGCCTGCGCATCCAGCGCGAGGAGGCCGCCGAGAGCCTCGGTCTGCAGCGCGAGGAGCTCGAGCTGCAGGTGGATCGCGAGCGGGCGAGACTCGCCGCCGACATCACCCGTGAGCGCGAGGAGCACGATCGCGCCATGGCCGCCGCCCGCGCCCAGCATGAAGACGACCTGCGCCGCGAGCGCGAAGCGCAGGCCGCCGCGATCGAACGCGAGGTCGCCGCCAAGCGGGCCGAGGTCACCGAGGAGACCGACCTGCTGCGCACCGACACCGTCGCCGAGCTCGCCGAGCACCGGGCCGCCGAGGAGGCGCGCCTCGCGCAGCTGCGCGCCGAGACCGAAGACGCGGTGCGCTCGATGCACGAGCAGATCGAGGCCGACACCCTCGAGTTCAACACCTCGTCGGCTCAGCAGCGCGAGGCGCTCGAGCAGGAGCTGGCCGCGCGCCAGCAGCAGGCCGCGGAGGCGTCGCGCCGCGAGATCGAGGCCACCCGCACCGAACTCGCCGAGCTGCGCTCGCAGCTCGAGGAGGCGCGCGCCGAGTACGAGCGCATCACCGCCGAGGCGGCTCAGCACGCCCGCAGCACCCGCGGCGAAGCCGAACGTCGCGCCGCCGAGATCGTGCTCGAGGCCGAGCAGCGCGCCCAGACCACCTTCGCGGCCGCCGAGGATCGCGCCACGAAGGTGCTCGCCGCAGCCGAGGATCGCATGACCCAGCTGAAGGTCGAGCGCGGCGCCGTGGCCCGCTACTTCGAGAGCCTCGGAGAGGTGCTCACCAATGCCCAGAAGATGAGCACGGTCGCCGGCCGCATCGTCGAGCAGCCCGTGATCGAGGGATCGGCTCCCGAGCCAGCCGCGAGCGACTCGGCCGCGACGCCCGCCGTCGAGAGCGAGCAGGCGTGACTCTCACCGCAGCAGCCGACGGATCGGCCCTCGGCAACCCCGGCCCCGCCGGCTGGGCATGGGTGGTCGACGGCGAGCAGTGGCGCGCCGGCGGATGGCCGCGCGCCACCAACAACCAGGGCGAGCTCATGGCCGTGCTCGACCTGCTGCACGCCACCGCCGAGCGGGCGCACGAGCCCCTGCACGTGCTGTGCGACAGCCAGTACGTCATCAACTCCGTGACGCAGTGGATGCCCGGCTGGAAGCGCCGGGGCTGGCGCAAGGCCGACGGCAAGCCCGTGCTCAATCGCGAGCTGCTCGAACAGCTCGACACGGCCCTCGCGGGTCGCGACGTACGGTTCGAGTGGGTGAAGGGCCACGCCGGGCATCCGCTCAACGAGGCGGCGGATCAGCGCGCCCGCGCGGTGGCCCTGGCCTTCCAGGCCGGCATCGAGCCCGATCACGGGCCGGGTCTCGCCGGAGCCACGACGCCGAGCCCCGAGGTCGACGTCACCGCGCCGACCGCTCCCCCGACGCTCTTCTAGGCGGTTCGCCGGCGGCTCTCGCGCGTCCGTCGACGGGCGCGAGGGAACGGCACGTCTTCGCGTCGGCATCGGCCGGTTCCGCCCCTCATCGTGGCGAGGGCGACGGGCGAGGCTCGGGCGGCGCGGGGGCGCTCAGGCTGATTGCCAGCAGTACGAGTGGTAGTGGCGGCGGTCGCGCACGGCGGCCTCATCGCCGAAGAAGTGCTCGGCGCTCCAGACCACCACGTGCGCCTGCCCGGGCGGCACCTCGTTCGCGCAGGCCGGGCACCGGTAGCTCTTCTCGGCGCGGTGGGCGGGAATCTCGCGCACGAACCATTCGACGCCGCGCCGCGTCTCCTTGCGAGCGCCCCCCGTATGCGAGACGGGTGACGTCGCGGGGCGGCACGGCAGCCGCTCGCTGATACTTGTTGACGCGTCGACTACGCGCCACGGCTGGCGCCCTCTCGGCTGCGCCGGCTCACCGGCCGCTCACCACCAGTGGTTCGAGGTCCAGAACCCGTAGGCGGCCGCCCAGCTTCCGTAGCGACTCACGGCGTAGCCGTTCGCCCAGCGCAGGTTGTCGACCGGGTCGTAGCCGCTGCCGGGCACCTTGCTGCAGGGGTTCGCCTGGATCAGACCGCACGCACCCGAACTGGCGTTGGTCGCGTTCGGGTTCCAGCCGCTCTCCTTCGAGGCGATGTAGTCGACGTAGCCCCAGTCGCTCTCGGCGATACCGGCGGCGGCCATCCACTCGGCGGGCGATCCCCCGCCCGTGTACTTGGGCGGGGCGCCCGCGGCCTGCGGGGCCGCCGACTCCTCAGCGGCCTTCTTCGCCGCAGCGGCGGCCTCTTCCTCGGCCTTGACGCGTCGCTGCTCGTCCTGAGAGATCTCGACCGGCACCTCGGTGTAGACCAGGTCGGCCTCGGCGGAGACGTTGGGGGTGAACTCCTGATGGATCCGCTCCTGGAACGCCATCGACTCGGCATCGGCGGGCGCGCTCGGCATGGCGAGCGGGGCGACCACCGCTCCACCGAAGATTCCGGCGACCGCGAGCACCGCGACCGGAACTTTGAAACGGGACCAGCGCGACATGGGGGCGGAGTTCACAACAGACACAATGTAACGATTCTATCTCAGAGGCTCGAGTCGTTCAATGGGAACGGGAAAGATGCCGAGCGATCACCGCGTCGCGAGGATCAGCTCGACCACCGCGTCGAGCAGCGCGTCCACCTGATCCTCGTCGTATCCCCGCCACTGCGAGTGGAACACGACGTCGCGCACCTCGGCCGGCGAGAGGCCGAGCTCACGCCGCTCGAACATCTCGAAGATCCGATCCAGGAAGGCGTCCACCTGCGAACGCCGGTACCCGGTGGCGAAGACGCCGCGCCTCCGAAAGCGCTTCCCGCGGGGCCGCTGCATGCGGCCGCGCACCTCGGAGAGCAGCTGGCGGGTCTCCTCCCACCACGCCTCCTCGCCCTCGGCGCGCACGCGAGCTCGCCGCTCGCGCTCGAAGAAGACCTCCTCGAGGCGATCCATCGCTGCGTCGACGTACCGCGAGGCGTACCCGCCGCGCTTCAGCCCGAACGCCGTGCGGCGCACCTCCTCCGCGGTCATCGAACCCTCGCCCGCCCCTTCGTATGTGGCTCGGGCGCGATCGAGGAAGGCGTCGACCTGTTCGGGTTGGTAGCCGAGCTGGGAACCTGAGGCGACGGGGAAGGAGGAGTGCACCGGACCATTCTTGCGGACCGAGCGCTTCTGCTGCTGAGAGGGCTCTGTCATCACACCACCCCCAGCGCCAGCGCCACGCCGTAGACTCCGACCGCCGACGGCAGCAGCGAGTCGAGGCGGTCGAGGAAGCCGCCGTGACCGGGAATCCACGAACTCATGTCTTTCACTCCCAGATTGCGTTTGATGAGCGACTCCGTGAGATCGCCCATCGTCGCCGTCAGCAGCACCACCAGACCGAGCAGGATCCCCACCCACCACGGCTGCTGCAGCGCGAACACCGAGACGCCGACGCCGGCCGCGGCCGCGACGACCGCCGCGCCCGCAAAGCCCTCCCAAGTCTTGTTGGGGCTGATCCTCGGCGTCATCTTGTGCTTGCCCAGGGTGACGCCCGCCGCATACGCGCCGACGTCGACCGAGACCACCACGAGCACGAGCGCGAACACCCACCACTCGCCGCCGTCGACGTCGACGAGCAGCACCGCGAACGATGCGAGGAAGGCGACGTAGACCAGCGTGAAGAGCCCCGAGAACACGTCGCGCACCAGGGTACGCGGCGGGGTCTCCCAGGCGGGCACCAGGCCCTCGACGAGCCGCCACACGGTGAGCAGCGCCGAACCCGCGAACAGGCCGAGCAGCATTCCCTCGGCGCCCCAGAAGTAGGCGCCGCTCACCACGACCAGCCCGCCGAGCACCACGCCGACGCGCGGCACCCGCCGCCCCGCGACGCGGAATGCGGCGGCCAGCTCAATGAGGGCCACCGCCACGATCACCGCGACGAGCAGCACGAAGACCTGCTTCACGAGCAGCAGGCTCGCGAGGAAGACCCCCGCGAACACGAGGCCCGAGAGCACCGCGAAGAACAGATTGCGCCCGGCCCGGGCCTCGATCCTGGCATTCGTCGCCTCGAGCTGCGCGCGCTTGCTCTCGAGTGCGCTGCGCAGTTCGTCGCGCCTGTCAGAACCGGTCATGGAGGTTAGACCTCCAGCAGTTCGGCTTCTTTGCGCTTGAGCGCGTCATCGACCTGGTCGATGAACTGCTTGGTCACCGACTCGAGCTCCTTCTCGGCGCGCGCCACCTCGTCCTCGCCGACCTCGCTCTTGAGCACGTCGAGATCGTCCTTGCCGCTGCGGCGCACGTTGCGGATCGCCACGCGGGCGTCCTCGGCGCGAGCCTTCACGATCTTCACGAACTCCCTGCGGCGCTCCTCGGTGAGCTCGGGCAGCGAGACGCGGATCACGTTGCCGTCGTTCGAGGGGTTGGCCCCGAGGTTCGGCATGTCGCGGATCGCCTGCTCGATGGCTTTCATCGCGCCCTTGTCATAGGGGGTGATGATCAGGCTGCGAGCATCCTGGTTCTGCACCGACGCCAGCTGCGCCAGTGGAGTCGGGGTGCCGTAGTAGTCGACCTGCAGGTTCTGCAGCAGGGCGGGGTTGGCGCGACCGGTGCGCACCGTGGCGAAGCCCTCCTTCGCAGCCTCGACCGCCTTGGCCATGCGGTCCTTGACATCGACGAAGACCTCTTCGATCACGGTGCTCTCCTTCTGAAACCTTCTGAAAACGCTCTGATACCAGCTTAGCGGTGCACCAGGGTGCCGAGCTGCTCGCCGCGGATCGCCTCGGTGACGTTGCCGGCCGGCTCCATACCGAAGACGCGCATCGGCATGCCGTTGTCCATGCACAGGCTGAACGCCGTCGAGTCGACCACCTTCAGGCCCCGCACGAGCGCGTCGTTGTACGTGATCTCGTCGATGAGGGTCGCGTTCGGATCCTGGTTCGGGTCGGCGGTGTAGACGCCGTCGACGCCGTTCTTCGCGACCAGCACCTCGTCGGCGTGGATCTCGAGCGCGCGCTGCGCGGCCACGGTGTCGGTCGAGAAGTACGGCAGGCCCGCCCCGGCGCCGAAGATCACGACGCGGCCCTTCTCGAGGTGCCGGATCGCGCGCAGCGGGATGTAGGTCTCAGCGACCTGGGTCATGGTGATGGCCGACTGCACGCGGCTCGAGACACCGGCCTGCTCGAGGAAGTCCTGCAGAGCGAGGGCGTTCATCACGGTGCCGAGCATGCCCATGTAGTCGGCGCGAGCACGGTCCATGCCGCGCTGCGAGAGCTCGGCGCCGCGGAAGAAGTTGCCGCCTCCGACCACGACCGCGACCTCGGCGTCGTCCATGGCCGCCGCGATCTCGCGGGCGATCTGGCTGACCACGTCGGGGTTCACGCCCAGCGTGCCTCCGCCGAAGGCCTCCCCCGAAAGCTTCAACAGCACTCGACGCTTGCGTGCGGTCTCGGTCATAGGGGGTACTCCTTCGCTCGGATGATCTGGTAGGTAGCTTATGGGGTGGCCGCTGTACGCAGCATAAGGGCCCGGGTCGCGTGTGCGACCCGGGCCCTGGACGACGCTTAGGCGCCGACCTTGCTGCGGGCGAACCCGGTGACGGTGATGCCGGCGGCCTCGGCCACCTTCTTGACCTCCCGCTTGTCGGCGTCGAGGGCGTGCACCTGCTCGTTCAGCGCGACCTGCTTGAAGAAGGCGGTGAGACGGCCCTCGACGATCTTCGGCAGAGCGGCCTCGGGCTTGCCCTCGTTCTTCGAGATCTCGGTGACGATCTCGCGCTCCTTCTCCACGTCGGCCTCGGGGACGTCCTCGCGGCTGAGGTAGAGCGGATCGGCGAACGAGATGTGGCGCGCGATGCTGAGCGCGGTCTCGGCGTCATCGCCCTCGTAGCCCACGACCACGCCGATCTGCGGGGGCAGATCCTTCGAGGTCTGGTGGAGGTAGATGGAGGTCGCGGGGGCCTCGACGCGCGAGACCTTGCGCAGCTCGATGCGCTCGCCGATGACGGCGGCCTCATCGGTGATCAGCTCGGCGACGGTCTGGTCGCCCGCGGGGGCCGCGAGGGCCTCTTCGGCGTTCTTCGCGCCGGCGGCGACGACCGCGTCGAGCACACGATCCGCCAGGGCGAGGAACTTCTCGTTCTTCGCGACGAAGTCGGTCTCGCAGACGAGCTCGATCATCGTGGCGGCGCCGTCGCTCTGCTTGGCCGCGACGAGACCCTCGCTCGCCTCGCGGTCGCCGCGCTTGGCGACGCCCTTCAGACCCTTGAGACGCAGGATCTCGATCGCCTTCTCGATGTCGCCATCGGCCTCGACGAGCGCGTTCTTGCTGTCGACCATGCCGGCGCCGAGGCGGTCGCGCAGTTCCTTCACAGCGGCCATGCTCACTGCAGCCATGTGTGACTCCTTCTTGTGTCGCCCTGCGCCCCTCGAGCGATCGAGGGGCGCAGGATCATACGTTGTGGTGTGGACTTACTCGGCGGCCGGGGCCTCGGCAGCCGCCTCGGCTGCGGGGGCCTCATCGGCGGCGGCTTCCTCGGCGGGAGCCTCGGCAGCGGGAGCCTCCTCGGCGGGGGCCTCGGTCTTCTCGGCGTTCAGCAGCTCGACCTCCCACTCGGCGAGGGGCTCGGCGGCGGCTTCGGCGCCCTCGGCGGGCTTCTGGTGGCGCTCCATGAGGCCCTCGGCGACGGCGTCCGCGATCACGCGGGTGAGCAGCGCGACCGAGCGGATCGCGTCGTCGTTGCCCGGGATCGGGTAGGTGACCTCGTCGGGGTCGCAGTTGGTGTCGAGGATCGCGATGACCGGGATGCCGAGCTTCTGCGCCTCGTCGATGGCGAGGTGCTCCTTCTTGGTGTCGACCACCCAGAGAGCCGACGGGGTCTTCGCCATGTTGCGGATGCCGCCGAGCGACTTCTGCAGCTTCTCGAGCTCGCGCTTCTTGAGCAGCAGCTCCTTCTTGGTGAAGCCGCTGGTGGTGCCCTCGAAGTCGAGCTGCTCGAGCTCCTTCATGCGCTCGAGGCGACCGGTGACGGTCTGGAAGTTGGTGAGGAGGCCGCCGAGCCAGCGCTGGTTCACGTAGGGCTGGTTCACGCGGGTCGCCTGCTCGGCGATGGCCTCCTGGGCCTGCTTCTTGGTGCCCACGAAGAGGATGTTGCCGCCGCGCGCGACGGTGTTCTTCACGAAGTCGTAGGCGGCATCGATGTAGCCGAGCGACTGCTGCAGGTCGATGATGTAGATGCCCGAGCGCTCGGTGAAGATGAAGCGCTTCATCTTCGGGTTCCAGCGGCGGGTCTGGTGCCCGAAGTGGACACCGCTGTCGAGCAGCTGACGCATGGTGACGACGGCCATTGCCGTTCTCCTGTTCTGCGCGCCCCTGCGGGCGCGCGCTTGCGGTTGTCATCGATCGCGGAGTGCGACCAGATCCTGGTGCCCCGGGCTCAGCCGCCCCGCGACGTGTGGAACACACGAACGGGGACCGTCGGCTTCGCTCCGCTGTGCGGGCACGCGAAGTCATCTCTTTCGAGATGCATCGACCAGTGTAGCATCCGGCTCCGCATCTCGGCGGTCGCGCGGAGGCGTCGCGGCCGCTCCTCGGACGGCGTCTCGCCGGGGGCCGTCCGCGGATGCTCGGCGGGCGCCCGCGGGAGGCCGGCGCGGACTCCGCTCACATGCCACCCGTTTCGCCCCTCACGCGACTATCCACTCACAATCGCCCGATTCCGGCGAAACCGCGCCGCCCCATCCCCCCAGTCTGAAGACCAGGAGGTGCCCATGACCAGCTCGGCCCACAACCAGACACTCGGCGCGCGCGGCGAATCGCTCGCCGCGGCGTTCCTCGAGGAGCGCGGCTTCGTGATCCTCGACCGCAACTGGCGCAACCGCTACGGCGAGCTCGACCTGATCGCGCTCGATCGGGGCGCGCTCGTGGCCGTCGAGGTGAAGACGCGCAGCGGCCGCGGCTACGGCAGCCCGCTCTCGGCCATCACCGCGCGCAAGGCCGGGCGCCTCAGACGGCTGCTGCTCGACTGGGCGCGGGAGCACCGCACCCGCGCCTCCGAACTGCGCGTCGACGCGATCGGCATCACGCTCGGCCCGAGCGGCGCACCCGGCATCGATCATCTGCGGGGCATCCTGTGACCCGCGCGGTCTGCCGCGCGGCGGCCATCACGCTCACGGGCCTCGAGGGCACAGCCGTGATGGTCGAGGCCGCGGTCTCGCAGCAGCTCCCCGGTATGGCGATCATCGGGCTGCCGGACACCGCGCTCGCCGAGGCGAAGCTGCGGGTGCGCTCGGCCACGGCCCAGCTCGGCATGCCCGTCTCGGAGCGATTCGTCACGGTCAACCTCAGCCCGGCGTCCCTGCCCAAGCAGGGATCCGGCTTCGACCTCGCGATCGCGCTCTCCGCCCTCGCCGCTCTGGGCCACCTGCCGGCCGGCGAGCTCGCGCAGACCGCGCACCTCGGCGAGCTCGGGCTCGACGGCGAGCTGCGCAGGCCCGCGGGGCTCCTCCCCGCGGCCGTCGCGGCCCGGGCCCTGGGCTTCCGCCGTGTCATGGTGCCCGAGGCGTGCAGCGCCGAGGCCGCCCTCGTGCCGGATCTCGAAGTGATCGCGGTACCCGGTCTCGCGGGTGCGGTGGCCTGGTACCGGGGTGAGGGCGGTCGCATCGCGGTGGGGGCCGGCGGCGAGCGCACCGGCGGTGCGGAGGCTGCAGGGCAGCGCGAGGATCGGGAGCAGCGCGAGGCCGAGCGTTCAGCGGATCCGGATCGAACCGTACAGTACAGTGCCGACGCGCAGCACCGCACCGAGGGTCTCGACATGGCCGACGTGATCGGGCAGCCCGAGGCCGTGGAGGCGCTCGCGGTCGCAGCCGCGGGGCGGCATCATCTCTCACTGCTCGGACCGCCCGGTGCGGGGAAAACGCTGCTCGTCTGCCGGCTTCCCACCATCCTGCCCGACCTCACCGACGACGAGTCGCTCACCGCCAGCAGCATCGCAGCGCTGGGCGGCGTATCGCTCACCTCGCTCGTGCGGCGGCCCCCGATGGAGTCCCCGCATCACACGGCCTCCAAGGTGGCGGTCATCGGGGGCGGCGACAGCGGCGGGGTGAGACCGGGTGCGATCACGCGGGCCTGTCACGGCGTGCTGTTCCTCGACGAGGCGCCCGAGTTCCCCAGTTCGGTGCTCCCCGCTCGCACCCAGCTGGTGCTCGCCTCGAACCCTTGCCCTTGCGGCAACGCGGGCTCGCGGGACACCGTGTCGGAGTGCCGCTGCTCCCCCGGCAAGCGGGTGAAGTACCTGCAGCGCATCTCGGGGCCGCTCAACGATCGCATCGATCTGCGGCTCACGGTGCAGCGCGTGCCGAGTGTGCTGCTCGGCGACGCCGAAGCCGAGCGCCCCTCGAGCGCCGATCTGCGGCGGCGGGTGACGCTGGCCCGCGGAGCGGCGGCCGAGCGGCTCAGCCGCACCCCGTGGAGCACGAACGCCGAGGTGCCGGGCAGCTGGCTGCGGGGGGGGCCGGCGGTGCGCCTGCCGCGAGCCGACACCGCGGTGCTGGATCGGGCGTACGCCAGGGGTGCTCTGACGCTGCGGGGCTACGACCGGGTGCTGCGCGTGGCCTGGAGCGTCGCCGACCTCGCCGGGCGGCAGCGCCCGGGTCGCGAGGAGATCGCGCAGGCCCTCGCCATGCGGGGCGGTGATCCCCGGTGAGCCGCTATGACGCGCGAGCCGCCCGAATGCTCGGCGTCGACGATGGAGTGCGCGAGCGGTTGGCGCTGCTGGCGCCGGAGACCGCGGGCCGCGGGGCATCCGGGATCGACGGAAGCGGGATCGACGCGCTCGATGCGAGCGGTGGCGCCTCTCAGGGCGCCGAGCCGGCCGAAGCGCTGTTCGCCCGCGTCGTGTGGGCGAGACTCGTGGAACCCGGAGACGCCGTCGCGGGATACCTCGTGGCGGCGCTCGGCGCCGTCGCCGCCCTCGGGCTGCTGCTCACGGGAGCGACGGCAGAATCCGCCCGCGACGCGGTGCGCGCGGAGGGCGGGGTCGAGCCGGATTCGGCAGAGCTCACCCGGGCGTTCGGGCGCTGGCGGCTGCGGCTCGACCGCGCCGCGAGCCTCGGCGATCTCGACCGCGGCATCGAGTCGGGGATGCGGCTCGTATCACCGGGATCCGCGCACTGGCCGAGCGCGCTCGACGATCTCGGCGGGCACGTCCCGCTGCTGATCTGGGCCCGGGGCGAACTCTCGGCGCTCACGGCCTTCTCGGTCGCCGTGGTGGGCGCTCGGGCTTGCACCGGCTACGGGGCCGGCGTCACGGCCGAGCTCACAGAGGCCCTCTGCACGGCTGGTGCCGCGATCGTCTCGGGAGCGGCCTACGGCGTCGACGCCGTCGCCCACCGCACCGCACTCGCCGTCGGATCCCCCACCATCGCGGTGCTCGCCGGCGGAGCGGATCGCGTCTACCCCAGTTCGCACGGGCCGCTGCTCGCCCGCATCGCCGAGTCGGGTGTCGTCTGCTCCGAGATGGTGCCGGGAACGGCGCCGACCCGGTGGAGGTTCCTGCAGCGCAACAGAACCATCGCAGCGCTCTCCCGGGCCACGCTCGTCACCGAGGCCGGCGTGCGATCGGGGTCGCTCAACACCGCGGGGCACGCCGCCGAGCTCGGCCGCCCGCTCGGCGCGGTTCCGGGCCCCGTCACGAGTGCGGCCTCGGCGGGGTGCCACCGGCTGATCCGCGACTACGACGCCGCGCTCGTGACCAGCGGCGCCGAGGCTCGGGAGTTCGCCGGCCTGGGCGGGGAGCCGATGCTGTTCGAGCTCGCCGAGGCATCGGATGCGGCGACCGGCGACCGTGCGGCGGGGCCGGTCGGGCTCGGCGCTTCCGGCGTTCCCGGCGCTCCCGGCGTGCTGGGCGCACCGGGAACACCCCGGCAGCCCGCCCTGCACCTGCGGGTGCTCGACGCGCTGCCGCTGCGCGGGGCGCGAGGAATCGTCGAGATCGCACGGCTCGCGGGCATCGACGAGCGGGAGGCGCGGGGCGCGCTCGCCGAGCTGGAACTGCTCGGCGCGGCGACGCGTCGCGAAACGCCGGGAGCAGCCGGAGCCCAGTGGGCGCTGCAGCGGCGAGAATGATGGCATGGAGTTGGCGGCGGCGATCAAGGCGTTCATCGCGGCCGTGCGCCTCGAATACGGGTATTCCGAGCACACGGTGCGCGCCTACGAGCGCGACCTGCGCGACTTCTCGGAGTTCGCCGAGCAGGCCGGCGCCACCGCTCTCGCCCAGTGCGACCTCGAGCTCATGCGCGGGTGGCTCTGGCAGCGGCAGCAGCGGGGCCTCGCGGCGAGCACCCTCGCCCGCAACGTCGCCACCCTCAAGTCGTTCGGCTCGTGGCTCGAGCAGCGCCGGCTCGTACCCGGCAGCCCGGCCTCCCGGCTCCGCGCGCCGAAGACCCAGCGCGAACTCCCTCGTGTACTCGCCGACGAGCAGATCACCCGCATCCTCGAGCGGGCCGCCCTGCGCGCCGAGAGCGGCGACCCCGAGCAATTGCGCGACCGCGCCGTGCTCGAACTGCTCTATGCCTCCGCACTGCGCGTCTCCGAGCTGTGCTCGCTCGACCTCGGGGGCGTCGACCGCCGCGAACGCACCGTGCGGGTGCTCGGCAAAGGCGGCAAAGAACGGGTGGTGCCCCTCGGGGCGCCGGCCGCCGAGGCCATCGACGCCTACCTCGAAACCGGGCGCCCGTCCCTCGCGATCCGCTCGGAGCAGCCCGACCTCGCCGCGTTCTTCCTGGGCAGGCGAGGTGCGCGGCTCGGCACCAACACCGTCTACCGGCTCGTGGCGCGCGAGCTCGAGCACGAACCGGGCGGCGGCCCCCGCGGCCCCCACACCCTGCGGCACACCGCCGCCACGCACCTGCTGAACGGCGGAGCCGACCTGCGCGTCGTGCAAGAACTGCTCGGGCACGCCAGTCTCGCGAGCACCCAGGTCTACACCCACGTCTCCACCGAACGGCTCGCGCAGAGCTACCGGCAGGCCCACCCTCGCGCCTGACCCGGGCGGCACAGCACCGACTCGGCACGACCCGTCTCGGCACGGCGCGATTCAGCACCGCGCGGTTCAGCACCGCGCGGTTCGCGACGTCGAATAACGCCGCACGATCCTCACTTCCGCGATGCGCGGTACCGAACGATGCGCGCTGCCGAGCGATACGCGGTGCCGACGCGCAGTGCCGAACGATCCCGCGTGCACGATCCCGCTCGCTCCGGTTCACCAGGGCAGCAGCACCGGCCGACCGCGGAGGTACCGCAGCGGATTGACGTACTCGCCCCCCCCCCAGGTGCACGCACTCCTGCAGGCAGTGGCCGCCGCCCGCCACCTCACCGAGCACGGCGCCGGCCGCCACCGGGTCTCCCGCCGCAAGGCCGCTGCTCACCGGTTCCAGGGAGTAGACGGTGCGCTCGTCCACCCGCACCGAGACCACCGGCCGGTCCACCACCGCACCCGCGAACGAGACCGTGCCTGAGGCCGGGGCCACGACAGCCATACCCGCGGTGGCGGCGAGGTCGATCCCCCGGTGGCCCGAGCCGTAGCGATGCGGCGGGGCGCTGTAGGGACCCGTCACCTCCAGAGACCCGAGGGGCGGGATCCAGAGCCCCGTCGGCGTCCCATCGGCGGCGAGCGCGGCAGCGGGAGCCCCCTCCAACCACGAGACCCGCGCGAGCGGCGCCCGCGCATCCGATGCCGACACGGGCGACGGCACCGCCCGCGAGAACGCCGACGGCACCGAGGGTACCGAGGGCACCGCGAGCGCCGAGGAGGCGGTCACCGTTGTCGGCGGCTCCCGGGCGGCGGCCGGTGCGCCGCCCGGGACGCCCGCACTCACGAGCACCGCGATCATCACCAGGGCGATGAGAGCGAGCGCAACGGCTGAGGCGCGAGCGTGAGGGGAGACGGGAGCGGTCATGCTCCGACCCTCTCATCGTGGAGCAGCCGGCGGGGCACGATCCCGAGATCTGTGGAGAACCGGCCCGTCGACCGCGCAGCGGCGCGGATGTGAGCGGGGTGCTCAATGCGGGCGCCGTGCGGCCCGGGGTCTCACGCGGGGCGACCGGCTACTCGTCGAGCGACAGCTCCTGCGGCAGCTTGAATTCGCGGGCCGAGAGCTCTTCGACGTTGACGTCTTTGAAGGTGAGCACCCGCACCGACTTCACGAAGCGGTCGGAGCGATACACGTCCCATACCCAGACATCGCTCATCGACAGTTCGAAGTAGAAGTCGCTGCCGGCGTCCTGCCGCTTGAGGTCGACCTCGTTGGCCAGGTAGAAGCGGCGCTCGGTCTCGACGACATAGCGGAACTGGCTGGCGATGTCGCGGTACTCGCGAAACAGCGACAGCTCGGCCTCGCGCTCGTAATCGTCTAGCTCGTCTTCGTTCATCCCCACCATCCTACGCCGTCTTCGACGCCTCCCCGAGCCCCGCCGGGGACGGGCGCGTCCGGATTGACTTATTCGAACATATGTTCGAATATTGCTGCATGAATTCCGTCGCGACCGTCCGCTCGCTGCAGCAGCGCATCACCGAGATGCAGCCGCTGCGGCTCGACGATCGCGCGCTTCCCACAGCGTCGGGCCTGCGCCCGCTGCTGCCCGGCGGGTCCCTGCGCAAGGGGGCGAGCTACGCCGTGCACGGCTCCACGCAGCTCGCACTCGCGCTGCTGGCCGAGGTGTCATCGGCGGGCTCCTGGTGCGGCGTGATCGGCTGCCCGGCCTTCGGCGCCGAGGCCGCCGCCGCACTCGGCGTCGCACTCGACCGCTGCGTGCTCGTCCCGTGCCCCGGCCCCGACGCCCTGGGCATCGCGGGCGCGCTGAGCGAGGTGCTCACCGTCGTGCTGCTGCGCCCGCCCCAGCGGGTGGGCCCCGGTGAGGTCGAACGCATCTCGGCCCGTCTCCGCGAGCACGGCTCCGCGCTCGTCGCGGTGGGCGACTGGCCCAGGCCCGAGAGCACGATGCGGGTCACGGGGTCGCGGTGGCGAGGGCTCGGCGAGGGGCACGGCCTGCTCGAGGAGCGGGAGCTCACGGTGCAGACCCAGGATCGGCGGGGTACGGCCCGCCACACCGTGCGCTTCGCGGGCGGCGCAGTCGCCGACCCGGCCGTTCCCGGGGTTCGCAGGCTGGTGCCGCGATGAGCGCCCCCGTCACGGTCTCCGCGGCGGCGAGCGCGGCGGAGCGGATCCTCGTCTTCTGGGTGCCCGACTGGCCGGTGCGCGCCTATCTTCGCGAGTTGGAGAGCGCGGAGGAGGACCCGCCGGCCACCCCCGCCATCGCGCTGATCGCGAATCGGCAGGTGATCGCCTGCTCCGACGCGGCGCGGGCGGAGGGCGTGCGGGTGGGGCTGCGCGAGACCGAGGCCCAGTCCCGCTGCCCATCGCTCGCGGTGCCCCCGCACGATCCCGAGGTCGACGAGCGCAGATTCGCCCCCGTGATCGCCTCGCTCGAGCACCTCATCCCCGGGGTCGAGCCGCTGCGGCCGGGGCTCTGCGCCATGCGCGCCCGCGGCCCGGCGCGCTACTACGGGGGCGAGGATCGCGCAGCCGATGCGATCCTGAGCCTTGCCGAGCAGTTGGGCCTTCCCGGGGCGCGGGTCGGCATCGCCGATGGCCGCTTCGCCGCCGAGCAGGCCGCCCGCGCCTCCTCGACCGATCCGGCTGTCACGGCTCCGTCCGAGGGAGTGCGCATCGTGCCGGCCGGAGCCGCAGCCGCTTTTCTCAGCTCGCTTCCCGTCGGCCGCGCTGCGCAGCCGGCCTTCGCCGAGGTGCTGCACGGCCTCGGAATCCGCACGCTGGGGGCACTGGCGGCACTCCCCGAAGACGCGGTGCGGCAGCGCTTCGGGCCGGAAGGGGTCGCGGTGCACCGGCGAGCCTGCGCCTCCGGCCCGCAGCACGGCTCCGAGGTGCGCCCGCGCACCCCGGTGCGGGAGCTCGCCGTCGAACTCTCGCTCGAACCACCGGTCGAGAGCGCCGAGCAGCTCGCCTTCGCGTGCATGGCCCTGGCCGAGCGATTCGTCTCGGGGCTCGCCGAGGATCGTCTCGTCTGCACCGCCCTCCGCATCGAGCTCACCGACGACATCGGCGTGCGGCACGAGCGCGTGTGGTCGCACCCGCACCGCTTCACCGCGGCCGATGCGGTCAACCGTGTCCGCTGGCAGGTCGCCGCGATGCCGACGACCCCCGCAGGTGCAGAGAGCGGCAGAGAGGGGGCGGGCATCGCCTGCGTTCGACTGTCCCCCGCCCACACCGACCGCGCCGCCGCGCACGAGCCGGGCCTCTGGAGCACGGAGCCCGACACGCGCGTGCATCACCATCTGAGCAGAGTGCAGAGCCGGCTCGGACACACCGGAGTCGGCACGATGGGGCTCGTCGGCGGCCGCCTGCTCGCCGAGCGGCAGAGCTTCGTCCCCTGGAGCACGGGGCGGGCGGGCCGGCGCGAATCGCGGAGCTCCGCGGCAGGCCCCTGGCCCGGGGCGATCCCGGGGCCGACGCCCAGCCTCGTGTTCCCCGAGCCGATTCCGGTCGAGCTCTGCGACAGTTCCGGCGCCCCCGTCGCCATCGACGACGAGGATCTGCTCACCGCCCGACCGGCCCGTCTGCGGGTGAGCGGCACCGGGTTCGACGCCCCGGTGAGCGACTGGTCGCTCCCCTGGCCCCTGCGCGAGCAGTGGTGGCGGGGCGCCCCCGAGCGTTTCAGGCTGCAGTTGCAACTCGCCGACGGAGACGCCTGGCTGCTGCTGCACGAGCAGGGGCGGTGGCACGCCGAGGGGCGGTACGACTGATGAAGTGGCACAACTCACCGCTGCCCTGGCAGGAGTTCGAACGGCGCCTCTCGGGCCGCGCCCCGCAAGCGGGCCCGCCCGCCGCAGCTCGGGATCGCCGAGACGATCCCGAGACGGGCGACGCGCGCAGAGCCGACACGGGATCCGGACCCGCCACCGCCTCCGGGCTCCACACGGCTGCCGAACCGCAGTCCCCCGCCGTGCCCTACGCCGAACTCCACGCCCACTCCCACTACAGCTTCCTCGACGGATCGTCGTCGCCCGAGCAGCTCATCGAGGAGGCCTCACGACTCGGCCTCAGCGGCATCGCGCTCACCGACCACGACGGTTTCTACGGAGCGGCGCGCTTCGCGGAGGCCGCCGAGGCCCAGAACAAGAGGAACGCAGCAGACGAGCAGGGCGAGCGCTCCCCGCTGCTCACCGTCTACGGCGCCGAGCTCTCCCTCGGACTCGACGCCCCGCAACTCGGGGCGGCCGACCCGGTGGGCACGCACCTGCTGGTGCTCGCGCGGGGAACCGAGGGGTACCACCGGCTCGCGGGGGCGATCACGGAAGCGCAGCTGGCCGGGGGTGAGAAGGGTCGGCCGGTCTACGACCTCGAGGCGCTCGCCGAGGCCGGTCGGGGCGAGTGGGTGATCCTCACCGGCTGCCGCAAGGGCGCTGTACGTCGTGCCCTCGGCGGGGCCTCGACCCGCGAGATGGGCGAGACGCTGGCGCTGGCCGAGCTCGACCGCCTCACCGCGCTCTTCGGCGCCGACAGCGTGCACGTCGAGCTGACGCACCACGGGCACCCCGGCGACGACCCCCTGAACGCCCGCCTCGCGGGTCTCGCCGCCGCGCGCGGCGTCCCCACGATCGCCACGGGCAACGTGCACTACGCCGCCCGCGCGCATGCCCCCCCTCGCCGAGGCCATGGCGGCGGTGCGGGCCCGTCGCAGCCTCGACGAGCTCGATCCGCACCTCCCCGCCCCCGGCGCCTCCCATCTGCGCAGCGGAGCCGCGATGCTGCGCCGCTTCGCCCGCTACCCCGACGCGGTCGCGCGCACCGTGCCGCTCGCGAGGGAGCTGGCCTTCCCGTTGAAGGCCGCGCGGCCGAGGCTGCCGAAGCTGGACGTGCCCGAGGGGCACACGCAGATGAGCTGGCTGCGCAGCCTCGTGTGGGAGGGGGCCGAGCGCCGCTACGGCGCGGCGCTCCCCGACGGGCACCGCACCCGCATCGAGCAGGAGCTCGACGTCATCGAGCAGAAGGACTTCCCCGGCTACTTCCTGATCGTGCACGACCTGGTGAGCAAGGCCCGCGCGGAAGGAATCCTGTGCCAGGGCCGCGGATCGGCCGCGAACTCCGCAGTCTGCTACGTGCTGCACATCACCGCGGTCGACGCCATCTTCTATAATCTGCCCTTCGAGCGCTTCCTGTCGAGCCTGCGCGACGAGGAGCCCGACATCGACGTCGACTTCGACTCCGAGAAGCGCGAAGAGATCATCCAGTACGTCTACGGCAAGTACGGCAGGCGCAACGCGGCGCAGGTCGCGAACGTCATCAGCTACCGCCCGAAGGCCGCGGTGCGCGACGCGGCCAAGGCCCTCGGCTACAGCGCAGGTCAGCAGCGGGCCTGGACGAAGGGCCTCGAACGGTGGGGCGGCATCGAGGACGATCCCGACAGCCCCCTCCCCGAAGCCGTGCAGCGGCTGGCCAGGCAGTTCATGCAGGCGCCCCGGCACCTCGGCATCCACTCGGGAGGCATGGTGCTGACGGAGCGGCCCGTTGGCGAGGTCTGCCCCATCGAGCACGCCCGCATGACGGGCCGCACCGTGCTGCAGTGGGACAAGGACAGCTGCGAGACGATGGGCCTCGTCAAGTTCGACCTGCTCGGCCTCGGCATGCTGAGCGCCCTGCAGAAGACCATGGACATCGTCGAGACGAGCACGGGCGAGCACTGGGAACTCGACACGATCCCCAAGGAGGAGGCCGGCGTCTACGACATGCTGTGCCGCGCCGACGCCGTGGGCGTGTTCCAGGTCGAGAGCCGCGCGCAGCTGAACACCCTGCCACGACTGCTCCCCCGCCAGTTCTACGACCTCGTCGTCGAGATCGCGCTCATCCGCCCGGGCCCCATCCAGGGCGGTGCGGTGCACCCGTATCTGCGCAGAAGGAATGGTCGGGATCCCATCGAGTACCCGCACCCCAAACTGGTCCCGGTGCTCGAGCGCACCATGGGCGTGCCGATCTTCCAGGAGCAGCTCATGCAGATGGCCATCGCCATCGGCAACTGCTCGGGAGAGGACGCCGACCTGCTGCGGCGCTCCATGGGTTCGAAGCGCGGCCAGGAGCGCATGGACAGTCTCAAGGCAAAGCTCTTCGCTGGGATGCGCGAGAACGGCATCGGGGACGACGACGCGCAGCGCCTCTACGAGCAGATCGAGGCCTTCGCCAGTTTCGGATTCGCCGAGAGCCACTCGCTCAGCTTCGCGCTGCTCGTCTACGTCAGCTCCTGGTTCAAGCTGCACTACCCGGCGGCCTTCCTCGCGGGCCTGCTGCGCTCGCAACCCATGGGCTTCTACTCCTCACGGGAGCTCGTGCAGGACGCCCGCCGACACGGGGTGACGGTGCTGCCGCCCGATGTGCAGCGGTCGGGCGCGCAGGCCGACCTCGAGGCGCTGCCGAACGCGGATCGCGGCCGGGTCACCGGTTCGGATGCCTGCCTCGCGGATCCGCAACCCCCGGTCGGAGCCTTTGATGCGCAGGCGCCGGACACGAGCGGCGTGCACCGCCGCGACGGCGCCTTCGCGGTGCGACTCGGCCTCACCTCGATCCGGGGCATCGAGGCGGAGGCGGCCGAGCGCATCGCCCGAGCCCGCGCGCACGCGCCCTTCGAGGATCTCGCCGACCTCGCGCGGCGGGCGGACCTGGACCGGAGCCGGATCGAGGCGCTGGCCTCGGCGGGCGCCTGCGAGAGTCTCGGCATCGGTCGCCGCGAGGTGCTCTGGGCCGCCGCGCCGGCGGCGGACAACCGGGAGCGCTTCCTGCCCGGCATCGCCGTGCACGTGCAACCGCCCCTGCTGCCCGTGCTGAACCCGGCCGAGCAGACCGCCCTCGACATGTGGACCACTGGGGTGCCGCTCGCGGCGCATCCGCTCGAGCTGCTGCGCGACTCGCTCGACGCGCGGGGCGTGGTGCGCTCGGACGGCGTGCGGCTCACCCGCCCCGGGACGATGGTCGAGGTCGCGGGGCTCGTCACGCACCGCCAGCGCCCCGGCACCGCTGGCGGCATTGTCTTCGTGACGCTGGAAGACGAGGCCGGCAGCGTGAACGTCGTGACCTGGCGGGATGTCTGGCTGCGCAACCGGCTCGTGGCCCGATCCTCGCCCGCGCTCGTCGTGCGGGGTGTGGTCGAGCGCTCACCGGAGGGGGTGATCAACATCATCGCCGAGACCTTCGAGCCGCTCGCGGCACCGGCGGGCACCACCTCACGAGATTTCCGCTGATCCGGCCGCACCCCACCGACTATGCTGGCGGCGTGCACACGTCAACGGCCCTCCTCACCGACCACTACGAGCTCACCATGGTCGACGCCGCGCTGCAGGCCGGCACCGCTCAGCGGGGCAGCGTCTTCGAGCTCTTCGCCAGGCGGCTCTCGGGTGCGCGCCGATACGGCGTCGTCGCCGGCACCGGCCGCCTGCTCGACGCCATCGAGCGCTTCCGCTTCACCGACGCCGAGCTCGAGTTCCTGCGCGAGCACCGCATCGTGAGCGGGGCCGCCCTCGACTGGCTGGCCGACTTCCGGTTCTCGGGCGACATCTGGGGCTATCCCGAGGGCGAGGTGTTCTTCCCCGGTTCCCCCCTCATCATCGTCGAGTCGAGCTTCGCCGAGGGTGTGCTGCTCGAGACGCTCGCGCTCAGCATCCTCAACGCCGACTCCGCCGTCGCCACCGCGGCCTCCCGCATGAGCCACGCCGCGGCAGGCAAGCCGCTCGCCGAGATGGGCTCCCGCCGCACCGGCGAGTACAGCGCCGTCGCCGCGGCCCGCTCCGCCTACCTGGCCGGCTTCAGCGCCACGTCCAACCTCGAGGCGGGCCGCCGCTACGGCATCCCGACCATGGGCACGGCCGCCCACAGCTTCACCCTGCTGCACGACAGCGAACGGCAGGCGTTCGAGGCGCAGGTCGCAGCCCTCGGCACCGATACCACACTGCTCGTCGACACCTACGACATCGAGCAGGGCGTGCGCACCGCCGTCGAGGTCGCCGGCACCGGGCTCGGCGCCGTGCGCATCGACTCCGGCGACCTGCCGGTCGTCGTCGCGCAGGTGCGCCGACTGCTCGACGAGCTGGGGGCCACGCGCACCCGCATCACCGTGACCAACGACCTCGACGAGCACACCGTCGCCGCCCTCGCGGCCTCGCCCGTCGACAGCTTCGGCGTCGGCACCTCGGTCGTGATCGGATCGGGCACCCCCACGATGGGCATGGTCTACAAGCTCGTCGCGCACGAGAACGAGTCGGGCGAGTGGATCTCGGTCGCGAAGAAGTCGGCTGAGAAGGCCTCCGTGGGCGGGCGCAAGAGCGTGCGCCGCAGCTACAACGCGCGGGGGACCGCGACCGCCGAGCTGATCCTGCTCGGCGACGGCCCGAGCGGCGAGCCCGAGGGCGAGGATCTGCCGGGTGTCAGCCGCGAGGTGCTCGCACCGCTCGTGCAGGCGGGCGAGATCCTGCCCGAGCACACGGGCGCCGCAGGCCTCGCGGCCGCCCGCGAACGGCACCGCACCCGCGTCGCCGAGCTGCCGCCGGTCGCGCTCAGCCTCACGCGGGGCGATCCCGCGATCCCCACCGAGTACCGCTGACCCGCTCCGAACCGCTCGAACAGCCGATCAGCGACAGGGCCAGGCGAGACGGCTGCGCCCCCGCCGAGAAACCTCGGCGGGGGCGCAGTCGTTCACGCACCGCATGCGGTCGCTCGGCCGCGGCGGAGCGAGCTGCGCGTCACTTCTTCATGCGCTCGTAGACCCTCTTGCAGTCGGGGCAGACCGGGAACTTCTCGGGGTCGCGCGAGGGCGTCCATTTCTTGCCGCAGAGCGCGCGTACCGGCTTGCCCGTCACGGCCGATTCGAGGATCTTGTCTTTGGGCACGTAGTGCGAGAAGCGCTCGTGGTCGCCGTCCTCGATCTGCGAATCCTCGAGCAGTTTCTCGAGTTCGCGGTCGAGCACATCGGTGCCCCCGCCTGCGGTGTCCGGATCACGACGCGAGAAAATACCCATGAGCCGATTGTACCTCGGGGGCTCCCGGAGCGTCAGTCGAAGACCTGGGTGACGGCGATGAGTTCGGGGCCGCTGCGGTCGAAGAGCCAGCCGCCAATGAACACGCCGAGCAGCAGCACCACGGCGCCGTAGCCCAGGCCGAAGCCGAGCGCCCACATGTTGCTCGCGAACTCGACGTCGAGGATCGCGCTGATCGCGTACCAGAGGGGCGGCACCGCGAGCAGCAGCGCCAGCACCATCGAGAGGGTCTGCGCGAGGCCCGAACCCGAACCCGACCACTGGGGCTGCGAGAAGGGGCTGTCCCCGGGTCGCGTCGCCGGGTAGGGCATGAGCACGGAGAACACGCTCGACACCGCGCACGCCACCAGCAGCACCGAGACGTTCATGCCGATCACCGCGGGCAGCACCCGCCACTCGCCGAGGATCGTCACGGTGATGCTCGAGCCGATGAGGGCGAGGGGCAGGCCGATCATGAGCACGGGAGCCAGGCGGCCGGCGCGGTCGGCGCGGCCGCGGATGCCGCTAGCCACGTGCTCCCAGATGGCGGTCGAGTCCATCGAGACGTCGTTGTGCTGGGACCAGCCGAGCAGCAGCAGGATGACCGGCAGCGGCACGAGCGCGAGCGGCCGCAGATCGGCGCCCGCCACGGCGAACGCGATGAGCATCACGACGGGGGCGATCGGGATCGCGAAGAGCGCGACGCGGTAGCGGGGGTCGCGCGCCCAGTAGGTGAGCTCGCGGGCGGCGATCACCTGCGCGGGTCGCGCGGCGAAGCGCTCGAACCAGCCGAGGCCGGCGCGGGCCGCGTCGGGGGCGACGGGGCGGTCGACGTGCTGGTTGGCGAAGCGCACGAGCGGGAACCAGACGGCCAGCAGCACGAGGATCGCGGCGGCCGCGACCGCGAGATGCAGCAGGGCGCCGTCGACGTCGCCCGCGGCCGCGAGCGCCAGGGCCGCGAAGGGCGCCCCGAACGGGGTCCACCCCGCGGCTTCCGCGGCGCTGGTCGCGGCGACCGATCCCTCTGCCCCGAACGCTGTTGCGGCCGCGAACACGGCCACCGGCAGGAAGGCGATGAGCAGCACCACGCCCACCGTGCGGATGGAACCCGCGTTGCGGGCTCCTGCGAGCAGCTTCGACACGGCCGACACGACGCGCGCGCTGCAGAGCGCGAGGATCGCCGCGAGAGCCAGGGCGACGGGCGCGATCCAGCCGGGCTCGCCCCACTCGGGCCGCAGCACGGCCAGCGCCGTCAGCCAGATCAGCATCAGCAGGAAGGGCCACGTCATGATCGACGTGATGAGCACCGACGAGGCGATCGCCGCGGGCGCGACCGGGAACTGGCCGAACTGGCGAGGTTCGAGGTTGCGGCGGTTCTCGAAAAACGGCACCACGAACGCGCCCGCCAGCACGATGGTGCCGATGATCACGTCGACGATCGCGCGCTCGTGCCCGGCGGGCAGCAGGCGCGCGGGCACCACGGCGAGCAGCACCGCGGCCGCGCCGAGCAGCACGTAGAGCAGTGAGGTGCGCAGGCCCTTCGCGAACGATCCTCGGAACGCACCGCCCAGCAGCGCTACTCGGAGTCGGAAGAGCCGTGCAACCACTCGAGCCCCTTCCTCGCGTCGCTCATGCCGGTCAGTCTGGTGAAGCGCTCCTCGAGGCTGATGCCGTCGCGCACGGCGTCGACGGTGCCCTGCGCGATGACGCTGCCGTCGACGATGATCGAGACGTGATCGCAGACGCGCTGGATCAGATCGAGGCTGTGGCTCGACATGACCACGCTGCCGCCGCCCGACACGAACTTCTCGAGGATCTCGGTGACGTTCGACGCCGAGACGGGGTCGATCGCCTCGAACGGCTCGTCGAGCACGAGCACCTCGGGCGCGTGGATCATGGAGCAGGCCAGCGCGATCTTCTTCTGCATGCCGGCCGAGTAGTCGGAGACGAGGCGCCCGAGCGCCGACTCGAGGCCGAACGCCTCGGCCAGCTCCGCGGAGCGCTGCGCGACCGCGCCCTCCTCGACGCCGTGCAGCACGCCGCAGTAGTAGAGCAGCTGCGCGCCCGTCAGGCGGTCGAACAGGCGCAGCCGATCCGGCAGCGTGCCGATGAGGCGCTTCGCGGCCGGCCCGTCGCTCCACACGTCGACGTCGCGCACGCTCACCCGCCCGGAGGTGGGGCGCAGCAGCCCGCTGATCATCGAGAGCGTGGTGGTCTTGCCCGCGCCGTTGGGGCCGACGACGCCGGTGAAGGATCCGGCGTGCACCTCGATCGACACCTCGTTGGCGGCGACGAGCGAACCGTAGGTCTTCGTGAGCATCTCGGTGCGCAGCACGACGGGGTTCTGCTCAGCCAGACGGCCGCGCTCCCGCGCTCGCACCACCGACGGAACCGGCACCTGGATACGGCCCGTGCGCGTTGACGGCTTCGGCTGGGCAGCCTCGAGATCGGCGGCCCGGGGCTCGGAGGGGGCGTCACCGCTCGCACCCGCGGCGCGGCTCGGCCGGATGCGGGGGGAACCGCCCGCGGATGCCGCCTCCGCACCGGTCTCCTCGCCCTGACGGCTCTCGACCTCGCGCTCCTCCAAAACCGGTTCGCTCGACCTCGAGCTCTCTTCTGGCTCGAAAACAGGCTCGGTCGAAGGCGATACGGGCGGCACGTGTCTAATTTATCAAATCATCGGCGGCGAAGCGTGTGCGCGCGCCGGGAGCCGCGGCTTCGGTGCGCGGGCCGACGGGCCGCTCCTCCGCGGGTTCGAGCGGCGGGTTGAGCCGGCGAGTCGTGCCCGCGTTCGGTCGGCGGCGCGTCCACGGGTTCGCCCGGCGGGCGCGCCGCCGTGGACGCGCCTGCCGACGGAACCCCGAAAAACCGGCAGAATGGCTGTGTGACGTTTTCCTCCGAGCCCCGGTCGACGCGGTCGACGCGGTCGACGCGCAAGCGAGCCTGGTCGTCGCTGTGGCTGCTGACCCGGCGCGATCTCAAGGTTCGCTACTCCACCTCGCTGCTCGGCTACCTCTGGTCGATCCTCGATCCGCTGCTGATGAGCCTCATCTACTGGTTCATCTTCACCCAGGTGTTCAGCCGGTCCGTCGGCGAGACGCCCTACATCGTCTTCCTGCTGACCGCCCTGCTGCCGTGGGTCTGGTTCAACGGGGCGGTCTCCGACTCGACGCGCGCATTCCTGCGCGACGTGAAGCTGGTGCGCTCCGTAGCCCTGCCCCGCTGGATCTGGGTGGGTCGCATCGTCTGCTCGAAGGGCGTCGAGTTCGTGCTGAGCCTGCCCGTGCTCATCGCGTTCGCGATCGCGACCGGGGCCACCGTCGGGTGGGAGCTCGTGCTCTTCCCGCTGGCGGTGCTGATGCTCGCGACGCTCACACTCGGGGTCGGCCTGCTGGTCTCGCCGCTCGTCGTGTTCTTCCGCGACTTCGAACGCGCGACGAAGCTGATCCTGCGCGTGCTCTTCTACGCCTCCCCCATCATCTACGGCGCCGCCGACCTGCCCGAGTTCGCCCGGCCGCTCGCGTGGCTCAACCCGCTCTCGGGCATCTTCGCACTGTTCCGCGCCGGGTTCTTCCCCGACCAGCTTGACTGGGCGCTCGTGGGCGCCTCCGCCCTGGGCACGCTCCTCTTCCTCGTGATCGGCGTGCTCGTGTTCCGACGCTCCACCGGCGGCGTCCTGAAGGAGCTGTGACACGATGTACGAACTCGACGAGAACATCGGCCGCTCAGACTCCCCCGATGCGCCGCCCATCATTTCCGTGCAGAAGCTCGGGGTGCGCTTCCGACGCAACAAGGGCTCACGCCGCAGCTTCAAGGATCTCTTCTCGGGGCGGTCGCGCCGCAATCGCCCGGGCGAGTTCTGGGCGCTGCGCGACGTCTCCTTCGAGGTGCGGCCCGGCGAGGCGATCGGCGTGGTGGGCCGCAACGGGCAGGGCAAGTCGACGCTGCTGAAGCTCGTCGCCGGCGTGCTGCTGCCCGACGAGGGCACGGTGACCGTGCACGGCGGCGTGGCTCCGCTCATCGAGATCACCGGCGGCTTCGTCGGCGACCTGACCGTGCGCGACAACGTCAACCTCGCCGCGGGCCTGCACGGGCTCAGCCGTCAGGAGATCGCCGCGCGCTTCGCCGACATCATCGATTTCGCGGGCGCCGAAGACGTGATCGACACCCCGTTCAAGCACCTCTCGAGCGGCATGAAGGTGCGGGTCGCCTTCTCGGTCATCTCGCAGCTCGACGAGCCCGTGCTGCTCGTCGACGAGGTGCTCGCCGTGGGCGACCGGGCGTTTCGGGCGAAGTGCTATCGGCGCATCGAAGATCTGCTCGCGCAGGGGAAGACCCTGTTCCTCGTCTCGCACAAGGAGGGCGATCTGCGACGGTTCTGCTCGCGGGGGCTGTACCTCGACAAGGGGCGGCTCGCGCTCGACGCGCCGATCGACGAGGTGCTGGATCGCTACAACGCCGATCACCCCGTCGGCGGTTAGGGGCCGCGGCTCGCGTGCGGGGCTCCGCTACTCCGCCGTCTGCCTCCGCCGCCACTCGTCGGCTTTCGCCAGCAGGCCCTCGATCGCGCCGTGGAAGCGGCGGGTCGGCGCCCCGGGCGAGGTGTCGCCGAAGTAGTGCTGCGACCACGTGCCCAGCCGCTCGCGGGCCGCATCGTCGCCGATCACCCGGTCCAGCACCGCCGCGATATCGCCGGCCTGATCCGCGTCGAGCCACTCGCACACGCTCAGGTAGCCGCCCTCGTCGACCTCGGCCTCGGGCGCGACCGGGCGGGTCACCATGAGCGGCTTGCCCGTGGCGAGGCGGTCGTAGACCATCGCGGAGATGTCGCAGATGGCGACGTCGGGCAGGCTCAGCTGCCAGCCGAGGGCGGGCGAGGTGTCGTACACGTGCTGCGCCGCCGGATCCTGCTGGTTGGCCTCCTGCAGCATCGCGATGATGCGGGTGTTCGCGGCCCCGAACTCGGAGTCGACCACGCCGCTGCGCGGGTGGGGCCGATACACCACGCGGTGCCGGCCGGTGGCGATGAGCTCGCGCACGAGGGCCTCGCCGTGGGTCGCCACGGATCCGTAGCACGCCGCCGGCCGATCGCCCTCCCAGGTCGGGGCGTAGAACACGACGGTGCGCTCGTCTGGCTCGAACGGCGGGGTGCCGCCCAGGTGATCGGCCTGCGGGCGGCCGATCGGGATCGTGCGCCGATCCACGTCGTAGTCCCAGAGCGCCTTCGACAGGCGGGCCTGCGCGGCGTCGCCCGCGACCAGTGCGAAATCGTACGTCTTGTACTGATTGCTGGTCATGTACATCTTGTCGCTCTCGCCGTGGTTGATGAACACGTGCCAGCGTCGGCCGTAGCGCATCATCTGGAAGTTGCGCGTGTTCTGGTTCACGTAGAGGATCACGTCGAGGGGCTGCTGCTCGATCACCCGCTCGAGGTCGGTGACCTTCTGCACGAAGGCGACGTCGAGGCCGCTCTCCTGCATCAGCTGCCGAGCTCCGGCCGGGTTGCGGGCGAGCACGAGCACCGGCCAGTGCTTCGAGAGCTCCTGCAGCGGCGCGTACCACTGTCGCATCTGGTAGATGTTGACGTCGCTGTCGGCGAAGTAGACGCCCACGCGGAAGCGCTGTTCGGGCAGGGGGCCCTGCTCGAGGATCAGGTTGCGCAGTTCGAAGTAGGCCCGTCGTCCCTTCAGCACGCGCTTCGCCAGTCGCACCGCGCGCTTCGCATCTTTCGCCAGTTGCATCCCTCCAGAATATCGCCAGTCCCCGTGAGACCCGTGACACGGAGGCTGTGGGAGGATCGTGGGGTGATCCTGCCGCCCCTCCCTGAGCTGCCCGCCGTGAGCTACGTCATGCCGGTGCTCAACGAGGAGGGGTATCTGGAGACGGCGGTGCGCACGATCCTCGACCAGGATTACGCGGGCGAGAAGGAGATCGTGCTCGCTCTCGGCCCGTCCCGCGACCGCACCGACGAGATCGCCGCGGCCCTCGCGGCGGCGGATGCGCGCGTGCGTCTCGTTGAGAACCCGCAGACGCACATCCCGGCGGGCCTCAACCTCGCGATCGCGGCGAGTCGCCACCCCGTCGTGGTGCGGGTCGACGCGCACTCGGAGCTCACCCCCGACTACACGCGGCGCGGCATCGAGGCGCTGGGGCGCGAGGGCGCGGCGAACGTCGGCGGCGTGATGCGGGCCGCGGGGCGCGGGGCGGTGCAGCGCGCGATCGCCCGGGGCTACAACAGCCCGTTCGGGCTCGGGGGCGGGGCGTACCACGGCGACGGCTCGGCGGCGCCCGCCGAGTCGGCGTACCTCGGCATCTTCCGTCGCGAGGCGCTCGACGCCGTCGGCGGCTACGATCCCGCGATCCTGCGCGGCGAGGACTGGGAGCTCAACCTGCGGATCCGCCGCGCCGGCGGCCTCGTCTGGTTCGAGCCCGCGCTCGGCGTCACCTATTGGCCGCGCGCCTCGCTCGGCGACCTCGCTCGGCAGTTCTTCGCGACCGGCACATGGCGGGCCGTGCTCGTGCGGAGGTACGGGCGGGCGAACCCCTGGCGCTTCTTCGCCCCTGGGGCCCTGGTGCTCGGGCTCGCCGCAAGTCTCGTCGGCCTCGTGCTGCTCGTCTGCGGGGTGCTGCCCTGGGGCTCCGCCTGGTCGCTGCTGCTCGCACCCGCCGCGCTGTACCTGCTCGGGATCGCGTACGCCACGATCAGGATCCCGGATCAGCGCGGGCTGCGCGACCACCTGCTCACCGCCGCGACGCTCGTGACCATGCACCTGAGCTGGGGCTCCGGTTTTCTGCGGGGCATCACTCTCGGCGGCGGCCGAGTGGTCGACCGCTCGCGGGTGTAGCGGCCCGGACGAACGCGAGCGGCCGCCGGCACCGCCCGCCGCTCAGCCGAGCGCGCCCCGCTCGACGAGCGCCCTCACCACGCGCTCCGAGGCGCGACCGTCGTCGTGCGGGTTGAAGCGCTCCCGCCAGGCCGCCGCAGCAGGGGCAGACCGTCGCACCCAGTCCGCGGCCACGCCGAGCTCCGCGAGCTGCCGCGCGCACTCGACCACCTCGGATCGCTGCGACAGCAGCGGCCCGGGAGCCTCGCGCTCGAAATCGAAGGTGAAGCCTCGCTCACGGTCTCGGTAAGCCGCGAGATCGGGCACGAAGAAGACCGTCGGCAGCTGCGCGATCGAGGCGTCGAACATGATCGACGAGTAATCGGTGACGAGCAGATCGGCCGCGAGGATGACGTCGTTCACGTCGGGGTGCTGCGACGCGTCGACCACCCGGGCGGTCGCGCCTCCGTAGCGTCCGAAGGCGTGCGTGCGCGTGTGCCCGCGCGCCACGACGGTCCACTCCTCGCCGAGCTGCTCGGCGAGCGCGCGCACGTCGAGCTCGTCGACGAGCGTGAGACCGCCGTCGCGCCAGGTCGGCGCGTAGGCGAGCACTCGGGCGTCGGGGTCGATGCCGAGCGCCGCCCGCGCGGTGCGCACGGCGATCGGGTTGCGCTCGCTTCCGAGCATCGCCTGGGCGAGCCGGTCGTCTCGCGGGTAGCCGGTCTCGAGGATCTCGCCCCGGAACGCGTAGCTCGAGCGGAACTGCTCGGTCGAGTGGGGGTTCTGCGAGAGCAGGAGACTCCAGCGGCGGCTCTCGCGGCGGATCGCCAGGCGGGTGCGCAGACCCACGTTCGGGCGGCCGAGGGCGAGGTGCTTGAGCATCGTGCCGTGCCAGGTCTGCATCACGGTCTGGCCGCGGCGTCTGCGGAACCGGTAGCGCAGCCAGTCGTTGACGACGAGCAGCCTGGCGGTGCGCCGCGCCGCGAACCATTCGCGGCCGCCGACGAGCAGTGGCACGGCGCCCTCGGGCACTCGCTGCCGCTCGCCGGTGACGCTCCAGTAGCGGGTCAGCTGCGGGAAGCGGCGGGAGATCTCGCGGTCGAGGGCGAGCGGATTGCAGCTCACCTGGCGCCCGTAGAAGCTCTCGAAGAACACCGATGCGGGGGTGACGAGTTCGCGCAGCGGAGTGCGCAGCCGGATGATCTCGGAGAGCACCCTCGCCGCCGCTCCCCCCTCCGGATGGGCGTGGAAGCGGGTGGCGAGCGAGCGCGCGTCCGCCTGCGCCGCCCGCGCCGCGAGCACGCTTCCGCTCAGCTCCGCGAGGCGGCGCGCCACCGAAGTCCAGTCGCGCTCGACGCGACCCGCGGCCGTCACCGCGAGAGGCTCGTAGAGGCCGCGGGTGGCGGTGTAGTGCTCGAGGTCGGGCGCGAACCACACGATCGGGCGCCCGAGCAACGAGAAGTCGATGGCGATCGACGAGTAGTCGGTGACCACCGTGTCGACTCCGCCGAGCAGCGGAGTGATGTCGCGCACGCGGTCCGCGCCGAGCAGGTGCACCCGCTCGCCGACCATCGGCTCGTATGCGCCGCTGCCGAGGGGGTGCGAGCGGATGAGCAGGTGGGCGCCGCTCTCGGCGAGGGTGCGCCGGATCAGCGCGACCTCTGCGGCGTCGGGCGCCGCGGGGTCGGGATCCCCGTCTCGCCAGGTGGGCGCGTAGAGCACGATCACGTCGGTGTCGGCGACGGCGGATCCGGCCTCGCCGAGGGCCTCGAGCAGCCGCGCTCGCGCTGCGGCCGCGGCCTCGGGGTCGCGCGCCTGCTGTGCGAGTGCGTCGTCGCGAGGGTCTCCGAGCACGCGCACCTTGCCCGGATCGACCCGGAACGCCGAGCGCAGCCGCTCGGCGGCGGTGACGGAGCCCGCGACGAAGAGGTCGATCTCGCGCGAGCCCGCGAGGTACATGCGGCGCAGCAGCGCCCGCACCGGGGCCGGCCCGCGCACCGCCGTGGTGACGGGCGAGTCGAGATGCAGTCGTTTGAGGGGCGCCCCGTGCCACAGCTGCACGACGGTGGCGCCGTAGACGCCGAAGCGGTTCGCGTCGCCGAGACCGTGGGTCACCACGACGCGGCTCGCCCTGAGGGTCTCCCAGTAGCCTGCCCGGCCGCGGCGGGGCACCGCTTCGAAGCCCTCCGCTCGGGCGAGTTCGGCCTCGGCATCGTCTGCCACGAGCCAGACGATGCGGGCATCGGGGTCGGAGGCGCGCAGGGCTCGAGCGAGGGGCAGCGCTCCCTCGCCCACTCCGATGCCGCTGCCGAAGACCCAGCGCTGCTCGCCCCGCGGAACGAACCACGAGACGAGCAGCGACAGCAGGTATTTGGGAAGCGCGAGCAGTTTGGCGAGGTTGCCGCTCGCGAAGCTGAATCCGGCGGTACTCATCGGATTCAGCTTAGCGTCGAGCTACCACTCCAGCGTGCCGAGGGTGGCCTCGGTCTGCTGTTCTTCACCCCCGCGGGTGTAGTCGATGGAGACGGTGCTGCCACCGGGGTGCATTCGCACGAGGGCCGAGACCGAGGTGCCGTCGACCGCGGGCACGCCGTCCACCGCCGTGATGACGTCTCCGGCGCGCAGACCGGCGCTGTCGGCGGCGCCGCCGCGGGTCACGTCGACGAGCAGACCGCCCGCGTGGTTCGCGTCCTCGTCGGTGTCCTGGCTGGAATCGGCGACCGAGGCGCCGAGCAGGCCGTGCGAGGGCTGCTCGCCCGCGATGATCTCATCGGCGACGCGGGTCGCGAGGTTGACCGGGATCGCGAAGCCGAGGCCGTCGCTGCCCGCAACGCCCTGCGAGCTCGTGGGCGAGGCGATCGCGACGTTGATGCCGATGAGCTCGCCGTTGCCGTTGAGCAGCGCACCGCCCGAGTTGCCGGGGTTGATCGACGCGTCGGTCTGGATCACAGGGAGCGTCACTGTGCCGCCCGTGGTCTGCTGCTGTTGCTGCTGCTCGCCCTGGTCCGGAAGACCGAAGCGGAAGTCCCACGGGCTGGTTCCACCGCTGCCCTCGTCGTCCTGGGGCGTCGGATCCTGCGGTACGAGCGCGCTGCCGACCGAGATGCCGCGGTTGACGGCGCTGACGACACCGCTGGTGACCGTGTTCGCGAGGTTGAGCGGCGCGCCGATGACGACGGCGAGATCGCCCACGTTGAGCTCGTCGGAGTCGGCGACCTCGATCGCGGGCAGCCCGTCGGCGTCGACCTTCACCACCGCGAGGTCGGAGTACGGCGCGGTGCCGACCACTTCGCCGTCGAGGATGCGTCCGTCGCTCAGCTTGACGCGCACCTGCGGATCGAAGGTGGCTCCGTCGAGCGTGACGACGTGCGCGTTGGTGATGATGTAGCCGTCTTCGCGGTAGATCACGCCGGAGCCCGACCCCGAGGCGCCGTCGCTCGTGACCTGCAGCGTGACGACGCTCGGGGTGGCGACCGCGGCGACGCCCGAGATCTGCGTCGCGTTGTCGGCGTTGTTGAGCGTCAGCGTGCCGGTGCCGCCGCTCTCGGCCACCGTCTGCGGCGCCGCGTTGGAGGCGACGATGGCCGCCACGCCGCCGCCGACCACGCCGCCGAGCAGCGCACCGATGGCGAGTCCCGCGAGCAGCGCACCGCTGCGGCTCTTCGGCTGCGCGTGCGCGGTGGTCGATGTCTGCGGAGCGAACTGCGGCTCCGCGTGCGACTCGTGCGACGGGTGCTGCGGCTGGCCGGGCTGCGAGTAGGCGCCCTGCTGGTCGTGCTGAGGGTAGCCCTGCTGGTTCGGAGAGGACTGCTGCTGGTATGCCTGCTGCGCGTGCTGATCGTGTCCGTGGAGCGGCGTCGGATGCTGCGGCTGAGCGCCCTGCGGCTGCCCGTGCCACGAGGCCTGCTGATCCGCGAGGCTCTCGGGCAGCGGGGTGGTCGGCTGCGTGGCGTGCGGCGCCGGCTGCTCCGGCGCGGCGGAGGCGGGCTGCTGCGGCGATGCGGCGCCCTCACCCGCCCCCGCAGGAGTGCCGGTGGTGTGCTGAGCGCCCGGGTGGTCGTGCTCGGGGTTGGTCGTCATGGGGGCTCCCTTCTCGTAACCCCTACCCTGGCCTGCGAACTTATGAATTGCATTTACGAGCACTGCGTGTCAGCTGCGGATCGCGGCGCGGATCCCGTTTCTGCTCGCCGCCTCGAGTCGCCGGTCAGCGGGGAAGGCTGCCTCGCGCGCTTGTACGGGCGGCCCTACCCCAGCCCGGACCCCTTCCCTCTCGCTCGGCGCCTCCTGTCGCGCACGACGGCGGCACCCGCGATGGCGGTGCCGCCTACGAGCAGCAGGCCTCCGGCCGCTGAGAGCAGCAGCAGGCCCTGCTCGCCGCCGGTCACCGCGAGCATCGACGACCGTTTCGCGGGGACCGGCCCCTCGGACACGGGGTTCGGCGCCGTCGGCCGCGGCTCGGCCGCTCCGGGCTCGGGACTCGCCGCCGGCGCGATCCGCGGCTTCTCGAGCACCGTCGTCACCTCGTCGCAGCGGTCGCGGTCGGTCTCGAGCGTCTCGTTCGCCTCGCAGGGATCGGCGTCCGTCCGGGGCGGCAGCACGTTCGCCTCGACCGTCGCACGGTTGACGTGCTCACCGTGGCCGTCGGGCCCCGCCGCCAGCGGCAGCTCGGCCGTGAACTCGACTGCGGCTACCGCACCGCCGTTGAGCGAGAAGCCGTCCCACAGGCCGGTGGCCGGATCGAAGACGCCGGCGGGCGCCCCGGCCGGCACGGCCGCCTCCCCCGTCTCCGGCAATCCGGCCTCAATCACGACGGGCGGGTCTACCACTTCGATCCCGATCGCGTCCGCCGGGAAGATGTCGCGCACCACCAGGCTCTCGGCCCACGCGTCGATGCCACCGGCGTTGCGCACCGCGATCCGGTACCGCACGGTGGCCGACGCGCCGTCGTCGGCGAACACCGCCTCCCCCACCTGGGACTTGTCGATCTGCAGCGCCGGAGGCGGGCCCAGCGGCGCATCGAGCTCCACCTGCGAGCACTCGGTACCCTCGGCGAGCAGCACCGCCCCCGCGACGCACTCGCCCATGCCCGGCAGTCCGAACGCGTTGACCGATGAGGCGATCCGCGGCAAGCCCGCCTCCAACCAGGCGGCGTAGTCGAACGGCACCGACGCGGTGATGCTCTCGCCGGGCTGCAGCGACGGGTAGGCCCAGGTGCTCCCCTCGACCGTGCCGCTCGAAGGCTCCACGATGGTCAGCTGCTCGGCCGCCTCCTGCCCGTTCACGAAGAAGCGGTCGATCGCGGTGCCGGCGCGCACCACGTAGCCGGATGCGCCGGAAGACGGGTTGCTGATGCGCAGCAGGTACCCTCGGTCGCCGTCCAGGGTCTTCTCGAACAGGGGCGGTCCGACCGTGCGCGCCCCACCGCTCACGGAGCCGTAGCCGGTGTCGGAGGTCACGAGCACCGGTGCCCCATCGCCGACTCGGAATGCTCCGGCGATCTGTCGATTGGCCGGGTCGAGACTCTGCCCCGTCATCGCGGAGCCGCCGGTGACGTGCACGACGAATCGCTGCTGCTGACGTATCTTCGGGGCGACGAAGCCCACGCGCACGTCGCCGTTCGGCAGCTCCTCCACGGTCATGCCGTTGTGGGAGTCGAAATGCTGCTCCGTGCCGACGATCGGGCGCGTGCGGTCCTCGCTCACCGCGTAGGCAGCGGCACGGAGCGTCTGCGGGTCGAGCCGGTACTCGTGCGGGTTCGACAGCACCACCTCGATGCGACGACCGCCCTCGGACGCGGCGGGCTCGTCAGCGCGGTGCGCCAGCTGCCACATCAGCGCGGCGCCCGGCGTCGCCGCATAGGCGGAGGTGACTCCCATGGGGGCGAGCTCCTCCAGCACGACGCCGAGCTCGCCGTTCTGAACGGGGATGCAGGTCGAGACGCGGCCCGCGAGGTTCTCGCCCAGCACCGGAGGAGCGCCGAGCCCGTAGAACTCGTAGAACGCCGAGATCGACACGCTCCGATCGACAAGGCCGTCGACCGCGGGCAAGAACTCGTAGTCCACCCACGTCGAGGCCCGATCGTCGGCTCCGTAGGCCGTTGCGCCGCCGACGCTCCGCGCGACCCGCGTGCCGTCGATCTCGAGGAACGGCGGGCGCGCCGCGTACACGTTCTCGAAGTCGATGCGGATGCGGTCTCCTGCGGCGACCGATGGTGCGAGCTCGAGCTCGAGGGTGTAGTCCCCGATACCCGCGTGCCAGCGGAAGTGCCGCAGCTTGTAGTCGTAGAGCACGGAACCCGCGGAGCTCTCGACCGTCTTCTTCGAGATCGCTGCTCCGGTCACCGCGCACTCGTTAGCTGCCTGCGCCCCGCTCTGCGGGACGGCGGGGGTGAGGAAGCCGACGCCCGAGAGGATAGCTCCGACGGCGGCGAGCCCGGCGAGGCGGAGCAGCCTGCGAGGCGCGCAGAATCGTGGTGCGATGAGATCGCGGATGCCGCTTGATGGCGGGAGCTGCGGCCTTCGGGTCGGCGGCGGGTCGAGGCGGTTCATGAGGTTCCCTTCGGTGAGACGGTGTGGGTTTCGATCCGCCCCGCCGCACCGGCACGCATCTCCCCCGATCCTGCCCGCCGCCCGCGCACCGGAATCCGCACTGTCCACAGGCGGTGTTCCGGGCCGATTTGCATTCACTCGGGGCGCCGTGTAAAGTAAATTCTTGTGCCGCGGGGTGGAGCAGTTCGGTAGCTCGCCGGGCTCATAACCCGGAGGTCGTAGGTTCAAATCCTGCCCCCGCAACCAGTTGAGAAGAGGCTCCCGAAAGGGAGCCTCTTCGCTTTTCCGCTGCGTTTCCCGCGCCGGAGCCCTCGCTCACCGCGTCGAACGGCCGTCTGCGTGGCGACGCCCGCGAAACGATTCGCGCCTCTGCGCGGCTCGGAACGGCGCGCGCGGGTGAGTCCGCATAGACCCGCACCGGCGTGCGGGAGAATCTTCGCCCAGTGCGTTCAGGCTCTCATGTGAGCGGAGTCCCGTGCGCCACCGCGCAGCTCCCACACGCGAAGGCGGCCGGGCCGAGGGTTCCCCCTCGACCCGGCCGCCTCGTCGGTGCGGAGCCCTACTCCGCCGCCAGCGCCTCCTCCAGAGCGGTGCGCAGGCGCGCATCGGCTTCGCCGAACGCGGTCCAGTCGCCGTCCTGCATCGCCTGGTCGCGGTCGCGGATCGCCTGCTGCATGTCGCGCAGCGCGTCGTCGAGCGAGACCGCACCCCCGGTCGAACCGCCGGTGCCGCCCGTCGCGTCCCCGGTGTCCTCCGAGCCGGTGTCGTCGCCGGTCTCGCCGTCGACCGGATCCTCGGTGGTGGGGGTGGTGCCGCCGTCGCCGGCGCTCGCACCCGAGTTGCCGCCGAAGAGCGCGTCGAGGGCGGCGTCGAGGGTGTCCTCGAAGGCGATCTGGTCGCCGAAGGCGACGAGCACCTTCTGCAGGATCGGGAAGCTCGTGCCCGACGACGCCTTCACGTAGACCGGCTGCACGTACAGCAGGCCGCCGCCGACGGGCAGCGTCAGCAGGTTGCCGCTGATCACCTGGCTCTCGCCCTGACGCAGGATGTTGAGCAGGCGCGAGACCTCGGAGTCGGTCGTGAAGCTGTTCTGCACCTGGCCGGGGCCGGGGATCGGGTCGCCCTTCGGGAGCGTCAGCAGCTTCAGCGTGCCGTACTCCTCGGAGACCTCGCCCGCCTGCGATCCGGCGTTCGAGTTGGCGGCGAGATACCCGGTGAGGATGTCGCGCGAGCCCTCGCCCTGCTGGTCGGGGATGTAGGTCGAGTAGATCGAGAAGTTCGGCTCGGCGTCGGCGCCCGCCGCGAGCGTCAGGTAGTACGGCGGCTGGGCGAGCGCCTGCGCCCCCGCTCCCGCGCTCGAGACGGGATCGTTCGGCGTTCGCCAGCGATCCTCGGCCGAGTAGAAGGCGTCGGCGTCGGTGACGTGGTACTCGCCGAGCATCGCGCGCTGCACCTTGAAGAGGTCGCTCGGGTAGCGCACGTGCGCGAGCAGATCGCCGCTCATCTCGGAGACGCTCTCGAGCGTGCCCGGGAAGATGTTGCCCCACGCCTTGAGCAGCGGATCCTCGGCGTCCCACGCGTAGAGCTTCACGGAGCCGTCGTAGGCGTCGACCGTGGCCTTCACCGAGTTGCGGATGTAGTTGACCGGCTTGGACAGCGGGTCGGTGCGCTCGTTGTCGGCGTCGACCGTCAACGCGTTCATGTCGGTCACCTCGGAGTAGGGATAGTCTGCCGAGGTGGTGTAGCCGTCGATGATCCAGACGATGCGGCCGTCGACCACCGAGGCGTAGGGCGCCCCGTCGACGGTGAGGTACGGTGCGACCTTCTGCACGCGGTCGACCGGGTGGCGGTCGTACAGGATCTGCGATCCGTCGACCACGGCGCCCGAGAGCAGCACCTCCATGTCCTGGAACTTCAGCGCGTAGATGAGCTTGGTGAAGAGGTTGCCGAGTTCCGGCCCGCCCTCACCCGAGAAGGTCGTCATGTTCTGGCGACCGCCGCCTCCGGCGCTCTCCTCCTCCTCGGTCTCGACGACCTCGGTCTCCTGAGCCGTCTCGCCTTCGGCGGGCGCCTCGGCCTCGGCCGGAGCGGCGCCCTCCTCGTCCTCTGCGGAGGCCTCGGCCGCGCTCTCGGCGTCTGCGGGGAAGTCGAGCTCGATGGCCCGATCCCGCTCGCCGCCCACGATCGAGTACTCGGGCGAGTTCATGCCGAAGTAGACGCGGGGCTCGAACTTGCCGAGCTTGCCGCTGGTCGGGATGCCGTTCTCGAGGAAGACGGGCTCGCCGCCCGGCGAGCGCTGGTTGCCGAACGCCGCCACGAGGCCGTAGCCGTGGGTGTAGACGAGGGTGCGATTGTACCAGCCGTCCTGGTCGCTGATGTCGATGTCGCGGATCGCCGAGACCGTGTCCTCGACCTGGCCCTCGATCTCGTAGCGGTCGACGCTGAGGGTGGTCGGAAACTTGTAGTACTGGCGGATCTGCTCGAGCTGAGCGAACGTCGGCGACACGATCTCGGGGTCGATGATGCGGATGTTCGCCGTGGTGACCGCATCGTTGCGCAGTGCGCCCGGCTCGGCGTCGGTGACGGCGTCGTAGCGCTCGACCTCGACGTTCTCGATGCCGTAGGCGGCCCTCGTCGCCTCGATGTTGCGCTCGATGTACTCGGCCTCGAGGCTCTTCTCGTCGGGTCCGACCTGGAACTGCTGCACGGCCCACGGGTACCCCATGCCGAGCACGATGCTCGAGACGAGGAACAGCGCGGTGCCGATGACCGGCAGCCGCCACTTGCCGGTGAACGCGGTGATGAGGAACAGCACCGCCACGATGAGGGCGATGCCCGCGAGGATCTGCTTGCCCGGGATCACCGCATGCACGTCTTGGAACAGGGCGCCCGTCCACCGGCCGCCGTTGTCGGCGAGCGATGCGTACTGGTCGAGCCACAGGCTGCCGGCCTGCAGCACCAGGTAGAGGGTGGCGATCACGGCCGCCTGGATGCGGGTGGCCTTCGACACGCGCACGTCGCGACCCGAGAACGAGATGCCGCCGTAGAGGTAGCTGGTGGCAACGCCTGCGATGAGCGCGATGAGGGTAACCGCCGAGGCGAAGCCCACGATGCCCTGCAGCATCGGAAGGTCGAAGAGGTAGAAGGAGACGTCGAAGCCGAACTGCGGATCGGTCTCGCCCGTGGGGGCGCTGTTGAGCCAGAGCAGCGCGCGCTGCCACTGCGTGGCCGTGCTGATGCCCGCGAACAGGCCGAACACGGCGGGCAGCGCCCACTTCACGAGCCGGCGCAGCGGCTCGAACAGCTCTTGGTAGCGGTCGAGCTGCGCGGTGAGGCGCGCGTAGACGGGGCGCTTGCGGTAGGCGACGTCGATCGCGAAGAACAGCGGCACCGCCATGCCCGCGAAACCGATGAGGAACATCACCCCCGCCGCGATCCACTGCGTGGTGAGCACGGGCAGATACCCGATCTGGCGGTACCACAGCACCTCGGCGAACACCGAGGCGACCGCGAGGAAGCCGAGGATCAGCAGCACCACCAGCACGACGGTGATGGCGAGCGGGGAGATTCTGCGTCGAGTGGCGGCCGGAGCGCCTGCGTTCTGGTCGGTCACGTCTTCGAGTTACTTCCTGTCCTGAGTGCGCGCGTGAGGCGCGCCGGGCGGGTGCTGCGGACCACCCTATCGGTCGCCGCTGACAAAGCGCCGGGCCGAACCGCACTTCGCCGCCGCGCCCGCGGGGATGCCGGCCTCCGCGCGACGCCCGCTCGGCGACGCGATTCGAGGCCCCGTTCTCGCGCGGGACCCCGGGCCCGGGAGGCTCCGGAGAGCGCTCAGGCGCCCGCCCCGCACCGCTCGAGCCCCGCGGGCTCCTCCCCCGCCGCCACGACCTCCACGGCCGAGATCGCCTCGTCGAGCGTGGCGACCGGCGCGATCCTGAGCCCCTCCGGTCGCCGCTCGGGCAGGTCACCGCAGTTGCCGATCGGCATGAGGAAGAGGTCGCTCTCGGCCCGATCCGCCGCCCACATCTTCTGGGCCAGGCCGCCGATCGCGCCGACCTCTCCCGTGCCTGAGATCGTGCCGGTCGCGCTGATGATCGACCCGTCGACCATCGTGCCCGGAGTGAGCCGCTCGACGAGACCGAGCGCGAAGACGAGGCCCGCGCTCGGGCCGCCGATCTGGGAGAGGCTGATGTCGACCTCGTTCGGCAGCTCGTAGCTGGAGGCGATCGTGGCGCCGATCAGCGGCTCGTCACCGCCCTGCGGGATCCGGGGCTCGATCACCGCTTGCTGCGGAACTCCCTCGCGCTCGATGCCGAGCACGATCCGCCCTCCCGCGCCGGCATCGGTCACGAGCGCCCGCAGCTCGGCGAAGTCGGCGATGGGGGCGCCGTCGGCGGTGAGCAGCACGTCGCCCTCCCGCAGCACGCCGTCCGACGGACCGTCCTCGATCACCGCCGCGACACTCAGCTCGACCGGCACGGCTTCCCCGAGCCAGCGGAACGCCGCGGCGGCCGCCTGCATCTGCGACGAGTCCATGTACGCGGCATTCTGAGTCTGCCGCTGCTCGAGCGTCACCCCCTCGGGGTAGAACTCGGCGACGGGCGCGACGCGCTGCGCCGGGTCGAAGAGCGAGGGGACGAGGGACAGCCAGCTCCTCGGGTGCGCGGGATCGCCGAGGATCGAGACCGTGAGCAGGTTCAACTCGCCATCGGCCTCGTACAGCTCGGCGTCCTCGACCGCGATAACGGGCTCCACCTCGCCGTCCTCGAGCTCGACCTCGCCCAGCGTGTTGACCACCGGTCCCGGCCGCTCGACCACGAAGGGCGAGGGGATCAGCGCGGCCAGCAGCACGGCGCACGCGACCAGCGCGAGGGTGATCATGATGCGCAGGCGACGGCGTTCGATCCGGTCGTCGTTCACTGATCTCCTCCACGGGGCCCGTCGCTGCACCGGGCCCGGAACTTCACTGCCCGCGGCTTCGCGAGGGCCGATGCGTCGCCCCGCCTGTTCGCAGTCGGCGCAATGGGATTCGCCGAGCGACGGCCAATCTAGCAGGCGGATCTGATGGACGTGCCGTAGCGTGGTCGGCGACGCACGAAGCGGAGGAGCGGGTAATGAGCGAGAGTGACCACGACAACTCTGGCAGCCGGGGTCCGGAGGACTTCGAGGAACTGCAGCGCATCCTCCGGGAGATGCTCCAGGGCGGCGGCGCGGGGGCGAACGGCATGGACGCGGAGCAGTTCGCGAAGGGCCGCCGGCATCCCGGTCGACCCGAAGACGCTGCAGGGGCTGTTCAGCACGCTGCAGGGCGCCATGCAACACCCCACCGACGAGATCGACTGGTCGACCGCGCGCCGCACCGCGATCGAGGTCGCGAGCGACGGCGTCCCTGCCGGCGATCCGGCACCCGCGATGCGCGCGTTCCCCGTGGCCGCGCTGTGGCTCGACGAGGCCACCGAGCTGGGCCCCACCCCCGACGCGCCGCGCACGCTCACCCGCATCGAGTGGGTGCAGCAGTCGGTCGACACCTGGATCAGCCTGGCCGAACCGGTCGCCGAGTCGATCACCGGCGCGCTCATGAACGCGCTGCAGAGCCAGATGCCCGAGGAGCTGAGCGACGCGCTGCAGGGGGCGACCCCCGTGCTCCGCAGCGTGGGCGGCGCACTGTTCGCGGTGCAGCTCGGCACGATCGTGGGCCGGCTCTCGGGCGAGGTCGTGTCGGCGGGAGACATCGGGATCCCGCTGCTCTCGGGGCCGGGCCGCGAGGGCGGCGCGCTGCTGCCGAGCGGGGTCGCGGCGTTCGCGGAGGGGCTGGATCAGGACGCCGAGGCGGTCACGCTCTACCTCGCCGTGCGCGAGCTCGCGCACGCGCGGCTGTTCCGGCACTCCAAGTGGCTGCGGCTGCACCTGCTCACGGCCATCACCGATTACGCGCGCGGCATCCGGATCGACACCGATCGCATCGAGGAGATGGCGCGCGACATCGATCCGCAGCATCCCGAGCAGATCCAGGAGCTCATCTCGAACGGCGCGCTGATTCCGCCGAAGACCGAGGCGCAGGAGGCCGCGCACGCGCGGCTCGAGACGATGCTCGCGCTGATCGAGGGCTGGGTCGACGTCGTGACCGCGGAGGCGGCGAAGCGAATCCCCGGCGCAGATGCGATCGCGGAGATGGTGCGGCGGCGGCGCGCGACCGGCGGTCCCGCCGAGCACGCGTTCTCGGCGCTCGCGGGGCTCGAGTTGCGGCCCCGGCGTCTGCGCGATGCGGCAGCGGTGTGGCGGCTCGTCGCCGAGCGCAGCGACGCCGCGACGCGCGACGGGCTGTGGGCGCACCCCGACCTGCTGCCGACCGCCGAGGAGCTCGACCACCCGGCCCGTCTGCTCGAACGACTCGGACTGGCCGGCGCGGCGCCGGACGCCGAGACCGACGAGTTCGACGCGGCGCTGGCCCAGCTGCTCGACGGCGAGCTGCCGCCGCACGAGGGCGGCGAGGACGGACAGGGCCGCCCGGCCTGACCCGCCGCGGGTTCGCCCCGCTGACGCGAGCACTTCGCTCACAGTCGGGTGGATCCGGTGCACCCCCGGCGATCCCGCCCGGCGCCTGTGAATAACTGCGTCGGCGGTGGTGCCGTGATGCAGACTCGTGCCATGAACGACACGATCACCCGCATCCGGCCCGATCTCCCGCTCTGCTGGGAAGACCCCGACACGCTGCGCGTCGGGTTCGAACGGGCGCAGGCGCGCGTGCGGCACCCGAGCCCCGGCGCGCAGCGCCTCATCGGAGCACTCGTCTCCGGCATCGCGCCGCGCCGCCTCTCGCGGGAGGCCCAGCGATTGGGGGCGACCCCGCAAGAGGTCAGGGAACTGCTCACGGCGCTCTCCCCAGCGCTCGAGTCGGTGCCCGCGCCCGGCGCTCCGGATCGAGAGGCACCGATCCGGACGGCGCCGGATGGAGACGGCTCGACTGGACGGGCACCGCTGCACGGCGCCTCGCGCGGAGACGCGCGGCGTCGAACGGCGGCGCCCGCCGCCGCGCAGCGCTCGCTGCGGGCGCTGGTCTGCGACGACGGCCGCGAGGTGCCCGGCCTGCGTGCCGCGCTGAGCGCCACCGGCCTGTGCGCGCTCGACGAGCAACCGTCGCTCGAGCAGGGGTACGAGCTCGTGGTGCACGTCGAGCGCTTCCTCGAACCGCTCGAGTGGGCGCAGCGCTGGCTCAGCCTCGCCGTGCCCCACCTACTGATCCGCTTCACCGACCGCACCGTGACCGTGGGCCCGCTGGTTTCGGAGCTGGGTGCGCCCTGTCATACGTGCTGCGCGCTGACCATGCTCGACGAAGATCCGGCCTACCCGGTTCTCGCCGCGCAGCTCTACGGTTCGAGCCCCCGCACCGAGACGGCCGCGGGCGCGCACATGGCGGCCGCGTTCGCCGCCATGCTCATCGGCCGCTGGCGCGCGGGCGACCCGTCGGCCCGCGCCACGCGCGCGATCATCCCGATGCGTCGCGGTCAGGTGAGCGACGCCCCTCGCCTCGTCTCCGTCGCACCGCACCCCGAGTGCGCGTGCGGGGCGTTCACGCCAGCAGACCGGCCTCCGCGATGAACCGGGACGGCCGCCGCGGGGCGCGGGAGCCTCCGCCCACACCCGAGAGGCGCAGCACGTCGCGCGCGCGGGTGAAGGCGACGTAGGCGAGCCGCCGCTCCTCCTCGATGGCCGCCTCATCGGCGGCGTGGGCGATCGGCAGCACGCCCTCGCTCATGCCGACCACGTGCACCATCGACCACTCCAGGCCCTTCGCCGCGTGGATCGCGCTGAGCGTCACCGCCTCGAGCGTCGGCTCGTGCTGGGTGCGCTGCCTGGCGAGCAGCTCCTCGCTGAACTCGCGGATGCCCGCGCCCGGCGGCATCTCGTCCACGAGCGCGAGCAGCGCGCCGAGCGCCTCCCAGCGCTCCCGTGCGGCGGCGCCCTCCGGCGGTTTCTCGGTCCACCCTCCGGCCCGCAGCACATCGCTCACGATCTGGAACAGCGGCCGGGGGTCGGCGACCTTCGCCTCGCCCCTCACGAGCATCACCGCCTGCTGCACGTCGGCGCGCTCGAAGAAGCGCTGCGCGCCGTGCACGCGCGTGCTGATTCCGCGCTGCTGCAGCGCCTCCTCGAAACGGGCCGACTGCGCGTTCGTGCGGTAGAGGATCGCGATCTCGGAGGCGCGCGTGCCCGCGCTCAGCGCGTCGACGATCGAGCCCGCCACCGCAGCTGCCTCGTCGTGCTCGCTGCCGAACCACTCGAAGGTGGGCGCATCCGCCTCGGTGCGCTCGCGAGTGGCCCGCAGCGTGAGCGCGCCCGGCCGGTCGCGCATCAGACGGTTGGCGAGCCGCACCACCGGCTCGGTCGAGCGGTAATTCCGTTCGAGCCTGATCTCGCGCGCGTGCGGGTACTCGACGCCGAACCGCAGCAGGTACGAGCTCGTCGCCCCGGCGAACGAGTAGATGGTCTGGCTCGCGTCGCCGACCACGCAGAGATCGTCGCGATCCCCGAGCCAGACCCGCAGCAGCGCGTGCTGCAGCGGCGACACGTCCTGGAACTCGTCGACGGTGAAGAAGCGGTAGCGCTCCCGCACCTGCAGCGCCGCGAGGGGCTCGGCCTCGAGCATTCCCGTGAGCAGCACGAGCACGTCCTCGAAGTCGATCTGCCGCCGCTCCTCGAGCAGCGTCGTGTAGGCCCGATGCACGTCGACCAGCTGCTCGGCCGTGAGCCCCTGCGGCAGCGGTCGATCCTGCACCCGCTCCGCGTAGGCGTCGATGCTCAGCATCGAGGTCTTGCGCCACTCGATCTCCGAGGCGGCGTCGCGCAGCGCCTCGCCGCCGAGCCGCAGCCCCATGCCCTCGACGGCCTGCGAGAGGGCGGCGACCTTGCCGGGCAGCACCTTCGGCGCGGCCCCGCCCACCAGCTGCGGCCAGAAGTGCCCCAGCTGCGAAAGCGCCGCCCCGTGGAAGGTCTGCGCGCGCACCCCCTCCGCGCCGAGCCCGCGCAGACGCCCCTGCAGCTCCCCCGCCGCCTTGCGGGTGAACGTCACCGCGAGCACGCGCTCGGGGGCGTACACGCCGCTGCGCACGCCGTAGGCGATGCGGTGCGTGATCGCCCGCGTCTTGCCCGTGCCCGCGCCGGCGAGCACCGCGACCGGCCCGCGGAGGCACTCCGCGATCTCCCGCTGCTCGGGATCGAGCTCCGCGAGGATCTCCTCCGCGTCACTCGCCATGCGCACCCTCTGCGAGCGCGACGGCGGTCTCGTCGGGATCGGCAACCGCGCGATCGCGTTCGCTCGGACCGCTCGCGGCGCCCGATCCGGCCGAGCCGCCCGCATCACCCGCGCCCTCGGCCGAGGCGGGATCCCGGTCGCCCTCGGCGACCCAGCGGTCGATCATCCAGCGCGCGATCGAGAGCGGCATCGGCAGCGTGATGCCGGCGGCGGGACTGCGCAGCTCGTCACGCGTGAACCACCGCAGCTCGGAGATCTCCTCGGGATCCGGGCTGAGATCGAGCGGATCCGCCCCCTCCGCGAGCCGAGCTCGGAAGCCGAGCATGAGCGAGCGCGGGAAGGGCCACGGCTGCGAGGCGACGTACTCGACCTCGCCCAGGCGCACGCCCGATTCCTCGAAGACCTCGCGCGCGACGGTCTGCTCCAACGACTCGCCCGACTCCACGAACCCCGCGAGCAGCGAGAAGCGTCCGCTCTCCCAGAGCGCGTTCGACCCGAGCAGCACCCGATCCTCGTGCTCGATGAGCACGATCACGGCCGGGTCGGTGCGCGGGAAGTGCTCGCCGCCGTGCGCGTCGCGCCGCATCCAGCCGCCGAGCCTCGGCTCGGTGAGGCTGCCGTCCCGCGGCGAGAACCGAGCCGACTCGTGCCAGCGCACGAGCCCCGAGGCGACGGCGATCATCTCGCGTTCGGCTTCGGGCAGACGATCGGCGAGTTCGAAGGGGTGTCGCCATTCCTCGCCGGGCAGGCCTGCGGCGGGCGGGCTCGCGGGATCGCTCGGCGCCGTCTCCCCCGCACCCGCTCCGGCCGCGCGGGGCGCCCCGTCGCGATCGACGTCATCGGCGCCGCGCTGCGAGACGGCGACGGCGAAGACGGGATCCCCGTCCACCCGACCGAGGTAGAGATGGCGAGCGTGCTGATCCGGCCCCGCGGCCTCGAACTCCCCCGTGGTGGGGATCAGCGCGAGACGAGGCCCGCCCGCACCATCCGGCGCCCCTCCGACGACCGGAACCTCCACACCGCGCAGACGCAGCAGCTTCGCGGCCGAGTCGTTCCAGGCAGCGCTCAGACGCCCGGCATCGGCGCGGGTCTCGGCGTCGCGGTCGAGCGCCCGGCCGGCGAGCGGAGGGTGGTCGGCAATCATCGCGTCTCCTCTCGGGCGGGGGCGCCGAAGCATCGCATCTCGATCCCCCGAAGTTGCGTGCGGTGTGCCGCGCGGTGCGCGTGGCGCGGCCCAGGAGTCCGCGCGCGTGCATACCCTGAATACATGGCCACCATTCCCTTCACTCTAGCCGCGCTCGCGACTTCGGCCGTACCTGGCCTCGTCGTCTTCGGGGTTCGCGCGCACGAGGGCGACGAGAGCTTCGCCTCCGCAGTCGTCGCCGGCGAAGACGCCGAGCTGCTGGTGCGGGTGCCCCGCACGCAGGCCGCCGAGGTGCAGCAGTCGACCGAGTTGCTGGGGATCGCGGCGCTCACGGAGGGGCCCCGCAGCCGCCTGCCGTTCGAGGTGCCCGAGACGCTCGGGATGACGCGGGCCGGCGACACGCGGGCCGTGGTGACGACCATGCTCGGCGGCGCCCGCTTCGAGGCCGAGGATCTCTCGGACGACGCACGACTGCTGCAGCCGATCGCGGAGGCGATCGGGGCGATCCACGATCTGCCGACGAGCGTCGCGCAGCAGGGCGGGCTGCCCGTGCGCAGCGCGCAGGATCTGAGACTGCTCACGACCCGCCTCATCGACCGGGCCGAGGCAACGCGTCTGCTGCCCGAGACGGTGCTGCGGCGCTGGCAGCAGACGGTGGAGACCGCCGACATCTGGGATTTCACGCCGACCGTGGTGCACGGCTCGCTCGATGCCGAGCAGCTGCTCGTCGAGGACGACCGGGTCACGGGCGTGACGGGCTGGTCCGAGCTCTCGGTCGGAGACCCGGCGTCCGACCTCGCGTGGCTGCTGGCCGCCGGCTCGGACGTGCTCGACTCGGCGCTCGCCAGGTATGCCCAGAACCGCAACACGGGCTCGCTCGCCCACCTGCGAGTACGGGCAGCGCTCTACCACGAGTTGGAGGTGGCGCGCTGGCTGCTGCACGGGGTGGAATCGCACGATCAGGCGGTGATCGACGACGCCGTGAGCATGCTCGACCGCATGGTCGGCTCGTCCGGCCCGCTCGGCGCCGCGTTCTCCGCTGCGAAGCACCGCGCACCGCTCGACGAGTCGGAGGTGACGGCGCTGCTCGACGAGACCCCCGAGGTGGCCGACCACCTCTCGGACACGGCCGCCTACGAGGCGCTGGACGAGGATCGCATGTTCGGGGTCGACACCGACTTCATCGAGCCGCTCCGCGAGGGGAGCGACGAGGACGCCGAGGCGCCGACGAGCGGGGGCGGTGAGCCCGCAGAGGACGGTGCGGAGCACATGACCGAGCCGCTCTCGGACCAGCTGACGCAGCCGATCGAGGACGAGGATCTGCCGGAGACCCCCGCGCGCTGAAGCGGGGTCGGCGGCGGCTCGCCCAGGCTGCGCGGCTCTGCTCGGTCGCGGCGGCGCTACGGCGCGGGGCGCAGGCGCGCTGCGGCGGAGCTCCAGATCTCTTCGAGTTCTTCGAGGCTGCGCGGTCGACTGCCGGTGAGTTCGACGCCCTCGGCGACGTAGAACAGCGAGACATCGATTCGCCCGGGATCGACGCCGGCCCACTGCGCGTAGGCGTGCCGGTAGAGATCGAGCTGGAAGAAGCGGCTCTCGCGCTCGGCGTCGGTGCGCGGCGACCGGCCCGCCTTCCAGTCGACGATCTCGAAGCGGTCGGCTGCGCCGCCGTGCCCGGGGAACCGGTAGACGGCGTCGAGCTTGCAGACGAGTGTGCGGCCGGCGAAGGGCAGCGTGACCTCCTGCTCGACGGCGATGGGCTGCAGCCCCGCCCATCGCGACTGCTCGAACTGTTCGATCAGGGGCCTCAGTTCGGCTTCGCCGTCGAACTCGGCGAGTTCGGGTTCCCACCCCTCGAGGTCGAGCCCGGTGAGCGGCAGCGCGGTGCCCCGCGCAGTCGTGGCGCGCCGCTCGACCCACTCGTGGAAGCGGTTGCCGATGCGGGTGCGCCGGTAGGGCCGCTGAGGAACGGGTCGCCGCCTGCGCCGTTCCGCGAGGGCTGGATCGTCGATGAACTCATGGAAGGTCGAGGCCGTGATGCGCTCGGGCAGGCCTCGCTCCGGCGGAGCGTCGGCTCCGGCCCCGGAGTCCGCTCCGGCCCCGGCGTGGGCTCCGGCACCTGAGCGGGGGTCGGCGGCCGCGCCCGGGGCGCCCGCCTGGGCCGGTGCGCCGCCGCCGACCGGTGAGCCGTCTCGGCGCTCGGCGAGCAGCAATCGCACGGTCTCGTCGAGGTCGGGGTCGTCGAGTGGATCCCGGCCCTCGTCTCTCCCGTCGATGGCGGCCTGCACCGCTGCGGCTGCGCGCATCACGGCGGGTTCGCGGGCGCCGAGGGGATCGAGCGGCCACTGCAGGGCGAGCTCGGCGAGTTCGCTGGGGTCGGACTCGTGGGCGCTCTGCTCGGGCAGCCCCGCGATGATGCCGGCCTGCTGCAGTTCGAGCAAATAGGGCGACGGTGTGCGAGGTCGGGTCTGCCCGCCCCAGAAGGCACCGCTGAGCAGCAGCCGGCTCGCCGAACGGGTCACCGCGACGTAGGCGAGGCGGCGCTCCTCGTCGTGATGCCGGTCTCTCAGCTGTTCGCGGTAGGAGGCGATGCGGTCGCGCAGCTCCTGCTGCGTGTCGGCGATGCGCCAGTTCAGTTCGGGGCGTGCGGCGGCGTCGCCGCGCAGCTCGTCGGGCAGTTCTCCGGTGCGCAGCCAGCCGGCGCCGCTGCGGGGGCTCGACGGGAACTCGCCCACGACGAGGCGGGGCACGGCGACGAGGTCCCATTCGAGGCCCTTCGAACCGTGGGCGGTGATGAGCTGCACGGTGCCGGGGGCGGGTGCCGCGACGTGCTCGGCGGTTTCATCGGCCTCGACCGCCCGCTCGATCCACTCGAGCAGCGACGCGAGCGTGCCTCGGCTGTCGACCGAGAGGTAGCTCTCGACGAGCTCCGTGAAGATGTCGAGGTTGGCGTGCGCCGCCGAGCCCCCGGCGTGCTCGCGCGCCTCGTTGGCGTCGAGCTCGATGTCGAGCCGCAGCCCCTGCACGGTCGCTCCGATGAGTTCGGGGATGCTGCCTCCGACCCCCCGGCGCAGTGCTGCGAGCATGCGGCCGGCGTCGCGCAGCCGCTCGCGCCCGGCCTCGCTGACGCCGCGCAGCGCCGCGTGGTCGAGGCTGCGCATGGTGGCGATCTGGTCGAGCGCGTCGATGAGGGTGAACTGCCGGTCGGGGTCGGGCAGCACGCGGTCCTCGGCGCGGTCCTCGTCGCTGAGGGGCTGCTGCGAGACGTCGCGCCGCGCGAACCAGCGGGCCGCGTCGCGCAGTCCGGCGATGTCGGCGACGCCGACGCGGAAGCGCGGCCCGGTGAGCAGCCGGATGAGGTCGCTGCCGGCGTCGGCATACCAGATGCAGCGCAGGGTGCTCACAACGTCGGTGACCTCGGGTGTGGTGAGGAGGCCGCCGAGGCCGATGATGCGGTTGGGCACGCCCGCATCGGTGAGCGCGGCCGAGAAGGCGGCCATCGGGCTGCGCGTTCGGAAGATGACCGCGGCCGTGGGCGGCTCTCCGTGCTCGGCGAGGTGGGCGTCGCGCGTCTCGCGCATCCACTGCGCCACCGCGGCGCGCTCCTCGTGGGCCGTCTCGGGGTACCGCCACTCGATGGAGCCCTCGGCTGCGCCGGGTCGCGGCGCGAGCCCCGGCACGTCGATCGCGGCGTCGGCGGCGAGCGGCGCGGCGATGACGTTCGCCGCGTCGAGCACGCGGTCGGGGTTGCGCCAGCTCGTGGAGAGCGTGAGGGTGGCGGGGGCTGTGCCGCCGTCGGAGGGTCCGCGACCCCGGAAATCGGAGTGGAACGACTGCAGCCCCTCGGCCGAGGCGCCTCGCCAGCCGTAGATCGACTGGTGCGGGTCGCCCACCGCCATGACGGAACCGCCTGCGAAGATGCGCGAGAGGAACCGGGTCTGCCCCACCGAGGTGTCCTGCACCTCGTCGAGCAGCACCGCGCGGTGCCTGCGGCGCAGCACGGCGACCGCATCGGCGGAGCGCTCGAGCGCCAGCGTGGCGAGGGCGAGCTGGTCGGAGAACTCGATGACGCCTCTGCGCTGCTTCTCGGCCGCATACTCGCGGGCGAGGCGGGTGATGAGCGGGGTCTCTGCGAGACTCGCGACCGCGTCGCGCACCGGCGCGTAGACCTTGCCGCTCGGCTCGCCGCCGAGCTCCTTCTCGTTGTAGGGCAGATGGATCACGCGCCCGAACTCCTCGACGACGCGGTCGACGCGGTCGAGCGAGGTGAGGTGGTCCGAGACCGCGTGGTCGAGGTTCAGCAGGTGGCGGATGAGCTGGGGCAGGCTGAGCTCGCTCGTGGCGAGTTCGGGATCGCGGCTCGCGATCACGGTGTCTCGCGCGATGCGCCAGGCGGTCGCCTCGTCAATGACCGCGGCTCCCGGTGCGATGCCCGCGGCCGCCCCGAACTCCTGGAGCACACCTGCCGCGAAGGAGTTGTAGGTGCTCACGTCGGGAAGATCGAGGCCGTCGGCGAGCTGCTCGGCGAGCACTGAGGCGCGTTCGGCCTCGCCCGGCGAAAGCGCCCCCCGCTGCGCCGCATCGCGCACCCGCTCGACGAATGCGTCGATCCTGCCCGAGATGCGCTCGCGGAGTTCGCCCGCGGCCTTGCGGGTGAAGGTGAGCCCGAGCACCTGATCGGGCTCGACAAGGCCGTTCGCGACGAGCCAGACCACCCGGTTGGCCATCGTCTCGGTCTTGCCGCTGCCGGCTCCGGCCACGACGAGGGTGCTGCCACCGAGCGGGTGCTCGATGACGGCGCGCTGCTCGTCGGTCGGCACGAGAGCCGGTTTGGGCGGCACGGCCAGTATCTCGGCGATGCGCGAGGCGGAGAAGACGGGGGGTTCGGGGAGCGCGCGCGCCATCGGATCGCGGGTCATGCGCGGCTCACCGCCGGGATGATGTGCAGCCGGCAGTCTCCGGGCTGATGGGGGTCGGAGCAGTGGTGTTCGACGCGGGCGGTGAACTCGCCGGCCGCCATGACGCCGGCGATGTCGACGACGCGCTGCTGCAGCAGGTGCATCGCCTGCTCGGTGATGGGCTGCTGCACTCGTTCGACGTAGTCGGCCCGCTTCGTCGCGTCGGGGTGCACGTAGAGCAGGCGGGCCCCGCCGCTGTGCGCGTTCTGCGTCGGCGGGGCGTCGTCGGGAAGCTCGAATGCGCCGCGTGCGACGCCCAGCTGGTAGGCCTGCAGCTGCGCGTGCTCTTCGGCCGCGGACTTGCTCGGCGGCGTGCGCCCGGTCTTCAGGTCGAGCACGGTGATCTCGAGTGCTCCGTCGGCGCGCTGCGTCGCTTCGAGCCGGTCGGCCGTGCCCCGGAGCACGGCTCGATCGATGGGGATCGAGAACGCGGTCTCGCGGCCGAGCAGGCTGCGCTCGGACGCCTCGAAGGAGCGCAGATACGCGGCGAGGCTCTCGGTCATGGCGCGGGCGAGCCGTTCGGCGCGCTGCGATTCCCACTCGGCGTCGAAGGGCAGTTTGCCCCACTCGGCCTTCACCGCGTCGAGCATGGCCTCTGCGTCGGCCTGCTGCGCGGTCTCGAGGGCGTGGTGCACCAGCGTGCCGAGGCTCGCCTGGAGGTTTCCGCTGCCTCCCCCGAGGCTCGCGATCGCCCAGTCGAGCGGGCAGGTCTCGGCGCGTTCGAGCTGCGACGGGCTGACGGGCACGCTGCGTTCGGGGTCGTCGAGATCGAAGAGCGGGGCGGTGGTGCTGGGCGGCAGCACGCCGTACCACTCGGAGGGGCGGGCTCCGGGCACCGACTCCCAGGCGAGCGCGGCGATCGAGCGCAGCGCTTCGTCGTCGCCCGGGTCGAGCGCGAGCCTGCGCCTCATCTCGGCCACCGCTCCGCGCAGGGTGAGCCGACTGCTGGGCAGCCCCTCGCGCAGGTGAACCCGGCCCAGGCCGAAGAAGGGGCTCGGGTGCTGTTCGTCGTCGGAGACCGCGACCACCAGCAGTTCGTCGCGGGCTCGGGCGCAGCTGTGCACGAAGAGCCGCAGCTCGTCGTGCATGGTGTCTTTGCGGGAGGGCGGGATCGCCTCCGCCCCGCGCAGCCACCGCTCGAGCGCGGCGGTGCCGAGCAGCGACCCCCGAGCGCGCAGATTGGGCCAGGCGCCGTCTTGCACTCCGAGCACCGCGACGACCGAGAACTCCCGCCCGATGGCGCCCTGCGGGGTGGTGACGGTGACCGCGACGCGCTCGCTGCGCTGCGCGAGCGAGTCTTCGGGCACCGCGCTGAGCAGCAGGTCGTCGAGCAGTTCGCCGATCGGTTGCTCGCTGTCTTGTTCTTCGTGGCGCTGGAGCGCGAAGAAGAGGCCCATCACGGCGTCGAGCGAGCGGTGCGCCTCGTCGGCGCGCACACCGCGACCGTCGAGGGCCTCGGCCTGCCAGCGATCGGCGAGCCGCGTGCCCTCCCACAGGGACCAGAGCGTCTCTCGCGGTGTGCCGCCGGCCTCGCGCACTCGAGCGGCCGCGGCGGTGAGCAGTCCGATGCGTCGCAGCGCACGGCCGCCGGCGCTGTCGATCACCGGAGTGTCGCCCGGGTGGGCGACGGCTTCGAGCACGAGCCCCTCGATGGCGCCCGGCTCGCGCTGCTCGGCCCGCGCGTCGCGGCGCTCCTGCATGAGCAGCGCGCCTCGCAGCCGCCGGATCGCCACGGGGTCGAGGCCGCCGATCACCCCGCCCGCGAGCCTCAGCACGTCGTCGCCGGTGAGCGGGGCCAGCCCGAGGGCGTGCTGCAGCAGCCGCGCGAGCTCGCGCACGATCTGGTGCTCGCGGAGCACGATGCCGCCCGCCGCGACCCCCGTGGGCACCTGGTGCGCGGCGAGTGCGCGCGAGACGCGCAGCGCCTCGGATCGGCTGCGGCAGATCACGGCCATGTCGCTCCAGTCGGTGCGTTCGCTCGCGCCGAGGCCGAGGCGGCGGGCGCGCAGGCGGTGGGCGATCACGCCCAGCTGCTCGGCGGACGATCCCACCGATGCGAACTGCACCGCCCCGAACTCGGTCGAGGCGGGCGCCGCCGTGACGGGCCCCGCCGATCGCGCCGCCCCGTCGGCGCTCTGAGCGGAGCGCTGCTCTCCTGCTCCCGCGGCGCCGACGCGCGTCGTGAGGCCGCGCACGAAGCCGCGCAGTTCGGGGCCGTGCCGATGCACCGTGCGCAGCACCGCGCGCTGCTCCCCGCCTGCGGCGGCTGCACGGGAGGCCGTCGCGGAGGCCGCACCGGCGGCACCGCCGCCGCGCCGCTGGAGTTCGTCGCCGAGCCGCGCGAGCACGGCGGTGCGCTCGCCGTGGAACGCACCGGTCGCCTCGTCGGGATCGCCGAAGACCCAGACCCGGCTGCCCGCGCTCGCGCAGGCCGCGATGAGCGCCAGCTCGCCCTCGCCGAGCTCTTGGGCGTCGTCGACGAGCAGCAATCGCGGCACCGCGAACGAGCCCGGCGCCAGCGCCCCCTCGCCGATCGCGGAGCCGCCGGCCCGCACCGCGGCGGCGGCCGCGCGCAGCAGCGCGCTCGAGCTCAGCTCTTCGGGTCGCTCGACCGCGAGACGCTGCGAGACCGCTGCGATGAGATCGAGCCCGTCGCACCAGCGATCGAGGATCTCGGGAGCGGGCATCCGCGTCTGCGCCGCCCGCCCGGCCGACGCGCGCAGCGCGCGCAGTTCGGCGGCGAAACCGGCCGGCTCGAGGTCGAAGTCGTCGACGATGCGCCACAGCTCGCGCAGTTCGGCGCGGAAGGCGGGGCTCTGCAGCACCTCGGGAACGAGCCCCACGATGCCTGCGGCTCCGGCGAGGCCCCGCTCGATCGTCTCGGCGATCGCCTCGTCCTGCGCCGTGCCGGTCAACAGGCGCGGCGCATCGCGCCCCTCGACGGCGGCGGCGCGGCCGAGCACGGCGAAGGCGAGCGACGCGGCGGTGCGCACCGGGGTGCCGCCGATCGCGCGCCCCGCACGACGTTCGACCTGCCCGCGCAGTTCGCTCGCCACCAGCCGGTTCGGGGCGATGACCAGCGCGTGATCCTCAGCCCACCCGTCGAGGTCGATCACGCGCGCGAACGCCTCGACCAGCACCGTGGTCTTGCCCGTTCCCGGCGCCCCCAGCACCCGCGCGTGGCGGGCGGGGTCGAGGGCCAGAACGGCCTGCTGAGACGGGTCGAATGAGAGCATGCGATCACCCTACCGAGCACCTCGGACATTCCCGTCCGGCCGGCCCCGGGCTCGATGCGCTGACGGCGAACGGGCGCCGCAGCGGGCCTCTCGCGCGGCCCGCTGACCCTAGACTCGGAGAACGGATCAACAATCGTGGTCTCGCACCACAGCACCCGAGGAGGCACCCGTGGAAGTTCGTATCGGCATCAAGCACTCGCCCCGTGAGCTCGCGTTCGAGACCGAGGCGAGCGCCGACGAGGTGCGCGGCCTCATCGACGCGGCCGTCGAGAAGGATTCGGCGCTGCTCGCTCTGACCGACACCCGGGGCCGCCAGTACCTCATCGACACCGAGTCGATCAGCTATGTCGAGCTGGGCGGCGAAGGCGGTCGCAAGGTCGGCTTCATCAGCTGAGGCAAGGTCGGCTTCATCAGCTGAGGCAAGATCGGCCTCATCAGCTGAGGCAAGATCGGCCTCATCGACTGATCCCTGGCGGCCGCATCAGCCGACCGGGCCGATCGGCTGCGGGCGACGCCCTCGATCCGGCGCATGCCGTCACCGGGGCGCGCCGCCCCTGCGCCCCGCCGCCACCGCGATTCGCGGTCCCGTGCCCGCGGGCCGTGCCGCAGAAACGCCCGCGCGCAATCGCGTGTCGCCGCCGCAGAACCGATAGGTTCATCCTCACCGCCGAACGGAGTGAGGGATCATGGTCGAGTACGCGCGCAAGAACCGCTGGCAGGTGTTCTGGAACCGTGGGAACTGGTGGAAGGCCCTGCTCCTCGTCGTCGGCTACTGGGGTGTCTACCAGCTGATCGGCCTCGGAACGTCGACGCTCTTCCACTCCTTCGTCGACCGACAGAATCCGCTCTCGAGCCCGACGAGCATCTTCTTCACCGTCGCGCTCCCGATCATCATCGCCGGCGGCCTGCTGCTGCTGTTCGCCGTCTCGCTCGGCTGGGTGCGCGATCCCTTCGGCCGTCAGCCCCTCCCCGGACGCCCTTGGATGTGGCTCGCGGTCGTGCTCGTGCTGATCCCCGTCGTCGTGCGCCTCGTGGCGGCGAACTGGGCCGCCTACTCCATAGCGACCGTGCTGACGCTGCTCTTCCTCGGCCTCTGCATCGGCTTCACCGAGGAGCTCTTGACCCGCGGCTTCGTCGTCAAGATGCTCCGGGACGGTGGCCACGGCGAGAAGACCGTCCTCGTGCTGTCGTCGGCGTACTTCGCCACGCTGCACGCCGGGAACGCACTCGGCGGTCAAACAACGCAGACGGTGCTGGTCACCGTCGCCTACACGTTCGGCTTCGGCGCGATGATGTACCTCTCGCTGCGCGTCACCGGCCGGATCTTCTGGGCGATCCTGCTCCACGCGGCGACCGATCCGACCACCATGCTCGCGACCGGCGGCATCGACACGCACTCGTCGACCGGGTCGACGTCGCAGGGTCTGCTCTCGGTCGCCGGCTTGTTCGACTTCGTCTACATCGCTCTCGCCCTCGTCGCCCTCCTGCTCGTCAAGAATCGCGAAGGGCGCGCAGCCGAGGCGCCGCTCGAGGCGACGAGCGCGCGGGAGCCCGCCGAGCAGTAGGCACCGGGCGCTGCACAGTACCGGCGCGCGCTATCGCAGTTCGTCGCGCACGGCGTCGAGCAGGCGCTCGGCCACGTCGCGCTTGCTGCCGTGCGCTTCGCAGGCGAGGTGCCCGTCGGCGTCGAGCACCAGCAGGCTGTTGTCGTCGGTCTCGAAACCCGCGTTCCACCCCACCGCGTTGACGGCCAGCAGATCGGCGCCCTTGCGGGCGAGCTTGCGCCGACCGCGCTCCAGCAGCTCGGAGCGCGCCGCGGCCGCGTCGAGGCCCTCGCCCTCGACTCCGCCCGCCACGGTCTCGGCGGCGAAGCCCACGATCACCTGCCCCTCCCGGCGCCCCTGCACGAGTCCGACGAGCACGTCGGGGTTCTCGACGAGTTCGAGCACGGGAGCCTCGCCGGGCGAGTCCTCCTTCCGCAGCTTCTGATCCGCCACGTTCGCGACACGGTAGTCGGCGACGGCCGCCGCCATGATGACCGCCTCGGCCCCGGACGACGCCCCGTTCGCCGCCGCCTCGAGCTCCGCCGTCGTGCCGACGGGCACGACCCGCACGCCCGCGCGATCCCGCACCTCGGCGAGTACCGACTCGTCGATGTTGGCGGCGAGCAGCACCACCTTCGCCCCGCGATCCGCGGCGGCCGCGGCGATCGCGACGCCCTGCCGGCCGCTGGAGCGGTTGCCGAGATAGCGCACCGGGTCGATCGGCTCGCGCGTGCCGCCGGCGGTGACGAGCACGCGGAGCCCGTCGAGGTCGCCGGGCGCAGCGGATTCGGCAGCAGGCCCGGGCCCGGCAGCAGGCTCAGGAGCGGCCTCAGCGGGCTCTGGCGCGGCGGCTGCACCGGGGATCGGCGCCGACGGCTGCTCCCCCGAGGCCTCGGGCGTCGCACCGGGTTCGGAATCGCCGTGGGTCGCGGCATCTCCGCCGCCCGAAAGCAGGTGCTCGACCGCCTCGGCGATCCGCTCCGGCTCGCTCATACGGCCCGGGCCGCTGTCGTCGCCCGTGAGCCGCCCGCTCTCGGGGCCCGTGAAGTGCACGCCTCGCGACCGCAGGATCGCCACGTTGTCCTGCGTGGCCGGGTGCTGCCACATCTCGGTGTGCATGGCGGGTGCGACGAGCACGGGCGCACGCGTGGCGAGGAGTGTCGTGCCGAGCAGGTCGTCGGCGAGGCCCGCGGTCATGCGGGCGAGCGTGTTCGCAGTGGCAGGAGCCACGACCACGAGATCGGCGCGCTGCCCGAGCGCGACGTGGCGCACCTCGGGGACGTCATCGTGCACCGACGCGGTCACGGGGTGACGGCTGATCGCCTCCCAGGTGGGCGTGCCCACGAAGCGCAGCGCATCATCGGTCGGCACCACGTGCACCTCGTGGCCCGCCTCGACGAGCAGTCGCGCGAGCGCAACGGCCTTGTAGGCGGCGATGCCGCCGGTCACCCCGAGCACGATGTTCATAGTGACATCCTGCCATGCCCTTGTCCGGCCATGCCCCGAGTCCCGGCGCAGGGTAAGGGTTCTGCCGAAGATATGCCGTATCCGGGCGGATCGACCATATCTTCGGCAGATCCCATATCGACGGCCGGCGCGCTTCAGCGACGTTCCAGCAGCACCGCTGCCTCCATGTGCCGCGTGTGCGGGAACATGTCGAAGACGCGCGCCTCGCGCGCCGCGAACGACGGCATCGCGGCGAGATCCCGGGCGAGGCTCTCGGGGTTGCAGCTGGAGTAGACGACGTGCCGGATCCCCGCGGCCCCCTCGAGCCAGCCGGCGAGCTCGGCGCCGATGCCGCGCCGCGGAGGGTTCACGATCACCGCCTCCGGCAGGTCCTCCCGAGAGGCTCCGAGAGCGAACGCCGTCGCGTCCCCCGCCTCGAACCGCGCGTCGATCCCCGCCTCGCGAGCGCTGCGCCTGGCCGAACGCACCGCCTCCTCGCTGATCTCGATCCCGAGCACGCGGCGGGCCGATCCCGCGCCCGCCGAGTGCAGCGCGAAGCCGCCGACGCCGCAGTAGAGATCCCAGAGCGACGCCGGATCCGCCCGCTCGATCCACTCCGCGGCCTGCGCGTACAGGGCGCGCGCCACGCTCGTGTTCGTCTGGAAGAAGCTCTGCGGCCGCAGGTGCAGGGCGAGGCCCGCGCCGGTGTCCATCGCGAGCGACGAGCCGAGCAGCGGCACCTCGCGCTCGCCCTCGAGCACGGCCTTGTGCTCGGGCAGCAGATTCACCGACACGACGGCCGCGGCCGGGATCGCGCGCCGCAGCTGCGGCAGGCGGGTGCGCAGCACGTCGAGCGCCCGCTCGCTGCGCACCACGAAGCGCAGCATCAGCTCGCCGTCGGGAGAGGCCGTGACGTGCACGAACTTGAGCTCGCCGCGCCGCTTCGGCACGTCGTACGGAGGCAGCCCGCTCTGCTCGATGAAGCGAGCGAGGCTCGGGATCGCCGCGCGTATCGTGGGCTGCTGGATCAGGCAGTCGCGCAGATCCACGCCCGCGCCGTCGGGGCCGAGGATGCCGAGGGTCACCCGCCCCGGTCTTCCGCCCACCACCAGCTTCGCCTTGTTGCGGAACTCGCGCACCCCGCCCGGCACGGGCGGCAGCCACGCGCGTTCGGGCACCCCGGGCAGCAGCTCTCGGCAGCGGGCCTCCTTGTCGCGCAGCTGCTGCTCGTACGGGGTCTCGATCAGCGCGCACGAACGGCAGCGTCCCGCCTCGAAGTAGTCGCAGATCGGGTTCGCGCCGCTCGCGAGCGGAAGCCGAGCGCGGCCGCGGGGCCGCTCGACGGGCCCGGGCCGGGCTGCGCTCATGCGGTCAGGCCCAGACCGTCCATGCGGCGGATGTGGTCGGCGATGAGCTCGGTGAAGACGGGCTCGACCTCGCTCTCGACGAACGGTCGGCCCTCGCTGAGAGCCAGCACGGCTCGCGAGACGAGCAGCGTATCGCCCACGAGGCGGCGGCCCCACAGCGCGAGCCAGCTCGACAGCCCCTCATCAGTGACGAGGGCCGCCTGCAGCAGCTCTTTGAGCTCGGCGCGGCCGGTGTCGTCGTGCAGGATCGCGATGGCGTCGCCGCGGTACCCGTCGCGCAGCCCGCCGGCGAGGCTCGCGAAGAAGTCGTCGAAGAGCCCGCCCACGAGGTACAGGGAGAGCACGTGCTGGTGCCAGTCGGCGGCGTCGATGCGCTCGACGTACTGCTCGATCACGTGCGCGAACGGCGTCATCACCACGTGCGGTTCTTCTCCGCGCCTGCGGATCTCGGCGGTGAGCCGCTGGTGCTTCGACAGCGTCTGGCCGGCCACGCGGGCGAGCACGTCCTTGGCTTCGAGGGTCGGGGCGCCGGAGACGGCGCGGGTCGCGCCTTGGTAGAGCTCGAGCTGCAGGTAGGAGGTGAGGCCGAGGAACGGCATGATGCCGGGGGCGAACTCCGACAGCTCGACGCGCTCGGTGTCGACGGCGTCGCCGCGCGAACGCAGCTTGCGCGCTGGGGCGCTCTTCTTTCGCAGCCCACGGATCCACTCGAACACCCTGTCAGCTTACCGCCGACCCGGCGCCTCGCTGGAATAGACTGTGCTCGAAATGTATTCATCGTCGGCGACGCAGGAGCGCCGACCGCTGCGCCTTCGTGATTGTGCGCGCAGCACCGCACCATACGAACAGGACGCAACGTGACAACTTTCCGCGAACTCGGCGTCGACCAGGACATGGTCGACGCGCTCACCGACAAGGGCATCACCGAGGCCTTCCCCATCCAGGAGCAGACGATCCCCCTGGCCCTCACCGGCCAGGACATCATCGGCCAGGCGAAGACCGGCACCGGCAAGACCTTCGGCTTCGGCCTGCCCCTGCTGCAGCGCATCGGCGAGAACCCCGAGCCGGGTGTGCAGGCGCTCATCGTGGTGCCCACCCGCGAGCTCGCGGTGCAGGTGTACGAGGATCTCGAGCTCGCCGCCAAGAACCGCGCCGCGACGGTCGTGCCGATCTACGGCGGCAAGGCGTACGAGGGCCAGATCGAGCAGCTGAAGGCCGGCGCGCAGATCGTCGTGGGCACGCCGGGCCGCCTGCTCGACCTCGCGAGCCAGCGGGTGCTGAACCTCGGCAACGTGCGCGAGATGGTGCTCGACGAGGCCGACAAGATGCTCGACCTCGGCTTCCTCGCCGACATCGAGAAGCTGTTCTCGAAGACCCCGGCCACCCGCCACACGATGCTGTTCTCGGCGACCATGCCGGGCACGATCGTCACGCTCGCGCGCCGCTTCATGTCGGAGCCCATCCACATCCGCGCCACCGATCCCGACGAGGGCGCCGCGCAGGCGAACATCGAGCACATCATCTACCGCGCGCACTCGCTCGACAAGGACGAGGTGATCGGCCGCATCCTGCAGGCCGAGGGCCGCGGCAAGACCGTGATCTTCATGCGCACGAAGCGCGCGGCGGCGAAGCTGCAGGAGGAGCTGAACGACCGCGGCTTCAACACCGCGGCCGTGCACGGCGACCTGAACCAGGATCAGCGCGAGCGCGCGATGGCCGGGTTCAAGGCCGGCAAGAAGGACATCCTCATCGCGACCGACGTGGCGGCGCGCGGCATCGACGTCGACGATGTCACGCACGTGATCAACCACACCGTGCCCGACGACGAGAAGACCTACCTGCACCGCGTGGGGCGCACGGGCCGCGCGGGCCGCACCGGCATCGCCGTCACCTTCGTCGACTGGGACGACCTGCACAAGTGGGCGCTCATCGACAAGGCGCTCGAGTTCGGCGTGCCCGAGCCCGTCGAGACCTACTCGTCGTCGCCGCATCTCTTCGCCGATCTGAACATCCCCGAGGGCTCGAAGGGCCGACTCAAGGCCACGCCGGTGAAGGAGCGCGCTCCTCGGGCCGGCGGCCCGAGGTCGGGCGACGAGGGCGGGTCGCGGGAGGAACGCGGCGAGGGCCGCTCCCGCAACCGGCGCCGCACCCGCAGCGCGAACCCCAAGGGCCCGGGCCGCCACGAGGCCCACGGCCACGAGCAGCACGGCCACGATCAGGAGGGCGGCGGCGAGCCCGGCGCCCCGCTGCTGCAGGACGGCGGCGAGGGATCGTCGCCGCGCCGTCGCCGTCGCCGTCGCCGCGGCGGATCGCAGAACGACGCCGGCGCCGCGGGAGCGGGTTCGGCCGAGGCCGGCGCGGCCTCCGCGGAGTAGCCACGCCGGGCCCGCGCCGCGCATGCGGCGCGGGCCCGGATCAGCGCGGTGTCACGAGCCGCTCGCGCAGGCGTTCCACGAGCGCCGGATCGGTCGCGCGCTCGCCCAGCAGGTTCGGTTTGCCGACGCCGTGGTAGTCGCTCGAACCGGTCACCGCGAGCCCCAGCTCGGCGGCGGCCTCGGCGAGCGGGGGCAGCCAGTCGGCCCGGTTCTCGGGGTGGTCGAGCTCGACACCCCAGAGCCCCGCGGCGGCGAGCTCGCGCAGCTCGCGCGCGGTGGTCGGGGTGCGCTGCCGGAAGGCCGCCGGGTGGGCGAGTGCGGCCGCTCCCCCGGCTGCGCGCACGAGCCGGATCGCCTCGACGGTCTCGATGGCGTAGGTGCCCAGGTAGTAGGGAGAGCCGGGGTGCAGGATCTCGGCGAACGCCGTGCTGCGGTCGGCGAAGTAACCCGCGGCGACGAGCGCGTCGGCGATGTGGGGGCGGCCCACGGTGCGCGCGTCTTCTTCGCCCACCACGGATTCCCAGGTGATCGCGTAGGCGGCCGAGAGCCGCCGCACCATCTCCTGCGCGCGCCCGAGCCGCGAACTGCGCACCTCGGCGAGGGCGGCGAACAGCTCGCCCGCGGCCGGGTCGATGCCGTAGCCGAGCAGGTGCCGCGAGCGGCCGGCGTGCTTCGTCGTGATCTCGATGCCGGGGAGGAAGTCGACGCCGGCGTCGCGGGCGGCGTCACGGGCTTCGCCCCACCCGTCGATCGTGTCGTGGTCGGTGAGCGCGAAGCCCGCGAGCCCGATCCCGGCCGCCTCGCGCGCGATGTCGGAGGGCCTCGTCGTGCCGTCGGAGAACACCGAGTGCGTGTGCAGGTCGAAGCCCTGCTGCGTCCCGGATCCGGCCATTGCTCCATCCTATGAGGTCAGCAACGGGCCACGGACCGGGGTGAGGGGCTCGCGAGTGGCCGAAACGTGCTGAGAAGCCCGGGATCCTCGACACTTCTCGACCCCTCGGCGGGGTCGCACCCGCGCTCGGGGCCGCGCCCCTGGACGCGGCCCGGTACGGCTCGGCCCCCATCGACCGCTCGGCGGGGAGTGAGAGGATGGGAGGATGACCGAGAGCGCGCAGACCACCCACGAGGTGGAGATCGACCACAGCAACCGCAGCACCACGCCGCAGACCGGCGCCTTCCTCGACTACATCTCGTCGCACTGGGCCGACCGCCCCGAGACGATCCCGGCTGCCTGGCCCGTCGCCCCGTACGCGGCGCGGCGGCGGGCCGCGCTCGGCGCGCTCTTCCCCGGCGAGCGCCTCGTGATCCACGCGGGCGCGATGAAGCAGCGCTCGAACGACACCTTCTACCCCTTCCGCGCCCACAGCGCCTTCGCGCACCTCACGGGGTGGGGCGCCGAGAGCGAGCCCGGCTCGATCCTCGTGCTCGACCCGGCCGGCGACGCGCACGAGGCGACCCTCTACTTCCGAGAGCGCGCGGGCCGCGACAGCGACGAGTTCTTCGCCAACCCCGAGATCGGGGAGTTCTGGATCGGGGCGCGCCCCTCGCTCGCGCAGGTCGCCGGCGCGCTCGGGATCCGCACCGCCCCGATCGCCGAGTTCGCCGCGGACGAGCGCGACCGGGTGGTCGGCCACGGCGCGGTCGAGGCCGACGGCGCCGGAACAGGCGACGACGAGAACCTCGCCCGAGCCGCCTCCGAGCTGCGACTCGTCAAGGACGGGTTCGAGCTCGCCGAGATGCAGGCCGCCGTCGACGCCACCGCCCGAGGCTTCGAGGATGTGCTCGCGGCGCTGCCGCAGGCGAGCGCGCACGCCCGCGGCGAACGGATCGTGGAGGGCGTCTTCAACCAGCGAGCCCGCCTCGACGGCAACACCGTCGGCTACGAGACGATCGCCGCCTCCGGCCCGCACGCCTGCACCCTGCACTGGATCCGCAACGACGGCCCGGTGCTCGACGGCGACCTGCTGCTGCTCGACGCGGGCGTCGAGCTCGACAGCCTCTACACGGCCGACATCACCCGCACCGTGCCGGTCTCCGGCGCGTTCTCGGCGGTGCAGCGACGCGTGTACGAGGCCGTGCTCGAGGCCGCCGACGCGGCCCGCGCGATCGTGCGGCCGGGCATCCGCTTCGGCGACGTGCACGACGCGGCGATGGCCGTGATCGAGCGACGCACCCGCGAGTGGGGGCTGCTGCCCGAAGACGACGGCACGGCCTACCACCGCCGCTACATGGTGCACGGCACCAGCCACCACCTGGGCCTCGACGTGCACGACTGCGCACAGGCCCGCCGCGAGATGTACCTTGACGGGGTGCTCGAGCCCGGCATGGTGTTCACGATCGAGCCGGGTCTGTACTTTCAGCCCGACGACCTGACCGTGCCCGAGGAGCTGCGCGGCATCGGCGTGCGCATCGAGGACGACATCGTGGTGACCGACGACGGCTGCATCAACCTGTCGGCCGGCATCCCTCGCACGGCAGACGAGGTGGAGGCCTGGATCCGCGACGCGCAGGCGTAGCGGAGGGACGCACAGGCGTAGCGGAGAGACGCGCAGGCGTAGCGGAGGGACGCGCAGGCGTAACGGAGCGACCGCAGGCGTAGCGGAGCGACGCGCAAGCCGACGGCAGCGACGCTCGGCCCCGGCGCGCGGACCCGATTCCGGGCCCGGGCGCAGGGCCGGCGCCGCTAGCCGAGGATCTCGAGGGCGGCCTGCGCCGCGTTGTGCCCGCCGATGCCGCTGACGGCGCCGCCTCGCCTCGCCCCAGAGCCGCAGACGAGCACGTTCGGCAGGTCGGTCGCCACACCCCAGCGCCGGGCCGGGGTGTCGAGCGGTTCGTCGTCGTCGGCCCACGGCCACGAGAGCGCGCCGTGGAAGATGTCTCCGCCGATCATGCCGAGCGAGCGCTCGAGGTCGAGGGTGGTGCGGGCCTCGATGCACGGGGTGCCGTCCGGTGCGGTGTAGAGGCAGTCGACGATCGGCTCGGCGAGCACCGAGTCGAGCGAGCGCTGTGCCGCGGCGACCAGCTGCTCGCGCAACTCGTCGTTGTTGTCGTCGGTGACGAGGGCGTGCGGCACGTGCAGCCCGAAGAGCGTGAGCGTCTGCGCGCCCTCTGCCTGCAGCTCGGGGCCGAGGATCGACGGGTCGGTGAGCGAGTGGCAGTAGATCTCTGCCGGCAGGGGGTCTGGCAGCGATCCGCCCGCTCCCGCCGCGTGCGCGGCCTCGAGCTGGGCCAGCGTCTCGTTGATGTGGAAGGTGCCCGCGAAGGCGGCGCGCGGATCGACGTGCTCATCGCGCAGCTGGGGCAGACGCTTCAGCAGCATGTTGATCTTCACCTGCGCACCGGCGGGGTGCTCGGGCGCCTCGGCGACGGCGGCGGCCGGTGCGCCGCCCGCGGCCAGCAGGCGCTCGAGCACGGCCGGCCCCACCCCGCTCAGCACGAGTCTGCCGCGCAGCGTCTCGGAGGTCGGGCCGGTGCCGATCCGCACCTCGCCCTCGGCCGTGATCGCCTCGACATCGGCTCCCGTGCGCAGCTCGGCGCCCGCGTCGCGCGCGGCCCGCTCGATCTCGCCGCTCACCCGCCCCATCCCGCCGACCGGCACGTCCCAGTCGCCGGTGCCGCCGCCGATCACGTGGTAGAGGAAGCAGCGGTTCTGCCGCAGCGACGGGTCATCGGCGCTCGCGAAGGTGCCGATGAGACCGTCGGTCAGCGCGATTCCGCGGGCGATGTCGGTGTCGAGGGCGGAGCGGATCCACTCGCCGATCGGGCGCTCGAAGAGGTCGCGCCAGAGCTCGTCGTCGCCGAGGCCGTCGACCGCGGCGCGCACCTCGGAGCGACGCTTGAGCGGATCGGTGACCGTGGGGAACAGTCGCTGCGCGAGCGGGGCGAGGCGCTCGTAGAAGGCGTCGAAGCGGGCGGCCTCGCCGCGGTCGCCGGTGACCCGCTCGAAGGAGGCCGCGGTCGCCTCGGCGTCGCCGTTGTCGACGAGCACGCCGCGCGACGGGTCGGCGGGGTCGGGTGTGTACGACGAGTAGCGGCGGCGCGCGAGCTGGATCTCGAGACCGAGGTCGTCGATGATCTGCCGGGGCAGCAGGCTCACGAGGTAGGAGTAGCGCGAGAGGCGTGCTTCGACGCCCGGCCAGGGCTGCTCGGACACGGCCGCCCCGCCCAGGTGGTCGAGGCGCTCGAGCACCACCGTGCGTTTGCCCGCGCGGGCGAGGTATGCGGCGGCGACGAGCGCGTTGTGCCCGCCGCCGACGATGACGACGTCGTGGGTGTAGTTCGAGTCTTCACTGACCATGCGCTCCACTGTAGCGCGAGCCGACACCCGTCGCGCAGCGGGTGCGACGGACGCGCCCTCGCTACACGACCTCACCGTCGACGTAGAGCCAGCGACCCTCAGCCGATCGGCGGAATTCGCTGCGCTCGCTCTGTTCGAGTCGCCCCTCGGACGTGCGCGCGATCGCCGTGAAGTCGACGGAGCCCCGCCGGTCGAAGGGGCCGCCCGCGGAGGCGCCGTGGATGAAGAGGCGCCGCCATTCGACGCCCGGATCGAGCTCGAGCTCGGCCGGGCGCGTGGCGGGGTCCCAGGTCGCGAGCAGGTAGCCCGCGTCGCCGAGGGCGAACGCGCTGTAGCGGGAGCGCATGAGCCGCTCGGCCGTGGGTGCCGCGGCGCCGGCGTGCAGCGGGCCGCAGCACTCCGCATAGGCGACGTCGCGACCGCAGGGGCAGGGATCCTGTTCGTTCACGGCTCCAGCCTAGGTTCCGGCGCCGCGGGCCGCGACCGCAGGCCCGCAACGCGGCCGCCCGCCCCGGGCGCGGTCGCGAGAGATGCTCGGTGCCTCACTCAGCGCAGCACGCCGAGCTCGCGGGCCGCGGCGACCGCGGCCGTGCGGGTCGAGACTCCCAGCTTGTCGTAGACGTGCACGAGGTGCGACTTCACCGTGGCGTCGGTGATGTGCAGCTCGGCCGCGATTCCGCCGTTCGTGCGCCCCGCCGCCACGAGCTGCAGCACCTCGATCTCGCGGGCGCTGAGACTCACGGCCGGCGCGCGCAGCCGCGCGAGCAGCCGCCCCGCGATCGCGGGCGCGAGAGCGCTCTCGCCGGCGGCCGCCGCGCGCACCGCCGCGACGAGCTCGTCGGGCGGGGCGTCTTTCAGCAGGTAGCCGCTCGCGCCGGCCTCCACCGCGCTCAGGATGTCGCCGTCGGTGTCGTAGTTGGTGAGCACGAGCACCGCGGGCGGGTGAACCTGAGCCCGGATGCGGCGCGTGGCCTCGGCCCCGCTGCCGGAGGCCCCGAACTGCAGATCCATGAGCACGACGTCCGGCTCCGCGCCGGCGGCGAGCGCGACGGCGGCGTCCGGCGTGGCCGCCTCGCCCACGATCTCGAGGTCGCGCTCGCACTCGAGCAGGGCCCGCACCCCCGCGCGCACGACCGGGTGGTCGTCGGCCAGTACGATCCGGATCATCGCCCGATCCCCTCACCTGGCTCCGGTGAGCGCGGTGCCGCGGCGACCGTCACACGCAGCTGGGTGCCCGACCCGGGGGCGGAGTCGATCTCGAGGGTGCCGCCGAGTTGACGGGCCCGCTCCTCGATCGCCCGCAGCCCGAAGGAGTCGCGGTCGGCTTCGCGCACGGCGACGCGCGCCGGGTCGAAGCCGACGCCGTCGTCGCTCACCACGAGCACGACCGCCTCGCCCTCCCGCCGCAGCGCGATCCGGGCCCGCCCGGCGGCCGAGTGGCGCACGGCGTTCGAGACGGCCCCCTGCGCGATGCGCAGCAGGGCGCTCTGCGTGTCCATCGGCAGCGCGACTCCGCCCTCGCCCCCGGCGCCGTCGCCCACCTCGACGTCGATGCGCAGGCCGGCGCGGCGGCTCTGGTCGGCGGCGAGCCGGTGCAGCGCCGCCGCGAGACCGCCGTCGAGCGTCGCGGGGGTGAGCTCGCGGATGAATCGCCGCGTCTCGGCGAGGTTCTCGGCCGCGGTCTCACGCGCGAGCCGCACGTGCCGCAGCGCGGCGCCCTCGGGGGCGTCCCGTTCGGCCGCGCGCAGCAGCATCTGGATGCTCGAGAGCCCCTGGGCGACCGTGTCGTGGATCTCCCTCGCCAGCCGCGCCCGCTCGGCGAGAGCGCCCTGCTGGCGCTCGGTCTCGGCGAGCCGCTCGCGGGTGAGCAGCAGTTCGGAGACGAGTTCCTCCCGCTCCCGGGCCTCCAGCGCCAGTGCGCGGTAGCCGAGGCCGATGAGGATCGCGACCCCGGCTCCGACGAGCGGCCCCAGCACACCGCCGACGCTGAAGCCGTGGTGGGATCCGAGTGCGGCGATCGCGATCGCCGTGCCCGCCACGACCGCCCCGACTCCGAGCGCTCCGGGCAGCACGTGCAGGTAGAGGAAGAACATGGGGAAGACGAGATAGGCGCCGTCGGGCGCGAGCCAGACGAGTGCGGCCCAGAGCATCGTGAGGGCGAGGATCCAGGCCGGCGCCGCCCACCGCGCGCGGACGCCGCCGCGACCGGCCGGGCCAGCGGGATCGACCGGTGCGCCCGGGCGCCCCCGGTCGAACCGGTCGCCACCATCGCTCGGACCGCTCCGGTGGCCCTCCCCCTGCCGAGCGCTCCGCGCTCCCCTGCGCGCCGCCGCGGCCCCGAACAGGTAGAGACCGACGAAGAGCGCCGCGAGCGTCAGCACCCACGGCCAGCGGGGGTCGTCGAGCGCGATGGCGCGCACCACGGCGAAAGCGGCGAGGGCGACGAGCAGCGCGTGCAGCCCGATGCGCAGCCCGGCGAAGACGGGCGTGAGCGTGGTGCGGTGCGACATCGATCCCAGGCTACGCCGGTCGCCGTCGGGCGCGCATCAACCGAAAGTTCGATTCGCCGCGTCCGTCCGGTGCAGAGCGCAACCGGTCTCGCGGGCGATGCCTCCGATCCGCTCGAGGCGGAGGCTGGTGAGCGGGTCGTGATCCGTCTCACCGCGGCCCGGAGAGGAAGATCGTGTTCGTCGCCTGGAGAGACCTGCGCTTCGCCCGCGGGAGATTCGTGCTCATCGGGGCCGTCGTGGCTCTCATCACCCTGCTCGTGGGTTTCCTCTCGGGCCTGACGGGAGGCCTCGCCTCCCAGAACGTCTCGGGAGTGCTCGCACTGCCCGGCGACCGCCTCGTGCTGCAGGACGCCTCGGGCGAGGGGGCGAGCTTCGCCACCTCCGCCCTGGACGAGGCCGCGATCTCGGGCTGGCGCGAGGCCCCCGGCGTCGATGCGGTGACGCCCGTGGGCATCGTGCAGTCCCGGGCGGAGGTCGCGGGATCCGGGTCGCCCTCGGGTGTCGCGCTGTTCGGTCTCGCGGGCGCGGACGGGATCGCGGGATCGGCGCCCGATGCGACGGCGGTCGTCGAACTCGCGCCGGCGAGCTACGATGAGGTGGGGCTCTCATCCGGCGCGGCCCGCGAGCTCGACGCGACGGTGGGCGACTCGATCACCATCACGGGTGCCGAGTACCGCGTCGCACGGATCGGCGGCGACGCCTGGTACAGCCACACCCCCGTCGTGGTCATGACACCGGCCGCCTGGGCCGCCGCCGACGAGCGCGTGGGAGGCAACGGTGAGCCGACGCTGCTCGCCGTCTCCGGCTCGCCCGACTGGGAGGGGCTCGCGCAGCGCACGGGCACCAGCGCCGAGACGCCGCTCGCGAGCCTCACCGCGCTCGAGACGTTCCGATCCGAGATCGGCTCGCTCGGGCTGATGATCGCGCTGCTGTTCGGCATCTCGGCACTCGTGGTCGGCGCCTTCTTCACCGTCTGGACCATGCAGCGCTCGGCCGACGTCGCCGTTCTGAAGGCGCTCGGCGCGACCACGGGCTCGCTCGTGCGCGACGCGCTCGGGCAGGCGCTCGTCGTGCTCGTCGCCGGCATCGGCGTCGGACTCGCCGTCGTGGTCGGGCTCGGCGCGCTCGTCGGCACCGCACTCCCGTTCCTGCTGAGCCCGCTGACCACGATCGCCCCCGCGGCCGTCATGGCGGCGCTCGGCCTCGCCGGAGCCGCGTTCGCGCTCCGATCCGTCACGTCCTCCGACCCCCTCACCGCCCTCGGGAGCCACCGATGATCCAGCTGCACGACGTCACCCTGACCTTCCCCGACGGCGAGGGACGCATCACCGCCCTCGACCGGGTGTCGCTCGACGCCCCCGCCGGGCGCGTCACCGGCATCACCGGGCCCTCCGGCTCGGGCAAGTCGAGTCTGCTCGCGGTCGCCGCGACGCTGATCCGGCCGGATTCGGGCCGCGTGATGATCGGCGACCTCGACGCCGCCGCGCTCACGTGCCGCGAGGCGGCGGCACTGCGCCGCGAGCGCATCGGCATCGTCTTCCAGCAGTCCAACCTGCTGCCCTCGCTCACCGCGCGCGAGCAGCTGCTCGCGATGGCGGAGCTCGGGGGCGGCCGCTCCGAGCGGGCCGCGCGGCGCGCGCTCGTGCGCGGCGGCGCCGACGAGCTCCTCGCCGCGGTCGGCCTCGAGGCGCAGCGCGACAAGCGCCCGCATCAGCTCTCGGGCGGGCAACGGCAGCGCGTCGCGATCGCCCGCGCCCTCGTGCACGCCCCCGAGGTGCTGCTCGTGGACGAACCGACGAGCGCGCTCGACCGCGAGCGGGGCGCCGAGATCATGGACCTCATCGCGCGCCTCACGCACGAACGCGGCACCGCCACGCTGCTCGTCACCCACGACCTCGTGCACGAGGGCAGCCTCGACGAACTGGTCTCGGTGATCGACGGCCGCGTGCGCGAGGCCGTCGTCGGCGGGATAGGATAGACGCATCGCGGTGCGCCTCACGGGCTCGCCGCACCAGCATCACGACATTCGCGAGGAGACACCGTGAAGATCCGCACCCGTATCGCCGCCGCCGTGACCGCAGCCATCGCCTCGGTCTTCGTGGCGGTGCCCGCCTTCGCCCACGACGGGCACGACCACGAGTCGATGTTCTCGACCGCGGGTCAGCCGCTCGACGTGGTGGCGATCTCGATCGTCGGCGTGGTGCTGCTGGCCGTGGTGCTCATCGGCTCGACCCTGGTGGGCAACCTCTTCGAGAAGAAGAAGTAGGCTTCCGAGCCATACGCGAGCGGGCGGCGGATCCTTCTGGATCCGCCGCCCGCTCGCGTATCCGGCGTCGTGCGTGTCGCCGTTCCTTCGGGTCTCACCGATGTTTCGGAGCGGAACCCCCGATTCGATCCGAAGCATCGGTCAGATCCGAAGCATCGGTCAGATCCGAAGCATCAACACGCCCCGAAGCAGCGACCCCGACACAACCCGCTTCGAACCGCCGGACCCCGGACCGCGCAGGCTCAGACGACCACGCGGATGCCCGACACCTCGGCGTCGACCGCGCCGCGCACGTAGCCAGTGGGCGACGCCGCGACGGCTCGCAGGAACTCGACGGTGTCGGCGGTGACCTCCTCGCCGGGCAGCATGTTCGGAATGCCCGGAGGGTATGCGGCGAGCGTGTCGGCCGAGATGCGCCCGACGGCCTGCTCGGCGGGCACGACCTCGCTCGCCGAGAAGTACGCGTCGCGCGGCAGCATGCGCAGCTCACCCGGCTCGGGCAGTTCGGGGAACTCGTGCACCGCCTCGACCCCCAGCCGCTCGGCCTCGCGAGCGACCTCGTCGAGCGCGGCCATGAAGCGGTCGACGTCGACCTCGCGGATCGCGCCGATCACGGCGACCGCGCTCGTGGCCGTCGACATCTCGAGGTAGACGCCGTGGCGCTCCTTCAACGCGGCGCGCACCCAGTGCCCGCTGCGCCTCAGACGCGAGACGTCAATCGGAATGCGCAGGGGGTCGGTCTCGGCGATGTCGGGGAACGCGGAGAAACCGTCGCCGATGTCGGAGAACCGTGGATCGAGCGCCAGGCGACCCCGGATCTCGCCGGCGGCCCGCACCGCCCGCCCGATGCGCCCCTCCCCCGTGGCGATCGCGTGTCGAGCCGCATCGAGCGAACCCATGAGCACCCCGCTCATCGACGTCGACGAGGTCATGCTGAACGCGCGCGCGACGAGCGGTTCGAGGCGGTCGGCGAAGGGGCCGTGGCCGAGGTGCAGCATCGCCGACTGCGTGAGCGAACCAGCCAGCTTGTGCGTGCTCGACACCACGAGGTCGGCGCCGAGACGCGCGGGCGACTCGGGCAGCTCGGGGTGGAAGCCGAAGTGCGCACCCCACGCGTTGTCGACGATGATCGCCGCTCCGTGCCGGTGCGACACCTCGGCGAGGCCCGCCACGTCGGCCACGGATCCGAAGTAGCTCGGCGAGACGACGTAGACGCTCGACACCGCGCGCCCTGCACGCGCCTCGCGCGTCAGCGCCGCGTCGAGCGCCTCGGGCGTGAGACCGTGGGCGATGCCGTGCCGCGAGTCGACCGACGGCGCCACGAACGAGGGCACGAGCCCCGAGAGCAGCACGCCGTCGGTGAGGCTCGAGTGCATCGCGCGCTGGATCAGGATGCGCTCGCCGAGCCCGCGCACGGCGATCGCCGCGGTGCGGTTGGCCTGTGAGGCGCCGTTGGTGAGGAACCAGCTGCGCTTCGCCCCCCACGCGTCGGCGGCGAGGCGCTGCGACTGCACGAGCGGGCTGTCCTCGCCCGCGTCGATGCCCTCGAGCAGCAGCGGCACGTCGAGCTGCGCCACGCGGCCGCCGAAGAGGCGGGCGATGTGCTCGCCGCCCGCCTCGGGATCGTTGCCGTGCCCCGGCACCATGAGCGAGAGCGGCGCCGAGTCGCCGAAGCGCGCGATCGCCTCGGCGTACGGCATGCGGTGCTGATCCTCGGCGTAGCGCGGCGGCGCGACGCGGCCCGTCGCGACGGGCGGCGTCGCGGAAGCCTGGGTCGCGAAGGGCGCGTTCGCCTCCGCGGTGGCCGTCTCGATCAGCGCGTCGTGCGCGGGAAGACCGGGGGGCGTCGTCTCCTGGTGCAGCATGGGCCCAGCATCTCGCGCGCGCGGTGCGCGGCGGAACCCCGCAAACGCCTCCCGGGAACCATATACTGTCTTGAACGAACGGGGGTCAGGGCCCCGCTCAGCTCCAGACGGAAGAGGGGTACCCGATGATCGATCTGCGCCAGCTCCAGGCCCTCAGCGCCGTCGCCGCAGAGGGCTCGGTGGCGCGCGCCGCCACCCGCCTCGGCTAGAGCCAGCCCACGGTCGACTACCACCTCAAGAACCTCGACCGCCTGGTGGGCGCCGACCTCACGGCCCGCAGCACGCGCGGCAGCAGGCTCACCACCGCGGGCGCCCTCATGCTCGAGCGCGGCGAGGAGATCCTCGGCCTCGCCGACCGCGCGCTCACCGACGTCCGCGACCTGGCCCAGCTGGGGCGCACCCGACTGCGCTTCGGCACCTTCCCCACGGCAGCCGCGCGCCTGCTGCCCGGTATCGTCGGCCGCGTCTCCGAGCTCGGCATCGAACTCGACGCCACGCTCGAAGAGGTCGCGCCGCTCGTGGCGCGCATCAACCAGCACACGCTCGACGCGGCGCTCGTCTACGCGGCGGGCAGCTACCAGCTGCCGTTCCGATCCGAGGTGCACACCACCCGCCTGTTCACCGACCCGATGCTCGTCGCCCTGCCCGCGGTGCACCCCGCAGCCGCGCACGCCAGATTCGACCGGTCCGCGCTGCTGTCGCTCGCCTCGGACAGCTGGGTCGTCGGCTCCACCCCCGGCGACACGCTCGACGAGCTCGTGCGCGAGGTGTTCGAGGTCGAGGGGCACAAGATCGACGTCGCGATCCGCACCGACGACTACTCGGTGGTGCTGGGCCTCATCGCGGCGGGCATGGCCGTGGGCCTCGTGCCGAGCCTCGTCGCGTCGAACCCGCCCGAGGGCGTGGTGCTGCGCCCCATCGACGACCCCCGCTTCGCGCGCGAGCTGCTGCTCGCGGCGCCCGCGGGCCCCGGGGGGCCGTCGACGGCGGTGCGGCAGCTCGCCGAGGCCGTGCGGCGGTCGATCTCGGCCCTCGAGTGAGGCCGCCGCCGCGCGAGCCCGCCGACTCCTTCGACGGGCTCGGGCATCGGAGTCGGCGGGCTCGACGCGGAGCGCGGATCGGCCGAGCGGCGGGCCGCGGTCAGTGCCCCGCCGGCGCGCCCTGCTGGTCGGCCGGCTTCTGCACGAAGTAGGCCAGCACGAGCGGCACGAGCGAGATGCACGCCGCGACGAAGAAGGCCGCGTTCGTGCCGGGCGCCCCGGCCTCCGCGGTCGACAGGCCGCGCGCCTCGCCGGAGTGCAGGAACGTCGAGTAGATCGAGATGAGCACGGCGGTTCCCGCCGCGCCCCCGACCTGCTGCAGCGTGTTCAGCACCGCGGAGCCGTGCGAGTACAGCGACCGGTCGAGCGAGCCGAGCGAGGCCGAGAACAGAGGGGTGAACGAGCTCGCGAGACCGAGCGACATCGCGATCTGCACGACCACGAGCAGCCACACGGGCGTGTGCGTGCCCACCGTCGAGTACATGAACATGGACGCCGTGATGAGGGTCGTGCCGGGCACGAGCAGCGTCTTCGGGCCTCGCGCATCGTAGATGCGTCCCATCACGGGGCCGAGCAGGCCCATGAGGATCGATCCGGGCAGCAGCACGAGGCCAGCGGCTGTCGGTTCGAGACCCGCCACGTTCTGCAGGTAGAGCGGCAGCAGCGAGAACGTGCCGAACATCGACAGCGCGATCACACCCATGATGACCACGGAGATCACGTAGTTGCGCGAGGTGAACACTCGCAGGTCGAGCAGCGCGTCGTCCAGCTTCTGCAGCACGAGCTGGCGCCACACGAACAGCGCGAGGAACACGACGCCGCCCGCGACCACGGCCCACGGCGGCACGCCTCCGCCGCCGGCGGCGCCTCCGTGCCCGCCGAGCTGGCTGAGCCCGAAGACGACGCCGCCGAAGGCGAACACCGACAGCACGATCGACAGCACGTCGATCGGGGCGCGCTTCGTCTCGCCGAGGTTCGTCATCCACTTCGCGCCGAGCAGCAGTGCGACGACCGCGATGGGCAGGATGATGCCGAAGAGCCAGCGCCATCCGAGGTGGTCGAGCACCACGCCCGAGAGCGTCGGTCCGAGCGCCGGCGCGAGGCTGATGACCAGGCCGACGCGCCCCATCATGCGGCCGCGGGAGTGCGGCGGCACCACGTTCATCATGGTCGTCATGAGCAGCGGCATCATGATGCCGGTGCCGGCCGCCTGCACGATGCGTCCGATGAGCAGCACGACGAAGCCGGGGGCGACGAGGCAGATCGCGGTTCCCAGCACGAACGAGATCATCGCGGCCAGGAAGATCTGTCGGGTCGTGAAGCGCTGCAGCAGGAAGCCGGTCGTGGGGATCACCACGGCCATGGTGAGCATGAACGCGCTCGTGAGCCACTGCCCGAGCTCGGGCGGGATCCCCAGCGAGGTGTTCAGCGCGGGGATGGCGATCGCCATGGTGGTCTCGTTGAGGATCGCGACGAAGGCCGCCACGAGCAGCAGCCAGATCACCCGCATGCCCGCGGGGTCGATCGTGTCGCCGGGCGCGGCGGGCACCCGCACCGAAGCGGTATCTGAGGTCACGGGAAGACTCCTTGAGATGAGCGGCCCCGGCCGGGGTCGCGCAGAGGACCCGTCGGAGGCAGACGCAACAGCCTACTCCCCCGCGCGCGGTCGGCGCAAGCGCAGACCCGTCGTCCCGCGCAAGCGCAGACCCGTCGTCCCGCGCGGGCGCGCCGGTTCACTCCCCGAAGGGGTCGCGCACGCGGGACAAGAACTCCCGCGTCTCCTCGCGCTGGGGGCGGTCGAAGATCTGCTCGGGCGGCCCCGACTCGATGATGACGCCGTCCTTCAGGTAGACCACGCGGTCGGCGACCCGTCGCGCGAACGACATCTCGTGCGTCGCCATCACGATCGTGGAGCCGGCCGCCTTGAGGTCGCCCACGAGGTCGAGCACCTCCCCCACCAGCTGAGGGTCGAGCGCGCTCGTGATCTCGTCGAGCAGCAGCAGTTCGGGATCGGTCGCGATGGCGCGCGCGATCGCGACGCGCTGCTGCTGGCCGCCCGAGAGCCGGTCCGGGTACTCCTTCGCCTTGTCGGCGAGGCCGATGCGGGCGAGCAGCGCGAGGCCGGTGCGCTCGGCGTCGGCGCGAGCGGTGCCGAACACCTTGCGCGCCGCGAGCGTCACGTTGTCGAGCACGTTCATGTGCGGGAAGAGGTTGTAGTGCTGGAACACCACGCCGATCCTCGCCCGCACCCGGTCGGTGTCGACGCGCGGGTCGGTGATGTCCTCGTCGCCGAGGAAGATGCGGCCGTCGTCAACCTGCTCGAGCAGGTTGATCGTCTTGAGCAGTGTCGACTTGCCCGAGCCCGACGCGCCGATGAGCACGACCACCTCGTGCCGATCGACGGTGAGGTCGATGCCGCGCAGCACCGGCTGGTCGCCGAAGCGCTTGTGCACCGCCTGCACGTCGAGCACGGGGCGCGCTGCGGGATCCTGAGCCCGCTTCGCCGATGCGTTCATACCGTGCCTCCCACCTGCTCGCGCTTCTGCGCGCGCGCCGTCATCCAGTCGGTGAGCCGGATGAACGGCCACGACAGCAGCACGAAGAGCACGCCCGCGAGCACGTAGGGCGTGAAGTTGTAGCTCGATGCGACCTCGATCTGCGCGGCGCGCACGGCGTCGACGGCGCCGAGCACCGAGATGAGGCCGACGTCCTTCTGCATCGAGACGAAGTCGTTCATGAGGGCGGGCGTGACCTTGCGCACCGCCTGCGGCATCACCACGAGCCGCAGCGTCTTGCCGTGGCTGAGCCCGAGCGAGCGGGCCGCGAGCCGCTGCGAGGGGTGCACCGCGTCGATGCCGGCGCGCAGCACCTCGGCCACATACGCGGAGTAGCTGAGGATCAGCGCGATGGTGCCCCAGAACTGGGCCGGCATGCGGCCGGTGAGCTCGAGGCCGGGGATGCCGAAGCCCACCAGGTAGAGCACCAGCAGCACGGGGATGCCCCGGAAGATGTCGGTGTAGCCGGCCGCGATGAGCCGGATCGGCGTGAACACCGGGCCCTTGAGGGTGCGCGCGATCGCGAGCAGCGTGCCCAGCACGGCCACGCCGACCGCCGCGACGAAGAGCACCTGGATGTTGAGCCAGAGCCCCTCGATCACACGCGGAAACGATGCGACCGCCACCTCCAGATCGAAGAAGGTGTCGCTCACCCGGCTCCAGCCGGGACTGTTGACCAGCACGACCGCGATCACCGCCGCGAACACGAGCGTGCTCGCGATGCTGACGAGGATCGAGCGCTGCCCGCGGGCGCGGCGGTACGCGCGCCGTTCGAGTTCGATGGCCGAGGGCTCGAACGGCGCGCTGCCGGGGTGCGTGACGGTCACGGGGTCACTTCAGGACGGGCGCGCCCTGGTCTGCGATCCACTCGGCGGCGAGCTCGTCGAGGGTGCCGTTCTCGCGCAGGGCGTCGACGGCGGCGGTGACCTCGGCGGTCAGCGAGGAGCCCTTCGGCAGCACGAACGCGAACTCGTCGCCGCCCTGCTCCGACTCGAGCTGGCCCACGATCACTCCGTCGTCGAGCTGCGCGTCGCGCACGTAGAAGGCGCCGGGCAGGTCGGTGACGAGGGCGTCGATGGTGCCGTTCTGCAGCGCCGCGACGGTGTCGTCGACGCTGTTGAAGACCTGGATCTGCTGGTTCGGCGCGATGACCTCCTCGGCGACCTTGAGCGACGTGGTGCCCGAGGCGACGCCGATGACGGTGTCCTTGAGGTCGGCGATGCTCTTCGCGTCGGCGGCGGGGGTGCCTCCCGCGGCGACGACCGCCTGGGTGGTCTCGTAGTACGCCGACGAGAAGTCGACGGCCTGCTTGCGCTCCTCGCTCACCGAGAACTGCTGGATGTTGAGGTCCCAGTCCTTGGGGCCCGGGGCGATGGCCGAGTCGAAGCTCGAGCGCACCCACACCACGTCGCCCTCGGCGTAGCCCATCTCATCGGCGACCGCGTAGGCGACGGCGGCCTCGAAGCCCTCGCCGCTCTCGGGGGCGTCGTCGATCACCCAGGGGGCATAAGCGGGCTCGCCGGTGGCGATGGTGAGCTTGCCCTCGGTGACGGGACCGACGCCAGCGGCCTCGTCGGAGGACGCGCCGCCGGTGCAGGCGGTGAGGGCGAGCAGGGCTGCGGCGCCGGCCGCGGCGGCCGCGACGAGGCGGGAGGTGCGTGACATGGGGGCTCCTTCGATGTGTGGGGAGGCGCGGGCGCGTTCAGGCGTGGCGGCGCCGCGCCGACCGCAGACCAGTCTATGAGATTGCAGGCCGTTCTCCGCACCGCCCGTCACCCGGGGTCACACGGCCCAGGGCCCCGACCGTCCGGCTGTTCCTCGAGAGGCGGATCTTGCATGCCGACCGCCGACCCGACGCGCGAGATCCGCCTCTCGGCGCCCTCGCCGCACTCCCTCGCCGCGCGGCCTCACGCGCGGAAGCGCTCGACGCCCTCCACGATCGTGCGCCGGACGCGGCCGGCGCCGTCCTCGACGAGCTCGGCCAGCGCAGCGTCGGGGTGGTGCGACGCCGCCTCGAAGAAGGCGAGATCGGCCATCGCGCCGACTCCGAGCTGCCCGATGCGGTGCTTGCCCACGTGCAGCCCGAGCGCCGCGGCGCCGCCGAGCGTGGCGGCGGTGAAGAGCCGCTGGTGCAGGTCGTCCTCGCGGTAGCCCTGGGCGCGGGCGACGCGAGAGAGGGCTGCGACGTCGGCGAGCAGGTCGAGCGACGGCGAAGACGAGAGCGAATCGGTGCCCACCGCGATGAGGTTGCCCTCGCGCAGGTAAGCGGCCACGGGCGGCATGTCGAGGCCGATGACCTCGTTGGATCGCGGGCACAGCGCGACGCTGGTGCCCCGGGCGCGCAGCAGCGCCCGGTCCTCGGCGCTCACGTACACGCCGTGCGCGATGTGGCAGTCGGGCCCGAGCACCCCCAGGTGGTCGACGAACTGGGTCGACGAGACGCCGATGCCGTGCGAGCGCAGCGCGCGGAAGCTGTCGGCGCCGAGCTCGGGCCACTTGCCGTGCCCGCCGGGGCCGGCGCCCACGTAGCCGTCGATGCCGTCGAACTCGCGCTCCATGTGGGCCTCGGCGAGGTGAATGTGCAGGCGCAGGCCCTCCTCGCGCACGATGTCGGGCAGTTCGAGCAGGGGCTGCACCTCGAGCGAGTAGGGGGCGTGCGGCGAGACGCCGGCTCCGGGAGGGGTCGGGATCTCGCGGATCTGCTGGCGCACCTCCTCGCGCGCGGCGGCGTCCCAGTCGTCGTTGCTCTTGCCGTAGACCTCCCAGTAGGCGATGCCGTGCATGCCCGCGTCGTGCAGGGCGCCGAGCGCCGCCCGGTCGGTGACGACATCGGCGGCCGCGGTCACGCCCGCGGCGAGGCTCTGCCGCGCACCGTCGGCCGCGGCGGCGGCCCAGTCGTGGCCGCCCCGCTCGTAGACCGCGTCGAAGGCGTCGCCCCAGTGGTCGAAGCCGGTGTAGTTGCGCTCGGCGACCTCGGCCATGCGCGTGTACTGGAGATGGGTGTGCGCGTTCACGAGGCCCGGCGCGAGCACGCCGTCCCAGTGCTCCTCGCGATGTTCGGCGCCGCGGGCGGCGAGCGCGTCGAGCACCCAGCGGCGGTCGCCGACGTGCAGGATGCGCCCGTGCTGCACCGCCACGGCGCCGTCCTCGATGCGCGGGCTGACGACGGGGAAGACGAGGGAGGCGCTGTAGACGACGATCTCGGGTGCTGTGCTCACCAGCACGATTCTAGGGCGTGCGCCGAGGCCGGCGTCGCGTGAGCCGTCCGCCCGCGCCCCGGGGCCGTCGATGGGGCGGCGGCCCTCAGGCGTCAGGCGGAGGCGGACCGGTATCGGTGCACGGGCCAGGGCTGGGCCGCGCCGCCCGGCCGACCGCGAGAGGGAGCCGGATCGGCGGATCCGCCGCGCACCTCGAGCGCCGCCCGCGCGACCCGCGCCTCGTCCTCGCTCGAGAGCGCGTGCACCCCGGGCGCGAGGTCGTCGCGCATGAGGCGGGTCAGCGCGGCGAGCTGCGTGGCGAAGGAGAGGTCCATCACCTCGACGGGGTTGCCCTCGGCGGCCGTGTAGTTGACGCCGCCGCCGTCGGCGAGCACGAGCGGGCCGTGGTCGGCGCCGGGGGCGATCCACTCGGCGAGGCCGTCGCCCGCCGGCCTCCGAGCCCATCCGGCGGCCTGCAGCTCGTCGAGGGCGAGTTCGTCGTCGATGCCGCCCGCGACCGCGACGGCCGTGCCGGGGCGCAGCAGCGCGAAGCCGTGCGCCTCGAGGGTGTGCCAGACGCCGGTCGCGCTGACCACGACATCGGCGGCGGGGAGCGCCTCATCGGCGCAGCGGGCCTCGAAGCCATCGTGCAGGGCCGCGAGGGCGCGCACCGGGTCGCGCTCCACGACCGTCACCTCCGCCCCGAGCGCCGCTGCGAAGCGGGCGGTGCCCGCGCCGACGGGGCCGTAGCCGACCACCGCCCAGCGGGTGCCCGCGACCCCCGCGTATGCGGGGGCGTGAGGCCGAGGGTCTGCTCCGCCCCGCTGCGATGCCGCCCACCCGGCCTCGTCGAGCAGGTCGGCGATCGCGAGCACGCACGACTGGCCGGTGCCGATGAGGTTGTCGAAGTCGGTCTTCGTGCGGGCGTCGTTGACGGCGATGACGGGGATGCGCAGCGCCCCCTCGGCCTCCATCTCGCGCAGGGGGCGCACACCGCTCGTGGTCTCCTCCGCGGCAGCCCGCAGGCGGTCGAGGGCGCGCGGGCGCTCACTGTGGGCGAGGCGGATCAGGTGGGAGCCGTCGTCGACGAGGTATTCGGGTCCCCAGTCGAGGATCGCGGCGGCGTGCTCGGCGTCGAGGCGGGCCGCCGCTTCTGGTCGCTCTTCGCCCGCGCCCGCGGCGCTCGTGGGGGCGAACACCGCGATCCTGCCATCGGCGGCGAGCGCGGCGGCGACCTCGGGGTCGGTCTCGGAGACGGCGCTGAAGAGGGCGACCTCGCAGCCGGCGTCGGCGAGGGCCAGCGCGAGGGCCGCGGTCTTCGGTTCGAGCACGAGGCTCACCCCGATGCGCGGGCCTCGGGCGCCGGCGCGGGCCCTGGCGAACTCCTCGGCGAGGCGGGCCGTCGTCCGCATGCCGCGCGCCGCCCACGCGATCCTCGCCGCGGCGTCGCCGCCGCGGGCGGACGCGATCCCCCCGTCGAGGGCGACCACCACCGGGTCGAGGCCCGCGCCCGATCCGCGACCCGCGTCGCCCGCAGGTTCGGCGGGATAAGAGCGGCCGCCGCGCTCGTCGTCGCCCAGGTGATCCACGAACACGAACTCGGCGGGCAGCCCCGCGGCGTCCTCGAGTCTCACGCCCATGCGTGCGAGGGCGGTCAGCAGCACCTCGCGGTCGCCGTCGCCTCCGACCCGCACGCGGGCCACGCCGCCCGACAGCAGCCGGTTGCCCGCCCGCGCGGCGGCGCGCAGCGCCCGCTCAACGCGCAGCTCGACCGCGGCGCGCGACCCGCGCCCGTCGACCTCAGCCATTCGAGTCCCCTCCCTTCCGCTCCGAGCCCGAGCCGCCGCCGGTCGAACCGCTCTGCGGCGTCGGCGACCTCTCGGGCTGCGCCGTCTCGGCCTGCTGCTCCTCCCACTGGGCGCACGCCGCCACCGGGTCTTCGGGGAGCCCGAGTGCTGCGCGGGCCTCCGCGGCCGCCTCCCCCGCCTCGGCGGCGCCCTTCCAGTCGTAGGCCGCGGCCTCTTCGGCGTCGAGCTTCGCGACACTCAGCGCCTGCTTGCGATCCGCCTGCAGCGTCTCGCGCACCGACTCCACCGCCGGCTCGGCCTGCGCGGGCCAGCTCTGCTGCTCGGTGTCGAGCCGTTTGCCGGCGTCGGAGCTCGCCTCGGCGACCCGCTCCATCGCGTCGGCGAAACGGCTCGTGTCGATCTCCTCGTCGCCGCCGCGAGCGACCGCGATGCGCAGGCGGTCGAGTTCGACGTCGACCTCGTCCCACGCGGCGTTGACCGGGCAGACGGCGTCGAGGTAGACGCCTCCGGCGGTGGTGGCCGAGAGCACCTCGGGTTCGGGTGCGGGCTCGGACTGGGGGGCGCACCCCGCGATCCCGCCCGCGAGCAGCGCGCAGGCGAGGGCCCCGAGGAGGGCGCTGCGGGGGCGGGAGGTCTGACGCACCCTTCGAGGATAGTGCGGACGCCTCGTCGGCGGCTCCGTCCGCGGCCGGTTTCGAGCCCCTGTCAACCCCTCCCGACCGGGTGGCGCTCCGCGTAGTGTGGTGCCATGGCTAGATACTTGGACGAGCAACAGGCGGCCGCCGACGGATTCCGCATCGTGCACGAGCCCGGTGAGCAGCGGTACGCGATCTATCAGGGCGATGACGACGAGGGCCGGCTCGTGGGCGAGGCGCACTACTCGTTCGTGGGCGAGCACACGATCGACTTCGATCACACCGTGGTGCTGCCGGAGCTGCGGGGCACCGGCCTCGCAGCGCTGCTCGCCCACCACGCCCTCACGGGCGACGCGATCGGGCACCGGGATCTGCAGACCTCCTGCTGGTTCATCGAGGGCTATCTCTCGCGGCACCCCGAGCTTCGCGAGCGCTGATCTGAGCGGCGCCCGCCGAAGAGTCGGCAGAGCCCGGGGACGCTTCTGCGCCCCATCCCGCCCCTACTCGTCGACCTTGCGCTTCCTGCGCAGCCGGCTGGGCTTGCTCTGCTGCTGCACGAGCGCGGTGAGGTCTTTCTCGATGAGCTGCTGGATGCGCCCCTCGCGGGCTTCCCGGTACTCCTCGCTGGCGCCGCCGCTGTAGTAGGGATGCGTGGCGCGCTCCTTCAGGGAGTCGCCGATCTCGTGCCAGGCCATCGCGCGGGCCCGCTCGGCGGTCTCGGAGAGGTAGGCGTCGTCGCTCGCGCGCGACTCGAGCTCTTCGGCGACTCTCTCGTAGACCTCCTGGCGATGGCGCAGGGTGCGGTTGTCGTCGTTGCCGTAGTCGGACTCGCTCCACGAACTGCGCCCGGTGTCGCGGATCTCGTTGCGCATGCGCGCGATGTGCAGGGCGTCGCGCTCGCGCTCCTTCGCGAGGTCGGCGGTCGCCTGCCGCACCATCTCGCGGATCTGAGCCTCGTCGTAGTCGGCGTGGCGCTTGAGGGCGTTCATGATGATCTCGTTCTTGACCGTCATGCGCACGGCGACGTCAGCGACGAGCAGCCCCTGCTCGACGATCTCCTCGACCGGTGCGAGCACCCGTCTCGGCAGGCGTCGCGGTGGGCGCGCACCGCCGCGCTTGCGTTTCTTCGACCAGCCGAACACCGCGCTCCTTCCGAGAGCCCACACGGGCCTCTCCCATTATCGCGTATATCGGGCCCGCGTCACGCCCGCTTTCGGCCGTCCCCGCGCGGTTCGCCCGCCCCGCTCCGGTCGCCGCGGTCGGCCGGTCGAAACGGGGCCGGATGTGCGACACTGGATACGGCCCCTCACCAGGGGCGCGGACGAGGGAGCTGTACCCGCAACATCGACGACGGCCAGGGAGAAGCTGCGTCATGTCACTCGCGTGGATACTGCTCGTGCTGAGCGGAATGCTCGAGGCCGTCTGGGCGACCGCCCTCGACGCCTCCAAGGGGTTCAAGCGGCTCTGGCCGAGCGCCCTCTTCGTCGTCTCGTACGTGGCGAGCATGGCCGGCCTCGCCTGGGCCATGCGCGAGATCCCCGTCGGCACCGCGTACGCGGTCTGGGTGGGGATCGGGGCCGTGCTCACCGCGGCGTGGGCGATGATCACGCGCAAGGATCGCGCCACGGTGCTGCGGGTCGTGCTGCTGCTCGGGCTGATCGCCTGCGTGGTCGGCCTGAAGGCGGTGAGCTGATCGTGGGGCGCAGGCCGCTGCGCGAGGCCGCGGAGACGAAGACCGCCTCGACGCGCCACTGGGTGGTGCTGGTGGCGAGCGCCGCGCTCGAGGCCGTGTGGGCGATCGCGCTGAAGGAGTCGCACGGCTTCACCGTGCCGGCGCCGAGCGTCGTGTTCTTCATCGCGAATCCGATCAGCATGTTCGGCCTGGGATACGCGATGCGAGGACTGCCCGTGAGCGTCGCCTACGCGATCTGGACGGGCCTCGGGGCCGCGCTCACCGTGGGGGCCTCGTTCCTGCTCGGCACCGAGAGCCCGTCGGCGCCGAAGCTCCTCTTCCTCGCGGGGATCATCGGCTGCGTGATCGGCCTGAAGTTCGCGAAGGAGCCCGGGCAGGACGGCGATCCGGATCCGGATCCGGATCCGGGTGCTTCGTCGGCGCCCGACCCGGGGCGCGCTACGGAGCCGTCACCGACACCCACATCGACGCCGCGGCGGCCGGGCCGAGGCTGACGGGCGCCTCGGCGCCGCCGACGCGCACCGTCACCGTCTCGGAGTAGGGCTCGCCGGGCAGCACCTCGAGCTCGGCGTCGACCACGAGGCCGCGGCTCGCGAAGTACTGCAGCATCTCGTTGTCGGCGTCGGAGATGCGCTCGACGCGCGCCCGGCACGGGGCGGGCGCGGTCGAGAGGATCACCGCGTCGGGCCGCTGCACGAGCCCGTCCGCGCTCGGGATCGGGTCGCCGTGGGGGTCGCGCGTCGGGTATCCGAGCACCCGATCGACGCGGTCGATCAGCTCGTCGGAGACGGCGTGCTCGAGCCGGTCGGCCTCCTCGTGCACCTCGTCCCACTCGTAGCCGAGCGCCTGCACGAGGAACGTCTCGAGCAGCCGGTGCCGGCGGATCATCGAGACCGCGTGCTCGCGGCCGAGTTCGGTCAGGGTGACCGTGCCGTAGCGCACGTGGCCGATGAGCTGCTGGTCGGAGAGCTTGCGCAGCGCGTCGGAGACGGTGGAGAGGCGCACCCCCGCCGCCTCCGCGATCGCGGAGTTCGAGACGGGTGCGTCCAACCACTCCTGCAGCCCCCAAATCACCTTGAGGTAGTTCTGCATGCTGGGCGATAGGTCGTCGACGCTCACGCCACTCAGGATAGCCTGCGGTCGCGTGCGCGGGCGCGGCGCGGCGGCTCGCCCGGGTCGCCCCGGGCACCGCACCTCATGCCGAACCGATTTGGCAGCGGGGGCTCCGAGACCTACCCTGGAGGCGTACGGCACACCCCGATCCGAAGGAGCCGCATGACCGCCTCGTCCGATCCCGGCCCGCGCCCGGCTCCGGAGATCCCGCGGCAGGCCGAGGCGGTTATCGCCGCAGCCGTCGACGCCGCGGTCTCGCGACTGCGCAGCCTGCTCGAGACGCATCTCGCCGCGCTGCCGGAGGGCACCGTGCCGCCCGAGCAGGCGGAGGCGCTCTCGGGCGGCAAGCACTTGCGCGCGCAGGCGCTGATCACGGTCGCCCACGCCTACGGAGATCCCGACCCGGGGTTCCTCACCGCGGCCGCCGCCGCGGTCGAACTGCTGCACACCGCGTCGCTCGTGCACGACGACATCATCGACGGCTCGAGCATGCGGCGCGGCGCCGCAGCGCTGCACGTCGTGTCGGGCGACGACACCGCGATCCTCGTCGGGGACCTGCTGCTCGGGATCGCGCAGGAGATCGCGGCCCCGTTCGGCCACCGGGCGAGCGCGCCCCTCGCGCGGGCGCTGCGGGCCCTGAGCACCGGCCAGCTGCTCGAGCCGGCACTCGGGTGGGGCGACAACGCGCCGCCCCTGCTGGAGCGCTACGCCGCGCTGAAGACCGGGGCGCTGTTCGGCGCCGCATTCGAGCTCGGCGGGGCCGCCGCGGGCGCGACCGGGGGCGACGAGCCCGACGCCGCCGCTCTCGCCGCCGCGGGCGAACGCCTGGGGCTCGCGTTCCAGGTCGCCGACGACCTGCTCGACGTGCACGGCGACGCGGCCGAGCTCGGCAAGGATCACGGAGCCGATCTGCGCAACGGCATCCCGACGCTCCCCCTCTGGCTCGCCTCCCGCCGGCTCGCGGGCGAGACCCGGGCCGGTGCGACCGATCCGACGTGCGCACCCGGGGCGGCCCCGTCGACGGCTCCCGCCGAGCCGACCGCCCTGCCCGCCGACCGGCTCGCCGCCGCGGCCGGTGCGCCCGAGGTGACCGCCGCGGCCCGAGCGCGCATCGCAGAGCTCTTCGCCGAGGGCCGGGCCATGCTGCCGCCCGCTCGGCGCCCGCAGCTGCTCGACCTGGCCGCCCGCATCGTCGTGCCCGGCGCCCCGAACGTCGTCCCCGCGATCCCCCAGTGAAACGAGGCACCGTGAAACCGCGCAGGATCACCATCAAGGACGTGGCGGCCGAGGCCGGCGTCTCGGTCGCCACGGCCTCCGAGGCGCTGAACGGCAAGGGTCGCGTCGCCCCGGCCACGAGGCAGAACGTCATCGACACGGCGGCGCGCCTCGGCTACACCGTCAACCGCATCGCGAAGAACCTCAACGCCGGTCGCACCGGCTCGCTCGTGCTCACCGTGTCGCCGATGGCGGCGCAGTCGACGAAGCCCGGGCAGCCCGAGTGGGACGTCGAGTACTACTTCCGCGTGCTGAGCGGCGCGAGCGCGCAGGCGTTCCAGCGCGGCTTCCTGCTCTCGATGCTGCCGTCCCACGAGTCGTCGCGCACGTTCTTCTCGGCGGCCGACGGCCTCATCGTGGTCGATCCGAGCCAGAACGACCCGCTGCTCGCCGCCGCGGCGGGCGCGGGCATCGCCTGCGTGACCATCGGCCGCAACTCCGACGACCTGAGCTGGGTCGACAACGACTTCGCCATCGGCACCACGACGGCGCTCGCGCACCTCGCGGCGACGCGGGGCGCGAAGCCGGCGCTGTTCCTCAGCGAGACCAGCTCCTCGTACGTGCGCGACGAGCTCTCCGCCTACCTCGACTGGTGCTCGACGACGGGCATCGAGCCGATCATCATCCGTTCCCCGGGGCCCCGCGTCGATGAGGCCGAGCCCGTGATCCAGGCCGCGCTCGCGGCGCCGGATCGGCGCTTCGACTCGGTGCTCACCACCCTCGACACGCTCGCCCACGCGACCGAGCGCAGCGCGCACACGCTCGGCCTCGACATCCCGGGCGAGTTGCAGGTGCTCAGCCTCACCGACAGCCGCTACCTCGACTACGGCCTGCAGCGGCCGATCACCGCGCTCGACCTGCACCCGGTGCGGCTCGGCGAGATCGCCGTCGACCTGCTGATCGACTCGCTCGACGGCACGGCCGAGCGCCGGCGTGAGCTCGTGCCGACGTCGCTGAACGTGCGGGAGTCGACGCTCGCCGACTGAGAGCTCGTTCCGGGAGGCGCGCCTGGGGGCGCGACCTCCCGGGCTGGAGGCCGATCCGGATCCGCCTCGCACGCGGTGCCGCGCGGCCCTTCGGCCCGCGGCACCGCCCGGTTCAGGACCGGTCGCTCCCCGCGGGCTCCTCGAGCAGCACCGCCGCCGCGCCGGCTGCGGGAGCCGCCTCGTCGTCGTCCTCGTCGTCATCGGACTCGTCGCGCTCGACGATCACCATCGTCGATCCGGTCGTCGCGGCGTGCACGCGCTTGCGATGCACCCAGGCCTCGACGATCACACCGAGCACGCCCACCGCGGCGACGCCGATGATCGTCGACCAGTCGCTCGCCCACCCGGCCCCGGTCTCGCGCGGCCAGGCGACGTTCGCGATCTGGAACAGCAGCCACACGAGCGCGAGCCAGCTGACGATCTGGCCGGCACGGCCCAGGAAGAGCTTCGGGTCGTCGCTCCACCGCCCGGTGAAGCGCGCGATCGCCATGCCGAGCACCGGGAAAAGGAAGGAGATGAAGAAGCCCACCGACGAGAACGAGATGAGGGCCATCTGGATCCCCTCGCTCTGGAACGGGATGAACAGCAGCACCGCAATCACGGCGGTGACGATGACCGCGCGGCGGGGCAGGCCGGTCGCGCCGGACAGCTTGGTGAGGAACCTCGCGAACGGCAGCTCGCCGTTGCGGCCCGTGGCCCACACGATGCGCGACACGGTGATCTGGATCGTCATGAGGCTCGCCGCGAACGCGATCACGAACAGGGCGAGGATGCCGCGGAACACCGGCTCGGGGAAGGTGGCGGCCATGATCGCGACGGCGGGGTCGGCCGCGTTCTCGGGATCCTGCAGGAACGCGTCGCTCGGCACGGCGAGCGTGAAGGCGAGGGTGCTCAGCAGCACGATGATCATGATCGCGAAGAAGGACACGACCATGGCCCGCGGCACGGCCTTCTTGGGGCGCCGCACCTCTTCGGCGATGGAGCTCGCGCTCTCGAAGCCGATCGCGAAGTAGCTCGAGAAGGCGATCGCCATGACGAGCGGTGCCGAGAAGAAGGCGCCGCTGTAGTCGCCGAGCGAGTCGGGCGAGAGGTAGTCGAGACCCTGGTGCCGTTCGAAGAACAGCAGCCAGACCGCGACGCCGACCGAGCCCACGGCCTCGGCGACGATCACGCCGACCATGAGGATCTTGATGAACACGCGCCCGGCGAGGTTCACGATCGTGCTGAACGCGAGGATCCCGACGGCGAGCCAGGTCACCACGCCGTGATCGGCGGCAGGCACGTCGAAGATGGGCGGGATCAGCACGGCGCCCGCGTACGCGACCGCGGGCAGCGTGATGAGCAGCGTCCAGATGTAGGTCCACGAGGCGAACCAGCCGTAGCGGTGGCCGAGCAGGCGGCGCGACCACTGATAGATGCCGCCCGAGTCTGCCCACTTCGACGCGAGCACCCCGAGGGTGAGCACGACGATGAACTGACCCAGGTAGAGGATCATGCCGCCCCAGATGAAGGCCGGACCCGAGGTGGTGAGCCCGAGCCCGAGCACGCTGTACAGCGCGACGATCGGAGAGACGAACGCGAATGCGACTGAGAGCGCGGAAAACATGGTGAATTCTCTCTTCATCACCGTCGGCGCCGTGGTCATGGAAACTCCCTTGGTTCGAGATACGGCGACGGAGTGCGACGATCATCGGCGCCTCCGCCGGGAGCGCCGGGCCGCGCGCTGAGGGCGCGGTCCGGATCATCCGCGGCCCACGCTACCTGAGCCGAAACGTTTTAACAAGTGGCTAATTGCTCTTTTAATCACAGGGAAATATAGAATCGAAACGATTTGGCATCGAATTGAGCCGCAACATCCCGATCATGCGAGAATGTGAGCACCATGAGCACCTCGAACCTCCGCCTCACCGTCATCCAGGACGCACCACTCCCCCGCGACGTCGCAGGCAACCTCGCCCGCGTGCGCGCGGCGCTCGCGCAGAGCGAGGCCGACCTCGTCGTCTTCCCCGAACTGTTCCTCACCGGCTATCAGACCGAGCGGCTCTCCGAGCTCGCCCTCTCCGTCGACGACCCGCGGATCGCCGATCTCGGAGCCGCGTGCCGCGAGGCCGGCACGGCACTGCTCGTCGGCTTCGTCGAGACCGCCGACGACGACGACTACTTCGACGCGTACCTCGCGATCGATCGGGACGGCCGCGTGCTGCCGGCGATCCGCAAGACGCACCTGTTCGGCGACGAGCGCGAGGTGTTCCGCACGGGCGACGCCCTCACCCCCGTCACGCTCTGCGGCGCGCGAGTGGGCGTGGTCAACTGCTTCGAGATCGAGTTCCCCGAGGTCGGCCGCACCCTCGCGCTGCGGGGCGCCGAGCTGCTCGTGGCGGGGTCGGCGAACATGCACCCGTACGAGCTCGATCACCGCACCGCGGTCACGGCCCGAGCGCTCGAGAACCGGGTGCCGGTGGCCTACGCGAACCGGGTCGGCAGCGAGTCGGGCCACGACTTCTGCGGCTCGAGCCGCATCGTCGCACCCGACGGCACGACGCTCGCCGAGCTCGACACCGAGACGCGCGGCGAACTGACCGCGACGCTCGAACTGGGCGCCGGGGGCAGCGGCGCCACCGCGATGCTCGCGCAGCGGCGCCCCGAGCTCTACGAGGCCTAGGGAGGCCGCGGGGCTCCCGCGACCCGCGGCGCTTCGGCGACGCCCCTCGGCCCGCGGCCCGGGCCCCGGCGCTCGGCCGCATGCGCCGGGGTCCGGAGCGGCGCCTGCTTCAGCACGCTCACCCGGGCGGGCGCCCGCTCGAGCGCGCCCGAACGCGCAGGGGCGGGTCGGGGCTCGCGACCCGACCCGCCCCCGGCTCCTCGCCGTTCAGCCGACGTAGACCGGCGTGTTCGGCGATCCCGCGTGGAAGGCGAGCGCCTCGAGCGCGATGCGGCCCGCGATCAGCTGCGTGCGCGTGGAGTGGTCGAGCGACGGCGCGGGCTCGGCGATGTCGAGCCCGATGAGGCCCGCGGGTGCGATGCCGCGGATGATCTCGAAGGCCTCGCGGATCGTCATGCCGCCCGGGGTGGGCGCGCAGGTGCCCGGCGCGAAGGCGGCGTCGAGGGCGTCGACGTCGAAGGTGAGGTAGAAGCCCTCCTCGCCGACGCGCTCGAGGATCTGCTCGACCGCCCAGAGTGTGCCCTTCTGCCAGATGTCCTCGAGCCAGATCACTCGGATGCCGTGATCCCGGCAGTACTTCAGCTCGGTCTTGGGGTTCATCCAGCCGCTGATGCCGACGAGCACGATCTTCGAGGGGTCGTACCCGTTGTCGACGGCGCGGGTGATGGTGCAGCAGTGGTTCAGCTCCTCGCCGCCGACGTGCGGCGCGGCGTCGAGGTGGGTGTCGAGCTGCACCCAGCCGGGGTTCGTGCCCGGCTTCTTCGCGGCCTTGCCCACGGGGATGCTCACGGAGTGATCGCCGCCGAAGACCACCGGGATCGCACCGGCGGCCACGATCTCGGCGATGTCGGCCTCGACCCGCTCGAAGGTCTTGGGGGTGTTGCCCAGCGCCACCTTGCAGTCGCCGCCGTCGACGAGCGGCAGGTGCGCGAACAGGTCGAAGTCGAACGTCGCCTGGAAGTTCGTGTACTGCACCGAGGTCTCGCGGATCGCGCGCGGTCCGTAGTTGGCGCCGCTGCGGCTGATGGTCGTCGCATCGAACGGGAAGCCGTAGACGACGGCCTTCGCACCCGAGGCGGTGATCGCCTCGCGCGTCAGCTCGACGCTGGGCACGCCCATGAAGGTACCCCCGGGGCCGCCGTGCAGGAGGCCGCTCCACATGGTCTCGTCGAACGAGCCGGTCGACTCTTCAGTCATGGTTCCTCATTTCACTGGTCGCGGGCCCGAGCCCGCATCGATCTCTGTTGAAACGTTTTGGAGCGTATTTGCTACACAAGCATCGAAGTGCCGTAACGTTTCGGCAATCGTAGCAGGAGGCGCACCTCGGGGTCCAGTGCCGAACCGGGATCGCCGAGTCGGGGCACCGCCCGCCCCGCGCCCCCTGGCGCTCGCCCCCGCCGACCCGCAGACTGGAGGCGTGGACATCAGGGTCAAGCGCGTCTACGAGCCCGCAGAGCCGGGCGACGGCTACCGCGTGCTCGTCGATCGCCTCTGGCCGCGCGGCGTGTCGAAGGAGCGCGCCGAGCTCGACCTCTGGGAGAAGGACGCGGCGCCGAGTCCCGAGCTGCGACACGACTGGCACAGCGACCCCCGCGGGCACGATCCCGAACGCTTCGCCGCGTTCGCCGACCACTATCGCGCCGAACTCGCCGAGTCTCCCGCCTCCGAAGCGCTCGACCGGCTCGCCGACCTGGCCCGCGACCACGATCCGCTCACACTGCTGTACGGCGCCAGGGACGAGCACGCGAACCACGCGGTCGTGCTGTGCGAGGCCCTGCGGCAGCGGCTCGCCGCACGCTGACCGGCGCGGCTCACACCGCCAGCAGGATGCGGCGCAGACGATCGATCGCGGCCGCGAACTCGGCGTCGTCGGGGCCGCCCATGCCGAGCACGACCCCCGCCGCCCGACCGGCGCTGCGATGCTGCCAGTAAGCGCCGAGGGCCGCCACCCCGAGGCCCGCGGGGAACGCCGTGGTCTCGCGCGCCGCGGCCTCCACCACCGCGGCCTCGCGGCGCGACGCGCCCACGCCCTCGAACTCGAGCACCGCGTGCAGACCGCCGCTCATGGGGCGCACCCGCACGCGCCCCGCCCCGGCGAAGCGCTCCGAGATCAGGTCGCGCCGCGCGGCATGACGGCGGCGCACCCGGGCGATGTTGCGGCGCAGCTCCCCCGTGGCGAGATAGTCGGCGAGCGCCAGCTGCACAACGGCCGAGACGGGCGAGCCGAGGTCCTGCCGCACCGGCTCGAGCAGCGCGCGCAGATTGCGGGGCGCCAGCAGGAAGCCCGCGGCGAGCGCCGGCGTCACCGTGCTCGAGAAGGTGCCGAGCGTCATGACCGAACCCGATGCGGCGTCGTCGAGCGCGGCGAGCGCGGGCAGCGGCCCGCCCGCGTGACGCAGTTCGGAGTCGTAGTCGTCCTCGACGATCACCACACCCGTGCGCCCCGCCCACTCGAGCAGCTCGCGTCGCCGCGGCAGCGGCAGTGAGCCGCCGACGGGGTACTGGTGGCTCGGCGTGACGATCACGAGATCGAGCAGCCCCTCGGGCAGCCGGTCGGTGCGCAGGCCTTCGGCGTCGACCGGCAGCGAGACGATGCGGGCGCCGTGGCGCGCTGCGACGCTGCGCAGCGAGGGGTAGCCGGGATCCTCCACGCCCACCACGAGGCCGTGCCCGCGCGTCGTGCCGAGCGCGGTGAGCAGCAGCCCGAGGCCCTCGCGGGCGCCCGCGGTCACGATCACGTCGCGGGCGGGCCTCGCGGTGCCGCGCACGAGGCGCAGATGCTCGACGATCTCGCGGCGCAGCGCCGGGTCGCCGAGGGCGGGCGGGCGGCGGTCGGCCCGCGCCACGGCAGCGCGCCACGCCGCGCGCCAGGCGGGACGCTCGGTGGCGTCGGTGAGCGGGGTGCCCGGAGCGAGCGGCGGTCGGGGCGTCGGATCGGCGTCGGCGAGGCGGTCCGGATCGGCGTCCGGCGCGTGACGGGCGCCCCCGGGCCGCCCGGCCGGCCCGGGCGCTTCCGCGATCCGGATCCCGCCCTCGATCGTCGTTCCGGAGTCGGCGGAGCGGACCGCGCCGCGGGCCGCCCGAGGATCCTCGGCACCGGCACCGGCGCCCGTCGCCCCGGCGACCCCGCCGAGGCGTTCGGGGTCCGGCGCCAGCTCGGGATTCACCACCGTGCCGCGCCCGTGCTCCGCCCGCAGGTAGCCCTCGGCGATCAGCTGCTCGTAGGCGGCGACGACCACTCCCCGTGCGACGCCGAGGCTGCTCGCCAACCGCCGCGTCGCCGGCACGCCCTCTCCGGGCCGCAGCGTGGCGCGGTCGATCGCGTCTCGCAGCGCGGCGGCCAGCTGCGCGGGCAGCGGCGTTCCCGCGTCGCGGTCGATGACGAGGGGCAGCTCGCTGTGCTTCTCCACGGCCCCCATTCTGGCAGCATCCGCACCGAGTGGTCCATCTCAACCCTGAACGAACCTCGCCTCCCGTGAACCACAGGTCCCCGGTTCTCGGTGCTCCCGGGGAAGCCGCTCATTCTCTGCCCCTGCCTCTGGATCCGCCTCTGGCTCTGAACCTGCCCCTGGGCCTGGGCCTGGGCCTGGGCCCGACCTTGACATCGACGTCTACCTCGGCCCCGACCTCGCAGCATCCCGCACGGCACCGACCGAAAGGCGGGAAACGCAGCTTCAGACGCACCGGCAGCGGCGTTTCCCGCCTTTCGAGGGCAATCGAGCCCGGTCAGGGCCAGGGCCAGAGCCAGAGCCAGAGCCAGAGCCAGAGCCAGAGCCAGAGCCAGAGCCAGAGCCAGAGCCAGAGCGACCCGCGGCTCAGCTGAAGACCGGCGCCGCCCCGGCCAACCGCCGGCGCATCACCTCGATCGCCTCCGGATTCTCGTCGATCAGCATGAAGCGCCGCCCCAGCTCCGCCGCGGCCGCACCCGTCGTGCCGCTGCCGGCGAAGGGGTCCAGCACCCAGTCCCCCGGCCGCGACGAGGCCTGCACGATGCGGCGCAGCACCCCGAGCGGCTTCTGCGTCGGATACCCCGTGCGCTCCCGACCCGTCGGCGAGACGATCGTGTGCCACCACACGTCGGTCGGCAGCTTGCCCCGCTCGGCCTTCTCGGGCGTCACGAGCCCGGGCGCCATATAGGGCTCGCGATCCACCGCCTCGGCGTCGAAGAAGTAGTGATCGGGGTGCTTCGCGTAGACCAGGATGTTGTCGTGCTTCGGCGGCCAGCGGCGCTTCGTGCGCGCCCCGAAATCGTAGGCCCAGATGATCTCGTTGATGAAGCATTCCGGGCCGAAGAGCGCGTCGAGCAGCACCTTCGCGTAGTGCACCTCCCGGTAGTCGAGGTGCAGATAGAGCGTGCCGTCGGGCGCCAGCACCCGCCAGGCCTGCTCGAGGCGGGGCTCGAGGAAGTCCCAGTAGTCGCCGAAACGATCGTCGTAGGCGAGCGTGCGCTCCCGCGTCACCCGGTAGCCCTGCCCGCGGAACCCCAGGCGCTCACCGCTCGCCGGCTCGATCCGCCCGATCTCGCCGCGATCCGCGCTGACCCGCGTGCCGCGCACCCGTTCCATCTGCCGCGCCCGCCCCGTGTTGAACGGCGGGTCGAGGTACACGACCGAGAACGCGCTGCCGGGCAGGCTGCGCAGGATCGGCAGGTTGTCGCCCGCGGCCACCAGATCGGGGCCGTCGGCGTTCCAGTGCATCCCCCCAGGGTATCGTGGAGCCCCACATCCATTGCGAGCGAGCGGAGCCGCCATGATCCGGCTGGGCATGATCACCGTCGACACCGAGGACCCGCGGCCCCTCGCCGCCTGGTGGGCCGAGCGTCTCGGCGGGCGGATCGTGCACGACGCCGACGGCTGGTTCTGCATCGTGCGCGCGCCCGACGCTCCGGTGGCGCTGGGGTTCCAGCGCGTCGAGACGGTCGCCCCCGGCAAGAACCGCGTGCACCTCGACCTCGACCGCAGCCCCGACGTCGACCGCGACCGCATGGTGGCCGAGTGGGTCGAGGCGGGCGCCGCCCATCTCGGCAGGCGCGGCGAGGAGGGCTTCTCGTGGGACACCTTCGCCGATCCGCACGGCAACGAGTTCTGCATCGGCGACCCGCACTGAGCCGGGCCCGGGCGGGGTGCTGAGCCGGTCCGATCCCCCGCCCCGCCGAGTGGTCGAGAAGTGCCGCGATCGCCGCGGGTTCGAGCCAGTTTCGAGCACTCGCGGGGCCTGAGGAAGGCCTCCGCGCTAGGGGGCCAGGATCTCCACGAGCTCCGACGGGTCGAGGTCCTCGATGCGGGCCGGCGACCAGCGCGGGCTGCGATCCTTGTCGATCACCTGGGCGCGCACGCCCTCCGCGAAGTCGGGTCGCGGCGCCACGCGCCCCAGCACGCGCAGGTCGTCGGCGAGCACCTCGGGGAGCCCCAGCCCGAGTCGGCGCGTGCGATCGATCTGCGCGAGCGTCACCGCCACGGACACGGGGCACATCGCGCGCACCGTCGCGGCCGCGGCCGCCGCCTCGGCTCCTCCGCGTTCGCCCGCCGCCTCGAGCGCGCGCACGACTCGCAGCGCCGCGCCCGCAGCGTCCTCCGAAGCCGGCGCGTGAGCCTCGCCGAGCGCTTCCTCCGCGATCGGCTCCCACCACTCCCGCGCCTCGAGCACGGTCGATCGCGGGGCGGCCTCGGCGAAGCGGGCGCACGCAGCGGCGGGATCCTCGCCCCCGGCCAGCGCCTCGCCCAGCGCGTCGAGCCGTTCCGAGGGCACGAAGCGATCGGCGAATCCCAGGGCGATCGCGTCGCCCGGGCCCATCTCGCCGGCGGTCACCGCGAGCAGCTCGCCGAGGTGGCCGGGCGCCCGCGCCAGCAGCAGGTGCCCGCCCACGTCGGGCACGATCCCGATGCGCGCCTCAGGCATAGCGAGGCGGCTGCGCTGCGTCACCACCCGGTGCCGCGCGTGCCCGGCGATGCCGATGCCGCCGCCCATCGTGATGCCGTCCATGAGGCCCACCACCGGCACGGGCGACTCCGCGAGCGCGAGATCGAGGCGGTACTCGGTCGCGAGGATCCGCATCGTGTCGCCGCCCGAGATCTCCTTGATGTCGCCGCCGCCGCAGAAGCCGCGCTCCCCCGCCCCGTCGAGCAGGATCGCCGCGGATCCGTCGCGCTGCGCCGCCTCGAGCGCGTCGCCGACCAGGCCGAACATCTCGAGGTTGAGCGCGTTGATCGCGCGGGGCCGGTTGAGCGTGACGCGCGTGATCGCGCCCTCGCGGCGGGCGATCACGAGCGGTTCTGGGGCGATCTGGGACGCGTCGGTGCTCATGCCTGCAACGTACCATCCGGGCGGGGCTGCTCCGAGACGGGCTCCTATGGTGAGTGGCTGCGCTGCGTGCCTCGAAAGGCGGATTTCGCATGCGCACGAGGGTGCTCGTGTGCGAAATCCGCCTTTCGGCGGGTGCGGATCGCGCGGCGGGGCAGGGCGGGCGGATCCGGCGGCGCGCTACGGCGTCGGCCGGTGCGCGTCGTAACGCTGGAAGCCGCGCGCCGTGCGCAGCAGCACGAGCATGATGCCGAAGATGAGCGCGCCGCCCACGAGCGGCGAGGCCCAGAGCGCGAAGAGCGTCGCGAGACCGCCCGCCACGAGGTCGCCCACGCGCGGCCCGCCCGCCACCACCACGTAGAAGAGGCCCTGCATGCGGCCGCGAACGTCGTCGGGCGCCGCCGCCTGCAGGATGGTGGTGCGGAACACGGCGCTCACGTTGTCGGCCGCGCCCGCCCCCGCGAGCGCGACGCCCGCGAGCACGATCGCGACGACGTTGGCCGGGATGAAGGAGTCGTCGTCGACCGCGACCATCGCGACCAGGCGCTCGTCGACGCCCAGCGAAGCGAGCAGCAGGACGACCCCGAAGAGGGCCGTGCAGATCCCGAACGCCGCGACCGCGAGCGTCACCGCCCGCCCCTGTCGGCGCACGCCTCCCAGCGGCCCGGAGACAAGGCCGCTGAGCAGCGCGCCGATCGCGAACGACGCGGTGAGGATGCCCACGGTCACGGGCCCGCCGCCCAGCACGATCGCCCCCGCGGCGGGGAACACGACGCGCGGCTGCCCCAGGATCATCGCGATCAGGTCCCAGACGAAGGTGGCGCGCACGTTCGGCGCGCGCCGCAGGAACCGCATGCTGTCGACCACCGACCCGATGCCGATGCCGCGGCGGCGACCGTCGGGCGCGATCGGCGGCAGACTCATGATCCCGAGGAAGGCGCCGGTGAACAGCACCACGTCGAGCAGGTACGTCCACGAGAAGCCCACCGTCGCGACGAGCACACCCGCGACCGCCGGCCCCACGGTCACGGCCAACCCCATCGTGATGCCGCTGAGGGCCGCCGCCGCCGGCAGCAGCTGCGTCGGGAGCAGACGGGGCAGGATCGCACCCTGCGCCGCACCCTTGATCGTCGCGGACGCGGCGTTCACCGCGGCGAGCGCGTAGTAGGGCCAGGTCGTCTCGACCCCGAGGAAGGCGATGAGCGCGAGCGTGCCCGTGCTGCACCACGCGACGATCGCGGTGACGAGCGCGACCGTGCGCCGGTCGAAGGAGTCGGCGAGCGCGCCGCCCACGAAACCGGCGAGGATCATGGGGCCGAGCGCCCACAGCGCCACGAACGACACCGCGAGCGTGGAGTGGGTGATCTCGTAGATGTGCAGGCTCACCGCGACGATCGTGACCTGCGCGCCGATCTGAGTGACCGAGGTGCCGGTCCAGAGCTTCGCGAACGCGGGGCTCGCGGTCAGCGGGGTGGTGTCGACGAGCAGCCCTCGCAGGCCGCGTCGCCGGGCTGCCGGCTCGTCGGGGTCGTCGCTCACCGGCCCAGCCTATCTGGCTCGACGGCAGGGGCGGAGGCCGAGCCCCTCCGGCACTCCTCGTCGGGGCAGACATCGGGCGGCGCCGCGCGCTAGGCTCGGGTTACGTGTTCGACCCGCGCTACGACGACGACCCCCTCGCCAGGATGAAGCCCCGCCGCGGCCCGGTGCAGCGGCGCGAGGTGCCGCTCTCGCGCGGCCTCGTCGTCGAGCACAGCGAGACCGAGTGGTGCGGCGCCGTCGTGGGCGCGAGGGAAGGGCTCGTGCAGCTCGAGGATTTCCGCGGGAAGGTGCGCGCGTTCCCCCTGAGCGACGGCTTCCTCATCGACGGCGAGCCGGTGCGGCTCGTGGCGCCGAAGCGCAAGCCGGCCGGGAGGCAGCGCACGGCGTCGGGCTCGTTCGCCGCCCCGCAGCAGCGGGCGCGGGTCGCGATGCCGAGCCGCATCTTCGTGGAGGGCAAGCACGACGCCGAACTGGTCGAGCAGGTGTGGGGCGACGACCTGCGCGTCGAGGGCGTGGTGGTCGAACTGCTGCAGGGCGCCGACAACCTCGAACAGGTGCTCGCAGAGTTCGGCCCGGCCGCGGATCGGCGGGCGGGCGTGCTGCTCGATCACCTGGTGCGCGGCAGCAAGGAGACGCGGATCGCTGAGGCGATCGCCGGGGGTCCGTTCGGCGCGCATGTGCTCATCGTCGGCCACCCGTTCGTCGATATCTGGCAGGCGGTGAAGCCCGCGCGGGTGGGGCTCGAGGCGTGGCCCGAGATTCCGCGGTCGATCGAGTGGAAGACGGGCATCTGCCGCGCGCTCGGCTGGCCCTCGGACGAGCCCGCCGACATCGCCGACGCCTGGGCGCGCATCCGCGGCCGCGTGCGCGACTTCCGCGACCTCGAACCCGAGCTGGTGGGACGCGTCGAGCATCTCATCGACTTCGTCACGGTGGGCTGAGCATAAGCGGACGCGCAGCGTTCGCGCTCAGCCCAGTGCCGCACACGGCGGCAGCCCACGGAGCGAAGCGAGGGGCAGGGCTGAGCATAAGCGGACGCGCAGCGTTCGCGCTCAGCCCAGTGCCGCACACGGCGGCAGCCCACGGAGCGAAGCGAGGGGCAGGGCCGAGCCCGAGCGGAGGCGCAACGGGGGCGAGCCAGCAGCCGCTCGGCCTCCCGTTCCGAGCGGATCGACGCCGCCCGCTGGGCGGAGGCCTCGGGAAGAAACGTCCGGTTCGGTGCTCCCGCGGAGTATCCTGGAGGGGTGCACGAGGCGAGGAGGCGCTGTGTCGAAACCCGTGTTCCTGATGATGCCGGAGTGGCAGGGATCCGCGTCTTCGCGCGCGATGCAACTCGCCGAGGGGGCCGAGGCGCTGCGGGAGGATCTGCCTGCCTCCGCGACTCGCGAGGTGCCGGTGCCGCTCGAGGCCGGCGATGCCATGGGCACGCCCGTGGCGCGGCTCAGCAGCCTGCTGCGCGCGCGTGACGCCGCGCGCGAGGCCATCGTCGAGCTCGGCGATGCGCCCCCGGTGATCGTCGGGGGCGACTGCGCCTCGTCGCTCGCGGGGCTCGAGGCCTCGGTGCGCGCGCACGGAGCGGATCGTCTCGCCGTGCTGTGGTTCGACGCCCACCCCGATCTGCAGCATCCGAGCACGTCGCCCTCGGGCGCAGCGTCGGGCATGACGCTGCGGCACGCCCTGGGCGAGGGCTCCCCCGACCTGGCCTGCGAAGCCCCGATCGATCCCGCGCTGCTGACCCTGATCGGCACGCGGGCGATCGATCCCGAGGAGGACGCCGAGATCGAGCGGCGCGGCGTGCACGTGCTGGATCCGGTGTCGATCGCGGGCGTGACGGATCCCGAGCAGCGCCCGGATCCCGATGCGCTCGCGGCCGCGGTTCGGGATCGGCTCGCGGATTCGGGTGCCGAGTGCGTCTACGTGCACGTCGACTTCGACGTGCTCGATCCCGCCGAGTTCTCAGCCGTCCACGAGGCGGTGCCCTTCGGGGTGACGGTCGCTCAGCTGACGGCGGCGATCCGGGCGGCCGTGGCGTCGCTGCCGCTCGCGGGCGCCTCGATCTGCGAGTTCGCGCCCGCCAGCGCCTCCGCCGCGGCCGAGGATCTGCCGACGGTGCTGCGCGTGCTCGCGGCGCTCACTTCGGGGACGGCGCGGTGACGGCACCAGAGCGCACGGAGGCGGGTCAGCGGAGCACCCGGCACGGACGGTGGCCCCTCGCACGGCTGGGGTACCTCTACGCGACGGCGGTCGGGTTCGCCTGGGGCTCCATCTGGAGCACGGGCGAGGTGCGGCGCCACGAGGGGCTCTGGGTGTTCAGCGGCATGCCGAAGTGGACGTTCGGGCGCGGCGGCAGCTGCGTGGGGGCTTGCTATCTCACCGACCGCAACACGGGGGCGGCGGTGCTGCGGCACGAGCTGGTGCACCGCGAGCAGTGGCGGCGCTACGGTTTCGCGATGCCGCTGCTCTACCTGCTCGCGGGGCGGGATCCGCTGCGCAACCGCTTCGAGATCGAGGCGGGGCTCGAGGACGGCGGTTACGTGCGACGCTCGCGCCGGCCGAAGCGTCGCGAGGGGTGAACGGGGTGCGCCGCGCACGTCGCTCCCCTCGGGCCCGCCCCGCCGCTCCTCGGAGGGTCGCCCCCAAGGTTGCGGATCCGGGCGGCCTCCGGCCGCGCGCGGCCGGCATCATCGGCAGCGCCTCGCGCACCGCCGTGTCTTCCTCGAGTGATCGGCGCCGACGTCCCTAGACTGGCCGAATGAGCAGCGAAGCCCCGTCCTCCGACGACGAGTTCCGGTTCCTCGCGGGAGACGCCGCGCGCGTCGGCCGCAGCGCCCCGCTGCCGCGGGTCGAGCGCATCTCCGCGCCGGTCGCCGAGGGCCGCGCGGTGAGCGGGCTGCGCTTCGGAGGGCCCGCGGATCCCGAGTTCGTGGTGCTGCACGGCGCGGGCCTCAACGCGCACAGCTTCGATCCGGCGCTGCTGGCCCTCGACAGGCCAGCGCTCTCGCTCGATCTGCCCGGGCACGGTCGCAGCGACTGGCGCGCCGATGCCGACTACCGCCCCGAGCGCCTCGCCGCCGATATCGTGACGGCGCTCGACCGGCTCGCGGGCGGCCCGGTCGCGCTGCTGGGCCACTCGCTCGGCGGGCTGACCGCCGCGCTCGTCGCCGACGCCCGCCCCCGGCTCGTGCGGCGGCTCGTCGTGGTCGACATCACCCCCGGCATCACGCCCGGGGGGAACGCGGGCGCCGTGGTCGAGTTCATCACCGGGCAGCGTGACTACGCCTCGATCGACGAGATCGTCGATCGAGCCATCGCTTTCGGCATCGGCTCCGACCGCACCGCACTCACCCGCGGCGTCGCGCTCAACACGCGCCGGCGCCCGGACGGCCGACTGGAGTGGACGCACCACCTCGCCCACCTCGACGCGCTGCCGGGTTCGGGCAACGGCGACCCGCACCCCTACGCGCCGATCTGGGCGTCCCTGCAGCGCCTCGAACCGCCCGCCACGCTCGTGCGGGCGCAGCACGGCATCCTCAGCGACGATCTCGTCGGCGAGTGGCGGGATCGCCTGCCGAACAACGAGATCCTCACGGTGCCGGGGCCGCACAACCTGCACGAGGCCGAGCCGGTGCTGCTCGCGTCGATCATGCGCGGCCTCGCCCTCTGAATCCGTCGAGTGCGTCGGGGCCGCGCACCGCCACGAGGATCACCACGGCCGGGCGGGCCCGCGAGCGGCTCGACGACTCGAGCGCGCAGGGGGGGCGAGGAGCACGCGAGACGCGGCCTAGGATGAGGGTGTGACCTCCGCACTGCTCCCCATCGAAGGAACGTACAACTTCCGCGACCTCGGCGGGTTCCGAGCCGACGGCGGACGCACGAGGTCGGGGGCGCTCTTCCGCTCCGACGCGCTCGCCGCGCTCAGCGACCGGGGCAGGGCTCAGATCGCCGAGCTCTCGGTGGCGCGCGTGATCGACCTGCGCGACGACGCCGAGCGCGCCCCGCTGCCCGACCTCGTGCCCGAGAGCGCCGTCGTCGTTCCGCACCCCATCTTCCCCGACGTCAGGCAGCACATCTCGGCGCAGCTCGACATCTACGCGCTCACCGAGCTGCTCTACCTCGAGCACGGCGACCGGCTCGCATCCGCCGTGACGATGCTCGCCGAGCCCGGCGCGACGGTCTTCCACTGCACCGCGGGCAAGGATCGCACGGGCGCCGTCGCCGCCCTCACCCTGCTGGCCGTGGGCGTGGATCGCGACGACGTGATGCACGACTACTCGGCCTCGGAGCAGAACCTCAGCGGCGAGTGGCGGGCCAAGAACCTCGAGCTGATCAAGCACCTCGGCATCGAGGTCACGCCGTCGCTCGAGCAGTTGCTCGTGTCGACGCCGCTCGCGGCGATCGACCGCGCGCTCGCCGCCGTCGACGAGCGGTTCGGCTCGGTGCGCGACTACCTGCGGGTGAGCGGCGTCGCCGACACCACGATCGCGCGGTTGCACGCGCAGCTGGTCGAGTAACCGGCGGTCGTCAGGCGCGCCGGAACTACTCCCCGGGCATGCCGAAAGGTCGACCCTGCAACACGCTCAGGCGGCTCGTGCGCACCGTCCCGCTCGGCCCTCGCGGGCCGCTCAGAACGCCGGCCGGGCTCAGCTCACGCGCAGGCCGCGCAGGATCGCATCGCGCAGGTCTGCGGGAGCGCAGTTCTCGCGCTCTTCCTCGCAGGCGCGGCGCACCACCTCGGTGAGGCGTATGCAGACCGTCTGCTCGTCCTGGCAGCCGGGGCAGCTCTCGAGGTGCTCCCGGATCGGCGCGGATTCCTCGGCGCAGAGCTCTCCGCGCAGCAGCTCGTAGAGGTTGGCCTGCGCCGTCTCGCAACCGCAATCGCTCATCGCGTCGCTCCCTCTTCCGTGTCCTTCGTCTTCGTGCGGCCGGTGCGCTTCGTCGCCGCGCCTCCCGCACTGAGTCCAACGCCCTGCTCGCGCGCGTATTCCCCGAGAGTCTTGCGCAGCCTGGTGCGGCCGCGGTGCAGGCGGCTCATCACCGTACCGATGGGCACCTCCGCGATGTCGGCGATCTCCTGGTAGCTGAATCCCTCGACGTCGGCGAGGTAGACCGCCATGCGGAAATCCTCGGGCAGCGCGTTGAGCGCTTCGCTCACCACCGTGTCGGGCGTGCGATCGATGGCCTCGGCCTCGGCGGATCGAGCCGACATCGCCGTGGTCGACTCGGCGCCGCCCAGTTGCCAGTCCTCGAGCTCGTCGACGGCGCCGAGGTAGGGCTCTCGCTGCCGTTTGCGGTAGGTGTTGATGTAGCTGTTCGTCATGATGCGGTAGAGCCAGGCCTTGAGATTGGTGCCCTCCTGGAACGACGCGAAGGCCGAGAACGCCTTGAGGAACGTCTCCTGCACGAGATCCTGCGCATCCTGCGGGTTGCGCGTCATCTTCATCGCCGCGCCGTACAGCTGGTCGAGCAGCGGCAGCGCCTCTCGGGTGAAGCGCTGCTCCAGTACCGCCTGATCTTCGTGCGCCGTGGTGTCACTCACACCCTCGATCCTACGCCTCCCTCCGTTGCTTCCCCCGTGAGCGCCCCGCGCACGCCTCCTCTTCCACGGGCGGGAGTCGCAACACGCCGTCTCGCGCCGAGCGGGTCGGCGTGTTGCGACTCCCGCTCCCGTCGGACGCGGGCCGGGTAGAATCGAGGACGATGCTTGAAGCGAAGATGAACAAGGGCAAGGACGGCGACGAGGCGCACGCCGGCGAGGGTCTCGGCGAGCACGAGGCCCCATGGGACGCACCGCTCGCGGATGGCGCGCTCGACGCGCGCGTGGCCCTTCCCGGTTCGAAGTCGCTGACGGGTCGCGAGCTGATCCTCGCCGCCCTCGGCGACGGGCCGGGCACCCTGCGCGCGCCCCTGCACTCCCGCGACTCGGCGCTCATGGTCGACGCGCTGCGGGCGCTCGGCACCGGCATCGAGCAGGTGCCCACCGACAGTCCGTTCGGCCCCGACCTGCGCATCACGCCCGCCGATGAGCTGACCGGTTCCACGACTATCGCGTGCGGCCTCGCCGGCACGGTGATGCGCTTCGTGCCGCCGGTCGCCGCCCTCGCCCTGGGACCAGTCGCCTTCGACGGCGACCCCTACGCGCGCAAGCGCCCCATGCGCCCGGTGCTCGACGCGCTGCGCGCTCTCGGCGCCGACATCGCCGACGAGGGGCGCGGCGCCCTGCCCTTCACGGTGCACGGCACCGGATCGCTGCGCGGCGGCCGGGTCAAGCTCGACGCATCGCTCTCGAGTCAGTTCGTCTCGGCCCTGCTGCTCTCGGGCGCGCGCTTCGACGAGGGGGTGCACGTCGTGCACACCGGGGAGCGTCTGCCGAGCCTGCCGCACATCGAGATGACCATCGAGACGCTGCGCGCCCGAGGCGTCGACGTCGAGTCCCCCGCCCCCGGCGAATGGGTCGTGAAGCCCGGGCCGATCCGGGCGCTCGACGCCCGCATCGAGCCCGACCTCTCGAACGCCGCCCCGTTCCTCGCCGCGGCTGCGGCCGTCGGAGGCCGCGTCACCGTGCCCGGCTGGCCCTCGGCCACCACGCAGGTCGGCGATCAGCTGCGCACGCTGCTGCCGGCGTTCGGCGCCGACGCGGTGCTCGCGGCCGACGGATCCCTCACCGTGACGAGCGGCGGCCGTCTGCGCGGCGTCCGGCTGCACGTGCCCGAGGCCGGCGAGCTCGCACCCACGCTCGTGGGGCTCGCGGCGCTGGCCGCGCACGGCACCGCGGGCACTGACGGCGAGGCGAGCGAGATCACCGGCATCGGCCACATCCGCCACCACGAGACCGACCGCATCGCCGCGCTCGTCGCCGAGGTCAATCGGCTGGGCGGCGACGCGGTCGAGCTCGACGACGGCATCGCGGTCAGACCGGCCACGCTGCACGGGGGCGTCTGGCAGAGCTACGCCGACCACCGCATGGCGACGACGGGGGCCCTGGTCGGGCTGCGCGTCGCGGGTGTCGAGGTCGAAGACATCGGCTGCACCTCGAAGACGCTGCCCCAGTTCCCCGAGCTGTGGGGCCGTATGCTCGGCATCGCCTCCGGCTCCGGCGCGCCGCTCGACGGGCCGGGCGGCGCGGCCGCGTCGGCCTCGAACCCGCTCCTCCTCACCCTCCCCCAGACCCCGGACGGCACGAGCTGGACATGAGCTGGCTGACCCCGGACGACGACGAAGACGGCCCCTACTCCGAGTACGCCGACCACGCGGTGCGCCAGCGCCCCAATCCCAAGGCGAATCGCCCCCGCACCAAACGGCGACCCGAGCACGCCGACGCCGTGGTCGGCCTGGTGACGGCGGTGGATCGCGGCCGCTACACCGCGCTCGTCGAGTCGGGTGCCGATCCCCACGACCTCTCCGAGCGCGTCGTCGTCGCGGCTCGCGCTCGCGAGTTGCGGCGCACCCCCATCGTGATCGGCGACCGGGTGCAGCTCGTCGGCGACGCGAGCGGCGCGGAGGGATCCCTCGCCCGCATCGTGAGCATCGAGGACCGCCGCACGCTGCTGCGGCGCAGCGCCGACGACAGCGACACGGTCGAGCGCGTGATGGTCGCGAACGCCGACCAGATGCTGATCGTGGTGGCGGCGGCCAACCCCGAACCGCGGGTGCGCCTCGTCGACCGCTATCTCGTGGCCGCCTACGACGCGGGCATCCGGCCGCTCATCTGCATCACCAAGGTCGACCTCGCCGATCCCGAGCCGTTCCTCGGCTACTTCTCGGCGCTCGAGGTGCCCGTCTTCCGCTCGCAGCCGGGGGCTTGGCCGCTCGACGAGATCCGCGAGGCGCTCGCGGGTCGCACCACCGTGTTCGTCGGTCACTCGGGGGTCGGCAAGTCGACGCTCATCAACGAGCTCGTGCCCGAGGCGGGCCGCGCCACCGGCCACGTCAACGAGGTCACCGGCCGAGGCCGCCACACCTCGTCGTCGTCGGTCGCGTACCGGGCCGAGACCCCCGGCTGCGCGGGCGGCGGCACCGGCTGGGTGATCGACACGCCGGGCGTGCGCTCCTTCGGGCTCGGACACGTCACCACCGAGGGCATTCTGCGGGGTTTCACCGACCTCGCCGAGATCATCGACGGCTGCCCGCGCGGCTGCACGCACCTCGAGGGCGCCCCCGACTGCGAGCTCGACGCCGCCATCGCCGACGGTCGGCTCGACGCCGCGGGCGCGGCGCGGGTCGAGTCGCTGCGCCGACTGCTGAAGTAGCGCCGGCCCCGCTTCGCTGCGGGCCCGCCCGGCCCCGGTCGCCGTCGAGATGGGGCGCGGAGCCGCCTGATCGAGCGACGATCGCGCACGGCTTCTCGAGTCGGGATCGGCACGGGCTCAGCCGCGCACCGATAGGCTGAGGGCATGACGGAACGCGTGATCCTCGAGCCCGCACAGCCCGCCCCCGACTTCTCGCTCCCCGATCAAGACGGCGCCACCCGTTCGCTGGCCGACTTCCGCGGCCGGCGGGTGATCCTCTTCGTTTACCCGGCGGCCATGACCCCCGGCTGCACGACAGAGGCCTGCGACTTCCGCGACTCGGTCGCATCGCTCGAGGCTGCCGGCTACCAGCTGCTCGGGCTCTCCCCTGACCCGGTCGACAAGCTCGCCCGGTTCGCCGAGCGCGACTCGCTCGACTACCCCCTGCTGAGCGACCCGGATCGCGAGGTGCTCACCGCCTACGGCGCGTTCGGCGAGAAGAAGAACTACGGGCGCATCGTGCAGGGTGTGATCCGCTCGACCTTCGTGATCGACGAGGAGGGGCGGATCGCACACGCGCTCTACAACGTGAAGGCCACTGGGCACGTCGCCCGTGTGCGCAAGCTGCTCGGCCTCGACGCGGCCTGACCCCGGGGGCGGACGGCCCGGGCGCGGGCGCGTCACCGGGCACGTGATCGGCGGCAGCCGGTGCCCCATCCCGAGCCGGACGCGAGCCCGTCGAGGGCCGCCCTACTGCTCGCCGGCGGACTGAACTGCGGGGCGGGCGAGGATCGCGGCGGCGAAGCCGGCGAGGGCGAGCGCCACGAGCGCGAAGCCCAGCCACCACGGGCCGATGCCGATCTGCAGGCAGCCGGTGCCCGCCGCGAAGAGCAGCACGTGGATGGTGAGCGAGGATCCGCGCACCCAGCTCGCCCGCGCCTTCACCGCACCCACGAGGGTCACCACCACCCACGCGAACGACAGCGCGGCCATGACGATCAGGCTGAGGTTCTGCAGCGGGTTGCCCTCCGAGCCGAGCGCACCGACCACCGTGACGCCGAGCACCCACAGCAGCAGTGCGCTCTCGACCGCCAGCAGCGCGGCCAGCGCCCGCCAGGCGACTCGCGAGCGTGGGTGATCAGCGGGTGACGAGGGCATGTCGAGCCTCTTTCCAATCAATTGCAAATACACTATTGATTTGCTTCTACATCCGTGAAACTATATATTCCGTCGAGTTTCGCGCACACTGACGTGAGCATTCTCAGCCACGTTTCAGATAGTTACGGCGCGAGATTCCTGGCATTAGCCTCCAGTGTATTTCGTGTGCGTGCGTTTACAAATGGAGGACACACAATGGATTGGCGCGAGAAGGCTGCTTGCCTCACCGTAGACCCCGAGCTCTTCTTCCCGGTCGGCAACACCGGCCCGGCCGTCGAGCAGATCGAGCGTGCGAAGTCGGTCTGCGCTCGCTGCACCGTCACCGAGATGTGCCTGCAGTACGCCATGGACACCGGCCAGGATTCGGGCGTGTGGGGCGGCCTCAGCGAGGACGAGCGCCGCGCGCTCAAGCGCCGCGCCGCTCGCGCCCGGCGTCGTCACCCGGTCGCGGTGCCCGAAGTCGGGCGGTGCCGGCCGATGCGGGCCGGCACCGCCGGCGAGGATCAGTCGGTGCCGGCGTCGAACGCGGCCGACAGGCCGAGCGCGTCGCCCTCCTCGTCGATGCCGCCGACGGCGTCGGCGATCTCGGCCGCGCCGCCCTGCTCGAGCTCTCCGACGAGTTCGGCCGTCGCGCCGCCCACGAGCCCGAGCTGGGCGTACTGCTCGAGACGCGCGCGCGAGTCGGCGATGTCGAGGTTGCGCATGGTGAGCTGGCCGATGCGATCCTCGGGGCCGAACGCCGCGCCCACGGTGCGCTCCATCGAGAGCTTCTCGGGGTGGTAGCTGAGGTTCGGGCCCTCGGTGTTGAGGATGGTGTAGTCATCGCCACGGCGCAGTCGCAGGGTGACCTCGCCCGTGATCGCCGAGCCGACCCAGCGCTGCAGCGCCTCGCGCAGCATGAGCGACTCGGGGTCGAGCCAGCGGCCCTCGTACATGAGGCGACCGAGCTTGCGTCCATCGGTGTGGTACGAGGCGAGTGTGTTCTCGTTGTGGATCGCGTTCACGAGGCGCTCGTAGGCGATGTGCAGCAGCGCCATGCCGGGGGCCTCGTAGATGCCGCGCGACTTCGCCTCGATGATGCGGTTCTCGATCTGGTCGGAGACGCCGAGGCCGTGACGGCCGCCGATGGCGTTCGCCTCGAGCACGAGCGCCACCGGATCGTCGAACTCGACGCCGTTGATCGCGACCGGGCGGCCCGCCTCGAAGCGCACCGACACCTCTTCGGTGGCGACGTCGACGTCTTCGCGCCAGGCTGCGACGCCCATGATCGGCTCGACGATGTCGAGGCCCGCATCGAGGAACTCGAGCTTCTTAGCCTCGTGGGTGGCGCCCCAGATGTTGGCGTCGGTCGAGTACGCCTTCTCGGTCGAGTCGCGGTAGGGGTAGCCGTGCGCGACGAGCCACTCGCTCATCTCCTGGCGGCCGCCGAGCTCCTCGACGAACTGCTTGTCGAGCCACGGCTTGTAGATGCGCAGCGCCGGGTTCGCCATGAGACCGTAGCGGTAGAAGCGCTCGATGTCGTTGCCCTTGTAGGTGGAGCCGTCGCCCCAGATGTCGACGCCGTCCTCCTTCATCGCGCGCACCAGCAGCGTGCCGGTGACGGCGCGGCCGAGCGGCGTGGTGTTGAAATAGGTCTTGCCGCCCGAGCGCACGTTGAAGGCCCCGGTCTGCAGGGCGACGAAGCCCTCTTCGACGAGGGCGCGCTTCGCGTCGACGTGGCGGGCGATCTCGGCGCCGTACTCCTTCGCGCGGCCGGCGACCCCGTCGATGTCCGGCTCGTCGTACTGCCCGATGTCGGCGGTGTACGTGCACGGGATCGCGCCGTTCTCGCGCATCCACGCGACCGCGCACGACGTGTCGAGACCACCGGAGAATGCAATGCCGACGCGTTCGCCGACAGGCAGGGAAGAAAGCACCTTAGACATGGGCTCTATCCTACTGGGCTCGGCGCCCTCTCCGGTCCGCTGCGGGGTGAGGCCGACGGGGCGGCAACCCGTGGCCGTCCACGCCGACGCCGGATCGCCGACCCCACCGCGACCGGTCGCTCGCCGATGGGCGCGCGGCGTCAGATCAGCCCGAGCTGCCGCACCGCATCGCGCTCCGACACGAGCTCGGCCACCGAGGCGTCGATGCGCTGCCGCGAGAACTCGTCGACCGCGAGCCCCTCGACGACGCGCCACGCGCCGCCCTCGGAGCGCACCGGGAACGACGAGATGAGCCCCTCGGGAACGCCGTACTCGCCGTGCGACACGACGGCGGCGCTCGTGCGCCGCTCCCCCGTGCCGAGCATCCAGTCGCGCACGTGCTCGATCGCGGCGTTGGCGGCGGAGGCGACCGAGGAGCCGCCGCGCACCTCGATGATCTCGGCCCCGCGCTTCGCCACCCGCTCGATGTAGGCGCCGCGCGCCCACTGCGGGTCGACGGCCTCGAGCGCCGGCGCGCCGCCCACCGTCGCGTGGCTGAGGTCGGGGTACTGGGTGGCCGAGTGGTTGCCCCAGATGGTCACCCCGTCGATCTGCGCCACTCCGGCGCCGGCCTCGGCTGCGAGCAGACCCACGGCTCGGTTGTGGTCGAGGCGCGTGAGCGCGGTGAAGCGCTCGGCGGGCACCTCGGGGGCGTGCTGCTGCGCGATCAGCGCGTTGGTGTTCGCGGGGTTGCCCACCACGATCACGCGCACGTCGTCGGCCGCGCGGGCGCCGATCGCCCGCCCCTGCGGCCCGAAGATGGCGCCGTTCGCCTCGAGCAGGTCGCCGCGCTCCATGCCGGCGGTGCGCGGCCGCGACCCGATGAGCATCGCCACGTTCGCGCCGTCGAAGGCGACCTCGGGGGCGTCGCTGATCTCGACGCCGGCGAGCAGGGGGAAGGCGCAGTCGGTCAGCTCGAGCGCGGCGCCCTCGGCGGCCCGCATGCCCTGCGGGATCTCGAGCAGGCGCAGCGACACGGGCTGGTCGGCGCCGAGCATGTCACCGGCCGCGATCCGGAACAGCGCCGCATAGCCGATCTGGCCGCCCGCGCCCGTCAGCGTCACGGTGATGGGAGTCTTCGTCATGTGGGTCTCCTCGTCTCTGCGTGTGGTCGCGCCCGGCACCGGTGGGCGGCGCCGTGCGGCGGCCCGCGGCGCTCAGCGCACGTCGAAGCTGCGCGGGTCGGGCCCGAAGTTGGTGCCGACCTCGAGCGAGTCGATGGCCTCGATCTCGGTGCCCGACAGCTCGAAGTCGAAGAGGTCGGCGTTCTCGACCATGCGCTCGCGGCGGCCCGTCTTCGGGAAGATGATGCGCCCCTGCTGCAGGTGCCAGCGCAGCACCACCTGCGCGGGGGTCTTGCCGTGCCGCTCTGCGGCGGTGAGCACCTCGGGGCGCTCGAACAGGTCGGTCTTGCCCTGGGCGAGCGGCCCCCAGGCCTCGATCGCGATGCCCTGCTCGGCGCAGAACGCCGACAGCTCGCGGCGCTGGTGCAGCGGGTGCAGCTCGATCTGGTTGACGGCGGGCACCGCACCGGTCGCGTCGATCACCTGCTGCAGGTGCTCGATCTCGAAGTTGGAGACGCCGATGGCCGAGGCGCGGCCCGACTCGGCGATCTCGATGAGCCCGTGCCAGGCGGCGAGCGCGCTGCCCTCGACCTTGGGCAGCGGCCAATGCACGAGGTAGAGGTCGACGCGGTCGAGGCCGAGCCGGTCGAGGCTCTGCTCGAAGGCCTCGCCGGCTCGCGCGTGGTCGTCGTTCCAGAGCTTGGTGGTGACGAAGAGCTCGTCGCGCGGGATGCCGCTCGCGGCGATCGCGCGCCCCACCTCGGCTTCGTTGTCGTAGATGCGAGCCGTGTCGATGTGCCGGTACCCCACCTCGAGCGCGTCGGAGACCACCCGCTCGGCCTCGCCCGCCTCGACCAGGAACACGCCGAGGCCCAGCTGCGGGATCTCGGTGCCGCCGGTGAGGGTGAGATTCGGGATCGGCAGGGCGCTCATCTGGTCTCGCTTTCGCTGCGGGGTCACGTGCTCGATCAGTCTATGCCCGGCCCCCGGCATTCTCGGGTGGACCTCCGTCTGCGGCCCATGTCACGGACGGCCGGGACGGCCTGCGTCGCGGACGGCCCGGGGACGGCCTGCGCCACAGGCGGCCCGGGCGGCGACAGTCCGGGTACGGAGTCCCCGAGCCGAACCGCTCCTTCGGCGCCGACCGGCCCGGTCCGCGATAATGGTGGGATCATGACGCAACCCCGCATCGAATTCCCCGCGGATCTCCCCGTCTCGCAGATGCGCGACGAGATCGAGGCGGCGATCCGCGACAACCAGGTGGTCATCGTGGCGGGTGAGACCGGCTCGGGCAAGACGACCCAGCTGCCGAAGATCGCGCTCGCCCTCGGCCGCGAACGCATCGCCCATACCCAGCCGCGCCGCATCGCGGCCCGCACGATCGCCGAGCGCATCGCCGAGGAGCTCGGCTCCGAGCTCGGCGGGCTCGTCGGCTACCAGGTGCGCTTCACCGACAAGGTCTCCGAGCAGACCCGGATCCGCCTCATGACCGACGGCATCCTGCTCAACGCGATCCACCGCGACCGCGACCTGCGCGCCTACGACACCATCATCATCGACGAGGCCCACGAGCGGTCGCTCAACATCGACTTCCTGCTCGGCTACCTCAAGACGCTGCTGCCCCGCCGACCCGACCTCAAGGTGATCATCACCTCGGCCACCATCGACCCCGAGTCGTTCGCCGAGCACTTCGCCGATCCGAGGACGAAGCGCCCGGCCCCCATCGTCGAGGTGTCGGGCCGCACCTACCCGGTCGAGATCCGGTACCGGCCGCTGGTCGAGAAGATCGAGCGGCCCGAGACGGGCGCGGGTCGCTCGGAGGCGGACGCCAAGCGCTCGCCCGCGGGCCGAGCGGGTACCACCGCACCCGAGTCCCGGGTCGTCACGGTCGAGCGCGACCTCTTCGACGCTATCGGAGACGCGGTCGAGGAACTCGGCGCAGAGGATCGAGGCGACGTGCTCGTGTTCCTCAGCGGAGAAGCCGAGATCCGCGACGCCGCCGACGCCCTGCGCGGCCGCCTCGGCGCGAACCGCGCGAGACCGATCGAGATCCTGCCCCTCTACGGCCGCCTCAGCGCAGCCGAACAGCACCGCGTCTTCGAGCGCGCGAGCGGCGCGAGCGCGGCTGCGCGGCGCATCGTGCTCGCGACGAACGTGGCCGAGACCTCGCTCACGGTGCCGGGCATCCGCTACGTCGTCGACGCGGGCACCGCTCGCATCTCCCGCTATTCGGCGCGCAGCAAGGTGCAGCGTCTCCCGATCGAGCCCGTCTCCCAGGCGAGCGCCAATCAGCGTTCGGGGCGCTCCGGACGCACGAGCCCCGGTATCGCGATCCGCCTCTACTCCGAGGAGGACTTCGAGAGCCGCCCCGAGTTCACCGAACCCGAGATCCGCCGCACCGGCCTCGCATCCGTGATCCTGCAGATGCTCTCGCTCGGCCTCGGCGACATCGCCCGCTTCCCGTTCCTCACCCCGCCCGACCAGCGCGGCATCGCCGACGGCCTCGGGCTGCTCGCCGAACTCGGCGCCGTCGAACCGCTGGACCGCGGCGGCGCGCCCCGCGACGGGCGCGGCAAGGGGCGGAGCGGCAGGGCGGGCGGATCCGCGAACCACCGCATCACGAAGATCGGCCGCGAGCTCTCGCGTCTGCCGATCGAGCCGAGATTCGCGCGCATGGTCGTCGAAGCGCGCAGGCACGAGGTGGTGCCCCAGGTGCTCGCGATCGTCGCGGGCCTCACGATCCAGGACGTGCGCGAGCGGCCGCAGGAGCAGCGCGCGCAGGCCGACCAGCTGCACGCCCGCTTCGTCGACCCGCAGGGCGACCTCATGACCCTGCTGAACCTCTGGGACTACCTGCAGGAGCGGCAGCGCGAGCTGTCGTCGAGCGCGTTCCGCCGCCTGTGCAAGGCCGAATACCTCAAGTTCCTGCGCGTGCGCGAGTGGATGGACCTCACCCGCCAGCTGGCGCGCATCGCGGGGGTGAGGGGCGGTGCAGCCGCCGCTCGACCCCGCCCCCGCGGCGCCGACGCGGAGCGGGATGACACGACGGGCGCGGGATCGGGATCCGAATCGGGATCGGGATCGGGATCGGGATCGGGCGAGGCGATCCACCGCTCCGTCCTCGCCGGCCTGCTCTCGCAGCTCGGCGTGCGCGACGATCGGCAGGATCGCAGCGCTCCCGCTCGCGGCCGGGGCGCCGCGGGCGCCGTGAAGCGCAAGCCCGCCCAGGAGTACGTCGGATCCCGGGGCACCCGCTTCGTGCTGTACCCGGGGTCGGTGCTCGCCAAGAAGCCGCCCGAGGTGGTGATGAGCGTCGAACTCGTCGAGACCTCGCGGCTCTTCGCGCGCTCGAACGCCGTGGTCGACCCGGCCTGGGCCGAGGAGCTCGCGGGGCCGCTGGCTAAGCGCCAGGTCTCAGAGCCGCACTGGGAGAAGAAGCAGGGCGCCGCCGTCGCCTACGAACGGGTCACCCTCTTCGGCGTGCCCATCGTCGACCGCCGCCGCGTGCAGCTCGCCCGCTTCGACCGCGAGCACGCGCGCGAGCTGTTCATCCGCCACGCCCTCGTCGACGGCGAGTGGGACTCGCGCCAGGCCTTCGACCGCGCCAACCGGCAGCTGCGCCGCGAGCTCGAGCAACTCGAAGAGCGCACCCGCCGCCGCGATCTCGTGAGCGACGACGAGGCCGTCTACGACTTCTACGACGCCCGCATCCCCGCCGACGTCGTCTCGACCCGCAGCTTCGAGGGGTGGTGGAAGGAGGCGCAGCGCGCGCAACCGAAACTGCTCACCATGCGCCGAGAAGACCTCGTCGAGGGCGAGGCCGCCGAGGTCGACGAGAGCGAGTTCCCCCGCCAGTGGCGGCACGGCGACCAGACGCTGCGCCTGAAGTACCGCTTCGACCCGACCGCCGACGACGACGGCGTCACCGTGAACGTGCCGCTGCCGCTGCTGCCCCGCCTCGAACGCGGCGACTTCGAGAAGCTCGTGCCCGGTCTGCGCCAGGAGCTCGTCACCGCGCTCATCAAGACGCTGCCGAAGGCGATCCGCAAGCACGTCGTGCCCGCCGCGGACTGGGCGCGCACGCTGCTCGAGACGGTGGAGCCGCGACTGGCGGCGACACCGAGCCCGGTCGCCGAGCCGCAGCGGCGGCCGGGTTCTTCGTCAGAGCCGACCGCCGCACCCTCGCTGCTGCAGCTGCTCGCCGACGAGATCCGCCGCCGCACGAGCGTGCCGGTCTCCCCCGACGATTTCGACCCCTCGCGGCTGCCCGCCCATCTCACCCCCACGTTCCGCGTGGTCGACGGGCGCGGGCGCACCGTCGGCTCGGGCAAGGACCTGGCCGCGCTGCAGGCCGCCCACAAGGATCGCGCGACGCAGGGCGTCGCGAAGGTCGCGGCGGCGGCCATGCCGAAGAGCGACCTCGAGCGCAAAGGGGCGACCGGCTGGGTCTTCGGCGAACTGCCCCGGCACGTCGACACCGCCTACGCGAAGGGCCGCGGATCGGGCGCGGGCGTGGTGCGCGCCTACCCCGCCGTGGTCGACCGCCGCACGAGCGTCGATCTCGTGCTCGTGGCCGACGAGGTCGAGCAGACCCGGCTCTCGCGGCGCGGGATCCGCCGCCTCGTCGCGCTGAGCTCGCCCTCTCCGGCCAGCTACATCCGCGACCACCTCTCGAACCAGGAGAAGCTGCTGCTCGGCGCGGGGCCCTACCGCTCGCTCGACGCCGCCATCGCCGACGTGTCGCTCGCGGTCGCCGACGGCGTGATCCGCCGTCACGCCCCCGACGGGCTGGTGTGGTCGGAGGCCGTGTTCGAGCGCATCGCGAACGACTACGCGCGATCCCTGATCGACGAGATCTATGCCGCGATCGCGCTCACCGCGCGCGTGCTCGACGGGGCGCGACTCGCCCGCAAGGCGATCGACGGCACCAAGTCGATCCAGGTGCTCGGCCAGGTCGCCGACGCGGCCGCGCAGGTGGATCGCCTCGTCTTCGACGGCTTCGTGGCGCGCACCGGGCTCGCGCGGCTGGCGCGGCTGCCCGTGTACTTCGAGGCGGTGCAGTGGCGATGCCGAGGGCTCTCCGAGAACCCCGGGCGCGACCGGGCGCGGCAGAACGAGGTCGACCGCGCGCTCGCGCTCTTCGAGCAGGCGGGCGGGTCGATCCCGCTGCCGGAGCAGGCGCCCGAGCATCTCGTGCGCGCCCGCTGGCTCATCGAGGAGCTGCGGGTGAGCCTGTTCGCGCAGCACCTGCGCACGGCCGAGCCGGTGTCGCTGCAGCGCATCCAGAAGCTGCTGCGCGAGGCGTAGCGCCCCCTCATCTCATCGAGCCGGCCTATTCGTACCGAGTCGGCCGACGATTCGCGCGAACTCCGGGCCGACTCGATACGAATGGGCCGGCTCAGCGGAAGAGCACGAGCGAGCGGGCCGCGGGCGGCGACGGAATCCCGAAGTGGCGCACCGCCGCGCGAAAGCTGTCGGGCGTGCGCAGATCATCGTGCATCAGCCTGATCACTCGCTTCGGTGTGAGCCCCCGGGCTCGATCCTCGCGCCGCTTCTCCGCGATGACCACCTCCTCGGCCGTCTTCCCCTTGCGCAGGTCGGCGTCGAGGTACTTCGATCGGCCGTCGATCTCGCACAGGATGTCGAGGTCGTCGAGCTCGAGGTCGAAGTAGCTCAGGCGGCCGTCGGAGTGGGTCACCGGCGCTTGAGTGCTGACCCGATAGCCGAGCTGCGCGAAACGGAGTCGGCCGAGGCTCTCCAGCGCCGATTCGGCTCCCGCATCGGCGAGATCGATGACGCGCAGTGCTCGCCGAACCCCGCGCCTGTGGGGAATCGAGAGCGCGTCCCCGCGCAGCCGCTCCAGCCGCTCCACGACGCCGGGCGAGTTCGGAATGCCCCGGTGCCTGCCGAATCGCAGATGCAGCGCGTGGTCGAGCGCTCCGAGCGCCAGTTCGGGCGGTGCGAGCCGGGCGAGGTCCAGCACCGTTCTCGCGAGACTCGTGGCCGGGATGCCCCGCAGCAGCCCGACCTCCCCCTCCGCCACCTGATCGATGCTGCGTGTGATGAAGGTGCTGCTCCTGGCGGTCGCGCCGCCGGGCAGCAGCAGGTGAGCTCGATCATGCGGCGGACGATACAGGCGCAGCCCGTGCAGGACGGCCGCCGACTCCCGCCAGAAGTACCCCCTGAGATCGCGGTTTCCGGAGACCGCGATCACTCGCGCGAGCAGCCGCTGGTCGGGCCAGAGCCCGCGCCACACTGCGCCGTCGAGGTACTTCGCCGCGGCGATCCGCGCCAGCGCACCGTCCTCGACCGCTCGCGCGATCCGACGTGCCGTCCAATCGCACTGCAGCAGTTCGTCTCTCGAGCGCACTGCTGCCGCGATCGAGGCGAAGTCGTGCGCGGGCGTCATGCCCTCAGCCTGGCAGGCTCCTGCGGCGCGGAGAGCCCCTGCGCGCCCGACTGTGGATGGAGCGCGCACTCCCCCATGCAGACCTCGACCTGTGAGCTGAGTCTCGCCGGCTGCTCGGCGCACTCACCGAGCCGGCCGAATCGTATCGAGTCGGCCGAATCGTATCGAGTCGGCCGCCGATTCGCGCGAATTCCGGGCCGACTCGATACGAACGGGCCGACTCAGCGGAAGAGCAGGCGACGAGGTCGCGGGCTACTTCTGCACGGACTCGGTGAGCACGCGCCGCGCCTCGTGCACGAGCTCGGGCTCGGTGATGAGATCGTAGCGGGTGGCGACCATCTGCATGACCGACGAGAAGTCGCGGCGGTGCCATGAGGGGTGACGGGCGACGACGGACGAGATACAGTCGAACTCCGTCTGCGTCGCAGATCGTTGAGATGATGAGGAAGTTGCGGAGAGGCCACGACGGGCCACGACCGGCGAAAACGGCCGATCACTGTTTGTCATCGTGTCCCAATCGTGTCCCGCCGACCACTCGCAGGCGCGGGCGCAGGGCGCTCGCACGGTGCTCCGCCATGCGCTCACGCACCTCGCTCATGCGGTTCGGCATCAGCTTCCCGTAGGTGCCCATCGTCTCTTCGATGGAGCGGTGACCGGCCATCGCCTGGATCACCTTGATGTCCGCGCCGGCGGCGATCGCGAAAGTGATTCCGGTGTGGCGGAGCACGTGTGGCGAGAACTTCGAGAACCGCCCGATGAGCTTCGACTTCTTCGCAGCCGGAGTCCAAACCCGGTTGTGCCAGTTGCGGTCCCAGAGCGCCTCGGAGGAGCCGTTCGCGCGGAACACGTAGGCCGTCGCCGGGAGCCCTTTCACGAGCTTCTTCAAGTCGGCGACCACATGCTCGGGCATCGGCACGACTCGGCTGTCGCCGTTCTTTGGCGGGCCGGTCTCCCGGCCGCCGCTCTCGGCGCGCGTCCACGTCTGCTCGATGTCGATCTCGAGGTCGTCGAACCGAAGGTGCATCACCTGCAGAGCGAACAGCTCGTTGATGCGCGGTGCGGCGTACGTGAGCAGCTGGACCGCCACGTAGTCGCGCAACTCGCCCGTGATCTCCTGTGCGGCGAGCGCCATCGCGTCGACCTGCTCGTGTGTCAGCGTCTCCTTCACGGGCGTGCGCGGCACCCTGGGCAGTTCGACGTAGCGCACCGGGTTGTCGGCGACCCACTTCTGTGAGATCGCGAAGTTGAAGATGGAGCCGAGCACGGTGCGGACGATGTTCTTGATCGAGCTCGGCCCAAGCGCGCGCGGAGACTTTGCGTAGGTCTCATCGAACTTGACCGGGGCGGCTCCCTCTTGCAGCGCCGATACCCAGAGCTCGACGGCTTCGCGGTCGATACGGCCGATCTTCCAGTCGCCCCACTGCGGCACGATGTAGGCGTTCACGATCTTCGAGTAATTGAACGCGGTGCTCGACTTCACGCGGCGCTTGGAGCGCAGCCAGAGCTTCGCGACATCTCGGACGAGGCGATCGGCGTTCGCCGGCTGCAGGTAGCGTCCGACGCGGATATCTTCCTCGAGGCTGGCCTGCAGTTCCTCGGCGTCTCGCTTCGAGTCGAACAGCTTCGACCGCTGCCGCTTCACCCCGTCGACGGACTCGTACCATGCGAGCTTCCATCGCTTCCCGCGACCGAACTTCGCGGTGCGGAACTGCTCGGGCAGCTTCGAGATCGACTTCAGCTGCGCACCGGTCGGGCTCACCTTCACCACGGTACCGTCAGCGGTCTCCGTGACGTGGTCCTTGACCCAGAGATCGACCACCCATGCTCTTGCCATCTTCGACTCGATTCATGCTCCCCGCGATCGAAGATCGAGGGTTATATCTATTGGTATAGGTACTAGGTATAAGGGGGAGAGCCACTCCCCCCTCCCCCTGTTTAGACCCTCCCGGACAGGGGGTGTCGGAGGGGGTGCCCCCAGGGGCTCGCGAAGGGTCTACCCCTATGCAACGAGGTGCTGCGGCGAGCGCACGTAGGTGCGAAGGCCGAGCCGTTGCAGCACGTGTTTCTTGAACGCGACGATGACCCACTCGGCGACGTCGAGCTCGTCGGCGAGGTACTCGACATCGGTCGAGACGCTCTCGGCGAGCGCGTACCTCTCAGGGTCGATCAGCAGCCATGCGGCGAACGCGTCGGCCTGGTCCTCGTGCTTCGGGTTGTCACACCCGTGCCCGTAGTAGACGTGGCCGAGTTCGTGACCGACCACGGACCACCGCTCATCCGGTGATAGCGAGATCTCGAAGTAGACGATCGCTTTCTCCCTGTCGTAGAACCCGAGGATCCCCGGCGGCAGGTGTGCCGCCTGCAGGGTGACGCCCAGCCTCTTTGCTGCGCGGGTCACTCTCCGCTTCATCCACCGCTCCTCACTCTGCGTGCGGCAGGTCGTCTGCCTTCCTCCGACCGCGCTTCGCAGCCATCTTCATCGGGTCGAACTCGGGAGCGTCATCCGCTGTGCTCCACTCGTTCTCGGCATCCTCGGCGGGTGCTTCTTCCCCGGGATCTGCATTCTGCCGGAAGCGTCCGACAATCAGATCTCCTCGCGGAGAACGCTCATCAGCATCAGGACCCGTCGCAGCAAACCGGGCAGCGACGCCTTCACCACTCTTAGCCATATCGACGAGCTCTGCTGTCGCGGCATCGACGGCGGCCTTGCCCGCCCTCGCACGCCTGTCTTCTGGGAGCGCATCGAGTATTCCACCGAGCATGCCGATCCACATCATGGTCTCGTCCGAAAGCCCCAGCCTCGTCGGGTTAATCCCGAGCACAGCGAAGATCTTCTCGACCGTGCCTCGCTGCGGGGTAGTGACGCCGAGTTCCAGATTAGAAACCGACTGGCGGGTGACGCCAGCGGCATCCGCGAGTTCCTGCTGAGTCATGCCCATCTCAACACGAAGGGTTTTCACCTGACGCGCTGTCTCGACACGCTTGTCGTTGTCCACGCGCGAAGATTTCTTTTTTGACATGTCACGATCCTAACATGCCAAGTGATGCTTAGGTTTATTGGGCATCAATTTGTCATAACGCATGATTTTAGAATTACATTTTTGTCATTTCGCGTTGCCTCGCGACAAATCTTGTGGTTCCATATTTGTCATGGAACAGAAAAACGCTACTGCTGGTGGTGAGGTCCTGCGCGGCCTCCGAACCACCGCGGGGATGACTCTCGCGCAAGTCGCTGAGGGTGCTGAAACGTCGATCAGCTATCTGTCGAAGGTCGAGCGTGGTGAGCACTCGCCCTCTGCCATCTACATCGGCAAGGTCGCTGCGTTCATTGCTGCCGAGATCCTCCGAGAGTCGAAGGCAGCAGCGTGATGATCGGCTTCCTCGACTGGCTGCTGATCGCGATCGGCGGCATCTGCACGGTCCGACTCATAAGGCTGCGGAAGCCCAGCCGATGACCCCCACAAAGAAAATGCCCGGTGCGGGAACACCGGGCCAGAACAACTGATTGGAAGATCAATGTCTAGCAACATCGTACACCAGCGAGACGGCGAACTCACGATCTCATCCGAGATCATCGCCGAACGCACCCAGAACGAGCACCGAGCCGTTCTGCAACTCATCCGCACCCATCAGGCTGACTTCGAGGCCTTCGGCTTGGTCGCATTTGAAATGCGGGCAAGATCGACAGGCCAGCACGGAGGAGGAGACGTCCGCTACGCGGTGCTGAACGAGCACCAGGCAACGCTCCTGATGACTTTCATGAAGAACACCACCATCGTGAAGGCGTTCAAGGTCGAGCTGGTGAAGCAGTTCTACGCGATGCGCCAGGCGCTCGCTGCGACGAGCGCGCCGCGGGAGTTGTCGCGGCTCGAGCTGATCGAACTCGCCAAGGAGTCCGAGTTGGCCCGCATCGAGGCCGAACGGCAGGCGATCGCAGAGGGCGCACGGGCGGACCTGGCACAGAAGCTGCTCAGTGCCGTAGAGCAGCAGGACGGGCTGGTCGTGCGCGAGTGGATCAGCAAGTACTTCCGTCCGCGTCAGGAGCGACGGATCTGGGATCTGTTCTACTCGCAGCGCCTCATCAAGGACGGACGCGGGCAGGGCGGCACCGACAAGCACGGCAAGCCGAAGAGTTCCCGCGATCACCAGCAGGTGCTCACCGATGGCTTCTCGTTCTTCATCCGTACCGAGAAGGAGAAGGACTACGCCGGCGATGGGAAGAAGCGCTACGACACGCGCGTTCGCCCCGGACGCGCAGAGCTCGAGCTCGTGCAGTACTGCGAGCGCCACGGCATTGTCCCGCTGCCCGAGGTGTCGCAAGCTCTCTTCGAGATCCGCGAGAACGGGACCATGCTCGCACTGGACGCGGCAGCATGAGCAGCATGGCGCTCGACGGGGACATGCCCCGCTCTCGCTCGACGGATCCGACGACGAGCGTAGACGCCGGCCGCTCGGTGCAGGTCGTGCACTCCCGCGACTACGTGCTGCAGACGCTCCGGGTGTTCGGCCCGATGGCTGATCACGAGTTGGTCGCGTTCCATGAGGTCGACGCGCAGGGCCGCTACACGTTCGGGATCTTCTCGCCGCAGCGGCTGCGCTCCGCCCGCGCTGAGCTCGTCAGCCTCGGGCATGTCGAGTCGATCGAGAACCTCTTCCGCAAGACGAGCTCGGGTCGTCGCGCCCACGTGTGGCGGGCCGTGCCGCGGGAGGAGTGACGATGCCCACCCCGCTCTCGACCGTAGCCGTGGCGCTTGGGGTCGATGACTTCGCCTCGATGCCACCGATCATGACGCCCGAGATGCTCTCCGACCAGCTGCCCGACGTGGAACCGCGGACCCTGCAGGACTGGCGCTATCGGAAGATCGGGCCGACCTATACCCGCGACGAGCAGACCCGCCGCGTCTACTACCTCAAGTCCGACGTCATCGCATGGCTCACCAAGAGCCGCCGACCCCACTCCACCAATTTCGAAGGGAACACCCCATGAACACCACCGCCAGCATTTCGACCCCGCTCGATGACCTGAAGGATCTCGCCTGGCTCACGAAGGAGCGGCTCGGCTTCGCCACCGACTCCATCTCGGGCCGTGACGTCGTGCTCAACGAAGGCGAAGAGTGGGCGTTCGATGATCTGCAGCAGCAGGCGATCGAGGCCCTCGCGAAGCATGTCCCCGGCATGCGGTACGGGAGCGACGGGCTGCCCCTCTACGAGAACGCCGAGGCGTTCCGTGCGGCCCGCACCTACGACGACGGTACGCCGATCATCGAGCGCATCGAGTTCCCAGACGTGCCCGGCTACGTCTTCACCTACCGCCCTCGTCACGACGGGCCGCGCGGCGAGTTCCTCACCTGGGCTCGACAGCAGGCTGAGAAGCGGCGCGCTGAGCTGCACGCCCATCTCGCGAAGGTCGGTGACTGCGATGAGCAAATCTTCGTGGAGTACACCGGCTGCGACAGCCGGTTCCTCGCGACGGTCATGAGCGGCGACAGCTCCACTTCGGTCAGTCTCAGCGGAGAGCAGGTCGCCGCGCTCGGCGTCGGGATCGTGCGCATTCTCTCCACGCAGACGCTGACCGAAGGTCAGGAGGGAGTCAGCCCGGTCGACATCGCGGAGGTGGTCAGCCTCATGCCGAAGCTCGCGAACGACTTGAGAGCAGAAGCGACCGCATCGTGGTCCGGTCCGGCGGAGTAGAGCCCGACGGCGTCGCATGGGCGGTCGCTCGGGCCTTCGGGTCACGTGACGGCTCGATCGCCCGCACGGTCGAGGACGCTGAGGATCAGCAGCGCGATGAGGAGCTCCGCGCTCGGATCACGCGCAAGGAGATCCGGGACGCGATGCGTCCCTCCTACCGATAGACGAAGAAGCCCGGGTGCGACTGGTACTCGCACCCGGGCCTGTCCCCCACCACAGCTAGAACGAGGAAGAAGAACATGGCCATCATCGCAGAAGCCGAGACGACCGCAACCGCTGTCGAGACATGGTGCAGCGAGGTGCGCCGCCTGCACGAGACGCACGCGCTCCCTATCACCGATCCGAACGACCCTCGCGTAGCCGAGTTCATTCGCGCCTGCAGCAAGGACGAGAGCTCTCCCGAGTACGCGCGCAGCAGCTTCCTCCGCGACGTTGAGGAGAACCCGGAGACGGCTGGACACCGCTACTTCGAGAAATGCATCCAGCTGCCGACGCCCCCGATCGCCGGCCCGTCGTGGGCGACATCCTGGGAGACGAGTGTCTTCTGGCCCGAGATCCACGTCGACTTCGAGTCAGAGGAGATCCGCGTCGGAGAGATCACCGCATGGGCGAACCACATGGTCGCCATTCAGGTGACCTCCAATCGTGAGTCTGAATTGGCCTGGTTTGAGTTCCGACCGGTTTTCCTGTCAACCTGTCGGTGACAGAAGTTCCTCGGCCTCAGCATAGTAGGCCTGCTCGACCTCGATCGGGGTACGCATATCGAGCTCCCCGTGAAGGCGCTCATGGTTCCACCACCACACGTATTCGAGGGTCGCGAGTTCGACCTGCTCAACCGTCCGCCAGGGGCCCTGCTGTCGGATCAGTTCGGTCTTGTAGAGGTTGTTGACCGCCTCAGCCATGGCATTGTCAAAACTGTCGCCGACCGTCCCGGTCGAGGGCACTGCTCCGAGTTCCGCAATGCGATCCGTATAGACCATGGCGGTGTAATTCGACCCGTGATCGGCGTGATGGATCAGGCCATCGAGCCTGCCGCCCGATTGCCACGCAGCCATATCGAGTGCCTGCATCGGCAGAACCTCAGATTTCAGCGTCGCAGCGACATTCCAGCCCACGATTCTGCGCGAGTACACGTCAGTGACGAACGCGACATAGGCGAACCCAGACCAGGTGGCGACGTAGGTCACGTCGCACACCCAGAGCTTGCGCGGCCCGTCAGCGGCGAATCTCCGGTTGACGAGATCGGCAGGCAGTGCCGCCGTTTTGTTAGGGCGTGTGGTGAACACGCGCTTTGATTTCCGTACCCCGCGCACGCCGGCGAGCCGCATCAGACGCTCGGTCTGGTCGCGGCCGATCTTCCACCCCTCACGCTTCAGCAGGGCATGCATCTTCCGGCGCCCGTACACGCCATAGTGCTTCGCGTGGAGCCGCCGGATCTCAGGGAGGAGCAACTCGTCGCGCAGCTGCCTGGCTGAGGCCGACCGGGCTTTCGCGGCCCGGTATCCGCGGGAGGTGAGGAACCCACGAACTGCCGCACGCAGCGTACGACAGAGGAACTCGACCCCGAAACGATCACGGTACTCGTCGATGAATCTGATCATTTCGTTCGTGGCCGGTCGAGTTCCTTCGCGAAAAACACGCTCGCGGCTTTGAGTACCTCGTTGGCCTTACGGAGCTCGCTCACCTCGCGGCGTAACCGCCGGTTCTCCTGGGCCATATCGATCGAGGTGCCAGGCTTCGCGCCGGTATCGATGTCGTAGCGGCGCTGCCACACGCGCAGCGTCTCCGGGCTCACTCCGAGGAGCCCACCGACGTGTCGGCAGGCCGCGGTCAGCGACTCGTGCTCGGGACGGGCTTCGGCGAGCATCCGAAGTGCGCGCTGGCGAAGTTCAGGGTCATATTTGCTTGGCATCGTAGTTCCATCCTTGTATAAAGATCGGAACTCAAACCAGGCCAATTCAGTCCCCGGCTGGCACGGTTCGCCTCCTCAACGAGGACGGCAACGACATCACGTTGATCGTGAACGAGCACCCGGTCGACTTCTACGGAGCGTCGGTCCACATCCTCAAGCAGGCCGCAGCCGCGCTGCTGACCGTGGCGGCAACGGTCGGAGAGGGGTTGAGCAAGTGAGCACCAAAACCCTGGATCGTCCGGTCGAGGTCGACCGCGATCTGAACGTGTTCAAGCCCGACTGGTCCGCCTCGGAGGCAACCAAGCTGTGGGCCGCATCGACCCTCGCGGAGCTGCCGTCCCGCATCATCTTCGTCGACGCCGAAAAGCAGAAGGTGAAGGTGTCGCGCTCGCATGAAGGTCGCATGTTCCGTCTCGCGTTCGCGGTCGTCGCGGATCCCGAGGTGCAACAGGAGTTCAGGGTCTACCTCTACGCCGGCGCATCCAGTAGTGACCTGTCGACGGCGCAGCGCCTCGTCCGCAATGCGAAAGCAGGAGCTTTCAACTCGGATCTGTGGCGGCGGAGGGACAACCTCAAGAACTGGGTGAGCCGCATGTGGTGGGAAGTATCCGACAAGGACCGCCACACCACCGAGCTTCGCCCGTGCGCGCTTCCTGGGTGCGTCACCGAGTACCACGAGTACCGCGGCGGCGAGTTCGACGGCATGCACAGCTCCGTGGGCATCGAGGCAGAGCACTACGAGATCAGTCTGTCCAACTTCGAAGAGCCGTGCGGTTGGCGCCCGTACGTATCCTTCGCCGATGAGATCCCTGAAGGGCCCGCGGGCCTCAAGGTGCTGCGAGACGCAGCGAACGACTTCGACTGGCTGCAGCAGCAAGCCGACAAGCTCAACACTCAGCGCGAAGAGAGGAGCGCAGCATGAGCACCGCGAAGAAGCAGGCCGGTGTCGGTTTCGTACTCGGGCCTCTTCGGCTGAAGGCCGGCCTGACGATCGAGGAAGCCGCGCAGCTCGGAGACTACTCGGTCGAGTACGTGACCGAGCTCGAGAATGGCACGCACCCGGGATCTCTGCAGTCGCTCCACGCCCTCGCAACGATGTACGCTGCGCGGATCGCAGGCAGAGATTCGCTAACCGAAACCGATGCCGCAGCCGGTACCGAGAGGCCTGATCCCACGTTCGAGTCGCGCACGTGCGATGTTCCCGGCTGCGTCGACGGCGAGCACCGCTATTGCGACGGCCAGAAAGACGATCTCTGCTTCGCTCTCGGCATCGGGGACAGCGACTCGAAGCCGCACATCTGGTACGTGGCCGGCTACCGTGATGAGGCATCCGGGCACTGGGCAGCGTTCGCAGACCCGCCCGAGTTCAGTGAACTCGCGGGAGCCACAGGGCTCGCCGCCATCGAACGTTTCGCAACAGCATTCCGCACTGTGCAGCAGCACTGCGACAACCTGAACCAGCTCGAAAGGAGCACCCCGTGAGCCTTCTCCCCATCCTGACCCGCGAGCGCGCAGCGACCATGAGCGCGAAGGAACTCATCATCGCGTGCGCCGCTCAGGTCGACGCCCAGAACCCCTCGCTTCCCGCAACAGACCGGGAGGACAAGTGCATCGCACTGATCGACGCCCTCGCATCCGAGGATCACTTGGAGGAGATCAGACGGTCGTATCTGAAGGATCAGGTCGAAGAGTCGATGGAGCGCATCATCGACAAGACGGCGGCGCATCTCTTCGACCCGGAGACCAACTCGGACGGGGTCCCTGAAGGAATCGTCTCGTACCGGAACGGGATCGGCGAAGGGATGTTCGTGCCACTTCGCCAGGCGCGCCCCGAGGACTTCGAACGACCCTTCCATCTTCACCACCGAGGCCCTTATCTCGCGGTCGCGAAGCTGATGCGGACGCACGGCATGGACAACTACCAGGCCGCCTACGAGGCCGGCATCTTCACGCCCGGGAAGGATGCCTCCTGATGAACCGCAAGGAGCGTCGGAAGGCGAAGGTCAAGTGCTCCCGCTGCGGCGAGCGCGTCAGCGTTATTGCAGCGGTGGGATGGAACGCGACCGTTAAGCAGGGCCGCGTCATCGGCCATCTGTGCCCGTCTTGTCAGACACCGGAGGAGAACGCCGAGGCTGAGATCAACCTGGCGACGACGACCTACGGGGTCGATGCGTTCGGGCGGCATGTCGGGTTCCCGAAGGTGGAGGAGCCTGAGCCGGTGCTGGTGTGCTGCGATCGCTGCGGCACCAGCACCACCTCGGATCTCGCGCCCGAGTGGGTGCTGGGGCTCGATGACGGGCAGATCGTTGCGACGGTGTGCCCGGGCTGCCTCACCGAGTCAGAGCATCTGGCTGTTGAGGTCAACGACGCGATGACGGAACTCGCCCGCGTCACCCCCGAAGAAGGTTTCGTGGTGAAGCCGAAGGCCGGTGAGGAGCCGTGACGACCATCGAGCGGAAGCGGGTGCGCGCTGTCGAGTCCTGCGAGATCACCCGCGAGAAGCGGGCTCGTCTCGAGCGCAGCACCCGACACATCGTTCTGGCATCGCTTCGAGCGGGCATGAGCGTTGAGGAGGTTGCTGATCACACCGGGCTCACCCCGGAGGAAGTAGAGAAACACCGTGACAGAGGAGTATGACGTGGCGCGCAACTACGCGAGCATCAAGACCGACATCTGGGGGTCGGTTGACTGGAAGCAGCTCCCCAGCGGCGCTCAGTGGCTCTACTTCGCACTGCTCACGCACGAGTCGCTGTCTCGTGTTGGTGTCGCCGAGTGGCGGCCTGGGCGGCTCGCTGCTCTCGCCGAGGGCGAGACGGCGGCGAGCATCAGGAGGTGGGCGGCGAAGCTCGAGGAGCGCCGGTTCGTGTTCGTGGACAACGCCACTGAAGAGATCCTGATCCGTTCGTTCATGAAGCATGACGGGCTGCTGCAGAACCCGAATCTGTGGCCTGCGATCGGTGCCGCGTTCGCAGGGGTCTACTCCCCCACGCTGCAGCGCCGCATCGCGCACGAGGTGCAGAAGCTGCGGGAGAACAACCCGGCCGGCTTCCCGAAGAGCAAGGATCCCCAGAGCCTCGTGAACCCGTGGTCGCATCCCGCGCTGCAGACGATGCTCGACACCGCTCCGCTCGTGGAAGACCACGGGGCCGCCGAGCAGCCGGCGGCGAGCGAACCGGATGCTCCGTCTTCCGCTCCCGGAGTTAGCGCCGCGGAAGTGCAGCGCCTGTTCGATGAGGCGTACGCGGCGTGGCCGAAGAAGACCGAGAAGAAGAAGTCGCTCGCGAAGTTCAAGCTGCTCGCGAAGAAGATGGACGCGGCATCCCTCGTCGCCGAAATCAAGCGGTTCGGTGCTGCTTACGCCGCGACGACCGAGCGGCAGTTCGTGCCGGCGCTGGTGGTCTGGCTGAACGGCGAACGGTGGACCGATGAGCTCCCCGGATCGCTGCCTGCCGCGCCACAGAGGAATGCCCGCGACGAGGTGCCGAAGTGGATGCGTGACGACCCCGACACTGAGGGAGGCGGGCACCGTGAACCTCGATGAAGCACTCGCCGGCATACGACCGGTCGGCATGACGGGAGAGCGCTGCTGGGAGATCGCGCTCGCGAGCAGCAGGCCAGACGAATCGAGGCCGCGACGCAGTCTTACGGCCGAACACGGGTCCGCCGTGGAAGCTCTCGCTGCGAAGGGCCTCACCGGCCGCGAGATCGCGCGCGAGCTCGGCATCACTCCCCAGAACGTGGCCTCGGTTCGGGCCACGCTCGCCAGATGGAAACGCGAACAGGAGAAGGCGGCGAACGCCGCCGAGGAAGGAACGAACTGATGTCACCAGAGATCCCGAGCCCGGCGCAGGTGGCTGCACAGCTGCGCACCGCGGCGGAGCGTGCGCAGGAGGCAGACCGGGTGAAGCGCGTGCGGCAGCGGCGGCGAGCGCGCCGCGGCGCGCGCATCGCGACGCACATCGATGAGACGACACTGGCGGCGCTCGCGAAGCTCGCACGACCCGAAGGAGGCACGCGGTGAGCAGCACAGCATCCGACCTGATCAGGGCAGTCCGTGAGCCCGGACCAGCAGACCCGCCGGAGCGTGCCGGGCACTACTCAGCGCTCGCAACGCTGCTCGCCTACGAGCTCGAGCGAGTGATCGGCCGTGAAGCTGCCCGCGCGCGCGACTCAGCTCACCCAGAGTACGTACCGGAGGCGGTGACGGATGCCGCGTTCGCGTCGCAGGCTGAATGGTGGAAGCCCGGCGATGAGCCGGTGCAGGGTGTCCTGGTCCCTCAGCTCATCGAGCAGGTGACCGAAGCGGCATACAAGGCGACGACGGCCGAGCATGACTGTTCGGGCCTGGCGTCGATCGCTGAGATCGAGAGCCTGCGGCGAGCGCTGGCCCTGCAGCAGGATCGCGCCGACTTCTGGGAGCGTCGTGCGAAGCCGGCCGCGGATGCCGAGTCGCTCGTCGCCGAGTGGAGAGCGCTCGATCGTGAGTGCACCGGAGACGGTCGACCCTGGCCTGTCGGTGACCGCATGGCCGACGCGCTCAGTGCGCAGATCGGAGAGTAGGCGATGGCAGGGACGAAGGCCGAGCAGCACCTGCTCGCTGCGGTGATCGGGAACCCGAAGATGCACTCGCTGACCGAGGGGCTCGTGAGTCGAGCCGACTTCACCGACGACCGTCTGGGGATTATCTTCGAGCAGGTGCTGCTCATGATCAGCCGGAGTGAGGCGGTCGACCCGATCGGAGTCGCTGACCGGTTCCCCGAGTGGGACGTGCGTGGGCTGAGCTTCGCGGACCTGATGGAGTGGAACGGTGCCGACGTGTACTCGGGCGCGGCCGGTGACTACGCGCGCGCCGTGCGGTCGGCCGCGCTACGTCGAGTCGCTCGGGAAGTTGCCGAGTACCTCTCGGAGGAGTCGCAGGATGGCGGCATCGACGCGTCCGATGTACTGACGACAGCGAAGAACCGTCTCGACAGCGCGATCGACGGCGCGACGTCGGGCAAGATCAAGGTGAAGACGCTGCGCGAAGTTCTCGACGGGAACGACACCTACGATTGGGTGATCCCCGACCTACTCGAGCGACAAGACCGGCTCATCCTCACAGGCGGCGAAGGAGCGGGGAAGACGACCCTCGCGCGGCAGCTCTGCATCATGTCGGCCGCGGGCCTGCACCCGTTCCGCCGAGAAGTCGAGATCAAGAACGGACGGGAGGTCCGCACGCCGTCGCTGATGCAGCCGGCGCGTGTGCTCGTCATCGACGCGGAGAACACGGAGCGGCAGTGGCGGCGCATGGTTCGCTACATCTCACGTCGAGCCCGCGAGCTTGGCCCTGTCGATCCAGCCGAAGAGGTCATGATCGCGACCGGGCACCGCATCAACGTGACCCGCGGCTCGCACCTGTCCGAGATCCACCGCCTGATCGACCAGCACCGCCCTGATCTGCTCTACATCGGGCCCCTCTACAAGATCACACACGGCGCGATCACGAACGAAGACGACGCCGCGCCCGTCCTCGAGGCGCTCGACTCACTGCGCGAACGCGGCGTCGCGCTGCTGATGGAAGCGCACGCAGCGAAAGGATCTGGTGAGGGCACTCGGAACCTTCGGCCACGCGGTAGCGGCGCGCTCATGGGCTGGCCCGAGTTCGGCTTCGGACTCGACCGCAACCCCGGCGACCCCGTCGCCGAGCTCGTCGCATGGCGCGGGCAGCGTGACCCGAACCGGATGTGGCCGAAGATGCTGCGGCAGGGCGACGATTGGCCTTGGGAGATGGACTGAGCCGCAGCGCGTCAGCGACGAATCGCTGAGAATGTCGGCGGCTCCCCCTACTCTCCCTCGCATGGGAGGAATGCCGTGGACCCCGATGATGACGCTGACGCGCGTCAGCGATGATGAGGCGTGGATGTACGACGGGGCGATCCGGGTCGCGATCATCCGCCGGGTGCGAATCGGGCGCCCGTCCGCGCTGCTCTGGCGCTCGGTGACCGGCGACGAAAACCCCGACCAGCGCGCCCTTGTCGGGTACTTCCCGAGCGTGCAAATGGCGGCTGCGGTGACGTGGCGGTCCTGGGACCAGCGACACAAACCCGTCGAGAAGCGCAGCCTGTCGTGATCGGATCGACCCCCGCCGCGTAACATCATGTTGCACAATTGTGCCACATGATGTTACACTAGAGACGTCGGGGAGATACCCCGACAGAGAGGGAGGGAAACATGGAGATCATCGGGTTCTTCACCGCACTGGTCAACCTCATCACCGCCCTCATCCTCTGGCAGACCGCGAAGCGCAACCGGCGCAACCGCGACTGACAGAGAAGGGCCCCGAGTAGCCGTTAGATACTCGGGGCCCTACCCCTCCATCCTACGTCCACCAGGAGCCCCTCATGCAGACCCTCACCCTCACCCTCATCATCTCCATCGCCGCCGCGGTGATTGCTGTGGCCGCGCTCATCTACGCGATCCGAGGCCGACGATGACCAACCACGCCCGCGCCCTCACAGCCGCCGCCGACCGCCTCGAGCAGGCCCACGCCGCCCGCGACGCCGCGATCCTCGACGCCCACGCCGCCAAGATCCCCCAGACAGCGATCGCCGCGGCCGTGCGCCTCTCCCGCATGCAGGTGAGCCGCATCATCGCGGCGGCGAGCGCTGCCGCGGATCAGGAGTCGCGCTCGGAGTAGCCCATCGCCCTCGTGGGGCGCGAGGGGGTGTCCGCGGGCGGCGCGGCGGCGTAGCCTGTGCGCATGTGCAACAGCTACGGACTTGGCGGCTACCTCCACGACGGGGAGGAACCGCGCAATCCGCTCCGCCCACTGGACCAGCGCGAGTCCGAGCGCGCGATCGCGGAGTGGGCACAGGGCCGCGACGGCAGGGCCGCGATCACCGGATCGAAGGCCCGCAACCTGAACCCCATCATCCGCGCGGCCGAGGACGGTGATCGTGAGCTCGTGTTCGGGTGGTGGTGGCTCTGGCTTGACGGCAGCGGGCCGGTGAAGTTCTCCGCGTTCAACTCTCGCGACGACCGGCTGTTGCGCTCGTGGAAGAAGCCGTTCCAGCGCCGCGCGCTGCTGCCGGCGAGCTGGTACGTCGAGAAGAAAGGGCGCTTCGCGCTGCCAGACGGCGAGCAGTTCGGGATCGCCGCGGTCACCTCCACCGTCACCACCGACGACGGTGAACTCACCACGTACTCTATGGTCACCCGCGACGCCCCCACCGGCAGCGAAGCGGCCGAGTACTGGCCGCGGATGCCGCTCGTTCTCCCACGCGACGAGCACGACGACTGGCTTGATCCCGAGCAGCCCGGCGACGCCGAACTCGTCGAGCGCGTTCAGCTCGAGAGCGAGGAGATCTCACACGCGCTCACTGCCAGTGCTACTGAGGCGCCAGTACTCCACTGAAGAGAGACGGAATGAGCAACACTGGCTCCAAGAACCCCAACCGTGACCTATGCTTCGGATGGTCGTTCGATAAGCAGGAACTGCTCGCGATACGCCGAGTCAGGGAAATGCGGTTGATCCCGCTCTCCCCAGGAAAGCTTCGCCATCTGCCCCAATCGGCCGTCGTCCCATGACGGCACAAGCACCTCCACGCTTTCTCCGGCAGCCAGGCCAGTCACGTGAGCATCGGGGTAAAAACGCCACTCTCCCTCACACCCCTGTGAAGCGTCACTCAGCCCCAGATTTGCGGCGTCACGGTCACCAGTGTTTCTAAGCGAGAATCTCGTGCCGCTTGAGTCAAGAGCTTCCATCACGAACCACGCATGCGGCCCGGCAATGGAGTCACCCTCGAGTTCGCTTTCTTGGCGCCTTGCTTCCATGGCGCGCATCCCGTTCTCGCGCCGTTCTTGCACCCTCTGCTCTTGTTCAAGTCGAAGATTCTCAGCTTGAACTTCTCTCTCCCGTCGTTGCTCCTGGACTTCCCGCTGCAGTTCGTGGGTCTGCTTACTTAGTTTGAACCCCAACCACGCCACTGCAGCAGCTACCGCAGAGGCGACGACGGTCGCGAAGGCTGATAATAATGCCGCTATTGCGGTAAACCACGCCAGAAAATCTTGGAAGAATGTGGCGACAATTGCCGCATCCGCGACACTGGCTATCGAGCCCTGAGGGAACATGAGGAAACCATATCGACCTTTCGCGCGCAGGTAACTCCCGCGCTCGAACCAAGCAAACACCCCACTAGAACATAAGAGCAGCGGGGCGCAGAGCGTTAGACCAGATGCCATGAGAGATCAACGCCACATAGCCCTCGGAAGGTACGGTTTGGCGTTAATCACACAGGGTGTCCTGGCGAGTGGATTGCAGCTACTACTCCGATGAATCCTGACTCTCGAAGCGCACCTCGTGCACTTCAACGTCATCCGGCGATGACAATTCTAGATTGAACTGAAAGTCCATCTGAGCTGCCTGACTTTGGATCGCACGTCGCGAAAGGTCGTACAGATCCTCCGCAACATGAACTCTCACCCAATCCCGGAATCTTTCCTCAGGCCAGTCGTCTAGGTCCCACCCCATCTTTTCGGACAGAAGGACAGCCTGGCTAAGCGTCTGGGCGAACCCTTCCTTCTCCACTACCCGCAGATAAGAACTGACGATGATGTTTCCCGAATCGGTGTAAGCAATCACGTCGAGATGCCATTCAAGACCGAACCGAACTTCTTCTGACTCCTCCACGTCCGAATGGAACACTTCGATCCTCCGGAGTTCGACGTGACGTCCGGAAGTGTCACTCACCCCAGACCACCGATCATCTCAGCCGGCCTATGATCGGGGCCCGGCTCCCATTCCACCCAATTATTCGAGGCATGCGAGGAAGTCATGGTCTTGAATTTCCGGTCCGCGGATTCCGAAAGCGAAGTCACCCTGTAATCCACGAAGGCATCAATGGAGTTGGCAAACTTGCGTAACTGCGAGAGAGTCAGGTCTCGATCTCCATCCAGCCATTGGCAGACCAGGTATTCCGACTCACCCATCTTCTCTGCAACAGAAGAAATCGAGACTCCAGCAACCTTAAGAGCGTTCGCAAGCCCTTCGATCAGGTGACGCTGGGAACGGTGGTTTTTGGCGGCGAGTTCGATGGAAGAGCGGTCAACCGACGACTCCCCCAGCAGATCGAGAATTAAGTTGTCCATCTAGGGCCTCCTCTTCTCCAACGTGAACTGAACTGACCATGCGTTGGCGCGTTGGGTAGCGCGCTCAATCTGAATCTGCTGCTCGGCAACACCACTCTCCCCATTTGCTTTTGTTGCCAGATGAAGAGCTAACAGACAATCTTCGTCGTCTGTTGGCTCAGCATAGTACATGCGTACCAGACGACTACTCTTAGAGGGAGGGTCGAACAAGGGCCTCATCTCGAGGATGTCACTGCCAACAACTCGCACCGGAAATCGGGGGGTATCTCCTACTCGGAGACGCCCAGCTTTGGCAGCCTGGCAGAAGTCACTGATCGCGCCGATCGCGTCCACGTAGTCGGCCTCCGGAAGGTCTGTGTCCAAGTCACGCCGGATCAGAGCTCGCAACTCATCATGATACTCAAGAATCGCCGGATCATGCCAATGGTTCGAAGCACGAAGGCCCGTGGATATCTCTCTCATGGAGCGGATTCCGACTGGCCTGACGGAAACAAATGCCACCCTGACCCACCTGACCCGCTCGAAACAGTACACCTATTAACTACCACAAGCTGCTTCCATACCAAAACGAACAGCGCATCTAATCGCTACTCAAACAGATAGGCGCCCCCGCTGCTCCGTGAGGAGCAGCGGGGGCGCAGTTCGTTGATGGGTCAGTCGGCGGCGTAGCGGGGCACGTAGTGCGGGCGGGCGTCGGATCCGAGCATGATGCGTTCAACGGCCGGCCAGCGATCGCCGAGCCACTGCGCGAGCCTCTGGTAGGCGAGGATCACGAGCGCGATCACGAGCGCCTGCAGCAGCGCGAGTGCCGGCACCGACACGATGCCGGCCTCCGCGATCACGCCGTCGACCCACGCGAGCGCGGCGGCGAGCGCGGGGATCTGTGCGACGAGGCGGGCGACGAGCACGGCGATCAGGGCGGCCATGATCGTGCGCCGGTCCTGGTTCTTGCGATCGGTCTTGGTCTGGGTGGTCATGGGGTTACTCCTTCATGAAGGGGGGCAGGGTGTCTTGGGTCCAGGTGCCGGTCTTGAGCATCTCGACGCGGTGGGCGTGCAGGCTCTCCTTGAGTTTGCGGTTCTCAGTGAGCGCCGCGGCGTGCGCGTCGACTTGCTGGCGGCGCTGCTCGGTGGACTGTTGGATGCGGTTGGCGAGGATGCGGCCGAGCCACACGAGGAGGGCGCCCGCGAGGGTGTACCAGAGCTTGTCGGGGCTGTCGATGATTCCCACCGGCTACCCCCTCGGCTTGAACGGGTACCGCCAGATCATCCCGAGACGGAGCGCGAGCACGCAGGAGGCGATGAGGATCACACCGGCCTGGGTGAGTCGCGACCCGGTGGACTGGAAGTGGAGCACGATCACGATGTACGCGTACGCGGCGAGACCGGCGACCATCGCGACGATCGCCCACCGCTCGAGCTCCCACCATTCCCGCCAGCCCGCGAGCATGCCGAGCGCACCACCGACGAGGAACATCAGGCCAACGACGGTCATGCCGCCGGCCCCGAACACGCCCTCGAGCGATTGCGGCGGCCACGCGAGCGTCACCACCCCCGTCGCGACGAACAGGGCGTAAGCGCAGGCGTACACCGTGGACGCGTAGCGAGGTTCGGGGACGAGGCGCAGCCAGCGCGCCCGCACCCACCCCGCCACGGCGCGGGCAGGCTGTGCGCCGTGCTCGCGCGCCCACACGATCGCGACCGCGCTCGCCGCGAGCACGAGCAGCGCGAACCCAGCTGCGGCGAGCGCGGTCGCGATCGTGTTCACCAGCCGGCCTTCTTGAGCGCCGCGCGCTCGTCGGGGGTGCAGTGCTTCAGCTTCATGCGCTTCCAGAACGGCAGGGTGCACGACATCGGCTGTCCGTACTGGGTGGCGAGCGCGTTGGCGGCCATGCCCTGCATGTCGCTGGTATCCATCTCGGTCCACGAGCCCTCGACGCCTTCGGTGAAGGTGGCGTAGGCAGGCGACCCGTCCTGGCGGGCGTTCTTCTCGAGCACGATGAACATGGTGTTGCGTCCTTTCCGGAGGCGGCGAGCGCGGTGGAACGCTGCGAGTTTCTGCGACGCGGCGAGCGCCGGCGTCTTGGAGGTGTGGAAGGCGCCCACGGTGAGCGCCTTCGGGCGGAGCGCGCCGAGCACACCCCGCGGGATGAGATCCGCGATCTGCACCGCGCCCGGGTTCTGGGTGAGGCAGCGCAGCATTCCGTTCGCGAGCACCTCGAGCAGGGTCGCGATGTGCGAGAGCGGGTACCAGGCCGACCCGAGCTCCCAGATCACGACGTCGCCCGGGCGGAGCGCTTGACCGGCAGGGATCTTCTCGAACCACTGCCCGAGGCCCGAGCGCTCGAAGTTGTGCCACACGTTGCAGGCGAACCCGCTGTGGGGTTGGATGCCGCCGGCGTTCGTGTAGGTCGGCCACGACGGAACGCCGAGGAAGTTCGTCGCGTAGTGCGACCACTGGTCCCAGCACTGCGCACCGAACACCTTGTCGACGTCGATCCACTGGTAGCGGACGCGCTGCACGTAGGCGGCGAGATCTGCTTCGGTGAGCACGATGATGCTCCTTCCTGAACGAGGTGGGCCCCGCTACTGGGCGGGGCTCTCCTCGGGGTCTTCGCTGGGCGGGTCGGGCGGGGTCTCGGCGGCGAGGATGTCGTCGACGGCGGTGGCGATCATCGCGTCGGTGATCGCCGAGCTCCGCCCGTCAGCGTCGCTGGCGGCGCAGCACCATCCGGGGGTCGTGGCGAGCTGCCACATGTGCTGCTGCGTCCATTCCGCGGGCGTGGGTATGCCGCGGCCCGCCGCGCACGCCGTCGCGCGGGAGCGCAGTTCGACATCCTCGGCGAGGCGGGCCTGTTGCAGAAAGTTCGTCATTGGGGCTCCGTTCTAGGTGGTGGGCACGATCTCCCACAGCAGCAGGAGGTTCTGCTCAGTGGATGACGCGACCTGGGTGAATCGGACCCGCACCGTGGTGGTGCTCAGGCCGGGTGTTTGGCTGACCTGCGAGACGTGGCCGTAGCCGGTGCCGACTGCGAGTGCTGTCATGCGGATCATCGTGCCGGGAGGGGCAACCGCGGGCACCGCCACCCCGAGCGTTGTAGCCCAGATCTGCGAGGTGCCGGCCTGAGTGAGTGCTCCGCTGGGGACGACGATCGTGCCGGACCGGCGGGGGCCAGACCCGCGGCCGACGATGGTGACGCGGCGGGATTGGATCAGGCAGAGCACGCGGTCGCCGACCGCGTGCTCGCGGAGCACCGACGCCGGCGTGCCGGCGAGCGGGTCGAGGTCGCCGTCGAGGCGGACACGGAGCGGGTCGACCTCGGCGACGACGCCCCATTCGGTGCGTGGGGTCGCGCGCAGCTGCGCGGCGAGGTCGACAATGCGGTCCATGAGGGGCTGCAGCAGTCGGTCGAGCGCGTTCGGAGTCACAGCTCTCTCCATTCCGCACGGCACTGCGCGTCGTAGCGGAGGTCGAAGCGCATGCGCTGGATCGTGGCACGGGCGGTATGCCCGCGCCCCCGGAACTCGATGACATCGTTCGGGTTGAGCGGCACGATCGCGTGCGTCACGGCGAGCTTCGCGACCGGTGACATCGCGTCGGTGAGGCGGCGCTGCGCGAGCGCGTTGAGTACGTCCTGCGTGCCCTCCACGCCGGTCTCGGTGCGGGTGATCCACCGGCCCCGCGCCTGGAAGGAGAACCGCGAGTCGGGATCCTCGTTCACGGCGACGGCCGAGAGCGCGGGCTCTTCGTCGTCACCCTGCCCGACCACCACGAACCGGTTCGGGACCGACGCGAGATCCTGCTCGCGCTCCCAGCCCGGCTGATGAATCGCGTACTCGCCCGCGGCGAACTCCCACGCGAGCGGCCGCTCGGCAGGCAGCACGTACGGCTCGACCCGGTACTGGCCGCCGCCGTCGCACCACAGCGACCAGTAGCCGGCCGCGCCCAGCAGATCGTTGATGATCGTGAGCTTCGACGTGCCCGCATCCCACACCATCGGGGACTGTCTGAATAATGGTGTGTGAGGGTCCGGCCTGATCCGAAAGGAGATGGCCGTGGCTGACACGACCACTGTCGTTGTTGACGACGAGATGATTGATCCCGTGACCGGGGAGATCATCGATCAGAAAGAACTCGCAGAACGCTTGCTCGCGCAGGCGAAGGAGCAGGGCGTGAGCCTGACGGGGCCGGGCGGCCTGCTCAGCCAGCTCACGAAGAACGTCCTCGAGACCGCGCTGAATGCCGAGTTGACCGAGCACCTCGGCCACGAGCACGGCGGGACCCCAATCGGCGAGAACATGCGTAACGGGACGCGGGTCAAGACGGTGCTGACAGAGATCGGCCCCGTCGAGATCGAAGTCCCGCGAGATCGAGACGGGTCGTTCGAGCCGGTGATCGTCCCCAAGCGGAAACGCCGACTGGACGGCATCGATCAGATCGTTCTGTCCCTTTCCGCTCGGGGGTTGACGACCGGTGAGATCGCTGCGCATTTCGACGAGGTCTATGGGGCGAAGGTCTCCAAGGACACGATCAGCCGGATCACCGAGAAGGTCGCCGGGGAACTCGCCGAATGGTCGAGCAGGCCGTTGGATGCGCTCTACCCGGTGATCTTCGTCGACGCGATCGTGGTGAAGGTCCGTGACGGGCAGGTGAGGAACACCCCGTTCTATGTCGTGATGGGCGTCACCGTGAACGGGGAACGCGACATCCTCGGCATCTGGGCCGGTGACGGTCAGGAGGGTGCGAGGTTCTGGCTGCAGGTGTTCACCGAGCTGAAGAACCGGGGTGTCGAGGACGTGCTCATCGCGGTCTGCGACGGGCTGAAGGGTCTCCCGGAGGCGATCAACACCACTTGGGAGCAAACGGTCGTCCAGCAGTGCATCGTCCATCTGATCCGCAACAGCTTCCGCTACGCCGGGCGGCAACACCGCGACGCGATCGTCCGTTCCCTCAAACCCGTCTACACGGCCCCGTCGGAGCAGGCGGCGAAGGATCGGTTCGAGGAGTTCGCCGCCGAGTGGGGCGGACGGTATCCGGCGATCGTGCAGCTCTGGAAGAACAGCTGGGCGGAGTTCGTGCCGTTCCTCGAGTATGACGTCGAGATCCGGCGGGTGATCTGCACGACCAACGCGATCGAGTCAATCAACGCTCGCTATCGGCGCGCCGTGAGAGCTCGGGGGCACTTTCCCAACGAGGCCGCCGCGCTGAAATGTCTCTACCTCGTGACGCGGTCGCTTGACCCGACTGGCGGCGGAAGGGCACGCTGGGTGATGAGGTGGAAGCCCGCGCTGAACGCGTTCGCGATCACCTTCGCCGGACGGTTCGAGAAAACCACTCACGAATGAAAACCGCCGGATCCCACACACCGTTTATCGGACAGACCCCACCATCGCGGCGGCGAGCGCGGTGTCGGAGTCGGTGGTGGCGATGCGGGTTTCGCCAGTGGACTCGATGAGGGCGACGACGGTGGGGATGATCGGGGTACCGGCGGGGAGGCTGTAGCGGGTTTCGACGGTGTCTTCGTCGATGATGGACATCTTGGAGAGGAGGTCGACGGTGTGGGTGGTTCGGTCGTCTCGGGTGATGGTGCGGGGGGAGGTGAACAGCATCGTGGCGATCGGCCAGGGGTCGATGCCGCGCAGGCCGGGGTCGTAGGTGATCTGGATGCGGTGTCGCATCCAGTCGATGTCCTGCCCGCGTTCGTCGATGGTGAGTTGTGCGGAGCCGCCGAGGCGGGTGGTTGCGGCGACTTCGCAGGATCCGCTGGCGATGCCGTCGAGGGCGCGCAGGGGTTGGTCGGTGTTGTCGAGGAGGAGGTACCGCCAGCGGGGGCGGCGAGGTCCGGCCCAGATCGGGTCCATGCTCACCACCCCCTCACTGTCGGCCGGTTTCTTCGAGTTGGAATTGCCACTGCCAGATCGCGCCTTCCGGGGTGCCGGTGTCGCGCGGGAGCGAGACTGATCCGATCACGCCGTAGATGCGGCGGCCGTCGGGATCCCGGTACAGGTGCACTGGTTCCTCGGTCTGGGCGAGGTCGACCATCTGAATGATCGTGGCGTTTACGTCGTCGTCCTCGAGGAGTGTTCCCGAGGCGTCGACGGTGTGGGTGAGTTGCTCGCCGGCGTAGGGCACCCCGTAGGGGCGTCCCTCGTACCGTTGCACGGAGCGGGCGCGGGCGGCGTCCACCTTGATCGACGGATCGTATGGGAGTCGGGCGGCGGTGGCGAAGCCGGTGCCGCCCGAGAGCCACAGCGCGGGAGAGTCCGCGCGGGCTACGTAGTCGGTCGTCGCCGAGGCGCCCGTCTCCGCGTAGGCGATCGCCCGGTAGGTCGTCAGCCCCGCGGTGAGTGACTCCCAGTCGTCGAAGAGGAGGTTCGGGTCGGCCTGCTCGAGGATCGTCTCCCAGGTCACGCCGCCGTCGATCGAGCGCAGCACGTCGACCGCGATCGTCTCCCGCAGGTCCTCCCCTGGGTCGCCCTCACCGACGACCAGCTGCACGCAGCCGAGCTCCTCGCGCCATTCGGCGAGCACGCGCGGCGGTGCCGGCGGGACGAACTCAGCGGCGAAGTCGACCGTCACCGGGGCGGACCAGATCGGGCCGACTGCGGTGCGCACGGTCACCCGGTAGGTGTGCTGGTCCTCGAGGCGGTACCGCATCGTCACAGACGAGGTCGCCCCGTCACCGGAGCGGCGCTCGAGTTCCGCGCCCTCCTCATCGAGCAGGATCGCTTCCCACGCCGACTGGGGGCGGCCCTCGGACTGGAAGTGCAGCCAGGAGACCACGCAGTAGGCGGAGTCGAGGGGATCCTCGGGTGAGGTGATCGTGACGACCGGCGGTGCGGCGACGTCGGCGGTCGCGACCGCAGACCACGCACCCCAGTCGGGGTGGGCGCCCTTGGTGCGCACCTGCCACTCGATGAGGCCGAGGCCGTCGCCGCCCATCCCGAACTCGTCGAGCATCTCGGCCGCGGTCGGCCACGTCTTCGACTGCGCCGAGCTCGCGAACTCGGCCGAGCTCCATGCGCCGCCGGGGCGGCGCATCTGGACCTGGGCGCGGGTCTGCTCGGACGCGTCGGCCGGATTGTGCCGCCACCCGAGCACGCCCTGCGCCTCCGAAGAGACGAGCGCACCATTCGGGGTGAGGTTGCCGGGAGCGTTCGGGGGTGCGGTGAGCTGCACCGTGGGAGATGCCGCCGACCATGTCGAGACGAGAGCGCCGCGCTTCGCGCGCACCTTGTAGGTGTGCGGCAGGGCAGCGTTCGGGTTCTCGTGCACCCACGGCAGCGCGACGCCCGACGCCACGACGGTGTCGCCGTCCGCGACATCGTAGGAGGCCGCGTAGGGCGGCTTCGACGTCGCGTCGACGCGGATGCCGCCCGTGGTGCGCGTCGCCGAGATCCCAGTCGGAACCGCCGGCGTCGTGTACACGGTGACCACGCCCGACCAAGCCGAGGAGCCGCCTGTGTTCGAGCGGATCACGCGGTAGTCGTAGCGGCGGTTCGCCTTCGTCGCCCGGTCCACGTAGGATGCGGGATCGCCCGATAGGGAGGCGATCTGGGTCCACGCGCCCGAGTTCTCGCGGCGCTGCACGATCGCTCGCGTCGCCGCCGTTCCCGGCCGCGACCAGGAGAGCGTGTGCTGGGTGTCGCTGTTGCGCGCCACCGACAGCACCGGGGCCCCGGGCGGGGCCGGCGGCACTACCGGGGGCGGGATCCGCGGCAGCGTGAGGTTCGTGACCGTGACCGGCACGTTGATGTACGCGTTGATCGCGTCGTAGACGTAGCCGGTGACCGTCACCGACGCGTCACCATTCGCGTTGTGCACGATGGTGCGCGAGTAGTCCATGACGACGTGCGTGCCCGCCGCGTACTGGGCGTACCCGTTGAACACCGTCGCACCGCCGCCGGCGATCGTGTAGCCCAGCTGCATCGCCGACGACGCCACCCACTGCGACACCACGAGGTAGTAGACGCAGCGCACCGTGGTCGTGTTCGCGGCCGCGTTCTGCGACCACGTGATCGACACCATCAGCTGGTTGTTGCGGGCGTCCGCCGGCCCCCAGTAGTCCACCATGAGGATCTCCAATCAGGACAGGGCGGGCTACACGCCCAGTCGGTCGTTCAGCGAGCGAGACGACACCGCAGATGCGGCATCCTCGATCCGGCCGTCGATCGTGCCCATCAGCACGCCGTCAGAGTCGTACAGATGGAACACCGCTCGGCCGTCACCGCCGCCTGCGCCGCGTTCGGCGAGACGACCGATGTCGGCCCACTGGGAGCCGCTCAGGATCGGCTCGGGAGTGCGGGAGCGGTTCTCCACGAGAGAGAACCCGGTCGGGAGCCACCCGCCCGAGTCGTACAGCGTCGCGGTGTGGCCGTCTGCCCCGATCTTCGGGGTGAAGACCTCGACCGCGCGGCGGGCGGCGTCCTTCGCGAGGCCCGCCGCAGCGTCCACCCACATGCCGCCCTCGGGGAACGCGCCCTTGATCTTGTCGGTGACGAAATCGATCAGACCCTCGAGCGGGTTCCACGCCTCCCCCAGCATCGGCACGTTGCCCGAGAGGTAGGGGGCGGGGTTCACGTGGGAGCCGTAGAAGCCGCCACCGCGACCCGGGCTGTGCACCATGTAATGCAGGTGGGGGCCGGTCGACATGCCGGTCGAGCCGACGTAGCCGATGACCTGCCCCTGCCGCACCGGGTTCCCGGCGCGCGACGCGAACCGGCTCAGGTGCGAGTAGCGAGTGCCGAGCCCGTTGGTGTGCTGGATGTACACCTCGTTGCCGCCCATCGGGACGACACCAGCGAGCCCTACGACACCGTTCGCGGCCGCCATGACCGGCGTACCCGACGCGGCCGCCATGTCGAGGCCGTTGTGCCCGCCATGGTACGGCTGCGACACCCGCCACGACCCTGCCGGCAGCGGGGTGACGAGGCCACCACGGGCGAGCCCCTGCAGCAGCGACGCGAAGCCCACCCCGCGGCGGCCCGCGGCGTTCGCCGCGAGGAACGCGGCCTTGTCAGCGCCCGTGCGGAGCGCTTCCGACACCATGATGCCCTCGCCGCGGCGGGCCGCGATGAGCTGGTCATCACCATTGCTCATGCGCGAGTAGCCGGGCAGGATGCCGCCCTGCGCGAACCCTCTCGGGAGGTTCACCCTCGGGAGGTTCACACCCGGGATCAGGTTGATCGTGTCGATCAGTCCGTTGATGACGGTGTCGACAACGAAGCGCACCGGCTTCTTCGCGAGCTCCTGGATCCCGGCCCACGCAGCACCGATCGCATCACGGGCCGCCTCGAACGCCTGCTTCGGGTCGGACTTCACGACGCGCACCATCGTGTCGATGATGCTCTTCACCTTGTTCCAGACCGTCTGGATGACCTTCGCAACCGAGTCCCACGCCGGCTTGATGTACTGCTCGTACATGATGCGGAAACCGAGACCGAGGAGGGCGATCTTCTCCTGGATCCACCCGATCACGGGCTGGATGATGTTCGTCCAGATCCAGTTGAAGATCGCCGCGATCGCGTCGAACACGGGCTGCACGTACGTGGCCCACAGGATCTGGAAGCCGAGCCCCATCAGCTGGATCTTGTTCTTGATCCAGTCCACGACGGGGCTGATCACGTTCGTCCAGATCCACTGGAACGCCTTCCCGACCGCGTCGATGGCGGGCTTGATGAAGCGCTCCCACATGATCTTTGCGGCGAGCCCGAGGATCTGCCACTTCTCCTGGATCCAACCCACGACCGGGGAGATCACCGCGTTCCAGATCCACTCGAAGATCCGGCCAATGGCCTCGAACACGGGCTTCAGGATGAAGTCCCAGATGCCCTGGAAGATGCCGCCGAGCACCGCGAAGGCGAACTGCGCGAGCTGGAACTGGGGAAGCAGGATGTTCTCGAACACCCACTTCGCCACGGCCGCGATCGCGTCGAACACGGGCTTCAGGATCGAGTTCCACACGAACGAGAACACCTGGCCGATGCCCTCGAACACGGGCTTCAGCACGTTCTCCCAGACCGACTGGAAGAAGCTCGAGATGTTCGCCCACGCCTCGCCGAGGAAGCGAGTGAACTCGGCCCACACCTTCTTGCCGGTCTCGGTCTGCGTGAAGAAGTAGACGAGGCCGGCGGCGAGCGCGAGCACGGCGGTCACGATGATGCCGATGGGGTTGGCGCGCAGGGCTGCGTTGAACAGCTTCGTAGCGATCGCCCCGGCCTTGCTCGCGCCTTCGTAGGTGCAGGTCGCACCGGCCATGCCGTAGGCGTAGGCGACGTATGCGGCCTGGACTGCCTTGAACGCTGCGGTGGTTCCCTTCCATGCCGCCGTGGCGATCTGCGCGGTCTTCACGGCTGTGATAACCGTGCCGATCCCGACTGCTACGGGCACCAGCCAGTCTTTGTTGGCGTTCACCCACGAGAAGAGGCCAGAGAAGAAGTCGCGGACGGACTGGATCGCGCCCGGGAGTCGTGCTCCCAGCCAGTCGACTACGGGCTCGACGTGGACGGCCGCTTGGTCGAGCCACCCGGTGATCTCCTTGAAGAGTGGACCGATCAGGGGGAACACGTCCTCGAGGATCTTCGCACCGAGGCGGCCGAGGGCGGCCATCATGTTGTCGAAGGCGCCCGTCGTGGTGTTGCCCATCTCGTCGGCGACGGTGCCGGCCGCGGAAGCGGCGGCGCGTTCGAACACTTCGAAGCTGATCTTGCCTTCCGAGGCCATCTTGAATACTTCGCCGGCGGTCACACCCATCTGGTCGGCGAGCGCCTGGTAGATCGGGATGCCACGATCGGCGAGCTGTGAGATGACGTCGTTCTGCACACCGTTCGCCTGCGACGCCGCTCGAGCAAAGATGGAGCCCATCTCGTCGAACGATATCCCGGCGGCCGAGGCGTTGTTGGCGACGGTCTTCAGCACGCCTTCGAGCTGCTCGCCCGGCTTGATGTTCGCTGCCATGAGCTGCCCGGCAGCTGTTGCAGCGTCGCCGAGTCCGAAGGCGGTTCCCTTCACGCTCGCGAGCGCGTTGTCCATCGCCTGCGCAACGACCCCGCTGTCGTAGCCAAGCCCTCGCATCTTCGCCTGCGCAGTCTCGATCGCCTTCAGACGTCCGAAGCCCTTCACCAGAGCCGTGCCGAGCACGCCGGCGATGCCAGCACCAGTGGCCTGCAGCGTCCGCTTCATCGCGGTCGAGAGCTTGTTCGCGATCTGCGTTCCAGCACCAGACGCGTCGACACCGCCGAGCTCCTTGACGATGTCCTTCTTAATGCCGGGAGCCTTCACCGTCAGAGCGAGATAGGCATTCGCGATCTCAACACCAGTAGCGGCCATCGTTCCCCCCTTGCGTGGGTAGACTCAGCGCATGGCTGATGAAGGTGTCGTGCGCGCAGACGGGCACAACGGGCAGGTCGAGTTCGACGGTCGAACCGTCGTCGTGTCTCGGGAAGGGGCGCGCGGCCGGATGACGCACGGATCTCAAGAGAGGTCGGTCTCACTCGCGAACATCCAGCGGGTCGACTTCGAAGAGCCGAGTATCCGCTACAAGGGCTACATCCGTTTCGCGGTACCAGGTGAGATCGAGAATGATGTCGTGAACGATGCCTACTGTGTGCTCTTCACGAGGAAGCAGACGGCAGATTTCATTGGCCTTCGCGACGCTGTGAAGTCGACGCTCGCCGCCCGGACCGAGGCGGAGAGGGACGAACTCAGGGCTCGCGCCAGTGCAGCAGCGCGGGAGAGCCGCGATGCGCAGCGCGACGTCGAGCGCGCGAGTGCCGAAGCTAGCTATGCAGGCCATGTCGCCCGGGGCGATGTGTACATCTACGCACGGCCCGACTCGAGCACCGCCTTCAAGACCGTCGCAGGCGCGGTGGCGTCGTTCGAGTCGGGTGCTGATCGGTCGCGGCCGACGCTGACCCGCATCGGTGCGGGCGCGATCATCGCGGGGCCGGCGGGCGCGATCGTGGGTGGCCTGTTCAAGAAGGACACCTCGAAGTGCTACGTGACGGTCGTCTTCGCTGACGGCGACACCGCGATCGTCGAGGGGCCTGTGAAGGATGAGAAGAAGTTGCGGCAGTTCGCCGCGGATGTGAATCGGATCGCGGCGCTCTAGTCCTTCGCCGCGTCGAGGGCGCGAAGCAGCCGTGCGTGATCGGCATCGGTGATCTTCGCGCCCTCGACAGGCTCGACGTAGGCGCGCGCGGTGTAGCGGTGGGGTCGGACGACGAGCCGGTACTTCTTCCCCGCCGCGGCCGCGATGCGCGCGGCGCGGCGGTTCACCTCCGCCTGCACGGGGGCTGAGCGCATGAGCTTGTTCAGCCCAGTCAGCTTCAGCTTCACCGTCAGATTGCTCATCGTCGTCTCCGTCGTTTGAATCGGCGAGCACCGGCCTTGATGCGCTCGAGGCGCTGCTGCCGTTCGTACTCGCCTTCGGGGTAGGCGCGGGGCTTGACCTGCTTCGGTTTGGAGGATTGCGACGCCCAGACGGCGTGCTCGACCCATCGCAGCATGTCTTCCTCGCCCGTGATCGCGGACTCCCCGCCGAGCCACGCCCCGAGCGCGCCGCCGCGGGGCATGTGCACGACGTAGTGGGCGACTTCGAGCGGGTCTTCGCGGCCCGTCCACATATCCGAGAGGCGGACCGAGTAGAAGCGACGCAGGTCGACCGCTACCCGGTCCTCACATGCTCGAAGGAGATGGACGAGCGTTAGGAGTTTTTTGAGCCGGCCTTCTCGTAGATGTCACCGACCCACTCGGCGAGCGTGTCGAAGTCGGAGTAGCCGTCCTCGTCTTCGAGCGCCTTCAGTGCTCGGTCGAGGCCGTCAGCGCCGAGGAGGTTGCGCAGTACGGTCTCGAAGTCGTTCTGCCGCAGCGCGAACATCGTCGGGATGTGCTTCGGGGCGCGCGCGTCGATCTCGAACTCCTCGCCGGAGAGGGAGACGCGGATCGTGTCCTGCTTGCCGCGCTGGTAGTCGGCCGGCTTCGCCGGGGACTGCTCGCGGGTCGACGGAGCAGGCGCGACCTTCTCGACCGCGGCGCGGTTCGTGCGCAGTCTCTCGAGTTCGGCTTCGAGCTCTTCGCGGGACTTCTCAGTGGTTTCAGTCATGGGTGACTCCATTTCGTGTGATGGTGTGGTGTGACTCGGGGGGTGAGGGGGCGGGCGCGGAGTCACCACGCGCCCGCCCGGTCTGGTTAGGCCGCGGCCTCGATGTAGGCGGGCTCGTTCGTCAGCCAGTAGCTGTCGCCCGTCTCGGTCATCGTGAACTCGTAGACGGGATCGTCCTCGACGTTCGTGACGTAGGTGCCACGCTCCGAGAGCGAGGCGTTCTCGATGCACTTCAGGCGGGTGTATCCGGCGTTGTCGACGAGCTTGATGATCACGGTCTTCTCGATCGTGGGGATCGACTTCGGCATGTCGACGCGCGCGATCTGCGCGCCCGTCTCACCGACGAGGGTGGGCTTGCCGTGTCCGTAGTACAGGCCTGTGTTCTCGGGGCTGTCCTCGAGCGACGCGAACTTGTGCGTCTTCTTCGTGGAGGTGTTGCGCATCTTCACGATGGTGCCGCCCTGCCATGCCTTCGTCTCCTTGGACTCGACCTCGACGCCCTCTTCGACGCCGCCGTCCGAGATCCAGCCGACCTCGACGAACTCGGCGGGGATCTCGAGCGAGTCGACGGGGAGCGTGGTGCCCTTCGGGGCGGTGAACACACCGGACTCTTCGGCGTTCCACTCCCGCATGTTGTCCTGGTTCTTAGCCATCCTTCTTGGCCTCCTTCCCCGCGGTCGCGGGCTTCGGTGACTCGGACTTGGTGCCGGTGGAAGCCGGCTTGCTCGCCGACGCGGTGGCCGGCTTCTTGGTGGGGTTGGGTGCGGGGCGCGCCTTGGCTCGGGCGATGAGGTCGCGGGCCACTCCCGGCTCGACGTCGACCAAGTCGCCGCCGTTGTAGTCCTTCCCCGCGGGGTCGGTCCACTTGTTCGCGATCACAACCTTCGTCACGATCGCCTCCTCTCAAACTGGTCGACCCCCTGAGATCAGGGGGTCGGGAACTTGCCGCGGATTGCGGCTCGGATGGTGAACTGGTAGCGGTCGGCCCCCGAGATGGGGTCGGGGAGGTAGACCGAGCTGGCGATCACGGTCTTGCGACCGACGGGGCGGCCCGCAAGGGTGCGGGCGAGCATCACCAGGCGCTCGGTCTCGGACGCGAACGCGGCCGCCGCGGCGCGGGACTCCGCCCAGCAGCGGAACGTCATCTGAGCGTCGTCGGACGCGAGCCCGGACGCGCCGCCGGTGCGCTCCACCTCGATGAAGCGTTCGGGACGCTCCCGCGGCACGTTCGTGCTCACGTGGGTGTCCTGCACGCTCTTGAGGTAGGCGACCCACGCGTCCTCGGCGGGGTCGAACTGGTATCTATCCATCGGCCCTCCGTAGCCTGATGACGTCGCACTTCGGCCCCCGGGTGGGGTGTACCCAGTCGGCGGGCTCGCCCTCGACCGCGTACCGCTTCCCCCGCACCACGCACTCGTCGTGCGGGGCGAATGGGGAACCCGGCGGCAGATAGATCGTCGGCTCCGTCACGACCGCGTCACGGCCCGGCTCGGACGACTCAGAGCGGCCTCCCGGATCGAAGGCGTAGATCCCGAGCTGCTGCCCGGGCCCGAAGCCCTCGATCTCGTTGCCCTGCGAGTCCTCCCCGCCGCCTTGGTAGGGGTAGCGGGTGATGTACTCGCTGATCTTGCGTTTCACCAGGGCCACGGGAACAACCCCTTGGGTGCGGCAGGCATCAGGTCGATCTCGAACGCTCCGCCGCGCTCGACGGGCGGCTGCAGCTTCGCGAGCTCGTCGGCGGCGAGGTAGAGCTTGCCCGGGTTCTCGCCGCCGGCGGTCACCGTCACGGCCTCAGAGAGCGGGCCGGTGCCGATGTTCTCGGACCGGGACCGCTCGCGGCGGGGGTTCAGGAAGACGCGGGTGACCATCTCCACGACGACGTCGATCGCGTCCTGCAGAAGACCCTCTCCTTCGGGGTCGTCGTCGACTTCGGCATCGATGCGGGCCTGAATGTCGGGCACCTGGCGGCGGATCTCGCGCTCGGCCTTGTCGATCCAGGTCTGGATCTTCCCGGTTGTCGGCGGCGGGTCGTCAGCGAGCCATGCGTCGGTGACGTCGGTCGGGGTTGCCCAGACGCTCATGCGGACTCCCTTCGGTGGGTGCGGGGCCGGGATGATGCCCGGCCCCGCACGCGATCACTCGGTGACGGGCTCGCCCTCACCCTCGGTTCCGTCGCCCTCGGACTCGTCCTCGGGGTCGGCTGTCGCAGGCGGGGCGGCAGCGGTGATCGCAGCGAGAACCTCATCCTTCGTCCTCGCCGTGCCGAGGGCGACGCCGCGCTTCTCGGCGTAGTCCCTGAGCTCGGCGGCCTTCCAGTCGAGCGACGGGACTGCCGAGTCGTCGCCGGCGGTCTTCTCCTCGGTCTTCGGCTTCGCCTCGACCGGGGCCTTCTCCTCGGTCTTCGGCTTCGCCTCGGACTTGGGCTTGCTCGCCGGCTTGGCGGTCGTGTCGGCGGGAGCCCAGCCGGCGCGGCGGAGCCGCTCGGCCTTCTCCTCGGAGACCTTCACGACCGCGCCGTTCGCGGTGTTGCGCAGACGGATCATCACGGCGTGACCTCCGTCTCGATGACGGCGAACTGGTCCACGAAGACGTACCAAGCGAAGATGACCTCCGCGCGGAACAGCACCTCGTTGTGGCCGGCGAGGTCGCGGCCGGTGTTGTCCGGGTCGCCGAACTCGAGCATGCGGAAGGGGAAGGTGCGCTGCACGCCCCACCGGATGCCCTGCCGGAAGTTTCCGACGATGCCGCGCACGCCGTTGTCGGCGCTGTCGCCGTCCTTCGGCTTGCCCGACACGGTGCTCGAGATCGACGCGTCCAGCCCCTCGAACGAGGAGATGTCGACGCCGAAGCCGAGCTCGGGGTACTTCTTGCGGCCGTCCGCGTAGCGGGCCGTCGAGAGGGTCCACGCGTGTGCGGGGTCCATGGCGATGCCGGTGGGCCGGTAGCCATCGGCGATCACGAGACCGGCGGCGGTCTCGACGTCGATGTCGGCGTTCGCGCCGACCTCGACGCGGTTCGTGGTCGAGTTCAGGTAGTTGGTCCACGAGGTGATCGCGTTGCCGGTGCGCGGGTTGATCCGGTAGTAGGCACCGAGATCGAGCGCGCGGGCTAGCGCGAGACCGCACTTCTCCTCGAACTTGTCGAGGATGCCGAGCTGGTAGTCCTCATCCGCACCCTTGAACTCGTCCGAGGTGCGGAAGTTGACGACCGTCTTGTGCGGCACCGCGACGACCGAGCTGGGCTTCGCGTCGTCGGCGCTCTTCGCGCCCGATTCCTCCACGAACTCCGCGGTCAGGTCGTCATCGAACGTGACGATGTTGACGTTGCCGAATCGCATGGGCTCCTGGCCCGAGAGGGCCTGGATCGTGGATCCGGTCTTGCTCTTCTCGACGATCCCGTCCACGATCTGCGTGGGCAGGGTGACGTCGCTGGTGGTCAGGGTTGCCATGTTGGCCTCCTAGTCGTTGTCCCCGAGCAGAGACTGAAGCCAACCGCGCTTCGCCTCTCGGGCGGGGTTCGTTTTCGAGTTGGCGCCCGCCGTCGCCTCGCGTCGAACGACGACGCGCTGCTTCTCGGCGGGATCGCCCTTGAACTTGATGAGCTCGTCCGCGGACGCTTCGAGCTCTTCGCGGGTGGAGCCGCGGAGCAGCTTCGCGGGAACGTGGATCCCCTTCTCGGGGTCCGACTTCGCCTCGGCGACCTCGGCGCGCAGCTTCTCGGCCTTCAGTTCGGCGAGTTCGCGATCGCGTTCCGCTTCTCGCTCCTGCCGCTTCTGCTCGTCGGTCTTCTGCGCCTCCTTGAGCTGCGTGAGCTCGTCGGCGGCGGCCTTGTTGTCCTTCGCGCGCTGCTCCCAGGTACGGGAGTGGCCGATGGCCTCCTCGTACTTGGCCTTGTAGTCGACCGGCTCAGCGTCGCCGTTCGGCTCGGCCGCAGATCCCTCGCCGGCCCCGTTCGGTTCCGTCGTGGTCTGAGTGTTGGTGGTCACGGTCTTGCTCATGATGTGTCTCCCGTTTCGGGTGGCCCGTCGCCGTGCGGCATCGGGGCGGATGGATAGGGTGGGCCTCGCCGTGCGGCGAGGGGGTCTAGTGCGTGCCGTGCTGCTTGCGCCACTCGGCGAGGATGTCTCTCAGGTCGGTCAGCTGCCGCCCGTGTTCGTCGGTGAGGGACTGCTGGTAGCGCTCCTCGTAAGTGGCGCGGGAGGCGCGGATCGCGTCCGCGGTGGGCCCACGCAGGATCGGCACCGCGAGGCAGTGGCATTCGTCGTGGTACTGCTCGCTGATTGCGCGCGTACCGCGGGCGTGGATCCCGCCGCCGACCCCGCCGGAAAGGCGGCTGCCGAAGGCGTCGAGTCCAGTTCGGGTGGAGCCGCGGCCGACAACCTGCCCCGCCGCGGCGTCGCTGCGATACGCCATATACGGCGGCCGGGAGGCGAGCAGCCCGCAGAACGCGCAGCAGTTCGCTCGCGGCATGCGTTGGAAGTAGACGCGACGGCCATCCGGATGCCGCGTGACGCCGTCCTGCATCGTGAGGCGGGAGGAGTCGAAGATCATCCGCGCCGCTGCCCCGGTGAGCCGGGAGAGCACCGACGATTCGAGCGTCTCATCGACCATGGGAGTGACCGCCCACCGCGCGAGGGCGTCGACCCGGGAAGGCTGCAGCAGCTGCGCGGGCCCTACGGTCGGGGGTCGCTGGCCGGCGAGCGTGTAGAGCTCCTCGAGCAGCACCGCCGCGGCGTCGGAGGCGGCCCCCATGAACGGATCCATGAGATCCGGGATCGCCTCCTTCAGCACCTCCCGCGCCGCGGCCGGGTCGAGGCCGCGGATCGCGGCGACGACCGCGGCCAGGTCCGAGACAGCGAGGCGGCGCAGCGCGGTGAGGTCCGTGCGGTGCTGCTCAACGATCGCGACCGACATGCGCCATCACCTCGCTACTCAGCCTCGGGCGCCCGGATCGTGATCGGCGCACCGGGGATGAACTCGACGTCGCCCTCGATGCCCGCCAGTTGCGCGGCACGACTCTCCACGACGCCGGCGCGCCGGTACGCACCGAGCGCGTCGGCCTGGGCCTTCGCGATCTGCGCCTGCTTCAGCGCCTCATCGCTCGCGGACTGGTCGTCGGCGGCCGGTGCGGCTCCCGCGGTGGCGAGCCGCTGGGTGAGCAGCGTGGTGCCCTTGCGGCGCTGCTCGCTCTTGAAGCGGGTGATCTGTTCGGCGGTGAGGCCCCCGTATTCGAGCCCGACTTCGGTTTCTGCGAAACCCGGCACGTTCGAGGCGAACTTCGAGAACGCGTCCGCGCGGGCGGACGGGGACACGAGCACCGGGTCGGTGAACTGGGCGCGCAGTGTGCGCATCTCGTCGGTGTCGGTGTCGAGTCCGTCGCGCAGCCGCACGGCGGCGTTCATCGCGCGCATCGCACCGTACCCCCAGAGCGTGTTGACGTTCTTCGTGCCGGTGATGAGCGATTCCTTGGCGGCGAAGATCGCCTCCGCGCTGGACGGGTTCGCCGAGTCGGCAAAGCGCACGTCGAGATCCATCTCGTCGGCGAACTGCGATGCGAACATGCGCAGCTGCTCGGTGTGCGGCTGCGGCGATGCTCCCGTGAAGCGCTGGATCTGCGGGAACTTCTCGTCCGCATCGACGTCGACGTCGATCGCCTTGATGCGGCCCATGAGCGCCGTCCAGCGGTCGTTGCCGATGAATGCCTTCACGTCGGACCCGAACAGCCAGTATTCGGGCGCGGCGTAGAGCTCAGCGGACACCTCGGAGCGGACGATGGTGCGCAGCGCGGCGTCAGCGAAGTACATCGCGGGTCGCGTGATGCGTGAGTGCCCGAGTGGGCGGCGCAGTTCGTAGTCATGCACGAGCGGGTAGGCCGGCACCTCGCCGAGCGAGTGCGGGATCTCGGTGACGTACCAGCGACCGCCGAGCTTTTCGAGCTCGTAGACCATGAACGGCGTGTAGAGCACCATCACGGTCGGCTGCTTGTCCTTCGTCTCCACGATGGAGAGGAAGCCCTTCAGTGCGCGACGGCGCTTGTCCCAGATCGCGGCCGACTCCTCCGCGGCGCGGGCGAGCACGAGCACGTCGGGCTCGCCCGCTTCGAGGTCGCCGTGGGAGACGGTGAGGAAGCTGCAACCGTGCATCGCCGAAGAGATGCAGGCGGCCGGGAACTCTGTGGCGAACTGGTTCGTCCAGAGGATCTCCTCGAGCCCGAGCGGGTCGTCCTCGCCGGAAGCCGTGACGAATCGTTCGAACGCGGATCGATTCGTGAGCGCCTTCGTGCCCTTCCCGATCCAGCCGAGCGCCGCACCGACCTTGTAACGCATCTGCGGCGGCAGCGAGATACCGAAGTCCTTCAGGGCCTTCTCGCCGTCGTAGTACACCGAGCGCTTCACGTTCATCGGGCGGCGCTTCTCCCACACGTCGATGAGGTCGAAGAGCAGGTCCGTGTCTGCGCCGAGGTCGATGGGTGGTTTCGTGTTGCTCACAGGATCCCCCCTCCTCTCCCGCTCCCGGGCATGCGCCCGGTGAGCTTCGATATGCGTGCGCCCCAGAGGGCGAAACTGATGGCCTCTGTCGGAGTCTCGTCGCCGTCAGGCGTGAGCGCTCCCCACGTCCAGCCGCCGTCCTTGCTGCGAGGCATCTTCGTAGCGACCGCGATCGACGCGTCGAGGCGCTCCTGCCCTTCTTCGGGGTGCAGGATTGTCTTCGCCTTCAGCTCGTTGTCGAGCGTCTGGCAGGCGGCCATCACCTGGGGCGTGTTCAGCACCGTGATCCACTTCTCCAAAACTTTGCGGCGGCGGAGCAGCTGCTTGAAGGTCGGGGCGTGCGCGCTGCCCGAGATGAAGATGCCGCGCGAGCGCCGCCACCTGGGCACCCCGTTCTCATCCTTCGCCGCGAACCAGTCCGCGAGCTTCACCATGCCGTCATCGATGGCGCCCTCGTCAGCGTCGAGCTGCTCGAGGAACATGCGCGCCCCGTCCGTCTTTGCGGCACCGAGGGCCATGCGCATCCCGTCCGCGGAGAACGAGATCCCGTAGGCGGGGGCGGTGTCGGGGGCGGCGAAAGTTTCACCTTCGGCCCATCGGGCTTCGGGGATGGCTCGGGCGGTGTCGCGGTCGTCGTCCCAGATGCCGAGGCCCTCACGGCGGTATGAGTCGTCGTCGGCGAGGTTCTTGCGCACGCGGAGGATCGACTGTCGGGGCACGCGGTGCGGGTGGGACGGGTTGGCCTTCTCTACCTGGCCCCAGTCGTCCAGGTCGGCGTCGGGGTCCGCACCGACTTCGAGGTAGAGCATCTCGCACTCGACGGGGTCGCCGGCGGCGTTGCGGCGCTTGATCTCGAGGGCCTCGTTGCGGCGGGTACGGAACGCTTCGCCCGGGTCGACCGGGCGGGGCGGGGTGCCCATGCCGATGATGAGCGGGTTCGGGGCGGCGTTGGTGGCGGGGATCATGTCCTCGAGCGCCTTGTTCGTGAGGATCTGGAACTCGTCCATCACGACGACGTCGACGCCGGCGAAGCCTCGACCGAAGCCGTTCTCGCGCGCGCCGAAGAGGATGCGGGAGCCGTTGGCGAAAATGATCTGCTGCTGGCCGTTCGCGCGTCGGATCCGCCGAATGTAGGGCTTCACCTTCTTGCGGCGCGCGAACGACTGCAGCGACTCGAACGTCTCATCCGAGGTGCGCGAATGGTGCGCGGTCCAGATCACGGTGAGGCGGGGGAAGATGATGCACAGCGCGAAGATGATCGCGCCGATCGTGTACGTCTTGCCCACCTGGCGGCAGATCGAGATGATGATGCCGCCGATGCCTGCCGCGTACAGCCCGTCCTTGCGCTTGGCGAGGATCCCGCGGCCGAGGCCGTCCTGCCAGCGGTCGAAGGTGACGCCCATCTTGGTGCAGGTGTCGCGCACCGCCGGCCACCCGGTCGAGACGATGCCGGTAGGCATCACGAGATGCTTCGCGACTTCGGAGAGCTTCCGGCCCTCAGATGGCGTCTTCGTCCCAGTCTTCGTCTGGCGTCTTGGCGGCACCTTCAGCCTCCTCGAGCTCCTGCGCCTCGAGCGCGGCGATCTCGCGGCCGATCTCGCGCAGCTGCCTCGACAGCGGCGCGGCGTCGCGCGGGGCCGCGGTCTTCAGCAGCGCAGCGAGGTGCCGACGCAGCGCGAGGTTCTGTTCGAGCTCGGTGCCCTCCTCGAACGCGGTCTCGAGGTCGAGCACGCGCGGCCTCGGCGGCCCGGTCTCCTCGGGTACCTCGTCCGGCTCCACCGCGCGCAGCACCGGCGGCGCAGCCGTGGCGGCAGCCTTCCCGGAGCGGCATTCGGCCGAGCAGTAGCGGCGGCGCTTGTCGCCCTCGAACCGCTTCCCGCATGTCTTGCACGTGCGCTTCGCCATGACGATCACCTCCCGGACATGCCCGGGCAGATACCATCCCCGTCTCGCCCTACTCCCGCAAGGGATCGCGGCCGATCCAGTGTCCAAATACCGGAACCGTGATACGAACCGCCGAGATACCTACTCCCGCAAAGGATCCGAGGGGATCCCGCGTCCGGTTCGTGTGGAAAAAAATCGTGGGGAGAGAGAGGCCCTACGCCGCGGGTGGGCCGTGGGCGCGTGGGAGGGGGGTGGGCGCCCCGGGTGCTCCCACGGCGCGGCAGGTCAGTAGCTGCCGAGCGGGCGCGGCTTCGGCAGCGGAGCGAGCGTCTCACCGTGAAGCTTCGCGCGCGCCTCGGCGATGGTACGCTTGCCCTTCCAATTGTTGCAGTCGCGATGCATCAGACGGCAGTTCTTGCGGTCGTACGGTGAGCCACCACGGGACCGCGGGAGGTCTTCGTCGACCTCACCGCGCATCGGGTGCGGGATGCATCCCTTGCAGTCGAGGCGTGAGCACTTCGGCCCGTGTTCGCCTGACGTGTAGGTGAGCGTCTTATCGACCGGCTTATCGCAGAGCGCGCAGTGCGTTTCCTCAGCCTTCACCCGCTTCGTCAGTTCACGCCTGCGGTGCCCGTTCGCGTTGTGCGCTGGTGTTGCCATGCTGCGTCCTCTCGCGCGGCCCGCGATAGATCTTGATGCGGGGCTCTCGTCCTGCGAAGCATGGCCGCCAGTGGTCTGGATCATCCTGTGCGGCGACGTCGATGATGAGGAAGTCGAGCGTGACCCCTCGCAGCCAGATACCCTTACCGCTGCCGAGCAGCACGCGTGCACCGTTGGGGAAGCGGTAGTGCTCGTTGCCGTTCGTGTGGATGCGCTTAAGGCCGTCCTGCGGGCAGAGCTTGACGAGCTCTGCGGCGACTTCCTGGGCCTTCCGCTGACGTCGTGCGATGACCGCCACCGTGCCGCCTTCGGCGAGCATCGTGGCGGCGTCGATCAACTGATGCGTCATTCCCGCTCCTCGATCTGATCCCATGCGGTGAACATCCACACGTACTCGTAGCCGAGTCGACCGCTCGGCCCGAAGAGCTTCATGAACTCGCTAACGCTGTCGTAGGCAACGGAGCTGTACCCGTTCTCGTGGGCCACTGCGAGGGCCTCTCTTGCGGCCTCAGCGAAGGTATCCTCGTCGGTTTCGGGCTTATGGATGCGGTCATCGAGCGAGGTCGTGATGACACGGACGATGGGCGGCTCGCCCTTGCGGGCTTCTTGCGCGGTCGGGGGAATGAACATCGTGACTCCTAGATGTCGTACGCGGGCTGTTGCTTCGGGTAGCCGTTCGTGTCGTACTGCTCGCATTGGCAGAGCATCGCGGCCCGGATCGACTGGTAACTGCGGCCGCAACCCTCGGGGCACTCGTGCATCACTGATCCCTCTGGAAGCCGAGTCGGATGTCGGGGATGCGACGCTCGCTGTCGTCGCGGATCTCGTGGGGCATGGTCTCCACAAGCGTGTCGTTCCCGGGCGGCGGCGTCTCATCGTCGATCTGGTCGCGGCCGTCGATCCACTTCGCACCGAGCCGGTAGATGACGACGAGCGCGACGGTCGCGACGAACGCCCAGTCGCTCACCTCACGCTCCCGAGGCACGGCGACTCGCAGGGCTCACCCTCGCGGCCAGCGTTGTACCCGTACGGCAGGCCCGAGTCCTCTGGGTCGCAGCGGCTCTTGCCGCGATAGTTGCCGGCCTCGTGAATCGGCCAGGTTTCGCCACTGATCGGCTGTCCGCAGTGCTTGCAAACCACGATGGCCTCCTCGGAGAGTGTTCCCGCGCTCGCGCCCGTGCGACGAGGTGATGCACCGAAGCGCCGAGAGAGTGAGTAGCGGCGCGGCGCGGGAAGATCCTGCAGGAACGGCGAAAGCCCCGGGAGCTGTTGCTCTACCGGGGCTTTCGACACTTCTCCTGCGTGAGGCTAGGTTAACACCATCCGCGCGCCGACAGCAAGAACCCTCGCCGAAGCCCTACCCCTTCCCGTTCCCGGCGGCGAGCGCGACGACGAGCTCTGCATAGTCGACACGCTCGCCGGCGCTCTCAGCGAGTTCGATCAGCTCGTCTCGGGTCGCCCACAGCTTCCCGCAGCAGTGGCACTCAGCGACGAGCGCACGCCCCGGCCGCACCGGGATGCGCAGGGCGGCTTGCCGGGTCATCACTTCCACTTCACGGCCGCCACGCTTCTCCACCGTGGTCTCTTCGTGGTAGCGCTCGCCGCAGTCGGGGCACGGGAACGTGAGCTCCTTCTCGTGAGGCGGATCGAGCAGGTTCTCGATGCGGTAGACCATCACCCCGAACATGCCGGTGCGCGGGTCGTCCGGGTCCAGGCGGTCGCCGGCAACCTCGGCGCGGAGGATTCCGGCGAGACGCACGATCGCGTCGGCGAGGTCGCCTCGGTGGTCACGCCGGTAGTGGTCGAGCCACGCGCGTGTCGTGCCGTCGATCTCCTCATACAGGTCGAAGGCCTTGGTGTTCAGCACCGAGCCGCCGGCTGCGCCACGTGCTCCTCCGTACCCGACTGAGGAGTAGCGGGCGCGGCGCAGCTGTTCGAGCAGCGGATCCGCGACCACCACCCGCCCCTCGATCATCTCGGTGTGCGTCGACGTCAGACGCTCCACGTCACGGTCAGTCACTGGTCCTCCCTCGAGTGGTCAGGTTCGGTTCGTTGCAGCACCCGCCGCCGCATGGCTTCCCACGCGGGCGTCCGGTAGTGGGTTAGTTGCCCGGCGAGTACTGACGCCTGCCAGGGCTCGATGGGGAGGCCGAGTCGCTTCGAGATCGACTCGGCGTCGAGCAGGTCGAAATCGCGGTTGATGCGGTCCATGTAGAAGTCGCGCACGGCGTTGCTCCACGCGATCGGATCACGCCGATACCGGCGCTCGATGAGGTCGAGTTGGTAGCGGTCGCTCAGCAGGTACTCCTGCACGCGCTGCTGCTCGGCCAGCACAGCTCTCGCCATGCCGGCGGCGAAGGCCTGAAACCCTGCCGCGACATGCTCGACCGCCGCGGCTACCCCGCGGCCGAACTCGGTGAGCGCCGAGATCGCGGTGTCGAACGAGATCATCACCTGCGCCTGCTCGCGTCGGCGGCGAGCGCCGCGCACCTTCATGCGAGGGAAGAACTCGGGGCGGCGAGGCAGCTGGCCCTGGCTCACGAGCGCTTACCCATACGCAGGCGCGGGCGCTGCTCTCGGAGCCGGAGCAACGCCTCCACAAGCAACGAGAGCCCCAGATAGAGGCCTGCCGCCCACAGGAACTCCGTCCAGAACCCCTCATCAGGGTGCCGGAGTATCCGGTTCGATACCAGAGCGATCCCTACCGCTCCGAGAACGAACGTCCACACTTCACTCAGCACCTTGCGTCTCATCGCGTCACCTGCTCGGCCGCGACGATGTTCGGGAACCAGGACAGGAACGGAACACGCCAACCGGCCGTCTCGAAGTCGTACGACTCCCCCACCTCGATACCCTGGTACACGTCCGCCGAGTCCCACCGCATCAGGAACAGGCTGTCCTTCACACGGAAGATCCCGCAGTCGGTGTACACCCGCATATCGGAGCCGCCGTCGACCGCAGCACGATCCTTATCCTCCACGAGACAGCTCGCGTGATCCACGCGATGCAGATTCGCGAACAGCCCGACAGCGAGCGCGGCAACCACGAGCGCCACCAGCGCAAAGCAACCGACTGCGCCTTCCGTACTGCTATGCCTACTCATTCGTCCTCCAGAAACACGAAAGGGCTCCACCCCGGAAGGGTGAAGCCCCGTAGAAACACGAAAGCCCCCACGACAATGCCGTGGAGGCTCGGAGAGGGCACACCGGTGCCCTCCGCTAGAAGCTACGTTACCACGACGTGGTGCAGATCTTGAAGATTCGAGACGCTCGAGGTCTTCGGCGGGTGATCACCGGTCCTCGTCCGCATCGGGTAGAGAGTGCTGATGCAACAGGGCTTCGCAGTAGCAAGCCCAGAAGCTCTTCAGACGACGCCGGCCAATGGAACCTTCCTGACATTTGAACAGCTCCTCAGTGAGCAGCACGCGCGCGTGTAGAAGCGCAGATCGGCGGGCCCCGAAGATGTTGCGTTCCGCGTCCTCGACAGCTTCTCGGCTCGATCGATATGCCTTTGACTCCACCCCCAGCGCGTACGCCTGCTGGGCTATGAAGAGCGTCAGTTCCACATCTCTGTCGTTCGACTCGAGCGAAGCCATAGCAGCGATGGCTCTGGCGTGATGAGCTGCACCTTCCATCGTTCTCCCACCGTCCCAGCTGGGATCGAGCAGAGGTTCTGATTGGCTCTCGATCATCGCGATGAGATGCCCGACATATCGCCCGCGGATCTCTGCGTTCCTTGCCCGACGGTCACGCTCCCAGCCTGCGCGTGCAATGGCGATGGTCACAAGGATCGCCACCGCCGAAATCACGACGGCTGCATCGGCCGACGTCATACTGAATCACGCAGGGTCATCGTGTCCCAATCGTGTCCGCGCTACTTCTGCGCCGATTCCACGAGGATGCGGCGGGCCTCGTGAAGCAAGTCAGGCTCTACGATCAGGTCGTACCGCGTCGCGACCATCTGCATGACCGACGAGAAGTCGCGGCGGTTGCGGTTCATAGCGTACGAGAGCACCCCGAAGAGCATGCCGAAGCCGGCGCCGATCACCACGGCCGCGATGAACACGCCGAAGATGCCGGCGTTGTCGGGCTGGAAGATGAACAGCAGCAGGCCGAGGAAGAGGCCCAGGTAGGCGCCCGAGAGCGCGCCCATCAGCGCGATGCGGCCGTAGGTGAGGCGCCCGGTGACCCGCTCGACGCTGCGCACGTCGTTGCCGACGATGCTGATGCGCTGCACGGGGAAGCTGGCGCGGGCGAGCACGTCGACGGCGTGCTTCGCATCTTCGTAGCGGTCGTAGGTGGAGACGATCTCGCCCTGCGGGATCTCGGGCATCAGCGGGGCGCGCGAGGAGGAGAGGGGGCCGGGAGTACTCATGCCCCTATTCTCTCACCGCGGAGCCCCGGCCCACTACGCTAGAGGGTGTGAGTACTACGCGGGTCTTCGTCGGGCGCCTCGCCGGGCGCGGGGTGTTCGATCCTGTCGGGGATCGGATCGGCAAGGTGCGCGATGTGCTCGTCGTCTTCCGGGCGGCGAGCGCGCCGCGCGTGGTCGGCCTGATCGTCGAGATCCCAGGCAAGCGGCGCGTGTTCGTGCCGATCGGCCGGGTGACCTCGATCGGCTCCGGCCAGGTCATCACGACGGGCCTCATCAACGTGCGCCGCTTCGAGCAGCGCGGCGGCGAGACGCGCATGATCGCCGAGATCATCGGCCGCGAGGTGCGGCTCGCCCCCGAGCAGGCGGGCGGGCAGCCGCTGTCGGCCCGCATCGAGGACGCCGCGATCGAGCGCACTCGCACGGGCGAGTGGGTGGTCTCCGAGGTGTTCGTGCGGCTGCCGAAGCCGGCGGCGCCCTTCAGCCGCGGCGACTCGCGCATCGTGCGCTGGTCGGATCTGGTGCTGCCGAGTTCGAGCGAGTCGGCGCAGTCGGCCGAGCTGCTCATCCAGACGATGGTCGACCTCAAGCCGGCCGACCTCGCCGAGGCGCTGCTCGAGCTGCCGCAGCACCGCATGCTCGAGGTCATCGACGAGCTCGCCGATGAGCGCGTGGCCGACGCGCTCGAGGAGATG